>NZ_SWCN01000037.1 GCF_005116575.1 Desulforhopalus sp. IMCC35007 | reverse complement strand
CCAAGGTATGATTGGTAACTGGGGTGAAGTCGTAACAAGGTAGCCCTAGGGGAACCTGGGGCTGGATCACCTCCTTTTTAAGGATGATACAGTGAGTGTTACCGGTTTCTTACATCTTGTAAGAACATGAGTACACAAAACCTGTTACTGGGGATTAACCCCGTTTGTTTAGTTGGTTAGCTTGTCTAACTGACGGTTGTTATTTAGTTTTGAGGGATCGTCTGACCCTGGGGAAGTTTCTTACAAGTCCCCGGTGTTTTAACAAGTTTTACGGCGGTCATAGCAAAGAGGATCCACCCGTTCCCATTCCGAACACGGAAGTTAAGCTCTTTAGCGCTGATGGTACTGCACGGGCGACTGTGTGGGAGAGTAAGTCATCGCCGTATTTTTTAATAAAAGCCCCGATCAAGATACATCTTGATTGGGGCTTTTTTGTTTTTTAAGACGCTTCCCCTTATCATTAGGGTATTTTTAGCTTTCAGCTGCCAAGAGGAAAATTTTTTGGCAAGATTCATCAGTATTCAAAAAACGGAACAGCAGCATTTCGAGCTCATACTGACTGCCAAGCAACATGGCGGTCAACTTCTCTAGTTGCTGTTCTCCAGCCCGCTTCAACTGCCCCTTGATGCTCTGACAATTATAATTGAGACAAAACATGGGTTTGAAAGTAAAAATACACCCTGCGGCAGTATCTAGATAGCAGCACTCTGCAGGATTATGGTTAACCGGGATAACATTGACTCCCGCCATCAAATTTATAAGTATCTGCAGACTGTCCGTTTCACCAGCCATGTAACTGCTGCAGCAACCGCCCCCGTTTGTAGAAGCACAGGAGGAACAGACTCTACCGAGCAACAGGGCTTTCATAAATGCGGCTAAGGTACTTTCCTGAGTTCGCATTCGGGCAAGGACTGAACATGCATCGGTCAGACCGGCTAGAGAATGCCCAAAGTTTCTCAAAAGCAAGAGAGCAAATGCCAGTCGCGATTCAACAGTACCGCCATATATTTTTTCCTGAAGTATTGTTTGGTTCACAATTCCATTACCCTGCCATAAAAGGCCTGCTTTTCGTTTATCTTTTTAAAATGCGAAGACCCTGGCCCAACCCCCCTTCCGTGTCTCCGCTTTTACTCTCTCAACGTCTAACCGACAAGGTTGTTCTTTATGAAAGTGTAAACCCCATAGATCACAACTTTAGACAGAGTTCAATAGATTTGTTGTTGTTTGTCTGTGAAGGTATAAAAGACTCGACATCTACCCGACATGATTTCGATATGAGGCCACCTGAGACTCTGTTTCTCTAGATGTCTTCTATTCTTGATCGGTATTCTCGATTACAAAAAAACTAAGAGACGATCTCTGTTCACATTAATGATCCATTATAACGAGGTGAAAAATAATGATACTAAAAATCGTTCAAGTTATCTTGCCCCCCTCACCTTCTCAATCCGAATGTTTATTATATGTCCGGCATGAAGTTTATCCCAGGAAACAAGGTTGATATAACTAAAGCCAAAGCACGCTTCTAGAAAGGAATATTATAAATGAAAAAGAAAATCAGTTATATATCAGCCAATAGGACAATCGTTGAGCCCAGGAGGCTCTTCTACTGCCTGTTACTCGAGACGTTCAAGATCCCTGGTTTCAACCAATCGCGCCATCAAGGAACGTCCCCCCATTCAAAATCGCAGAACAGCGCCTCAAGCTATTCAGCGAGAACAAATCCAGGAGGAACCATGCTGCAAAATTATCTTTTGCAAAAAGTCTTCATTGTTGCACTGTCGATAGGTTTGTCATGTTTTCTGCAAACAGCAGTCGCCTCTGCAGCAAGCGATATCTATCAAACTGATGACGGAGTAGAAGTCCTGACACGCGGTCCGATACACGAAGCTTTTGCCGATGTCAGCGTGGACGAAAAACCGGCTGGTATCATCACCACACGCCCTGTACCGGAACCAATAAATGAAATCCCTCCAGAATTTCGTCCGGAAGGGGAACAGGTCACCTGGATTCCCGGATATTGGAGTTGGGACGAAGACCAAGATGATTTTATCTGGGTGAGTGGTGTCTGGAGGGATGTACCACCTGATCGTCAATGGGTTTCAGGATATTGGCTATCAATTGAGGGTGGCAGCCAATACATATCTGGATACTGGGCTGATACCAATCAATCCCGCACAGAATTTCTACCACCTCCTCCTGAACCTCTGGAAGTGGGGCCCAGTTCTCCACCAACATCACCTGATTTTGTTTGGATAGAGGGAAGTTGGATCTGGACTCCCAATGGCTATGCCTGGCAAACGGGCTACTGGCACGCAAAAAGACCTGACATGGTCTGGATTCCCGCACATTATGTGTGGACACCACATGGTTTTGTTTTTGTAATGGGTTACTGGGATTATCAGATCAGTCGTCGGGGTTTGATGTTCGCACCGCTCTATTACTCACGACCTATATATAGAAATCACGGCTACTTTTATTCTCCAGCTATTGTTCTTGATTTTGATGCCGTTTTTCTATCACTCTTTATCCGAGATTCACACCATTATTATTTTGGCGATTACTATGACCCTCGATACGAAAAACGTGGATTTCACCCCTGGTATTCCAATCGGGCCACAAGGTTCGGCCATGATCCCTATTATCGCAACTACCGCTCGCATCGACTTCGGAATGATAAAAATTGGGAGAAAAATTACCACCAGCAATTTGAGTACCGTCGCAACCATGAAGATGCACGACCACCTCGAATATACGGGCAAAAGGATAAGCACAAAGACAAACAGCTTCATTATCCTGCCACGCAAATGATAGGCAGACGCCTTGTTGACGTAGTAGAAAACAAGTCCCAGCCTTTACGATTTACCCACGTAAAGACGGACAACAGGAGAGACTTTCAAAAACAACAACAAAACCAACGTTTGAATAATATCCAGACAGAGCATAGGAAATTTGAGGCAGCACCAGCCACACCCAAAAAGTCTGAGGTACAGCCTCATGACCAGAAACATTTCAAGCAAGAGCAGAAGCCTAAGAAACAACCTCAGGTGCAGCCTCAAGAGCAGAAACAGCTCAGACAAGAGCAGAAGCCTAAGAAACAACCTCAGGTGCAGCCTCAAGAGCAGAAACAGCTCAGGCAGGAGCAGAAACCTAAGAAACAACCTCAGGTACAGCCTCAAGAACAGAAACAGTTCAGGCAGGAGCAGAAGCCTAAGAAACAACCTCAGGTGCAGTCTCAAGAACAGAAACAGTTCAGGCAAAAGGGAAAGACTGAAAAACAACATCAGGTTGTTCCCGATGAAGATCAGCAACTTACCCCACAAGGTCAAACTGAAGCCCGGGGTAAATCCAATAAAGGAAGATTTGATTGAGCAGAATCGCCCTGCACATTCTGTAAAATACAGTTCCTGAAAATCTTTAAATACGGTACTCAAAATCAACAACCCAACAAGAAAAACTTATAAAGGAGACGCAACATATTGTGATTATACCTATTTTGGCCGTGATCTCAGGACTCATCCTCCTGGTATTGAGCGCCGATCGTTTTGTAGAGGGTACGTCCTCGGTGGCACGCCATTTTGGCATGCCACCGCTGTTGATCGGTATGGTGATTATTGGCTTTGGTACCTCATTACCCGAAATGATGGTTTCCGGGCTTGCTGCGTTACAAGGGAATCCCGGCATTGCTCTTGGTAACGCATATGGTTCTAATATTTCTAACATCGCTCTTATTCTAGGGGTAACTGCTCTTATCAGTCCCATCTCAGTAGATTCGCAAGTGCTGCGCAAAGAATTGCCTCTTCTTACAGCTATTACGGTACTGGCAGCATGGCAACTCAGAGATGCCGAAATCAGCCGTACCGACGCCCTGGTACTCTTGGGAGTTTTTAGCGGCTTGATGTATTGGACCATCCGACAAGGAATGGGCAAAAAAAAAGATGCGTTGGCTATAGAGATAGAAGAGAAGTTGGCAGCTCACACCATGCCGATCCACCGAGCTTTTGGCTGGCTGGTTGCGGGTCTGATCTTCTTGATTGCTGCCTCCCGTATCCTGGTCTGGGGTGCTGTCGAAATTGCACATGACTTTGGAGTAAGTGATCTGATAATCGGCTTGACCGTAGTGGCAACAGGCACCTCTTTGCCTGAATTAGCTTCTTCACTTATCGCAATTCGCAAAGGTGAACATGATATTGCTCTTGGCAATATTCTTGGTTCCAATCTTTTCAACACACTGGCTGTGGTAGGCATTGCCGGGACGATTCACCCTTTAACTGCCGGACCGGAAGTCCTTTCCCGAGATTTTTTGGTTATGGCCACACTCACTGTATCACTGTTCATCATCGGTTATGGATTTCGGGGACCCGGTCGTATCAATAGACTAGAAGGTGCCGGACTTTTATCCTGCTATATCGCTTACACCGCTTACCTTATCCGTATTGCCCTCAGCACATGAGAACACAACCCCAAAAGCCACTTTTCATTGACCGTCCCAGTGTATAATACAGCTTTCCAATATGAATATTTTCAACAGCATATTGCAACTCATCGCCGGTGTATTATCACATAGCAAATGAAAACTCATGGCTCCACCACTCAAATCTTTCAAAGGTCAACAGACCAACAACCAAATCCTTTCATTTGCCTCTCAGGAGTTTTATGAACACATCACTACGACTTAAGCTCGGTACTGTCTTTTTTCTGGTCTTCTTTGCTATTCTGACAATTTTGCCATCTTTTTATTCCGGGACTCCGAGCTGGTGGAAACAGTATCTATCCCCGGGTGGACTCCATCTCGGCCTGGATTTACAAGGAGGTATGCACTTGGTATTGAAGGTCGACCTTGATCGTGCCGCACAAAACTCCCTTGAGCTGGCAGCAAATGATTTAAAGGATCGTCTTTCTGAGCAATCAATCAGCATCGTTCAAAGTAAATCACAAGAAGCTGGGACGATACTCTTCACGTTGCCCAACTCAGATGCCGTGGAAAAAGTTGTAGCGCTTACCAAAAACGATGCTGATATCGCTCTCGACATTGAGGCAAAACAAGGAAGTTTCCCTCGTATCTTCCTCAAATTATCCAAAGAAAAGATTGATTATATCAGGGCAAACGCAGTCAATCAGTCCCTGGAGATCCTGCGCAACAGGATTGACCAGTTTGGTGTCGCCGAACCTGTTATCATCCGCCAGGGAGACGATGAGATCGTTATCCAGCTTCCAGGGGTAAAAGATCCAAAGCGGGCATTAAAACTTCTTGGGGATACCGCCCAACTCGAATTTAAAATGGTTGCCGATACCGAAGGACTCAACCTTAGAGAACTTATAAGTCAAGCCGTTGATCTCGGGCACTGGCATACCGGTGAAGATGTAAAAAAACTTAATCTGTTCCTGCAAAACAGACTCCCCAAAGATACTTCCATCGCTTTTGAAAAAGAGATTGATCCTGTAACCAAGAAAGAAACCAATACCCCCCTCCTGTTGCAAAATAAAATCTTGATGACTGGAGACATGATCAAAGATGCCCAAGTGCGGATAGGCGGCTCATTTAATGAACCCTATGTCAGTCTCGACATGACCGGTAGTGGAGCCAAGGTTTTTGGTACAGTTACCGAGCAGAATACCGGCAAAAGAATGGCCATCGTTCTAGATGATGTTGTCCGATCCGCTCCGGTTATACGTGAAAAAATACTCGGAGGCTCGGCCCAGATTTCCGGCAATTTTAGCCATGAAGAAGCCGCTGACCTGGCGATAGTTTTACGGGTTGGTGCTCTTCCCGCCCCTGTTGATATTATCCAGAATATGACGGTTGGTGCGAGTCTGGGTCAGGATTCTATTCAGAAAGGTGTGTTCTCCGGTATGCTTGGTTCTATCCTTGTCGTCGGGTTTATGCTTATTTATTATCGACTATCGGGGATCATAGCCAATACCGCTATGGTTCTTAATATCCTTTTTCTTTTTGCCGGTCTTGCGATCCTCAGCGCCACCCTCACGATGCCAGGTATTGCCGGCATAGTCCTTTCGGTTGGCATGGCCGTCGACTCCAACGTTCTTATTTTTGAACGTATGCGAGAGGAATCTGCTTTGGGAAAATCGATAAAATCCAGTATTGATGGTGGGTTCAGCAAAGCATTTCTAACCATTATCGATGCCCACGTCACGACCTTGATTACAGCACTGGCCCTGTTTTTATTTGGGACCGGTCCTGTTAAAGGCTTCGCAGTGACTCTTTCTCTTGGAATAATCTTTAATCTTTTCACCTCTATCTATTATTCACACTGGACCTTCAACCTTTTGAGCTCCAAAAAACTGATCAAACGAATCAACTTCTTACAGTTTATAAAAAAGCCAAGTCTGGATTACATGAAGTTGCGCAAGCTCGCCTTCGCTTTTTCGGGTGCACTCGTTATTCTGGGCGTTGTTGCGTTTGGGGAAATTCTACTTGGTAATGCGAACATGGGTGTCGATTTTGCCGGCGGTTCTCTGCTACAGTATAAAGCTGACCAGAATTTCTCCATGGATGAGGTGCGTACGGCCTTTGATAAAAGTAAGCTGGAAGGTGTCGACCTGCAACAGGTGGAAAACGAAGGCCGGCTCATCGTAAAAATCAAAAAATCCACGGAGGTTATTGCATCTGAACTTAATGAGCAGGTGACCAAAGTCCTTAACACTCAACTTCCCGACAAAAATTTCTCTTTAGAAAGCCAAACTGAAATAGGTTCCTCAGTGAGTGCCGTTCTTCGTAATAAGGCAATGCTTGCCATCGCTCTTTCCATGGGGGGCGTAATAGTTTATCTCGCTTTTCGTTTCAATCTCAGCTTTGGTATCGGCGCAGCTGTCGCCACCTTTCATGATGTCCTCGCTGTTCTTGGGATCTGCTGGCTGATGAATATTGAGATGACACTGCTGATGGTCACGGCGTTACTCACTTTAGCTGGTTACTCATTAAATGATACAGTGGTTATCTTTGACCGAATCCGCGAAAACATGAAAAAATCCGACAACCCATCTCTCTTGAGAGTGATCAATAACAGCGTCAATGAAGTGCTTTCCCGCTCTATCGTAACTTCTTTCACAGTTTTTTTAAGTGTTCTGGCTCTTTTTATGTTTGGCGGCTCAGTTATTCACGACTTCTCATTGGTCCTACTGCTGGGGGTCATCATCGGCACGTATTCATCGATTTTTGTAGCCAGTCCAATCCTGACTCTCTGGGATAGAAACTAAAGCGTAACAGTAAAAAACCGGAAAGAACAACAGATAACCTTAAGCTGCTGGATTTTAATGTTGTTGACCTTTTGTCAGCCGTTAATATGGTCTTTCCGGTTTCTTTCGCCGAATCCCTGGCCCCTGCAGAATTTTGGGGCCAAGATTCAAAATTGGCTGACATAACGAGTATATCTTTTCTGCTCTGAAAATACATGCTAACGATAAGGCGTTAACCGTGCAACTTCATCTGTTTTGCAGAGGATCGCAGACTCTTTTGTATAGACTCTATCCGCCATATCTATCTCCTCATCTGCCCTTCATATCTTTGCCAGTGACCACTCCCCCACCCATGTTTACAAGATCAGTACAAAACCCATTACTTTTTATGACAATATGCAAATATCACAAACTCAACATGCATGTATTTAAAAAATATTGAGGGAATAAAAAAACACTTGCTATATATCCGCATATTCGGATATATGTAACACAAGACGTATACGAATATAGTTTAAATGAATATTTGTTATGAGGAATTAACACTCTCTTTCGGACAGGAAAGCCCCTATGCAAAATGAGATTCAACTGTTTAAAGCTCTTTCCGACAGCACCAGGCTGCGGATGTTACTGTTACTTCTAAACAACGGCGAATTATGCGTCTGCGACCTGATGGGATCCTTAGATATTCCTCAATCAACCGCATCACGTCATCTCGCCCTCCTGCGTAATGCAGGACTCGTTGATGGGGAACGGCACGGAACCTGGATGTATTACCGATTGGTTGAAAACCAAACTCTTGGTTCGACTTTACTGGCTGGTGTCAAGCAGCACTGTTCCGGGCTGGAGACCGCTATCAAAGACCAACAAAGATGCTTGGAATTCCTGAGGAGTAAAAATAGCTCACCATGCCGTATAGAAAATAACCGGCAAGAACAGTAGAACCTGACCAAAAAGCTTCTGCCTTTCCGGGTTGACCCGATCATACTCGCTCAAATGGACAATATAGGCAGAGCTTCACCTGAGACTTGTTTCAGGCGAATAAGTTCAAACATTAAGGACTGATTTATGAAGAAAATTCAAACCCTAGCAACAGACTGTGAATCTGGCAGCAGAACAACAGATGTCAAGAAATCCTCAGGAGTAACAAGACCAAATATGACCAAAGCCATTCTTATAGGTCTTCTCGGTTTTGCTCTTTGGTATATCATTTACAAACAGCTTGAACCCTTTTCATATTTTTTCGCTTACTCAATAGTTGGACTTGAAAAGGGAAGTCATCTTGGCGAGGCTATCCAGTTTTTTGTCTATGACACGCCAAAGGTGATGATGCTGCTCACACTTATTGTTTTTGTTATTGGCATGATTCGGTCTTTTTTCACCCAGGAGCGAACTCGTAAATATTTAGCCGGGAAACGAGAAACTGCAGGTAACGTCATGGCTGCCTTGCTTGGCATTGTAACTCCATTTTGTTCTTGTTCTGCTGTACCGCTTTTTCTCGGTTTTGTTCAGGCTGGAGTGCCCTTAGGTGTCACTTTCTCTTTTCTCATTGCAGCTCCGATGGTGAACGAAATTGCCGTGGTTCTGCTCTATGGCCTGCTTGGCTGGAAAGTTGCTGCTCTTTACCTTTTCACAGGTATCATGATTGCCATAATCTCTGGCTGGATCATTGGCCGCTTCAAACTTGAACACTGGATTGAGGATTGGGTACAGGCGATGCGGGCGAGCGAAGCCATAGTCGTAGAAGAAGAACTGACATGGGCAGACCGCATTGGTCGTGGTCGTGAAGCTGTGCGTGATATCGTCGGCAAGGTATGGATCTACGTCGTAGCTGGGATTGGTGTTGGTGCAGCCATACATGGTTATGTACCCGAAGCCTTTATGGCCTCAATCATGGGCAAAGATGCCTGGTGGTCGGTACCTGCGGCTGTTGTCGTTGGTATACCCATGTATTCAAATGCGGCAGGTATTGTACCGGTTGTGGAGGCGCTCCTTGGGAAAGGTGCCGCACTTGGCACCGTACTGGCTTTTATGATGAGTGTTATCGCCTTATCACTGCCGGAGATGGTCATTCTTCGAAAGGTACTTAAACCAAAATTGATAGCCGTATTTATTGCTGTGGTTGGTACCGGAATTCTATTCACCGGTTTTTTATTCAATCAGATTATCTGAATGGGTCTGCCATAAATCTCTTTATATAAATCTGATAGTCTTATCAAAATGTTATTTAAATTTTAATACAAAAAATGAGGAAAGAAATGGAAATTAAGGTATGTGGACCGGGTTGCGCTTCCTGTGAAAAAGCGCAGAAAACAGTAGAAGCCGCCATTGCTGCTAAACAGATTCAGGCTACTCTTACTAAGGTTACTGATTTTCAAGAAATAGCCCAACTGGGTATTTTTTCTACGCCGGCAGTGGTGGTTAATGGTGAAGTTAAATGTGTCGGCCGTGTCCCAAAACAGAGTGAAGTTGAGGAGTGGCTAAGTTGAGATACATTTCTGTTAAAAACCTGCTCAATGGTGTCATTTTATTTACATCTAGTGTTCTGATATTGGTAACGTCGGCTTCTGTTGTCGTGGCAAAACAACATCTGGAAATTCCTGTTTCGGGAATGGTGACTATGGTGGATCTTGGGGCAAAAAAATGTATCCCTTGTAAAATGATGGCACCGATCATGGAAGAACTTGAAGCAGAGTACAAGGGCCGGGCTGCCATTGTCTTTATCGATGTATGGGAAAACCCAAATGCCGGAAACGATTATGGTATCAGCCTTATCCCAACTCAGATTTTTTACGATGCCAAGGGTAACGAAGTGCTACGACATGAGGGGTTCTATGATAAAGCCTCAATAATCTCGGAGCTGACCAAACTCGGGGTCAAATAATTATATAGATTACATTTTTCTTACTATCAACACATGGCTGAATCAGGGCCTTCTGCAGGGAGGCCTTGATTCTTTTTATGGAGAATGGTGAGTATCCATTTCAGTCCCTGCTATTTCGCATCAATACCACTTAGTGTCTGTTATGTAACAAATCAAGATCATATTACCTGCCGGTCTGCAGGCTGTGCTCTATGCTGTGCTATTTACTATCGCCCTGTTTATCACAATAGCCACCAATGGATTTATATGCGCGGTACCTGTGATCGTCAACTCCTATATGAATATTATAGCAGGAGTACTTCTTCTTTGGGTATTGCTCAGTGTTCGATGTCAAATGGCTTGCTCCTCACAATCAAAGTACAAGGCATGGGGGGAGTATTTGTTCTTGGTTGCTGCGCCTTTGGTTTTATAGTCCCCATTCCTGCAATCATAACAATTCAGTAAAAAATTCTACCAGGTTTTATTTTTATTCTCCTTTTTGGTCTCGGCCATTGTATCTTGATTGGTATTGCCCGGAATTGCACCGCACTGGTAAAATAATTCTTGGCAAATACGGCCTGGCAACAATGCAGCGTATTTTTTCGTAAAATTGCTTGAGTTTATATCGAACTTTTAGGCGACTATTTTTTGAGCCAACCTGTGGGGATCGTTTGCACCTAGCACCTTCCCAGGTTTTTGATTCTACAATATACTTGTTAGACCTAGAAAGCAGTATGCTCCCAACGATATCAGGAACCCCATCAGAGTCTGATTTCACTTCATGCCATTTTATTGATCTGGCCTGGTCCTCGACCAAAAGTCCTTCTAATCAGGGAAAATTTTAAAATCTCTCCAAATTGCACTCTGTTTTTTGCAAGTAAGCTTGCCCAATAGATGCCATTATGGTTAGATAAAGTAATGTTGTGTCATAGCGGTACGTTGTGTATTTGTCCTGCCTTTTCTGTTTTTCAATCTATCCCCTTTGAATGAACAGAATATTGAGAACCATACTTGACAGTTATTCAACAGGTATATAATACGCATATAGTCTAAAAATATTTGAACCGAGAACGACTTTGGCCCAAAGGGCAACAATCCAAACTGATTTTGAATTGATACTAAAACTAAGAGGAAGAAATGAACAAAAAAGAGCTTGTAGAATATACATCAAATGCAGCTGGAATTACTAAAACTCAAGCAGAAGCAGCTTTACAAGGTATTTTGGCTGGGATAACTCAAGCCCTGAAAAAAGAAGAAAGTGTTTCTCTGATAGGTTTTGGGGCTTTCTCAACAACAAAACGAGACGCAAGAAAAGGGCGAAACCCTCAAACCGGTAAAGAGATCGACATCCCTGCAAAAACAGTGATTAAATTTAAAGCGGGTAAAGCGTTAGGTGACGAAGTAAATAATGGCTGAAATTGTGTAAAGCATAAATATCGGGTGGATTTCGTATACATAAAATCCACCCTTATAAAAAATTAAATGTTTCACACCACAGACCTCCTTAATGACTGAGTCATAACAATAACGTTCATTATCACGGAACAATTTAAGACATCGACACCAATTCATCTTAAATAAAACGAGATCTATCTTGTAATGAATTCACTCTGTCATTCCACGCATGCAAATGGCATCAAGTCTCCAGCGCATCATCTGTATTTTTTTCCTGGTCTTCTCTACTTCTGCACAAACTGCAGAAATTGATAGTGTCACCCCACGGGGAGTAATTCTTGAAGACAGTCTGCATCAACTCAATGCGATCATTAATGATCGTATACAGGAGGGTGTTGATAATGCAAATAAATGGCAATCCGGTTTTGGGACCCTACCTAAAGAAGGCTCTTGCAATGAAGAAATATTGTATAGGGAACTGAGAAAATCGATTTTTGGTACTCTTACGGCGTCTTGGGGCTTAAAGGGTTATAGCCTGGACAAACAACTCCGTATTCTGCTTGCTGACAAAAGTTACTCCCTGTCTTTAAAAGACTCAATATACCGAGACATTAATTATATTGAGGGTTTTTCCTTAAATCTGAAAGAATTGAGTGATATTGTAAATATTGATGGACATCTTATTGGACTTGATAAGATCGGCCATTTTTTTGCAGAAGGATGGGAATATTTTGAACAGACCAATGAAAACGATAAGACCTTGATCCAAGCTATTCAATGGGGACAGGACCAGGAGGCTGGGAATTTCGGGTATGCCACAACAGGGATTTTTTCTTACGCCGATCTAGTTGCAAACTTCAACGGTTGGCGCTTCTGGAGCAATGTTCTTCATACAAAAGACGACCCTCTAAAAAATGGATTTGCCAATTTTTTTGCCTCATCTTATATCAGTTGCAACATCCAAATCCTGAATTCTATTCGTTCTCGTAAAATAATTCGTAAATGGAGCATTAAACAAAAGTTTGATCTCATGGATTATCTCGATGGAGCTTGGGATGAAGGTAACAATTGTGTCAGCTTCAATAATCCAATTATAGAAGAAAAGGTAATGGCCAGGATCAATACCACCAAACCCGACTTTAAATGCCCTTACATAGAAAAAGAGTGTAGTAAAGCCCGAGATAAATATGGCAAATACGCGAAATATATTCTCCATCCTGCCTGCATCACCGTAAAATGATTCGGCTAAAACCATAACACTTTTTGTTTTTCTCTCTCCCTTTCAGTCATTCATTTCATCACCACAATCTCATCAATAAAGTTTTTCGTAAGTCAAGACACAATCCATACCGCTGTAGTAAATTACTGCAAATGACTTGGAGCGCTGCACCTGCGAAAAACACACCAGCGCAAGAAGATATTGATAGAATGTACAACTCAGACCAACTGCTTGGATTTATCGCTGACATTGATTATCTGGACAGTGTGTTGCCAGAGAAACCTCACGCAAGATGGTTTAATTAACTCGACCACTCTACAGGCCATAAAGTCTAAAGCCGTTTTGATAAATGTTGGGAGAGGAAACGTGGTGGTGAAACCGAATTAAAGAATAATCAGATCCCAGGGACCGTCTTATATGAGCATTTGTACACCCCCCACTTCAAAGGAGAGTATTTCCTCTCCCCACTCTGCTCTACCCAATTCATTGTGTAAGTTGTTGAGGTAATGAGAAACGGGTTGAAGTGAGGTAAGCCTTTACCGTATGTCAATTATACTCCTCTGATCTTCTTTTTAAAGAGATTAAAAGGGCTTAGATAATAATTATTGCAGTCTACCCTCCTGTCCCGGCCTCGACCATCTTCAATCTCATTGAGGACTACAGCGATCACTTTAATCGAAGATAATATCTACATCGGTTCTCTTGTAACTTTTAAGATCAATATTCATTTAGAGTGTTGTTTTCAGCACAATACATTACAGCAATGTTACCCGATAATATTTTGTTGACAAAGGCATATCAAATACAGAAGAGGTTCTTTTGCTCCATTCCATACTTTTCTGAAATTAAATGATAGATAAACAAACAATAAGTTGAATAATGTCGAATTAACAAATATATGCCAAAGGAAATTAAGGTCGTTTGATCAGTTTTGAAAAACATCTGAACCTGATAAATATAAAAAGAAAATAACAACATAACAACCATATATGAAAAAGGTATAGAGATTGACCAATCATGATGGTATGAGTTGTTGTTTTATCTTGTTTTAAAGAGTTATGTCTTGTTTTCTAAGTTCCATAACCCTTGTATTTAGTGAGTTACAGAGGCATTCAGTATAGAGATTGACGGTCAAAGGTATAGAGATTGACGGTCAAAAGTATAGAGATTGACGGTCAAAGGTATAGAGATCTACAGTCTTTTGGTACAGAAATTGACGGTATGGACTAAAAGTCTATGAAATTGAATTGATTGACAAGAAATTCTATTTCGTAAAAGCATAGGAATTGATGGTCGGCAGTAAAACTGCTCTTGTATAAACAGTGTAGAAGTTGACGATCAGCGCTAAATCCGGCCTTGTATTAAAGGTATAGAGATTGACGGTCAGCGCTAAATCTGACCCTGTATTAAAGGTATAGAGATTGACGGTCAGCGCTAAATCTGACCCTGTATTAAAGGTATAGGGATTGACGGTCAGCGGTAAATCTGACCCTGTATTAAAGGTATAGGGATTGACGGTCAGCGCTAAATCCGGCCTTGTATTAAAGGTATAGAGATTGACGATCAGCGCTAAATCCGGCCCTGTATTAAAGGTATAGGGATTGACGGTCAGCGGCAAATCCGGCCCTGTATTAAAGGTATAGAGATTGACGGTCATCGCTAAATCTGACCCTGTATTAAAGGTATAGAGATTGACGGTCATCGCTAAATCCGGCCTTGTATTAAAGGTATAGGGATTGACAGTCAGCGGTAAATCCGGCCTTGTATTAAAGGTATAGAGATTGACGGTCATCGCTAAATCTGACCCTGTATTAAAGGTATAGAGATTGACAGTCAGCGGTAAATCCGGCCCTGTATTAAAGGTATAGGGATTGACGGTCAGGGCTAAATCTGACCCTGTATTAAAGGTATAGAGATTGACGGTCAGCGGTAAATCCGGCCCTGTATTAAAGGTATAGAGATTGACGGTCATCGCTAAATCTGACCCTGTATTAAAGGTATAGAGATTGACGGTCATCGCTAAATCCGGCCCTGTATTAAAGGTATAGGGATTGACGGAGCGATTAGGATAACTTTTTGCTGAGCTAAAGGTATAGGGATTGACGGTCATCGCTAAATCCGGCCTTGTACTAAAGGTATAGGGATTGACGGAGCGATTGGGATAACTTTTTGCTGAGCTAAAGGTATAGGGATTGACGGCAAAGGTATAGCCTTGACAATATATCTATACTTTAGTATTTTCGCCAACAACAATACCTTTCTCTCAAGGAGATATTCTTTGACAAAAATTGAAAGATCGCCACTCATAGTACAATCTAACAAGCTTGTTGAATCCAGATATACGCTGAGTGTGGGCGAGCAGCGATTAGTTTTTGCGGTCGCATCAATGATTCATCCGGACGATGTAGATTTTTATCCTTATGAAATTAAGATCCGTGATTTAGCGGCAATTCTTAATATCGATTTGAATAATGCATACCGCGACGCAGATAAGATAACAGATCAATTAATGCAAAGGGTCATTGTCATTCCTGAGGATGATGGGCCATTGAAAGTTGGCTGGGTATCTTCTTGTAAATATAATAACAAGAAGGGATCCATAAGTTTTCGATTTGACCCCAGCTTGAAGCCATACCTTTTACAATTGAGGAGGGACTTTACTCAATCAAAGTTGACCATACTGGCTCAATTTCAGAGTATTTATTCCATAAGAATTTATCAATTATTAAAGCAGTATCGAAAAATTGGTTACAGAGAGTTTCGCGTTGATGAATTGAAAGAAATTCTCGGCATCGATAAGGGTAAGTATGTCCAGTTTAAGCAGTTTAGAGCGTGGGTCCTGAACCAGGCAAAGAAAGAATTTGAAAAGAAAGACGAATCAGGATTTTATCAATGTGATCTGACATTTAACTTGGAGACTATCCGAGAGGGAAGAAAAATAACCAGAGTGAGATTTAACATTGTAAGTCAGGTGTATCAGGAAAATCTTCCTTTTATGGACACTAAATCAATTTTTCCAGTAGAATCTGAACGATCATCAGAGAAGGAACTACTTGAAAAATTGGAATATTTTGGCATAACGCCATTGAGAGCTAAGTCTCATATTAATGATCTGGGTGAGGAGAAAACTCAGCAAATACTAGATTATTACAATACCTGTTTGGCTGCTGGTACGGTGGAGAAGAAAAGTGGTGCTTTTCTGGCGTATCTGTTGAGAGAAAAAATTACAGGGAAAAGTGATTTTGAAGCGGATCAAGAAAGCAAAAAGCTGAAGAAACTTAATTTAGAGCGAAAAAGAAAGGTCGAGCTGTATAAGGCTGTGGAAAAAAGGTTTTCTGAATTAGAAACGAAATTTCTCCAAAAAGAAGAAAAGTACAGAACCGAAATAATTCTGAAATATGAATCGACCCTGCACCCTGTTGTGCAGAAATCATTTAGGGAAAATGGTGTTATGTCTATCCAGTTCAGAGAACAATTCTTGGAATTTGCTGAAGAATATCTTTAACAGATATAGCGAAATTATCCATCTGCAATGTCTTTCCAGATGGTGGCAACTACAGTGTTTTAACATCATCCTGTTTTTCTATGTATTGTTTGAGCATAGACAGCAGTACCCCTGGTAGAAATAAGATAATAAGATCCCGTCTTGAACAAAGGTTTCCGAAAAAACATTTCCAGTTTACGAAGACTCTTTCCGTATGAATTTGCAGCAGCCCGTTTCTGCTCTGTTCTTTGCAGATTGTCCCAAGCCTTTCTTACACAGGGGCGGTTTAACAAGCAGTTCCTAGGATCATTTTGATGGCTTGAAGATAGTTTCAGGTTTTGAATGGTTTGTAAGGATGAACAGCCAAGGAATACTAACAGTGCTGAAACCATCTGGAGATATTCTGCATAAACATTCTCGCGAAAAAACGAGATATCTGAGTATCCCAGTTGGTGATTTCATTCCGCCCACCCATGTTGAAGGGCGCGACGCGTAAAACCAGATGGTAGATGAGTCCTGTTTTGATGATTTTATAAAGGAGGATTTTACGCCAGGCAACAGATTATCTCTGCGAAAAAATATGAGCGGTGTTACGCCTCAATACGAACTGAACCGCAGCAACCCTAAGATCGGTTTAAGCTGTGAAATAGGCTGGGATGTCGACGATTATATCCAGCGTGTAAAACTTGCAGAGCTTAAGTGATCTCTTCCTGAGGGTTAAGCGACACCTCCCTCGAGCAAAAACTTTTTTCACCCCTTCTCCATGTCACGCTAATACTGCTCTGGAATACAATGGCCCCACCCGATGGTTACCAATACAGTTGTACTGTCACAGCTATCGAGAGTGGGCTGTCAACCTCGATGAGGTGATGAGCCATAAACATAGGGCCAGCGAAAAAATGCTTGTGGGCTATACTCCTGACGAACTGTAGACATTGTTGATCTATCAACCAGAGAGATACATAAAACCCAGATCTTTGTTGCTGTCCTCGGTTCGAGTAACCACATCGGAGGCAACTCTCATCCAGAAAGTTGAAGATAGGATAGCCTCCCTGATTCTTGCTTTCGCCCTTTTTTTTAGCGGTGTCCCAGATGATTCTGTCCCTTATAACTTCGTGAAAAAACAACTCGATATCCACCACACCAAAACAATGGTGGAGTGTCTGCACCGTAATCAACTGATAGCCAGAAATCTCCGCGACCAATCCCGGGAAGCCATACAACCATCAGGGGCCACCTGCCGCAAAAAAACTAATGATACTCTGAATGGAGCCCGGAAAGGATTATACGTTGGGCGGCGATAATCGGAGCTCACACAATCATTTTCCTGAAAAGAGCGCACTCTCGACAGGCTTACAGTAGCTGTGCTTGGGATTTAAGGTTGGGTAATCCTAGGGAAAACAACGCCTCGAAACGGTTTGTAACCGTGCTCTACAGGTCGATGTTCTCTCATAAAGAAACCTAGAATAGATCCTTAAAAGCGGCCTGGATCCAAAGAGCACTGAGAAAAGAGACAAACAACAGCATACCGTTCCATCACAGCAACATAAGCGGTGCAGACTACTACGACACGACAACTCACCTCGGCACCTTTGCCAACAATGCATGCAGGCTGGGTTTTAATACCATCTATGTGAGAGTTACAAAACTCATTGAGGACCTCAGTCCGGCCAAAGGAAATGAACAATACCTCAAGATGCCTGCATTCTTTACCAAGGCCGATAAATTAGTCTTGGATGATTTAGGCCTGGAGCAGTTGGATCGTGAGAAATACCATAATTTATTATAGATATTCGAGGATTGATATGGCCTCAAATCAATCCTAGTGACCAGCTAGCCCCCTGTCGCCCCCTGGCATGAACAGATGGACGACCTGACCCTTGCAGACACAATCCTCAACAGGTTGGTACACAATCCACGAGGTAATGGACAAATAACAGTGTCGCTTCGCACCGACTACCCGGCCGAGCTCCTCTGGTATAGGCGCTCTGAATCACGAGGGATATGCAAGATATCTGAGATTTAAATTAAGAAAGAGCGGCAGGTAAAGGTTTCAATGTTCGCATTATAGATAGGTCTCTGTCGCATTGAAGCACGTAAGATACCCCAAATTTGTCGGGAAAAGAACTGGCTGAAAATTTAAAAAATATTTTGTGAACCTTTTATGCCAAACAACAAATTAGCTTGGTTGATCGTATTTGGACCTGTTTGAAGTGTTGTCAAATGCATGGTTAAAACCTCCAGGTTTGCCGGCATCGTACTGAGCCCCTATCGAAGAAGTTGTTCAGCTTTGTTTGTAAGAAGCCTTCTCTATAATAAAGGCGGAGGTTTAGGGCTAAAGTTCTTGTTTATTTGGAATTAAAACGGTTTTTTAAGAACCCAATGGACAGTGGTTTATATTGCAGTGATGAAACTGCACAGGACTTCATTCCCTCTCACCATGTGCCAGGCAGAACTTACCACCAGGCCCACAATAATATATTCTTGCCTTGTGGCTACTGGAAATCCCATTTGACAATACAGAGGATCTCGCCCATCGAGGGTGTCGGACGTCCGACACCCTCGATCTTAATCTGTTGTGCTTCTTCATATGATTATGTTAATGTTGCAGATCTTTAAGATTTGGCGTTTTTGTTCTCTTTGAACATAATATTAATTTCCATAATCATCCTCAACCTCAGTTGGGAATATGAAAAAAATCATTTCTGTCATAAACCAAAAAGGTGGTGTTGGAAAAACAACAACATCTACGAATCTTTCTTGTGGTCTTGCTTTGGCAGGTTTCAGAGTTTTGCTCATAGACCTCGACCCACAGGCCCACTCGACAATTGGAATGGGAATGGCTGATCATTGTGAATACTTTGTCCAGGACATTCTAATAAATGGAAGAGATATCAGAGAGGTGGTGTGTAAGACACCAACTGAGAACCTAGATATTATTGCGGCAAATATTCATCTGAGCAAAGCAACTAACACCCTTTTCAATGAGCATTTCAGAGAAATGAGGTTACACAATGCCTTATTAAAGGAAACAGATAATTATGACTTTGTCGTCATAGACTGTCACCCTTCTCTTGGTATTTTAGAAATTAACGCTCTTTACGCCTGCAATTTTATTTTAGTTCCGACCGATACCGGGCGATATTCTTTGGAAGGCTTTGCTGATCTGATAGATACCATAAGAGGTATAATGGGTTCTGATGCAAATATTAGAGATTATCTTAGAATACTTGTAACCATCTTTGATTCCCGAGAAAAAGGGATCAATGACTGGGTTGATGAACAGTTGGCCGAATTTTCTGAAATTGTATTGTCGACAAAGATTAGAAAGATTACAGGAATCAAGCAGGCACAAATAGCTGAGCAGCCCATAATGGTTTATGATGAAAAAAGTCCAGGGACTGAAGACTACAATAAGTTAACTCAAGAACTATTATCAATATGGTAGATTTCAAAAAAAAAATAGTCGGGAAAACAACGAAGTTAGCTTCTAAAACCCTCGAGGGAAATGATATTTCGCCTGAAATCTCTATTTTTGAGCAGTATGTGGAGGGTAATTTATACAAAGTTCCACTCAAATTCATAGAGCCAGATCCTGATCAACCTAGGAAGAATTTTGATGCGACAAAGTTAGATGAACTTGCTGCCTCGATCAGCAACAAAGGCGTCTTACAGCCTATCATCGTCAGGAAAAACGATAGAGATGACATTGCGAGTGACTTTTTGATAATCGCCGGGGAACGCCGTTATCGAGCGGCGATGATTGCAAAAATAGATGTAATGCCTGTAATTTTTTCCTCTGGGGATCCTGCTGAAATAGCCCTTATCGAAAATATCCAGCGGGATGATTTAAAACCTATTGAAGAGGCCTATGCCTATGCCAGAATAATGGAAACCCATGGGTACACTCAACATCAGTTGAGTGCTGTTGTGGGAAAAGCCAGAACAACAATCAACGAGATACTCACGCTCAACAAGCTGCCGGAGTCATTAAAAGAGGAGTGTCGGACGTCCGACACCCCGAAAAACGTTCTCTTAGAAATTGCGAAAAGAAAAGATCCAAAAGAGATGATTTATCTCTATAACAAGGTTAAAAATGAAAATCTCACCGTCGCTAAAATAAGGCAACTCACACGACCCAAACCTGTCAGAACCTTTACCCCGATGGACAAAAGAGTTATCGCAAAAATCCATGAAGTGAAGCGTCTTATCCCTAAGATAGATAGAGTAGAGCTCAGTCCTGATGATAAAGAAACATTATGGCAGGAATTAACAACTCTACAGAAGCTCATTGCATCTGTATTGGCGGATGAATAATGTCTTTTCTCAAATAACCACACCTATGAGTTGGAATTGTATAGTCCATGGATGGGTTGCCAGGTATCTTCCGGGAAAAATCTAGAGATTATTAACGTATCATTCTAACCCTTTGAGCTAAAAAGTTCCTTTCTCCTTATATCTCTTCTTTGGTTGTTATTTTTGTTTTAAAGAATGTGTTGGCAGCTAAACCTGATACTCTCAAGTGTTTTTGCCGTTTCATTGGTACCATTTTTATTTTGGCCGCAGCTTATTCCACAAAGTATGTCATAGATGTTGGTCTTAGTTAGTGTGTCTTTCAAGAAGAGTTTCTTCATTTTTACTCACTTTACGGTCGTTTTGTATTGGAAGTTTCATAGGAAAAATTCCGATATTTTCTCTGTAGATATAACTTAAAGAGCGTTTTGACAAAAACACACATAAATTTGTTGATGCGTTAATTCTGAGATGGGGCCATATTGAAAGCTAATTGACGCTCTAATGCTTATAATAATCAGCAATGAATAGGATTGAGTAATTTTGGAGGGAGTCATGAAAGAATTACTCCATTTTTTACTTAAATGGGGACTTGGGGGGTGCAGGATTGGCATTGGACTACTTGTGATCAATGCCGGATATCAGTTAACACAAATGCAGGACAGTTTTATCTTTTGGAGCAGTGAATATTCTATTTCAGGTATCTTTGTGATTATTGTTGGGCTTGCCTTTATTGTATTTGGGCTTTTCCCAAAATTCATTGATACATCAAATTGATTTTTAGTGTTAATCTGGGGGAAGATTGAAAAACTTTGAAGTATTTTTTGTCTGCTGTGGCGTCACTCTTACCGGCTTCTTGTAGCGAAGAAAAAGCAAGTGCAATAGCCGACATAGAGCTGAGTTGGGCAATTCCATGAAAAGTAGATTTTAGTCAAGTGAACTGGATTTTCTCTATTGTCAGGGAGGTTGTGGGTGGTGGAGTTTTCAGCATCAGGGGGTAAGCCAATCAAACTGCCAAATGTTAAAATGTAAAATAGTATAATACAATGACAGGGAAGTAGAGCTGGGGTACTATAAACTAAAGGATGTCAGGATGAGTCTTTTATCTTCTAAAATAATTTTTCCGGCATTTTTTAGAGCGGTCATTGCCCTGGTGATACTGACCCGATGAGCTCCTGTTAAAAAGCCTAAATCCTCATGGGTTAAAGGAAATTGAATTACAACTCCCTGTGCGCTGGTTGCACCATGCTCTTTGGCCACATTACAGAGCACCCTGTGGAGTCGTTCTTCAATATTGGTTACCGCCAGGCTTCCTACCTGACTGGTGAGCCAGTTCACCCTGTCACTTAAATTCCTTATAACCTGTAGCCCTATATTAGGATATTTAAGAACAAGTTGTTCAAACTGAGTCCTGTCAAACCCGCAGGTGAGTGTCTCTTCGAGACAAATAGCGCTTACCGGGTACTTGCCTTGAACTGACAAACTATTTTCACCGAGAAAATCACCATCTTTGCGAATATCCAGGGTGAGTTCACTACCATCTTCAAAAACTTTCACAAGTTTAATACGCCCGCCCTTGATGAGAAACAACTCATCGGCAGGATTAGACTGCATGAAAAGCGTCTCTCCCTTTTTCAGCTTTTTTCGTGCTGCCTCTTTCGTTAATTCAGCTACTTCCGCTTCTGGAAGGTTTTTAAACATCCACAAGTGTCCGAGACAGATCGGAGACAGTTCGATATCAGGGCCAGCGATTTCTTGACAAAGACAACCCATGGCAGTTTTCCTCCTGCGGGATCATTGAGTATCCAGTGACTAACGGTTCAGGTCGAAGCCCTGAGATGATTTTTCTCACCAGTATGAAAGATGTGCTCTTGATCATTCATTCAAGGATAGAACCTGAAAAAACACTTGTCAATAAATATTTGAATGACTATTCAAGATAATGCTGTATAATTTCCTCGAGTAATCCAGAATAAGAATACAAGAGTACGAGGTAAGAGAATGACAAGAGCCCAGTTTGATAGAAAAGAGGTTATAGAAAAGTCCATTGACCTGTTCTGGCAAAATGGTTTCAGTGCAACGTCAATGAAGCAGGTGGTACAAAAAACTGGCCTTAAACCCGGATCAATCTATCTTGCCTTTGGTAATAAAGAGGCCCTGTTCAGGGAAGCGTTGGAAAGTTATGCCCGCAAGCGTATGGCCCAAATGCACAGAGTCCTGGATGAGGCACCCTCGGTTGGGGAGGGGATTGTAAGAATTTTAGAGGGGATTGTTGAGGAATCGACCAAAGAAAATTATTGTAGTTGCTTCCTTATCAAAACTCGCCTTGAGTTAGCCGCTGAAGGCAATGATCTGTATGAGTTTGCTTCCTCTAAGCTTGGTGAAGTGGAAGAACTTTTAGAGAGTTATCTGAAGAAAGAGTGTAATAAACAGGTGAGCCAGCGACGTGCAGCCAGTTTGATGTTGCATATGTTTGGCACACGAGTTTATGGCTACCAGAAAGGTTCAGAAAGGCGTATACGAGAAGGGTTAAGAGAGGGATTGCCCTGGCTCCCCTGGGAGTAGAAGAAGCAATCTTATGTTCCTGTTTGATTCAGGTGGAAGGGGCTGCTCGGAGCTGTTTGATAAGTATAAATGTGGTCCTTTGCGAGGCGGAGCATCACTTTTTTTGCTGGATCTCATATTGGTAGTATTCTTTCATCTTTGTAGCTATTAGGCCCATTTTTTATTTCCTTGAACCTTTTCTTCTTTTCTTACTTGTTTTCCAATGAGTTGAATTTCTAGGGATAATATCTAATCTCATTGTCTGGAATAAATTTTGCTAGAAAATAGTTGTAGTGTTTTTAGCTAATTCTATTTGTTCGACGAGTCAATGTATGTTCGGAATTGGTCCATGACCGTCTCAAAACAAGAAACAATTGTTCAGTGATCTGCAACTGTTAAGGTTCCTTCCTTTCCTTGTTAATAATGAATTAGTTTCATCGATACTGACCAACAAGGCAACCCCATTCTAGACCTAGATTCGTATTTCAGAATTTTTTCTGAATCCGGTAAGGAATAGCGGTGAGCGAAAATGGTGATGAAAATGATAACAATCAGATACGAGAGTGGCGATAACCAAGGGACGAGTACTTTCCGCGTTCAAGTTAATAAGAAGTTTCTCTGTAGATTTGAGCATAATTTGTCAGATGGTCCTGCAAAATGCCTGCAAAGAGCAGCTGATGCCCTTAAGCTCGAGGAGTGGGCGGAGTTTGAAATAATGAATGATTGTAAGGGCGGATGACACATACCGCTGATCGAATGATTATTTTTTTCAAACAACAGATATCTGCATGAAAAGATACGCTCTGGCATTATTTCCAGGCTACTTCTGAACGGATTCGGGCAATCAAGGGTACAATGGTCATAGGTGTGCTTGTAGTACCACTTGTATTGTTGGGGAAATCGTTTTTCGCTATAACAATTGCCCTAGGGGCGTTGGCTGGAGCTCTTTTTGAGATAGATGACCGCCCAAGGGGGCGGATTAAGTCGCTGACCCTTAAAGTCTTTAGTTTTGCGCTGTCCAGTCTGTCGGTTGAACTGTTATGTCCATGTCCGCTTCTGCCGGGGATTGGTCTTTTTGTCTCCACCATTGTCTTTGTACTCAGAGGTGGTCTGGGAGAATGTTTTCGCTTTTTTTTACTCTGCAGCCATCCTGGCGTGCACTGGATGAACATCTGGCCCACGGCTTTGTTGCCTCTCTAAATACCTTGCGGTCAAAGCCAGGCTATTTCCGAGTGAAAAACCATGCAGGGAGAAATTCGTAATCAGCTTGCCTTGTTAAATGTACAGGTGGTTAGTGCATTGGACGGCTGCAAAGAAGTAATCAACAGTTATGGTGATTGCACTGAAGGTAATAAGCTCCTGAGTTCTTTAGCATTACCAAGGGGGAATGGAATATTCCTACAAGCTTTTTTGTCTGGCAGCTCCGTAGCTATTCTGTCTCTGTTGTTTTTGTAACCATTTTCATTTTGTGTGCATACAATTTAATGGCCGGTAAAGGTTTGGCCAAAGCCTCCCTTTGCCGAGTTCTCTTTTTCTCCTCGAGAAAAAGCTTAAAAAGAAGATTGTGTCATGCACAAATTTAGGTTTCATCTTGGCACAGCACCTCAATCATTGTATGAGAAATTTCAATGCTGCTATGAACTTTACTTTAAATTCAACGATCGAAATTTCTCCTGGCGTGATTGCGTTTTGTCAAATCAGTATATAATTGTCCGCATGAGCATACCACTTCAATATAAATCTCCATTGTATCCGGGTGTCGAGGCACTTTCCTGTAAAAATAGCTTTGCCTTTGCCGGGCATATTCATAATGGCCATGTCCTGTGGCTTAATTCCGAAGGAGGCGAGCAATATAGCCTGAAGGGTTGTACGAATATTCTGCAGCCAGGCAGTGTAAGCATAATTGAGCCAGGAATTGTTCATTCAAACAGACCGTGGAGTTCGGCCAGGCGGCATTTGCGAAGTCTCTATCTGGGAGAAGAATTCTTCTTGTATTTGGAGAAATTGTTCACGGGTGAAGTGAAAGGTAAACTTACATTACCGACGTCTGTTATTGAAAACCGTAAATGTTGGCAATTGGCGATTCTTCTACATGAAGGGATACTCAATAACGAAGACCAATTACTTCTTGAGGAGTTGAGCATTTCTCTCTTTTTGCAAATGAAGAATTTGCAATTTGGAGAAGTGATTTATCGTAGAAGTTTGGATAATTCAAGTGACAGGATTAATACTATCGTTGAATTCATGCGAGCCGGATGTAGCGAAAATCTTTCTTTGAACAATTTAGCAGAAATTGCCCAGTGCACTTCATATCATTTGATTCGACTATTTCGAAATCAGGTGGGAATGTCGCCACATGCTTATCTTGTGCAGCTGCGCCTCGAAAGGGCGCGGGAATATATAGATAGTGGGCAGGGTATAGCTGAAGCAGCATTTCTTGCTGGCTTTTCCGATCAAAGCCATCTCTCAAGATCTTTTAAGAAACGATACGGATTGACACCCGGCCTGTATGGTTCTCAAAAGTTGTCCTAAGCCTTTTGGCAGTATCAACCCTCAATCAGATATGTTTTTTGGCTTCATACGGACCTCGACTACTTGATATGGCAGAAGGATAGACAAAAGAGCGGATATGTCGCCCTTATCAAAGCAACCAGGCAATAGAAAATGGGGATGAGTAATTTATAGAAGACCTGAAATGTACGGTGTTGAAAGTTTGGATGGCAAAATATTCTAATATGCTGAACAATCCT
Source organism: Desulforhopalus sp. IMCC35007 (assembly GCF_005116575.1). Classification (GTDB taxonomy): domain Bacteria; phylum Desulfobacterota; class Desulfobulbia; order Desulfobulbales; family Desulfocapsaceae; genus Desulforhopalus_A. The sequence continues at coordinate 11,521 of NZ_SWCN01000037.1, read as the reverse complement.
TTAAGCCTCTTTTTTGTGCGGAATGTCAAAATTCCATTATGAAGTGTATAGCTTTTTGAAGAGAAGGGCGTTCGTTATTAAAAATAGCTAATCCTTAGGATTAAGGTTCTAGGGAAACACGGTTCTTTGCCACACAACCAGATGTCGGGTGGCAAAGAATCGTTGGGTAAAACAGGACGATTTAGACCAGACCGCGTGTGGTCGTCACTCCCAATGAATCGTATATCTGACGCGTGGCATTGGATTTGTTAAGGGTGTACAGATGAATGCCCTTGGTATTATGGTCGATGAGATCACGGACCTGTTCAGTGGCCCAATGGATGCCCACCTTGGCCTGGTGTTCTTCATTTTCTGCCCGTTGCATCGCCTTTATTAAACGTGCCGGAAAACGGGTGCCGGCAGAAACTTCAGCCATCCGTTTGAGCAGCTTCACCGAGGTTATTGGTGCAATACCCGCCACGATAGGTACACGAATACCAGCCAGTTCGCATCGTTCACAGAAATCGTAAAATTCGTTGTTATCAAAAAAGAGTTGGGTACAGATATAGTCAGCTCCAGCATCAACCTTAGCTTTCAGGTGGTCAATCTCATGGAGTCGGTTAGGAGTTTCAGGATGTCCTTCCGGAAACCCGGCCACGCCGATACCCATTTGAGGCTGGTGTTTGCGGATAAATTCTACTAACTCGGCTGCATACCTAAAACCCCCGTCAACGGGCTCGAAGGGCCCTTGACCTTGAGGAGGATCTCCCCGTAATGCAAGAATATTGTCAATTCCGCTGGCTGAGTAGGTATCTAGTATTGACTTGATTTCATCACGGGTTGACCCCACACAGGTCAAGTGTGAAACCACAGGTAGGTCGGTTTCTTCCTGAATTCGCACAACCAGATCATGCGTCAGATTACGGGTTGAACCGCCCGCACCATAGGTGACACTTACGTAGGCCAACTCAAGCGGTGAAAGATCGCTGATGGTTGCGAAAAGTTGTTCCGCTGCCTCTTTACTTTTTGGGGGAAAGAGCTCGTAACTATACGCAATCGGATTGCGATTAAATATTTCCGAAATATGCACTGGGGTTCTCCTTGTACAAAAAATAACTGCGAAAAAGTTCACATTCGACAATCGAATTATGTCGCTTACCGCAGAAGATAATTTACCAACGTTGCCATATCATAATCATTTTTTATCACAGTTTTAAGCTCTTTGAGATGACTATTCCGGTTGGTCATGTATTGACGCTGACAAGTACTACCAGTCAGACCGTTGCCTTGTTGGTCAGGGTAAGTCTTGGATTGTCTCTCAAGAAGCTATACAACTTGGTTGATAAATTGAATCACCTTATTATAGTGCATTGCACTGGTAGCCCTAGTCCACCCATTTTGCAAAATATTTTTTACCACTGAAAAATATTTATAGTGAGAATCTTTAATTGACGATTTTAGAGAAATATAAAACATGAAAACAAATCAACCCTACGGGGAAGGACAGCTTGAGTCTAAAAGTGCTGCTCCCACTTTGCCCGTATTTCCAGGAACATCCCTTGCTTTGTCAACCGATCTTTACCAATTAACTATGGCACACGGTTATTTAAAGGCGGGTATGGAGGATAGGACGAGTGTATTTCACATGTTTTATCGTACCGCCCCCTTTAAAGGGCGGTATACAGTGGTTGCCGGTATCGGGCCTTTTGCTGATTGGCTGGAAGCACTGCAGTTTAACAGAGAGGATCTTAATTTCCTCCGCACAGTGACAGGCAAAAATGGAAAACCCTTCTTTGATGAAGCTTTTTTGGATTATTTAGCGAAGTGGAGATTCAGGGGCTCAATCGATGCGGTACCAGAAGGGACTATTCTTTTTGCCCACGAACCGATTGTTCGGGTTCGGGCACCGCTTTTGGATGGGCAACTCATAGAAACGGCTCTGCTGGCAATCGTCAACTATCAAACCCTTATAGCGACGAAAACTTCTCGCATTCGTCTGGCTGCTGGAAATGATGAAGTCTTGGAGTTTGGCCTGCGCCGCGCACATGGGTTGGACGGCGGTTTATCAGGAAGCCGGGCTGCCTATATAGGTGGAGCCAATGCTACTTCGAACGTTCTAGCTGGATCACGTTACGGGATCCCAGTGCGTGGAACTCATGCGCATAGCTGGGTGATGGCCTTTGATAGTGAAGAAGATGCGTTTGACACCTATGCGGATGTTTTCCCCCATAATTCGGTGCTTTTGGTGGATACCTATGATACTTTGGAAGGCGTTAAAAAGGCCATAGATGTTGGAATAAAGCTGCGAAAAAATGGAGCCGACCTGATGGGGATACGGTTGGATTCGGGGGATCTTGCCTACCTCTCCACCCAGGCCCGCAACCTCCTTGACGCAAGTGGTTTTGAAAGCACCAAGATCGTTGCCTCAAACGATCTGGACGAGAGACTTATCAAAAGTTTGAAGACCCAGGGGGCTCCTATTGATATCTGGGGTGTGGGTACAAAACTGATTACGGCATTCGATGAACCGGCTTTGAATGGGGTGTACAAACTGGCTGCGGTTGAAAATGCAGAAGGGGAGATGATTTCGCGGATGAAGATTTCAGAGCAGCCGGCCAAAACCAGCATTCCGGGTAGCCTGGAAGTGGCGAGGTTGTGGTTGAACTCCCACTGTGCAGGTGATGTGATTTATGACATCCTCAGTGAGTCTCCGCCGGGAATGGCGGATGAAAAGGTTGTTACAATCATTTCACCAGAAGATTCATGGAAGAGAAAAGCCATTCCGACAAAAGGGATGAGGGTCACCCATCTTTTACAGCCACTTTTTGAAAATGGAGTGCGAGTGTCTTCCAATGAAACCTTAGCCGAGATGCGCCAACGGACCCAGGAGAGTTTAGCGGCCTTTGATCCGACAATATTCCGGTTTGATAATCCCCACGCCTATGCTGCCGGTTTATCCCAGACCCTCTTTGAGCGACGGCAAAAGATGCGGGACCATGAGTTTGAAAGAATTAAAAATCAATTGGCAGCTGCCGAGAACAATGGTTTCAAAAATGGTGAATCCTCTCAATAAGACGGCAAAACATGAAACGAGCACTCCTTGTTGTTGATATTCAAAATGATTTTCTTCCCGGCGGTGCGTTGGCCGTACCGGAGGGAAATACTATCCTACCATTTGTTGTAGAACTCTTACAGACAGGAAAGAATTATGACCTGATTGTGGTGACCCAGGACTGGCATCCCCCAGGGCATGGTTCTTTTGCCTCATCTCATAATGGAGCAGAGCCTTTTCAGCTTGGTGAGCTTTCCGGACTGCCACAAATGTTGTGGCCCGACCACTGTGTGGAGAAGACGAAAGGTGCACGACTGTCCCTTGATATTGAAAAAGCGGTGGAAACAATTCAGGCGGCCGGGCGGCCAGTTCTCACAGTCAAAAAAGGTCAGCACAGAGGTGTTGATTCCTATTCAGCTTTTTTTGACAATGCTCGTCTCCATGATACGGGACTTCAGAGCATGCTGGTGGAACGTGGGATAAATGGTGTCGATGTTGTCGGTCTCGCTTTTGATTATTGCGTTAAGGCGACAGCAATTGATGCGGTATCTCTCGGCTTTAAGACCCGTGTCCTGCTCCAGGGAACCCGCCCAGTTGATCCATCTGCAGAGACTGCGGTTGTAGGAGAATTGGCTGGAAAAGGTGTTGTCTGTGTTGCAGAGGTGTGAACCACTCTAGCTGTAGAGTTGGGATCAAGTTTGAGCTAAGGAGTTGAGTGCTGTTCAACGGGCCCGAGGCTTAGTCTGGTAATGTCGTTCAAGCTGGATCAAAACTTATGATGACGGGGATCTATCGGCTTTCCTCGCACATCGATAAAAATCCACAAGCAACAACGAGAAGATAAAAACAAGGTGTACAGTGTGCACGAACCTGATGTTGATTGTATCAGTAAAGGAAAGGCTCATAAGCGATATGAATTTGGGACCAAAGTCAGTGTGGCAACGACGAGTCGTGGAGGCTGGTTTGTTGGTGCTCTTGCCTTCCACAACAATCCATACGATGGGCACACTCTGGAGGAGACTTTAGAACAAGTGACCAAGCTGACAAAAAGCCCAGAACATGTTTTTGTGGATCGCGGGTACCGAGGTCATGATTACACAGGTAAAGCTTCGGTGCATGTTGACAAAGTACGGAGAGGGAAAACCTCAAGCCATAATCAATGGTGGTTTACGTGGATCAAGAATCGGTTCCAATGGGAGAAGCAGAAGGGTCACAACCAGGCCGGTTAAGGCTCTTGATAAGAATCTCAAACTGAATCAGGCCCTTTGGGTTTTGACTCAGGAAATGGGAAAACTTGCCATAGAAAACGTATAGGGACAGGCCAGGGCTAAGCCCTGGTCCACCCCCCTTGACTATCAGCCGCTTTCCTTCGGGGGAGCGGGTTTTTTTGTTTTCAGGGCTAAAACTGTGGAGTATTAAATTTATTCCATCGTCAGCAGTGTATACTTGTCGTGACTAACGGTCTTTGGTGCTTTGAAAATAGAGGTCGAAACCGAAACCGTGTTCTAGTGCCTTGAGAGTGACAGCTTACAGGGTTAGCCTATACCTGAAGCGTTGGTGGAATATTAAGACCATTCGAAATGGCTATTGTAGGGGATATTATCACTCTCTTTGAATTGTTCTTCGGCTAGTTTGCTCCTGCAATCCTACCCTGATAAATAGGTAAAACATGTTTGTAGCTGGTTCTCTCTTTTACCGTATTTTTACATTTTTTCCATGAGTAGCTACCGGCATAACTTTCATGGCCAATCATCATTACTGCTCACTGCGGCGGAGATATAGCCTCATTCCCATTGTTAGCTGTAGTTGCTCGCACTCATAAATTCCAATTCTCGCACTTATCCGTTTTTTCATTCTCACATTAAGTGACCGTATAAATCAAAACGTGCTCACATTAATTGACCGTATCCGGAAGTCTGCTCACATTAAGTGATTCTATCCGTCATTCGTTCTCACATTATTTGACTCTATAAATGAGAAAAGCTATCAATAAATAGAGTTTTACCTACATTTTGTAGACCACATTCTCGTTTTCCCTGGTGTGCTACACTTTCTGTTTCTGAGCCATCACTGCCAAAGCCTGATCTCTCTTCATTGAGGTATATAATGTGTAAGGAGGGGAAAATTATTCAATAAGTGAAATCACATCATTGGTGTTCTTGTCTAACAAGCGCTGCCCTTTTTCTTTCACTGAACCATCTCCATTGACATAGTCGTATAGTGTGGTCGTCGTGATACCTAAAGTTTTAGCAACATTCGAAGCATTTGATTTAGGATCGGCCATAGCAGCCATTGCCATTTTCAAAGTCTCGGTTGTCATTTTTCTTGGCCGACCTCCCATTCGCCCTCTTGCTCTTGCAGCAGCAAGTCCCGCCTTAGTACGTTCTTTTATCAGTTCACTTTCGAATTCGGCCAAGGCTGCAAAGATACCAAAAATTAATCGACCATTTGCAGTCGTTGTATCAATTTGGGCTCCGGCTCCGGCCAGAACTTTCAAGCCAATATCTTGATTACCCAAATCCTGGACAGTGTTAATCAGGTGCTTCATATCTCGGCCCAGTCGATCAAGTTTCCAAACAACAAGTGTGTTTCCAGGTTGAAGGGCTTTTAGGCATTCTCGCAACCCTGGCCGGTCATCTTTCCGACCAGACGACAAATCTTTATACGACAATTAAGTTGGTCTCATTTCCTTGTGCTTACCCAGGGGTGTTGAATTAAGACTACGGCTTTTGTGGCTATTGATTCAAGAAACTACGGCTATGGCCTTGTCAAAAAGTTCGATACCGTACGGTACGGTACCCTTCTGTTCAAATGGGCTCGTTGGCCCTAGAACATTGTTTATGGTCTGAATCTTCTTAGCTGTACGACCGCAATGATAAACACCAGTACGCTATAATCTTTATTCATGCCAGATATCGTGATATAGACATGATCCATATTACGATTGAACCTTCTTAAATCTTGTTCTACTGCGAGCATTAGCATAACTCCGAATATCTAAATGTTGATACAAGATCCACTTTCATGTATCTAAATAATAAGACACACATCTTTACAGCGTATCAAAATAATGATACACTTCTGGTGTGATCGTATTGATATCTAAATACATTGAGGTGTCGTATGTTTAGCAAGAGAACAAAATCAAATCGTATTGACTCTACAAGGCATGTCGTCCTGCAGCAGTTAATGAAGAAAGTAAAATCAGCACGTAATGTTATTGTACCAAAATCACCAAAGGATGGCTGGATTCGAACAATCCGTCAGGCATTGGGAATGTCTGGGGCTCAGTTTGCCAAAAAAATGGGTTATACGCGCAATAAAATATCCATACTTGAAAGAAAGGAAGCAAGTGGAGATATCACCATAAATCAGTTGAAGGAACTGGCGGAAGGCTTAGACGCTGAATTAGTATACTGTGTTGTCTCTAGGAAAGATCCGGAGCAATTTATAGATGATCAAGCCCGAAAAAAAGCGACTGAAATAATCCAGAAGACTCATCAAAACATGTGTCTTGAGTCACAGCATATAAGTAATGAAGCCCAGGAAGAACAGATAAGATTTCTGGCAAATGAAATTAAGCGAGAGGGAGGTAAATCCCTGTGGGGATAAAGTTGTTATGCCTATTTTCACAGAACCAGAAGGGGCTACTCCGTTAGATCCAGATGAAATCGAGGGCTTGATTTATAGCCATATTGAAACCCGTGATGAGTTAAATGCTCTTGAAAATGCCAATGTTGCGGATTGTTTGGTATGGTTGTCAAGTCAGCCAACTTTATCATCAGAAGAGATATTATCTCTTGATTTTGCAAGAGCTTTGCATGAAAAAATGTTCAGTAGGGTTTGGGGCTGGGCTGGTGATTTTCGTACTACAGAGAAAAATATTGGTTGTGCTCCAAATCAGATCCGGGTGAATCTTCACAACCTGTTTGAAGATATAAAGTGCTGGATTGAATTTGAACACTATGGATTGCTGGAGCTTTCAGCAAGAATTCATCACCAACTTGTCAAAATACATCCTTTTCCCAATGGCAATGGACGGCACTCCCGTATATTTACGAACTGTCTTAGAGAAAAAGGTCTTGGCCTGGAACCAGTAATTTGGGCAACAGGAAATATAGATCGACAAAATGAGGAGCGAAGGGAATATATAGATTCATTGCGACAGGCAGATCGGAATAATTATCAGCCCTTGATAAGTTATCTTGTAGGTAGAGGCAATTAGAAATCTGAAACAGTAAAATCCAGATTCACGCTTGACCGCAAATTTGTCCACTTTTGATTGTGGAGACCCCGGCCAGGACAAGAACGGGATGATTCAAAACAACGGCTCCTGATTCATAAATCACCTCGCTTTGAAACCGGTTATCATCACCCCCCATCGGCCTGTAACCCGTCCTCACGACAGAACCAACTCTTGCACCTACAGATAAAATCAGACAACATCATTTCTCGTTGCAATATTAAACGGCACAAGACTCACTTTACACTTGGTTTCACGGATGTTGGGTATGCCCAAATTAAGATACAGCAGTAATATGTTGACTTTTGGCCAACCTGATTTGTTACGTAAATTGGGTAGCAGAAAGAGTATCAATCTTATAGGTGCCAAAATAGATGTTCAACGACAATTATAACTCCCGGGAGGAATTATAATTGTCGCTGGTCAATAGATTTGAGACTGCCACTTCTTCTGTCACTTAGCTAATTGGCAAACATGTTGTTTGTTTTTGTTGCATTTTGTTCGAAATTGAACAATTCCAACAGGAGGACAATATGAGGTCAGCAAAAGACATTCTCAAAGACGCAATCGAAGCATCACCCAAGGAAGCATTAAGTGATCATGTGAAAACGATCGTGGCGCTACGAGATAAGGATTATTCCTGGCGCGACATCGCAGACTTCTTGACCGAGCGTGGTGTGTCTACCAATCATTCCAAAGTATTCAGATTTTATCAAAAAAACAAAGGTGAAAAGATGACCGTTATCCCGACAAAAGATCAGTACAAAAAAGCCCTTGAGGTCCTCAAACCCAAGATGAACGCAAATCAACTCAGGATGCTTGAATTCCACTTTAAGTCTCACAATCGCACTGTCACTTTCTCTCAATTGGCAGACGAGGTTGAATACAAAGGGTATGAGGGAGCCAATATCCATTACGGCAAGTTGGGAAGGGCATTAGGCGAGGAGACAAATTTCGAGTTTGTACAAGCCGAGAAAAGAAACGAGCCATTCTACGCTAGCGCTATCGGCACGGGCATCAATCAGGATAAAAAGGCTGATTTCCACTTCATCATGCACCATGAGCTGGCCGACGCTATAAGGGAACTCGGTTGGTTTTAATTATCCCGCTGTTCTTTACGATAACCTTGAGAGACATATCTCGGGGTTATTTGAATTGCCCCAAAGAATTGTACCCAGGAGCATTGAATCAAACCAACGGCTTTTGTGGCAAATGTTTATAGTACTTTTTCGTCCACTTGAGGTTTAAGGTCCTCTCAGCAATAAAAAAGCCGATTCAAAAGAGGATCGGCTTTTTTAACTTTTCTTGTAGTATAAAAATAATTAGCAGCAGGCCATTGCTGGTGTTAACCATTCCTGCGGGTTGATAAGGATCGGTGTTTTGTCTTTAACCGGTTTTCTTTTTTGTGGTAGCTCAGAAAACAAAGAGAGCAGCTTATAACATCTTTTCTCTTTGGGGCAAGGGTCATCAAAGCAGGTGAGGTAAGACATCCGGATCATTCTGTCGTATCCTTCCCCGATCGCCTTCTTACCGTTTTCCCATCTGGACAGTGTGGATGGATCAACTCCAAGTACACCGGCAAGGCCGATAGCATTCAGAGAAAGCTCCTTTCTTAAGAAAATAATTTCTTCAGGTAGGAGTAATCCTTTTTTGTTTTTGCAAATCTCAAGGCCTATCATTTTGTGCAATGCTTCGGCGTTTGGGATTGTGGTAAATTCTTCCCCACACTCGCTACAGGTGTACTGCGGTATTCCGAGCAGTATGACCTGTAGTCCGCCCATGGGATAGTTATATGGTTTGTCTTTAGTGACAGACATTTCTCCACCACATATTGCGCATTTTTCCATGTTTTTCCAATAGGGTCTGGTGACTCCTATCGCCTCCTGAAAATATTATGGAAAGAATAAATCTTCTACTTTTTATATTACAGTAATAATTATGCAGTTGTTTGCCGTGATAATTGCCAGCACAACCTTCCCAGAATCTCCGTCCAGGTCTTGACCTTTAAAAGTGTATTTCCAGTTGTTGGCTCTCTCGTTAAATACGGATTCGGTCATTTGTCCATGCTCAATAATGTATCGGATATCACGGTAACCGTAGTTTCTTTCTTCCATTCGTTCCCTGGCATGATAACTGAGGGTAAGTTCTCCTCCATGGTCGAGTGCGTCTCGAACCATCTCTTTTACCTCGCTCTCGGTGAGTTGTTCTGTCGGGTCAAATGGCATGTCTTAAGATATATGAAAACTTGACTTAAAGTCAAGTCTAATAAGCCGCACTGGTTTATTAAGTTTGTGACATACCACATCATGTACTTTTGGAAATAAATCCCTACAAGATACAGGCAACACATAGGTGTGCCTGAAATTATAGCGGACAGCAGGCAGGATAGTGCCGGAATAATGGTTACATTGAAAGTCGGCGTGATAACCAGTACCGCGCCGACCAAAGCGACGGTCAGTGGAATCCACTGCATTTTGAGAATCTTTTCTTTTAAGAAAAGGGAGGCAATAAAAACTACCCAGAAAGGTGAAAATTACTCAGTATCACCGCATCGGCCAGAGTCAGATTGATGATGGCGTAAAAAAGAAAAGACTTCCACACAACCCTTTCAGGCCCAGAGCAATACAAAGAACAGGCTCCTCTCTGAAGAGGGAAGCAGGGAAAGCTTCGTCCGTTTCATACTCCAGATGGCAACGGTGACTCCTATGAGATTGCTGAAAAAAAGTTTTTCATAAATATTTATTTCTTTCCCTGCCCATTTTACACAAGTTACCATCAACGCTATACCGAGGCTTGCGGGAACTATGAAAAAAAGTCCTGCTTGTTTGCTCTCAAATGTCACTGACTTTACCGGATTCTGAAATTCTCAAGAAACGTATCGATACCGGTGAGAACTGCAATTTGAGTATCTTTTGAAAGCTCATCTTTAAGATGCGACATCGATGGCTGGCACAAAGCAATACCATCATAACTCTCCTTTTCCAGCGCTCCGATGATTGCTGTTGTGATCAATCTGTCATGAAGGGATTTATCCCCATTTTTTATCGCCTCTCTTGCTCCATTTACATAGATTTCTCTTTTTCGTATATCTTTGCCTGAACTGTATTTTTGTATCCCTTTGGTGGTTGGCGACAAAGCTCCTTCTGAAGTAGCAACCAGAAGGAATGAATCCAACTCAGCCAGGGCCTTGTGCAGATATTGATCAAGCACTTGTAAGGGGCGATGGGCCTCATCTGCAATATCTGATAATGCAGTACATGTCAGGATAAACTCCACATCTCCCGACTCGCACCCATCTTCTGCCAGCCTGACGAGAGTGTTTAGTCGATCTAGAACTTTCTCTCTATCGTATTGCAAGATCGTCGAGAGCTGGTCATCCATTATGTTTTCGATTCGGGTCCCGGGTAATCGTAATTTCAACTCTCTATTAAGCCTGGAAATTATGTCTGGCACCGTGTGAATAAACACAATTTTTTTCATATAATCACCTCGCTGAAACAGTGTTTGTTGTCTTTAGCTAATAGCTTCTCATAAGTGAAAAAAGGTTGCTGACAACAATAAGGACAACTCCCATCAAGGTAAGACCGTCAGGCCTTTCAGAGAAGACGGTAAGTCACTCAGTGGATAGAAGGAGTAGGTTACGACCTGAGAGTCACTGAAAATGGTAAGCGGCCCAACAAAGCTATCTGGAGAATCAGTCCAGTCGATGAAAACAAATGCATCCTGCAAATTACCGGTGAGGTAGATTTTATCAAGAAATTACCGTTGCCTATCCGTTGGGCTCTGTTGAAGTTCAAACTGAAGCCACTCTATACCCAATACCTGTTCCAAATCCTGGAAGGATTTGCCTTCTACGCAGAAACAGGTAGGCAAGTGACACGTGATCAGTTTGGACCTCATCCACTCTTTTCTAACCCGTATTTCTCACCAAGTGGCAATTGGAGGCCAACAATCAAAAAATCGCGTAAAAATTGTTTTTTTGGACGACACATATTTTGAAAAATGAGCCCCTGAAACATATATTTGTCGTTCTGGGTAGCATTAAAGGACAAAACCGAGCGAAATTGTCGAATATAAGACGCACCTGTCCCTTCATTTACGCACTTAATATTATTTCATGACTACGAATTGGCAGGTATTTTCTGTATATTGTTCATCACTTGGGTGAATATAGCTTTATATGGATACCCCTCTGCAAAGGATACCCAGACCTTTCTTACCGTTACTCTGACTCTTGCTCCAATTTT
>NZ_SWCN01000036.1 GCF_005116575.1 Desulforhopalus sp. IMCC35007 | reverse complement strand
AAAGTGTGCGTATAAGCTTAATACGTACACGCAAAAAAGGCAAGAAAAAAGCACGGTTTTTCAACTAAACCGTGCTCGTAGGGTTGTTTCTTGGGCTTAAAGTGTGCGCTTTATACGATTTTCAGGTTTCATGGGGAGGTTTAAAAAATGCGTAAAAAAACTGTTTTGCTGGTTGATGATGAGCAACCTGTACTGGAATCTCTTGGCCACTATTTGGAGAGAAATTCCTTTAAGGTAACACCTGTAAGGAACGGCAAAGACGCTTTAACTGCATTCCGTTCTACTCATTTTGATCTGGTGATAACTGATCTCGTAATGCCCGGAATGAGCGGACTGGAACTCGTAAAAGAGATAAAGAAGACCAATTTTGAAACCGGTGCGTTCATCCTCACAGGACATGGCAATATAGTACTGGCAATTGACGCACTTCGTTCAGGTGCGGATGATTTCATTCTTAAACCATGTGATGCCGATGAACTGGTACGTATAATGGAATGCTTCTTTGAAAAACAGGACGTCCTCAAAAAAATAACTCATTAGAAATTTGATCCCCATTCGTACCTATTGCAAAATAATCAGCGAGATGGGTTGAGATAGATGAGAATCTCTCCAATAAGAGTGTTGCGGAGCTGAGCCATGGCTGTTGCCCAGGTTGCTTTGCTGCGCAAACAATTGATTCACCACAGTCGCGAGAATCACAGTCGTTTACTGTTTGAACAGGTATTTCTGATAAGGTGTTGCCCTCACAAAGATGCATGCATGGTGACATCGAAAGCCGGGATTATCGTGTAAGTGTGCCAGATATTTTTCCCTGCTTTTAGCAGCCCGCAATGATGACCCCGGAGCCACATCAATCGAAAATAAGGCTCAGGGCTCCAACCGGGACAGGCACCTTTGCACCGGTGACAAATGTTTCAGGCAATAATATCCAAAATCACCTCCGCCGTGCAGGTTACCTCTGTTGCCACGCAGGCGCAGCTTAACCCGTATGTCACCAATTTCTTGCAAAACCGGGTTGTCTGCTGGCTGACGGAAGTGGTCATTGCAACTTTCATAACAATCGATGTCGATCAGTATCAGTGGAATAGCCAGGGAAGGCAAGATCCTCCAGACTCTCATAGGCCCGGTCCCGGTTTATTCCACTCTCCTGATCAGAGAATCCCACGGAGACTCCGGTTCCAGAATAACTTCGACACGGACCCGGTGCCGCCAGTAGTCTCTGAAATCGCAATTCATAGAGGAAGATTCCATTGATACGCAATTGAAAATAATTTAACCTGACTGTGCGAGGATCATCTCTTCATAAAAGATCGCCTGTTCGCATAAGCCCGTATTGTTTGCCATACACGCAAAATATATGGAGATAGCCACAAGACCTGGCCATCAAAATTTTCAAGATGTAGCCAGATCATCTGCTTATATCCCTCAGGAACTTTTTCAGCGGATACGTGGCGGGTTCGGGAGACTCGGACATGAGGTAATTATGGGACCACACATGTACGAGGCAATCGTACCTTAAAACTCCCCTCGGAATTCTTTTTCATTTCTTCCACAAAAGGAGACAACACACCATGGCAGGCAAAAAAGAAGAACAGGCCCAGAGTGCAACCAAGTCTGCTTCTTCCGGCAAGGTACAGAAAAAAGCAGCCATTACAGGACAATTATCTGTGCCCTGTGGGCCTGCCCCATTTCCCATCGTTGGTATTGGTGCTTCCGCCGGGGGGCTTGAGGCCTTTGAATCTTTTTTTAAAGCAATGCCGGCAACCCCTGGGATAGCCTTTGTTCTTGTTGCCCATCTCGATCCAACCCACACCAGTATCCTGCCTGAGCTTATTCAGAACAAGACCAAAATGAAGGTTTTGCAGGTGACCGACAACATGAAAGTGCAGGCAAATCATGTGTATATCATTCCTCCAAACAAGGAAATGGCCATTCTGAACGGCAGCTTACAGTTAATGGAGATGTTGAAACCACGGGGAGCAAATCTTCCCATCGATAGTTTCTTACGCTCTCTTGCCCAGGACCAGGGCAGTAATGCAAGCTGTATTATTCTCTCCGGCACCGGCACAGACGGAACTCTTGGGCTAAGGGCCATTAAAGGTGAAGCTGGCATGACCATGGTTCAGGATGAAGAGTCTGCCAAATACAATGGAATGCCTCGTAGCGCCATAGCCACAGGACTGGTCGACTATGTTCTCCCTGCCGACAAAATGCCGGAGCAACTGTTGAAGTATGTCAAACATGTCACAGAGACATCAACATCGAAGGTTTTTGATAAGGATGAAAAGCTCCAAAACGGGCTGAAGAAGATCTTCATTCTGCTGCGCGCCGGCACGGGACACGATTTTTCACTCTACAAAAAAAATACCATCCTCCGTCGAATTGAAAGACGAATGCATGTCCATCAACTCGATGATATCGAAGCGTACGTGCGCTACCTCCAGGAAAGCGAACGAGAAAGGGTCGTTCTTTTCAAAGAGCTTTTAATTGGTGTAACCAGCTTCTTTAGAGATACAAAGGCATTTGAACTGCTGAAAAAAACATATCTGCCGACTCTGTTGAAGGAAAAGCCGGAGGGCTATTCTGTAAGAATATGGGTACCCGGTTGCAGCAGCGGTGAAGAAGTGTATTCCATTGCAATGATTATTCAAGAATGCATGGAGGAGATGGGGCATCGGTTCAATATACAGATTTTTGGTACCGACATTGATGAGGAGGCCATCAATGCGGCGCGGGCCGGAATCTACCCGGATTCTATTTCCGCCGACATCAGCCCCGAACGTCTTAAAAAATTTTTCACCAAGGATGAAAATCATTTTAAGGTCAAAAAACTGATTCGGGAAATGGTGGTTTTTGCCCAGCAAAACATCATAAAAGATCCCCCTTTTACGAAACTGGACATGCTCAGTTGCAGGAATCTTCTTATTTATTTTGGGCCGGAGCTACAAAACATAATTCTGCCGATATTTCACTACAGTCTCAAGAATGATGGTGTCCTCTTTCTCGGTTCTTCGGAAAGCATCGGCCACGCCAATGACCTCTTTAAAAGCCTTGATAGTAAGTGGAAGATATTTCAACGCATCTCCTCAGGGCTCTCGGGACGCCCTTCCCTGAATTTCCCAATATCAGGCCAGGTGCTACAGACCGTACAGACAGAAGATTCAGAGCAGCCCAGACCGGTGGAACATGCCGTTAATACCTTGAAATTATTAAAATCAATGCTTGCCCAGAGTGACATGCCACCATGTGTGGTCATCGATGACCTGGCGAACATTCTTTATATCCATGGTCGCACCGGCCAGTTTCTTGAACCGGCGGAAGGAGAAACAAATAATAATATTTTCCAAATGGCACGACCTGGTCTGAAAATTGGGCTCACAAATGCCATCAACAAAACGGCAACCAGCTTGCGTGAGACAGAGATGAAGGGGCTCCAGATCAAGGATAATGGCACCTTTGTGAGTCTAAACCTGATTGTCAGGCCATTGCCTGATTTTCAGACAGGCCGTCACGGGATGATGCTGGTGATTTTTGATACTGGTTCTCCTGATGTGAAAAAAAAGGGTAAAACGGTGTTAGCAAAAAAGGCAAAGAACACAGATGACATCAAAATGCTCGAAGACGAACTACGGTATACCAAGGAAAACCTGCAGACGACCATTGAGGAGCTGGAGACCTCAAACGAGGAACTGAAATCCACCAATGAAGAACTGCAGTCCACCAATGAGGAGTTACAAAGCACCAACGAAGAACTGGAGACATCAAAAGAGGAACTGCAGTCTCTCAACGAAGAATCGGTTACGGTTAATGCTGAATTACAGAGCAGGATTGACGAATTGGTCAAGGCCAATGACGATATAAAAAACCTGCTTGATGCTACCGCAATAGCCGTTATTTTCCTTGATATCGACCTTACAGTGAGGCGTTTCACCCCAACAGTTACGGAGATGTTCCCTCTTACAAAAGCCGATATAGGCCGGCCAATAGAGCACTTTGCCTCGAGTCTGATCGATGTCAACCTGCAGGCCTGTAGCCGCCAGGTCCTCAAAGACCTGGGTCTGCAGGAAACAACCGTGAAGGACACAAAGGGCAAGATGTACCGTATGCGAATCAGGCCATACCGGACCGTAAACAATGTGATTGATGGTGTCGTCATCACCTTTGAAGATATTACGCAGTCCCAACAAGCTGCCTCTACATAAAAAACATGAGATGAGATCATGAAACAGAGAAATGGCGCTGGAGGAAAATTTTCTGACTTACGTAGGCGAGCCCAGGTTTTCTTGACCCAGAATAAAGACAGCACTGCTGTCATGTCTCCGGAAGATATCAAGAATCTTGTGCATGAACTCGACACCTACCAGATTGAGCTGGAACTCCAGAACGAAGATTTACGTCAAGCTCAGGATGACCTGATTCAATCCCGTAAAAGATTTTCAGACCTCTTTGACTTTGCACCGATTGGGTATCTTACTATCTCCAAGAAAGGGCTGATTGTTGAGTGCAACTTGACCGCTGCCCAAATGCTTGGAGTACACAAAAAACGCCTGCTGCAACAACCACTTACCCGCTTTATTGATAAGCCGGATCAGGATGTTTTTTATGAACATGGTCGAAACCTTCTTGATTCACACAATTCACAAAATCACCAAACCTGTGAACTGTGGATAATAAACATGGACGGCAGCTTATTCTACGCGCAAAGCTGGCAATCTTTGGCTTAAAAAAGAGATCCGTCTCGTTGAAAGAGTTTTTGGTGCCCGCTCTACTGTATAACGCATGTAATCTCAAGAAAGAAGAACCATTTACAAGTGGCTTAACACATTGACTTAATGATTTTTTTGCAACAGAGTCGTTATCCCCTCGCCTCTTAAGTTCTGTTGGAGGCGTGCAAGGAGGCCATGAAATGAAGACCCTGACTGACCAGACAAAGGCGCTGTGGCACGTGATGTCCAATCTCGATTTACTGGCTCGATTGTCGGCCAGCGAGAATGGGTTGACAAACGCTGAGGCCAAGGCTCGACTTGAGATTTACGGACGGAATCAACTCCCGCAAAAGCCACCCGCCGCCTGGTGGGAGATCGTTTTACGGCAGTTCATGAGTCCGCTGATCTACATCCTGATCATTGCAGCCATCGTTTCCGCATTTGCCCATCCAGAGGACCTGACTGATGCCATCTTCATTGCCGCCGTACTTATTGTAAATGCGGCCATCGGCGGCTATCAGGAGGGAAAGGCTGAGCAAAGCAGTCGCGCCCTGCAGAAACTCCTCCAGATTCGTGCCTCCGTCCTCCGCGACGGTGAAATATGCGAAATAGACGCCGAGGAGGTGGTGCCTGGGGACATCGTCTGGCTGGAATCCGGCAACCGGGTCCCGGCAGACATGCGTTTGCTCATGACCCATGGCCTTGAAGTGGATGAGTCACTACTGACAGGAGAGTCACTGTCGGTTCAAAAAGATCCCTCCTGGAAGGGTGACACTTTAGCGCAGATGGCGGATCGCCAGAACATGGCGTATGCCGGTTCCATCATCGTCCATGGACGTGCCAAGGGTATCATCGTCGGAACCGGAGCGGCGACCGCTGTGGGACAGCTCGCCCTTGATGTGATGAGCGTCACGGGGGGCAAGCCACCTCTGCTCGTGCGTATGGAAAAATTCACCCATGTCGTGGCCTTAGCCGTGCTGATGGCAGCTGCCGCGATTGCCATCACCGGCGTACTCTTTCGCGGTTATGCCATCAGTGACATGTTTCTGTTTGGCGTGGCCTTAGCAGTTTCCGCCATCCCCGAAGGACTTCCGGTGGCACTCACGGTTGCCCTGGCCATTGCCACCACGCGCATGGCCCGCCGCGGGGTGATAGTCCGCCGTCTCGCAGCAGTTGAGGGGTTGGGCAGCTGCACCCTTATTGGCAGTGACAAGACCGGTACGCTCACTTGCAACGAATTAACGGTACGGGCAATTGGCCTCCCCGATGGGCAAAATTTCGAGGTCACGGGCGAAGGCTTTGTTCCAAACGGTCAGGTGCTCCAGAACGATCTGCCCATCACCTCAGGCACTCATAAGACGCTGGACGATCTGGCCAGGGCAGCGGTGCTTTGCAACGAAGGAAACCTCCACCAGCTCAATGGTTCCTGGATCTGGCGGGGAGATCCAACGGATCTGGCGCTCTTGTCTCTCGGCCATAAGCTCGGACTGGTTCGAGAGGTTATCCTGAGTCAGTACAACCAGTTAAATGAGATTCCTTTCGAGCCGGAACATCAGTATGCCGCCACCTTCCACTCAGGCAAAAACGGCACCTGTGTTTTTGTGAAAGGAGCTCCCGAGCGCGTATTGGCGATGTGCGTATTCAAAGATCAGGAAGTGAGAACTCGTGAACTGCTGGATATCACAGAGTCCATGGCCGAACGCGGCTACCGGATCCTGGCCTTGGCGGAAGGCAGTACCCCGGAAGCATTAGATGTTTCTCAGGCACCTCCAGAGCCAGCGGAGCTGAACTTTCTCGGATTCGTGGGAATGATTGATCCGCTCAGAGCGGGCGTTCGCGAGGCTGTGGCTGCCTGCCACGCAGCGGGTATCACCGTCTGCATGATCACCGGAGATCACCCGGTCACGGCTTTGTCGATCGCGCGCGACCTGGGGTTCGCTGACCGTCCGGAACAAGTCATTACCGGGCGCGAGCTGGAGGGTATGTCGCCGGCGCAATTGATCAAGGCCGTTCAGGGCGTAAAGGTCTTTGCCAGAGCGACACCACGACAAAAACTGGAGCTGGTGAAAGCCGCCCAGCAGAGCGGCCATTACGTGGCGGTCACAGGCGACGGCATCAACGATGCCCCTGCGCTCCGGCAGGCGAATATCGGTGTGGCCATGGGCAAGGCCGGCACAGATGTTGGCCGTGAGGCGGCTGAGCTGGTAATCACCGATGATAACTTCGCCACGATCATAGCCGGTGTTGAAGAAGGGCGTATTGCCTACGACAACATCCGCAAAGTCATCTACCTTCTCGTATCAACAGGTGCTGCAGAAGTGCTCCTTCTGGGCCTGACCATCTTGACAGGCTGGCCAGATACCAGTGCCAGCCTGACTGTACTCCCGCTGCTTCCTGTGCAATTGCTGTGGTTGAACCTGGTAACCAACGGCATTCAGGATGTCGCTCTGGCTTTTGAACCAGGGGAAACCGGAGTCTTGCAGCGGAAGCCGCGACCTCCACAGGAACGTGTCTTCAACCGGTTGATGGTGGAACGTACCCTCGTCGCCTCTGTCGTCATGGCATTGGTCGGTTTTAGTACCTTCTGCTACATGATTGAAGTGGGCGGCTGGTCGGAGGCAAAGGCGCGTAACAGCCTTCTTCTGCTGATGGTGATGTTCGAGATTATCCACATCGGCAACTGTCGCTCAGAAACGACTTCAGCTGTGCGACTCTCTCCTTTTACAAGTCCCATTCTCTTAGGCGGTTCCATCCTGGCGTTTCTTGTCCACATGGCCGCCATGCAGCTGCCATTCATGCAGCGAATTTTGCGGGTCGAACCTGTCGATCTGGTCACCTTTGTATCGTTGCTGGCCCTCTCGCTCACAATCTTTGTGGCGATTGAGATTCACAAATGGTGGTGGAAGGTTCGCCGCATCAGGTAGACCCAAGGGTCAGGGAGTTGCGATGAGCGCCAACTTTTTCAAATTGCATCGTTTAGTGTTGAATAAAGGGAGATGATATGAGTGATTGCAAATAACAACTTCTGTTGTTGAGCCTTTCGCCAGTAGGTTCTCTATCATTATCCCTCAATGAGGGTCATTTTCTGTAGTGAGAGTTTCATCATGAAAAAATATTTTCTTGCCACCATCAGGTGCGAAGCTGATCATCTGTTTGTTGTACCTTTTATTTGCGTATTTTTGTAACAATTTCAGAAACCAGTGTGACTCGACATCATAAGCGTAAAGGTAACGCCAAGACCAAGACCCTGACATAGACGGGAAATAATCCTCATGGTCGTAAATCCCGGCAAAATCGCTTTTGCCTACACAAAAGTTGCATAGTCCCTCAAGACGGAAAGAGATGAAATAATTCACGGAACATCATCTATGGAAACTGTAACACTCATATCCCAGATCCTTGGTGGTCTGGTCCTGTTCATGTTCAGTATCTCAAGATTAAGCGATACAATGAAGAGGGTCGCCAGTATCCGTCTGAAAATTATCCTGGAAAAAGCCACAGCAAGTCCGCTCAGAGGGATGTGTGCAGGAACGATAGTCACCTTTCTGGTCCAGAGTTCGAGCGTAACCGTCCTCCTGCTGCTCGGCCTGGTCAATGCCGGAATCATGAATCTGACCCAGGCGATATATGTCATTCTCGGTTCAGAGATAGGAACCACAATAACCGCGCAGATTGTGGCCTTCAAAATCAGTGTTTACTTTTTCCCCCTGATCATAGCAGGCTTTGTCCTGCGCGTGGCATTTCCTACCCGCGAGAACCTCAGGAACATTGGCGAGGCAATGTTTTTTCTCGGCCTTATATTCCTCTCCATGAAGATCATGTCTGACGGAGCTAAACCACTCAAGGATTATCCGCTTGTACTGGATATTATTTCACAGTTTGGCAGATTCCCGCTCTACGGAATTATCATCGGTGCAATCTTTACCGCAATCACCAACAGCAGTTCGGCGACGACAAGTCTGGTCATCGCCATGAGTATGGAAGGAGTGGTCAATCTGACGTCAGGAATAGCCCTGATAGTCGGTGCAAATATCGGAACCTGCTTTTTGGAACTGATAGCCATTATGGGAACAAATCTCTCAGCCAAACGAACGGGAATTGCACAATTTATCATAAACCTTCTTGGAGCATTGCTGATATACCCTTTTATCCTGCCATTTTCTGAACTCGTTGCCTCCACAGCTCATGATATTCCCAGACAGATTGCGAATGCACATACATTTTTCAATGTGGCTGTCAGCTTTATACTGCTGCCTTTTGTATCAACCCTGATATTCATCTTAAAAAAAATTATCCCTGGAGAGGATATCATTGTTACAGATATCTCACCGGGACTTGATGAGAATATCTTGAAGGTGCCTGCGCTTGCCTTAAACCAGGCGGAAGAAGAAGTTCATAAAATGGCCTTCCTCACCGAAGAGATGTTGAAACTGGTAAGGGCTGCATTCTTTACAAGGGACAGAGATGCCTTGAAAACTATCATGGAATATGAAAAAATCGTCGACGCCTTGCATAACAAGCTTGTTGACTATATGAGCAAAATCAGCACGCTGATGCTGTCCGATAGAGACGCCACGAAAAAACGGGCTATTGTCCATTCCCTGGCCGATATTGAACGGATTGCCGATCTGGCTGAAAATCTAGCGGAATACGCCAAACTTAAAGATATTGTTTTCTCAAAACAGGCAATAAAAGAAATCGAAAAAAGCTTTAGCACTGCTGACAGCGCATACCGTGTTGCTGTTCAGGCGCTCAAAAGTAAACAAGGGGTGGTAATGACGGATGTGCACCTGCCAGAGAATATAACTGCCTCACCGGGACAGGATCATAGGAAAAAACATTATGGCCGACAGGAACAAAGAAACGGGATAACCGGCCTGGATGTCTTTTATCCTGCGGTGTTAAGAGATCTCGAACGGATTGGAGATCATTCCTATAATATTGTCGAGCACTTCAGCGACCTCTGATTCACAGGCTATAGTCAAAGACAACCGCAACACCACCTTCCCTGAGGCCGGTTCAACAATGAACCTTAAACCTTATTTCCTCATTTCTTGGACAACTCTGATTGTATGAGTCAGAGATTACCGAATGCAATACCAACTGATTGTGTTCTCTCATATGGCCTCGTCAATGTCCCAAAAAATTGTGGATTTTTGTAAATCTTATTTTGTTCAAAGGCCCTGCTAATCCTACACCTGCCTCTCATCCATTCTGCAAAATTTTATAGATGAGCTGCAAATTTTGTAAGTTCGGTAAATATTATCCTGTCTTAGTTGTGTTTTTTCGCGGCAACCAGCTGATATTACAACTGTTAGTTCCGTACCACTGTTGGCGGCATGTTTTATGCATTAAATATAGGTAAGACTGTGAAGGCTATTGCACTTACCGGCAGAATAGACAGGTACCACCTGAAGACAACAGGGGGAAGTCGATGGAAAAAAAAACCGGATATCAGCGTATGGTGTTTTGTACCCGTTTTTATCGGGATACCGCTCCTCCAGCAATGCTTTGCTGCGGGGCCTGTCAAAACTGTACCATATAGTGCGTTATAGCAGATGGTACTGGATGGCAGGATTGCTGAAATAAAAACCAGGGAATCCGAGCTTCTGACTCAACTCAAGCAGGCTCTGCCAGATGAACTCTGGAAGATCTCTACGATTTTGGCTTGAACCTGAACAGGCTAACGACCTTACTCGCTGTACTGTGATTTTTTTTGGGGTGAGGCAAGGTAAACCGATCGGCAGTTTGCTCTGGTTGCGTGTCCCGACTGTCAAATTTTTTGTAATCTGCCTAGCTGTTATTCAAAAGAAGGCGGAACAGCACTGTGGCGGCGGGTTTATATCGAATGGAAAAAAGAAGGTCTGTTCCCCGAAGAGCTGCCGCAACCGATGCGGCAGCTTGAGTAAAGTACAGCAAACAATAAATAAGCTGGCACAAGTACCTCGAAGTTGTTCCCTGGTTCGCTATCTGGGATCTTTCCATGGCACTAATGTTAACCTTTTATCTAGATTTATCGTTTATCTTATTAATTTAAGAAGAAAAATAATAAAAAAAGCATCCTGAGAAAAGTGTGTCAACCGGATGGAACCGGTGTCGGAGAGCACGCTTGGTGACGTAGTCTTAATGGGGAGCTTAATGGTGAAAGGTAAGAATAAACAGCCGAATGTTGAAATAGATCTGGACAAATATGAGGCGGCGATTTTGGATATGGACGGCGTGGTAACTGACACGGCCCGTGCTCATGCGGCCTCATGGAAACAGATGTTCGACGCCTATCTCAAGGAGCACTCGGCCAAGCGTGGATGGAGGTATAAGGCCTTTGACGATATAAAGGATTACTACCGCTATATAGATGGCAAACTGCGTTATCAGGGAGTTGCAAGTTTCCTGGAATCAAGGGGTATAGTTCTCCCCTACGGAAATCCAGACGATCCACCAGACAAGGAAACCGTCTGTAGCCTCGGCAATCGGAAAAACCGTTTTTTCCATGACTACCTCAAAGAAAACGGTGCCAAGGCATATCAATCGACCATCGAATTTCTGCAAAACCTTAAAAATAGGAAAATAGCCACGGCAGTCATCTCGTCCAGCCGCAATGCCAAGGCGGTGCTCACAGCCGCTGGTGTCCAGGAGCTTTTCCAGGTTATGGTCGACGGCGTGTATGGCGCTGAACACAATCTTAAAGGGAAACCGGAACCTGATATTTTCCTGGAAGCGGCCAGACAACTCAACGTTGCCCCAGAGACCGTCCTGGTGATAGAAGACTCAATTTCCGGTGTTGAAGCCGCTAAAAAAGGTGGTTTTGGCCTTATTATCGGCATAGATCGTACGGGCAGAAATACGGAGATAAAAAATCATGGTGCCGACCTTGTCGTAACCGATTTATCGGAAATAAGGAGTGAGAAACATGAATACCCATCATGATACTACACTGCCGTCGGCCATTGACAATAAAGACAAGATCATAGAACGACTGTGCGGAGGAAGGCCTGCTATCTTTCTTGATTATGACGGTACTCTGACACCCATCGTCGATGATCCCGCCCAGGCTATTCTTGACGAGAAAACCCGACAACTGCTCAAAAAACTGGCAGCGCACTGGACCGTCGTGATCGTCTCGGGGCGTGCGCTGGATGATGTCAAAAAGCTGGTCGGACTCGATAGCCTTGGGTATGTCGGCAGTCACGGCTTTAATCTGCTCGGACCTGAAAATTCGTTTCATGAGAAACCAGGCGAAATTTTTTTGCCGGTCCTTGACAGGGGCGAAAAGGATTTGAAGGCAGAAGTTAATGGTCTTGAGGGGGTACGGATTGAACGTAAACCGTTTGCCATTGCAGTCCACTTCCGGCAGGCTGCTGATGATATTATCCCGGAACTGGAGCAGCGGATCGATGCGGTTGTCGGTCGCCATGCAGACCTGGTTAAAACCGTTGGCAAAAAAATTTTCGAGTTACGTCCAAAGGCTGACTGGGATAAAGGCAAGGCCCTACTTTATCTGTTAGAAAAACTCTATATCGACAGCTCGCGCGCCGTTCCCCTGTATATGGGGGACAACACAACCGATGAGGATGCCTTTCGCGCCATTGCAGATCGGGGAATCGGCATACTGGTAAGTGATCATACAAGGGAGACAGCTGCCCGCTATGTCCTCCGTGATCCCCATGAAGTGGTCTTGTTCCTTGAAGAGCTGGTCAGGCTTTGCGAAAAAATGGCCTCCGTCAATGTCTGGTCGCTTACCTATGAGGGCTTTGAACCGGATTCAGAAAAACTGCGCGAAACCTTGTGCACGACCGGAAACGGATATTTCGCCACCCGGGGCGCGGCACCTGAGGCTGAGGCCGACAGCATCCATTATCCCGGCACTTATGTGGCCGGGATATACAATCGCCTCAAGAGTAAAATTGGTGATCATACCATTGAAAATGAAAGTATGGTCAATGTGCCCAACTGGCTGCCCCTTACCTTTCGCATTGAAGATGATAACTGGTTTGCGCTCGAATCGGTCGAAATTCTTGAATATCGTCAGGAACTCGACATGCAGCACGGCGTGCTGGTCCGTGTAGTGCTCTTTGAGGATGATAAAAAGCGCCGGACAAGGCTGACGCAGCGCCGTTTTGTTCACATGCGCTATCCACATCTGGCAGGTCTTGAAACGACCATTCTACCGGTAAACTGGTCTGGAACCCTGCATGTACGTTCGGCACTGGACGGACGGGTGAAAAACACCCAGGTCAAACGCTACCGGCAGCTCAATACCCTGCATCTCAACCACCTGCAAAGTGATGGGCAAACTCATCTGATCTGGCTTGAGGCCGAGACAAATCAATCCCACATCCGGATTGCTGAAGCAGCCCGAACCGAACTCTTCTATAAAAAAGAGATGATCGACCCGCCCCGCGAGGTTCTCATGGAGGAAGGTGGATACATCGCCCATCAGTTCTGCACGGCTGTCAAGGCGGGACTACCGTTGCGGATTGAAAAGATTGCTTCTCTCTATACCTCAAGAGATGCTGCTGTTTCGGATTGTCTAACCGAAGCGCGGACGGCTCTTAGCCATGCTGAAAGTTTTGCCCAACTTCTCGAGCTTCATACCCTCGCCTGGAACCATCTCTGGACACGCTGGCGGATAGACATCCGCGCACAAAACCCACGCATCAAACGGATTTTAAACCTGCACATCTTTCACCTGCTTCAAACAGTATCGCCCAACAGTGTCGATCTGGATGTCGGAGTACCGCCACGCGGTCTGCACGGCGAGGCGTACCGCGGGCTGATCATGTGGGACGAAATATTTATCTTTCCAATCTTAAATCTTCGTATTCCCGATATTACCCGTGCACTGCTGAAATACCGATACCGTCGTATCCCACATGCCCACTGGGCGGCCAAAGCGGCGGGTTATAGAGGGATTATGTTCCCCTGGCAGAGCGGAAGTGATGGCCGGGAGCAGGTGCAGACCCTGCATCTGAATCCTGAATCGGGTCGCTGGATTCCCGACAACACCAAACTTGAGCGTCATATCAATATCGCCATCGCCTATAATACCTGGCAGTATTATCAGGTAACCGGAGATATGGATTTTATGTCCTTTTACGGTGCTGAACTCATGCTCCGGATCGCACGGTTCTGGGCCGCCAAGACGTCCTACAATGAATCGATGGGCCGCTATGAAATCCGCAAAGTCATGGGACCGGACGAGTTCCATGACCGATATCCGGGCAGCGAAGAGACCGGTATCGATAATAACGCCTATACCAATGTCATGGTGGCCTGGATATTCTGGCGGGTACTGGAGCTGCTTGAAATACTTCCAGGCGAGCGCCGTACATTCATCATGGAAAATCACAAAGTCGGGCAGAAGGAGCTGAATTCCTGGTATGAAATCGGACATAAGCTTCGCATTCCTTTCCACGGGGACGGCATCATCAGTCAGTTTGAACGTTACGATCAACTCAAAGAGTTTGACTGGCAGGGCTACCTGAAAAAATATAATAATATCCAAAGACTTGATCGCATTCTGGAGGCAGAAGGAGAAAGCCCCAACGACTACAAAGTATCCAAACAGGCTGATGTCCTGATGCTCTTTTATCTGCTCTCTGCCGATGAGCTATGTCGAATTTTCGAAAGGCTCGGCTATGATTTTAACCCCGAAACCATTCCGGACAATGTCGACTACTATCTCAAACGAACCGCCCATGGATCGACGCTGTCCCGTGTGGTGCATGCCTGGGTTCTCTCCCGTTCAAAGCGTGAGATGTCCTGGCGGCTCTTTCAGGATGCACTTGAAAGCGACATAGAAGACATTCAGGGCGATACCACCCATGAAGGCATTCACCTGGGGGCTATGGCCGGGACGGTGGATCTGATCATGCGCTGTTACTCCGGCATCGAGTGCCGGGGTGATATTTTGATTTTCAGCCCCAGACTACCTTCAGAATTAGAAAGTGTAGAATTCAGCATCATCTATCGTCGGAACTGGCTGGATATAAAAATTGACCAGGACCGGATCATACTGTACAGCCGACCACACAATGAAGGTTCTGTGAAAATTGGATATGCCGGGACAACACAGCAGCTTTCCCCAGGAGACAGGGAGGTATTTGATTTGTAAGAGATTAGCAGATTGCAGGCCGGGTGGTACGAACGCCTTGTCAACAGAGGTTGTGGACGTGGAAAGTAATCATATTGATTATTTCAGATAACAGGAGAAAGCTTATGGTGCTCACTCCACAAAACAGTATAGAGAACAGCTTTTTAATGTCTTTTGGTGCTCAGGTTGAACCGGCGGGTGGAGTCCTTTTTCAACTTTGGGCACCAGGGGCAGAACGAGTGGATCTTTTTCTGCTGTCTGAAACGGCTGCAGAAGAAACAGTATCGATGCCTCGCCTGGAAGATGGCTGGTATCGCCTCTACCATGGCAAAGCCAGGCCGGGTGATCGCTATCAGTTCAGAATTGACCGTAAGCTTTTTGTTCCCGATCCGGCAAGCCGTTATCAAGCAAGTGATATTCATGGCCCCAGTGTTGTCTGTGATCCCCGAACATTTTGCTGGCGAGATCAGGCCTGGACGGGGAGACCCTGGCAAGAGACGGTTATCTACGAATTACATGTCGGTGCGTTTTCTCTTGAGGGAAATTTTCAGGGCGTCACCCGGCGGCTGGATTATCTTGTGGAGTTGGGTGTAACCGCAATTGAGCTGATGCCTGTGGCCCATTTTCCAGGCAAGTACAACTGGGGATATGATGGTGCGTTGCTCTTTGCCCCCTGTAATTGCTATGGCACGCCTGATGATCTGAAAAACCTGGTTTCCGAGGCGCACCAGCGCGGTCTCATGGTCTTTCTTGATGTGGTGTACAATCATTTCGGCCCGGAGGGGAACTATCTCCACGTGTATGCCCGGGATGCCTTCTTTACAGAAGAGTTTCACACCCCATGGGGGGCAGCTATCAACTACTGCGGGCCGCAGAGCAGAACAGTCCGGGATTTTTTCATTAGCAATGCCCTCTATTGGCTGGAAGAATATCATCTTGACGGCCTCCGCTTTGATGCGGTGCATGCGATCTTCGACCCATCGAGTCCTGACATTCTTCAAGAGATATCCCAGGCGGTACGACATGGGCCGGGAAGACGGCGGCATATTCATCTTATGCTGGAAAACGATAAAAACCAGGCCGAATATCTTACCGCTGAAAATAACGGCGCGACACCACCTTTTACTGCCCAATGGAACGATGATCTCCATCATGCCTGCCACACTCTGTTAACCGGCGAGGCAGAAGGCTATTACATCGATTATGCCGACAAGCCCCTGGACCATCTGGGGCGGTGCCTCACACAGGGTTTTGCCTATCAGGGCGAGCCTTCCCTCTATAGGCAGGGGCTCAAACGTGGTGATCCCAGTGATCACCTGCCTCCTGCAGCCTTCATCTCTTTTCTGCAGAACCATGACCAGATCGGAAACCGTGCCTTTGGCGAAAGACTCTCTTTTCTTTGTGACCTGTGGAGTCTGAAACTCTGTACTGCCTTAGTCCTGCTTGCCCCATCTCCGCCACTTCTTTTCATGGGAGAAGAATTTCTGGCCACAACCCCCTTTTATTATTTTTGTAATTTCGGCCCGGAGCTCGCAGACAGCGTAACAAAAGGGAGAAGAAAAGAGTTTGCCGCATTCAGTCAGTTCAAATCCCGGCAAAGCAGGGAACAGATCCCTGATCCCAACGCCGAAGAAACCTTCCTGGATTCGAGACTTGCCTGGAATGAGCTTGACACCGAAAAGCACCAGGCTTTTTTGAGTTTTTACCGCAAAATTCTGAAGATCCGGCACTCTGAGATCGTACCTCACATAAAAAAAACAGTCGGAGGTTCTGCCAGCTACACAATTCCAGCTCAAGGGGTGTTGCGTGCCTGCTGGCAGTTGGCAGATGCTTCACAATATACCATAGCTATTAACTTTACCGAGCAACACATTGCGCGAGAGCTACCTTTACGCGCCAGGATGATCTATCAGCTCGCAAAGGGAAATAATTGCCCGTCCCGAGACTGTTTACCCGCGAAATCTTTCTGCTGTTATTTTTCCAACGAGCGAGGACATTATGCCGACTCACTCCTTATATAAGCTTGCGGCTCACTATGGGATATATCTGGAAT
This sequence comes from Desulforhopalus sp. IMCC35007, assembly GCF_005116575.1. Lineage (GTDB taxonomy): Bacteria > Desulfobacterota > Desulfobulbia > Desulfobulbales > Desulfocapsaceae > Desulforhopalus_A. The sequence goes on along the minus strand of NZ_SWCN01000036.1, from coordinate 22,464 downwards.
CGCCGGATGAAAAAAATGTTCATTCGGGCGCTGCAGACAGTTGCCTTATATCGTGTTTACAGGCGGCAGGTCTTGATATTGCTGAACCTTGCCAGGCAGATGGTTTATTGAAACAAGTTGCACGGCAACACTGGGAGCAGATTCTTGACCCGGTATCAGTGCTGCAGGAAGACAAGGGATGTATATCGCTCCCATTACGGTTGCCGGTTGCAGATGAGCGGCAATACCAGTGGACCATAATTGAAGAGTCGAAAAAAGAACACCATGGTCTACTCAGACCTTCGCAAAAGGCTATGGAGGTTGTGGTAGAAAGAGACGAACAGGGGTACGGCATCCACCAGCTTGACCTGCAGCTTTGCCTCCCCTGCGGCTACCACAATATATCAATCTCCAGAGTCGATGAGTCAAATGACCACACCACCATCTCCGGGCAGTTGATCGTTGTGCCCCGGAGCTGTTATGTCCCTTCTGGAATAAGCGCCGAGAACAGGGTCTGGGGAGTCAGTGTTCCGCTTCATGCTGTTCGCAGCAAAACCAACTGGGGTATCGGTGATTTTTCAGACCTGAAACAGTTACTTGCATGGGCTGCAACCCACGGAGCCGGCACGATTCATACCCCACCATTATACAATCTCTTCGGGTCCGCTGATAATGATGGAAACCCTTACGCACCCTCCTGCCGCATTGGACTCAACGTCCTGTATCTTGATGTTGAGGCAATTCCGGATTTTTTAGAAGATGAGGAGGTTGGAAAGTACTGCCTTCAGGCCGGCTTTCAAGCCCGGCTGGCATCTCTTAGAAACCAGGCGCGGCTCGATTATGATGCAGTAATAAGGCTAAAAGGAGAATTGTTTAAAAAACTCTGGAATCATTTCTATACAAATCATCTTAATCCTGAAACATCCAGAGGAGCAGATTTCAGACACTTTCAAGCGCAGGGAGGAAAAACTCTACACTACTCTGCAATCTTTGCAGCAATTGCAGAGGAACTTGGAGAGGACGGCCGGTACAACAGACATTGGAACGACTGGCCTGTTGATTTAAGAAGCCCTTTTTCCAAGGCGGTAGCGTCATTTACCGAACATCATGAAAAGCAAATTGAATATTATCAGTATCTGCAATGGCAGGCCGCGTTACAGATGGCCACGATTGGCCACCGTTCCCTGGAGCTGGGTCTCAAAATCGGACTGCTTCAAGAGTTTTTATATAGTATCGATAACAACGGTTTTGAGAGTTGGTATTATAATGACCAGCTGTTTCAAATGACGCGTGTAAAGAAATACCTCATTGATACTTCCACCATTGATCCCGCCGTTGGGCAGCCGCTTTTTTTGCCGCACAAAATCCAGGAGAGCTGTTATCAAGCATTTATTGAAGGGTTGCGTCACATCATGTTCAATGCCGGGGCCGTCATTATCAGATCAATGGCCAACTATTTCCAGGCGTCCTTCTCTCTGGCCGGAGATTCAGCAAAAGCCTTCATCCGGTATCCATTTTCTGATTTCCTCGGGATTTTGGCACTGGAAAGCATAAGAAACCGTTGTCTGGTGATTGCCGATGACACCATCGACAAGCTTCCCAAAGAGCAGCAGACAGCTCTGCGCCAGAAAAACATTTTTTCAAACATGGCACTCTTTCAATTCAGAGATACACAGACGGAATGGCGGGAAACTGCTACCTATCCGGCAAACAGTCTCATATCCACCTCGCCTCCTTTTCTGGCGAGTATGCAAGGGTTTTGGCAAGGTCGGGATATTGCCGTTAAAACAGAGGAAGGCTTGTTTCCTGATATCGCAGCAAAGGAGAAGGCTATTTTGGCCCGGTCCTCTGACAGGGCCAAATTTTTAATTAACCTCGCCCATGCAGAGCTCCTACCGGAAGGATATGACCTTGACCCTGCCAAAGTATTAGAGCTTGACTGGTCCCTGATCTCAGCCGGCCAGATGTTTCTGGCGAAGACCCCGGCGAAAATTCTACTCGTTGCCATGGGCGACCTTCTCCAGATAGAGGAGCAGGCTGAACCACCATCCTTGATCAACCAGTCATTCTGGACCATGCGTCTTACATACGATCTGGAAACTATTGTTGCCAGCCAGAAGATTGAGAACCTGTTCAAAGACCTGTGCCAGGAAAGGGGGTTAGGGGTGGTACGCCCTTCTGCGCCATTATCGGATCGCAGAAAACGACAGGGAATGAGCCTTCCTACATCTTTCTACCGCCTTCAGTTGAACAGAGATTTCACTTTTATTCACGCTGCGGCAATTATTCCCTATCTCAAAGGACTTGGAGTGAGTCATTGTTACATATCCCCCCTGCTCATGGCACGACCCGGTAGCCCGCATGGCTATGATATCATAAATCACACCTTGATTAATCCGGAGATCGGCAGCCGTGCGGATTTTGAAATGTTTATTGAAGTTCTGGAGCAGCACCAAATGGCTCTGCTCCTCGATATTGTTCCTAACCACATGGGGATCGGCCCCGATAATCACTGGTGGATGGATGTCCTGGAAAATGGCAGGCTTTCACTGTATGCCAATTTTTTCGACATCAATTGGCAGCCTCAGAGCCCACATCTTAGTGGTCGTGTCCTGCTGCCGGTGCTCGGTGATCATTATGGAAATATTTTAGACCGTGGCGAACTCACTCTTTGTTTTTGCGAAAACAGCGGCAGTTTTTCAATCCACTACTATGAGCACCGATTTCCTGTTGCCCCCAAAACCTGCCAGACCATACTCGCTCACGATCTTGCGCGCCTTGGTGATCGACTGGGGCTGCAGCATACCGGCTATCTGGAAATGGAGAACCTTATTTCTTCTTTTGAAAACCTGCCAGACCGACATGAAATATCAGAGGAGAAGATCCAGATTCATCAGCGGGATAAAGATGTCAACAAGCGGCGTCTCGCCAGACTCTGTCGGGAGCAGCAGGAAGTCAGGCAATTTATTGAGGAAAATATCATCCTCTTCAACGGCGAAAGAGGTAACCCCGAGAGCTACGACCTCTTACATGATCTTCTGGAAAAGCAGGCATACCGGCTTGCATTCTGGCGAGTGGCTGGGGACGAAATCAACTACCGCAGGTTTTTCGATATCAATGACCTGGCCGGGCTTCGTATGGAGGATGAACAGGTATTTCATGAAACCCATAATTTTATTCTTGATCTTATAGCCACCGGTAAAGTCGATGGTCTGCGAGTAGACCATCCAGATGGTCTCTATGACCCTCTCCAGTATTTTTCACGGCTTCAGACAGCAGCAGTAGGCAAGATGCAGAAATCAGGAGATGGGGAACAGAACAATGCTGAAGAAGCTCGTCAAATGCCTCTTTATGTGGTTGCAGAAAAAATTCTGGCGGATTTTGAATCCCTGCCTGAGGCATGGCCGGTGAGTGGCACCACCGGATATGACTTCTCAAACCATCTGAACGGTATACTCCTCGAGACAAAGGCAGAAAAGCCGATGACGTCTTTGTATCATCAGTTTGTCGGCAAACAGTTTGATCAGGAGAGCCTCCTCTACAACTGCAAAAAACTGATTATCCGCTCCTCAATGGCTGGCGAGCTCAATGTCCTGGCGAGTCAGCTTTACTGTCTGGCACAGGCAGATCGTGCAACCAGAGACTTTACCTTCAACCGTCTCCGTGACGGCTTAATCGAGGTGGTTGCGTACTTTCCAGTGTACCGCACCTATATTACCCCGGAAACAATAAGCAAGAGTGATAGCAAATTTATTGAATGGGCTGTGGCACAGGCCAGAGATAGAGAACAATCAGACGACCTGAGCGCCTTCGATTTCATTAAAAACATATTATTATCGAAGAAGACAGGCAACACCCGCAACCAGGTCGGAAGACAGAATTTTATCAGTAATTTTCAACAATATACAGGTCCAGTTATGGCCAAAGGCCTTGAGGACACATCATTTTATATCTATAACCGTCTTTTGTCTTTAAACGAGGTAGGAGGATCACCACAACGTTTTGGTGTCTCTGTGACGGCTTTTCATCGCAGTAATCAGGATCGGTTGCGGTACTGGCCTCACGGCATGTTAAACAGTTCCACCCATGACTCCAAGCGGAGTGAAGATGTGCGGTCCAGGATAAATATCCTGACGGAGATGGTTCCGGAGTGGAAAAAACGGGTATTTGTATGGAGTAAGCTCAATCGCTCAAAAAAAACCAGCCTGGGAGATGTGTCGGCACCTGACGAAAATGATGAGTATGCCTTCTATCAGAACTTGATAGGGGTGTGGCCGACAGAACCTCTCGATGAAATGGGAATGCAAGATTTCTTGCAGCGCATTATAACCGCTTCGGTGAAGGCCTGTCGTGAGGCAAAAGTCCATACAAGTTGGATCAATCAGAACCAGTCCTATGAGGATAGTGTTGCCCGATTTGTCGAAGGGGTTTTGACCAAAGACGACAGTCCGTTTATGAAAGATTTTCTGGACATGCATCAAGACATCTCCTGGTTCGGCCTGTTCAACAGCCTTTCTCAGGTTTTTCTGAAACTGGTTGCCCCGGGCATTCCCGATATCTACCAGGGGTGCGAGTTGTTACGTTTCTCCCTGGTTGATCCGGACAACCGCCGACCGGTAGATTTTCAAAAGCGGCAGGATCTGTTGTTTTCTTTATTTGAAAGAATGGAAAAGGCCGATGAACAGACCCCACTCCAGCAGGAACTACTCGCTGATCTGCACGACGGCAGAGCTAAGATGTACACCATTGTCAAAACCTTGCAGCTGCGAAATGCCTGGCAGGAGGTGTTTGATCGGGGCAGTTACCTTCCTTTGGAGGTAACAGGTACAAAAAGCAGCCATGTTTGTGCCTTTGCCAGAAAGATTGAAAAACGGATGATTATTGCGGTTGCCCCCAGGCTCTATATGACCCTGATGCATGGAGAAAAGCAGCATCCCATCGGTACTTCGGTATGGGGAAATACCGCGATCGTCCTACCGAATGCACTATGTGAGTGGCAACTTACAGATATTTTTTCCAGTGACCCTGCAAATACTATCGGGGTGGAAGAGGGCTCAACATCTATAGAAGTTGGTCGGTTGTTGCAGTCCTGGCCGGTTGCTCTGTTACAAACAAGCAACCGGTTATTATAACCGCAAAGAGGAGGCAAAACGATGAACGTATCAGCAAATGACGACACCGTCAGGGAGACAAAAATATTTGAGATTAAAGATTGCGCCCTTATCGCCATTGCTACCAGTAAAAGAGCGATAAACCTCAAAGAGTTGCAGAGCATCCTGACACAAATCAGCCTCGACAGTATCTACTACCACTTCTGGGGCGGCCTTTTGCAGCCACGTTTTGAGGAGCGGGAGTACAACAATGACTTCGCTGCCTGGGCCTGGTATGCTCTGCATGATGCTCCGCTGGGCGAGCGTCTGGCCGTTGTCGACCCTAACGATTTTTCAAACCTGGAAAATCTCCGTCAAGAATTACTTGAAATTATAGATGAAAGAATTGATGAAAAAGAATCACTGGCCTATACCCTGGCAACCTCATATTTTGAGTTTATCCGCTCACAAATCGTAATCTTTGACACCTTGGAAAAAGCTCACAATCCTGAAGAGTTAACAGCTTTACTCCCTGACATGTCTACAAGCAGCATTTTTTATCATTTTATCGATTCCCGCCGCCGCCTGGATAATCAGGGAGATGACTTTCGTTTATTTCTCAACTGCCATGGAAAAAAATATGAGGGTCTTTGCTGCCGGCTTGCTGCCATTGATCCATACTTTGGTACACTGTCTGAGCTTAAGAAGCAGGTCGTTGAGGTCTTTTCAGCACATTTTTCATAGGAGGAGATCATGTCGAAATTATTGAAAGCATACGCACAAGTTGCCGGTCATGAGGTGGTCTCTCATCTGCGCCAGTTGGCAAAGCCTCTGGTCGGGATGAAAGTTGTACATGTGAACTCCACCCGAGTTGGCGGTGGGGTGGCCGAAATACTGGAAAAGCTTGTACCGCTGATGCAGGAACTTGGGATTGAAACCTCTTGGGAAGTTATTGAAGGCAGCGACCTATTTTATCAATGTACCAAGAATTTTCACAATGGCCTGCAGGGCAAGCAAATCCGTATCCCGAACACACAATTGCAGGAGTATGAAAAGGTTAATAGCAAGAATGCAGAAAAATTACGGCAACAACTCGAAGAGGCGGAGTTTGTCTTTATTCATGACCCACAACCTGCCCCCCTCCTCTCTCACTGCAAAAATCGCAGAGGAAAGTGGCTCTGGCGCTGTCATATCGATGTCAGCCGTCCATATCGACCCACCTGGAAATATCTGCGTCAATTTGTTAGTGGATATGAAGCCAGTGTCTTCTCTCTGGCCGAGTTTGCCCAAAACCTCCCCCATCCTCAATATATTATTCCGCCAAGTATTGATCCACTCAGTGCAAAAAATATCGAACTGCCGGACAAGGAGGTCGCATCGGTCTTTAACAACTTCCATCTTGACCCTGATCGCCCTCTTATTCTGCAGGTTTCCCGGTTTGACCGGTTCAAAGACCCCCTTGGGGTTATCCAGGCTTTTAAAATTGTAAAGAAATATGTACCTGATGCTCAGCTTGTTCTCGCAGGGGGCGGAGCGACGGACGACCCTGAGGGAGAACAAGTCCTTCAGGAAGTTCATGGAAGTTCCTCAGACGACCCTGACATTCATGTACTGTTGTTACCTGCCGATGCACATCGAACCATCAATGCACTGCAAAGGGCAGCGGATATTGCGGTGCAGAAGTCGGTTAAAGAAGGATTCGGCTTAACCGTCACAGAAGCCATGTGGAAAGGAAAACCGGTAATTGGTGGTAATACGGGGGGCATACGTTTACAGGTTATTAACTTTAATACCGGTTTTCTCGTCAACACCCCTGAGGGAGCGGCGTTGCGTATCCGTTATCTGCTTCATCATACAAATAAAAGAAAAGAAATCGGTATAAAAGCCAAAGAATTTGTACGAGAAAATTTTCTCATCACCCGTCACCTGCGTGAATATTTGACATTACTTACCAGCCTCCACTTTGGTGGTAGTGACAGACTTGAGTTGAATTAATGACTGACGATGGGTTCGCTATAAACAAAGAAAATTGAATGGATTTTATTAACTGGAGAAGGAAAATACTGGGTGTTCTCGATTTAAGCTTTCGTACGTTTCATTTTAAAATCCAAAGTATGCAAGTCACATGAAGCGGTGTAACGTTTTGAATTCAAAATGTAATTTTTCCAAAATGAGACATTATCATAGACAAAATAAAAAAGGTTTTACTGCCTGTTGACGGTTCACAGAATTCCAGAAGAGCCAGGAAGGTGTCTAAAAGTGCCCCAATGTTTGACCAGGATCATGCCGTCTCGACGCTCCGGACCCTGTCATCTGCAACCTCAGTCAATGCTTCCCTTCTCAGCGACCACGGGGCTCAACCCCCCTTTGCGCAGGGACAGGTCCTGCATGGCCTGCTCCCACTCGCCGGACTTGAGGCGTTTTTCCTCGATTATCTCGAAAAATTCGCCCTCGCCCAAAATAAGGTCCTGCTCCTGGGGATGGTTTTTGCGCAACAGCTTCACGGCCAGGTTAGCCTCCTCCATACCAGAAGCAGTCAGCCAGGTGATGAGACGATGATTACCGTCTCTGCAGACTTTGTACAGTAAATAGCGCTTGCCCATATCGATTATCTCCAGTCGTCTCTCCGTGACATTAATTGTTCTTTTATGGATGATACGTAAGCCGCTTTTTACGAGAGATCAGCAAAAATATAACTATTAACCTTGCTGAGAACAATATTTTTCAGAGTATATAGTCACTACCATAACATCTTGCTGACAACTTCATTTTGAGTCGTTAATACATGTCTACTCCACCGAAGGAAAAGGTGTGAGAAAAACATTTTTCTGGAAAGAGTTACTGCAATATTGGAAACCATGATCTGAGTGAGATATAAGACCAGTTCCTGGCTTCCGGCGCCAAACAGCAATGAGAAAGCCATCAAGAACCAGGTTTTTCTTAATCCTTGTGATCATCGACCAGCCTACAATTCGACGATAAACAGATCCACCACTATAACCAGATTACACCATCCTTCAGCCGTCCAAATATGCGTGATGTCCGAGCAACACACCTGATTCGGTTCTGGTACGCATCCGCAAGATTTTTGTGAGGGGCAAATACCTTCTTTACCTGATAGTGTTTTCCCTTACTGGCTGAATTCCAGTGCTATTTTTCAACCAAACCCAGCAAGCCTTAGCCGATCTGATTTGATTCGTACACATGTACTCCAGTGACAGGTCTCTCTTGCGCAACCTTCACCATGAACCGTGCAACTGACTCTGCCTGGACAGGAGCATATTTCCTCAAACCACCTACCATTAAAGGTTGCAACAATGGAGAAATAATACCACCAAGCCTTTCACCCAATCGAAACTCATCTCTTTTTCCCAACAACAACGACGGTCGTATAATCCGTAAACAGTAATAGCCGATACCTTTCAGAGCCTCTTCCATCTCACCTTTTGTGCGGCTATAGAAGACTCTGGAATTCTTGTCTGCACCCATCGAGGAGATGACTATCAATTGTTCTGCTCCCCGCGTCTTCATCAACTCTGCAATTGCCACAACCAGATCAAGATCAATCTTTCTGAATGCTTCTGCTGACCCTGCTTTCTTCATCGTGGTTCCAAGACAGCAGAAAACATCCTGCGCCGAGATCAAGGCCTGGTTTTGTTCGAGATCGTTAAAATTGGTCACAACAGTTTTGAGTTTCTTATGAGTGGTGAGTATAGGCTTTCTGACCAGAGCTATTACCTCTGCATAGCCAGGATCATCAAGAAGCGCCTGAAGACAATAGCCACCAATCAAACCAGTCGCTCCTGCTATTAATGCTGTACGGGGTGTCATTTTTTCATATCCTCTGGCTTAAAGAACGATAATCTGCGGTTGTTTCTCAAGCATCCTCTGCCAAAACCTCCAGCCCAAACCATTGTGCCAAAGAGATTCCAATCATCTGCCGTAGCCCTGAGATCAGCATCGATAATCCTTCCACACCCTTATTGAGCTGATACCAGAAAATAGAATTGGGAGGTGGAGCTCAATCGAGGCAGTTTTATGCCCCGCACGATCAGCACACCCATGGTAGGTTATCTGCAAGAGTACGCAGCATACAGCAACTTTTCTCGTTGACCCTACCATCTTCAGTACCGCCTAACCGACCACTGTTGAGGATACGGTTTTCCTCTCATCGAGTGCTTCACGAAGCTTAGCCGCAAAATTAACATTCAATGGATGATAGCCGGGGATAAATGAGGTTTTCTGGCCCAGCTTTTAAAAACGTTTTCAGTTTTCATAGCATCTTCCCCAAAACTGCTTTACAAGCGTAAACAATCTTCACTTTCAGTAATGGCCAGGATCTTTTACAGAACTGCTCCATAGGATTCCTTAAACGCTGATTTTGCATACTCATTACTTGCATATGCATAGCCTTTATCCCCCCATTTTTCACCCCAGCTGTTACGAACGATGAAATGATCCTCCGTATAACCTACAAGGCAGACTGCATGACCACCATATAATTTAGATGAATTATACTCTTTAAGCTGTCCATCAGTTGTAGTTGCCTTCTTCCAGCTGGAGTCAACATTGAGCCTGGTCAACACGGGCCCCACATGGCAGAGCCATATACGCCAATAATCAGGTTCATTGCCAAGATTGTAGTACGCTGTAATTCGGAACTGGGCAGCAATAGAGAAGAAAACGTTAACAGGTAGTTTAGATAGTGAACCATCCATCGGCAGCATGTGTTCCGGAACGCAGCCGTACTTCTGGGCAATACGCAGGGCGAGTTTGGTAGAGGTACCTGCCTGCTCGATGAAAGTCGTGGGATAGCTGGTAATGGTATCTGTTTCCTTGTTTGCCATCCAGATAAATCGTGGGGAGGGGCACTCGTTTTCTTTGAGTAGTCCTTTGGTGACATAGTGATAACGCAATACTCCATCGGCGGTTGCAAAGCCTACACAGGCCCCGGTCTTGCCTTGGTCCCTGATGTTCCACCATGGTTTTCTGAGGTCCACTGTTTTCTTGGGTGGCACACTTAAGTCGCTGCCGACAACTTCAAAAGGCAAATTGAGCAGGGTTGACGCTTTCGACTGGGCGGTGACGGCATCTGCAAAGGACCAGTCATTTTCGGAATCTGGAGATTTACCGCAATTAAGTACAAAGCGGCTGAATTTTGGGCCCCGTTTTGCCATATCCCTCTCCTTCCATTTATCAATGATGAAGAGACAGGCTAAGTTGGAGGAGCCAACTCAGCCGGGAAGTTTCACTATTCTATGCCGTTTGGTAATTTTGCGACAAAGGCACTGGCCTTTGTTATGGCTTCACTGCCTTCGGAATCCTCGATCTGATTGCTTCGAAAACAATTGTTAACAAAGTCCATATCATAATCTTTGGCACCCCGTACCAGAATTCCCTCAACCAGGCCTTCTTCATTAAAAACCGCGGAGCCGGAATTACCGCCATAGGTGTCGAGGTTAGCAAACAGCCAGGGATCCTCATCTCTTCTCAATACTGTTGTATCGCCAAAAGCTATTTTGACCGGCAGACCACTTGGATAGCCTATAACGCCTAAATTACGGCCTAGACCGAGGGAATCACTGTCACGTACTTTCAGAGGAGTAGCATTAGGCGCAGTGATAGTTCTATCAACCCGAACAACCCCATAGTCACCGGTGGAAGATAAATCGTGAGCAAGGAGTTCTTTGCCGAAATAAACCTGGTCTGCACTAAATTCTGTTGTCCCCGAGTCGTCAAGGCTCTTCACATAAAAGCCAAACAGATATGCTGTGTTTTGGATTTCTGCTTCAGTTTCGCCGCAGTGGCCAGCAGTTACAATAATGTCTGGACCAACCATGAAGCCCGAACACCAACCTCCGACATGTTGGGTCGCGAATCTTTCATCGCTGCATGGCGGTAGTCCCTGGCGCTCAAATTTACTTACTTTGAGCTTAAATGAACCATCTTCCTGTTGAACCAGATTATCTTTGTCTGTAAGGATGACTGTGGCATCGGCAAGAATTTTGCGCAACTCATCCTGAGGGATTCCTGTTTCAAGGGTATGGTAATCTCGTCGATCGTCTGCGCCGGCGATAACCTTATCGCCCTGTGGCCCTATATCGACACCGTTTGAATTAATCAGGCCTTCTCTACTGTGGTAGATCTTAGCAATCTTAGCTTCGCGCTCTTGATGTAATGTAGACATAATGAATCCTCCTTGAAAAGTGTGAAAACACCTTATGATCTTTTTAGGAAGGATTTGATGAATGTCAAGTGGCCGTAATTGCGAGATTGATGCAGAAGATGTCATTTTTACCCCATACAACTGCAATCGGTATCATAACACATATATTGATTTTTTCAGGTTTGAGACGAATATTATACTACATTGCAGTATGGCAACATTTGTATCATTTCCTTTTGCGACAACTATTCTCAAATTGAACAGGATGTGTTCATAACCTCAGCAGACCGTATCAACCAGATCATCTGGCATACAAAATCATTTACGGAGGAAATCCCATGATTACAAGGCGTCAGGTACTAGTTGGAATCGGTGCTACAGTGATAGCACCCTACTTATTTACACTACCCAGTCGAAGCCAAACAGTTCGGGTTCGTCGAGACCTTACCAAAATGGCCGACGATGACCCCTTTTTCTCACAATACGCGCAGGCAATTGAAAAAATGCATGCTTTACCGGACTCTGACCCGCGTAGTTGGCGGAATCAGGCAATTATTCATGCAAATTACTGCCCCCATGGAATGGATGATTTTTTGGAATGGCACCGTTTTTACATAACCTACTTCGAGGAGATCTGTGGGGAAATTATAGGCGATCCAGGCTTCACCCTTCCTTATTGGAACTGGTCCAACAACGAAGGTCGATTGCCCAGACAGTTTTTTGACGACACCCCGCTCAACGTCGTTCGTCTAAACGATACATCCAATTATACGCCACCTTCATGGTCACGTTCAGGGTGGAGGGACATACAAACTGTCGGCACAAGGGCTCTCACGCTTACGACGGGGCTTATGAGCGACCCACGTTTTTCGCAAATTTTTAATGACAATGCCATTGACAGCATAAAGCGACTTTCTGATTTTGAGTTGTTTCAGCGGGCAGTGGAAGGTACCCCCCATAACACAGCCCATGTGCTGGTTGGTGATCCCAATGGGCATATGATTAATGGACTGTCCTCACTTGATCCTGTTTTCTGGCTCCATCACTGTAATGTCGATCGAATATGGGCAGAATGGCAGACGGCGATGAATGAGACCCCGACAAACAACATGCACTACGACGGCCAGTTTGTCGATAAGCAGGGGCAGGGCGTCAGCGTAACTGCTCAACAGAGCCACGACTTTAAGGCGATGGGGTTTACTTATGACTCCATAGAAACCCAAGCGCCCGGTATGTTGAACCCGGCTGATCTTCCTAAAGAATCAATTGCTGATACCCTTGATACCGGTCAGGCAACTGTTTCTCTTGGTGTTGCCGGTAATACTGTGAAGTCCACCATCAATACGTCAACCAATCTGAAGGTGTCAACACCTGAGCTTGCCGGCAATCTGTTTGGCAGCAGGGTTTTCAAGGCAACGAAAAACCTCTCCAGACCACGTAATGCCGTTGAAGCCAGCAGGGTTATGGCAGTGCTGAAAGGTGTCTCGTATCCCGCCATGGGAGATGAACGCATCGTCGTCAATGTTTTCGTTGATTGCCCATATATCAGCCCCAAGATACCAAGTACTGATCCACATTTTGCCGGTGCCTTTGCTTTTTTTGGACAACCGATGAAAGAGATGACGATGGGAGGAAACTTTGTCGTTGACCTCACTAAACCTGTTCGTCGTCTAGCGGAACAAGGACGACTCAAAGAAAATGAGCTTACTGTACAGCTTATGCCGGTTATGGTCACTCCGAATGGTCCAAAAGACGCTGAATTCAAGGTATCGTCAATTGAGATACTGCGAGTCTAATAGAGTATTTTCATGTGATTGGTAGCCCGATTATCGTGGATATTTATTAGAATACATTGAGCCTATGCAAGTAAAATTATCTGATTTTATCATCATATTACTGTTTGGAATCTTCTCGTTTCTCCCCCCTCTCCCTTACTGGAGTTCTCTCCAATGGGGGGAAGTGAATGCCTCAACTGAAAATGTACGATCTCCTCCTGATAGTCCGATACCAAAAGAGGGCCTGAGATTGACTCAAAACAATAATGTTCGGATAAGCATTGGAAGTCATAAAAGAAAATCTACAGCCAGAGTATCTGGGGTTGAGGTCACCGTCCGTCCGGATGTCATAACCAGCTCTGAACGCTTTGTGATAATGGTGTATGCGGTTGATGGTAGCAATCATTCTCAACTTGATGGAGAAGCAGAGTATCTTGGTAGTTACGCTTGGTTTTCTCCTGTTGCGCCTGGGGAAAGTATAAAATTCTTTGTTAACATACCAAAAAACTTCCATATGGACAGCATAGATCCTGCGGCAACATTTGAACTTGAAATCAGGTTGGAGCCGACAGCCCCTGAAAAAAGCCTGAAACAATCTGTGTTGACTGTTCTCGGTGCAGAACTCGTTTGGTAGACTGTGTTTCGTTTTAGCAGTAGAGGGTTAATACTCACTGATGTGGTCGTAGACTTTTAAAATCAACTTTTCCTGGATAGGCTTATTCACCACGGCCAAGCCCCACGTCTTCTCTCAGAAATCGATAGTGGAGTATTCGCCCGTAACTGGGCAAAACTAAAGGGGAGGATTCTCTTAATCGGATCGCAGGGTTAATAAGGGATTTGGAATTTCCTACTTAACACCTGTGACCGGCCTCATCTGGGTATCACACACCCCGCCTACTTTGACTGTTTTCGATATTGTCTCTCCCTGACAGGTTTCCCCCTGATCATCAATGCGACATCTCAGTTCCAGCGGGTTGCCGGCATTAATCCAGGAGGGTGTTTTTCGATATCGTCCGATCTCGTTGAACCTGCAGCCACTCGGAATCCCATAGGGAGCACATCGAGACGGTGCTTGCAGGGTGACCCGTCTCCCATCCACGACGAATCCTGGATAATTGTCAACAACGGTGGCTACATCCCTGGCCGGGTCTTCCCGCACGAGGAAGTTACGAAAGAAATAACCACCTTGCGTTTTTTGATCCACCTGGATCCGGGTATCAGCTATCAGCGCAAAATTGTTTCCCCTGCGGGCCACCGCCCCTGACATGTATTCGACCCGATCGTGATTGGGAAAGCATTTTCCCATCGCCGGGGCATGATAATAATGTGTAAGTTTTTTCAGATCCGACAGTGAATTATGCGGGAAAATCGCCACAAGGTCTTGATCGTTGCCAAACAAGATGCGTTGAACATCATCCAGATTCTGCGTGTACATGCTTTGCAGCTTGCTGTACTTTCCGTCATCGGCTAAATCGTCGCGCAGGTAGCAGGAGGTCAATCCGGATATCTGCGTCAGATATTCATCCCAGATGTTGTACTGAGAGACGCTCGATGAAACGCCCTGAAAATCTCCAGGTGCCTTGCATCCCTGGCGCATGACACACGACTCGAGGCCGCGGTTACGAATCGAGAGGGCAATAATATTACGTTCACAGGCGCCATAGGCATTACAACCACGTTCCAGATGTCCTTCAAAAATCGCGGTACGCATGGTGTAATCCAGATGCTTGGCACGCTGCAGGGATTTATCTGGCCAGCGATTTTTCCTGTCAAGAATGAAGCGATCCCAGGCCACCTGTAAAGCGTCGCGACGCCCGGTCAGATTCCGATTGATGCTGTCACAATAGGTCGAGTTGTGAAAGTTTCGAACGATCTGATCCAACTCGCTGCGTGGCGGTGTGGCCCCAGTTCTGACTTCGGTTGAGGGAGGAGGATCGAAAAAAGGCGCTTTGGTCATCGCATACAGACTTCGAACCTCCAGAACATACTGAACACCACCTTCACAATGGTGATTAGCAACAGTCATATCCTGTCGCTGCTTAACGTTGTTTCTAAAGTTTTCCACCGAAGCCGGCGTCGCTGTGCGGGAATCCACAATCACCTGAAAGCCCACATAAGGCACGCCCTTGTTGTCAGTCAATGGTTTCCCGTCGTCCACCACTAAACAGGGCACCACCGACGAACCTTGAGCCAGCGTACCCACTGGCACCAATGGCCCCGTATCTCGAAAACTTTTGCTGCTGTAATAAGGAATTTCGAGGGCGCTGTTAAAACGGTAAAGGGTCATGACCTGTGTGGCTGGTATTCCCGCCCAGGCGCTCGACGAAATACAGAGTGTAAGCAGCAGCAACAATCTCTTCATAACATGATTCTCTATGAACATCAGGCAGAAACCTGGACGCATTACCTTTACCCCCAAGACCTATACTATTTTTCTGTACATACAACGCTTGCAAATCTTGTAGAGATCGGGATGGCTTTCTCCGTAACCCTGACACACTTTGGCAAAAACGAAAATGTGGGCCCGGAAACAGCTTGGTTACCGGTTGAAAACCACACCCCATACGTTACGCATCTTTCGTGGTCCATCACAACTACTTCATTGTTTGTTAAATCTCAACAAGATACTTTTTGCAAAAATTTTAGTAGACAATTTAAGCTGTTGCTCCTTGGCAAGGTCAACCATTTAAGAGTTTACGGACAGATCGATCACAAGTTTTCCGATATGCTGCTTTGTCTCAAACTGTTTTTGCGCTTGAACAATATCCTGCAGAAAAAAGGTGTCTGATATAACAGGGCGAATCTCCTCTTTTTCAATTCGGTCAATCAGGTTTTTAAAGACATTATCACCCAGCACAGTGCAGCCAAAGAGGCTTAAGTCTTTCAGGTAAAGTGTCCTTACATCCAGTTCCACAAGAGGGCCAGCGATTGCACCGGCAACCGCATATCGGCCATACGGTTTTAGAATATCCAAAAGTTCCGACCAGCTTGTTCCTGCTACCAGATCAATGACAACATCGACACTGTTTTTTCCAAGTCTTGCTACAGTACTATCATTGCGGGATACGATTTGCTGGGCCCCAAGACTCATGATCCTTTCTGTTTTGGAAGGACTTGTAACCCCAATAACTTGAGCGCCACGAGCCTTTGCCAGTTGAACTGCTGCCGAGCCAACGCCTCCAGATGCTCCGGTTACAAGCACAACATCATTGGCCGTAACACCGGCCCTTGTCAGGAGGTTTTCTGCTGTGGAGTATGAGCATGGAAATGATGCAAGTTCAATATCGCTGAATCTGCTGTTTACCGTAAAGGCATGTCGTGCGGCAACAACAGTATATTCAGCAAATCCTCCGTCACATTCAGAACCAAAATACCATGGAGTGGATAGCTTTTTGCCACCAGCTTCACGTATGCAGGGCTCAACAAGCACTCTTTGACCGAGGAGCTTTCCGTCAACTTCTTTTCCGGTAGCAACAACATTGCCACAAACGTCAGCCCCCTGGATTCTTGGGAATTGAAGGGCATTTCCAGACCAGCTTGCATCGTCGGAATCTCCATCTGACTTCGAATACCAGGCCAGTCGAGTATTAAGGTCAGTATTATTAATACCGGCGGCACCTACCCTGATAAGCACATCGTAAGGACCTGGTTTGGGAACAGGGATATCATCGCGAAGTACCAATTTATCAAAACCACCGTGTCCGGTAAGCTGGACACCTTTCATGAATGCAGGTATCTCATTCATTGTTCTCTCCTTCCATTATTTTCTCGGCAACTGCTATTGCAGAGTGAATTGCCTGTTTACCAACAATTGGCCATGCAGCAGACACTCCTTCATGCAGCAGAAAAAGTTCATGGGATAAATCCTTCCTGCAACTCCTTACAGCCATTACCTGGATAAGTTCATTTTTGTAGCGCATAGTAGCATCCCGCACATTCTTGTTGTCTGGAAAAGATGTCAGGGCGTTGAGATATAAACAACCATGGGGGGCGTAGGAGGTCATCCAGACAGCAAGACGGTTAAACAGGTGGATAATTGAATCTTTGCCCGGAGGCGGTTCATTTTCTGCCAGGAAAGCGAAGTATCGGGCATGGCGATAATGTAATGCACCAATCACCATGGCTTCTTTTGAAGGAAAATGGCGGTAGAGTGTTCTAAGAGTGGTTCCAGATGCCCTCTGCAACTCTGCAACACTTGGCTCGGCAAACCCACGATTATTAAATGCCTGCTCCAGTCGAGCAGCAATTTGTTCTTTCGTTGAAATCACAGCCAGCAAGGTAGAATAAACGCTCTACCTTGTCAAGGTGGTATTTTAGGAACATCTAATTGGTGCTGCCTGACAGGAATAATGCAAAGCTGCTGATTCGCTTAAATGGTTTTCATTGTCCACCATAGCATCACCCATTTCACAGGAAGGTGTTCTCATAACCTCACATGAACAAGGCAAGAACTGAAATTCATTGTCGGCAACATGCCAAGATACTACAACAACGATTCATCTGAACATGATCAGAGCAAACCGGCAGCAATTACAGTTGCTCAATTATGAGTTGTGTCTTGATTTAAAATTGAGTTCCTCGTCTGTTCCCAAAACGTCCCTGATCTTTTCTCCCAATTGAGACACTGTGAATGGTTTCTGAATAAAGCCTCTACAGCCACGGTTCATAATTTCCCGGGCTTCTCCGTCAAGACTGTAACCACTTGAGAGCATTATTTTAATATCGGGATCTAAACTTTTCAGCTTATCAAACAGTTCTCCTCCACTCATTTGAGGCATTATCATATCGATAATAAACAGATCAATTTTTTTCTTCTGAGTTCCAACAATTTCTAGAGCCTCCATGCCCGATGAAGCAGTTATAACATCATAGCCGAGCATGGAAATCATCTCTTTTCCCACCTCAGTAATCATAGGTTCATCATCAACCAAGAGAATTGTGTCTGTACCTGTTTGCGTATCTATGGCGGGTTTGACTTCAGAAACTATTTCTTTCTCTGAAGAGGGAAGTAGAATTGTAAAGCATGTCCCCTCGCCCTCCGTACTCTCAACAGAGATAAAACCCTGATGATTTTCAATGATTCCATAGACCATGGCGAGCCCTAAACCGCTACTCCCCCCCAGAGAATCAGTAGTAAAAAACGGATCAAATACTTTTTCTATATCATCTTTACGAATACCTCTGCCGGTATCTTTAACAGTAATTTGAACGTAATCTCCTGGTTTAATGACTTTTACTTCAGCACCATTTGCATCGACCATTATCTGCTCTGTTGCTATGGTTATGGTACCTCCCTGTTCCATGGCCTTTGATGCATTTAACAGCAGGTTGACAAACACCTGCTCCATCTGGTTCTCATCAACTTCCACTGCATTGAGGTGATCGTTTAAAACAGTTCTAATCTCAATTGCTTTTATTGCAGGCTGCACAATATCAATACTATTCGTGATAACATGATTAATGCTGACCGCTTTAAGTTCATATTTCCCTCCCCGCGCAAAGCCAAGCAATTGAGAAGTCAGGGTTGAGGCTCTTTGAATATAGCTCTCCATGAGTTCAAGTTGCGTAGAATGAGGATGCTGCTCTTCAAGATCTGCCCGGATGATGGATATACGCCCTTGGATTCCCATAAGGAGATTGTTAAAATCATGGGCCACACCACCGGCAAGAGTGCCAAGAGATTCAAGTCTCTGAGACTGCTGTAATTTTTCCTCAAGTGCTTTTTGTGTTCGCTCAGCTTTCTTCTTTTCAGTGATATCTCGTACAATTCCTTTTATGCCGGCAATAACATTACTGTCACCCGGAATTGAGGAAAATGTCCCTTCTAAATATCGAATAGAATCGTTGGATAAAATGAGGTCAAACTCTATATTGAGAGTGTTTATTTGTGCGTCGAAAATATCCTGAAATTTATTATTAATCTCGTTTGTTTCTGGATTTTCTAAAAACACTTTAAAGCTGGTCCCAACGACTTTTTCGACCGGCTTATCGAAAATTCTACACATCGCGGGGTTTGCCAAGGTTATTATGCCTTTCTGATCCTGCTCAAAATACCCCTCAACCATAGTTTCAAGAATGGTACGGTACTTCTTTTCAGAAGAAATCAAAGCCTGTTCATACTGTTTACGTTCAATAGCCAAAGCGATTTGATCAGAAACTGAAATAAGAGTATTCAAATCCACTTCGTCAAAGAGTTCAGCATCATGGTAACTCAATGTGGCCATAACACCGATGACTTCATCTTTGATTTTTAATGGAACACCGAGCCACAATTCAGGAACTGTGCCTATAAGTGTTTTTGAGTCACGTCTCCTTTCAAGCTCATCTTTTCTCAAAAAAACAGGAGTGGCGTTTTGAATGACACCGCCAGTTAGGCAATTATCAAGTTGAAGTTCGTCACAATAGACATTCTCATCATCGTATATATCTCTGAAGTATGGAAAACTAATCCGTTGGTTTTCTTTATGATATAAGGCAATAAAAAAGTTGGTCAGATCCATGATTTCACCAAGAATATGATGAATTGATCCATATAACGCTTCGAGATTCTTAGAAATCCTGACTGCATTTGAAATTTTAAACAGAGTCTGATTGAGTTGTTCAGCTCTGCCGAGGGATAAAGAGTCTTTCCTTTTGTTCTGGGGGCTAACAGAAGATTGGGTCGGCGGTGATATGTTATCCAGATTGTTATTCATAGCATTATTTTTTGGTTGTGACTCAGCTACATCAAGGCTGTGTGGAAACAGCTGAACTTTAGTGGCAACCAAACATTTTTTATTTTAAAGTCTCAAACAGCAACCACTATAATATAGTAGGTCAAACTACATTCATCGTTTCCCCTGCACACCGTGGGGCCTTCCTGAGCTTGAAGAAAAAGTGGTACACTGAAGATAGCATTGATGTCGGCTTGACAAAATCCTTGGAGCCCAACGATGGCACCATGCAACAGTAAGACTGGAACAAAATGCGCGAATTTACCTTCTTTATGAAATCCTCTCCACCAAGGTTTGTGATCTTTTTGTAACGACTTCTTTCAAAATACCCATTCAATCGTTACTTCACTTTCCCTGCTCATGTCAGTTACAACCAGAGTATAATTACGAGGTTCTTTGACTGAAGGTCCTATCCAACAATTGAATGCCAAAGCCTTTTTTCTTTATCTCTACCGGTAGTATTAACATATCTCGTAATGCAATTTCACACCCATTTTACAGGTTATTGGTATCAAAATCTCAATGCAGGAAAAAACGAAGTCAAATTTTACCGCTGCTTTCTCTTCCACCTTCAATTCAAATGACAACCAACCTTCTACAAATACAGGAGAATATATCTTACCCCAGACCACACAGTTGTTCTCTGCATAAAGAAATCTTATTGTTTTCAAAATGGACACAAAACACCTTCTCAAAATCGGAACCTGCAGTTGGAAATACGAATCCTGGCGGGGACTCATTTATTCTCGGGACAATGAGATAAATTTTCTTCAGGAATACAGCGAGCATTTTCAAACCGTCGAGGTTGACCAGTGGTTCTGGTCGCTGTTTAAAGGCAATGCGGTGGTCATGCCGAAAGCGAACGTTGTCGATGAATATGCAACGTCAGTACCGCCAGGTTTTACCTTCAGCATCAAGGTCCCTAATAGCATTACCCTCACTCATCATTACAACAAACCGAAAAACACAGCATTGGTTCCCAATCCATATTTTTTATCCACTGAACTTATGGGAAAGTTTCTTCAAACATTGGAACCACTTGGCGATCACATTGGTCCTTTGATATTTCAGTTCGAATATCTGAACAAGATAAAAATGGCCAGCATGGTTCATTTTATTGAGAGGTTGCAAACTTTTTTCAATGGGCTTCCTGAAGGTTATCAGTATTGTATTGAAAGCCGAAATCCGAATTATTTAAAGAATGCGTATTTTGATTTTCTCGCCGAGCACCACCTGGGACACGTTTTCCTGCAGGGGTACTATATGCCTTCGATGTTTGAATTGTATGAGAAGTTCAAAAACCGACTGAGTGATCCGGTAGTACTCAGACTGCATGGCCGAGATCGTCGGGGAATTGAAGAGCGGACAGATAATGTCTGGGATACGATTGTTGATCCAAGAGATGACGAGCTGTTGCGTCTGAAAAGTGTTGTGAATGATCTTCTTCAAAGGCAGCATCAGGTCTTCATCAATGTCAATAATCATTACGAGGGCTCCGCTCCTCGGACTATTGAAAAGATCAAGGTGCTTTTACAACTTGATTGAACATACAATATTTCAACGATGAGCCAGAGCTTATTATGACGACAAAATACGACGAGATTACCGAAGCCCGAAAGACACTGGACCTCCCTGAGCGAGCATCTCTACAGGACATAAGAGAAAAATATATAACCTTACTGAACCAATGGCATCCTGACAAATGTACTGAAGACAGTGAGAATTGTGCCGAGATGACAAGAAGAATAATCACTGCGTACAAAAGCATCGTTGACTACTGTAATCAGCATCAATTCTCCTTCACTGAAGAAGAAATAAAAAAAACCTGTTCCGTTGATGAATGGTGGTTTGAACGGTTTGGAAATTCTCCCTGGTGGGCAAAATAAGCCTGTACCATTTCACTGCAAAACAGCGCAAAAGCATGGGGGGGGTAATCCTGCATTATTTTTTAAACCCTGAGGTTGCGTTACCAAAACGTCTCGGCTACCAACATGGCCGGCTCGCGGCAACTCCAGCAGATGAACAAAAAGACCATGGTGGATTGGTAAGCTTTCAGCAACTTAATCCTGACGTATGGGTACCCCTGGTGCCAGCAACACAGCCGCATGGTCATAGCCACGAAGCAAGGCCTTGATCTCTTAAACCTCTCTGATAGATATCATGGTTAACACTCGGGCAAAAAAGACCTGCCTACCTTGTCAGCGTGGATTAAGTTGATTGAAACATCAATCAACTCAGAGCCAAAACCAAGGAGGCAGGTCATGGAGAAAATGATAAAGAATGTAGGCTTAGATGTCCACAAAAACTCGATATCGATTGGAATTGCTGATGATGGGCGTGATGGCGAAGTTAGATATTACGGTAAAATTGATAACGACATGAATCAACTGGATAAAGTCATTCGTAAACTAATATCGAAAGGCGCAGTTCTCCGATTTGTATACGAAGCTGGCCCTTGTGGATATGGAATCTATCGTTATCTGACCAACAATAACATTGATTGTGTTGTCATTGCTCCTTCAAAAATTCCACAACAAAGCGGTAACCGCTTAAAAAATGACAGAAGAGATTGCCTCTCTTTAGCCAGGCTGCATAGGGCAGGTGAACTCACAGTTGTGTATGTACCGACCCCTGAAGATGAGGCCTTGCGTGATTTAGTGCGGGCTCGGATAGATGCGACCCGTGCACTTCGGGTAGCCAAGCAGCAGCTCGGAGCCTTCCTGCTTCGGCATGATATGGTA
>NZ_SWCN01000035.1 GCF_005116575.1 Desulforhopalus sp. IMCC35007 | reverse complement strand
AATGCAGGTTTTGCGGTTCTTTTTGTCGCTGTTTGTCAAAAGCAAGAAGGGATGGGTGCTTCAACTGAAACACTGCCAGGCCGGACATCAGTGCATCACCCAGTGAGATTGTGCAATTGGCACCTCTATTGTCAGGGATTTGTTGAAAATCCTTGTGTATTGCTGCAAACAGGCTATCGGCGTTGAGATGTTTTCTCACTTTTCGTTGGGCAGTTGTGGTTGGTCTTATCGCATTGGTCGAATTGTAGCTTTTTGATTTCATCGTTTTCTCCTATGTATTTATTTGGAATCACATAGAAAAAACGATTTTTCACTAGCAGCTTTGTCAAGTAAAAAATGGCATAGCCGGAAAGTTTTTTATACTATATTTTTTAGTATTTATACCTCATAAAAGTTGCAACAGTTTACGAAAGAGCTTTTTAATATATTAAGTTATTTCAAATATATAACTTTTGAGCGGGAATTGCTGGTTTAACAAGAGAGTGGATGGGGTTGATCATGTTTTGAAGCTCAGCCCTGAATAGATCTGCTTGGGGATTCTGCTGAGGAGATTTCTTTGGTTTCATGGCTAAAAAATGCAAGAAAATGGACGGTTAGTATCAATAATCTTGCATTTATATTAGCATACTTGACCGTTTTTCTCTAGTCTATTCAGCCATATATCTCATTTTTCAGTATGGACTAGTTAGAATCTTTTTATGCTTTTTTGTTAAGTCAAAATGTGTCTAAAATTTGATTTTTCAGTGTATAAATATCTTATTGCTCTGGGGAAAGATGCTGGCCCGGAGTGAAGTGGAATAGAGTTCAAGTCAGGCCTGGACATTTGAAATGATACATGTTTAAAAAGTGCACTGTTTTGAATTAAGCAAAAGCGGAACGAGTTGGATACTTTTTTTTCAAGAGTAGTCATGGTCTAACAGCCGGTGAATAGAATGAACAGTACTGAAAAAATTTCCTGGAAGGTGGCTGAGTTTGTAAAAGAGCGTGGGCATAAGTCTGTCGTGTGCTTTGACTTTTTTGACACGCTAGTGACTCGTAAGGTAATGCCTGAATACACCAAGAAAATTGCTTCAAGACAACTAAGTACCTTATTTGGGAAGAAAATTTCCGCACACGAATTTTATAAAAAAAGACGTAGTCTCGAAGCCGAAATATGTGCAAAAAATCTGGCAAAAGGGCATGACCAAGAGTTCAATTTGATTGATTTGTCCAGAAGTCTTTATCTCTATTTGCATGATCGGGCAATAATAGATGCTATCGATATAGACTGTACGGCTTTTACTGAAATATTTATAAATGTAGAGCTCACAGTTGAGAGACAAGTGCAACAACCATCAGCTATTCTGATTGAATTATTGAAGAAACTGAAAGATGAGGATGTAAAAATATTATTAATATCTGATTTTTATATTCCCAGTAATATTTTTTCAAGGCTTCTTCAGCATCATGGTTTAGACGGTGTTTTCGAAAGAGTATTTATTTCGTGCGACTATCTACGAACAAAAGGATCGGGGCGTCTTTATGATCTGATACTACGGGAACTTGATTTAAAGGCAAAAAACCTCCTTATGATAGGTGACAATCCCCATGCAGATAAAAAAATGGCAGAAGATAACGGTTTACAGTCATTACTGATTGACAGTACTGACAATCAGGATTTTTATCAGAAGTGGGAAGGGGAACAGCAGAAGAACACTACTCTCCAAAAGCAGCTGGTTGATATTGCAGGAAAAGAAAATTTTGTTCCTTTTCAAGAATTTTCGCTGATAATTTGGCATTTTATCAGAAAATTATTTGAAGCCTTGCGCATCGATGGCGTGCAGGATGTTTTCTTTTTGTCGCGTGAAGGTGAGTTTTTGAAAGCCCTGTTTGTGCTGTATCAGGAGCGATTTTTTGGGCAAGAAGTAATTCGGTCCCATTATCTACTTGTCTCAAGGAAATCTAGCTATGTTGCGTCATTAGATTCCCTGAAAAACGAAAAATTCGAAAAATTATTCAACCAGTACAGCCATATATCTCCAAGAGATTTTCTCTTAAGTCTTAATTTTACTGAATATCAGAGCAGGAAAATCTGTGCTGCTGTGGATATTGATTATACGACAAAAATATATAACTTTGCTGAAAGTTCAGAATACCGCACTCTTCGTAATAATTCCGTTTTTCAGGAGCTGTACGAGCAATTTCGAGTTGAGCAACGAAATAACTTTACCCGCTATTTAATGTCGTTTGGTGTTGATTTCACTCAGGAAAGGTTGAATATTGTTGATGTTGGCTGGAAGGGGTCAATGCAGGATAATATTTTTAGAATCTTGAATGAAAATATCGAAATTGCCGGGTATTATATAGGATTGCTTGGTGGAGGTATGAGCTCAGAAACACCCTTGATGCAAAAGACGGGAATCCTTTTCTCTTCTTTACCGAAAGATGAGCAGTTTTTTTCTGTATACAACAATAATCGTGCTTTGTTTGAAATGATGCTAGGCGCTTCACACGGAAGTGCCGAAGGGTATTTTCTCTCTCGAAGTGAAGTTAATAGAAGGGACAACGGGAGTCTTTACGGGAAATATGACGGTATCCATGTCGCAGTAGCTGAAGCTGCTGAAGAATCGGAATTGTATGTCTCCAAAATTCAGCCTCTCCAAGAAAAAATTTATAGCACGTTTTCACGGATAGGGAATTGTTTTTTTTATAATTATCAATCGGATCCACCAGAAGACTGGTTTGCAGCCCAGCATGCCAGGATGGTTTTTCTACCCACGAAGATAGAGGTGGAATTTTTTGAGTCTCTTTATCATCTTGAAAATTTTGGAGTGTTTGAATTTACCACTTTTTATGCAGGAGAAAAACTGTCTTTCAGGAAAAGAGTCTCTAATTTAAAAGCAGTTATCAGCGACCCGCCACTATTGGAAATAGGCTTCTGGCCCCCTGTAATTTTGCGCCATCTTGGTATTGGTTGGTACAGGAGCATTGATGGGTGGAAACGTTATCAACGTGTATTTGGTTACAGGAGGTTATGGTGCGCATTGCGTTTCTTTTAGGCTCGGCTGATATTTCGGGTGGAACAAATGTGATTTTGGAATACGGTATTCGCATGCAAGTTCAGGGAGATGAGGTCTTTCTGATCACTCTTGATCCTGTGGATGCTACACAGTTGTTTTGGCATAAAGATGCTGCCGCTTTGTGTTGGATTACCCTGGATGAGGCTCAAAAGCTCTCTTTTGATATATTGCTGGCAACATGGTGGCAGTCGGTCTTTTTGTTAGAGAAAGTACAGGCTCAATCGTATTGCTATTTTGTTCAATCCATTGAATCACGATTTTTTCCACCACAGAATAGCAGGGAATTGCCAAACAGAGATATTGATGTACTGCGTGAATGGTGTGAAAGTTCTTACTGCTTTCCTCTGCCGGTAATTACGGAAGCGCACTGGATTTGTGATTATTTACACGATCTCTACGGTCATAAGGCGGTGCTGATAAGGAATGGTATCAGGAAAGATATTTATAACACAAATGGTAAATGTGTTGCTGCTAAAAAGGTAGGTAAATTACGAGTCCTTGTAGAGGGACCGCTCAATGTCTTTTTTAAGAATGTTGAAAAGACGTTAGAATTATGCCTTCAGTCTGATGCCGATGAAGTTTGGTTGTTGACCTCCTCCCACATACAAGAGTATGCCGGTGTCGATAGGTGCTTTTCAAAGATTCCAATCGAAAAAACTGCCGAAATTTACAGATCTTGTGATGTCTTGGTTAAGTTAAGCTATGTCGAGGGAATGTTTGGGCCTCCACTGGAAATGTTTCATTGTGGTGGAACTGCTATCGTCTATGATGTTACCGGCCATGATGAGTATATAAAACATAAACAAAATGCAATTGTTGTTAATAAAGATGCCGAGTCGGATGTTGTTTCCTGGATTAATCGTTTGAAAAGTGATTCTGAGTTTCTTGCGGCATTATGTCATGAGGCCTCACTCACCGCAAAGGATTGGCCTGATTGGCAAACTCAGGCTGAAAGTTTTTCTAAACAATTAAAGAAAATTACCGCATCCTCTCAAATCACTCAGAAACTTGTTGCCGGATATACTGCCAGGAGTAGCACAGCTAGAGACAGATATTTTAAATCACAAGAGTATGCTCGTTTTTTTGATCGGGAAAACTCTTTGGAGATAGGTAGGCAATACCAGAATTTTATTCAAGTCTATTATCATCATGGAAGAGGCTATACTAATGAAGCTATGCTATGGGATGAATATCTTGACAATGGCTGGCAAACTTGTTCTGTTATCTTGCCCTTTGATATGCGTCCTGTTGCCATCCGCCTTGATCCATCGGTGCGAATAGGTGTGATATCAATCCGTACCGTGCGAATTGTTGATAAAGATACTGGCGATATATTAGGAGAATGGAATTCTCAAACGGGTTTTAATTCATTGCAACTGCAGGGCACATGTCGACAAATTGAGAATAAAAGGCTGCTGAAGATATTTGCTCATGGTGAGGACCCGCAAATTCAATTGCCCGGAACATATAGTATTTCAGGGAGTCGAGTAGAGTTGCAGGTAGAACTCTTTGAAGAAAGGGTATGGAGTACATTGCAGGCTCTATCAGGAAACCCTGTAAAACGATGGTTAAAAAAGATCGTCAACTTTTTACGTGCTGCTCAGTAGCAAACCTATTAGTCCATCTATGCCTCAATTAATTTCTGTTATATTGCCATCCTATAATCATGCCCACTATATTGGGGAAGCCATTGATAGTGTTTTGCAACAGAGTCATAGCAATTTTGAATTGATTGTCGTGGATGACGGATCGACAGATAACTCTTTAGAAGTTATTAGAAGTTATTCCGATGAACGTATCTCAATAATAGAACAATCCAATAGCGGTGCGCATAATGCCATCAACCGCGGTCTCAGTATTGCCGATGGGGAGTATCTGACGATATTAAATTCGGATGACAGGTATTATCCTGATCGGTTTGAAAAAATGCTGCAATCATTGCAGTATTCAGAGGGTGACTTTTGTTTTTCCAATGTGGATATGATAGATGCTGGCTCTGACCATTACCGTGGTTGGCGGTATGATCATTATCATGAGCTTTGTAAGAAGTGCAGAGACGTTTCAGGAAATGTTTTTTTAGTTGCAAATCCGGCTTTTACTACATCGAATTTCTTTTTTAGCCGAAAAGCCTATAATCAGGTTGGGGAGTTTTATAATCTACGTTATACACATGACTGGAACTGGGCGCTCCGTTATAGTGCCGAATGTCAAGTCATTTGGCTTGATGAAAAATTGATGGATTACAGGGTACATGATTCAAATACGCTGTTGGAAAGTGCTGTTTGGAACCATCTGTTTGAGGACTCGTATAATTTTTCCTGCTATCTCCACACAATTTCCAAAAAACATACTACCATTGAAAATATCAATAATATTTATTTGAATTTACTCTTAAGAAACGAAAGCTATGTTGCCGTTGCTGTGGCAGTATTTCTTTCGTATTTAGGAAGAGGGTTGGTGAAAGATGATAAAGCTTTATTACAATTGCTCCAAGATGATACATTTAGAGACAAAGTGATCACTTTAGTTAAAAATACAAAACTGAATTCAGATGTATTCCTCTCATATCAATATTTGAGTAATAAAATATTTATGCACGACCACTATAAAAATACCCTTGCCGAAAAAGAAAAAGAATTACAACATGTACTTGCATTACTTGAATCTGAAAAGCTGAATAATCGCTCCTTCATCCAAAAAGCGAAGAAGAAACTTCAAGGGATGTTCCCCTTCTCTAGATGACTTATGTTGAATAAGCTATCAATAACTATTGGTTTTTTCCTGGTTCTCTTCGGGTATTTTTTTCTCTTCTACCATTTTAACCCTGGATTAACCGTTTCATTTAAAGGGAGCCTGCCCAAAGATGTTCACGGAACCTTGTATTGGGATTATGGTAATGGTTTTTTAGAAAACAATTCCATTGAGCTTTTGTTGTCGGCAAATGACGTAATTACTGGTGAAAACCTAGGTGATATAACAGTTGAAGCGTCGGGTCAAAAAAACAATAAAGCCAGAGATAATATGGTCTGGTTGGTTGTCACCGAACATGATTTTCATAATCCTAATTTTGTTATAGAAGGTCGTCATGCATGGATGAATTGGTTTGATATTAACAAGGATAGCAAAGGAAGGCAACTGGCCTTATATCCAGGGGCAAAAATTGTTTTTGAGAATTCGTCCAGTGCTTATAACATTAAATTTTTCAAAACTCCGAATTCCGGCATCGCTAAAATAACAAGCAGTACAGGTGAAGTTCAGTTCTACGATGGGTATGGAAAGAATGCAGGATGGCAGGTGAGCCTATTTGAATTTTACACATCATCACCCGGAAGCATTAATTACATATTGGACCCCTATCGAGCAAAGTTTGAAAAGAGACTTTATTTACCCCATCGTAAGGTAGTGGGACTGAAGTTTATACAATTGGCGGCAGAAAAAGAATCGGTTAACATTGAATCGATGGATGTCGTTGATGCAAGTGGAAAACGGCATCTTATCCGGCCAACTGTGCTTTCCGACAGGGAGTTTGTGTTTAGAGCTTTTTCCGATGTTGCCCAGAATAGGTTTTCTGTGCTTCTGTTATCTGTACAATTCTTTACAGCAGGTGTTCTCTCTTTATTTCTTTATTACCTATTGTCACTTCCTGTGGTATCAGAAGTGAAAAATTCCAGAAATTCGTTGAAAACGATATTTATTTCTAGAAAACGATGGTTTTTCTGGCTGATTTTTCTGTCTGGTATAGCATCAAACATGTTGTGGCTTTTAGCAGAATGGCCTGGTTGCATGACGCCTGATTCCGTGCATGTCAATATTGAGATGAATACGCTAAAAATCACAAACCACCATCCTTATTTATACACATTGTACATGTTGGGGTTACATAATATTTACGATTCTCCGCTGACTGTAGTATTATTTCAAATACTCTGCTTTCATGCGGTTGTTGCCAGCTGGTTGGTTTTTATTTTTCGCAATGGAGTTCGGTGGTACATAATTCTTCCACTCTATTTTCTGACGTTTCTATCTATTCCCGTAAACTTGTTCAATATAACTCTTTGGAAGGATATACCCTACAATACATTGGTATTATTTTGGGCTTTCTTTTTAACTGCTTGTTACTATTTAAAAAGGCAAGGAAAGATACTGCAACTCTCAAAGGTGCAGTTGGTACTGTTGAGCGTTGCCTTTGTGTTTTTATGCACTTTCAGGCACAACGGTTTGATTTATTTACCAATTATTCCAGTTCTGCTGTTCTTTAGTTCCACTGTCAGTCGAAAACGGTTGGCAGGATTTTTGTTTTTGAGTGGAGTGATGTTGTTCCTTGTATATCAGGTTTTACCTGGCTACATTCTGTACGATAAACCCGAGGCAAATAATTTCTCAAAAAGTGTGGTCGAAAACAATTTTAAAAATGTAACCAAGATCTCTCATGATGCTGAGGAATACTATATTGAAAATTACCTGGCATATCGTGTGAAAAGATTCGTTGCAACCTTAGGGGCTTCTCCCAAAGCATCGACATGGTATAACGATATGCATCACCCACCGCAGCGGTGGTTTAGTGTCGACGAGGTGCGTGCTGAGTGGATCGTTAATCCGATAAGCAACACTCTTGCTCATTATAAAGATTTAGCATTGGATACACGCATATTTAAAGGTTTTACGAGTGGGCGGTTTATACATTGGAATAGCGCTTTTGGTTTCGTGTTGTTGTTAATGGCTTTTGGCTTGTATAAATGGTTCCCTGTTTCCGCTTTTTATTCATTCTTTTTCCTCGTCCAGGCAGGCGGGATGTTTTTTGTGGTCTGGCCAAGGTGGCGTTATTTGTATTTCCTCTATCTTGGTGGTATGTATTTAATCTTTACAATCCTTCTTGAATACAGCACCAGAAAGAATTTGCGGGTGCAGGTAGCCGGTAAAAATATTTTATGAAAAAATTAATTATTCAAATTCCCTGCTTTAATGAAGAAGAAACACTTCCTTTGGCTTTAGCGGAACTACCACGAAAAGTTGAAGGTTTTGATATTGTCGAATGGTTGGTAATTGACGATGGTTGTACAGACAAAACCGTGGATGTCGCCAGGCAGAATGGAGTTGATCATATTGTCCATTTAACTAAAAACAAAGGACTGGCTAAGGGGTTTATGGCAGGGGTGCACGGCTGCCTGAAGCTAGGTGCTGATGTCATAGTTAACACGGATGCTGATAATCAGTATCGGGCGGCTGATATACCGCTGCTTGTTGCTCCCATTGTCTCCGGTGAAGCTGAGTTCGTTGTCGGTGCCAGACCAATTGACGGTATTGAATATTTTAGTGTTACAAAAAAAATCCTGCAGAAGATAGGAAGCAAGGTGGTTCGAGTTGTCAGCAAAACAAAAGTAAAAGATGCAACAAGTGGTTTTAGAGCAATCAGTCGTGACGCAGCAATGCAGTTGAATGTTTTTAATGAGTATACCTATACTCTTGAAACTCTTATCCAGGCAGGGCAGAAAAACATGGCTGTTATGTCGGTCCCGGTACGTATCAATCCATATCTTCGACCTTCCAGATTAATGAGCAGTATCCCATCTTATATATATAAATCTGTTATAACAATACTGAGGATTCTTGTTGTATATAAGCCATTTAGGTTTTTTGTGACGATAGGAGCCAGCATTCTCACGGTGGGTCTTTTGTTGGGGATACGTTTCTTGGCTTTCTATTTTTCAGGGTCCGGGGATGGGCACATTCAATCGCTCATTCTTACTTCGATTTTGATTGGAACAGGTTTTCAGGTTATTCTCGTCGCTTTTTTATCGGATTTGCAATCTGTCAATAGAAGGTTGATGGAAGATATCCAATATAGATTGAAGAAAAAAGAATACAGGAAAGCTACCTGAAATTATGGAAGCTCCTTTGAGAGTGGTCTGCTGGGGTACGTATGACCTTGGAAAGCCTAGAAATAGAATTTTACTGCGGGGATTGCGTGAAAATAACGTTATCGTTTACCAGTGTCATAAAGATATATGGACGGGAGTAGAGGATAAGAGCCAGGTTAAAGGCTTGCTTTCGAAATTGGCATTTTTTTTACGTCTACTTGCCTCTTACCCCGTTTTGATTTGCAGATATTTTACAATGCCCGCCCATGATATCGTCTTTGTCGGATACCTTGGTCAGCTTGATGTTATCGTTATTGTGCTGTTTGCCAAACTTCGTGGAGTTCCGGTAGTTTTGGATGTTTTCCTTTCTCTATATGATACAATAGTTGATGACAGAAAGTTGCTTTCCCCTTCTAATCCTCTGAGTAAATTGCTCTATTTCTTTGAGTGGGTTGCAACTCGTTGTGCTACCGCGCTAATTCTTGATACCCGAACGCATAGTCAATATATCAAGCAGCTTTTTCATTTGAAAACTAAAAATATGGGGGCTATTTTTGTTGGCATTGAACCGGAATGCTTTGCCGGCTATAAAGAGTCTGTGATTGTGTCAGGGCCTGTAGCAGAACACAAGAAACTCTCTGTGTTGTTTTATGGCCAGTTTATTCCTCTTCACGGGATTGGAACAATAATTGAAGCAGCGCGTATCTTAAAAGGAAAGCCCGTTAAATGGCACATTATCGGGCAGGGGCAGGAAGCGCCAAGAATTCAAAAAATGTTAGATGAAGTCATTTTGCCTGATGTCACCTGGACCAAATGGGTAAAATATGAGGAATTGAATAATTGGATCGCTCAATCAGATATATGTCTTGGAATTTTTGGGGGGTCTGGAAAGGCCTCAAGGGTAATACCCAATAAAATTTACCAGGTAATCAGTTCAGGAAAACCTGTTATTACATTGGATTCTCCTGCCATACGAGAGCTACTTGACTCTGATATGAAAAACATATTTTTGGTTCCCCCTGGAGATCCGCAAAAACTGGCGGATACGATTCTTTACCTACTGACATCCCTCGACTGGAAACAGGTATCCTATCCTCCTGAAATAACAAATCGAATTCAACCCAAAACAATTGGCAGGGAGTTTCTGAACTTTCTTACTCAAGTGACATAAGGATGGAAGTATGAATATTTTAATGGTCACTGAAAGGTACATTCCTATATGGGGAGGTGCGGAAAATCAATTACGGCAACTGGCACCATACCTCGTTAAGAGAGGATGCAGGGTCGAGATTGTCACAAGGCGTTGGCACAAAGAGATGCCTTCACAAGAACTCATCTCCGGTGTCATGGTTTATCGAATTGGTTTTCCAGGCACATCATTATTTGCCAAAGTAGTTTTTATTAGTTCTCTTTTCCTGTTTATGTTCAAGGCCGGTTCCAGGATCGATATATATCATTCTCATGGCGCAGTCAACATGGGTGGTTTGTGTGCACTCATTCAGTTACTTCGAAAGAAGAAGAATGTAGCTAAAATTGCCAGTGCAGGTAGAATCCCGAGATTGCTTTCTACAGTGCCGGGTCGGTTTTCTCTATGCATGTTTAAACACTCCTCGGCAATTATTAGCATGACTCGGGAGATTGATCAGGAATTGCAAAGTATTAAAACTTCAAAATCTGTTATATATTCAATACCGAATGGGGTTGATTGCAGGCGTTTTCATCCATCTTCTTCTGCAGAGCGACAGGAGTGGCGGGTAAACAATAAACTTCCATCTGAAAGTCTACTTCTACTCTTTTCAAGCAGATTGGTTTTTGGAAAAGGTTTGGATATTTTAATAGATGCCTGGGCAAGAATAGTACATTCTGTCCCGGAGGCTTTTTTGCTCATTGTCGGTAGTGGTGCAAATCAGCCTGATTCAGTAGAAGAAGAAATGCGCCAAAAAATAGTAATAGAGAAACTGAAAAATGTTAGATTTTTGGGAGAAACGCAAACCCCTGAAGATTTCTTGTCAATGGTTGATTTCTTTATATTTCCTTCAAGAAAAGAAGGATTTCCAAATGCCCTAATGGAAGCTATGGCTTCACGTCTTCCCTGTATTGCGTCAAAAATTGGTGGAGTAGAAGCGATCATAACTGACAACGAAAATGGGCTTTTGTTTGAGTCTGAAAATAGTGATGATCTTGCAAATAAATGTATAGGTCTGATCCAAGACAGAGAAAAGAGAGAATACCTGGGGGGAAATGCAAGAAGGCATATGCTGACCTATTATTCATTTGAGGCAATAAGTGAAAAGTATATTGGCCTTTACAAATCTCTCGGTTCTTCATAATCAAATTATAACTGGCTATTGCCCTTCGTGTGTTCTCAAGTGTCTGCATAGTCCATTCGGTATTATTGTGAGAGAATTGATTTACGAATTGGTTTTTAAAGAATGGAGTCGGTGTTAACCCAGATTTCTCATCAATAAAGTTTTTTGCAGGTCGAGACACAAGCCATACGCTGTAGTAAATTACCGCAAGTGGCTTGTAACGCTACTTCTTCGGAAAAATCTATCGCCCCGAAGGGTGAGCTTTGGATTTGAAACGAAAAGCACACTGTTTTCTGCGATAGCCAGTTGAAAAAAATGAAATCATGTAATTGAGTTTGGAATCAAAGTGCTCATGAGAAATGCGGGCTAAATGAGATATGTGGCTGAATAAACTAGAGAAAAACGGTCATGTATGCTAATATAAATGCAAGATTATTGATACTAACCGTCCATTTTCTTGCATTTTTTAGCCATGAAACCAAAGAAATCTCCTCAGCAGAATCCCCAAGCAGATCTATTCAGGGCCGAGCTTCAAAACATGATCAACCCCACCCACTCTCTTGTTAAACTATCAGAAGTGGTGAACTGGGACCAACTTAACCAAACATTTGGTGAGTCATTCAATTCAGAAAAAGGTCGACCTGCCATCAGTACACGACTGATGATTGCACTCCATTATTTCAAATACACATTTGACCTCAGTGATGAAGATGTTCTTCATGGCTGGGTTGAAAACCCCTATTGGCAGTACTTTAGTGGTATGAAGTACTTTGAACATAAACTTCCCATTCATCCGACAAGCATGACCAAATGGCGGAATAGGATCGGCGAGGCTGGAGCTGAAGAGCTGTTAAAGCAGACCATTGAAGCCGGATTGAAATTGAAAGCGATTAAGACAACTCAGTTGAAAAGAGTGAATGTCGATACGACGGTGATGGAGAAAGATATTCGCTTCCCAACTGATGCCAGACTGTATGATCGTGCACGAGATCGATTGGTGAAAGAGGCAAAAAAGAGAAAGATTAACTTGAGGCAAAACTACAATCGTCTTGCAAAACGCCTGGTGTTGAAACAAAGCCGGTATGCACATGCCAGGCAAATGAAGAGAGCCAGGAATTGCACCAAAAAGCTGAAAACATACCTCGGTCGTGTAATTCGAGATATTGAAAGAAAATGTTCGGTTATTGACGGGGATCTATCGGCTTTACTCGCAACATCGAAAAAAATCCACAAGCAACAGCGACACGATAAAAACAAGGTGTACAGTGTGCACGAACCTGATGTTGATTGTATCAGTAAAGGAAAGGCTCATAAGCGATATGAATTTGGGACCAAAGTCAGTGTAGCAACGACGAGTCGTGGAGGCTGGTTTGTTGGTGCTCTTGCCTTCCACAACAATCCATACGATGGGCACACTCTGGAGGAGACTTTAGAACAAGTGACCAAGCTGACAAAAAGCCCAGATCATGTTTTTGTGGATCGCGGGTACCGAGGTCATGATTACACAGGTGAAGCTTCGGTGCATGTTGACAAAGTACGGAGAGGAAAAACCTCAAACAGCCTTTGGCGATGGATGAAGCGTCGCTCGGCAGTTGAACCATCCATAGGTCATTTAAAACAAGAACACCGTATGGATCGAAACCGATTGAAAGGAGTGGTCGGGGATCAGATAAATGCTATCCTTAGTGCTGCTGGTATGAACTTCAGAAAGCTAATGAAGTTCATTAGAGGAGTTTTGCTTCTTTTTTGGGCAATGATTGTAATTCAGGCTGGGATGCCAAGTCGGCAACCCGCCTGATTGAAATGCTTTTTTCAGAATCGACTAAGTAATTGTTTTTGTGATAATTTTTAGTATCTCGGTTAAGAATGTGGACGTAAAGGTGAAGCAAATTATGATTCAATAAAAAAATATATTTTGCATAAAAATTACAATTTGTTAGTGTCGTCGCCTTGAGTTGAGCTGGTTGTTTATTAAGCGATACAGGATATTCTTGCGCGTGAGTGGGTTAAATATGTTTAGCTATCTGATATAAAAATGGTTTCGTCCGTACTAAAAGTTTTTGAATTTTTCAATAGAGAAGAAAAACGGCAGCTTTACTGGTTAATAGTGATCGTAATTATCCGTAGTTTATTTGAAGTTGTAGGTGTTGCTTCAATTATGCCGTTTATCGCCGTGGCCTCAAATCCCGAGACAATTCATTCTAACTCTTATCTAGCGGTTATATATGAGTTCTTTGGATTTAATTCTTCAAAGTCATTTCTTCTCGTTTTGGGGCTCGCTGTCTTCTGTGTTTTAATTCTCAATAATGCGCTTGCCGCATATACTGATTGGAAACTCATCAAATTTACACAGCTGCGCGGACACTCTTTGGAATATCGTCTTTTTGCGAGGTATTTATCGCAACCTTACTCATATTTTCTTAATCGAAACACCGCTGACTTCGGGGTAAATGTGTTGTCTGAAGTGGGGAACTTCATGAGTGGGGTTCTTCGTCCTCTGATGACGTTGGTATCAAAACTCATCGTTTCATCATTCATTCTCATTCTCTTGTTAGCAATTGACCCGTTTTTGGCTCTGATTGTTGCATCGGTTTTGGGTTCTGCTTTTGGGGTAGTTTTTGCACTCGTCAGGAAACGGCTGAGAAGGGTTGGAAAAGAGCGGGCCTACCATAACAAAAAAAGATATCTCTGTGTCAATGAATCATTTACCGGGGTGAAGGAAATCAAAGTCAAAGGTTGCGAAGGAACGTATTCCGATAGATTTCTTAACCACTCATATTGGGCAAATATGCACACGGCTTCACACCAGACGGTGTCTCAACTCCCCAAATATGCTCTTGAAATTGTTGGCTTCGGTGGAATTTTATTGATCACCATCTATTTTATTCTTACGCAGAAGGATACCTCAAATACAATACCTCTTTTAGCCCTCTACGCGTTTGCAGGTTATCGCCTGATGCCGGCTCTTCAGGGTGTTTTTATAGGGGCGACGTCACTGCGGTTCAATTTCTTTTTAGTGGACAAACTTCTTCAGGATCTGGATATGGAAAATTACCCATTTCATGAGATTGAAGAATGGAAAAAAGAACCGGGAAAGTTGATTTTATCAAACGGGATAGAGTTGACAGATATCAGTTTTGCCTACCCGGGTAGTGACCGCAAAGTTGTTTTAGAATCAATCAACTTGAAAATCCAGAGCAAGAAGACAGTCGGGTTTGTCGGGAAAACTGGTTCGGGAAAAACGACACTAGTAGATCTGCTTCTTGGTTTACTCGAACCCTTTGAGGGAAGCGTTATCGTAGATGGAATAAAAATTAATCAGACCAATAAAAGATCATGGATGAGATCGATTGGTTATGTGCCTCAACAAATTTTTTTAAGTGATACCTCAATACGGGAGAATATTGCTCTGGGAATTAACCCAGAGGATATTGATGACAATGCAGTAAAAAAGGCAGCTGAAATTGCAAACCTTGATAGTTTTATATGCGAAGAACTTCCTGATGGCTACGATACGATCGTTGGTGAGAGAGGGGTACGGTTATCTGGTGGTCAATGTCAGAGAATTGGTATCGCCCGGGCGCTTTACCATGACCCTCAGCTTATCGTATTTGATGAGGCAACAAGTGCTTTAGATAATGTGACTGAAAAAAGTGTCATTGCAGCAATTAGTAGGGTCAGAAAGACCAAGACAATAGTTATGATTGCACACAGGTTGACTACACTTAAAGAGTGTGACAAAATTTTTGTTTTATCAAATGGCCGGATTGTAAGTAGTGGCACGTATGAAGAGTTGGAGCAACATTGTACATTTTTTCAAGATTTTTCAGAAAATCGTCACTGATGATTGAATAGTACTTGGCGCTATCTTTGTTGCTCAATTAGGTAGGGTCGGTCTTACATTTTCTTCGTTGAGGAATACCCTCTGTAACTTTAAGAAACTAATATATATAGTCATGACTGTTTTTAAAGAATATATCACTAGAAATATGCGTTGGTTGGTTTGGTTTCCAAGATACCTGATTGCCATCAAAGATACGCTTTCATATCGAAAGTCTTCATATGCACAGCACGCTGAGGAGACCATCTTTTCGGGATTGTTAAAAGATATCGACCTCAGTAACGGTATTTATGTTGATGTCGGTGCTAACCATCCGACGCTTTACTCCAACACATATTTATTTTATAGAACCAACACTAAGGGGGTACTGGTTGAACCGGATACTTCTTTGTGAGCCCTTTTAAATAACTCAACTTTCGGGATTAAGTTTCAGGCACTCTCAATTCACTTTTTGCGATGCCTACTGAATCAAGTGCTGTGTCCATTAACGTTGCAAAGAATATTTGGATAGTCTTCTCACAAAATGCTCCCAGTTCCTGAATCTGCTTTACAGCCAATGTTAAGACGCGGTAGAGGGATTCAATGAATGAGATATCTCTCAATTCATCACAACACGCGAAGAAAAGCTCACCAAATGTCCGGTGGTCTGTCTCACGTCGACAATTGTAGGCAACAAACATGTAGCGCATGAAAACGATTGTTGTGTGAGCGATTAATGCATCAAAGTCACGACACTGGATTTCTTTAACCAGCTTCAGATGTTGTTTTGCCATTTTGAAGAACACTTCGATATCCCAACGTTTTTCATAGATTCGCACAATATCTGATTCCGAAAGAGCGTAAGCGTTACAGCAACTACAGGAGGAAGCTAGACCAGTCGATGCTGAAAAATTAGATATATGGCTGAATAAACTAGAGAAAAACGGTCATGTATGCTAATATAAATGCAAGATTATTGATACTAACCGTCCATTTTCTTGCATTTTTTAGCCATGAAACCAAAGAAATCTCCTCAGCAGAATCCCCAAGCAGATCTATTCAGGGCCGAGCTTCAAAACATGATCAACCCCAGCCACTCTCTTGTTAAACTATCAGAAGTGGTGAACTGGGACCAACTTAACCAAACATTTGGTGAGTCATTCAATTCAGAAAAAGGTCGACCTGCTATCAGTACACGACTGATGATTGCACTCCATTATTTCAAATACACATTTGACCTCAGTGATGAAGATGTTCTTCATGGCTGGGTTGAAAACCCCTATTGGCAGTACTTTAGTGGTATGAAGTACTTTGAACATAAACTTCCCATTCATCCGACAAGCATGACCAAATGGCGAAATAGGATCGGCGAGGCTGGAGCTGAAGAGCTGTTAAAGCAGACCATTGAAGCCGGATTGAAATTGAAAGCAATTAAGACAACTCAGTTGAAGAGAGTGAATGTCGACACGACGGTGATGGAGAAAGATATTCGCTTCCCAACTGATGCCAGACTGTATGATCGTGCACGAGATCGATTGGTGAAAGAGGCAAAAAAGAGAAAGATTAACTTGAGGCAAAACTACAATCGCCTTGCAAAACGCCTGGTGTTGAAACAAAGCCGGTATGCACATGCCAGGCAGATGAAGAGAGCCAGGAATTGCACCAAAAAGCTGAAAACATACCTCGGTCGTGTAATTCGAGATATTGAAAGAAAATGTTCGGTTATTGACGGGGATCTATCGGCTTTACTCGCAACATCGAAAAAAATCCACAAGCAACAGCGACACGATAAAAACAAGGTGTACAGTGTGCACGAACCTGATGTTGATTGTATCAGTAAAGGAAAGGCTCATAAGCGATATGAATTTGGGACCAAAGTCAGTGTAGCAACGACGAGTCGTGGAGGCTGGTTTGTTGGTGCTCTTGCCTTCCACAACAATCCATACGATGGGCACACTCTGGACGAGACTTTAGAACAAGTGACCAAGCTGACAAAAAGCCCAGATCATGTTTTTGTGGATCGCGGGTACCGAGGTCATGATTACACAGGTAAAGCTTCGGTGCATGTTGACAAAGTACGGAGAGGAAAAACCTCAAACAGCCTTTGGCGATGGATGAAGCGTCGCTCGGCAGTTGAACCATCCATAGGTCACTTAAAACAAGAACACCGTATGGATCGAAACCGATTGAAAGGAGTGATCGGGGATCAGATAAATGCTATCCTCAGTGCTGCTGGTATGAACTTCAGAAAGCTAATGAAGTTCATTCGAGGAGTTTTACTTCTTTTTTGGGCAATGATTGTAATTCAGGCTGGGATGCCAAGTCGGCAACCCGCCTGATTGAAATGCTTTTTTCAGAATCGACTAAGCTATGCTTAATCACAAGGAACCATAAAACATGAGTGAAGCCAAGTGTCGAAAGCAAAACACCCACTATTCATCAAATTCAACAAGGTAGCTGGATTTACTCAACAAGAAATCGCTGCCTGGAGTTCAAAGCATCTTGTTCGTAATAGCTATGCTGTCTCCTATGGTTTGAATTGTTTTCCGGGAATCCAAGATGGAAAATCTAATCATCTCTCGATCTTAACCAGCAAAAACGAGGAGCTGTCACGAAGTATATTCAAATGGCTCAATACGGTTATAGGTAACGTCAAAACTGCAATACTTGGTGTATACCATTCCATCAGTAGCAAACTTGTTCCACGTTATTTGGCTGAATGTTGCTATCGCTTTAACCGTAGATTTAACATGGGAGAAATGATTGTATCTCTCCTTAAACATTCTGCTAATACTCTGCCTATGCTAACACGACTTCTGAAACTGGCTGAAGTTCGGTGGTAAGCAGATTTTAAAAACCTGCATTCTAAAGTTCTTTTTTATCAGGGAAGAATTTTGTTGAAGGCATACCTGTGGTAACGGAGCATTTTGCAGAATATTTATTGTTTATCGGCACTAAAGGTGAGTCGGAGGAAGATCCTGTCAGGTTGCATAAAAACTATGAACCATCCAGGTCAGTCATGATGATTTGTTGTGTGTCCGTAAGCGATTCTGAAGTATATTCGGCATTGTTTTCTAGACAGTTGGGGAATGAATGACTTTTCAAAAAAAAAGATCGGTGCTGATCCTTGCAGATGGAATGTCGGCCGGGGGAACCGAACGTCAAATAATAGAATTGCTCAAGGGATTTCAGTATAACAAAAACTTTGAGATCATTTTCGGTGTGTTGGTTAAAGATGGGGAGTGTGTACCTGAAGCAGGGTATTATGCCGCAAAAATATTGCCTGTTCGCCAGTCTTCACAGTATGATTTTACACTGGCATGGTCCTTAATCCACCTTACCAGAGAATATAATATCGATCTTATACACACATTTGGTAGTGTCAGCGATTTTTCTGGTATTGTCGCAGGCAGGATTAATAATATTCCTGTAGTGAATGGATCAATACGAAACGCACGGCCGAAATTAAATAAACGTGATAAGATCAGCCGCTTTTGTATGCGTTTTGCTACGGGAATTGTAGCCAATTCTTATGCTGGAATTAGAGCATACGGGATGGAGAATCGGGATAATGCCCAAGTGATATATAACGGTGTTGACATAAAACGTTTTGAAGATATCATCCCTGCACAAATTCCTGAACAGAGCATTTGCATGGTGGGGAACTTTTCGCTCAAGAAGGATCAGGCCCAACTCATTAAAATCTTGCCCAAACTGCTAGAAAAATATTCCAGATTGCATCTTATTCTTGTCGGCCGTGGAGATAATTTAGATAATCTACAGCAACAGGTCGCTTTTCTCGGTTTGACGCAATCCGTTACTTTTGTGACTGATTGCAACAGTCCTGAGTCGATTGTCAGTGGCTGCGAAATCGGGGTGTTGCTGAGCCCCGAAGGGGAGGGTTTTTCCAATGCTATCATTGAATATATGGCATTGGGAAAACCGGTTATTGCCTCAGCTTTGGGTGGTAATCATGAGTTGGTTGATCATGGTAAAACAGGATATCTTGTTGAAAATGGGAAAGCGGAACAGTTAATCACATACATTTCCCATTTGCTGAGTGAGCCTTATGCAGCAAAAAAAATGGGCGAAGCTGGAAAAGAAAAAATTGCCGAGCATTTTCATGTTTCAAGGATGGTAAACAGTTACGAAGATCTTTACTTTAGGCTTACAGAGGATAGTCTCTGAGAGGTTGGATATCCTACTACAAATCGCATGTTGGTGAACTGTTTAAATATTCAGCCTATTCGGTAGAGTTACAATTGTGGCACTTGCCTTTTGGGCACCGTGAAGAGTCTTGAAAGATTTTTACCAGGTGGTTGGTGTCAATATTATGCCTGAGTTTGTGTGTTTTGATGTTGTCATCATACAGGTTATTTGATAAAGACATTTTCGAACTGATCCTCCACAGGGAGGTGCTAGCTGGTAGGTGGCAAAATAAAGTGTTTAGCTTCTACTTGGTATTTAGAAAGGGCCCCAGCTTTTAGGACCACTGGCTAAGTTATGCAAGTATGCATAGTTTCTCAAACAAACCAGCAAGGAGAAATTATGAAAAAGCAAAGAAGAAAACATACAGCAGCATTCAAAGCACGGGTGGCTCTCGAAGCGATTAAAGGTCTCAAAACTATGAGTGAAATTGCGGCTGAATTTGAGATTCACCCAGTTATGGTGAGTAACTGGAAGAAGGAAATGCTTGAACATTTACCTGAATTGTTCGAAAGCAAAAACACCAGAAAAGAAAAAGACACGGAGAAGGATAAGGAACAACTCCACAGCAAAGTCGGTCAATTGACAATGGAGGTAGATTTCCTCGAAAAAAAGTGTCGGCAGTTGGGAATACCCGTGAAAGGGCGAAACTCATAACACGGAAATCCCGACTGAGCATTCGTTGCCAATGTCGACTGCTTCATGTACCTCGATCTATGGTCTACTACCAGCTGTCTGGCGAATCTGCTGAGAACCTGCAGCTTATGGAAAAGATAGATCGATTGCACTTAGATGATCCCTCAGCAGGATCGCGTCGCATGTACAAATACTTGCGGCGGTCAACTGGAAAAAAGATAGGACGAGAACGGGTCCGTCGGTTAATGCGGGGAAGGGGTGTGGAAACAGATCTGAAACTATGCGTCATATCTAAAAACAGCCAAGTGGTGGTCTAAAAAGCGAGACCACTTCTTTTCTACTGTGGGGGCAATTGCAACTTTGTGGGGAAAAAGTGTTGTAGAGACACTTATTGCTGCTAGTTTTTGTGCTTACTCATTTACCGCTAAAGAAATATCTATATATTTTTATTGGTTACGTGTTTGTTGTTTCTGTTTATCCTGTTTCTATTGGCCTTTTTTGCTCCTCTACTTGAAGATCCATGAGCAATTTATCATGTTTTATATGATTGTTCTGCAGACATCACCAGGGATGTGTTTTGGTTGGGACAAGGTTTTGGCAGTTCTTCGTACATATCCATGCCTGAAGGAATTGTATCTCCGTTTTATGGGAGATTACTCGTTGGACTTCCCATAATGTTGTTTTTTATTTTTACTTGAACGAGGGATGTTGGGGGTTTAATGGTTCACAATATATGGTCGTTTTATTGTTTTTTTGTAATTTGGTGAATGAGTATTTTTTGTTTGTATCCTGAGTGACATGGTGGAATGGCAATGAGTTTTATTTTGTATTTACCGGTATCCATTTATAAGTATAAAAGATTAATTGCGTCTTTGGCTAAACGTGAGATGGCAACGCAATATGTAGGTTCACTCCTTGGGATTGTCTGGGCATTTATCCACCCTTTGGTTATGATACTAGTCTTTTGGTTCATTTTTAGTGTAGGGTTTCGAGTGAAGCCCATGAATGATGTTCCTTTTGTTGTATGGTTGACTGCCGGCATGGCACCTTGGTTTTATTTTTCTGAAATTGTGATTGGTTCTACCAGTGTAATCCTATCAAATAGCAATCTTGTAAAGAAAATGATATTTCCAACGGAAATTTTGCCGGTTGTTAAGATACTGGCAAGCCTTATTTCTCATGTTTTCTTCCTACTGATTCTGTTTATACTTATGATCTGTCAGCAGCTTAGTATATCGTTATATTTTTTTCAGGCTGCATATTATTTGTTTTGTTTGTGGATACTGGCCCTTGCTCTTTCGTTGCTCAGCTCGGCATTAAATGTTTTTGTGC
This sequence comes from Desulforhopalus sp. IMCC35007, assembly GCF_005116575.1. GTDB lineage: Bacteria > Desulfobacterota > Desulfobulbia > Desulfobulbales > Desulfocapsaceae > Desulforhopalus_A. The sequence continues at coordinate 19,179 of NZ_SWCN01000035.1, read as the reverse complement.
GGGATGTAGGACATCTTGTGGCGGTGGTAATGCAGGTGGGTTTCTGGGGCACTCCAATATTCTGGGATATAAATATTATGCCCGACTGGGTTCAGTTTTTGCTCAAATTGAACCCTGTTTATTATTTTGTGCAGGGGTATAGAGATTCTTTTATATATTTTGTCCCGTTCTGGGATCATCCCTGGCAGACAATGTATTTTTGGGTGGTGACAACATGTATTTTGTGCTTTGGTATGTATATGTTCTATCGGTTAAAGCCTCAATTTGCAGATGTTTTATAAATGATTAATTCCGAGCCGACGAATTCACACAGACCCGTGATTGCAGTTAAAAATGTAACCAAGATTTTTAGACTGTATAACAGACAATTGGATAGAATAAGAGAAGCACTCTCGTTTTTTGGGAGAAAAGCCTATCACCATCCCTTTTATGCGTTAAAAAATATCACTTTCACAATACACCGTGGAGATACAGTTGGGATTGTTGGTAGAAATGGTTCTGGTAAATCCACTTTACTTCAGATCATCTGTGGCATTTTACAGCCCACTGCTGGAAGTGCTCAGGTGTGGGGTAGAATATCCGCCCTTCTCGAGCTTGGGGCAGGGTTTAATCCGGAATTTACTGGAAGAGAAAATGTTTATCTCAATGGAGAAATCCTTGGTATCAGCAGGCAGGAAATGGATGACTGTTTTGAGGATATAGAATCTTTTGCCGCTATCGGCGAGTTTATTGATCAGCCTGTAAAGAGTTATTCCAGCGGAATGTATGTCCGTTTAGCATTTGCCGTCGCCATTAATGTAAATCCGGATATTCTCATTGTCGATGAGGCTTTGTCTGTAGGTGATACAGCATTTCAGGCAAAGTGTTTTGCTAAATTTAGAGAGTTTCAAAACAATGGTGTCACAATACTTTTTGTGACACACTCCATGGATTTGATATCACGTTATTGTAATAATGCTATTTTGTTAGAACAAGGACAAATGATTAAGTTAGGACCTGCAAAAGATATTGTAGATGAATACAACAGGTTAATTGTTGATTGTTCTGAAGCTCAAATGGTGAGAACCGAAGAATCCGATGCCAGTGCAGCGGATATGGACACTACTGATTATGATGTACCAGAAAAGAAATCATCAAAACGTATATTGACACATTTACGAGCGACTGAGTTGGCATACCAGTTAAATCCCTCAGAAAACCGTTATGGAAATGGTAAGGCGGAGATTATCGAGGTTGGTATAGATTCTTTAAGTGAAAAAGAAAAGTACTCTTTTGTTCATGGAGAAAAATATCGGTTCTGGTTTAAAACACTGTTTCATGAAACCATTAAGGATCCAATTACGGCGTATACTATTAAAGATGTTAAAGGATTTGATATCACCGGGACGAATACGTTGTTTCAGAAAAAAGACTTGGGCGTTGTAAATGCAGGAGAAATTATTTTGACTGAATTTGATCAACGGATGATGCTAAATCCTGGCGGCTATTTACTTTCATTTGGTTGTGCCGGTTTTGATGAAGGTGGTTACGTTGTGTATGACCGCCGTTATGACATGATAACGTTTGATGTTGTATCTGACAGATCAAGTGTGGGCTTGTTTGATCTAGGCTCTGAAATCAAAATTAGTAGAGTGAAGAAATGAACGCAGTGGCTATGCTTCAAAAAATATATCAACAAAATTCTACGGGAGTATGGAGGCGATCGGAGGAGAGTAACTTTGATTACACAGACGGGAAAGAAGTAGAGGAACGATTGTTGCGCTTGTTAAAAAGTGCAAAGGATCTATCCTTGGCCTCCGATGAATTGCAACGAATGATGATTGACTGGCCCTCTGAATATCATCTGACTCCATTACGAGCTAATCTTTTGTCTTCATTTGATCTCAAAAGATTTCCAAAGATCCTTGAGATTGGGTCTGGATGCGGTGCAATAACAAGGCAGCTCGGTGAGAAATGCCCTGATTCTGAAATTTTGTCGCTTGACGGCAGTCGGCGGAGGGCTGAAATAACACGAGCTCGTTGCCGCGAGCTCAAAAATGTTGAAGTTTGTTGCGACTCCTTTGCGAATTTTCAGAGCCAGGTTTATTTTGATTTGATCACAATGATAGGTGTTTTGGAATATAGTCCGTCCTTCTTTGACTCTGTAAATCCTGTTGTTGAAGCGATGGAGCATGCCAGAAATATGCTGAGTGAAGACGGTGTAATGGTGATTGCCATCGAAAACCAACTGGGGTTAAAGTATTTTAATGGCTGCTCGGAGGATCATACCGGAAAAATTTTCTGGGGAGTAAATGATCGTTATTTACCGGATACAATAAGGACTTTTGGAAAAGCTGAACTTCAAAGCCTTATTAAAGAAGCTGGTTTCGAGAGAGTTGAATTTCTCTATCCCTTTCCGGATTATAAACTTCCACAGCTTTTATTGCGTGAAGAAGCTTTGAATGATTCAGTTTTTCGCGCTGGTATTATAGCGGGGCAATATCCTTCCAGGGATTACATTTGTAATGGTAGAAAATTATTTGATGAATCAAATGCTTGGAAGGTGCTTGAACGAAACGGTATGCTGGCGGATCTTTCTAATTCTTTCCTCGTGTTTGCTTTTAATGGAAAGGGGAGAGTTGAAGATCTTACTGGGCAATGGCTGGCAAAGACGTTTACTAGTAGAAGAAAGAAAAAATATCATATTGAAACAACTTTTCTCAGATCTACAAGGGGGCTGGTGGCACAAAAATGTCCTTCTTACAAAGTAGCTGGGGAATCATCTGATGAACATCCTGTAAAACATCATATTGATGACTCACCGTATGTTTGGGGAACGTTATACTCCGAGAGGTTGGGGGAGGCAATATCGGTTGAAAAACCTATTGATGGATTCATTAATTATTTAACACCTTGGTTTGATTATTTGTCTAAACAAACCCAAAAGTCTTACATCTCCAAAGGTGAAGAACAAAAAGTGGTCCCCAAAATACTTCTGGATTGCACCCCGGCCAACCTCATCTGGAACGAGCAACATGAGCTATGCTTGATTGATCAAGAATGGGAATGTATACAACCATTAGAGATCGGTTTTTTATTATTTAGAGGTATCTACCGAGAATTGCAAAGTCATATTGAGATACTAGAGCAAAGCAATCTATTTAACGGAAGGACGTGTTTTGATGTAGTCGAGGAGACCTTCTCGCACTTTGATATGCAATTTGATGATGAAACCTTTTTAAGGTATGTAACTCAAGAAATTAATTTTCAAATGTTCGTAGGATGCTGGTCGGAAACTCGTGATGAAATACAGCATATTATGGAAAGTTTCTTTCGAAAAAGAAGAGAACAAAGGCGTAGCAGCGGTGACGTTTTGCAGTGTGATCTGGATGGTGTTTTATTGGAATTAGATGGCGCTGGAAAACACATAGAACAATTGTATAGTGATTTGGCGCAGAAAACAGAATGTATTAATCATTATAGCAAAAGTTGGTCATGGCGTATAACTGCACCGCTACGTTTTGGTGGCAGATTGGTTAGACGTATTGTCTCTCCATGTGCAAAGTAAGTATAATTCCCTACCAGTCTCCATCACTATACTGGCCAAAAATCGAACTTTGCCTGGACGCTTTCCTAAAATTTTATAAAGGGGACTCAGTCGTAGCTTTTTTCCTTTATAGTGTTACAACACCTTTTGGTATATCTTTGGGTATACAAATCACCGGCAAAAGTTGGCCAACAAAACCAGCTATTCAAGATGATTTAGTTGTCTTTGACTGAAGTGTTATTGCATTTTTAGTCATGTCCGCGAGATGCTCTGTGGATTTTGTCGTAGCTTCCAAACCTTGGCCGATAGGGACTGCCTTCTTCTTTTTTATTATTGATGTTTCAGATAAAATTAACATACTAGGACGTGAAAGGCTTTAACGTATTATTTGTATAATTTTAAATATATAGTCGACTTTTTATGTTCAACCTTTAATGTCAGAAATTTGCGAATGAGACTATTTTCACTGGAAAGAATATTGTATGGCTAAAGTCAGTGTTATTATTCCCTGTTACAACCAAGGGCACTATGTTTTGGAAACACTCGATTCTGTGCTGCACCAGACCTATCAGAACATCGAAGTTGTCATTGTCAATGATGGCTCTGATGACCATTATACACTTTCTATTCTTGACCAAATCGATTTCAAAACCGTTCAGATAATTCACACCTCAAATCAGGGGCTTGCCGCTGCTCGTAATAATGGTATTAGTCAAGCTACGGGGGACTTTATCCTACCACTTGATGCTGATGATTTAATCAAGCCATGCTATGTCGAGCAGGCAGCAGCTGTGTTAGAGAAAAGATTAGACGTTGGTATCGTATATTGTCGAGCACAACTGTTTGGTGCCCTTGATACCGAATGGCTTTTACCTCCATACTCTCTCAAGGAAATGCTTCAAGATAATGTGATATTTTGCTCTGCCATGTTTCGTAAATCAGACTGGGAAGGGGTTGGTGGCTATGACTCCGGTATGATTTACGGCTGGGAAGATTACGATTTCTGGCTGTCCCTCATTGAGCTTGGGCGTGAAGTGTATCAAATTCCAGAAATACTCTTTTCCTATCGTGTTGCATCTGATTCCATGGTGCGCAGTAAGGAAAAATGGCAGAAAGTATCGATGTTCAAACGTATTTTTGAGCGACATCAGAAAATGTTTACCGATAATATCGAGGTCTGGATTAACACTCTTCTTGAGGTGCGTGAGAAGTACTATACCAGTAAGTTGTACTTAGATACCGGCAATGGATTGAGTGATGATGGCTGTGTAAGTAGAAAAGTAGACGGGAATAGTTACGAGATTCAATTTTCTTTGCCGCAATGTCAAGGCCTTGAGGCTCTTCGTTTTGATCCGGTGGATTGTCCTGTCGTCCTGGAGATACGAAAAATTATATTGACCACCGTCCAAGGTGAGTCTCGGGACTTTACTGCTTATACCAGTAATTGCGATTTTCAATTGAACGGAGAGAGCTTTTTCGCCACCGATGATCCGTTTTATTTCCTTCATCTTACGAGGGAAGAGTTGGCGATTCTGAAGACTGTTACTGTGCGGTTAGGTTTTAAGGCTTTGGGGGAAGAGGCCCTGGCACGGATCGTCTCCGAGCAGCACAAACAAATACAGAAGATTACCAGGCAACTTAAGGAGCTGGAAACATCTGGAATTATTAAGGCAGCAGGGAAAGCATGTATGCCCCACGAAAATGAAAATGTACTGCAATACTTCAAGCGTCAGTTGAAGCCTTTTTAATCCCGAGTCCGTTGCAGGTATTAGGTATCCGGTATCATTATGAAGCAGTGGTTTAATAATTTTGTGTTGCATGCATACTACATGTAGAGCGTTCCGGTAGCCTCGGGATCAGCCTTTATCCATTGTCGGCTGAGATGGAGGGTCCATTCTTTGGCTGCATCATCCATACTAAGTTCAACCAGTTTTTCTCGTAGATAACGAACTTTCGAGAAACAGTCCAAACTTGTCAACTTACCAAATTCATCGAGAGAGTTTCTCCTTGATCAGCGACAATTATAATTTCCCCCGAATTATAATTGTCGTTGAACAAACACCGTATGGATCGAAAAAAGGAGTGGTTGGGGATCAGATAAATGCTATCCTCAGGGCTGCTGGTATGAACTTCAGAAAGCTAATGAATTTCATTAGAGGAGTTTTGCATCTATTTTGGGCACTGATTGTAATTCAGGCTTGGATGCCAAGTCGGCAACCCGCCTGATTGAAATGCTTTTTTCAGAATCGACTAAATAGAATCTATATCTAAATTACGAGGCTTTTTGGAAGCCTCGTAATAACTTTTTTGTCAATTTTAAAGACATCGGAAGTAGAAAATTCTGTTTAATTATTCTGCAGATGCTCTAAACCAGGAGCGGGAAAAGCACTACAAAGAGTCTTTACCTTCTTTGCGGTCTGAGAAAGAAAATCCTCATCCTTAAAATTACGAATAACCTGATCGATTAACTCAGCAACCTGTAGCATCTCCGGTTCCTTAAAGCCTCGTGAAGTTAGTGCAGGGGTGCCCATGCGAATACCGCTTGGATCAAAGGGTTTTCTTGTGTCATATGGGACGGCATTGGAATTAAGAACAATTCCCGCCTTGTCCAGAGCCTTTGCCGCCTGTTTTCCAGAAAGACCTTTATTGTTGAGGTCAACCAGGAGTAAGTGATTTTCAGTCCCTTCGGTGATGAGCTTGAAACCTTTTTCGATCAGGGCGGTTGCAAGTGTGCTGGCGTTTTTAAGGACTTGGGTGGCATACTGTTTAAATTCGTTTGATGATGCCTCTTTTAGTGCAACAGCGATTGCAGCAGTAGTGTTGTCGTGGGGGCCCCCCTGAACGCCTGGGAAAACTGCTTTGTCGATTGCTGCCGCATATTTTGCCTTGCACATGATCATTGCACCCCGGGGTCCTCTTAGGGATTTATGTGTTGTTGTGGTAACGACGTCCGCATAAGGGACAGGGGAGGGGTGAACCCCGCCGGCGACAAGTCCTGCAAAGTGAGCCATATCAACCATAAAAAGAGCTCCCACTTCATCAGCGATCTCACGGAATATTTTAAAGTCTGGTATCCTGGGGTAGGCAGAGTGACCTGCAATAATGATCTTTGGTCGAACGGTCTTTGCTTTTTCTCTGATTGCGTCGTAATTAAGACGACCCGTGGCTGGATCCAGTTCGTAGGATTGGGCGTTAAAGTATCTACCGGAAAGACTTACTTTTGCACCATGGGTGAGATGACCACCATGGGGAAGTGCCATTCCGAGTATCGTGTCGCCGGGTTGCAAAAAGGCAAGGTAAACTGCGATGTTCGCAGGGGAACCGGAGTAGGGTTGGACATTGACGTGCTCTGCTCCAAAAAGATCTTTAGCGCGTTGTATGGCAAGTTCCTCTATCTGATCGATAATCTGTTGGCCTTCGTAATAGCGTTTTCCTGCGTAGCCTTCTGAATATTTATTGGTAAGTACAGACCCAGTTGTCTCAAGCACGGCTTTTGAGGCATAATTCTCAGAGGCAATCATGCGGATTTTATCAGCCTGACGTTGCTCTTCCTGTTTTATGAGCGAGTAAATCACTGGGTCAAAATCTTTCACGCTATCCATTGTTTCTCCATGCAACAGTGTCACCTCTTTGGGTAAATACACTGTTAAAATGTATGTTTGTTTGAATGTTCGGTATACTCGTTCAGGCAGTACAGTCGTTTTCAGGTAACAGTCGTGTGCGTCCTATGAATATGAGAAAACTGCAGCCTTGTAGCATAGTCAACGAGGCAAGAAATATAATTGAAAATGTTTGATATTGACAGCAGAAAGTGGCAGTTTAGATCGTGAAAAATTTATCTTTCTAAGAAGGTTGATTGATTATCCTTTTTTTTGTTACAATTTCAGGTATATTTTTGATTTTTTCTTTGTTAGATATGCTATCTTACTTAGAACACATCTCCAGCTTGCAATTATATGATATGCTGAGTATGAAAAAAGGCATTTGTACTCGTATCTATATCCGGTTATTTAATCCAGATATCTCTACTATATCTCTACTTTGAGGTCGTTTAGACTCGCTTATGAAGTTTTTGCTACTACATCCCATCCGAATTGTTCTGTTGCTTACCATCTCCCTGAGTGGAATTATAAACCTCTCACAGCCAGGCGTCGTCTTGGCAAAGACAAGGGGGGAGGTCTATGATATCATTTATCTGCTCACGAACGATTTAGAAAGGGTCCTGGATTATAAAGAAGAACTTGAGACTGTTTTTGATGAAAAAATTCAACGTAAAATAAAGGTTGTTGGGCGTGGCGATGAATATGCATTGATTTATGATGGTAATGATTCTGCCGGTACAGTTAGTCGTACCCTCATTCAACATGCTGAATTGTTAAATAATGCAGGTTTTGATGAGCCGTATGCAACAAAAGAGCAAAATTTTCATATGCTCTATAATGTCAGCTATGGAATGGGTCCAAATCTTGAGCCTCTCAAAAAAAGATATGCCCAGCTCTATGGTAAGCTTGGAGAAGCTGTTAAGCAAAATCTGTTCATAGAAAAATCAAATTACGGAAACTACAAGCTTATATACCGCCTTCGCGGAGACAAACGCTCTACAACGCTTGTTGCCCGGCAACATTCAAAATTGTTGAAATCCAAAAAGATAGCAGCCTCGGTGGCAAAAGAAAATAACGACCCGATAGTGTATGGGGAATCCAGCCTGATGGATGACAAAACTGGTGAAAATGTAGTCGCTGCTACCGCGACTCCAGTAGTCCCCGTGACACCTGCTCCAGTTGTTGACGAGCCTCCTGCAGTCACCCCGGAAATAGTTGAAATTCAGAAGACACAAACCAAAAAGACCCTGGAGCCAATCGTAAACCCTCCAACATATACCAGCTATGAGCAATCTATTGAAGAGTATATAGATAAACTGAGGCGTAATGGCAAAATTGCCAAAGATGAGTCTACAGGCTGGATGGTGTACGATCTTGAAACAGATACTCCTATCATAAACATCAATGCTGATCAGGAATTTCAGGCGGCCAGTATGATCAAACCCTTCGTTGCCCTGGCATTTTTTCATGAGGTCAAGCAAGGAAAGTTTCAATACGGGTCTAAGGGCAGAGCGAATATGGTCGCGATGATCCAGCGCAGCAACAATAGCGCGACAAACTGGGTTATGAAACAGGTCGGCGGTCCTGCAAGATGTGAAGAAATTTTGAAAAAACACTATGGCCAAATTTTCAAGAAGACAGAAATTAAAGAATACATCCCAGCAGGGGGGCGAACCTATCTCAACAGTGCTCCCCCATCCGATTATGTCCGCTTTCTCAGGGCATTATGGAATAAAGAGCTCCCCTACGGCAAGGAAATCCGAAGATTAATGGCGTTGCCAGGGCGCGATCGCCTCTATCACGGAACGACCATTCCCAAAGGCACACTCGTCTATAATAAAACAGGTTCCACCGCACATCTTTGTGGGGATATGGGCATTCTGGTGCCAAAAACCAAGAATGGTGGCAGCTATCCATACGCACTGGTTGGAATAATTGAAAGACGTTCACGTCCGTCAGACTACGGTCAATGGATGAAGTCTCGAAGTAATGTTATCCGTGAAGTATCAACCCTGGTATATGAGCAGTTAAAGCGTGACCACCAACTTCGTTAAAGAGATAACAATGGCAGGGCGTGAGACTTTAAGGAGAAAAGCATAAACATTGAGAGCCGTGTACCTATGTGCGTGTGCTAACCCAAAATGTATTTTGTGGAGGGATACATGAAAGTAATAATGGATCTATGCGTAATTCCAATGGGTGTAGGTGTGTCTGTGTCTGAATATGTGGTCGCATGCCATAAAATATTGAAAAAAGCTGGCTTAAAGACTCAGTTACATGCCTATGGTACCAACATTGAAGGCGAGTGGGATGAAGTTATGGTTGCGGTGAAGAGTTGTCATGAGACAATCCATGGCATGGGAGCACCCCGCATTACCACGACGATTAAAATGGGAACAAGAATTGACAGAGCACAGACCATGGAGGATAAGATTACCTCTGTCCTTGATAAAGAGGTGTAAGGATTGGTCTGAGCGTCTGACAGAGCAACTCATCCCACGGTAGAGGTACAGTAGTCTTCCTTTGATATCTTTAATGCCACTAAAGCTCTACGTAACTTGGTCAGGGCTTTGTTCTCTATCTGGTAGATGCTGCTTCTGGTCACTCCATAGGTTGTACTGATTGAAATTACGGATTGGGGAGAGCCTGCAAACGCTGCTAGTCCAAATTTTCGTTTGATGATTTCAGCTTCTTTTTCTGTCAGGGCGCTGTTAATGATCTGCACCAGGATATCCTGCAGTTCTCTTACTTCAACTCCTTCCTCCTGGCTTGATTCACATTGAGAAAAGGAGCAGGTGGACTTGCTGGCATTGAAATTTACGTTCTCAGAAATACAGGTGCTTTTTTCTATTATTGCCAGATATTTTTTAAGGTTATCTGGGTCGTTGTTGTTTTTTGCCAGTGAATACTGTTCCACGGTGTGTGCAGAGATCCTTATGAGGCGGCACTGTAAGGCCTGACGTTGTACTTCTTTTTGTATCCAGTTTGCTGCATAGGTTGAAAACCGGATACCACACGAATGGTGGTATCTGTAAGCCGCTCGAGCGACTCCAATGCTGCCGATCTGCCAGGCGTCTTCACTGGCAAGTGTGTCATCATATCTTTTACCCAGTTGTCCAACTATCTTTTTGACAAGCCCGGTTGTGAGTAACATGTAGATGTTTCTTACCGTATTCAACTTCTCCACGATTTGCTGTAATTCTATAAATTCAGGTGTGTGCAATTCTTCCCGACTGCTTTGACTGACAATTCGGTTCCATACCCGGGCAAGGATCAGGTGTTGAAAGGTTTTGTTCAGTGGCAGGGACTTTTCTTTATCGTAGGAGCTGAAAAGATATAATGCTTCAACCCGTTCCTGTTCATACAAAGGCCCAGTTGGGTCAAAGAAAATTTTTCGTAGTCGAAAAAGATAGATGTTCTGAATTATGGTGATGGCGGCCTGGTTAAATTTTGCTGTCCGCCAAACTGATTCAGTGAATTTGTGGCGTAATAGTAAGACCTCAGTGGCGAGTTCTTTTTCATCGTTTTCTGTGAGATAGAGGCTCTTACCTATAAATCCAGAATTTGCCTTCTTGATTTTAAGTTCAAGATTGCCGCTGAGACAGAGTTCTCCTACCCTGTCCTGAAATGGTTTTACTGAGGGCTCAGTCGCCAGTAAGTCAACAACATCAACCGGTTGTTTTATAATCTGCTCTGCCTGTATCGATGAAGCATTATACATGTAATCTTTGTTCCCTGGAATTTACCTTGAGGTTGTCGTGGCAAGTAGTTTGAAAATCATATCACAAAAGAAATATGCAATGAAAGGGTGAGTACCTTTTTCTTATAAGGATTGGAGAGTGAAGGATATGTGACCATGCCTTATTGGGATTTTTGTTCGGTTACTCTTTTGGGTGAAGCACTTTCTGACATCTTGTGGCTTTTGTAAGAAAAATGCGGGTAATAATTCAGTAAAGATGGGATGAGGGTTGTTGATAAACCCGTGTCACTTGGTTACAAGTTTCAACTGAAAATCCTTTCAACCTAGAGTTTCGATGGGTCCCTTGGATTGGTGCCAGTTTCTTCAATGAGCTTCTGGTGATGGTGGGTGGAGATGGCGGGGAACTGAAATGGGGGAGGTACTCCAGAATCATTTCAGAGGCGGGACGACGTCAAGGTCGAGATGGAAATACCTGAAAATAATTGAGGGGAGGTCAAGAAGGTGAAAAATTACGACCCGAAAAAACTTGAGGTATTGCATTTTCAACATCGGATGTATGACCTCGGTAATGGTTATTTTGAAGTGTTGGCAAGTGATCAGTTCTGCAATGAATTACAACAATATCTCATAAGACTATTTGACCTTGGTCACAATCATATCATCTTGAATGTGCTCGGAAAGGTTGGACAATGTGCCGCAAACCACGAAAGATACAATTTAAGAGAGAGAGCAATACTTGTTGTTACTGAGTTTGCCTCAATTTTGGATAGCCAAAAAGATAAAGAGTTTTACCAGGCTGTAGCTGTAATTTTAACGGAGTGGTTAAAGCGGGTAGAAGAATATTATATTGGTTTAGAGAATGTGTTTGTTCGAGTAGAGGCCATCATTCGAAAAATGCTTTCATTGCAGTTCTGGAGTCAGGCAGAAACACTGTTATCTGCTGTCCACAAAAAGAACTATGAGAGGATGACCACAGATAAACGCATCAGAACACAGGTGAATAAACTCCATTGTGGTGTTGCAGACGAAAAAAACATTGACGCAATAATAGAGAGTTTTCTAAAGGAAAAGTCCCCGGCTCAGATCGCAGAACGAAAACTCTTGCTGGCATTGGCTCCCCATTCGACAGGGAAAATGATCCAGGCTCTTTGTAAGAGCACCAAGAAAGACAGTCGGTTGACTCTTCTGGAAATGATTTTAGAAGACATGAGTGGAGTTCTTCCAATCCTTATGGAAAAACTAAAAGACAGACAACCTTGGTATGTTGTTCGCAATTGTCTGATCTTGCTTGGGGCGATTGGTGATCCTGATCTCTACCCATATGCCTCTGCCTTTCTCTGTCACCCCGATCACAGGGTTCAACGACAAGTTATTACTTGCATTGTGGCCCTTGGCGGGGAGGAGGTAACCGAAAGGTTCATTGCTGCATTTCATCTTGTAAACGACGATGTTAAAGTAAGTCTTATTGAGTGTCTTGATGATTTTGATGATGCAAAGATTGAAGGAATATATCTCTGTATTTTGGAGCAGCGAAAAGAACTTCCCCTTTCTGTGCGAGAAGATCTTGTCTGCAGGATCTCTAACAGTACTCGTGTGCACCACCTTCCTCGAGTCGTTTGTCTCCTAAAAGATATCGTAAATGAAAGTCGTTATAGATTTGTCGATAATGATCCCGTAGTAGAGGCGGTCAACAATGTACTCATACGATTGGAAAATTGCGATAATCTATCGTAATGATATGGGAAAAATGTTAACACTATAGTTGATATTATCATTAAACCTCAAAAGATAATTACAGGCACAATGGAAAAAAAAGAGCTCGAAGGTGTTTCAATTCTAGTGGCCGAAGATGACAGTGGTATTGTAACCTTGTTGCGGAGCTTTTTTGAGCAAAATGGAGCAACCGTCTGGGTTGAAGAAAACGGGCAACATCTTCTTGAACGGGTACATGCGTTCCAGCCGGATATACTCATACTGGATGTGGTAATGCCCCACGTTGATGGCTTGACCGCTTTAGCTGCGCTGCGAAAAAGCGGAGATAACACACCCGCGATTATGCTTACAGACCTCAATACGGTAGAAGACAAAGTGACAGGTCTTGATTATGGCGCAGATGATTATATGACAAAACCATTTAGCACAAAAGAGCTTTTGGCTCGGGTTAAAACAGTTTTGAGGAGAGTCGCAGAATTGAAAGGGGGCTCGTCTGAAAAAATCATACGTATGGGGTCCCTGGAAATAGATCCACTTGCAAGGGAAGCGAGGATGGTGAATGGCGAGCAAATCCAGTTTACCAAAACAGAGTTTGATCTTCTTTACTATTTAGCAAAAAGAAAAACGCAGGCTGTGGGACATACCGATCTACTTAATGACGTTCTTGGGTATAAAACTGATACCGAGACGAAAGCATTAGTGATGCATATTGCCAATATGAGAAAAAAAATGGCTAAAATATCAATTGATAGCGTTAAAATCGAAACTGTGGCAGGAGTAGGTTACAAACTGATTGAGGCGTAGGTCTCAGCGGTTGAAACCGCCCTGTCAATAAAGGGTACACCCGGCTATGAAAAGCTTCATATCTTATAAAAAAAATAAAACAGCAAACTACCACGTTCGAATCCTTCTGAGTGTATTGATCCTGTTGAGCTCCGTTTTATCGATGCGTCAAGTCTACGCTGAAACGCTCATACCAATAACGATTCAAAAAGGGGTAAATCTTATAAAAGTTACCCGACAATTCTGTACCTCAGAATATCATTGGAAAGAATTAGCCAAAATTAATAATTTAACTCCTCCATATAAGCTTTTTCCAGGAGATATTCTTTTGGCGCCCATTGAACTTCTTAAGGTTGAGAAGGTGTCGGCAAGGGTGGCTTCGGTCATTGGGGGTGTTTTTATTGTTTCCAATGGCAAAAAGCTTCAGCGGGTATCTCAGGGGGATCTCATCATGCCTGGTCAGACACTGGTCACCGAGGATGATGGTTTTACCCATCTTATTTTTCCTGACAATAAATATACCAGAATTTCCAGTGGATCAAAGTTTACCCTGACGTATCTGGTAAAGCTTTCAGATAATAGTCTCAAAGCTGAATTTTTTCTTGAAAAGGGAAGAATCACCCATGCGGTAAAAAAACAATTAAAGGCCAATGAAACATTTACAACACGTACCCCTGTGTCTGTCACGGGCGTTCGTGGTACAGAGTATCGTTTAAAAGTAACCGATGATAACGTAAATATTGTTGAAACCCTCCAGGGTGTCGTCCAGGTGGCAGGAGAGAAAGGCGAATTGTCATTGCCAAAAGGGATGGGGACAAAAGTCGAAGCAGGGCGGAGGCCAAGAGCTCCTAAGACCTTGCCGGCAGCCCCTGAAACGCCCGTTATCTCTGATATTGTGAAAGAACTCCCCGTTAAAATTCCAAGCCCTTCCGCAGGCAATGGGGTGGCCTTGTATCACCTCAGGGTAACGACGGATGAGCAAGGCTATAATACTGTTTTAGCAAAAACGGCTAAATCGGGAGCATTTTTCACATTACTTGCCTTAGCTGATGGTAATTATTTTGGTTTTCTCACGGCAATAGATGAGGAGGGGTTTGAAAGTCAGGCAGCGCGGCCATTTTCCTTCCAGGTCAGGACGATTCCGGGAGCACCAATCTTTGTCTCCGCCAGAAAGGGTAAAGCTGTTTTCGATCAGTCTCTGAAAGTAGAATGGTTACAGGGAGAGGGGCAGCAGAGTTATAATTTACAGCTTGCAATTGATGACCAATTTAGTGAGTTACTTGTCGATGTTGTTCAGAATGACAACTCATTCACATTTGAAAATCTTGCTCCAGGGACATATTATTGCAGAGTGCAATCCATTGCTTCAGATGGTTTCAGGTCCTTGTTCTCGCTCGTTGACACCTGGAAGGTACAGCAACAGACTTCATTTGGACCATTGGAGGGCTCAAGTAAAGATGGTGTTAATTTACGTTGGGCCTCTATGGGAGAAGATATTGTTTACGAAGTGCAGATGAGTCGAAAAACAGACTTTTCCGACTTAGTTATTTCTGAAAAAAATCTTCAAAACCCCGAATTTTCCTATAACGAATCTATGGATCCTGGGACCTATTATGTGCGGGTAAGAGGAGTCCTGTCGGATGGCCAGATGAGTCCCTGGACGCCTTCTCAGAAGTTGAAGATAGCCCAAGCCCCTTTTGCTATTGTTGACGGAATTGTTTTGACTTTATTTTTGAGTTTAATACTCATTCTCTAAGAGGTCGCAGGAGGTGGATGGGTATAAGAGGATATGGGGAGTAATTTTAACGATTTGTGTTTGTGTTACTCTTTCTCAAACAAATTTTTTCCCATGGCTTGCAGAAATCAGCTTGGATCTGCTTTTTCAGGTGAGAGGCTCCAGGCCGTCGAGCCAGTCGATTGTCATTGTTGGCATTGATGAAATATCTCTAAAAAAGCTGGGGCCCTGGCCTTTTTCACGAGCGACCCATGCGCGCCTTCTTAAGCAGATAGACAAGGCCAGGGCCATAGGTTTTGATCTGATTTTTTCCCATCCTTCCAGTGATGATAAAGCGTTCTCTGAGGCACTGGAAAAAAGTCCCCCCGTTGTACTAGCCATTGCCGAGAATTATCAGGGACAGGTGTTACAACCTGTTGAACTATATAAAAGCGTTGCGAAGTTTGGCCATATTGAAACCGAGCTGGGTTCAGATGGTCTTGTTCGCCGGATTCAACTGCACAAGTTTGATGTTCCCGTTCTTGCCGGAGCAATGACTGAGGCGGCAGGAAGCCACTACCTGCAAGATGTTGAAAAAGAAACAGCTATCCCTTATATAAATTTCTATGGTCCTGAGTTTACTTTTCTTTATCTGTCTTATGATGATGTCTTGTCAGGAAAATATGATAGAGATTTTTTTAATGAAAGATATGTTTTGATTGGATCCAAATCCCTGGCCCTCGGCGATGTCCATATCACGCCATTTAGCAAAAAACATCCGATACCAGGCGTAGAAATACAGGCGACCATTCTTAATAATATCCTGGACAACAGTTTTGTAAAGGAGCTGACCTGGCTTGAGTGGGGGCTTTGTTTGATCTGTTTTGTTATGGCTCTCTGGTTATGGCCCAATAACAGTGAAGCTCAAAATGCCATTGTCTCCATTGTGTTTGGTTTGGGTGTTTGTGCGTTGTCGGTCATTTTTTTCAATTATCACTATTTTGTCAATCTTGCTCTTCCTCTTTTTGTCCTTGTTATCAGTTATGTAAGCCATACGGTCATATGGTGGCTTAAAATCACAGCCGGTCTCATTAAAGAGATAAAAGTACTGGACACGCAACTCGTTGATGGGGTGGATAAGATCTTCAAGACCCTTCCCACTCCACTATCGTATGTGCCAAGATACGGAAAACAGCTTAAGTTAACGGAAGGGTTTCATAATCATATCCGTCATATGCATCAGGCTATTCAGGCCCTTAGCTTGCAGAATGGTTTTATTAATCATCTACTGAGTAAAGAAACTCCTCCATTGATTCTTTGGCAGAAAGGTAAAGGTGACATTGTTCTGGCCAATCAACGTTTTTCAACTTTATGGGAAACAGTTATAAATCCGGGAAAAAGAGAACCCACACTTGATGAATTTTTTGATTTTATAAACCCAATAATTGTAACCGATAAAAAAACTGATAAAGATGTCACTTTTCAGAATCTCGAATTTGGAACTATCGATCGTATTTTTGATATTTTTACCGCGTTAAAAGGTAAAAAGTCCTATCATCGTGTCGTTATCCATAAAGTCACTGATACTATTCTAGGCTTTGACGGCGTTCTCGCAAGTTTCACGGATGTCACAGAGATAAGAGAGTTAGAGCGGTTGAAGGGTGAAATAATGAACATCGTCTCCCATGAACTCAAGTTGCCTCTGACAACAATCATGGGTTTTGCTGAAATGCTTTCAGAGTCTCTGGCTGGACCGGAAAAAAAGTTCGCTATAGAAATCAGAGATCAGTCCAATCGGCTTGCCAAGATGATTGAGGATTTCCTTGATATCGCGCGGATTGAGAGTGGGAAATACCTCATCAACAGGTATCCCTTTGATCTGCTGAACGTCGTCCATGACGCAGCGAGTGGGGTGTCACACAGTGCTGCAAACAAAAATATTGAGATATTTTATGATTTGCCTCAAAAAATGAGTCCGTTGCTGGGGGATGAATCATTGCTCACCCAGGCAGTTTTAAATCTCCTGGATAATGCCGTGAAATTTAGCCCTCAGCATACCAGGGTATTGCTCTCAGTTACAGAGGCTGTCAATCATATTATTTTACGGGTGGAAGATGCCGGTGAAGGTGTAGATGATGGCGAGAAGAACAAGATCTTTGAAAAATTCATGAGAGGAGCCAATCAGATGAAAGAAAGTGGTTTCGGTCTTGGCCTGAGTTTTGTAAGAGAGGTTGTAGAGGGGCATGCAGGACAGATAAGGGTAGATGACAGCGAACTAGGTGGAGCAATGTTCACGGTCATGCTACCAAAAACTGTATAGATGTAGGAACTGCTCAGTTGAATTCTTTCAAACTGTTATGCCTGAGTTTTTCCTGAAGGTTTTAATTTTCAAGAGTAATTCTACTGCTCATGCACGCATGACATGAGCCAGAGCGGCACCGTGCGGCATCCGTCAATGAGAACACACCATCCATAGTATCGTTGAGTCTGTTGATTACAAAAAGACGATGGATATCTGAAAAAATCATCTTTTTTACAGCCTCTTCCAAAAGATCGTCACCATAACATGTCTGAACAGGGCTCGTCATGATAGATGATGCAGGCTGAAGCTTATCACAGCGGTGTTTGTAAGCGAAGATCAGGTCAGTTTTGGACACAACACCAACTGGTATATTTTCATCGTCGACGACCAAAATTGCACCGAGGCGATAGGTTGAAAGTTCTTCTAGTACATTGAAAAGATTGTCTGCCATATTAACAGATTTTACCTCTCCGAATATAACATCCTGAACAGTAAGCCGTTTTATGGTATCTGTATCACTGTATTTTTTTCGATAATGGCTGTATTCACACATGTAGCAACTTTTGTAGAGTAAACCTACGATGTCGGGGTAAGCAAGGGTGCCAACAATTTGATCTTTAGAATCGACAACATAGAGACGATATACCGTATTTTCTCTCATTTGTTCAAGAGCAGTTTCTAAAGGTTGTTCCATTGTACACATAAGAGGTGGTGTGGCCATAATATGTTCTATTGGTGATTCTATAGGTAGATCGGCATAATATGCTCCAATGATATCAGTTTTAGATAAAACCCCTGAAGGTTTCCCAGTATCATCCAGGGCCAGGATACCACTTACTTTGTACTTGAGAAGTGTATTGATGCAGTGATCGATGCTTGTAGATTGGGGAAGAGCATTGAATTGCCTGCGCATTGCATTTTTTACTGACACGCCACTAAGGGTATTCTTTTCATTACTCTTTAGCATACACACCTCATTCGGTAAATCTATCGAGAATATCGTAAAAAAGATCAGAAATATAGACAATCCCAACAAGGATACCTTCATCAATGACCGGGAGACGGCGTATATGCTTTTTAATCATGATATCGAGGATCATGAATTTATGAGTATCCGGGGTTATTGTGACTACATCGCATGACATAATATCACCGACTAACACATTGGCCATTTTAGAGCAGGCGGCATCTACAAGTCCCGCTACATCAATATCTTCCATCATACCCCAGATATGAATATGTTTTGGTCTCATATAGAGCAGGATATCATACATGGAAAGCATACCTATAAGCTTACCTTGATCATCGAGAACCATCATCCCAAACAGTTTTCTGTTTTCTTTGCGGCTCGCCTGCTTGAACAGGGTGATGGCTTCTTGTACGGGTGTTTCTGGAGAAAGGGTGTGGAATCTGGTACTCATGATATCGCGAGCAGTTATTTTCATGTTCTTACACCTGAAGAATATGGATTGTAAAAGATACCATCTTTTAGAATTATCTGGAAAAGTTTACAGTTTGAAGATACCCATAAACACAGTATATCGGTATCTTACCCTTGCAAGTAGTTTTTAAGTGAAGAGAGAAAGAAAATGGAAAAATTGGAGTAGAAAAGTAACAAGATTTAAACTGCAGGACGAAAAACAGCAGTTATGTACAAACAAAAAATCCCAAATCAACCTTATAGTTGATTGGGAATTGGTGTAAAGATACGGCGATGACCTACTCTTGAGCGCAGCGCTCGTGCACTACCATCGGCGCCAGGTAAGTAAGCGAAGTGAGACTCCGAGAGAGGTAGGTAAAGGAGCGGGGCGAGACTCCGAGAGAGTTAATTGCCGTGCT
>NZ_SWCN01000034.1 GCF_005116575.1 Desulforhopalus sp. IMCC35007 | reverse complement strand
GCATAACTCAGGCTGCCACCGGAAGTCGTGCTATCGTTGATAGAGACATCGGCATTTAAAGTAACATCTTCGTCGGTGGTAAAGCTGTCATCTGCAGCAGAAAGATCAGTGACTGCAGTAATGGTTAAATCAACGGTCCGAATATCCGACTCACCGCTAGCACTATCGGTAACGGTATAGGTGAAACTATCAGATCCATTGAAATTGGCATCAGCGGTGTAGGTAAAAGTACCATCAGTGTTGAGGGATAAGGTTCCATTGGCTACATCACTGTCCAGAGCGTAGCTCAGGCTGCCACCGGAAGTCGTGCTATCGTTGATAGAGACATCGGCATTCAGGGTGACCTCTTCGTCAGTGGTAAAGCTGTCATCCTGGGCATTGAGATCTGTAATGGCGTTGATGGTAATATTGACGGTCCGAATATCAGACTCGCCACTGTCGCTATCGGTAACGGTATAGGTGAAACTGTCAGATCCATTGAAATTGGCATCAGCTGTGTAGCTAAAACTTCCATCACTATTAAGGGATAAGGTTCCATTGGCTACATCACTGTTAACCGCATAACTCAGGCTGCCACCGGAAGTCGTGCTGTCATTGATAGAGACATCGGCATTCAGGGTAACATCTTCGTCGGTGGTAAAACTGTCATCCTGGGCACTAAGATCTGTGATGGTGTTAATGGTTAGATCAACGCTCCGAATATCCGACTCACCGCTAGCACTATCGGTAACGGTATAGGTGAAACTATCATTGCCAGTGAAGTTTGCATCAGCGGTGTAGCTAAAAGTACCGTCACTATTAAGAGACAATGTTCCATTGGCTACATCACTGTTAACCGCATAACTCAGACTGCCACCGGAAGTCGTGCTGTCATTGATAGAGACATCGGCATTCAGAGTGACCTCTTCGTCAGTGGTAAAGCTGTCATCTGCAGCAGAAAGATCCGTTACGGAGGCGACGTTGATCACGACATTCTCGCTGTCGGTAAGTCCACCTCCATCGGTGGCGATGATCGCAAGCGAATCGGTACCGTTGTAATTCTCGCTACCTCGATAAGTCAACGTCGCGAGAGCTACATTTATCTGAGCCTGCGTACCGACGAGGGTCATCGTTGCCGAATCGTTGGCGCCAGCAGAAAGGGTCGTGCCCGAAAGCGTCACAATGACCGTTCCGTTGGTGACCGAAAGCTGAACCGAAGTCACGTTGGAGTCGGCGTCGTCGACTGAGATTCCTGTGACCGCCAGTGTCATGTCTTCATTGATGTTCTGAGCACCTGGGACCGTCAAGATCGGTGCATCATTGACCGCGGTCACGGTCAGGGTTAATAAGCCCGTATCGGTCAGATTACCATCGGTGACTGTGTAATTAACCGTATCCGTCCCGCTAAAATTGGAAGCGGAAATATAGGTATAGCTGCCGTCTTCAGCCAGAGTCAGTGTACCGCCCTGGGATGTGGTAAAGGTTCCGGCAATAACCGATAAACTATCGAGATCAAGGTCGGTGTCATTCGATACCAGACTAGCAACTGAGGTGTAAAGCACATCTTCGGTTACGGTTACGGCGTCATCGACGGCCACCGGCGCATCGTTGGTAGCGGTGATATTGATGGTACTGGTCGCGACATTGCTGGCTGTGGTGCCATCGTTGACGTTCCAACTTACCGTGCGAACAGTCACGTCGGGAGCATCCGAAGTGTTTTCGTAGGTGATCGATCGGAGTGCCGTTTGATATTCCTCAACAGTGGCAGAACCGTTCAGTGTGAGGGTACCAGTGGTGGCATTCCATGATCCGGTGATGCCGTTTTGGTTAGTGAAAGCGAGCACATCCTCGCTGCTGACGTGACCGCCCGTGATTGAGACGGTTGCGGATTCGAGGTTGGTGTCATCAACATCTGACAAGGAAATCCCTGTCAAGACTTTTGTGGCAGGATCGTTTTCGTTGTACTGGAGTGGCCCCACAACTGCAGGCAAACCGGATGCCAATGACGCGACAGCCTCTGCCGAAAGTGCGGTATCAAAGATCGCGATATTGTCCATCGCACCTTGAAACTGCGAATCGTCCAACCAGCTGCCGCTGCCGATGTAGTGTTCATCCCACTCGGAGTAGACAGGAACAGCGTCAACTACCATCGACCCCGCTGAGACACCGTCAATATAGACATCCAACTGACCACTCGCGTCAAGCGAGACCGCATAATGATGCCACTCACCTTCAATGTCTTTCAGCGCATCTGTAACGACTAAGGGTCCTGTCTGGGTTGACCCGTTATAGACAGTGACATGAAGGTCGTTAGGACTATAACCATCTCTACCCATCCAAATATTGTTGTTGTCAGACCCACCACCGAAATCGAAAACGGTTTCCCAGAAGCGAGCACCGTCGCCGGTATCAAACCGTACATCAGCAGCGAACGAAAATTCACCGGATGTTGCGACACCTGGAATCGAGCTGATACTAACCGGATGGGTCGAACTATTGTTGTCCCCGAAGGGGAAAAGCAAGCCAGCCGTACTGCCGGAAGCGCCATCCGAGGTACTGATGCTGGCTGGTGAATTGACGGTGATGTCCGGTGCACCACTAATGCCAGAAGCAACACCGCTTTCAAAGTCATAGCTTGCAACGGAATCAGAGACGCCAAGCGTTATAACTGGTGCATCGTTAACCGGATTGACAGTAATACTGACGACTGCGGTATCTGTTCCGCCATTGCCATCAGAAACTTCGTAAGTAAAGCTGTCAACGCCGTTAAAATCAGCATTTGGTGTATAGGTAAATGAACCATCGCTGTTGAGGATGAGCGATCCATTGCTAACATTTACAACTGGTGTGGTGTTGACTGTCAGCGTATCGCCATCAGCATCAAAGTCGTTGATCAGGATGCCTGGGGCCTGCACAGTCAGCGTGCCATCTTCATCTACGGTGAAATCACTCCAGGTCGCTCCACCATTGAGTAAACCATCATTCCCTTCGAGTGAACTATCTATTGCCGTCGTGCTTGATCCATCGTTGAGTAGCCAATAGCCTACAAGCCCGGTTTCGGAGCCGGTCAGAGTAGTATTCTGGTTAGCGCTGATCTCAGACTCAGTTCTGACCGTAGTCCAAACACGAACATCGGCGATCTGGCCATCGAAACGTTCATCCGTGTCATTTCCACGACCACCAATCATCAAATCATTATAGGCTGTGTAAACGTCTCCTATTGCACCCGCCTGGACAAAGGTGTCTACCAACACGCCGTTGATATAGGTATTGGCTTCACCGGCAACACCATCATAGGTTACAGCCACATGGGTCCATTCTCCAGAGGTGACAAAATACCCGGTGTTATGCCAGGTCCAATGATCCGGAGTTCCCACTTCAGCGATAGCGAAAATTATTTCGCCGGTATCTGCCGTAATGCCCAGCTCATATTCTCCTTCCTTGTTGATAATAAGCTGGGAGCCGGTAGCCCCAATGCTGGGATTGATCCAGGCTTCCATAGTCAAAGTATCTGACATAAATAAACTGGAATCATCCGCTATCTGGATATAATCATTAACGCCATCAAAGTTCAGGGAAGGTCGGTCGCTGACAGCAATAGGTGCATCGTTGACACTGACTGTGTTCAGATTCAAGACGGCGGTATCGGAACTGTAGGGCGTCGATCCACCGTTGGTTGATACATCCACCAGTGTCCCCACGGTTCCACTGGTTTGATCCCAACCGCGATAGGAAATTGACAGCGTGCCGCCATCGGTCGTACTTGGAGTAAACCTCGCCATGTCGGTGAGCCGCAACAACCTGGCACTGGTATCGCTGACACCAACAAGCGAGTGCCACGTCACCCCGCCATCGATACTGTACTCGAATGTTCCACTGGTCGCTGAATATCCCGTGACCGCAACACCTAGAATCGTATTGTCCACGTCTGTCAACCCTCCACCGGGGATGTCAGCAATCACCGTCGTGAATGTCGCTTCGTCTTCTACAAATTCGACGTTGGTTGGCGTGGTACTGACGGTCGGGGCGTCGTTGACTTTTGTCGGTGCTATATAACCCATAACCGTGTCGCTTGTGCCACCATCCCCATCGCTGACATAGGCAATAATGGTTCGCGTGGTTGTTGATGGATCTTCGGAAGTATTTTCATAGGTCAGATTGCGGAGCACAGCCTGGGCAATCGCAGCCGACGAATTTTCGTTGAATTTCACGATCAGGGCTGTACTACCAGTGACCGGCCCGTTAAATGTACCAACCGTGATACCACCATAGGAAATATCTACCCCACTGACACCGACCTCATCAGTCCCCGTTCCTTCATTGCGAATGGTCAGTCTATCTTCAGGGAGTCCGTTTGCCGATAACTGCACCGTGAGCTCACCACCATTAAAGTCTGCTGAATCGACATCAGTAATTACTGCAGTAATGCCCAGCAGAAAAGGTCCTGAATTTTCTGTGTAGGACAGCGTGCCGATACTCGAAGTCAATACAGGAGCATCGTTCCCCCCATTAACAGTGATGGTGATGGTTTCGCTGTCGGCCAGAGTGCCATCGGAGA
This sequence comes from Desulforhopalus sp. IMCC35007, assembly GCF_005116575.1. Classification (GTDB taxonomy): domain Bacteria; phylum Desulfobacterota; class Desulfobulbia; order Desulfobulbales; family Desulfocapsaceae; genus Desulforhopalus_A. The sequence continues at coordinate 36,437 of NZ_SWCN01000034.1, read as the reverse complement.
CGGTCACATCAAAGGTGTAGACACCAGGTCCCTGGACTTCGGTCGGCGTCCAGGTGAATACACCGGTGCTAGCGTCGATCGTGGCACCAGTGGGAACCGTGCCGCTCAGGCTGAAGGTGAGCGTGTTGGCAGGAACATCGACATCAGAGGCTGTAGCGGTAAATGTCAGTAGCGAACCCTCCTCTACAACCTGGTTGCCGATAGGTCCGAGGACTGGTGCGTCATTGACCGCAATAACAGATAATGCCGCGCCATTTGTTCCAAAACTATATGCTGAAGTACCACCGGAGACGGTTACATCAGCATGGTCGCCAGAGGCACCTTCCGTCTGGTCCCAAGCCTTATAATTCAATATACCCGAACTTCCAGTGTAATCATTTTTGGGTACAAACCTGAATCTGCTCACACCATCTCCCGGAAGCAGAAGTGCACCGCTGGTACTGACACTGCCGATATCGGACCAACTCACACCGTCAAGAGTGTACTGCCAGGTCCCATTAGTATCATCAACCGAGGTAATGGCAATACCGTTTGCGTCTCCTGAATCGACATCATTTGCCAGATCAGCATAGGCTGAAACCAGCATACCGGAATTGTTAACATCATCCTCGAGAATGTTCGTAAATGGGGATGAGGTACTCAGGCTTGGGGCGTCATTGACCGGGGTAACGTATATGACGGCCGCCTCGACCTGAGAGCTAAAGGCAGTACTACCCCCGGTACTGGATCGGTCCCCCAAAGTTCCGGCAGTACCAGAGGTTTGATCCCACGCAGAAAAAAGCACGGTCCCCAGATCGGAATTAAGTCCGTTTGGTACGAATCGTAGTCTGTCGGTGGCCCGCAGCAGGAATGCGCTTGTCTCAGAGACGGCGCCGACACTATTCCACCCTAAGCCGATATTGTATTCCCAAGTGCCATTACTATTCGTCAGTCCGGTAATCGCTATGCCTTCGAGCGCGCCTGGGTCAGGATCAGAGATTCGGCTGTCGCCACCATCACTGGCCAGGATGTCAGAGATGAGAGTGCCGCTATTACTGGTGGCATCTTCGGTAATTGTTGTAAGCGTTAGAAATCCACTACTATCGAGTTCAGGCGCATCGTTGACGTTGCTGAATGTGATGGTGGCCGCATTTGGGCCTTCCATATCAACGCCATCCCATGCAGTAATATCGTACGTCGGTGCAGCCTCCCCCCCGTCATGCACGAATACCACCAGGTTGTCATTTATGTCCTGCTGAGTAAACGATGTGATCGGTGTGCCCTGAGCGCTCCCATACGCAAAGTGTCCACCGGTGACATTCGATGCCGTGATCGTAACGGCGCTGGCCGGATGATCCACGTCACCGGCATAAATGTCCGCGCTGGTCAGGGTCACTGTTTGACTTTCACTAATCGTCAGAGAGTTTTCGTCAATCGCGGGTGTATCATTGACCGAGGTCACTGTGATATCACGCGTCGCTGCAACCCCGGTGTTGATTCCGTCATTGGCCGCAAAGCTGATCGTGCGCACCGATGTATCGGGGTCCTGACTCATATTCCAATATGTCACACTACGAAGCGCCGTTTCGTAATTGCTTACCGTTGCCGTACCGGCCAACGTCAGGATGCCGGTGCCGGAATCATAACTACCCGTGATACCCAACTGGTTCATGAAACCGAGGACATCTTCAGCAGAGACGAAGTTGCCGGTAATCTGCACAGTAGCACCCGACAAGTTCGTGCTATCCGGATCCGATAGACTCAAACCCGGATCAATTGCGGTGGCCCCGTCATTTTCGGTGTATAAAAGTGTCGTGCCTGTTGGCGTTATCTCCGGCGTATCGTTGACCGGGGTGACGGTAACTGTAAAGGTAGTTTCTACAAACAGCCCACCGGTATCCGTTGCTCTTACAGTGATGTCTGCCGCACCGTTCTGATTAGCTGCGGTGTTGAGGGTGAGTACACCTGACCCATTAATTGATGTTGAATCAAACAGCCCGGTGTTTGTATTTTTGGTGATCGAATAGACCAAGTCCTCGTCGGCGTCTTCAGCATCAGCGAAGTGCGGATAAAGGACGGTAGTCGAGATATAATCTTCGTTGAGACTGAAATCAGCGATACCGCTGGTGGTTGGTGCGGTATTCGTCGTGGTTCCACCGATTTTTGTTATAAACGCGTCCTTGCCACTACTGTAAGCGCTCTGAGGTGTACCCCAAGTGGCATCGCTTTCGCCGGCCACATATACCCCTCCACTGCCATCGACCGCAACCCCATAACCAACATCTCTGCCACTGCCGCCCAGAAAGCCATGTATGGTGAGGCTACCAGTGTTGATGTCGAACTCGGCTAAATAGCCCTCAGTGCCACTGCTGTACGTGCGCCAAGGCGTACCCCAGGTCACGTCGCTGGAACCAGTAAGATAGATGCTATCCCCTGACACCGCAATACCGTATCCGTAATCAACACCGGTGCCGCCCGCGAAGGTGTTCCAGCCAAGGTTGCCGTCACTGCTGACTTTCACCACGAGCGCGTCGCGGGAGCCACCACCATAACCCTGGATAGGTGTTCCCCAGGTCGTATCGCCGCGTCCTGTCAAGTAAAAATTACCACTGGTGTCGAGGGCACCCCCTTCGGCCACCTCATAGCCGCTGCCACCCATGAAGGTATGCCAGGTAAGGACGCCGCTGTTATTCAACTTCATCGCCAGGGCATCGAAACTACCACTGTAGGAGCGCACGGGCGTACCCCAAGTGGCGCTGCTGAACCCGGCCACGAAGATATTACCGCTGTCATCCACCTCGAGACCGTTGGCGCCGTCGGAGCCCGTGCCACCAAGAAAGGTATTCCAGACGAGTGTCCCACTGCTGTTCAGTTTCACGGTAAAGGCATCAGCTCCGGTGCTGAAGGCTCGTACTGGGCTGCCCCACGTCTCATTACTCGTACCTGAGATATAGATATTGCCACTGCTGTCAGTATCGATTCCATAGCCCCAATCATTTTCACCACTACCCAGGAAAGTGTTCCAGATGATTGCACCGCTGCTGTCCAACTTGGCTACGAAAGCATCCGCACCGCCACTGTATGCTCTTACGGGCGTACCCCAAGTGCCAGTACTCTGCCCGACAACGTAAATATTGCCGGTGGCGTCTACGTTCACGCCAAAGGCCTGCTCGTCTCCGCTTCCTCCGAGGAAGGTATTCCAAAGGAGATTGCCGTTTGTATCAAACTTAGTTACGTAGGCGTCATTGCCTCCTCCATAAGAGTGTACAGGTGTCCCCCAGGTGCTCGCGCTGTATCCGACAACATAAACATTACCACTGGCGTCTACAGCCAAAGACCTGGCGTCGTCGCCGACGTCGCCTCCCAGGAAGGTGTTCCAATCGACCTCAGCAAGGACACCCTGCCAATTCTGCTGGCCAAGTTCGCTTATAGCCACCTCTGTCTCAATGATGCCGCTCCTGTATTCCAGAACCCAGTCCCCGCCCAGCGAAGCAGCACCGGTTTTATCGTCGCTGGCAGCGACGTCGGCTCCGGTCAATTCGGAAATGTCCTTGAGAAGGTTGAGTCCTACATTGCTGGCGGCGATATCACAGCCGTAAAAGAGGATGTCCCCGGTTTCGGTCAGGGCATCGCTCCAGGCTCTGATGAAATCACTCTTTGTATTGCAACTGTCGTGATTCAACCAATCGGAACCGAGTGCAACAGCACCATCACTCCCATGGGTCATAAAATGAATGGCATCTAGATCGTTGTGCTCTGCAAGGATTTTGGTAACCTGGTCAATACCGTCCTGTTCGCCATCCAGGAGAATCACCTCGATGGAGCGATTATTGTTCTCTCCACCGATATTGGCGATCAGCTCTTCGTAGTCGCCGACATTATCGTTAACCAAAACCAGTTCTTTGGTGATTGTTGAATTGGAAGGTAGTGATATTGAACCTTCTTCAGCCAGTTCTGTTTGGGATTCGGTGGTTTTATCATTTGAATCAAGAGCTATATATTCCTGTTCAATACCTACTGTAGGCTCATCCTCTGGTGTACTCGAATTTCTCTGCTCGGTTTGATCTTCCTCACCAGCCTTGTTTTCAACGGTTTCAGGTTCTGTGGTCGTTGAGCCCTCGAACTCTTGAGGTTGGTCAACCGCGGCGGTATTTGTCCCTGTACCGTCTTCCAGCTCAGTTTCTATAGCAGGTACTTCGTTAATATCCTGCTCAACAGCTGCCACGGCCACAGCGTCCAATGCATCGGCAGAAAAGAGCAGACGAGGCTCCAGCTCTTCAAAAAGTATGGCTCTACTGTATCTTTTGGTCATGGTAGACTCGCAGAAAACAATTTACTGAGTAAGATGTACAGGAAGTGGCTCCAGATCTGAAACCTTTGCAACTTTATCTCCCTCATAAGTTCGAGAGCTACTATTTGGAGACGCTGTATTTTCTCCTCCAAGAAATCGCACAGTACATTTAAGACCACTGGGTAGTCGATAGTCTGGATTTGGCAGTTCAAGACGCACACCAAAGGTTCCACTTTTCGGATCAATAATCCGGTCAACGATGGCCACAGTCGAACTGTATTTTCCGTTTGGATCAGTTTCAGGAACAACCTCAGCCTTCATTCCCGGCTTTATTTTTCGAAACATCTCTGCGGGAAGGATTACTTCCACCCGCAGGGGATCCATCTGGGCAACTCTGAGCAAAGGCTGACTATCAACAAATTCGCCGGGCGAAACAAAACGTTCGACCACGATCCCGGAAATAGGGCTTTTAATGGTCCGTTGATGCAGCATAGCTTTGGCGCGTGCAAGATCCAAGTGAGCAAGCGACCTGTTTTCTTTGGCCTTTTGCAATTGCGCACGGGCAAATTTCACCTCGGCTGCTGCCTGGTCATATTTCTCCGCAGAAATAGCCTCACCAACAAACAGCTCTTGTACCCGTTTATGCATTAGCTCTGCGTAGGCAAGCTTTTCCTGCTGCAGTCTCAGTTCCCCTTCGACTGTTGCCATAACTTCAGCTCTATCCACAACCGCATTTTCTACTGAAGATTCGAGGAGAATAAGAGACTCTCCTTTTTGCACGGAAGAACTTCGTTGAACGTTGATCTGCGCCACCACCCCTTCCACCGGAGTACCAACGTTGATGAGTTCAAAGGGCTCTATCAATCCTTCGAATTCAGTGAGATCCTCTCCAAGAACCGGACTAGAGGCTATTACAAAAAACAGGGAAAAAAGGAAGACGGTAATGTGATGTATTCGATGTTGCATGTGCAGCAATGCTCCCAGGCTGATGTTTATTCTCTTTTACTCTTATCTGCCTTGCCAAGGAGCACTTATCAACTTTTTTTGGTTACTTGAAACCAACCGTGGAGGACGGTTGTGTTTCTCGGAAACGATCCCTGAAAGCGGCGATACGTTTCCCCACGAAATTCTTTAAAAAAGCAAGAATCTACACGTCACTAAAAAAGGCGGACTACCCCTGTTAACAAGGCAACCCGGCTATCCTTTTTCAGGACCCGTGGCTTTCCGTCCCCGCCTTACGACAGGTTTGGCTTTGTCTTTTTATTTCTTGAAGGTACTTATGCCGGCTTACCGTTCATCACCGGTGTTGGACACATCTGGACGCGCTGGTCCAGCTAAATACCAACAACACAATAGCTTTATGCAATAATCGGTCCATTTGGTATTGTTTTTAATTTAAATAATATCAATGAGTTGATCAATACAGCGTAAGCAGAAGTTGACTTCAGGAACTATTTTGTGTCTTGAATTACCATTTGGTAATAACGGCGAAGTAACTAGATATTTAGAAATACAGATTTTTTAAAAAATAGAGAGCAACTCATTTGTCAGAGAAAATGATCAGCGCATCATTCCATCCTGCCACTAAAAGCCAGCAACCTGCCGAGTTGTTCATCTACCTGCAGCAGATCGCGACGCATACGCAGGTAACGACGCTCCCTCGCAGATTGGGCTTGGCGCATGGCAAGAAATGCCAGACTTTGGAATTTACCTTCGGCCACTAAACGATTGAGAATTACCCGTAAAAAGTCGCTGAGGTGATGCGCAAGGAGTTCGTCGTCCAGCGAAAGAATTGATTCGTAGCTGCCGGGATCCCCCTGGCGTCCACAACGCCCATAGAGCTGACGATCAATGCGCTGTGCCTCGTTGCGCTCAGTGGAAATGACATGCAGCCCCCCTAGTTCCGCCACACCTCTACCGAGCGGAATATCTGTCCCCCGACCGGCCATATTTGTGGCCACAGTGACACAACCCTTTTCGCCTGCTCGACCGACAATTTCTGCTTCAGATTCGTCCTGACGCGCGTTAAGTACCTGGTGGACAATGCCAATTGAATGCAACAGTTTACTCAGATGTTCAGAATCTCCAACCGACCGGGTACCAACAAGTGTGGGACGACCTGATTGCTGCATCTTTTTGACATGACGCACCACAGCGGTCCATTTTTCTGTTTGATCTTGATATACATGATGCCCCACATCTTTTCGCCTGCTTGGCTTATTGGTAGGCACCCGTAATACCTGCAAACCATAGACAGACCACAATTCCCGATGAACTTCTCTTGCTGTTCCGGTCATTCCTGCCAGGCGAAGATAGCGCCGAAAAAAACGCTGGTAGGTTAAGCGGGCCAGGTGTTCCCGCTGCGCCGTAACTTCGCACCCTTCCTTGATTTCGATCATCTGGTGCAGGCCACGCTCCCAGGAACGGTCCGCCATGACCCTGCCGGTATTTTCGTCAACAATCATAACCTTATCGTCCTGGACAAGATAATGACGGTCACGCAGGTACAAAAATTCAGCGGAAAGAGCCTGGCAAACCAGTTCTTCCCTGCGCCTCATACCGCTCCAGATACCACCAAGGACTTTGGCAGCTTCCGCTAACCGTTTACTGCCTTCTTCACTCAACTGGGTCTGACGTTCTCTCTGATCGACTTCAAAATCCCTGCCTGCTTCAAGATTTTTTGCAAAAGCCATTGCCTGCAGGTAGGTCTCTTTTTCTTCAGAGCCCTCACTTTCCCGCGAAATTATAAGGGGCGTAATGGCTTCATCAATGAGCACACTATCCGCCTCATCAACAATAGCAAAACATAAGCCCCGCAAAAACAGGCGCTTGGCGCGGGCGTTACCGTCGTGGACTTTTTCAAGCTGCAGCCGCATTCGACCGTGATCGTTACCAAGTAAAATACGATCTCGAAGATAATCAAAGGCCAGTTGCTTGTTGGTACAGTAGGTGATATCACAACCGTAGCCGCTGCGCCTGGCCACTTCATCCATAGTAGCGGTAACTGCTCCTATGCTGAGGCCGAGCGCCTGATAGACCGGGCTCATTACCTTGGCATCACGGCTCACAAGATAATCGTTGACAGTGATAATATGCACCGGAATACCTGCCAGTGCGGCAGTAGCCGCGGCAAGAACTGCTGTAAGAGTTTTGCCCTCTCCAGTCTCCATCTCGGCCAGACCACCGTGAACCATGATCCAGCCACCCATCAACTGGCTGTCGAAATGGCGCATGTTAATGGTTCGGCCAGCTATTTCCCGCACCAGGGCAAAAGCCTGGCTTGTAAGATTTTCAGTCAGTCCCCGTTGATGAAGCTGCCTTCGAATTTCCCTTGTTTTTGCACGCATTCCCTCATCATCCAACTTTTCAAAGAGGTGACTATGGTGATGAATCCTCCCCACGATCTTATCCATCTTTCGCCTGGAAATTGCACCGCTTTTTACAACCCCAGCCAGAGAATGAACTGCCTTTTGCAGCCAACCGGAAGAATTTTGAGGACGCTCAGGATAATACCCACCTGCTATACCAGGCCGAAGCTGTGCTGCTTCTGGTGAAAACCGCTCATTAAACATGGAATTGACGCAGAAAGAGCTTTCTGAGAGAACGATACCATTGCAGGGCGACCGGTTCATAACCGTGGTCAAAGAGCGCGTATGCCCGTTCGCCGATCCGAATATCCTGTTTTTTCAAGGGCAGCCTGATTTCAAGCTGAAAGGTCTTTGTCATTGTTTGCAAGCCGTTTGGGTCAGCGGGATTAACCGGAATCTTTCCACCTCCGGCAGTACCGAGGACAGGGCTTGGAAGATGATCGCTTGCCGCCGGGACTTCTCTTGTGATTGTCGTTGTATATGTTTTGCCGAGATTCCCGGCAAGTCGCAGCTCAACACTCTTGGTTTTCTCCCGCACCAGGGAAATATCAGACTGACTGACAGCGACCACCACGTTCGACTCGGCTGCCCCCATGATATAACCTAAAAGAGCACCCTGCTCCACAAAATGTCCTTGAAGATTCTCGCCACCTGGCAGAACAAAAAGGCCCTTGCCTGGGCTTTTTACGACCAACTCATTCTTGCGTTCCAGGACCCGGGCAAGATCAGCCTTAACCGAACCTACCTCTTCTTTGAGGATTTCACGCTGCACTCTTTCCTGAAGTGGTTCACCATTGTATCGTGCCTGGGCTTCCTGAAGGTTAGCCTCAAGCACCTGAACCTCTGCCTCAAGAAAGGGGTCTTCACAGCGGACCAGCGGTTGTCCACTTTCCACTACGCTGTCGTTTTGCGCCAGGACTTCCGCAATAAAACAATCCGTACCAACACGGATACGAGAGTTTTCGGGCAACGAAACGACTCCTTCTATCTTCGTCCTAAGAGGTATCGGCACCCCAAAAAACAGGATAGCCGCCACAGTGGTGGTCACTATAGATGCAGTGATAAAACGCGTTCGTTTGCGGCGCCCCCGGACAGAAGTATAAAAACCATAGCTATGCTTTATCACAGGGAGCAAAATCTGAGTGAAGATTGCCCAGATCGCAATGAGGATCCCAACGATGAAAAACTTGCTGCTGACAAAAAGAGTAAGTGCAGCCAACACAAATAAGCGATAGAAAAAAGCGGCGATACCGTAGCAGACAAACCAGGGACGTTCTCCAGCGGCAGTCACCGGTGACACGGAATCTTCACTATTAAAAAGGTATCGCTGCAGCAGGTAACCGAGATACCGGGTTGAGCGCTGAGAAAGATTTGGGATTTCAATCCAGTCCGCAAGGACATAATAGCCGTCAAAGCGAAGCAGAGGATTGCCGTTAAAGAGCAGGGTGGATACGCCGCCAACCAGCATTACGTTATAGGCAATTGCACTGACTCGCCCCGACTCAACATTCAACCAGAGAAACAGGGCCAGGGAGGCGACAAACAACTCCACGCCCATACCGACTGCAGCTACCCCCATGCGTTTACGTTTATCCGGGAAGGCACCAGAGGCGGACGCTTCAACATAAGGAATTGGGGTAAAAGCAAGCAGCATGATACCCATCTCGTGCACTTCACCACCCCAAATACGGATGAGAAAAGCATGACCTAGCTCGTGCAGTAACTTCACGAGCGGATACACCAGCCAGAGGATAAGCAGGTTTTCAGGCTTCAACACCCGGTCAGCCATGTTGCTGGTTAATTCGGGCCAGTGGATAACCGCAAGGACGAACGCCGACCCGACAATAAGAAACCACAGCAGGAGCATAGCCGAACTCACAAACGGCTGAACAAAACCCATCCATTTAACGAGAAAGTGATCAGGATCAACCAGGGGGAACCTCAGGGCAAGCGGGTTCAACAGTCGCTGTTTCCACTTACCGCGCTGTTTGTCCTGACGTTCAAAAAGCTCAAGGGTATCAGAAGGGATATCGCTTTGCAGGACGTCGGCCGAATGAAGTTGCCCGAGAAGACGGATAATTTCATCTTGGGTGGGGACCTCATCACCAAGCGTCTCAGCCGCCGTATTCCAGATCTCCTGAAGAGTCTTCACCCCGTCCATCAGGCCGATGATAACGTAGGCACTCCTGTTAAACCTGTGCTGACGACTCGACGAAGGGTCCTGCAGAATATACCAGCTCTGGTTGCGATAGATATGCCGATAGAGCCGAACATGACTGCGTAAACGCGGTATTATCTCAGCCACCCGGTACCAGTATGTACTGTAGAGAGACATGTATGTTATCTTTTCCCTATTACCATGATGCTATTATGGCCGAAGCGACCAGAAGGTCAAGCGCCACCAGTCGACGAGCTTATGCGTCCATATCCACAACAATTTTCGACGGTCAATATTGACTTTAGCAACACCTTCCATACCGGGACGAAGCAGGTCGGAGTTTTCTTGTATCTTTGCTTCCACCTGAAAAAAATTACGCCCCTCTTCCGCAACAGATACAGGGGTGACTTGTTCTACGATGAAAGGGAGTGGTTTTCCCGGCATCCCGGAAAGAACCAGCGTGCCGGGTTGCCCCTCTTTCAGATAGCCGATATCACGTTCATCTATCTCAACAATGACCCGGTAAGCAATCAGAGGAGCTACGACAAACAATACCTCGCCCCGTTCTACGGGCGACCCAAGAACCTGGCTGAGATCACCACTGACAACGATGCCGTCAAAAGGGGCTGTAAACTGAGTGCGATTGAGCTGCTCACCCACCAGATTCAGCTGGGCTCTAGACTGTAATATTCTAGCGCTGATGATACTCACCCTCGCGCGGTCGTGTTCGGCAAGGGCGTCTCTATATTCTCTTTGCTGCTGTTCCAGTTGACTCGACCATTTTCGATACTCCAGCTTGAGATCTTTATCATCAAGTGCTCCGAGAATGTCTCCGCTTTGGAAAACATCTCCGGGCCGTACATTGGTGCTGGCAATATACCCTGCCTGTGGAGCCGCCATCACCCGTTGCGTCCTGGCCTCAAGCCGTGCGTCACCGGTGACCCGATAATCGGCGGAGGTGAGCGACAAAAAAGCCATACCAAAAAGAGTGGCGGCAACAGTGAGCTTTCGACCTATATGACCAGGACCTATGAGCTTGCCCAACGAACCTGTAACTGCATTGTATATTTTCTGTGGCAGCCATTGTTCGTCACGATAGCGTACATCAAGAACAGGACCGATCATTGATACGATATGCTGAAACTGTTCTTGCGTCGCAAGGTCAAAAGGCCTGTCAGACGGTCTCTCTGCCAGGACTGCACCTACAATTTTTCCACCCACGGCAAAAGGAACAGTTAAAATCGTGCCAATCCTGTGCTCTTCAACAAGAACAGCATGACAACGTGTAAGATAAACATCCTCGGTTGTCCCAGAAGGATAGATAATGGTACTGTTCTGTTCCGAGGCCTCGTACATAGCCTCTCCAAGGTCGCGGATAAGGTTTGACCTGCTGTCAAATCTTCCACTGTGTGAGACGGCCTCAATCTTTGCACCCTGACCGTGGAGAAAGCCAATGCTGACACGGTCACAGGAGAGTCGACGTGTGAGATCTGTCATCACATCTGTGGCGGCTGCCTGAAACCTTTCATGTTCCAGACAGGATGCCACAAGCTCAACAATAGTGACCAGTTGATTTTTCTCGGCTGAAGATTGCTGTTTAACAATGAACTCAAACCAGCAGGCAGCCCCCTCTATCAGCTGCATGGCGGCCTGCTGCCTTGCAACTACCCGACTGGACATCTGAATAACCAGTGCACCATAAAGCTGGCCATCAAAAAACAGCGGGTATGCAATCGTGTCAAAGGGCTCGCCGGTCTCTGTACCCGTACCCTTATTCTGTATCAAGACACATTTGCCATGGGATTGAGCGGTTTTTGCCATTCGCGCGAAACCCTGAAAATCGGTCAGATTTTCAGGCCAGAATGCTGTTGGAGTATAGGTTTCTGTGTCTGACACATTAACCAGCACAACGGCACTGCTGATACCGTGCAGCATTCCGCACAACTTTAAAAGCCAATTTTGGGTGAGTCGATCCATGTAACAGTTGTTAACTTTATGATCACTTAGAACGGATTATTAAAAAAGGATCCAATCTTTTACGTTACTGACTTGCAACATGTATTCTAGCACCACAGATCATTGTTACCAAAGATATTATCCTAAAACTGGTAAATACTGATTCACAACACATTCCAGGACCAAAGAACATTCCACAAAAAACCCGTGAATACAACCACATAATGGCAGCATCATCTCTAGTGCAACCCTGACATAAATTATGTTACTTTTTCCTCTCTCGTGAAAAGGGCGACGGAATAAAGCCCCATGTCTCCCTCCATGTGCGCCACAAACCAGACACACATGAAGGGCTTTAGTCGGTTGGTCCCCATGGATTTTACCAGCCGGAAGTGAACAATCAGCTCCTGACAGCACGACCTGTCATCTCTGGCACTTCAATCCCAAGAGTGGTCATAATCTCAGCGTAGGCTGCTGCAACCTCATCCTTTAGTTCACGGATATTTGCCCCATCCCCTTCAATTTCGAGACAGGCATCAGAAGCTAAAGAACCTCGAATAAGGCAGGCACAGTGAAGAATTTCCGGTCTCGTGCATCTCCTGATAGAATCAAAGCCGCCAAAAGAAATCCAGTGGGGATGTGTCGCATCCATTTGCTGAATACACTCTATCCAGGAAAGATGTTGAGGCAAATCGACCCTCACCCGCAAATACACCTTATTGTCTTTTATCACTTCCAGAACATCTGCCATTCCAGGCATTAACCGCTGAGCTGCATTTTGGGGAGCTGACTGAGTCAGTAGCCGCGCTTTATCTGCAAAGAATGGGGCCAGCCTGAAATCCTCTGCAGGTTTGGAGGCAAGTGACACCAGAACGTAGACGATACCGCTTGCTCCCATGGCAACAATCACACCATGACTGGTCAGAAGAGGATGCAGGGTCTCCAGATACGGCGGTGCTCCTGGCACTGTCCATAATAGATCTAAAATCACCAGCGTACATTGCAGAACAAAACCGGTCAGCATAGAAGCAGTTGCACCAGATCCGGTTCCACGACGCCAGAACAAACCGCCCATCAGGACAAAGAAATATGAGGCACTTGCAATAAAGGTCGCGATATGAATGGCATCGATAATGGAATGGATGAAAAAGGAACCAAGAGTCGCACAAAAAATGATAAACAATACGCTGAGCCGGTTAACTGTCAGCATCTGCCGCATTGATGCTGCCGGATTTATTCGACGCTGATAAATATCTCTGGCAATACACGATGCTCCCGAGGCGGCAAAGGTATCCGTACATGACATTGCTGCAGAAGCAAGGGCCACGGCAAAAAGAGCCACGGCCAGATCAGAATATCCACCATCCATGATAAAGTTTAAAAGAGCGGGTTCGGCTTTTGCCATCCCCATGGGAAACCCCATCCTGGCAATTTCAGGATAGATAAACTGCAGGCCAAGGGCAATGAAAGCACATCCAGCAAATACCAGGGCGACTAAAAGTGCCCCTAGAACAAAACCTGTTTGAGCTGACTTCTGCCCCCGCGCAGCCCATATTTTCTGCCAGGGATCCTGCTCTGTTACCCAGCCGGGAATAATTGCAAAACAGAAAATCAACACCATCGGCAAACCGATGGACATTGGATTCCACCAGGAGCTCTCCATTGCCATTGCCATTTGCCCGAGCCCCATTCCGGAAACAGTTCCCGCACCTGAAAGAACCAAAACAGACATGATCAAAACAAAGAACGAGAGACAGAGGAACTGGATCACATCGGTTGCAAGAACGGCTGAAAAGCCGCCCATTGTGACATAAACTGCTACGGAAAAGCCTACGATCAAAGCTGCCTGCAAATTGCTGATGCCATAAAAAATCTGCAAAACCATGGCAAAACCCTTGATATCTGCCACAGCAAAAAGAATCATCACAACGATGATAATCAAAGCCACCGGGGTACGTAAAAAGGAGCCGTATCTGATCTCCAGTAACTCAGGTTGAGTCATGGCAGGAATGGACTGGATCTTATGCACCAGTAGTGCAATGACCAGTAAAGCGATGACGTTGGGGGCGACAAACCCCCAGATAGAACCCATCCCAAGTAACATGAAAAAACCGACAACAGCAAGCAAGGCCCCGGCTGTCAGCCAGGAAGCGGCTGCCGAAAAACCAACAGAAAAGGCACCGGCCCGCTTGCCGGCCAGCAGAAACTCTCGAATTGAGGTCTGCCGCTTATTAAAATAATAACCGGTTCCAATCAGCAGCAGGATATAACCTGAAAGCAACATCATAAAAATGGGATACCCGTCCATACACCCTCCAGACAATCTGCGGTCTGGCTGCACGTCTCCAGCCTCCCGCACACTGTACAATGATGTGCGGTCCAGCTGTAACCGAACCGACACGTGTCAGCTCGGGGGTTTACCATCTCTCCGAGAAAATTATTGCTTGGCTGGCAGATATTCTGACTCGTGAATCAACCTACTTACCGTGTCTTCCCATGCTGTTTCGAAGAATTTTTATACAGCACAGTGACCTGTTACGGTGTTCGTCCTCACACACAGCGGCGGGTCCGTCCCGGAATCGCACCGGGTTCCCTGCGGCCTCCTGTTTTTTAGTAAAAACAAGAAACACGGATCCATAGATAGGATCACCAACAAGCTTTACCTGAAATGAACGTCGAAAGTATGATTCTTTTCGACATCACTATCATCTATTGTAGATGCATAAAGCTGTCAAGTCCCTACGATACAGGATACCTGTATAATGTGTTTTTTGTCCTTCCCCGTGAGGCTTGCCTGTTTATAGTAGAAGGAGGTTATTACGTTTGCAGGAAGGAGCTCTCTAACCCCATACCTGGAGTGTATTATGGATACAACATCGACTGACAGCTACAAGGGCTGGAAAATAACGGTCACTTCAAAAGCAAACATGTGTGCTCAGTTCAGTTTCGATATCACTGATCCAACCGGAAAGACACAACATGTTAAAATGGGCGGTGAAAATGAACAACGAGCCTTTGAAAGAGCAAGAGAAATGATTGATATGGAGATAGCCTTTGCAGGTGAGGAGTGATCAGCTTTCCAGCTCTCCACATCTTCAAAATGTTAGATTTATCTCCCGTATTTTTATAGACAGCTGTGTTCTGACCATTTTGCAGACTGTGCAGAATCCTTGAACTCGACTGACCAAAACCACCCACCTGGTGGTTTTCCTCCTCCTATCATGCCTGATACAGTGAATCTGCAATATCGGTGTATTCACAGCGTATGTTTTCTTTTGCCAGAATACTTCTAATGTTGAGCAGCTGATCTGCTGCATGTATTGGTATCTCAGCCCCGCCTTTGACCTGGCTGAGCTGATATCCCGCGGACACGAGAAGGGCCGCAGCACTATCATACTCATCTACAACAAAACCCATCACACTAAAGTCACACATATAATTATCAGGTAATTCCAGATTATCCAGGTAATTTGCCCTGTAAGTCGGATCACTTGCACAGAGTACAATTTTGTTCATTGGCGTCCTCCAGTATTATTAGCATTACGATTCGTCACCTTTATACTTGTTCACAGTCAATTATATGCATTTTCCAGGGAGAGAACATACCAAAAACAGGACACCATTCCCAATGCACGAGAAGATGGTTGTCTCCCCCGGCAGGGCTAATGAAAAAAAACTCATTTCAGTTGTGAGATATTTCCTATCTTAAGGAAAGTAATGGAGATACAGCTCAATACAGCGGGAACATATCCAGTTTTTTATTCAGATGAAATTGTAACTTCATTTTGTCGGGCAACTTGTTGAAGAGTCAAAAAGGTGTCATTATCAAGAGAGATCTCTCCTAAAGGATAGTTCAGGCCAATATTATTATATTTCTGTGCACCAAACCGATGGTATGCCAGGAGTTCAAATTCTACATTTTTGCCTTTGAGGAAATCCACAATTGCCTGGATATCTTTTTTACTGTCATTAAATCCGGGCACTACCGGGGTACGAACACGAATGGGGAGTTTTGGATACATTTCACGCAATTCAATAAAATTATGAAGGATCCGTTCATTACCAGAACCGGTGAACTCCTTATGTTTTCGTGAGTCCATTGATTTTAAATCGAACATTATCATATTGCAGTATCTGCTCGCCTCAAGCAGGTCTTCAGTTTTTACATTCCCACAAGTCTCAATAGCACTTTTTATATAACGGAGTCTGGCCTCTTTCAACAGGGCAATGGCAAATTTGGCCTGGGCGAGAGGCTCACCACCGCTCAGGGTCAAACCTCCACCTGAACGTGCATAAAAGGAAGCATCTTTTTCAACCTGGTCGATAACTTCTCTGACGCTCTTTTCTTCCCCGTAGGTAATCAGCGCTTCAGCCGGACACACTTCCGTACAGGCAAGACAGGCGGTGCAGTTCTCCCAAAGAACTTTGATTTTATCATTATCCCCCCAGACGAGGGCACCAGCCGTACACACTTTTTGGCAATTATCACATTGAAACAGTGTAATACATTTTTTCTCGTTATATGCCAGTTGTGGCTTGAATCCCTGTGACTCCGGATTACTGCACCATACGCAAGAAAGAGGACAGCCTTTAAGAAAGACTACAGTTCGTATACCTGGCCCGTCGTGGACAGAGTATTTCTGTATATTAAACACAATACCTTTTATAGATGAAATTGCTGTATTCGTCATCGTTACGACCAGGGCTGAGTGTGAGTAATGAAAAAGCCCACCGTGTACATCAGGCGGGCTCATACTTTTACAGTATCAGACCTTATACTGTCAATCACACCCGAAATTTCTCATGTCTCTTTTCTTTGATCCAGAACTTCTCTGACCATCTTTGCCATTTCCAACGATCCCACCGGCTTCATCAGCAATCCCTGGGCTCCTATAGCACTGGCTCTCTCGGGTGTCATTGTTTCGCTAAAACCGGTACAAATAATAATTCCCATGGTGGAATTTACTTCTCTCACCTTCCTGGTGAGCCTGTCGCCAGTAATTCCCGGCATGGTCAAATCCGTAATGAGAAGGTCATACCTGTCAGGGTTTAAGAGTATTTCCTGCAGAGCTTCAAGGCTTTTCTCCTTCATTTCTACCGTATAGCCATAACGTTCAAGAAGTCTCTTTTCCATTCTCAAAACAGAAATATCGTCATCTACCAGCAATATTGTCTCCGTTCCCTCAAACTCACGGAGTTCCCTCAAGGCAGGGTGGAGTCGCAATTCATGTTCTACCGCTGGCAGATACACACTAAAGCGCGCCCCCCTGCCAGGACGCCCCTCAACATTGATTTCACCCTTGTAATTTTTGACGATACCATAGACCACAGAAAGACCAAGGCCGGTTCCCTTGCCAAGTGGCTTGGTGGAATAATAAGGATTAAAGATTTTATCAATAGACGCATCACTTATTCCTTCACCACTATCTTCAACAACAAGCACCACATAAGGGCCCGGGGAAAGGTCCAGCCCTGCCGCGACAACAGTATCTTTTGTTATATCAACATTCTGCAACGATACGGTAAGAACGCCACCCTCCGCTTCCATTGCATGAAAGGCATTGGTCAACAGGTTCATGGCGACCTGATGAATCTGCGTCGGATCAGCCATAATCATATGGCTATCCGGGTCAATATCATGATGCACCTTAATCGTTGACGGCAGGGTTGCTTCAACGAGATCAACAACCTCTTTAATAACCTGATTCGTTTTCAGAGGTCTGACTTCCTGTTCATTCTGCCGGCTAAAGGTGAGTATCTGCTTCACCAGTTCTTTTGCTCTATGGGCTGCAAGCAGTACCTGTTGGATACTTTCCCACATTGGGCTTTCTTTGGGAATATCATCCTTTAGAAATTCGGCATAGCCGATAATGGGCGTAAGAATATTGTTAAAATCGTGAGCTATACCTCCCGCAAGAGAGCCTATCGCTTCATTTTTCTGCAGTTGCCGAAGCCTTTGGTCCATTTCAATGCGTTCTTTTTCGTAGTCATTTCTATGGATGGCCAGGGCATAGACCTCGGCAACCCTCTGGACTGCAAAGAAATCACTTTCCTGATAGCCCTTTTCCGAATTGGCAAGCGCAATCATTCCAAGAAGCCTGTCTCCCATCATCACAGGTACCGCCAGATAATTTCTGATTGCGACATGCCCTTCCGGAACACCGACAGAATGGGGATGTGTTTCTGGAGAATTGGTATACATGGGCTGCCTGCTGTTTAAGACACTGCCCCAGAGCCCCCGATATTTTCCATCCTCACCAATGGAAAAAACAGTTTTCTGGTCTCTGATCTGACACTGATCGCCACCCATATCCGTGAGTATGTGGCCGACATTTTCCAGGGTCTTCTGATCTATGGATGAGACAAAACCATGTCTGCTTCCGGTGAGTGCTAAAACCGCCTTCAATGCTCTCAGAGAAACCGTTTCGATATCATAGACTTCAGAAAGCAACTCCGTGGAAATTGCAGCAACTTCTCTATTGAGCTCCACATCTTGCTTCAACAGCGCTTCCGCTGTTTTTTGTGCTGTTATATCCTGGGAATAGACAGCCACCCGGTTAACCTTCCCCTCAACATCAAAGAGCGGATAGACTGTGTGGTAAAACATTACTCCCTCCCGCACGTCGGAAAACGTCAGAGGTTCTTTTGTTTCTGCAACCTGTTCAACCTTTTGCCTTCTCTGCTGGGCTAGCTCCGGAGAAAAAAGATCATAGGCGCATTTACCAATAAGCTCCTCTGGCGTTTTACCATATCGCGCAGCCGTCACCTTGTTCATGGCAATAAAAATACCATCAAGATTTAACAGAAATAAAGATTCGCTATTGGCGTTTAATAAGGCAATAGCCATTTCATTACTCTGCCTGAGCTCTTCCTCGATTTTTTTTCTCTCTGAAATGTCAATCGCCACAACTACCGTTCCAACAAACATGCCGGATGCATTGGCAAGTGGGTGAACAGAGAGTAAAGCAGAGAACTCAACTCCTGATTTTCTCAGCAGAATCGACTCCTTGGAAACTCCAGCACCAGTTTTACATATTTCTTCCTGAGATGCTGAGAATTCATCCTTCCCCCCAGCAGGGTAAAGCAGGCTCAACGGATGACCTAGGACCTCCTCTGCAGGATAACCAAAGACCTTCTCTGCCCCGGGACTAAAACTCTCTATCTTTGTTGTATCCCCTTTAAAATCAGTTGTGATAAAAGCAACATTTTCTGCTGCCCCAAATACAGTCCGCAGCTGGTTCTCGCTTTCCTGCAGAGCCCGTTGACTGGCAACCCTTTTACTGTCCACTTTCTGCAGAACGCTGAATGCAGAAAAAATACCACCAAGCCCTACGAGGAGAATCGCCAGATGGGCATACGCCACACCAGAAGTATACCTGTCTGCAATAGCGTTATACTTTGCCATCGGAACCGTTGCACTTAAACCACCACTGACATCACCAACCTTGTAATTCTGCCCTCCATGGCAACGCAGACAGCCCGGCTCTATAATCATTGGCCGCATGACTCTAAGAACCTCTTCCTCACCCACTTTAACCAGTGCACTCTCCTCGGTACTTCCATTCCCAAAGCTTTTAAGTGCCTGTACTTCCCACGCATCGGGCTGATTTTCCGGACGTAGAGGGTTCAGACTAGTCAGGTGCCCCTGAATGTCATATAGCTGCTCACCCAGTTCAAACACCTGCCGGGTCATGTATGCAGGATTGAATAACGTTAATTGTTTGCCGGAAGGGGTCTCGATGTCTCTTTCTTTTATATGGATCAGATAGGGATTGGCAGGATTTTTCTCCGAAACAGGCACATAAATTCCGCCATGGCCTGCCACCCAGCGTCTGTACAAGATATCCTTATCAAGACTCGTGCGGGCTTCAGTGGCGGCCAGTTCCTGAATCGATTCTCTGTGATTATTAAGGTTCCACCACAACGAAGTACCTATGGCTAGACACCAGAAGATCCCTAAAATTAGTCCAGATCTCAGGATTGTAGAGTAAAATACACTACGATTAAACAGGTTGTTTTCCATGAGGTTTCCGTGTTAAAAATTTCAAGGCAGGTCAAAACCCTCTAAGCTGCCGGTCAATGCACATACTCAACAGACGGGATCTACACACTCTGTATGTTACAGCCATTATACATTATTATATGATAAGAGAAAAAAGGACACAAATTCCTTATGAGCCTCCTTCGTAAAGAACCCATGACAACGTCGCCCCCGAACGAGGAACTGCGATATTTTTTGTCAGCAACAACCCGACAGGCACCCTGCAAATTAAAAACTCAGGCCTGTGGAACAATCCGAAAGGCAGATTTGAAACAGCCGGATACCCTGGTATTATTTACCTGGGAAACGGATCCCCGCAGGCAATACACTCAAGCATAGACGAGGAGGCTGTCCCAGATACTGTTGCCGTGGATGTGGACGGTGGTAGCAAAATAGGCCTTGCCGAAATTATGTAGGCCCATCAGGCGGCTACTGGAGGACACTCGGTAGAATTTACCGATTATGTGAGGAAAAAGCTGACATAAATTTTGATCACAAAACGGATCTCAAAGATGCGGTGGCTGGCCTGGAGATGCTCACCGGCAGCCCATGAGCCTCTGACGTCGGCAATAAAAAGGACCTGAGGCCTGTCCCCATCAGCTCAACACAATCTACCAAACAGGTATTTGATATACTATATTCTGTAAATATCTAAAATTTCAGGAAAGACTGGAACTGCCCTTACTCGGGAGTTCGGCTATTGCCCTGTCGAGCTCTCTGAGAAGATCTGCAAGATAATTTTCCGTACTCATTAAAAGGAGTCGGGCGCTGTAACTCTCTGGATTTTTGACAAAATTCTCTTGAGACTCCCGTAAAACCACCTGGGTTTCTTCTATCTGCTTTCTGATTGTGTCAATATGATTCATATTCGCATCTACTGTTAACGTATGTAAAGAAATGGGGCAAATGACTCTCACTCCTCTTTTCTACCAACCTGCACCGCAATCGGCTCTACCACACCAATCTGCCTGACAAAATTATTCAGGCCCTGAAGCAGGGACCAGGTGATCGCCTGCCCTCTGGGAATAATCAAGGCCCCGTTTTTAGCGACAACATCGTCGATTGGAATCATACCAACGCTTAGATCATGCACCTTCACTGATATAATACGGACCTCACTATCCATTTTAATCTTTGCCAGGGCTTCCAGGTAGGCTGGATTATATCTTCCTTTTTGTTTCTGCAGACTTTTAATGGCTTCGGCCCGGTTTACTCCTCGAAACAGCTGAAAATCAAAGTCAATTACCGCTTTGAGCAGTTGTGCTCCTTGTATGACCTCCTCATCTTCATTGGCCACCAGTTCTTCTGTGTATTGATCATAAGAAAGCAACTGCAGGGCAATCATCCTGGTCACAGCCTCCAGGCGTGGAATTTTTTCCAGCAACCGGGCCCCTACTTCCGGATGTTTTTCATACATCACCCTTTCGTCATCACTCAAGATCACCCCCGAATACATCTTATTGAGAACGTCTCCTGGCAGGGTGACGCAGCCAATCTGTGACATCAGTGCCGCAATCTCGTACTGCCAGGAAGCATGCCAATTTAAGGCCTTGACCACCTGGACAACATAATATGTTATCCTTCCAGCCGAGCTGAATGCTACAGGATTTGCGATACCAAGTAGTTCAGAGAGAACACTCACACTCCCACGCAGGGTCTGCTGCAGCAGTTCTTTTTCGGCATTGATGAGTCGATATTGCCGTTGTGCAAGTGCCAGTGAGGTAATAAAGGTTGCAGGCGGGCAGGGTTTTGTAAGAAATCTGAAAATATGCCCGGTATTTACAGCATCCATTGCTGTTTCCTGATCTGCATTACCCGTGAGCATCATCCGAACCGTATCCGGGTAGAGATCTTTCACCTTCGACAGTAATTCCACACCATTCATCTCAGGCATACGCATGTCTGAAACGATCACCGCAAATGGTCCGTTTTCCTTGAGTATTCTCAAGGCCTCGGCTCCCCCTTCTGCAATTTCAAGAGTGAAACGTTTCCGCAACTGACGCTGAATAGACTGCAGAACATGGGGTTCATCATCTACAAATAAAATTTTTTCTGTCATAATTTTAGACCATTACCACATCGCTACCGTAAATACCAAAGAAGAAACACCAATTTCACTATGCCGTTTCATCAGCGCTTTTCAAGTGGCAGAAGAGAAATCACTCCGCGACTTCCCTGCAGAGTTCCGTCCATTTTTCCAGCCTTCCGTCAAGACCTGCAAGGCTGAGATAGTTTTCATTGAGTTCCGGCGGTGCACCAACACTCTTCTGCGGATGCAATGTATAATATATGAAATCTGCTGCATGTACAGCTACAGCAGGACTGAAAGAAGCACTCGGGTAACTCTCCAACCGGTGATGAAAGGTTATAGCCTCGATTACAGGGCCGGGTAACCCCCATAGACCAATGAGATAACCACCTACATCGCAATGGTTCACCGAAAAAACATCCTGTTCGCATTCAACCAGTGACATATTATGTTTTACCGCAGTTTCTACGGCTTCTATAAACTGTGTTTGCACGGAAGAAAAGAGGAGCAGCTTCCCTATATCATGTATCATCCCGGCAATAAAAGAATTATCAATGACTTCTTTATTGTCTGTCTCGGATGCAGCAATCTTTTTGGCAAAGGCCGCAATTGCAACCGAATGGGACCAGAGCGTAGCTACTGAAAAAGATTTATGGTTCTCGGCTGTTATTTCCGAAAACACTCCTACTCCCAAAACAAGTGCCTTGATGGTATCCAGGCCAAGAAGGTTCACAGCGTGCGCGGGACTGTCAATGGTCTTAAACAAGCCAAAAAAGGCCGAATTGACAAGCTGGAGGACCTTGGCACTCATTGCCATATCCTGACCAATGATCTTGGCGACATCTGCTATGGCACAATCGGGGTCTTTTAAAGCATCACAAAGCTTTTTATATACAGTCGGCAGACTCGGAAGACTGCCAAGACTTGAGACAATTGCTTTGAGATTAGAATTCCTCATTGACTCCTGTAAAGCGCAAGCCCTGAGCAGAACCTCTTTTAAGGTGTTGGGATCAGATGGCTTTGCCAGGAACTGATGAACAACACCGACGGTACGCCACACGGACTCATCGTCTGCCTGGCCTGTCAGCATAATACGGATGATCTGCGGATGTTTTTCCTGAACCGTCTTGAGTAATGCAGCGCCATCCATTCCGGGCATGCGCATATCTGAAACGATGACATGGATTTCTTTTTCTTCCATTATTTCAAGAGCCTCTCGTCCACCCTCGGCAAAGCTGAACTCCACCTCGTCACGCATTGCCCGAAGCATCCTTTTTAACCCCGAAAGGATATTGGGCTCATCGTCAACAAAAAGAATTGATTTTTTGGCCATCAAACGACTCCAAGATTTTATAATTTCAGCTGTAGAACCGAGGTCAGCCTATTTCCACCGTTCCGTCCACTCCTGTTCATTATCTCACAGGATCTTATTTTTGCAAATTTATACAGACCTTTCTTCAGTGGCCTCAGTGCACTTTCAAAATTATTTTAGATAAGGCAGAAAAAGCGCTGCACGGATAAATATATTGATTTTTTTGCCTGACAGGGGCATCTCTATGGAGTGTCTTACTTACAGATAATCTACTCTTTGGAAAATAGTATGGAAAGGCTGAAGCAACGAATTCTGACATGTACAGCTTGTCCGCTTCACAGCGACAGAAACCATGCAATTTTTGGAGAAGGCAATACAAACGCCGAGATTTTTCTGGTGGGGGAGGCCCCGGGAGCAGATGAAGACAGGGTCGGCAGACCGTTTATTGGTAAATCCGGTCAGCTGCTGGATAAAATTTTAGGCGCCTGCGGCTTTACCCGGCAGCAGCATGTATTTATCAGCAATATAGTCCGTTGTCGGCCACCAAACAACCGTGTCCCGACCAACAGGGAAGTAGAGACCTGCATCCCCTACCTGCATGAACAGATAGATCTTGTCAATCCCAGAATCATCATCACCCTTGGTTCCACTGCCACCAGGAAACTACTCAATGATGAGTCGTGCAAAATCACCGCAGCAAGAGGCCACTGGCTCCAGTGGAACAACAGGCTCCTCATGCCGGTATATCATCCGGCCGCCCTGCTCAGAAACCCCAGGCTGAAAAAAGACACCTGGGAAGATTTTAAAAAGGTCATTCGAACCTATCGTAAGCTGGTAGACCCCAGCCACTGCTCCGAGCACTTCCGCGAGTAACAGCTTTGTGCTCCGGGGAGATGATTGATACATTACGCCAGGTTTTCCATGGAATTGATTCCATGGACTGCCGGAGCACCGGCAGAGACCTTACCTTTAGACAATGAGTGAAACGGCAGGCAACAAAGCCTTATGAGCAACATTGCAAGGGGAAGAACAATTTGGAGAAAGAGGGGGATGAGAAGAATGTAAACGATCGTTTCCTGTAGCAATGACATTTCTTACCTCCTTATGTTTTGACTTACATTAGAGAGAAATCTTTCATTAACTGAAACGTTACCCCAGCAATCACACACAAAATGTCTGGTTTATTATTACTGTCAAGTGACATCGAACTTCCCAAGTCAGATATTGTGCAAATTTATGGAAAACGTTGGGATATTGAAGTGTTCTTCAAAATGGCAAAACAACATCTGAAGCTGGTTAAAGAAATCCAGTGTCGTGACTTTGATGCATTAATCGCTCACACAACAATCGTTTTCATGCGCCACATGTTTGTTGCCTACAATTGTCGGCAGTAGGCATTGTAAAGAGTGAATTGAGAGTGCCTGAAACTGAATCCCGAAAGTTGAGTTAAAGAGACAAGCCTGTTTGCAACTCAAGTACATTTATGATGTGCTTGAGTGCATAAATGGGTTTTTTGTGTAATACTCTCACTCGGCTCAATAAATTACAAATCTTACAGGCCTTCTGCTCCCTGCTGGTCTGCTGCACAACAGTTTGGACAGCCGGGAAGACTTCATTGTTGCCTTTCGGGTAATCGAGTGACCATCAATCTGGAGAATTATGTCTGCACTTATTTTCAGCCGTATTATTCTCGTCCAACGGACGCTACTTCCCCTGCTTTTCATCACAGGCATCCTGCTCCCTTTAAGTGCAATAAGCAAGGAACTCACAACACTACAACCCTTTTATCGAAGCGTTACTCTCAGTGGCTTTACCTATCCACGCCAGGAAATGACCGTGACCAGCGAGGTCAGCGGCAGATGTGAAGAGATCGTGGCCGATATCGGGGAACCGATTCCAGAAAACGGTATTCTCGCCACCATAGATCCAACCTTTATCCTGCTCGATATCACGGCAAACACTATCGCCCAGGAACAGACAGAGCGCCAACTCGCTCAGGAAGAGAAAACCCTTTCCAGATACACAACGCTTCTGAGTAAAAAGTCAACTCCCCAAGCGCAGCTCGATGAAGTGAGTCTTGCAACCGACTTACACCACATCACCTTGAAAAAACTGGTCAACGAAGAAAAGAGGCTCAAAGAACAGCTCAAGCGCCATACGCTCAAGGGGCCCCAGGGCTGGCTGGTCATTGAACGATTTGCCGAGCAGGGGGAATATATCCAGGCAGGCAAACCCATTGCCCGTCTCGGAGACTTCCAAAGGCTCATCGTCCCCCTTGCCTTGACCTACAGTGAGTTGCAGGCCCTTAACGGCAAGCAGCCCATCAGCCTTTTTTTCCCCGATCTCGGAGCAGAGGTCCCCGCGACCATCTATCGCAGCGCCCCTGTTTCTGATGCCTCAACCCGAAAAATACATGTGGATTTGATCACCAACGCCAAGCAATCCAACCTCCAACAACAATTACAAGGGGGAATGCGGGCCGAAGTGCAGCTCATAAGCGGCGAAGATACCGGCAGCTTTTTGGTCCCCCACTCGGCTCTCATTAACCGCTATGAAGCCTCATGGCTGGTCGCCCCGGATGGCAGGCGTATTCAGGTAATCTTGGTGGGCCATTCAGATGACGACCAGTTTTCCATTGTCTCGGGCAGTGAGTTAAAGGCAGGACAACAGGTCCAGCTCAGCCCCGATCCTCTTCAATAGTTGGCAGGCAGCCAGACATACAGGCCAGGTATATGCTACAGCAAAGCGGTATGAACCGATTCATCGATTTCACCCTCAGACAGAAAGTTGTGCTGAACATGGTCTTCGTGCTGCTTATCCTGGTCGGCGCCTTTGTCATGCTGCGCATGCCGGTTGAGCGCTATCCGAACATCGAGTTCGGTAAAATGTACATCAACACCTTTCTGCCCGGTGCCTCACCCGAAGATGTAGAGACACTTATCACCAGGGAGATCGAAGATGCCCTGGAAGATATTGAAGACTTAAGCTACGTCCGGTCAACCTCCTACAGGGAGCGCTCCAACATCGTCATCAAATTTGACGATGACAGCGATTATCGTGGGCGTTTTGACGATGTTCGGCTCAAGGTTCTCTCCATTCTCGGCGATCTTCCGGAGTTACCGGAACCCCCGGTATTCAACTTTCTTGATGTAAATGACTGGTTTCCCACGATCAGCGTCAACATCTCCGGCAAACATTCCAATGCCACCCTCGCCCTTGTGGCAGAAGAGCTGAAAATTCCACTGGGCCAGCTTACAGGGGTCAAAGAGACAAAGCTGATCGGTAAATATATACGGGAGTTCCACGTCCTGCTCTCACCTGAGAAAATGCAACGCTACGGTATCACCTACAGCGAGGCAACAGAGATACTCAAGCTCACAAACGTGACCATCCCGGCGGGTCACACCGAGACTGAAAATGGCGAGTTTATCATCAGGGTTGATGAGCAGTTCAGATCACGGGCCGATGTTTTTTCAACCATCATCCGAACAGACAGCGACGGCTCGTTTATTCGCATTGGCGATATTGCAGAAGACGGTTACTTCACCTACCGTGACCCATACATCATCGCCTCTGTGGACGGCCTGGAATGCGTTACCCTGCAGATCTTAAAGTCAAGCAGCGGCAATGCTCTTTTTATCGCCAATAGTGTGCGACAAATCGTAGCTGAACTGCAGCCATCCTATGTAATGGAAGGAATAACCCTGACCGTAACCCAGGACTCAAGCAACAAGATCAACGACTCCATCAGGGTCCTGGGCGTCAATCTCCTCCTTGGTGTTTTCCTCGTCTGCCTCATCATCTGGCAGTTTATGGGCCTGAGAAACGCCGCACTCACCACGATCGGCATCCCCTTTGCCTTTCTGGTGACCATGGTTTTCATGTACCTCAGCGGCAATTCCATCAATGAGGTTTCCCTTTTTGCCTTCGTCCTGGTCTCAGGCATCATTGTCGATGACGCCATTGTGGTGGTGGAAAATATCTACCGCCATATCCAGTCCGGCAAAGAGGTCCGCAGGGCGGTAATCGTTGGCACCTCAGAGGTGTTTTTTCCTGTGATCTCTGCAACCCTGACCACCGCCGTTGCCTTTCTGCCGATGCTCATCATGACCGGGATGGTTGGAGATTTCTTTGAAATTATTCCCAAAACAATCGTTTTCGCCCTAATGGCCTCTTTACTTGAATGTTTGCTGATTCTCCCCTGCCACTATCTGGATTACGGCCCTCGCAGGCAGGAAAAACAGGAACAGGACCCGCTATCGGGCGACAGTTTAGAAAAATACATCAGACAGCTCAACGAAGGGGTTGTTATGCGGACCACCCGCAGACTTTTTGACGCTCTCATCCGCTTGACCATGCGTTTCAGGTACACCTCACTTCTCTCCCTTGGTCTTGCCTTTATTGGTGCCATAATAATTTTTTTCAGTTCCATGCAGGGTGTATCGAACCTCATCCGGATCCAGTTTTTTCCAGACAGCTACGCACTCTACTATGTGGAGCTGACAGGCCCCGCCGGAACCCCGATTTACAAGACAGATAAACTGGTTAAAAAAATAGCCCTGGCAGTGATGGAAGAAGGCAAGGCCATGCACGAATCAGCCCTTGGGTTTTCCGGATTTTATATCAACGAAGATTATTCTCCCCAATACGGGAATAATCTTGGGCACGTCGCAGTGACCCTGCCGGAATCTCAAAAAAGACGGTTTGCCGATTACCCTGAAAACGACGTTATCAAGCATCTTGACTATATGCGTGAGCGGCTCCAACCCTATGTCCCTGCAGGGACGACCCTCTCGATACGGCCTGAAAAAGACGGTCCTCCATCGGGAAAAGATATCAATGTAAGGACCCTCGGCACCAATGCTGAGAATGTGTCTTTGCTTGCCAAAAAACTGCAGGACTATCTTAAGACCCAGAAAGATATCTCACCCTGGCTCATTGATCTGCAAAATGATCAGGGAAGTATCGGCAGGATTTTTCGTCTTAAAATAAACAAGGAGAAAGTCGCAGAATGGGGCCTGACTCTGGCCGAGGTTGCCAGGCTCGCTTCTTCCGTTCTCAATGGACAGATTGTAGGTGAGATGAAACTGCCTGAAGACATTATCGATATAAAGGTGAAGACCCTGCACGACGAAGACGCACAGATGCTAAGAGCTCTAGATGTCCCGGTCATCGAACTGCCTGTTGGTACAATCCGGCTCTCTGACCTTTGCCAGCCCGAGTTTTCCATAGAACCCGGCTACCTCAACCGATATGAGAACCAGCGTGCGATTACCCTGACGGCCAACATCAAACCCGGGGCCCCGATCTCAAGTGCGATGGTTGTCAAAAAAACGAGGGAATACTACCACACCATACGGGATAATTATCCGGGGGCAACGCTTAATTTTTCAGGAGAACATGAATCGACCAAGGAATCTTTTCTGTCGCTGACCTATGCCTTCATCATAGCAATACTGCTTATCTATCTGATACTGGCCGCCCAGTTTCAATCCTATCTGCAACCTCTCATCATCATTTCAGCCGTTATCTTTGCTCTCACAGGCGTCATTTACGGGACACTCCTCTCGCGCACCCTCTTTACCGTCAACAGTTTTGTTGCCATTGTCGGGGTGACCGGAGTGGTGGTCAACGACTCTCTGGTGCTGGTCGAATTTCTGAATACATGTTACCAGCAGGGCATGAAAAAACGTGAGGCGCTCATGCTCGCAGTAAACATCCGGCTGCGTCCCATCCTCCTGACCACATTGACAACCACCCTGGGACTGCTGCCAATGGCCCTTGGAATTCCTGAATACTCCACGGTCTGGGGAAGTATGGCCATGACATTTGTAACGGGGCTCTGCACAGCAACCCTGCTTACAATCATTATTGTCCCTGTTCAATGGGATATCCTGATTGATCTGGAAAAGCGAACCCGATCAATAGAATACAATGAGAATTGAGAAGATAAGAAACCTGGTTGAAAGATTTCCAAGAGAAATAATAGTTACAGCTGCTCATGCAGAAAAGCCGAGTTTAAAGAGGTCTCTCAACAAAAACAATCTACAAAGGTACAAAAAATATGAAAGCAGCAATTCAAACAACCTGGAAAGGAAATCTCACTTTTGAGTCCATGGTAGGAGACCATCCCGTAGTAACCGACGCCCCTGTCTCTATAGGCGGCCAGGATGCAGGAGCAAGTCCGAAACAGCTGATGCTTGCATCTCTTGCCGGATGTACGGGAATTGATGTCGCAATGATTTTGGAAAAAATGAGGGTAAAATTTGATGACCTTATTATCACTGTAGAAGCAGATGCAACCGAGGATATCCCCTCGGTCTACACCGCAATGCACATCACTTACACGTTTAAGGGTAGCGGTCTCGATCTGAAAAAACTCTCAAAAGCTGTAGAACTCTCCCACGACAAATACTGTGGAGTCTCGAAAATGTATGCAAGTTTTCTAAAGATGAGCTGGGAGATAAAAATAGAATCATAAGATGATTGCCCAAGGGTCTAAACAAAGGCAAAGATAAGAAAGGCACCAAAGGCCATTATCAAAGCAGCGCCGACACGGCTATTTGTTTCGACCAATGTTACAGCCCACGAAAAGACCCTTTTGAAACGTTCACGGCTCGTGAGCGTCAGAATTACAGCTATACCAATGCAAAACCAGCCAATAGTTTCAACAACAAAAGGAAAATTTGATATGCTGGATTGAGATATCATGAGAATCCCAAAAATTATTCTCAGTACAACATTGAAAATATGCAGTTCTACCTTGGCCAGTTGTTTTTGCAAAAAACCAAAGATACGCTCAGGCCTCACCACGAGGGCAAGGCCTGTAAAAAAGGTTAGAGCACCAAATATTTGTATCAGCTCAGTCACAACTTACTCCTTCTATGACGGGGGCAGGTCTTGCATTATCAGTACCTTATTGACCAGAGATAATCTTAATCACGATGGCACAACAGATACTTATTTGACCTACAATGTCCTTTATGGTTAAGGAGATGGTTCCAATCTCATCACTACCGGGCCACAACAATGATCCATGCATCTATGGGAGTTATCATCTGCAACAGCATGAATGGAAAAACAAGGTGCACCTGATAGTAAAAAAATAATGAAATTGAGGGCTTCAATCCCACTTTAGATTTTGTCTCTACCCAGGCGACCTTTGATAATTGATGTAATCCCGCTCAGGTATTTGTATAGTCATTCACATCGGGATTAAAATGAAAAAATGAGACAGATTGGGTTTCTTTCCTCAAATCAGCGGGTAATCCCTCAATACAATAGTCTCTTGGAAAGCTTTTAACGACAAATTCATGATCACTTTTTTAAATAAAATAGCAAAACTACCTTCAATTCAAAATGTCCTTCTCCTTTCTCATCATGGAGAAGCACTGTTTTGTGAAAACAACCCTCCATCCTTAAAAATTGATCCGCAAACTGTCACTTTCATGCACGCTGCTATTGCAGATCTTAAAACTCCGAAAACAGCAACTCTCTATTTCAAAAACGGTTTCATTTACCTTCATTCTACGAGCATTGGCTACGTTATCATAACAATGAAGGATAATCGAAATCTGGAAGCATTAGAAGATGCCTGCCGAAAAGTAGAAAAACAACTGGAGCAAGAAAATGTAGGTAAAAAAGTTTTGCTCAATATGTTAGACAAAGCCGAAGACCGACTGAAACCTCAGTTTATACGAACATTGGTCTACTTTGCCGACAAAGAGGTTGCAAAAGTATTAATGAAAATCATTGCAAACCTTGAAAGTCTAGCGGCGAATACAAGAAATGAAGTTTTGCTCGCCGCATGCCAAACCATCGGTTACTGCTCATACTTTGAAGCAACGGCTTGTTTGAATGCAATCTTATCAGACCATAGCGCAGGAAAACATCCGCTCAATGAATATATAGTTGAAGCGGCCGAGCTTGCTGTCCGTCAACTCGAACATATACAACCAGAAAAATCTGAAGAGCCTAAGCCACAGCAACCAAAAACTCAAAAAGTCTCAACTGCCAGCAATACAGCTAAAAGCAGAAATATTCCTGCAGCTCCTAAGGTTGCACCTGTCCCCCAGGAACTCGAAACACTACCAGAAAAAGACCAAATTGTTGCATTGGCTGCAGAAGACAGAAAAACTGAGGCGGTCAAGCTCATTGTCGGTCTTATAAACACTGCGACACAAAACCAACAGTTTGATAAAGCCGAAGCTCTTCAGGAGTGGTTACTGCAGATAGAGCCAATGGCCCTGACAGAAAGTATTCGTGCAACCGAATTAATAGAAGAAAGTAAGAAAGCTCTTATTGATGAAAATTTCTATTTTGTTTGGAAAAATATCGTTGATATTCTTAGCGCAGAAGAGTTTATCGCCCTTTATCATGCTATGAAAAGAAAGAGCTATGCGAGTGGGGAACATCTCGTTCAGCAGGGACAAATCCACTCAGAACTCTTTTTTGTGAACACGGGAAGGGTTCAACTCTACACCCATATCGATGGAAGGGAAATCCCCCTTCAAATCGTATCAGAGGGAGGTCTGCTCGGCCACGGGACCTTTTTCGAACTCTCGGTCTGGACCAGTGCAGCGAAAAGCCAAGGTGCTGAGGTGTTCTCGCTGTCTTATGAGAGTCTGCAAAAATTGGAAAAGAAATACCCTGGCATTGAATCCAAATTGTCAGATTATTGCAGCCATATTGAAACATCTACCACTCTTCTGAAAAAGATGAAGCGCTCCAGGAGGCAGCTTGAAAGAAAAAAAATATCGGGAAAGATTTCTTTTATACTCTTAGGAGCAGATGGTAAAAAAACAGAAGCTGAAGGCAGAGGTAATATTCTGGATATTTCCCAGGGCGGCGTCTGTTTTATAGTGCACTCGTCCCAAAGAAAAAACACTCACTACCTGTTTGGCAAAAAGATACAGCTCTCGATAAAAAAGAGTAATACGAACCCGGCTGTAGAACGTAACGGGAAAATTCTAGCTGTACGAGACCATGATATAATAGGTAACGCCTATTCTGTACATGTTGAATTCGATACGCTCCTCACTGGCTCAGAACTCCGTGAAATAGTGGCCTTCAACAGATAGTTTCACGGAGTCACACCTTTCAGATCTTACGTACAAGCTTCCTGACGACTCCTTTCGCATGACTTTCAGACGAACATTCGATTCTAACTGGAGGTTTACTGGGTATCACAACAGCATCATCTTCAGATCCATACGCTAAAACACCCAGATAAAACTCGCCCAAATTTGAGTGTTCTCCAATGGCCGCAATTGCTTGAACTGCGTCGGTCATTTCCACTCTCTGCGATATATCCCCAACGCTATTTGCAGCCACTTCATCTGCCAGAATACCTGATATCTCACCGAGCCGAGCTGATCTCAATTTTGAAGAAATACCACCTTCCGGACTATCGGCCAAATCCTGCCCCCGTTCCTGCTTTGCGCTTTGAAGTTCAATGTCTTCTTCATCCTCATCTTTCATGCTGACGGCCTGCATAATAACAGTTTGAAGCGGAAGGTTAATTCTGTTTTCTATTGCTGGACAGTTTTTTTCTATAAATACGGTAACATCATTCCAACCAAAAACGATATGAGCGGCATCTAATCCCGTTATCATGCCAACCCGAACGTCAAGCAACTGCCCATCGGTGAAGTAGAGCACTCCACCCCGCGGTGAACCATTATCCAGAACACGCGCGGTACATGTTTTGGCCTCCATCTCCATAAACTGGAAGAATACCGGTGGCGATACGTTGTACATAATTCCACCCTCCGCCTCTTTTTGAAGGTGTTTCATTATACTTTTACAAAGTAATTTAGGCTCAAACGGCTTGGAAAAATATTCATAAACACCCAGAGGAGGAATTAACTCCTGCATCTCTTCTTTTGATTTTCCTGACATGATAATTGCTGGAACATGCGGAAAATGACTTCGTATATGAGAAAAGAGATTTACCCCTTTCATACGAGGCATAATGAGGTCAATACAAACGAGTGAAAAGCAACCGTTTTCAAGTTTTTTGATTGCATCAAGGCCATCATTGGCAAAAACTAAGCTGAAATGTTCGGCGAAAGCCGCCAGTTGCTGTTCCACAACCATCTGTATGACGCGATCATCATCGACAAAGAGAATTTTTCTGTTCATACTATCAACTTTACTCCTGCCTGGTGAACACGACTTTTGTTTTGAACTTTCATCTTAATAACAGCAGTTTAACAGAAAAATTTTTAAAAATACCCACCCAATTTCTTTGTTAATTATGACAGACTTGCGGGGAGAGGACTCTAATATAGGGTTATTACAGATATTATACCATACATGATACAAAAGTTAGACAGATTCTTCCTGCTATCAAAGGTACATGGGGGGATGCGGGATCAAAACGATTCTGTTGTCACATCAATTGCCGTGCTCCCGATGTCTTCCCGCTTGCTGATAGAGATAATCCGATATTCCCGCTGTACCTTATACGCCATACGCCATACGCCATACGCCATACGCCATACGCCAAGTAGCAGGCATAACATCACCAATTATCACAACGAATTGTTTTCCAAAAAATTCCAGAAGAACGGTTTTTATTTTCGTCATCCTCAAAAATCGAGGAAAAACCTGCAATGCTGTTCCCCCCCAAATAAAAGGTAATCAAGTCTTTCTTTTCAGAGTATATTCTAACCAGGGGAAAGTGTATCGATGCAGGAATCAACTCTACAGAAGAGTCGCAAATGGAGGAAAAGAAAAAGAAGCTGCTGATCATTTACCATTCCCAGGGTGGTACGATGAAGAAGATGGCCGACCGTTTTGCCAAAGGGGCTGCAAAAGAAACAAATATTGCCCTCGTTTATAAACAGGCAGCTGAGGCCCAGATCGACGATCTCTTGTCGTGTAGCGGAATTGCCATCGGATCACCTGAATATTTTGGGACCATGGCAGGCCTGATCAAAGACTTTTTTGACCGCACCTATGAAGCCGCAAAAGATCTAACCATAGGGCTTCCCTTCGTTGTCTTCGTCTGTGGTGGGAATGACGGACGGGGTGCCATTACCCAGATTGAGCGGCTGGCTGCCGGTTATAAATGGAAGAAGGTGCAGGAACACAGAAGGATTGTCGGCAGCCCGACGGAAAACGATCTTGCTGATCTGGAAGAACTTGGCCAGACCCTCGCCGCAGGTATAGATTTTGGTATTTTCTAACAGGTCTTGGAAATAGCAACGGGTGCGACATACATTCAACAACAAAGCCGATTGGGGGACAGCTGCACAACATGGAAAAACATATCACCTTTGCAAGTAAAAACCTCACCCTGGAAGGTCTTTACACAAAACACAGTGACACCAGAGGCGCAATCATCACCCACCCTCATCCCCTCTATGGGGGAGATATGTCTAATCCCGTTGTTGAAGCCCTGGTTCGCAGCTACAACTATAAAAACATCACGACCCTGCGCTTTAATTTCAGGGGAACAGGCAGGAGTGAAGGCAAGCACGACGGTGGACTAGGTGAGGGGCAGGATATCCTGGCGGCGATCAATTTCCTTGTCGGCAAAGGAATAACCTCCATCCAGCTGGTCGGCTATTCCTTCGGCTCCTGGGTGATCGCCCATTTACCTGAAGTGCCAGAAGAAGTCGAGGCGATGATCTTCATCTCGCCTCCCATTGCCTTTATTCCTTTTCGAGATGTTTCCACCCTGCCTCTGTTACAGCTCGTGATTACCGGTGAAGAAGATGAATTCGCCCCACCTCAGCTGATCAGGCAAGCCCTCCAGGACTGGAACCCCGACGCGCGGTTTGAGGTTATTGATGCCACCGACCATTTCTATTACGGCAGCTTTAATGCGTTAGAGGATCTCATGGAAAATTTCCTCTCGTGATGAAAGAGGAGTCACATCCATATACGAAGAACTCGCGAAACCCGGCACACAAAAACAACATCCCAGAACTTACGGACAGTACTCCGCCAGCACAATCTATCCGTAGTCGCTACACCTGCAGGTAAAGGGTCCCAATCCTCTTTCGCAACTCTTTTATCTGATGAATTTTCTCCAGAATGTTTACCTCAGGATTACCCGCTTCTCTCTTGAGCATCGTTGTCTGCTCTGGACATATATACCAGGTACAGATAAAAGGGCGCTGTAAACGGGGCAACCTGCAACCGTTTTCCCCAAGATTACAGCAAATCCCTTTAGCACTCCTTGTAATCTGGTGTTCTGGGAAGAGACCTGTTACGAGGTGGTAAATTATTATATCCCGCTGATCATACCAAACTGTAGCTTTGAGGCAGCAGACATCATTACAGGTGGGGCATGTGACTTCACAAAGACGACTCAACGGTGCCTCCACTTCTTCATAGAGCATGATAATAGCATCGATGTGTCCCATCACCTCTGCTCTTGACCCACCAAGTCTTGCACAATTTTTCCCTGTACACTGCAGCATCTCATGCCAATCAGGCTGATGAATCCAGGGAACACTCCAACAGCCTCCCGGTTCATCTCTTGCAGTCGTGGTCACTTCGCCCCTCTCTCAAGAATTTCACTACATTATCTCCAAGTCAGTTTAACAGCCTTGCCTCTGGATCGATGACTCTTTTCCATGAATCACGCTTCCCCCAAAATCACCTGTGTTGAGTGAGGATCTCATCGCAATATGATAATCGCCAAATGACAAAAATGAAAGAGAGGGGGTCAGAGGGTCAAGTCCGCTTTTGACTTTTAACTATTTTCTTTTTTATATTCTCAATTTCTTTGAGCAGATATTTGTCCCTTTCATAACGCAGTTTCACTCTCTGAACCGCGCTACTCACGGTACTATAGTTAATTATTCCAAAGTCCTTACCGACACTTGGCAAGGTTTTACAGCAGAAGAGGCGGACGAGGTAAATAGCAATATCTCTTGGAAGATTCTCTGTTCCTCTTTTGGACAGAAAAAGTTGTTCCCTGGAAATCTTATAATGCGCACAAACAGATGTAATTACCCTTTCCGCGTCCAGTGCAAGAATCTTCGACTCCGGAACCTCCTGTCTGTTTACCAACCCGGAGAACTTTGCTCTGATATCATTTTTAAATGCAGTACTGCCAAGTATCGACAGCATATTTTTCATAGAATAAAATTTTTCAATCTCCTCCGAATCATCCAGAGAGACAAAATCAAGGTACGCTGATTTTTGCCTGCTTTTTACTAGTTGTGCTAACCTAAAATTGATCAGTAAATGGGTGTTGTGCTAACCGAAAATTGACCACCTTAAGCAAGGCCTCTGCTATGATGATTTGCAAAAATCATTAAAGGGGGCAAGGAGTTGCTAAACG
>NZ_SWCN01000057.1 GCF_005116575.1 Desulforhopalus sp. IMCC35007 | reverse complement strand
TAGTTGTGCTAACCTAAAATTGATCAGTAAATGGGTGTTGTGCTAACCGAAAATTGACCACCTTAAGCAAGGCCTCTGCTATGATGATTTGCAAAAATCATTAAAGGGGGCAAGGAGTTGCTAAACGTGGACCAGTATGAACTCATTCGCACCGCACATCGCAAATACGGCAAAAACATCAGTGAACTTTCACGCATGACCGGACATAGTCGTAATACGATTAAGAAAGCCATACGAGGAGAGCCTTGGAGTTACAAAGAGCGCACCTATCAACCATTTCCTGCATTAGGTCCATATCTTACAACTATTGATGGATGGCTTGAGTCTGATAAGGGGCAGCCGAGAAAGCAGAAACATACTGCACGCCGGATTTATAACCGTTTGGTATCAGAATTGGATTTTACGGGTGGGGAATCAACGGTACGGCGTTATGTTCGCCTGGCCAAGGTTAAACTTGGTATAGACAGCCCTGGTGCCTTTATTCCGTGTGATCCTGCAATAGGCAGAGAGGCGGAAGTCGACTGGGGTACAGCAAATGCTGTTATTGCCGGTGTCAAAGTTCGTCTCAAGTACTTCTGCATGCGATCAAAGTATTCAGGTAAGCATTTTGTCCGCATGTACCCCTGTGAACGACAACAGGCTTTTTTCGATGCACATATACATGCATTTGCCTTTTTTTCAGGGATTTTCTCAATAATTATATACGACAATCTGACAACAGCTGTACGTAAAGTATTACAAGGGAAAAAACGACAGGAGCAGGAGAGTTTCCAGAAATTTCGAGCATATTACAATTACGAATCGCGGTTCTGTAATCCCGGTAAGGGCCATGAAAAAGGAGGTGTCGAAGGTATGGTTGGCTTTGTACGACGCAACTACATGGTTCCTGTGCCCGAAGCAGATAGCCTTGAAGAACTGAACGACAAGTTGCTTGAGAGTTGCCTTCGTTACGGGA
Organism: Desulforhopalus sp. IMCC35007; assembly: GCF_005116575.1. Taxonomy (GTDB): domain Bacteria; phylum Desulfobacterota; class Desulfobulbia; order Desulfobulbales; family Desulfocapsaceae; genus Desulforhopalus_A. The sequence goes on along the minus strand of NZ_SWCN01000057.1, from coordinate 1,594 downwards.
GCCACACTATTGCCGGTCGAGAGAAAAGCGTAGATGCCTTGTTTGAGCAAGAACGTCAATCATTACTGGCCCCACCTTCTGTTCCGTTTAGTAACATCCAGTTACAGCCAGGGAAAGCTGATAAATACTCTACAGTTATTGTCGATAAAAACCGATATTCCATACCGAGTCGGTACGCTGGTTACCCGGTCAAGGTAGAATTAACAGTTGATCGAGTTGTCATCTATTTCAACGGGAAAAAAGTTGCTGATCACCTACGGCTCTTCAATAATAATCAATGGAGTCTTGACCCTGATCACTATCTCGAATTGATCCAGCAACGACCACAGGCATTTGACTCAGCACGGCCCATAGTGCAATGGCGTAAGCAGTGGCCTACGTGCTACAACAAGTTGCTTGAACGGTTTCAGGAAAGCTCAGGAATGAGTGGAGGGACAAAAGATTTTCTCAACGTCCTTATGCTGTATCGGGATTATGACGAGCAAGCTATTGAACATGCGGTGACAGTGGCCCTGAAGCACAACATCAGGAGCAGTGGGGGCATCCTCCATATCCTCATCTACAGTAACACCCCAGAACGCATCATTCCTCCTTTGACTGGCTGGAAGGGTAGTGCACCGCCAGATCTCACAGTATATGGCCAGTTAGGGGAGGTGCAGTGATGAATAACGCGACCTATGCGCTCCGAGAAAATCTGAAGCAATTAAAACTTGCTACCATACGTAAAGAAATAGATACCCATATTCGTCAAGCCCAAGAAGCAGGTACGGATTATGCTGATTTCCTCCTCGATCTCACGACCGTAGAACTGCAGCATAGAACTGAAAACCGACTAAAGCGAAGAATCTGTGAAGCAAAATTTCCTTTAATCAAAACACTGGAAAGCTATGACATGGAAGCGGCTGAAGGGCTTGACCTTCGGTTGTTGCGCCAACTTGCGACGTGCGATTATCTCAAGGAGAAACGCAATGTCATTTTTATGGGCCGCAGTGGAACAGGTAAGAGTCATCTGGCAACAGCACTTGCTATAGAGGCCTGTCGAAACGATATCCGTACACGATTCGTCAGCTGCTACGGCTTGGTAAATGAATTACTGGAAGCCCGTGAGGAGCGTACACTGCAACGTTTGATTGCTCGTTACAGCCGGTACGAACTCTTAGTTCTTGATGAACTCGGCTACATCCCCTTTAGCAAAGAAGGGGCGGAACTACTCTTTCAGATTTTGGCAGAACGTCATGAAAAGGGTTCTGTGATTATTACAACTAATCTGGGTTTTGCAGACTGGTCACAAATCTTTGGGGATCCAATAATGACAAACGCTTTACTTGATCGCTTGACTCACAAGGCACATGTTATTTCATGCACCTGGGAAAGTTACCGCTTAAAGCAAAGTATTGCTATGACTATGGAGAACGATAAATAGGCGACCCAGGCCAACCTTTCAGCAACGGAGGGAGCCCATGGGCGACCGGAGTTGCTGAAAGGTTGGCCTGAACACCACCGCTGAGATAACACCCTGTCTCAGTTCTTTTATATATATCGGGTGGTCAAAATTCGGTGATCACGGGTGGTCAATTTTAGGTTGTCATTTCTA
>NZ_SWCN01000127.1 GCF_005116575.1 Desulforhopalus sp. IMCC35007 | reverse complement strand
GTTAGTGTACCATTCCTTCTGTAAATTCATATAAAGCTTGGCAAAAGGCAGGCCAAGCTTATCCTTTCGGGGCCAATTATCAACAACAAACCGAAAGGAGAAAACAATGACCTGCCAACAGGATTGTAGCCAGTTTGACCTGGCAATGGAACTATTAATCGAAAATGGTTTCGACAATATTGCCGATGTGGTTGGAGTTTTGATGAATAC
>NZ_SWCN01000126.1 GCF_005116575.1 Desulforhopalus sp. IMCC35007 | reverse complement strand
ATACCAATATTGTCGACCAGTTTGTGGTCGAGGTCACTGACCTGACCGGTCAAACCGCAACCGACACCCTGGATATCCAGATCGTCGATACCGCTCCTGAGGCTGCAGATGATGCAAACTCTGTGGAGGAAGATGCAACGGCTCCAGTTCTCGGCAACGTTATTACAACCGGACCAGGCAGCGATACCTTAGGTGCCGATTCTCCAACCCT
>NZ_SWCN01000125.1 GCF_005116575.1 Desulforhopalus sp. IMCC35007 | reverse complement strand
AGGGTTGGAGAATCGGCACCTAAGGTATCGCTGCCTGGTCCGGTTGTAATAACGTTGCCGAGAACTGGAGCCGTTGCATCTTCATCCACAGAGTTTGCATCATCTGCAGCCTCAGGAGCGGTATCGACGATCTGGATATCCAGGGTGTCGGTTGCGGTTTGACCGGTCAGGTCAGTGACCTCGACCACAAACTGGTCGACAATATTGGTAT
>NZ_SWCN01000124.1 GCF_005116575.1 Desulforhopalus sp. IMCC35007 | reverse complement strand
GACTGAGCATTCGTTGCCAATGTCGACTGCTTCATGTACCTCGATCTATGGTTTACTACCAGCTGTCTGGTGAATCTGCTGAGAATCTGCAGCTTATGGAAAAGATAGATCGATTGCACTTAGATGACCCCTCAGCAGGATCGCGTCGCATGTACAAATACTTGCGGCGGTCAACTGGGAAAAAGATAGGACGAGAACGGGTCCGTCGGTTAA
>NZ_SWCN01000123.1 GCF_005116575.1 Desulforhopalus sp. IMCC35007 | reverse complement strand
ACAGCCATCCGATTATTGAAAGCTTTCTCATCCTCCAGGGCTCGATCCGGTGAATAATAGAAATGAAGATACATCCGCCGGTCCGCCGTGATTGTATCACCTTTGTACGGACGATCTTGCACATAGTTCCAGGTTATCGGCAGAGAATACGCATAGAGTTCGTATGCCTGACTGTAATGATACCAGTAGAAAAAAAAAAAAAAAAAAACATCCG
>NZ_SWCN01000122.1 GCF_005116575.1 Desulforhopalus sp. IMCC35007 | reverse complement strand
ATGCAAACTCTGTGGAGGAAGATGCAACGGCTCCAGTTCTCGGCAACGTTATTACAACCGGACCAGGCAGCGATACCTTAGGTGCCGACTCTCCAACCCTGGTCACTGCCATTGCAGCAGGTGCTGTTGCAGGAACTGTCGGAAGCGCCCTTGCCGGTGCATACGGAACCCTGACTCTCAATGAAGACGGCAGCTACAGCTACCAGCTTGATAACA
>NZ_SWCN01000121.1 GCF_005116575.1 Desulforhopalus sp. IMCC35007 | reverse complement strand
ATGCAAACTCTGTGGAGGAAGATGCAACGGCTCCAGTTCTCGGCAACGTTATTACAACCGGACCAGGCAGCGATACCTTAGGTGCCGACTCTCCAACCCTGGTCACTGCCATTGCAGCAGGTGCTGTGACCGGAACTGTCGGAAGCGCCCTTGCCGGTGCATACGGCACCCTGACTCTCAATGAAGACGGCAGCTACAGCTACCAGCTTGATAACA
>NZ_SWCN01000120.1 GCF_005116575.1 Desulforhopalus sp. IMCC35007 | reverse complement strand
CGACCACAAACTGGTCGACAATATTGGTATCAGTAGCGTCGTGGGTTTCAGGATCGCCATCTTCCGTGTACTCGTAGGTGATCTCACCTGTGGCAGGATTGTAACCCGTAACAACGAGGGTACCTTCCGTGCCATTAATGGTAACAGGGTTGTTGGTTGCATCGGTAATGTCTGTGCCACCGATGGTGACTGTAGAAATACCGGCCTCTGCCCCAAC
>NZ_SWCN01000119.1 GCF_005116575.1 Desulforhopalus sp. IMCC35007 | reverse complement strand
ATTGCCCTGATTTTTTTATCCTCTATCACGAAGAGAATGCAGGAAAATAATCTGTTTAAGAACTATACGATGCAGGAGGTGTTGGACGAACTCGACATTATTGAATGCTTTGAAGTGCCGGGACAGCAGCTTCAGATTGGGGAAACTACGAAACGCCAGATTGAACTTTATACTAAATTGGGTGTCACGCCACCGGCATCGTTACAATAGCCCGGGAATTTAGG
>NZ_SWCN01000118.1 GCF_005116575.1 Desulforhopalus sp. IMCC35007 | reverse complement strand
TGAGATCACCTACGAGTACACGGAAGATGGCGATCCTGAAACCCACGACGCTACTGATACCAATATTGTCGACCAGTTTGTGGTCGAGGTCACTGACGTAACCGGTCAAACCGCAACCGATACCCTGAATATCCAGATCATCGATACCGCTCCTGAGGCTGCAGATGATGCAAACTCTGTGGAGGAAGATGCAACGGCTCCAGTTCTCGGCAACGTTATTACAACCG
>NZ_SWCN01000117.1 GCF_005116575.1 Desulforhopalus sp. IMCC35007 | reverse complement strand
TGATAACAGCAACCCGGATGTACAGTCGCTTGACGATGGTGACACCATCCAGGATGTCTTTACCTACACCATTACTGATGCTGATGGAGATACCTCTGAAGCAACCCTTACCATCGATGTAAACGGCCTGACCGACGGTGCACCGACCATCTCTATTGATGATGCGGATGCAGATGTTACTCCTGCCGACAACAGTGTGGTTGAAGGTTCCGGTGACACCGTTAACGGGG
>NZ_SWCN01000116.1 GCF_005116575.1 Desulforhopalus sp. IMCC35007 | reverse complement strand
TCTGAAATCCTATGAGAACCCACGTGAGTTGGAAAAAGGGATTGGGGCCTATATTCACAGGTACAACAACTTTCGCCCTCATCAATCTCTTTCTGATGCAACACCAAATGAAGTGTATAGTAAAAAATTATTTTTAGCGGCTTGAAAAACGAAGTCACCCCTTCCCCGCGGGGAAGGGGTGTGGAAACAGATCTGAAACTATGCGTCATATCTAAAAACAGCCAAGTGGTGGTCTAAA
>NZ_SWCN01000115.1 GCF_005116575.1 Desulforhopalus sp. IMCC35007 | reverse complement strand
GCCTCAGCCATCGCCTCTTCATTGGCAACAACCTTCACTCCTCGGACCGGCGTGCTTTTTACAGTAAAATATTTGGCATAGTGCTTCTCGTGATCAGGATGACGCTGTCCACTTTCCAATTCATTCTGCCAAACAACCATCCGATTATTGAAAGCTTTCTCATCCTCCAGGGCTCGATCCGGTGAATAATAGAAATGAAGATACATCCGCCGGTCCGCCGTGATTGTATCACCTTTGTA
>NZ_SWCN01000114.1 GCF_005116575.1 Desulforhopalus sp. IMCC35007 | reverse complement strand
CGGATGTACAGTCCCTTGACGATGGTGACACCATCCAGGATGTCTTTACCTACACCATTACTGATGCTGATGGGGATACCTCTGAAGCAACCCTTACCATCGATGTAAACGGCATGACCGACGGTGCGCCGACCATCTCTATTGATGATGCGGATGCAGATGTTACTCCTGCCGACAACAGTGTGGTTGAAGGTTCCGGTGACACCGTTAACGGGGCGATCACTGTTGGGGCAGAGGCCGG
>NZ_SWCN01000113.1 GCF_005116575.1 Desulforhopalus sp. IMCC35007 | reverse complement strand
GACCTCACGCTTATCAGGCGTGCGCTCTAACCAGCTGAGCTATAGGCCCATTTTTGAACCGCTGATTAGGCTTTATGCTTCGTCGTCACGAAAAGGTCATTTCTTCGACGTATTCATATACGTCTCACTCACTCTTCGCACTCCTCGTCTAAAACCAAATCATCTGGTCAAAAATTAGTCGGCAAAAACCTGTAGCATCGGATTGCAATCCATTTTCAGATTCAAAGATCAAAAAACCTTCAGCAACCCGA
>NZ_SWCN01000112.1 GCF_005116575.1 Desulforhopalus sp. IMCC35007 | reverse complement strand
CGTATTTGATACTACGCCAAAATCGTTCAATGACAACATTGTCAATCCATCTTCCTTTTCCATCCATACTGATAGCGATATTCGCGTCTTCCAGGCACTCTCTCCAGTCATCTGAGGTAAACTGGCAACCCTGGTCTGTATTCATGATTTCGGGTGCTCCTGAGGTTTTTATAGCACGTTTAAGGCATCTGATACAAAATGCAGTGTCCAGGGTGGTGGAGAGTTCCCAGTCGATCACTTTTCTTGAATACCA
>NZ_SWCN01000111.1 GCF_005116575.1 Desulforhopalus sp. IMCC35007 | reverse complement strand
CTTGACGATGGTGACACCATCCAGGATGTCTTTACCTACACCATTACTGATGCTGATGGAGATACCTCTGAAGCAACCCTTACCATCGATGTAAACGGCATGACCGACGGTGCACCGACCATCTCGATTGATGATGCGGATGCAGATGTTACTCCTGCCGACAACAGTGTGGTTGAAGGTTCCGGTGACACCGTTAACGGGGCGATCACGGTTGGGGCAGAGGCCGGTATTTCTACAGTCACCATCGGTGGCA
>NZ_SWCN01000110.1 GCF_005116575.1 Desulforhopalus sp. IMCC35007 | reverse complement strand
ACATTCAGGACAGATGTATCCTTCTGGCCATCGTATACGAAAAAGAGCTTCGTAACATTGTTTCTCTGTACCGTACATTGAAAGAAATGCTCCTACACTTAAACCTTTTTGAAATTGAACTTTATTTGTAACTACTCACCCCTATCATTATTCGGTGCTAAATCTTGTTTTGTAAGAGCGATCTGAATAGCAACGAGGGGATTAACTCCTATGGCCGCCATAGTTTGCAGATAACTTGAGATCCGACAATATGC
>NZ_SWCN01000109.1 GCF_005116575.1 Desulforhopalus sp. IMCC35007 | reverse complement strand
AACAATAACATTGATTGTGTTGTCATTGCTCCTTCAAAAATTCCACAACAAAGCGGTAACCGCTTAAAAAATGACAGAAGAGATTGCCTCTCTTTAGCCAGGCTGCATAGGGCAGGTGAACTCACAGCTGTGTATGTACCGACCCCTGAAGATGAGGCCTTGCGTGATTTAGTGCGGGCTCGGATAGATGCGACCCGTGCACTTCGGGTAGCCAAGCAGCAGCTCGGAGCCTTCCTGCTTCGGCATGATATGGTA
>NZ_SWCN01000108.1 GCF_005116575.1 Desulforhopalus sp. IMCC35007 | reverse complement strand
GCCTCAGCCATCGCCTCTTCATTGGCAACAACCTTCACTCCTCGGACCGGCGTGCTTTTTACAGTAAAATATTTGGCATAGTGCTTCTCGTGCTCAGGATGACGCTGTCCACTTTCCAATTCATTCTACCAAACAGCCATCCGATTATTGAAAGCTTTCTCATCCTCCAGGGCTCTGTCTGGTGAATAATAGAAATGAAGATACATCCGCCGGTCCGCCGTGATTGTATCACCTTTGTACGGACGATCTTGCACA
>NZ_SWCN01000107.1 GCF_005116575.1 Desulforhopalus sp. IMCC35007 | reverse complement strand
TTAAGTTTATTAGAGTTAGCCGCTCGCCGCGACATAAAGCGCGGGACACTTCGGGAGTTGAGGAGTGTTAAACGATCCTTGAAAACTAAATAACAACACATAAGCAAACGGGCCCAACGTAGTTTTAACGAACTACAATGGAGCAAGTTTTCGTAATTCGAAAATAGAGCTCTTATATACATAAGCACTATATAAGTAACTATCTCTTGAGTGAGGTAGTCTAGGATATCAAACTGGAGAGTTTGATCCTGGCTC
>NZ_SWCN01000106.1 GCF_005116575.1 Desulforhopalus sp. IMCC35007 | reverse complement strand
GTAAGCGGCAAGATAGATTGCCTAAAGAAGTAATTGATATTTCATGGAAAGCTCAGTGCCGACTGTGCACCCGTTATCAGTATTTAACAGCCAAGGGGAAAAAATCAAATGTTGCAAAAACAGCAATCGCCAGAGAAATTGCAGGATTTTCCTGGGCAATCGCACAGGTGCTCCCTAAGGCCGCATAACTTTTGAGCATCGGTAGCAGTGAATAGTCGGGGTGTCAAGGTCAAGCTTTGTGCTCGTACCTCGCAA
>NZ_SWCN01000105.1 GCF_005116575.1 Desulforhopalus sp. IMCC35007 | reverse complement strand
TGGATCGTAGATATATAGTGGAACAGTATGGAAAGGCTGACCATAGACGGTGATAGTCCGGTACACGAAATATATCTTGACCTAGCTAGAAAGAGTACCACGGGACACGTGAAACCCTGTGGGAATATGGGAGGACCATCTTCCAAGGCTAAATACTAACCGATGACCGATAGTGAACGAGTACCGTGAGGGAAAGGTGAAAAGAACCCCGGGAGGGGAGTGAAATAGAAACTGAAACCGTTAGCTTACAAGCAG
>NZ_SWCN01000104.1 GCF_005116575.1 Desulforhopalus sp. IMCC35007 | reverse complement strand
AATTCCTGATAGCCGCCAAGCTGTCGCTGAAACTTATTAAGACACATCTTGATGCTGTTCGTGAGCCGATGCGCAACTGGAATCATTACAGTCAGGCATACGAACTCTATGCGTATTCTCTGCCGATCACCTGGGACTATGTGCAAGATCGTCCGTACAAAGGTGATACAATCACGGCGGACCGGCGGATGTATCTTCATTTCTATTATTCACCAGACAGAGCCCTGGAGGATGAGAAAGCTTTCAATAATCGGATGGCTGT
>NZ_SWCN01000103.1 GCF_005116575.1 Desulforhopalus sp. IMCC35007 | reverse complement strand
TCATCTAAGTGCAATCGATCTATCTTTTCCATAAGCTGCAGATTCTCAGCAGATTCACCAGACAGCTGGTAGTAAACCATAGATCGAGGTACATGAAGCAGTCGACATTGGCAACGAATGCTCAGTCGGGATTTCCGCGTTATGAGTTTCGCCCTTTCACGGGTATTCCCAACTGCCGACACTTTTTTTCGAGGAAATCTACCTCCATTGTCAATTGACCGACTTTGCTGTGGAGTTGTTCCTTATCCTTCTCCGTGTCTTTTTC
>NZ_SWCN01000102.1 GCF_005116575.1 Desulforhopalus sp. IMCC35007 | reverse complement strand
ATCCTTGAAAACTAAATAACAACACATAAGCAAACGGGCCCAACGTAGTTTTAGCGAACTACAATGGAGCAAGTTTTCGTAATTCGAAAATAGAGCTCTTATATACATAAGCACTATATAAGTAACTGTTCCGTAAGGAGCAGTCTAGGATATCAAACTGGAGAGTTTGATCCTGGCTCAGAACGAACGCTGGCGGCGTGCTTAACACATGCAAGTCGAACGCGAAAGGGATTTCGGTCCTGAGTAGAGTGGCGCACGGGTGAGTAAC
>NZ_SWCN01000101.1 GCF_005116575.1 Desulforhopalus sp. IMCC35007 | reverse complement strand
ACCTTAGGCTTTCGGCGTGAGGGTTTCTCACCCTCATTTTCGCTACTCGTGTCAACATAAGCTCTTGTGGAACCTCCAGCACTCCTTTCGGTGTACCTTCTCAGGCGGCCACAATGTTCTCCTACCAATCAGATAAATCTGATTCCGTAGCTTCGGTACTATGCTTAGCCCCGTTAAATTTTCGGCGCGGTATCATTAGACCAGTGAGCTATTACGCTTTCTTTAAAGGGTTGCTGCTTCTAAGCCAACCTCCTGGTTGTATAAACAATT
>NZ_SWCN01000100.1 GCF_005116575.1 Desulforhopalus sp. IMCC35007 | reverse complement strand
TTCAAATCCAATGGGGGTCTTTTGTATCTATAGACACGGTGACCAACGGCCTGTGTGGCCCTACAAAAAAATTTAAAAGATTTAAAGGCTTTTATACTACTCTACTATTTAATTATCAAAGATCATTGCAGCCACTTACTTTCATGCCAAATAACTACCCGTGAATCATAAGAGCTTATTAAACAATTAATATAGAATCTGAAAAATGGTGGGTCTACGTGGAATTGAACAACCGACCTAACGCCTATCAGGCGTGCGCTCTAACCAGCT
>NZ_SWCN01000099.1 GCF_005116575.1 Desulforhopalus sp. IMCC35007 | reverse complement strand
ACCCTGACTCTCAATGAAGACGGCAGCTACAGCTACCAGCTTGATAACAGCAACCCGGATGTACAGTCCCTTGACGATGGTGTCACCATCCAGGATGTCTTTACCTACACCATTACTGATGCTGATGGGGACGAGTCTACCGCTACCCTTACCATCGATGTAAACGGCCTGACCGACGGTGCACCGACCATCTCTATTGATGATGCGGATGCAGATGTTACTCCTGCCGACAACAGTGTGGTTGAAGGTTCCGGTGACACCGTTAACGGGG
>NZ_SWCN01000098.1 GCF_005116575.1 Desulforhopalus sp. IMCC35007 | reverse complement strand
AATTCACTTTTTGCGATGCCTACTGAATCAAGTGCTGTGTCCATTAACGTTGCAAAGAATATTTGGATAGTCTTCTCACAAAATGCTCCCAGTTCCTGAATCTGCTTTACAGCCAATGTTAAGACGCGGTAGAGGGATTCAATGAATGAGATATCTCTCAATTCATCACAACACGCGAAGAAAAGCTCACCAAATGTCCGGTGGTCTGTCTCACGTCGACAATTGTAGGCAACAAACATGTAGCGCATGAAAACGATTGTTGTGTGAGCGATTA
>NZ_SWCN01000097.1 GCF_005116575.1 Desulforhopalus sp. IMCC35007 | reverse complement strand
GCCATCGCCACCTTCAGGTTCAGTGCAGCTATCTCAAAGTGTCAAGGCTGCGAGGAACGAGCACTCGCCTTGGTCTTGACACTTTGAGATAACTGCACTACTCGGGCCTTTAAATAAACACGAAAGGAGAAGTGGTCTCGCTTTTTAGACCATCACTTGGCTGTTTTTAGATATGACGCATAGTTTCAGATCTATTTCCACACCCCTTCCCCGCGGGGAAGGGGTGACTTCGTTTTTCAAGCCGCTAAAAGTATTTTTTTACTATACACTTCATTTGGTG
>NZ_SWCN01000056.1 GCF_005116575.1 Desulforhopalus sp. IMCC35007 | reverse complement strand
GCATATTGTCGGATCTCAAGTTATCTGCAAACTATGGCGGCCATGGGAGTTAATCCCCTCGTTGCTATTCAGATCGCTCTTACAAAACAAGATTTAGCACCGAATAATGATAGGGGTGAGTAGTTACCTTGATGATTTATCCAGGGTGCTGAACAACATTGCCCAATCTACCATGGGGACCGAGAGCGAAGAGGATTTTGATAATCTCTTTGAGGATATGGACCTCACCTCCAGTAAGCTGGGTAAGTCTGAAACCGATAAAAATAGTTTGATAGTCAAGGTGCTGACTCACCTGGATGCAATCGACTTCAGATTAGAGGATGTCGAAGGGGATGTCCTGGGTGATGCCTATGAATATCTGATTGGCCAGTTTGCCTCTGGCGCAGGAAAAAAGGCGGGTGAGTTTTATACACCGCAGCAGGTGAGTATGGTTCTTGCCAAGATTGTCACCATGGGTAAAACCCGCCTGAAAAGTGTCTATGACCCTACCTGTGGTTCCGGCTCTCTGCTTTTACGGGTGGCTAAAGAGGTGGTGGATGTAAGCGGGTTCTATGGGCAGGAAAGCAACCCCAGTACCTACAATCTGTGCAGAATGAATATGATAATGCATGGTGTCCATTTCAGAAGGTTTGACATTAAGAATGAGGACACCCTGGAGCGCCCGCAACACATCGATGAACGTTTTGAGGCAGTCGTGGCCAACCCGCCTTTTTCTGCCGACTGGTCTGCCAGCCCGCTCTTTATAAGCGATGACAGGTTTGCTGCATACGGTAAGCTCGCGCCCAAATCCAAGGCGGACTTTGCCTTTGTCCAGCATATGATTCACCAACTTGATGAGAATGGGACTATGGCGGTTGTGCTGCCCCACGGTGTCCTATTCCGTGGTGCTGCTGAAGGCCATATCCGCAAATATCTCATTGATGACCGCAACTATCTGGATGCAGTCATCGGTCTGCCAGCCAATATTTTTTATGGAACATCCATCCCTACCTGTATCCTGGTGCTGAAAAAGAAGCGGGAGAACAACAAGGATGTTCTTTTCATTGATGCCAGCCAGCATTTTGAAAAGGCCAAGAACCAGAACTATCTGCGGTTTGAGGATATTGAGAAGATTGTCACCACTTTCAGAGAGCGTCAGACCGAGGATAAGTATTCCTATGTTGCCACCCTGGCTGAGGTGAAGGAAAACGACTATAACCTGAACATCCCCCGCTATGTGGATACCTTTGAAGAGGAAGAGGCAGTTGATTTAGCTGCTGTGTCTGCTGAACTGAAAAGCCTGGAAAATGAGATGCAGGAAACGGATGCCACTATTGCTGATTTTTGTAAACAACTGGGAATTGAGACACCGTTTTAAGGGGATATTGTATGCTGATGAAGAGAGAAGTGATAAATATCCCAAAGTTGAGGTTTTCAGAGTTTGATGAAGAGTGGCAGGTGCAAAAACTCGGTGCGATTAGCAAAATCCAACGAGGTCGATTCTCTCCAAGGCCTCGTAATGACCCTGCTTTCTATGGAGGTGAGATACCGTTTGTACAAACAAGTGATGTGGTTAATTCGAACGGGAAAATCAAATTTTACACCCAGACGTTAAACGAAAAAGGGCTATCTGTTAGTAAATTGTTTCCAAAAGGAACAATTTTAATAACTATCGCTGCCAACATTGGTTATACCGGTGTTTTGCAGGTCGCTATGGCCTGTCCAGATAGCCTGATTGGGATTACTTGTAAAAAAGGATATTGTAACAACGAATATCTCAACATAGCTTTAATGCGACAACAGAGGCGTATGGATTATCTTGCCCCTGAAGCAGCTCAAAAAAATATTAATATTGAATTCTTGGAACCATACCCTGTCGCTTTTCCCACCCTTCCAGAACAACAAAAAATAGCCTCTTTCTTGACTGCGGTAGATAAAAAGATTGAGCAGCTTACCCGTAAGAAGGAATTGCTTGGGCAGTACAAAAAAGGAGTGATGCAAAAGATTTTCTCACAGGAAATCCGCTTTAAGGATGATAATGGACAGGATTATCCTGATTGGGAAGAGAAGAGGTTGGGATGTTTGCTTGAGGAATTCAAGGGCAAGTCCAAGACTAACGATGAGTATGAGGTGCTAACTTCGTCCAATAAAGGCTTGATGAAGCAATCAGAATATTATGGTGAAAATCGTTTAACAGAGCGTGAAAATTCAGGCTTTAATATAATTCCAGAAGGTTTTCTGACCTACCGTACAAGAAGCGATAATAGAAAGTTCTTTTTTAACGAAAACACTCTGGGTGTCACTGGGATTATTAGTACGTACTACCCTGTTTTCAAGATGAAAAATGGAGCAAGTAGGTTTTTCATCGAGTTATCAACATTGTACAAAGGTAACTGCTTCCCCCCCCCCTTTAAAAATAATTTATGGGGATGAAGAAAATGCTTGACAGGTTTTTGGCAACATTTTTTGTAACAGCTTGATTCAATTATACAATCACCTGAGATGCATTGTAATAGGGCTAGTATAGCACGAATAATGCCGAGTTGAAGTGATTTGCTATAAACCGCCGCAATCGTAATGTGGTAAGC
>NZ_SWCN01000096.1 GCF_005116575.1 Desulforhopalus sp. IMCC35007 | reverse complement strand
GATTTATGTATCTTTTCGCAATCATGGACTGGTATTCAAGAAAAGTGATCGACTGGGAACTCTCCACCACCCTGGACACTGCATTTTGTATCAGATGCCTTAAACGTGCTATAAAAACCTCAGGAGCGCCCGAAATCATGAATACAGACCAGGGCTGCCAGTTTACCTCAGATGACTGGAGAGAGTGCCTGGAAGACGCGAATATCGCTATCAGTATGGATGGAAAAGGAAGATGGATTGACAATGTTGTCATTGAACGATTTTGGCGTAGTATCAAATACG
>NZ_SWCN01000095.1 GCF_005116575.1 Desulforhopalus sp. IMCC35007 | reverse complement strand
CCGGCCTCTGCCCCAACAGTGATCGCCCCGTTAACGGTGTCACCGGAACCTTCAACCACACTGTTGTCGGCAGGAGTAACATCTGCATCCGCATCATCAATAGAGATGGTCGGCGCACCGTCGGTCAGGCCGTTTACATCGATGGTAAGGGTTGCTTCAGAGGTATCCCCATCAGCATCAGTAATGGTGTAGGTAAAGACATCCTGGATGGTGTCACCATCGTCAAGCGACTGTACATCCGGGTTGCTGTTATCAAGCTGGTAGCTGTAGCTGCCGTCTTCATTGAGAGTCA
>NZ_SWCN01000094.1 GCF_005116575.1 Desulforhopalus sp. IMCC35007 | reverse complement strand
TAAAACCAAATCATCTGGTCAAAAACTAGTCGGCAAAAACCTGTAGCATCTGATTGCAATCCATTTTCAGTTTCAAAGATCAATAAACCTTCAGCAACCCGAAGTTGCGAAGGGCAGGGGAGTAAAAACACCCCAAAGGATCATGACGATCCCTCAAAACTAAATAACAACAGCAAACGAGGTTAATCCCCAAAACAGGTTTTGTGTACACTTGTTCTTACAAGATGTAAGAAACCGGTAACACTCACTGTATCATCCTTAAAAAGGAGGTGATCCAGCCCCAGGTTCCCCTAGGGCTACCTTGTTACGACTTCACCCCAGTTACCAATCATACCTTGG
>NZ_SWCN01000093.1 GCF_005116575.1 Desulforhopalus sp. IMCC35007 | reverse complement strand
TTTTGAAATTGAACTTTATTTTTAGCCATGGGTGACCTCCTTTTGAATTTAGAGGTATTATCCCATAACTGGTAGGACAAATAGCGTCCTACCCAAAAATTAGCTGAAGATTAGTGGTAATCAGAAATCAATATGAGGATAGCTTTTTTCATGTTATTTGACACACAACGTGAAGTTCAGGGGCCCGCGCTGTTTGCGGGTCCGCTGGAACGTTTGGTTGTGTGATTTTTTATTCAAAGTCTTGGAGATAGCGAGCTTCTCCAGCTTCATTAATAACAATTTTATTGGCAATAATTTTCAATTCATTTCGGTAAAACGTTTCGAACATTGCTTCGATTTTACCT
>NZ_SWCN01000092.1 GCF_005116575.1 Desulforhopalus sp. IMCC35007 | reverse complement strand
CGAGACATAATCTGAAGTCATACTCTCAAATTGTATTTATTTATAATTTTTTGCAAATTTCACACTGATTTTAGCGCATTTTGACCATACGTATCCAACAATCTTGGAGATTTCGATTTTCCAAGCAGTATACCTCGTAAGCTAGCAAAGCAGGCCTTCATGATAGCTATAAATACACCAGCCAGGAGTTGGGCCCTAAGAGGGATACAGAGTAAGATAAACTTTGAGCATAAAGCCTAAATTCCCGGGCTATTGTAACGATGCCGGTGGCGTGACACCCAATTTAGTATAAAGTTCAATCTGGCGTTTCGTAGTTTCCCCAATCTGAAGCTGCTGTCCCGGCACTTCAAAGCATTCAATAA
>NZ_SWCN01000091.1 GCF_005116575.1 Desulforhopalus sp. IMCC35007 | reverse complement strand
GACGCATTGGTATATAGGTTATATCAGCACACATTACTTGATTTGGTCTATTTATGTCCAATCCTCTCAGTCGATAAGGAAAAATACCCGACGGTCCACCAGGGATTGTGGTTCTTTTTCGAGGGTAGACAGCTTCAACACCCATTACCCGCATTAACCGACGGACCCGTTCTCGTCCTATCTTTTTCCCAGTTGACCGCCGCAAGTATTTGTACATGCGACGCGATCCTGCTGAGGGATCATCTAAGTGCAATCGATCTATCTTTTCCATAAGCTGCAGATTCTCAGCAGATTCACCAGACAGCTGGTAGTAAACCATAGATCGAGGTACATGAAGCAGTCGACATTGGCAACGAATGCTCAGTC
>NZ_SWCN01000090.1 GCF_005116575.1 Desulforhopalus sp. IMCC35007 | reverse complement strand
ACCTTAGGCTTTCGGCGTGAGGGTTTCTCACCCTCATTTTCGCTACTCGTGTCAACATAAGCTCTTGTGGAACCTCCAGCACTCCTTTCGGTGTACCTTCTCAGGCGGCCACAATGTTCTCCTACCATTCGATAAGCTGATTTAAGACTATCAACTTTTTCTGACTAAGGTGCTTAGCCGGGAGGGGAGTTGCTCGCAAAAAACGCTCGCGAAATGTAACTATCCTTCCTGCTCATAACCTTAAATCAGCTTATCGAATCCGTAGCTTCGGTACTATGCTTAGCCCCGTTAAATTTTCGGCGCGGTATCATTAGACCAGTGAGCTATTACGCTTTCTTTAAAGGGTTGCTGCTTCTAAGCCAACCTCCTGGTTGTATAAACAATT
>NZ_SWCN01000089.1 GCF_005116575.1 Desulforhopalus sp. IMCC35007 | reverse complement strand
TAAGGATGATACAGTGAGTGTTACCGGTTTCTTACATCTTGTAAGAACATGAGTACACAAAACCTGTTACTGGGGATTAACCCCGTTTGCTGTTGTTATTTAGTTTTGAGGGATCGTCATGATCCTTAAATAATTGATGGGGGTGTAGCTCAGCTGGGAGAGCGCCTGCCTTGCACGCAGGAGGCCATCGGTTCGATCCCGTTCACCTCCACCATCATTTTTAAAAAGGTTTTCGTAACCTTGCAGTTATGTGTTTTCTTTAGAATCACGAGCTGAAATGATCTTTGATAATTGAATAGTAGAGTAGTATAAAATCCTTTAAATCTTTTAAAGTTTTTTGTATGGGCACACAGGCCGTTGGTCACCGTGTCTATAGATACAAAAGACCCCCATTGGATTTGAA
>NZ_SWCN01000088.1 GCF_005116575.1 Desulforhopalus sp. IMCC35007 | reverse complement strand
ATGAGATATCCCATGGCATTAGCCATCTGAAGGGTCGTGGTAGACCACCACGTTGATAGGTCGGGTGTGGAAGTGTAGTAATACATGGAGCTTACCGATACTAATAACCCGTGTGGCTTATCCATATCTTTTGATTAATGAACTACTGATTATTCTACTATTCAATTGTCGAGCTTTTGAGGTAATGGCCTGGGACTCTCTCCCCTGCCCTTACTGGTAGATCGTTATGGCGACAGCAAGATGACATAACTCCTTGCTGGTACCTTCATCTAATAAGATGGGGCTGAGTCATACAACAAGTTTTACGGCGGTCATAGCAAAGAGGATCCACCCGTTCCCATTCCGAACACGGAAGTTAAGCTCTTTAGCGCCGATGGTACTGCACGGGCGACTGTGTGGGAGAGTAGGTCA
>NZ_SWCN01000087.1 GCF_005116575.1 Desulforhopalus sp. IMCC35007 | reverse complement strand
ATGGCGAGAACGTCCTTTAGAGGCCTTTCCCTATGTCTATCTGGATGCTCGATATGAGAAGGTTCGTCATGGTGGAGTTGTGGTTTCCAGCGCGGTTCTGGTCGCCATCGGCGTCAGCAGCACAGGGCACCGGGAAGTGCTGGGTGTTTCGGTGAAACTCTCTGAAAATGAGGTGCATTGGCGGGATTTTCTCAGCAGTCTGAAGGACAGAGGACTGCATGGTGTCAAGCTTTTTATCTCTGATGCCCACGAAGGATTGAAGGCGGCTCGCAGGGCCATTTTCCCAACTGTTCCCTGGCAGCGCTGCCAGTTCCATCTACAACAAAATGCCCAGAATTACGTGCCCCGACGACGGATGAAACAAGAAGTGGCGGAACGCATCAGGTCGATCTTTACAGCGCCGAATGACGAGGAGG
>NZ_SWCN01000033.1 GCF_005116575.1 Desulforhopalus sp. IMCC35007 | reverse complement strand
ATAACAGGGCAGAAAGGGATCTTCGAATGGCTAAAGTGAAGCAGAAAGTATCAGGATGCTTTCGGAAGCAACAATACGCTCATGCATATTGTCGGATCTCAAGTTATCTGCAAACTATGGCGGCCATAGGAGTTAATCCCCTCGTTGCTATTCAGATCGCTCTTACAAAACAAGATTTAGCACCGAATAATGATAGGGGTGAGTAGTTACGTACAAAGGATATATCGGGAAATATAGTGTCGGTACATCTCAAGTGGTACTGTCAATAAATGAGTTGAAAAAAATTAAATTCAAAATTCCCTGTGATGATGAGCAGAAGGAGATTAGCCAATTTTCATTGCAGTTAGACACCAAAATAACCACAGTACAAACCCAACTCACCCAAACCCAAAACCTCAAAAAAGGTCTGCTGCAGAAAATGTTCGTATGAGCACTCAATCCGAAGCTAAACTGGAACAGGAACTTATCAGCCAACTCGCTGACCAGGGGTATGAGAACATCCCTATCAACGATGAGGTGTCCCTTCTCTCCAACCTGAAGGGCCAGCTTGAGAAGTTCAACAACACCAGTTTTTCGGATAAAGAATTTGCAGCCATACTCAACCATCTTGCCAAAGGTAATGTCTTTCAAAAGTCCAAAACCTTGCGTGACTATTACCAACTGACCAAGGATAACGGTGACGGCACTTACGTCCGTTTCTTTAATGGTGAAGATACTGCCAAAAACCTCTATCAGGTAACCAATCAGGTGACTGTCCAGGGGGTCTATAAAAACCGCTATGATGTTACCCTGCTTATCAATGGCATCCCACTGGTACAGGTTGAACTCAAGCGCAGGGGCCTTGAACTTAAAGAAGCCTTTAACCAGATAAACCGTTATCAGCGCCACTCCTTCTGGGTTAATACCGGCCTGTTCCAGTATGTGCAGATATTTGTCATCAGCAATGGTGTGAATACCAAGTATTATGCCAACAACAGGCGTCAATCCTTCAAGCAGACCTTCTATTGGGCAGATACACTCAATCGCAACATCACCGGCCTGAAAGACTTTACCTCATCCTTTCTTACCACTACTCACCTGGGCAGGATGATAGCCAACTATGTGGTGGCCAATGAAACCCATAAAATCCTGATGGTGCTTCGGCCCTATCAGTATTATGCCACCGAGGCCATCATCGACTCTGTTACCAAAAATAGAGGGGATGGTTATATCTGGCACACGACCGGCAGCGGCAAGACCCTCACGTCTTTTAAGGCCAGCCAGATTATTATGGATATGGCCGGGGTGCGAAAGGTTGTCTTTGTTGTTGACAGGAAAGACCTCGATTATCAGACGATGAAGGAGTTCAACAGCTTCAAAAAAGACAGTGTCGATGTAACCAACAACACCCGCTCACTGGTTAAACAGTTTGCAGATGACACCAAGTTGATTGTCACCACCATCCAGAAGCTGAATAACGCCATCACCAAGGCACGTTACACAAAGAGCATGAACCATTTAAAAGATGCCAAAATGGTTTTTATCTTTGATGAGTGTCATAGAAGCCAGTTTGGTGCAACGCACCAAAAGATTACCGGGTTCTTTACCAACCTCCAGCTCTTTGGTTTTACCGGAACACCTATCTTTGCCGATAATGCCCAGAAGAATGAGATGGGTAAGCGGACGACGAAAGATTTGTTTGGCAGGTGTCTGCATAAATATGTCATTACCGACGCCATCCGTGACCAGAATGTGCTCCGCTTTAGTGTTGAATACCTGGGGAGATATAAAAAGACAGGGAACACAGAGATAGATATTGATGTTGAGGCTATCGACACCGGAGAGGTTCTGGATGCCCCTGAACGACTGGAAAAGATAGTAGATTATATTATCCAGCGTCACGACCAGAAGACCCACAGCAGGGCATATTCGGCCATATTTGCGGTGAGCAGTATCGCTAACCTTATTACCTATTATGACCTCTTTAAGAAGCAAATAGAGAATAATAAAAGTGAATTACGCATTGCTACCATCTTTACCTACGGTGGCAATGAAGAGGATGCTGATGCCGATGGCTCACTCCCTGCCGATGACTATGCAATACATATCGCTGCTGAACCTGAAGCCCTCTATAAATCCAGCCATAGCCGTGACAAGCTGGAGGAGTTTATCGGTGATTATAACACGATGTATAACACCAGCTTTTCCACCAGGGACAGCCAGCAGTTTGAGAACTATTTCAAAGATATCTCCAAACGCTTGAAGGAGAGAGAAAAAGAAGGGTATCCCGAGAAGGACAGGCTGGATATTCTTCTGGTGGTCGGCATGTTTCTTACCGGCTTTGATGCCAAAAAGGTCAACACCCTGTATGTGGATAAAAGCCTGAAACACCACGGTCTCATTCAGGCATTTTCCCGCACCAACCGCATTTTAAATGAGCAGAAGTCTCATGGTAATATTCTTTGTTTCAGGAACCTGAAAAAAGCCACCGATGAAGCGATAGCACTTTTTTCCAATAAGGAGGCCAAAGAAGAGATACTGCTGCCTCCGTATGAAGATATTGTCCGCAAATTCTGTGAAGCCTTTGGAAAGCTGTTAGTCATTGTGCCAACGGTGAAGAGTGTGGATGACCTCAAGAGTGAAGAAGACGAGCTGGCCTTTATTCAGGCTTTCAGAGAGCTGATGCGGATCAGGAATATACTCACTTCCTTTACTGACTTTACCTGGTCTGACCTGCCTATGACAGAACAGGCTTTTGAGGATTATAAATCAAAGTACCTGGACCTCTACGATAAGGCGAAGGGTGATCACCAGAAGGAGAAGGAATCTATACTCAACGATGTTGATTTTGAGTTGGAGCTTATTCACCGTGATGAGATCAATGTCGCCTATATCCTGAAACTGCTGGCCAAACTGAAACAGGCCCAGGCGAAAGACTGGTCGAAACAGAGAAAGGCCATCGTTGATTTACTGGCGGGAGAGGTAGAGCTGCGCAGTAAGCGTGAGCTGATAGAAAAGTTTATTGATGAGCACCTGCCCAAGGTTGACGATGCTGATGACATCCCCGATGAGTTTGAAAAATTCTGGCAGGAAGAGAAGGTGCTGGCCCTTGGGAAGATCTGTGAGGAAGAAAACCTTGACCGGAAACAGTTTCAGGCCCTTATTGATTCCTATATCTACAGCGAACAGGAACCACTACGGGATGATATTTTTAAGTGCCTTGATAACAGACCGAGTGTGCTACAGGCCAAGATTATCGGTAAACGGATACTTGAGAAGATGAAGGAGTTTGTACAGGTCTTTGTTGAGCAGATGGTGGCGTGATACCATGGGCTTTCGTCTTGAATATTCCATTTCATTCATTTTTTACTTATTTCTGTAAAAAGTCCACAAGTAAAAAGTGGGAAACGTGGCAATCGCAACCTGCTAACCAGACAGCCTGTAGATTTTATAACCGAAGATCACCCTTGTGAATGGCATCTTCCCATCTGAACATCCCTTAAAACTTCTGTTTCGGCATAGATTCGAGGTGGCGCTTCGTGTCAATACGCCCGGCAATGAGGTCGTATGGCGTTAGTTGTAATGGCCACACCAATACGTGTTTAGCGGTTTGAGGGGAGAAAAATATAAATATTCTTGTTTCTAGAACCTGATTCAAAGAACACAAAAAAACCTCCTTACAGCGAACCGTAAGGAGGTTTTTTTACAGCTACGACAAGCGTTGCATTACCAGACAGGTTTTAAATCAACTCTTCTGTTTTTTGCTCTGCCTTCTTTGGTTTTGTTTGTCATAATTGGTTTGCTTTCGCCATATCCAACCGCTTTTAAACGATCAGCTTCAATCATGGTTCTTTCGATGAGAGCCTTTTTAATTGCATTGGCACGTCGCTCAGAAAGACCTTGGTTATATTTTTCAGTTCCTATGGAGCAGGTATGGCCTTCAAGCTCTATCGTCATTTTAGGGTTGTCTTTCAGGATCTTGGCAATTTCATCAAGCATTGGGTAAAAGACTGGTTTAACCACGGATTTGTCAAAATCAAAGAGATAAGTCTGCTCCAAACTCCAGCAGCCTCTTTCGTCTACCTGAACGCCTTTTGGAGTCCCTGGGCAGACATCGACATCGTCACAGACGCCATCACCATCAGAGTCTACGCAATCTGTTTCAACAACGGCTACGGTTTCCATGACAGGAAGGCTGTAGGCAGCAAGGATTGTGCTCAGCTCTTTGCTGTCGTAGGCAGTTGAAATATTTCCAAAGGTGATCTTCCCATCAGAAACTGTGCAATAGGTGACTACACCTGACAAGGTAGCGGCATCTTCAGGGGTCAGTTGCAGACCATAGGCTGTAAAGATATTGTGATAATCTTGAGGAGTATATGCGATGGAATTCTGGTTAAACATCACTTTGTCCTCGGCCATTTTTGCGTAGCTCGTCGGTACTCCTGCAACTCCTTCAGGAGCAAGGGTCAAACCGTATGCACCAAGAATTGCATTGAAGGTATCTGAATCGTAGGCCGTCGTCGTGTTGTTATAGGTGATTGTTCCATCGGCAACTTTTGCATATGCAGATGGGACATTCGTCGCGTCGGGGCTCAATTCGATAGCCATGGCGGATAAGCACATAGCAAGTGTAGCTACACTGAACACCAGCATACTTATACTTTTCTTCATCTAAATTTCTCCTTACTTTTTAATACTCAATAATTTTACATTTTTCTGGAGTGCACAGCGCACTCAAACAGACTCGTTTCCCAGCCAATCACTTACGAAATTCATTCACTTAAGTTCTGCTTGCCCTCCTCCATGTTTTAAATGAAATAACTGTCGAAATATTTCCATTCCTCAAATTACTGCTAACAATTCAAGAACAGCACCACAATACTAAGTGCGGAGAAAAACTTCAAATCAGCTATTCAAAAAAAAAAATAACTAAATCATTAAAGTGATAGGTTATTCATTTATTTATCCAGGATCAAGTGGATATACTTAAGTTCGTGTAATTTATTTTTCAGTGGCCAAATAAGTTGTTTTATGTTGAGTAACATACAGGAATTATGTGTATTTTTTTCTAAAAAACGGTCTCTGCAGAAAGATAGCATTTTCAGGGCGTTGTAGCCTTGTTGAGTGCTAATCGCTGTTTTTGCGCGTTTTTTAGTTCGTTGGATTTCATGTTGGACGTAATCAGGGTTAGGTAATTTTTCCCGGCAGAGTGTCCATTGTCCGCTGCCATAGCACACCAGATATACGCTTTGACATAGTCCTGGGGGACACCAAGGCCGTTGTAATACACTAAAGCCAGGTTGTATTGCGCACCTGCGTAGCCATTTTCAGCCGCCTGGCTATAGAGTTTAATGGCTTGCTGATAATCTTGAGTGACACCCTGACCATTTTCATACATTATTCCCAACTTGTTCTGGGCTCCGGCATAGCCCTGATCGGCAGCCTTTTTGTACCAGTTATAAGCTTTAGCGTAATCTTTAGTTGCACCGTTTCCGGTCTGATAGATCACACCGAGGGTGTATTGGGCGAAAATATAACCCTGTTCTGCGGCTTTTTGATACCAGATGAGGGCATCATTGTCGTTTTTGGCCACACCGTTCCCGTTAAAAAAAATCTTACCCATTTTGTACTGGGCAACGGGATGTCCTTGTTCGGCGATTTTTTTGAGTTGGTCAAATGTTAACTCAAGAGCTGTTGCTGGTTGTACAAACAGCGACAATCCAAAAAGCGTGATAAGAAAAGATGCTCGTTTATGCATAGTTGGAACCTTCTCAGAGTTTGTCAGAATAACAAAGCAGTACCATTTAGTCTCTTAAACGTAAAATTCTAAACACAGAGTCGGCTTTCAGGACGGTGATGTCAACCAGAAACGTTATTGATTTCTTTGTCAACCCAAGGCGACGGTAGGAAATCAGGCTAGCATCTCGTCTCAGGGAGCCTCAACAATATTGTCGTACTTGATCTTACACTGTACTCATAACAATATACCACTGTGACGGCAGGATGGGGAAAATTTTTCTGAACAAAATGCCTATGTTTGTCGCTGTAATGGTGTTCATCACATATGATATGAGGTTTAAAGAGGCAATAGAGCGTATTATCTGTGGACTATGTGTTTCTGAAATATTGACCATCAGGGTAATTTTTTACTCCATTGTTTTGGTGGTATTCAGGATTATGGTTTGCCTGGGATAAGAATCATGGCAAAATCTGTTGTCATAAGACTTACCCAGATTTTTGTGCAGACCCGTGTAGATAAGAAGTAACGTCGACAAACATCGAGTTTAATTTGTCCTTGTGTATTAAAAACAATGTGAAAGAGGAAAGGCATGAAAATTCTTATTATTGGAGCAACCCGAGGAATTGGAAAAGCACTGCTGGAAACCGCCCTGGAAAAGCACCATGATGTGACCGTTCTTGCCCGAACACCCGAAAAAATAACACTCGATCATTCGGGACTTCAGGTGGTTCAAGGGGATGTTCTGGATCTGGCAGCAGTTGAGGCTGCGGCAAAAGGACAGGATGTTATTTGTTCGTGTATTGGGGTGCCCATTACTTTTAAGCCGGTCGATTTATTTTCAAAAGCAGCGCACAATATACTGGCCGTCGTAAGGAAAAACCCTGGGCAGAAACTTATAGCGGTAACCGGGATTGGTGCGGGGGATTCCAAAGGGCATGGGGGTTTTCTCTATGACAGGATTTTTAAACCTCTTTTTTTGAAAAGTATTTATGCTGACAAAGACCGGGAGGAGGAACTCATAAAGGCCAGCGGTCTTGATTGGATGATAGTTCGCCCCGCCGGTCTGACCAATGGCAAAAGAACGGGAAAATATCACGTCTATAACGATTTAACAGGCGTGGTGTCCAAAAGAATATCCCGTTTGGATGTTGCTCATTTTATTGTAGAGCAACTGGATAACCCGACACAATTCGGTAAGACCCCGTTGCTGACGTATTAACAGCCGCAGGCGCAGCCTAAATATAAAAATAACGTATCGTAACTTTCTGATGATAAAAGATATAACCTCAAGACTCTACTCGGATATTCCACAGGAGCGACTGTATCACTACACAGGTTTTACTGGGCTGTTGGGTATTGTTGACAGTAATGCGCTCTGGGCAAGTGATATCCGCTATATGAACGATTCAGCCGAACTCAAGCACACGGCAGATCTTATTCGTACAGAAATTACCCAGAGGATAGCCGCTGGTCACCCAAAGCCCAACCTCCTTAATCAGTTTCTTGACTGGGTTATCCACCGAATCACCAACGGCCATATGCTTTTTGCATCATCCTTTCGCTCAAATGGTAACCTTTTGAGCCAGTGGCGTGGCTACAGCAGACTCGGCAAAGGGGTAAGTCTCGGCTTTGATCCCGACTATATTCTGCAGTGCGCAACCCAACAGTCGTTCCAGATTGGTAAATGTATTTACAGTTGTGAAGCCCAGCAGCAATTGATTTGTCAGGTTATCGATGCCGTTGAGGCTCTGGCCGAAGAGCATCCCAAAGATCTTGACAGTAGAGATCCCCAAAATGATAACGCCTATCACCCTATTTTTCACATGATAGAGAGTGATCTCCTTCGTATTGCAGCTATTTTGAAACATCCGTCGTTCAGGGAAGAGGAGGAGTGGCGGGTCGTATCACCGGTGATTACCGACTATGTCAATGCGGCGGTTCTTTTCCGTGAGGGTGCCTCCATGCTGGTGCCTTATATTGAGTTTAACCTTGCACCAGCGGGGAACTCAACTATTACCATTGAGCATATTTTTTTAGGACCGACCCCAAACATCACCATTTCAATGAACTCAATGACGATGTATTTGTCCAAACATGGCATTCAGCCGCGCGAGGGCATCTCCTATTGTCAGATTCCTTTTCGGGCAAGGTGAAAGATAAAAAAGGAAAATACAGTCTGTCCCTTTTCTTTTAAGACAACAGTCAGCATAGTGACAACATCGCCGTAAGGATTGCGCGTTGCAGCAACACCGAAGTTTGCACCTCAGAGAACAGAGGGCAGGGAACCTGTGACATGCAAGAAAATGTAAATGATAATAGTTAAGGAGAGATGATGTACACCATATATACCATTCCCGGATCCTGCTCTTCAGGCGTTGTGGTCCTGCTTGAAAAACTACAGGTTGAATATACCGCTGTAAAACGTGAGGCGGTTCCCAACTATTCAGAAATAGTTCCTACCAATCAGGTTCCGGCATTAAAAACTCCCGAAGGTCAGCTTATTACCGAAGGTGCTGCGATTGCCCTCTATCTCCTGGAAAAGCATCAATCCGATATGTTACCTGCCGATTTGTCTCAAAAGGCAGAGTTTTTACGCTGGCTGATGTTTGATTATGCCACCCTGCATCCTGCCTATGGAAAAATGTTCGCAATCAAATTCAGGGTACAAATGGATGAGGGGGAGAGGACAAAGGTCCTGCAGCAGTTGTCGGCTGCAGTCTCTGGCCTTTGGGCGATTCTCGATAGAGAACTGGCACAGAAAAGGTTTATCTGCGGTGATGACCCGACTATTGTCGACTATCTGGCCACCATTTACACAGGCTGGGGAAACAATTTTCCAGACATAAAGATTGAACTTGGAAAAAATGTTGAACGCCTCGTTGATGAGGTCTCGGCTTTACCGGAATTTCAGGCTGCCTATAAAAAAGAAAAAATAGAGTTTAAAAAAGCAGTGTAATTGGCGCTTGGCAAGGGCTGTATAAAAATATAATAAGCCGGACAGTATGATGCTGTTTGGCTTTTTTTATATGGCTGTCCTTTGCGGGGTGTGCTGTTTTTCTACTGTGGTACTGTTGTATGTTTGACTACCCTTTCTAAAAGTGGCTGGGAAGACGTATTTTGTCGATTTTTTTCTTCCAACAAATTAGAATTACTTCATTTTTTATTGATACTGTGCGAGGGGATGAGGTCTTCCCCCCGTGTGTGCTGGGTGGACTGGTCGGTTTTTTTTGCTTTTTACTCATCGTATGTTGTCGTCGCGTTCGCCTCAGAGGGTGGTGCACAATAATTCTACGGTACAATTTGAGAACCCGCCCGTCATCAAGTCTAACCAATAGTTACCAAAAAAAAACATGAGGGAAAAGCGCTATGAATATTGCCATTGCCGTGGATGGAGATTCCATGGAAAGTACAGTTGCAGAGCAGTTTGAACTGTGTCGGAACCTGCTCATTGTCAACGCCGAAACCATGGGTGTTACAACTATTCCAAATGCTGAAAAATCTTTAGATCTTGCCGGACAGAAGCTGGCGGAGAGTGTTCTGCAGTACGACTGCGAAGCGGTTATAACCTGCCTGATCCGGCCAACTGCCTTTGAATTGATTGCCGGAGCCTGCGTTACCCGTTTCTTAGGGAAAGGTCTTGATGCAACAACAGCCATGGAGCTGATGCACAGTAACCGTCTTGAACTTATTCGTGACGCCAATGGCGGGCAAAGCTGTGGAGGAGCCCATCACCATCATTGATTTTTTCCCCTGATCGTTTCCTTTATGGCGTGTAGCGGTTTTCCAAGGCGAGCATTGAAAGCCGTAAAGTTGTTTGGTTAGCCGTGTCTGGCGTTTGACCTTTTCGTATTGTGTTTCTTTGGATTGATATTAGTTTGTGAAGTACAGCAAAATGCAGAGACAACTCCATGGTGTATCTCTGTTTTGTTTGAAGTGCCGTTTGAGGAATGTTTGAAAAATATATTAATATCAAGACGATAACATGCAAATAAGGAGAATCGTATGCGTTATGTAAAATTACTGGCAGCGGTTGCCTTTTTTTATCTGATATCTGCTGCATCCGCAATGGCAGACGACTCAAAGGCGCCAGCCAATGAGCCGAAGTGGATGCAGACAAAGACCAGGGAACTGGTTGACAATGCACGTGCTTCAATTCAAGAGGTATCAATACAGGAGTTGAAAAAACTGATTGATGAGGATGCTGATATCACCATTTTTGATGTGAGGACTCCAAAAGAATACGAAGTGGCGCACATTGCTGAATCTTTAAATGTCTCACGGGGACTGCTCGAATTTAGTGTCTGGTCTGTGGTGCCAGACCAGGATGAAAAAATTTACGTCTATTGCAGGACAGGTGCAAGAGCTGCTTTGGCTACAAAACAACTCAATGACCTTGGTTATAAAAATGCTATCTCAGTGACTACAGGCGTGGTTGACTGGGCAAAGGCAGGATACCCGTTGCAAACCTCCATAACCAATGAGCAGGTTATTATTATTCCTGTAAGCGATGAATAAGTGAGAAAGCTGAATGCCTCATTGTAAAAAACAATGAGGTTTTAACAATATAAGCTGCCTTGGATGATTTAATATTTCTTTTTTAATCAAAGGGTATAGAGAAATTCGTAACTGACCAGGAGAACGGAGTATACGCTTGCCTTCGAAGATATGTTTTTTCTGTATAATCCAGAGCTTGATTGCAATTGTAATGAGTCAGAGAGGCGTTAAGATGAGTGTGAGATATGGAACAATATTTAGAATTGTGCCGGAGAGTGGTCAGTCAGGGGAAGTGGGTCGAAAATAAAAGGACCGGTAAACGGTGTCTTACCGTAATCAATGCAGATCTTGAGTATGATCTCAGTGAAGGTATTCTCCCGGTTCTGACCACAAAAAAGGTTTTTTGGAAAGCTGCAATAGCAGAGATGCTGGGCTATTTGCGTGGCTATACCAGTGCCGCCCAGTTCAGATCAATTGGCTGTAATACCTGGAATGCGAACGCAAATGACAATCCCGATTGGCTGGCCAACCCGTTTAGAAAAGGGGAGGACGACATGGGGAGATGTTACGGTGCTCAGGGGAGAGACTGGAGGAACCCTGAAAACGAACGGGTGGATCAACTTCTCAATGTTTACAACGATCTACGACAGGGTATTGATAATCGTTGTGAGATAATGACCTTCATGAATCCCGGAGAGCGCGACCGTGCCTGTCTCAACTCCTGTATGCACACTCATACCTTCAGCCTGCTGGATGGTGAGCTGTATCTTACCTCCTACCAGCGCTCCGATGACCTTCCTCTTGGCCACGGGTTTAATCAGGTGCAGGTGGGCTGGTTATTGATGGTTATGGCCCAGATTACAGGGTTGAAACCGGCAAAGGCCTTTCATAAGATTGTAAACGTCCATGTCTATGAAGATCAGCTTGCACTGCTTCGCGATGTTCAGTTGAAGCGGGAGCCATATCCGCAACCGCGTCTTACGATTAACCCCGAAATTAAAACGTTAGAGGATCTTGAAACCTGGGTGACCGTTGATGATTTTGAACTTATTGGCTATAAGCATCATCCGGGAATTAAATATGAATTCAGTGTCTAGACGGTCCTTGCACTGATTTTTTGCTGAGGGAAATGTTGTCAGGGTCAGAGGTTTTCTCTGGCCTTTTTTTATTGTTGATGCTGGTTTTTGCAATAGGTTTCCCTCAACCGTAACGCTCCTGCAATAGCCAGAACTGCAAAAAACATCATGAGATAAAGCCCCCTTCGATAGTCCTGTTCGACGTAGATACGTATGTTGTTTGTGGTAGTCCCATCCCAGGAAAGATCGGCAAGGTAACCAAATAGTGGCTGCATGAGTGCAGTACCTATAAAGCATCCGGTATTAACGACACTGACGGACATCCCTGAAAGATTCGGATCCATAATCTCTTTGGCCGCGGCAAAAGTGAGGACAAACCCCGAACCTGTTGCCCCCATTGCTCCAAAGAGCAGGATTGTCTCTATACCAGGCTGAAGAGGGAGCCAGGTCAGAACCGCGAGAAGGAGGGTGTACCCCAGAACACAGAGGAGCAGAATTGGTTTTCTTCTGCCGATTTTGTCTGAAAACCAGCCAAAAAAGAGAGCGCCAAAGGCGAAGCTGAGAAGCATAGTTGTCATGTGGTTTGCAGCATAGACCCGGCTCAATCCATGCACGTCCCGAAGATAGGATACCCCCCATAAGCCCATAAATGAATACAATCCTCCAATCATTCCAAATTGCACCCAGAATCCAGGCCATACTTTGAGTGATGTGATAACGGAAATAAGGCTTTGTGCCCAGCCTTTCTGGGATTTGCTGACAGGTTGCCCACCAAAGTTGTTGGGCGAAGGAAAACCCAGGTCTTCTGGTCTGTTTCGAACGATGAAAAAACCCACAAGAGAGAGAGTGAGTGAAAGGCCGCCGATGGTGATAAAGATAAATCGCCACTCGTAATGGGTGAGCAGGGCGGCAAGGGGACCGGCTGCAAGTACTGAACCCAGATTACCTATGAGAAGGGTCAGTCCGCTCATCAGCCCAAAGACCCTTTCGTGGAACCAGACAGCGTTATTTTTCATAATGGAAATGAAGACAACCGATACCCCGAGTCCAACGAAAAAGCGGCCAACACAGGCCATTTCAAAAGATGATGACATCCCAAAAAGGATAGAACCCATCCCCGCCACAAGGTTCCCGGCTACAACAGAGGTACGGGTACCCAGGGTGTCAGCGATGACGCCGGAGGGAAGTTGCATAAATGCATAGACAAAAAAGTAAATTGCGGACAGCGTTCCCAGTTGAATGCCGGTAATCTGAAATGAGCCCATGAGATACTCAGCAACTACCCCGGGAGCCATTCTGTGAAAGTAGACCAGAATGTAGGTGAGAATTAAAACAGCAAAAATAGACCATTTAGCCCAGGCTAAACCGACTGTTGTCCTGTCTGCTGGTCTTTGGAGCGGAGTTGTCATTCGTTAATTTATCCAGTTGAGAAATGGGAAGTGTACAGCGTAGAAAAAATGAGGAGAAAACTACTCTTTGGCTGTTGCTTTGTCAATGAACGTTCCTTATATGAAGGGATTACTTGGATATTTCAAGAAAAGGGATTGTTTTCATGAAATATTAATATCAAATATTCAGATATTTTTTTTCTGCGAAAATAAGGATAGAGTTGAGAGACAGATACTCTGTGGGATTGCTTCTGATTTTTTAAGCTCTGGGCAAATAAAATAGCTCGCTATTCATTGTTGCAACAGGTAATCACACTACTGTGGCAGGTATGAGTATCTGGGCACCTTGCTTGCAGATAATTTCACCTCGTGAAAATTGTCCAGGTTCAATATCCATAGGAAAAAGTAGTTTTTGAATTGGTCTTGAATTTGCTTGTCATAAATAAGGTTTATCGGTTGCTAGGGCTTTGATGGACGGAGAAAGAGCCCTGCGACTGAGGAATATCGGGAGAGAGAGGATGTTGAGTTTATTCAAGGAGGGATAAGAGAACAAAAATACTGGTTAAATCTGGGTATGTCGTGTGAAAAAATTGCACTTTTTTACTGATTGTTTACTGGATAAAAATAGACATTTGAATTACGCTGCGCGTTAAACTATAGCCAGCGGCACGTTGTTGTTTTCATTTTAAATTATTTTGAATATTGGAGGGGAATTTTGAACAGAATAATAAGGTCTGTCCTGATGGTAGCTGTAGTGGTACTTGGAGTGAGTAGCGTGCATGCGTCTACCACTTTAATGGAGATTGGACGAAGCCCATTTCACCAGCCGCCACTTACAAGCGTGGATACATTGCTTCAAATGGTCCAGGATAAAAGACAGGAGGTTATGATCGGTTTCGATAAAGCAGGACTTACTGAAGTCTATCAGCCGTTTGTAGAGCAACTCCCGACTGCCCAGATTGAGCGAGTGGATTTTGAAAAGGGAACCTGGTTTGAATGGATGCTTTTCAAAAAGAAAGGTAAAGGGGACGTTCGGGTGGCAAAAGACGTTACCTGGGCCAATGAGAAAACGTTTCCTGGTTTTAAATTTGATATTGACTACGACGGCAACAGATACACCTTTGCCGTTCCCCTGGGCTGTGGAAACATTGCCCTTATGGGTGTAAAGGCGATTCCTGCTGAGCCTGTTGTTGTTCCTCCTCCTGTTGCAGCCAATCAGGCACCGCAATGTGGCGGCTTGACAATTACCCCTGTTCGAGCTTTTTGTGGACAAATCATCACCGTTGATGCAAGTGGATCCACCGATGCAGACGGCAGCATTGAGAAGATGAATATCGCCTTTGTTGATGACCAGGGCAATGTTGTGAGCGAGACTGTTGTTGACGGCAAGCTTGTGGCTGATGTGGAGATGCCTTGCGGTGCAACTTCTGTAAAAGTAACCATGACAGACGATAAAGGTGAAACCTCATCACAGGCCGACTGTGTAGCTGCTGTAGAGGGTATGAAGCGTGTCCGTTTTCTGGCTGATGCTGGATATTACAGACAGTTTGACCCTGCTAATTACGTCTTTGGTCGTGTAGGTCTTGAGTATAAGATTACTGACAAGTTTGCAGTCCTTGGCCTGATCGGTGGTGCCCCACAGGTGGAGGGTATTGACGGTGAGTCTGCATTTCTTGTAGACCTGTTGGGTGAATACTCATTTGCTTCAAGGTATTTTGTTGACCTTGGTGTTGGTGGCTGGATCACCGATGGTGACGATGATAACGCAGCAGAAAACAGCCAGCTTGATCTCGTTGCAGGTTTTGGCGCCAGAGTATATGGTGAGCCTGAAGATTTTAACGCATCTCTGTTTGTTGAAGTACGTTCAGCATTTGATGAGTTGGACGGCTTGTATGACTATGGTCGTTTTGGTGTAGGTGTTCGTTTGAGATTCTAAACGGAACCGGCGACTCTTTCTTTAAAGCGATTGCTCCGGCAGATGTATGCCGGAGCAATCGCTTTTTTTTATTGTGTGTAAACGGTGTCAGCGATGAACGTGTGGGTGCAATGAACGATGAAAGCACAATAGTTCATGACAACTGAAAGGGGGAATGGAGTATCAGGCTATACTTGATGTTCTGCGGTAAGACAGCCCCTGCAGATTTTGTGATTCCCGGCTGTTTCCAGTTTTGTTTCCATAACCATTTCTCCACAGATATCACAGGCTTTTGAGGCAGCTCGAGGCGCTCTGTCCGGAAGTTTGAAGTGATCGAGATATTGTACATCAAAAAAGCCTGCCTGTCCTTTTGCAAATAATTGTACTCCACGGTTTTCATACATCTGTTCATACTCTTTTTTTTCTGCAGTAGAGCAGTCCGGTTGGGAGACTCTTTTGGCAAGCTGTTGTTCCTTTTCTGGAACGGCGAAAACTTCAGGTTTTAAGACGAGGCGAACGCCCTTGCCCGACGCGCGACTGGCAAAGGTAAAGGCCATTTTACCATAATCGAGATAGAAAAAATTACCTTTGCCAAAGGTACAGCCAGTGAGAACCTGGATCGCATCGCAACAGCAGGCGTCGGTTTCTACAATAGTAATGAGTTCTTCGTCAACGGCACGCATTTCGGCCAGGAGTTCCATTGCGAGTCTGGCCGCCAGGTAACCTATGGTAACTCCCATGCATGTGTGTCCATGGAAGGCTATACACTGTTGATAGTCGGGTCGGGCTTGGAGAGATTCGGGTATGTACATGCTGTATCCTTTTCAAGTGAGTGTGACGATGTTTGTTTATCGAGGGTGTAGGCAAGAATACCATTTCAGATCCGCCTGGCAAAAGCATTTTTGAAGCAATAATTCTACAATTGAATCCGGTGGGGAGGATAAGCTGGCGGGGAAATACCTGCAGGGTTTTTATTGATAGAGATGTTGGATTCATTTCCTGAATGCTCCATAAAATGAAGGATGCAGGGAGATAGCAATTTCTGTTACAGTATTGATAGAGGGTGTGACAAGCTTTTTTATAATATTCTGTAACCTGAGTGGAGATAACAATTGGCACTTTTTACGATTGACAGAGAAAAATGTAACAGGGATGGTTTGTGCGCAGCTGTCTGTCCGGTGGGTATCATTGGGCTTGACCCAGATAAATATCCTGTGCCTGCAGAGGGGGCTGACGACAGATGTATCGATTGTGGCCAGTGTGTGGCAATCTGTCCTTCTGGATGTTTTGATCATAGAGCCATGGCAGCATCTGAATGCTCCTTGCTTCACGACGGCTTGAAACTCACCAGGGAACAGTGCGGGCAACTGTTTAAAGGTCGCCGCTCGGTGAGGAATTACAAGAAGAGACCGGTGGAGCAAGATATTGTGGAAGAACTTCTTGATCTTGTACGCTATGCACCCTCTGGCCATAACAGTGGTGGGGTCCGCTGGCTTGTGTTGGCCGATAAAAAAGAACTTCAGGCCGTAAAACAAGCTGTTGCTGACTGGATGCTTTTTATGCTTAACGACAAGCCGGAATTCGCCTTGATGCTTCATCTTGACGCAACCTTTAAAAGATGGACAGAAGGAGAAGACGTCATCCTTCGTAATGCTCCAATGCTCATTGTGGCATATGCTGAAAAAGAAAGTAGAATGGCACCAGCAAGCTGCAGCATTGCACTTTCCCATCTGGAGCTGGCCGCAAGTGCACGAGGGCTTGGGGCCTGTTGGGCTGGCTATTTTAATGCGGCAGCTCAGACTTTTCCTCCGATGCAGAAAATCCTGGCTTTCCCCGATGGCTCCCTTTCTTATGGAGCGTTGATGCTTGGTTATCCGCAATATAGCTATACAAGGATTCCCAAACGTAAAGATGCCCATATCATCTGGAGATTGTAGTCCGG
Source organism: Desulforhopalus sp. IMCC35007 (assembly GCF_005116575.1). GTDB lineage: Bacteria > Desulfobacterota > Desulfobulbia > Desulfobulbales > Desulfocapsaceae > Desulforhopalus_A. The sequence continues at coordinate 24,796 of NZ_SWCN01000033.1, read as the reverse complement.
CCCAGATAACCTGCCTGAGTCGGGTAATATATGTCAAAAGCTTTTGTTGAGGGACGGTTGGGTGAATAAACGCCCAGTGGTCTATTTTTTGGCATTTCCCTCCGGCTATGATCGTTGAATCAATTCTCTTTCATAACATTTGTATAGAGGTATTGTCTTGTATGTCTTTATCTGTAAGGGGTCGCAGAGGGATCTCCTGATTGCGGATAAAAATGTCTTTAGATGAATCTTTTTTGTTGAAAAAAACAGATTTTTCTGAACTCCCTGGAAATGTGTACCAATTGAAAAAAGACACAACATGTTGTAGTTTGTTCTTGGCGGCTACGCAAATGTGGTGTATAAAGGTGCTGCGTGTGTCGTTGAATTTCACATAAATCAGCGCTTTTTCGCATATCTGTTTCCACAGATGAAATATACATATCTACAGTTTTACATTTCTTGATTTAATAATTTTCGACAAAGAGGTTCCCCATGACACCTGATATGACTAAGCAGGTTTTGACGGCTACTGCCGAAACAGTTCTGGCTAGAAGATACTATCTGAAAGATGCAGCAGGCGAAGTCTGTGAAACGTGGGAAACACTGGCAAGACGTGTTGCTGATGCCATCGCAAAAGTCGATAAGGATCAGGATTTTTACGAAGAGATTCGTGAAGAGTTCTTCAACATGATTTACAAGTTGGACTTTTTACCCAACTCGCCCTGTCTTATGAACGCTGGTACCGATCTTGGTCAGCTGTCTGCCTGTTTTGTTCTTCCCGTTGAAGATTCAATGGATGGCATCTTTACTGCGATCCGCAATGGTGCTCTTGTACACAAGACAGGTGGTGGAACCGGTTACTCCTTTTCAAGACTTCGCTCTCAAAATGCTTCGGTAAGATCCACTCAGGGTGTTGCTTCAGGTCCACTTTCGTTTGCCGCCGTTTTTGACGCTGCAACAGAAACGATCAAGCAGGGTGGTAAGCGTCGTGGGGCTAATATGGGGGTTCTTCGTATCGATCATCCAGATATCATGGATTTTATCACCGCAAAAGAGGACCAGACGAAATTCAACAACTTCAACTTCAGTGTTGGCGTCACCGATATTTTTATGCAGGCTGTTGAAGATGGAGACGAGTATAACCTGATTGAGCCCAGCAATGGTCAGGTTGTTCGCTCTCTGGATGCACGGATGGTATTTGAAAAAATTGTCGATCTGGCCTGGCACAATGGTGAGCCTGGAGTACTGTTTATCGATTCTGCCAACCGGGATAACATGACCCCGCAATTGGGAGATTTTGAGGCGACCAACCCTTGCGGTGAACAGTGGTTGCTCCCTTACGAAAGTTGTAACCTCGGTTCGATCAATCTTGCCCAGTATGTAGTAAATAAAGAGATCGATTACGACCGGTTAAAAGAAACCGTACGCTATGCTACTATCTTTCTTGATAATGTTATTGACTGTAACCGATTCCCGATTCCTGAAATAAAGGAAATGACCCTTAAAACCAGAAAAATCGGTTTGGGAATCATGGGTCTCCACGACATGCTCATCCAGTTGGAAATTCCCTATGGGAGCGAAAAGGGCAGAGAGGTCTCTTCTGCTGTCATGTCCCTTATCAGAGATGCTTCAGAGGAATGCTCCATAGAGATGGCAGAGGTGAAGGGACCTTTTCCTGCCTACGACCCGTCGGTCAATACCTATAAGCCACGAAGAAACGCAGCACTTACCTCCATTCAGCCAACCGGGACCGTGTCGATGATTGCTGACTGCGGATCAGGCTGTGAGCCTTACTTTTCCATTGTTATGGTAAAACATGTCATGGATGGTGACCGACTTATCATGGTGAATAAGCTGTTTGAAAAGGTTGCCAGAGAGCAGGGCTTTTATTCCGATGAGCTGATGAGCAAGGTTGCAGATACTGGTACCGTTATAGGCCATGATGAAATTCCTCAGAAGTGGCAGGAAATTTTTCGTACCGCCCAGGATATCGCACCCGAGGATCACATAAAGATGCAGGGCAAACTGCAGAAAAGTGGTGTTGACAGTTCGATCTCAAAAACCATCAATCTGCCTAACGATGCCTCTCGCGAAGAAGTTAAACTCTCCTATATCACCGGGTATAAACTGGGATGTAAGGGCCTTACGGTGTACCGCGACGGCTCTCGTGACCACCAGGTGTTAAATACAAAAGAAGGATCAGCAAAAGATAAAACGGCTGTTGTCTCTCAGCGGGGACCTGTGAAAAGGAACCTGCCGGATACCCTCGATGCGAAGCGATACAAGGTCAAAGACCAGCAGCAGAAATCGGTGTACATTATTGTCTGTTTTGACGAAAATGAAGAACCAATGGAGGTGTTTGCGAAATTCCCGTTTGATAACCGCGTTGATCTTAAAGATAAATCCACCATGTGGACTACAACCTGTCGTCTGGTCTCGCTTGCCTTGCGTTTCAATGTACCCATGGATGAGATTATCAAACAACTTGACAGGTCGAGCGGCCATATGCTAGATCTTCCGGCTCAACTGAGTAAACTTTTTAAATCATTTATGGCCGGTACTCAGCAGGGTTTCTCTTCTTCCTGCCCTGAGTGTTCAGGGGTTTTGCGTTTTGAAGAGGGTTGCGAAACCTGTCATGAATGCGGTTACAGTAAATGTTCTTAATATCCAGATAAATTCGTTCTGAGGTTGGATTCATGGCAAAGATTGGCAGAAACGAAAAATGCCCCTGTCGCAGCGGAAAAAAGTTTAAACATTGCTGCGCCTTAAAGGAAAAAAACGCCCTCCGGCCTTTAACTCCTGAGCAGGCGATGAAGGTCACTCTGATGGATGGGGTAAAGCAGATCCAGGAGGACGCGGTGAATAGAAAGATCATGAGCCGCGAACTTGGGGTGTTTTTCTTCTTCTCAACGGCAGAGGGGGATGCCTGGCTGATGGAGATGACCGATTGTGATGGCGTACAGGTGGCGGCAGGTGGTGAGCTGCTTGATGTTCCAATCGATGAAAACAGTGAGACCATCGAGATCAACTGGAGTCACACCTTTGAGGTGATCAACAAAAAGATTGTTTTGACTGCCTATGCAGATAAAGCTGTAATGGATCTTCCTGCGGGACCAAGCAAAGAACTGAGTGCTGCAATAAGGAGAATCCGGAAGAGATTTACTCCTGAGCAATTGGAAAAAGTGCACGTTTCAAGTGCTGCGAACAGTCCTGAGGTATGACCGCATCTCCGTATAAAATCTATAAAATAGTTCCCATGATCGTCGTTATGGGAACTATTTTTTTTCTCTCCAGTAAACCCGGCGACGAAATCCATCTGCCAGCCTTTGCCTACAGCGACCTTGTCGCACACATGATAGCTTACGCCGCCCTTGGGGCGACGGTTTGTTTTGCCTGGAAGGACGATTTTAAACAAAGCCAGCCATTCAAAGCTGTTGCCTACACAATTGTTGTTTGTCTGCTGTATGGAATCTCTGATGAGTTTCATCAGTATTTTGTTCCCAGCCGCTTTGTCAGTATTTTAGATGTTTGTGCTGATACCTTTGGGGGAGTGTTGGCCAGTGTGACATGGTTGTTTGTCCAAAGATCCCGGGAGATAGCGCAAGTATCCTGAAATGCTGCCTTGATCTTCCCTGCGAAAAATCCAATTTCTACTATTTTGCCCTCGTCCTTGCAATTTTTTCTCACGAAACCTATACTTGTCAGTATAAAGTAAGTTCACGAAAGCTCAACAGGAGAAGGTTATGATAGGTGAATCGGGTGGAGTTACGACCCTTATATATCAGGAACAGGTCAGTCGGGAAAATCAAATCCAGCGGGACCGCAGTGAAAATCAGGAAATAGAAGAAAATAGTACCAGTCAGCTTACTGCAGATGTCACGTCGTTTTCACAACAAGGACTTGAACTTGCCCGTACAGCAGTGACCTCAGCGCAGGCCGCTCCGGAAGCAGCGTTGGAAAACGAGTCCCAGAATAATCAGGAGATGCAGCGAAGTAGTGGAGCACCAGCACAGTTTCTGGACATTCGGGCGTAGACGGCTGAACTGAAAAAAACAAAGACAAAGGGGACGTTGATAGCATTCAACGTCCCCTTTGTTGTTTCATGCTAACCTGCGTTTCTCATGAGGCTTTTGATTACAAACTCAACCACATGATTTCATTTTTTAAAATTGACTATCGCAGAAAACAGGGTGTTTTTCGTGTCAACAAAAAGCTCACCTTTTGGGTCAATAGATTTTTTCGCAGGTGCAGCGTTACAAGCCACTTGCAGTAATTTGCTACCGGAGTCTGCGCTTACCTGCTTCATGGCTTGTGTCTCGACCTGCGAAAAAACTTTATCACTGAGAAATGCGGGCTGAGGACTATCTGTTTTTGAGAATTCTCGCCATATCTTTGGCAAAGTAGGTGATGATTATATCCGCACCCGCTCTTTTAATGGAAAGAAGAGTCTCTTCCATCACCCTGTCTCCATCTATCCAGCCTTTTTCTGCTGCGGCTTTGATCATTGCATACTCACCGCTTACATGATAGGCGGCGATGGGCAGGTCGAATTCATCGCGTAGTCTTGAAATAATATCAAGATAGGCTACAGCTGGTTTAACCATAAGGATATCAGCACCCTCATCTACGTCAAGGGTTGCTTCCCGTAACGCTTCACGGCTGTTGGCCGGATCCATCTGGTAACTTCTTCTGTCACCAAACTGCGGTGCACAGTCGGCGGCATCTCTGAAAGGTCCGTAGAAGGCAGAGGCGTATTTCACGGAATAGCTCATGATAGGGATGGATTCAAAATTATTCTCATCAAGGCAGGCCCGTATCTCCGCGACCCTTCCGTCCATCATGTCAGAAGGTGCTACCATATCAGCACCCGCCTGGGCATGGGAAAGAGCGGTTTTTGCGAGGATTTCAAGGGTCGCATCGTTGTCTACAGTCTCGTCTATCAGACAGCCGCAGTGCCCGTGGTCGGTATATTCACAAAGACATACATCGGTTATGATGAGCATCTCGGGTACTTTCTTTTTGATTTCCCTGATTGCCGTCTGAATAATGCCATTTTTAGCGTGGGCACCGGAACCAACTGCATCTTTACTCTCAGGAAGACCAAAGAGGATGATGGAGTTCACTCCAAGGGCCAGGCATTCTCTTGCCTCTTTCTCAAGTTGGTCAACGGTGAGCCTGAAAACTCCGGGCATGGAGCTGATCTCTTCCCGCTTATTTTTACCCGGCATTACAAAAAGAGGGTAGACAAACTGGGCGGGAGAAAGTTCTGTTTCACGGATGAGGGCCCGAAAGGCATTGTTTTTTCTGAGTCTTCGAGGTCTATATTCTGGAAAAACCATGTGATCTCCTATGGTTGTTTAAGGTTGTCGGTGGAGCCTATTGAATAAGTTCAAAAGATTTAAGTTTTTTATGCAGGTGGCTTCGTTCAAGGCCAACCTGCTCGGCAGTTTTAGAGATGTTATTGTCATTTGCCAAGAGTTTTTGTTGTAAATATTCTTTTTCAAAGAGTCGCTTGGCTGTTTTATAGTCAGCTTCCATAAATGGGCTGAGGCTTTTACCGCTACTACTGCTGGTGGCAGCGCTACCTGCAGGATTGAGAAACAGGCGGATATGGTTTGCAGTTATGGTCTCCTCCTGGCACATGATAACCATCCGTTCGATAAAATTTCTCAGTTCTCTAACGTTACCGGGCCAGTGATGCTCCATGAGGGCTGCATAGGCATCTTCAGAAAATATTTTTTCTTTAAGAGCTTTCCTCCGAAGACTTTTCTGTACTGCTGAGACCAGAAGGGGGATATCTTCGAGGCGGTCGACAAGGTTGGGGACGTGAATGGGCACCACGTTGAGACGCCAGAAGAGATCTGCTCTGAAGTTGCCCGCCTCGATCTCCTCTTCAAGATTTTTATTGGTGGCCGCAAGCACCCTGACATTGACGTTGATGGTTTTGTTGCCACCCACCCGCTCAAATTTCTGTTCCTGAAGAATACGCAGGATTTTTGCCTGGGTTGTGAGACTCATATCTCCGATCTCATCGAGAAAAAGAATGCCTCCGTCGGCCTGATCAAATTTGCCACGTTTACTGGTGTGGGCCCCAGTGAAAGAGCCTTTTTCATGGCCGAAGAGTTCCGATTCAATGAGCTCTTCCGGGATCGCGGCGCAGTTCACCTCAATCATAGGCTGGTCGGCTGATTGAGAGGCGCGGTGTATTGATTGAGCAACGAGTTCTTTACCGGTCCCGTGCTCTCCACGGATCAGTACCCAGGCATCTGTGGGGGCGACCATCTCAATCTGTTTTTTTAAGGCGAGTATAACAGGTGTTTCCCCTGTTAGGATGGCTTTTGGAGCCGTACCCTGCCGGAGAATTCTGTTTTCCTGTTCAAGTTTGGCAAAGCGCAGACCATTGGTGATTGCCAGGATGATCTTGTCGTAAGACAGAGGTTTTTCAATGAAATCAAAAGCGCCCTTACGTGTGGCCTGAACCGCGGTTTCAATGGTGCCGTGGCCGGAGATCATGATAACCGGAATTTTATACATGGCTGTAATTTTTTCCAGTGCAGTCATGCCGTCCATATTGTCCCCAAGCCAGATATCGAGGAGTACCAGATCGACGACATTCTCCTCCATCAATACAAATCCTTCTTCTGCAGAAGAGGCGGTTACCGGAGTAAAGCCTTCATCTTCTAAAATACCTGCGAGCGACCGCTGGATGCTGACTTCATCGTCAATAATAAGTATTCTTTTGCTCATGGATTTCGGTTGAAAAGAGAAGTGGGGGATAGTATTGCTTTCTTCTGTCGTAATTGAGCTACTTGAGTGCAACCTGGTTTTGTATGGGTAACTCAATGATAAAAACTGAACCAGTGGGTTCATTATCCTGTACCCTAATATAACCATTGTGGTCGGCAATAATTGTGGAAACGATAGCCAGGCCAAGCCCTGTACCTGTCTTTTTCGTTGAAAAATAAGGTTCGAATAGTTTGAGTTTGTTCTCTTTGGTGATGCCAGGTCCGTTATCTGCAACCTTGAGAAAAACACTGTCTTTTTCTTCGCCGAGACTGAGGTCAAGATTTATTGTACCGCCCTCGGGTAAAACTGCAACTGCATTATCCAGCAGATTTATAAGGCACCGTTTGATCTGCTCGCCGTCAAAACTAAAATCCGGAATTTTTTCCTGTTCTGTGCAGGTAAAGGTTATTTCCTTGTGGGCTTCCTGGTAGAGGAAAAGTGTTTTTTTCGTAAGCTCTACAAGGTTGTCGAGAGATTTCTGAACCTTAGGCATCCGGGCGAATTGGGAAAATTCACTCACCAGGGTTTTCAGTTCGTCTACCTGGGTGATGATAGTATTGGTGCATTGATCGAAAACGCTGTCCTTTTCCTTGAGTATCTCCGGATATCTCCTTCGCAGCCTTTGTGCAGAAAGCTGTATTGGGGTAAGAGGATTCTTGATCTCATGAGCAATACGTCTGGCCACCTCACGCCAGGCAGCCATTCGCTGCATTTTTTCGAGCTTTGTCAGGTTGTCAAAGACCAGAACAAAGCCTACGGGGTGTTTTTCTTCGTCTTCAAGTCGGGTGAAATTGACCAGAAGAGAATAGTATTTACCGAGAATATTGAGTTTGAGGTGCTGCTCCACAGTGGTTTTACCGGTGAGCTTCAGTTCCTCTATGAAGTCATCAACGATCTTTGCCTGATATGGAGGCAGAACGTGGTTGTATTCAAGCCCTATGAAGAGAGATTTGTCGATATTGAGCAGTTTTTCTGCGAATCTGTTGATAGTGGTAATTTTTCCGGTTTCATCAAGGGAAATGACTCCCGCTGAAACATTTTGCAGGATGATTTCTGTATACCGCCTGCGCTGTTCCGATTCCTGTGAGCTCAGCTCGAGTGCGGTATGAGTTTCAGCAAGACGCTGATTGCTCAGGTTGAGGTTGGCCGTCATCTGGTTAAATGAATCCACGAGCAGGCCCATTTCATCGTTGGATTCACGTTCCATCTTAAAGGCAAGATCGCCATCGGCTACCCTTCTGGTGGCAAGGACAAGATTCTCGAGTGGGTCGGTGATACCTCTTGAGATATACAAACCGAACCAGATTGCCGCAAAAATAACGAGTAAGGTGACGATAAGAAGGATAATCAGCAGCCAGAATTTAAAGGGTTCCTTGAAATGTTTGAGTTGTCTGTAGCCTTCAATCCCCTGGGAAATTGTTGTCATGCTCGTGAGCTGATCGCGGTTGACCAGTAAAGAGGTGATCAGAAAGGCCGTATCTTTTTGCTCCTGACCTACGGTGATTCTTGAAATACAATTGACAAGATCTCCAGTCTTTAACTCCTGTAGAAGATTCTCTTTTGTCTGGGAAGTCAGGACTTTTTCGTAAACACTCGCCGGGATGCTGGGAATAATGACATTGCGCAGCTCGGGACCTGTCACCGTGATTTCAAAATTTCTATCTTCGGTGACCAGACGAATGACATCAGGCCCGTTAATGGGATTAAAACGGAGGATCTGCGCAAGATTTTCCTGGATGCTTACGGCGGAGGTGTTGGTAAGGTTCAGTTCATTGAGCTGGCTGGCAATAACCTCACTCATCTGATTGGCCTGCTCTTCTTTTTCATGGAGAAGGGATTGTGCAAGTTTCAAGGATTCAGTTAAGGAATCTTCAATTGAGGCGTTAAACCAGTAATCCATACTGGTAGAGACAAACTGCAGGGAAACAAAAAAGAGGAGAATGGTCGGAATCAGGGTCAGCGAAAGAAAAGAGGCAATGAGTTTTGTTTTAAGCTTGTTACCCAGACGATTGATTTTTCGTTCAAAAAGGAGCTCAGCCAGGTTTCTCAGGACAAGAAACAGTACAAAAAGAACGAGCAGAACATTAATATTTATAAGAGCGAAAATCAGAATATTGTTGTTATGGGGCAGCTGTAAATTGCTTTCAAAGAGCTGGCTTTGAATCCAGATAAAAAGAGGAATAAGCAGAATACAAAAGAAAATTGCCCGTCGAACAAGTTTTCTTTTCTGTTGAACCTGCTGCGCGTTATAGGGCTTTTTGCTGTCGAGCCTATCTGGAGGAGCTGAAGGTTTCATGGTGGGCTATTAATATGTGAACTCAATTGAATGCCAGTCTGTTTCAATATCCCACCAGGAGAGAAAGGGAAAAATCGAATGGAGGCTTAGCGGTAAGGTTTTTTTAAAAAGCTCGGCTTTGATTTTAAGTTTGTACCTGGTTTCGGGGACGAGTTGTTTCAATTCTACCACCTTGGCCCCGTTAATTTCATTGATAGCTTTTTGAGCCTCAAAAAAAGACTTGAAGCTCTGCTCTTTGTTGTTGTCTTCCTCTATTGTCACACGGTACATTTCCTTGAGGGTATCAAAGGTCATGATATGTTGAAAATTAAGAGAGGCGATCTGCTCTTCCGGCCAGTCCTTTTCAATTTTATGGAGTTCTACAAAAAAAGAAAAATGGAGTGGAATACCGCTATTGAGGATTTCGATCATTTCTGAGGTGAAGCTATTTACCAGTGTGCCAAACATTATCAGATGGGTTTCAGAAGTGGTGGCGGTCAGTTCTTCTATCGAAGCTTGGCGGCTGTTATCAGCGGATGCTGGTGTGCATCCTGCGGCGATGATAAGAGATAGAAAAAGTAAAAAAAGTGGTCTAAAAAAAATGATCATAATGAGTAGTGCTGTATATATAAAATAAATTGTATCATAAAAAGACTCCGCTTATCTGTGAGGGATAAAGAATGTGTTGCCGGAGCGTATTCAAAACTTGAAATAGACCGCCATTTTAGGTTAAATAACCACATTGTAATATATTTCATTATTCCAGCAGATAATTTACCTGATCTCTTGTCCGTTGTCCATCTGGTTCCATCGGTTGTGCACAGTTGTCTTGATCTTCGGCTTGTATTGTAATATTTAAGGGAGCTGAAAAAATTCTTGTGCATATGCACAAAAAAGATGTAAGGTATATTGTTAAGATTATTTTTACGAAGAGCAGGTTGAAAAAATTATGCGTATCGCGGTACCGAGTAATACCCCAGGCGGCCTTGAGGCAGAACGTTCAGATCATTTTGGACACTGTGATATTTTCACCATTGTTGATTTCAATGGAAAAAATGAAATAGAAAAAGTGTTCACAATAGCCAATGGTGACCACGCAGCAGGCGGTTGTCTGGTTCCTGTGAAGGTTCTGCATGAAGGCGGTGCTGAAGCGATTATTGTCGGAGGAATGGGGGCACGGCCAATGCAGGGCTTTGCAGAAGTTGGAATCGCGGTGTATTTTGCCGATAGAAACACGATGAAAACGGTGGCTGATGTTGTAGCAAAGTTTGTAGAAGGGCAGCTACCCAGAATGAATACCGATCAGGTCTGTAAAGGTTCTGGAAACTGTCACCATTAATGGCGTGACACCGTCCAGAAGCAGTTGATGAATTCTATGGACGGCTATGTTCTGCCTTTTTCTACACGTTCAACAGAGCTTCAGTCGGGAGAGTACGGCTGGAGCTGTTGAGACTTCATTCACGGACATCGTTTTGTGAACAATTAAATATAGAAAACCTATGTCGCCTCGTCCAAAAAAAATCCGAAAGTGTCAGGGAAAATTCTGTGGAAACGCATTTAAACCCACGGGAACACCTCTTACTGATTTAAGAAAAGTCGAATTGCATCGGGATGAACTGGAGGCTCTGCGATTATGTGATGCCGAAGGATTAACCCAGGAAGAAGCTGGTCTGTCCATGGGAGTATCCCGTGGTACCATCCAGAGAATCATCACCGTTGCTCGAAAAAAGACATCTACTGCCCTGACTCAGGGATATGCACTGGTTTTTGTCGATGATGAGGATGAGTAACTCGGTGATGGATCTGGAGTGCAAAGGCATGCAATGATACGACCGCATGCCATGCATATTGAACCCCCTTGGCAGGGGCGATGTACCAGATGGGTTTCCTGGTTGGTGGCTCTTCTAAAAAGGGATCAGTCCTCGGTTTCAGAGATTTTCTCTTGTCTTCTTAAACTCTATGGCGGGCCATTTCTCCATGAAGTAGTTTAACATCCATTCGCTTTGGGCGAGATAGGTGAGAAAACCTTCAGAATCATAGGCGAGTGCTGACTGATTCTTTCGTTCAAACTCAGCGAGTGCCTTCTTATCCTCGCAGCGAACCCATCGGGCTGCCTGGTAATCAATCGGCTCGTAAATTGCTTTTACGCTGTATTCATTTTGCAATCGTGCCATGGTCACTTCGAACTGGAGCACACCTACTGCGCCCATGATGTAATCAGACCCGATGAGGGGTCTGAACACCTGTATGGCTCCTTCTTCAGCCAGCTGAACGAGACCTTTTTGCAGCTGTTTCATTTTCAGAGGGTCTTTGAGTAACACTCGCCTGAAATGTTCCGGTGCAAAATTGGGAATACCTGTGAATTTCAGTTCTTCTTTTGGGGTGAAGGTGTCACCAATTTTGATGGTTCCATGGTTGTGAAGCCCAATAATGTCTCCCGGCCAGGCTTCATCTACATGGGCTCTTTCCTGGGCCATAAAGATTGTGGCATTGGAGAGGGTGATATCTTTGCCGAGCCGGTGATGCTTTACCTTCATCCCCCGGGTGAATTTACCAGAGCAGACTCTGAAGAATGCAATTCGATCCCTGTGGGCAGGATTCATATTGGCCTGGATTTTAAAAACAAAACCGGAGAAATCCTCCTCACTGGGCAATACTTCCCGGGACACGGCCTGCCTGGGGCCTGGAGGAGGGGCCATTTCCACAAAACAGTCAAGCATCTCCTGGACGCCGAAATTGTTGATTGCACTGCCAAAAAAGACAGGTGTCTGGCTGGCTTTTAAATAATGATCATATTCAAAGGGATTGGCTGCACCTTCGAGGAGCTCAAGATCTTCCCGTAAATCCTTGGCTTGGGCGCCCAAAAGTTGATCAACCTGAGGATCATTGAGGTCCTCAATGACAATCCCTTTGGTTTCGCGGATGTTTTGGCCCGGAGTAAAGAGGTGCAGGGTTTTGTGATAGATATTGTACACCCCTTTAAAGGTCTTCCCCATCCCGATAGGCCAGGAAAGAGGAGTACATTCTATCTGCAGTTTTTCCTCAATCTCTCCCATGACGTCAAGGGGTGACTGTCCCTCACGGTCCAGCTTGTTGATAAAAGTGATGATTGGGGTGTTGCGCATGCGACACACTTCCATCAGTTTTTCGGTTTGCGCCTCAACCCCTTTGGCACTATCGATCACCATGACTGCTGAATCAACGGCTGTCAGGACCCGGTAGGTATCTTCTGAGAAGTCCTGATGGCCTGGGGTGTCGAGCAGGTTTATTTCGTAATCGCGATAGGTGAATTTCATGACAGAGGTTGTCACTGAAATGCCCCGTTCCTGTTCGATGGCCATCCAGTCGCTCGTTGCATGGCGATCAACCTTTCTTGATTTAACCGCGCCTGCCATATTAATTGCTCCACCAAATAAAAGGAGCTTTTCTGTCAGGGTTGTTTTACCGGCATCGGGGTGGCTGATGATGCCAAAGGTCCGTCTTTTGGCTATTTCAAGATCTTGTTGTTTGCTCATGGTGGGAAAATATGACTTTGAATTATTCAGTGAAGTTATTATAAGAACAGTCAGAAAACCTTCTAGGATATGGTCTTTTTCCAATAATGCAAAGAGAAAACTGATAACTATGAAAAATAAACGTACTGTTCTGGTCACCGGGGGCTGTGGTTTTATCGGGTCAAATTTTGTTCGTCTGATAAATGGCACCTGTAAAAACTGGAGAGTGATCAACCTCGACAAACTTACCTATGCCGGTAATCTCAATAACTTAGAGGGGATTACTGAGGGGGCTTCCTATAGATTTATTAAAGGCGATATTTGTGACAGCCGTTTGGTTGAAGGTCTTTTTGCCGAAGAAAAAATCGATACCGTCGTCCATTTTGCAGCCGAATCTCATGTCGATCGATCTATTTCCGGGCCTGCTGACTTTATCCAGACAAATATTGTTGGCACCTTTACCCTTTTAGAGGCAGCCAAAAAACATTGGCTTGGTGCTAAGGAAGATACCAGCGGTAAGTGCTTTCTCCACGTCAGCACCGACGAGGTGTATGGTTCTTTAGGGGAGACCGGCTTTTTTACAGAAACAACGGCTTTTGATCCACGTTCACCCTATTCAGCCTCAAAAGCTTCATCGGATCATCTGGCAGGTGCCTATTTTCATACCTACGGTTTACCGGTCAAAATTACAAACTGTTCCAATAACTATGGTCCTTACCAGTTTCCAGAAAAACTCATCCCGCTGATATTCAATAATGCCCTGAATGGGAAAAGCCTGCCCGTTTATGGTGACGGGAAAAATGTCCGGGACTGGCTCTATGTCCAGGACCACTGTGAGGCCATTGTAGAGGTGATCATGGGCGGACGCTTCGGGGAGTGCTATAATATTGGTGGGAACAACGAGAAGCAGAATCTGGAGGTTGTCCATGTTGTCTGTGATCTGCTTGACAGTAAGGTAGGGCTCCTCTCTGCTTCCAATCCCAGGAGGTCCCTCATTACCTTTGTAGAAGATCGACTGGGACACGACCGGCGTTATGCCATTGATGCCACAAAGATCAGTAAAGAACTGAACTGGCAGCCCAAGATGACCTTTGAGCAGGGCATGGAGAAAACCATCGACTGGTATCTGGCGAATAAGAAATGGATTGATACCATCGTCTGCGGCGATTATCAAAACTACTACGAGAAGATGTACAGCCGCTCATAGAAAAAACATCTGCGCCAGATGGCAGGCACTCAGGGGGCAGGAGCCGCTGTTTAAAAGCGGTGCCTTCATCCCGTAGAATTGCTGCCCGGTTCTGCATGCGACTGAGTTGTTTCGGCTGCAATCTTTTAAAACAATACAGAGAAGGACAACATGAAAGTTACACCATCAGCTATTGCTGACGTATTGGTTATAGAGCCTGACGTCTTCGGTGACGACAGGGGCTTTTTTTTTGAGAGCTTCAATCAAAAAAAATGGCTGGAGCAAACCGGTCTTGCCAGAACCTTTGTGCAGGATAACCACTCCAGGTCCGTCAAAGGTGTCTTAAGGGGCCTGCATTACCAGATTCAGCAGCCTCAGGGTAAGCTGGTTCGAGTCGTTTTAGGAGAAGTTTATGATGTGGCTGTTGATATCAGACAATCTTCTGCAACTTTTGGCCAGTGGGTAGGAGTTCACCTGAGTCAGGAAAATAAGAAACAACTCTGGGTGCCTGAAGGTTTTGCCCATGGTTTTGTGGTACTGTCTGATGTTGCCGAATTTCTCTATCGAACCACTGATTATTGGGCACCGCAACATGAACGCTGTATTACATGGAATGATCCGGAGCTTGGAATCAAGTGGCCTATTGAATATCATCCGCAACTGTCCGATAAAGACAGCAAAGGGGCTTCGTTCAAGGACGCTGACCTATTTATGTAATGTTCTTTTTCGGGGGAGGATGGCATGAAGCTTTCAACGCTGGTTGTATTGGGAGTGGCTGTGGTACACCTGAGTTTTAGTGCTGGTTGCGCGAGGATGTCTGATAAACCGACTTATGTTGTTTTGCAGAATCCGGTGACCATGGAATTTGTTCATTGCGAGGTTGGACAGTGGAGTACAAAGTCCGCTTTCGCAAAAAATGAACAATGTGTTGAAGATTATAAACGACAGGGCTTTGTAGTCTGGGCCAAACGTTGAGCCCTGATCTGGTTGCAGGGGCTTTGCCGCTCTTGCACCGTTATTGCTTTTTATCTGTCTGATTGTCCAACCCACATTGGGCCTCACCATATATTTCCTGCTGAATGGTCCGTGCCAGCAGGCTGAGGCTGACCGGTTTTGCAAGATACTGGCTCACCCCCATTTGCCTGGTTTTATCACGGTCCGGGTGGTTTAACTGGCCTGAGGTGATAACTGCTTTTTGTTGAGGGTTTATTTCGAGAATATTTTTCAGGGTCTGATAGCCGTTTATCCCCGGTTTCAGCACCATATCGAGCAGCACGAGGTCGACATGATTTTCTTTGATGTGCTCTATCGCTTTTTCACCACTGGTAACACTGGCTGTTTTATATCCGAGTCTGTTCAGCACAGAACTGATGATATCTAGTTGTTCCTTTTCATCGTCGACAATGAGAATGGATTCCCCTTTGCCAAACATGGTGTTTAATATTTTCGGTTCCTGAATATGCCGCTCCTGTTGAGCAATGATCGGAAAATAAAGTTCAAAAATAGTTCCGGTGGGACCTTTGCGAATATCAATATAGCCGTAGTGGTCTCTCATGGTATGCTGAATGACAGTAAGGCCAAGGCCTGTGCCGTGAGTTTTTCCAATATTTTTGTTAGTGAAAAACGGCTCGAAAATATGTTTCAGGTGCTCTTTTTTTATGCCGGTCCCTGTGTCGGCCACGGTCAGCACGGCAAATTCCCCCTGGGGAATGGTCTCGTATCCTTGATGGGGTACGAGAAACCTCTGTTTACTTGTATGGATTGTGACAGCACCAGGTCCATCAATTGATTCAATACCATTTCGGACCAGATTAATGATGGATTTCAGCACATGAATCGTGGAGAGGCGACTGTTGCTGACTTGTGGTGAGGTGTCGATTTCAATAATAATCTCTGGATAGCTTTTGCGAAGGTGACTGAGTTCTTGAGATTGTCTATACTCATCGACCACTGAGTTAAGGTTTTTGACCTTCTTTTGGCTGGTTGAGCCACGTGTAATGGTGAGGAGATCACTCACCACGGCGGCAGCTTGTTTCCCAGCTGTTTTTATCTTATTGATATCTCTTCGGTATTTAGCATTTTCCGGCATGTCCAGCAGCAAGAGTTCCGGAAGGGTGACCATGCTGCTGAGGAGGTTGTTCAGATCGTGGGCTACGCTGCCAGCCATGAGGCCGATGGACTCCATTCTTTTTGCATTGATAAGCTGTTCCTCGAGACGGGTCCTGGCAAGCTGGTCCAGGAAAGACTGGGTAAGGTCCCGGATGGCAACCACCCACTGTGGTTCATGGGAGTTGTTCAGCGGGGCGATACGCAGTTCCACCGGGAAAATCTTGCCATTTGGGTGCAGGGCTTCACTCTTAACGATCGAGGCTGGCTGCCCTGCTCTCTCGTTACCGGGAGTGAGGAGTAGGGCCAGTTCGGGGAGAAAATCAAAAATTGACAGGGTCGATACCTGTTTTTCGTCAACAGCAAAGAGTGTACAAAACTGCTTATTGACTTCTTTTATCTGCGATTTAGTGAAAAAAGCGATGCTCTCCCAGCTCGCTTCCGCGAGCTTTTGATTTCTGATCGTGATTGTCTCAAGTTCAAGTTTAAGGCGTCTGTTTTCAATGCCGTTGTTGAGGACACGGCTTACCTGATCGGCGTGGCAGGGCTTCGTTAAATAGTCGAAACAACCTGCCCGGACGGCCTGTTGTGCTGAGATGGTTGACTCACATCCGGTGAGAATAATAACTGCACAGTATGGATCCCTTTCTTTGATGTACTGGGCTATTTCCATTCCTTCAAGATCAGGAAGAACCAGGTCCAGTACAATCGCTGCGTAGTGATTGGTGCGGATCTTATTGATCGCTTCAACACCGGATCCTGCACTTTCCACGTGGGAATGCCGGTTACGCAGTAGTCGCAGCATACTTTCGCGGAACAGGCTGTCATCATCAACTATTAATATTTTATCAGGCATAGGAAAACAATCGGATGGTAAGTGAAAAGCGGTAATTATTTTGCATGTGTTATCCTGATAATCAAGGGTTGCCCTTTATTGGGTAGGTTTGGTCCGTATCGGGAAATGAAAGGTGAACTGCGTATGCCCTTGTTTACTGCTGCTGTGGTAGATCCTGCCGGAAATATCTTTAACAAGTTTGTTGACGATAGCAAGGCCAAGACCTGCATGACCTTCAGCCTTTGTTGTTTTTCCTGCCCTGAAGATAGTGTTGGCAATTGCAGGAGGAATGCCTGGGCCATTATCTGATACCGTGATCACAATTTCTCCAAGAGGTACTGCGTCATTGCCGGGGATATGGTGACAGAGGATTTCAATTGCCCCCTGACCTTCTAGTGCATCAATGCTGTTTGTGATGAGGTTGACTAAAATCTGTTTTATTGGGTTTGCCTCCATCCAGAGTTCCGGCATGTTTTCAGGCGGTTCAAAATCGATTGAGATATTGGTGGCAGGTGAAAAAGATTTTTGAAACAGTTTCACAGTTTCCTGTATGGCCTGATTGATATCAACGCGGCTCATTTCAACGGGTTCCAGAGTTGTTGAGAGGTCGTTGAGTTGTCTGCTGATGTTTGCAATTCTTTCTATTTCCTTATTGATTATAGAAAGTTCTTCGTTCATCTCTTTATCCGGTCCATCCTTTTCAACAAGAATAGCGATGTAGTTCTGAATTATGCCAAGAGGGTTTGAGATCTCGTGGGCAATACTTCTTGCCACATCTTCCACTGCGGTAATCCGTTCCTTGGCAAAAGACTGTGCATACTCTTCTTTGACAATTTCCTGATAAAGACGGTTACCTACATGGCTGCCGAGGAGTTGCAGTATCTCTTCGGCTTCCTGCAATGCTTCTGTCTGTTCGTGGAGCCCGAGTATTAAAAGACCTTTACGGGTTTTTGAGAGGGTAATCGGCAGAGCAAGGACAGAAGAGGCGTCCAGCGCTTTAAACAGTTCATTAACATGGGGCTTTTTAACAATATCCGTTCCAAATATGGTCGGTTGTTTTATAGCAGTTAGTTCAATTTCATCTTTGGTGTTGTGAGTGGCGGTGTCATGGCAGAAATAGACAAATTTCTGACTTTTTAGCTTATTGACGATCTGATTACGAAACGATCCATGGGGGAGCAGAGGCCCATTATCCTGTGAAGGCAGAAGGAGGACAGATCTCTGGCAGTTAAAAAGCAGGGACAGGCTCTCTTCAAGGGCCAGAAACACCCGATTGATATTTTGTGCCTGAATAATATTGTCCATAAAGCCGTAGAGCCGGGCACGCAATTGAATTTTGTTGCTGAGAAGCTGTTGACCATGTTCATCGGGCCAGGATAATATGGACTCCGGTTCTTTGATGGTAATGCCCAGTGTCTGGGCCAGATCCCCGAGGACCTCTTTTTGTGATTCAGCAATGGAGTGCAGTGCGGTCGGAGAAATACAGAGTATGGAGGTGTCTTTTAATACCTGCTCATTTGTTGTGGAGCTGTTTAAGGCAAGAGTGTTTGCCAGTCTTATTATTCTGCTGAGAATACTCATCTCAGTATTCTCTGCATCGGTGTTGTGATGGTCCCGGACCGCATTGCCCAATTCACCGGACATGTTCCAGCTGTCGAGCAACCATTTGCCGACATCACAGTGGCTTATTCCAAATTTATCCTGCTCTGCTCCGATAACATCAGACTGGTGGATCTGTTCATCCATGAATTCTTGATATGGCTTGCCAAAATGCAGACACAGAAGATATTTACCAGTGTCGTGAAGCAGGCCTGCCAGGTAAGCGGCCCCAGGATCGTCGTAACCGCTTTTTTGGGCAATCGCTTTACTGATAAGAGCTGTAAGAAGGCCGTGGTACCAAAATTGTTCTTTGGCAAAACCCTCGGGGACCGGTGTCTTGCCGAAAACATCATAAATTGAAACAGATATAGCGAGATTGCGGACGGTATCGATGCCAAGAAAAATAACAGCCTGGTCTATATTTTTAAACTGGGTTCGAGCCCCGAGAAATGCTGAGTTGGCAAGCCGAAGGGTCTTGGTCGTAATCGCTATGTCTTTGGCGACAGTCTGGGCTACGAGACGGATATCTGCATCTTCAACCTTGCAGATGTCAATGAGTTGAACGAGAACTGCCGGCAGTTGCGGCAATTTAATCTGTGCGAGTCTGTCGTATATGTTATTTCTTGATTTCAATCTGGCCACTTGCCTGGAAAATGAATAAATAGTGATTTTTTGAAAGTTGTATCAAAGATTCTAACTATGTCAAAGTACTTTTTATAATTCTATCACAATCAAGATGAAGACGTATAACAAAATTAGGCAATTTGGCTCAAGATAGTAGTAATACAGATCAATATTGACAGAAAAATTAAATAGTACATATGCTCAAAACACGACTCCATTGAGCGTGGAGCGGTTTAGGCGAAACACGGTCAGGATGCCTTGAACCGTGAGACCCCAGGCCCTGAAATTGTACTCCTGCCATCAAGCCCCGCATGCAGATGCAGTTGCACATCAATGCGCTCTTTGAGTAGAGGGACATGGGAGATGATGCCAATAATTTTCCCGGTTTGCTGCAGGGTACTCAACGTTTCTAATGCGACTTCGAGGGATTCTTCGTCCAGGGTTCCGAAGCCCTCATCGAGGAAAAGTGAATCTATTTGCACTTTTTTACTTGCCATAGCCGACAGACCAAGGGCGAGGGCAAGACTGATTATAAAAGTTTCGCCTCCAGAAAGATTGGCAGTTGAGCGAACTTCCCCCGCCTGGTAGGCATCAATCACGGTAAGCTCCAATGGTTGTTCCGGTGTGCGTCTGAGCAGGTAGCGATCGCTCATTCTTTCAAGGGTGAGATTTGCATGGTGAACCATGAGCTCGAAGGTGAGGCCTTGAGCAAAATTCCTGAATTTCTTTCCATCGGCAGAACCGACGAGCTGGTGAAGCTGAGCCCAGTAGCCGTATTCCTTTTGTTGCCTGGTAAAGAGCGTTTGCTTATCTTTCTGGTTGGCAACGTTTTTTTCGTGGTTGCTGATCTGTTCAGTAAGAGCCCCCAGTTGCTGCTGGAGCTCCCCGAGTTGCTCAGTCTGTTCGGCAAGTCGGCCGACCAGTGATTCGTGGCTGAGGTCTGTTGGTTGTTTTAATTTTTCTTCAGATATGGCCTCTTCTACACTGGCTAATTTTGATTGAGTTTCACGCAACTGGATCTGCAGTCTTTCAATCTGGCTGAAAAGCTGTTCTCTTTTCTCATCGGGGAGTCGTGAGTTGAGAAATGTGGTCTCTGAATCAAAATTGTGTTGGAGCAATAGTGAGGCGAATTCCTGTTCTTTTGTGTCTAAACTTGCTTTGCGCCTGGAGGTCGAAAGAGAGAGCTGTTCTTTACGTTCATGGAGGGTCGCTATTTCTTTTTCCTTCACCAGTAATTGCTGACGACAAAGGGCCACATTTTTTTCGGTGGAGAGTACCTGCTCCTGTAGAGTAGCCTCGACGATAAGTGGGTCCTTGTCAGCGAAAAGTGCTGTTCTTTTTTTGCTAGTCGTCTGGTGTTGGATTTTGAGCAGGTCTATATGCTCTTTTATCTTCGTCCGCTCCTCTTTGAGCGCCTCAATACTGAAAAGGGTCTCTTTATGGGTACTGGTAAGAGATTGCAACTGAGTCTCCTCATCACGCAGAGAAGCCACTGATTTTTTCCAGCGCTGCTGTTTTTCTTTAAGAGCTGCCTGAACCTGCTGAATTTCCTCGCAACTCGAAAGTGGTGCTGCACTGTACGGGGCTGTGAGTTGCGATAGCTCAGCGGTTAGTGCTGAAATCTCGTTTTGCGAGGCTGCCAGCCCATCTGCATGCAGTTGCAATGTCGTCTCGCATTTTTCGGTGTCTCTTTGCAGCTGTTGCACCTTTTCTTTCTGCTCAGCCAGGGCAGCGGTGTGCTTTTTGAGTTCCTGCTCCCAACTCAATAGTTTCTTGTTTTCTGCCTCAACCTTTTCTATGGTCTGTTCGGCCGCTGCAACTTTTCCCTGAAGTGCGAGAATAGCGGGGCCTATGTTGTCTAAACTCATGGAGGAGAAACCGCCCTGCTGTATCTTTTCACCGAGTCGCTCTATCTTTCCTGCAGCTTCTTCTATGGCACTGCTGCACGTTTTCCGGGATAATAGCAAACCATGAAGAGCAACGTCCTCGCGTCGTTCTTTTTCTCTGAGTTCCTCAAGTTTTTGTTGCTCTTCATGGAGGTGTTTTTTCAAATCATCTCTATGGGATATGGTTGACTCAACAAAAGGATGCGTTGTAGAACCGCACAGCGGGCAGGGTGTATTTTCCTTTAGTTTTTCTCTTTCCTTTTCAAAGCTTTCTATTTTGTTTGCCAGAAGTACTATTTCTTCCTGTTTTGCCACGTTAGTTTTTTGCAGCTGTAGAAGGGCTTTCGTTTGCTGTAGTGTTTTCCTGAGTTCCTCAAGTTGTTCAGCCAGACTGGTTTTTTTAATCTTTTCTTGTTCGACCTTTAATAACAATAGCTTCTTTTCATTAAGCAACGTGGATGTTTCCCGGAGCCGGTTGAGTTCATTGTTGCGGTGCTGCAGCTCCTTGTACATGGATGACAGACCATTCGGAGCAATTATCTGAAATTGTTGGCGCCCTTCTGCCAGCAGCTTGTTGAGTTGCTCATTTTTCTGATGCAGTTCTATGGTGGTTTTGTCTTCTTTACGCTGGAGCTCTTTTTTTATTCTGTGGTCGTTTTCAAGAGTTTTTTTACGTCTGATCGCTCCTGGGAATGCTGCGAGCAATTGTAAAAGCCGGGTTGACCTCTCCTCCAGGCCGGAAAGTATTTCGACCAGCTTCTCATCAGCACCATGGTTTTGCTGATACTGCCTGATTGTGGCTATATTTTTTAAGCAGTCCGCTTTTCTTTGTTCCTGGCTTTTTATGGCACTATTTTGGAGAGCAAGCTGACGTTCGAGCGCGACAACTTTCTTATTGGACTGTTCAATTTCTTCAAAAGATTTCTGAGCTTCATAGTCGAGCTGGTGTACCTCTTTGATTACTTTTGCTGTGTCTTGCTGCAGTTTTTGCGTCTGGCTGTAGGCCTGTTCGCACTCGGTCGTTTGTTGTTGCAGTGCCGCCTGCATTTTTTTCTGTTCTTGCAGGCCGGTTGTTGTCGTGGCGATTCGCAGCAGTTCTTCCTTTTGGCTTGCCCGCAGTTGGCTCAGATGACTGTAGACTCCCTGGAGTAAGTGGCAGTTCGTGGCCTTATCAAGTTGTTCCCGTAATTGAGCCGTATTCTCCCACTGGAGTTGC
Organism: Desulforhopalus sp. IMCC35007; assembly: GCF_005116575.1. Lineage (GTDB taxonomy): Bacteria > Desulfobacterota > Desulfobulbia > Desulfobulbales > Desulfocapsaceae > Desulforhopalus_A. The sequence continues at coordinate 2,810 of NZ_SWCN01000033.1, read as the reverse complement.
AGGTGTACCAACTGTTCTTTGAGGTTTTTTTCCTTTTCGCTGAGGCCGAGAATATTCTGGTGCCAGGCAATCCCCGTGTTGGTGAGATTAATGGTTTGTTTGAGCTGGCTGGTATGAGTGAGTATTGCCGACTTCTCATTATGTAGGTCCTGAATTTCTTCCGGGGAGAGGATGTGCAGGCTGTCGAGTTCCTGCCGGAGTTGTTCGAGTTTTCTTTCCTGTGCTGATGTCTGCAGGTGGACCTGTTTTGAAATAAGGCTATAGATTTCAGTACCGGTGATCTGTTCAAGGATTGGGGCCCGCTGGTCGGAGTTCGCCTGGAGGAATTTACTGAAATCCCCCTGAGCAAGAAGCATGGACCTGGTAAATTGATCAAAATTCATTCCCGTGGTCTCGGAGACCTTTTCAGCAACGTCTTTTAACTTTGAGGCAAGGACCTTATCGGTTTCGGCAGAAACAAATTCGTGACGTGGGGCCTGAAGTTCCCCGGCTGGATTCTTCCTGGCTCTGCGCTGGCTCCAGTGCGCCCTGAAGTTGCCTTTCGAGGAGATAAATGCCACCTCAGCATAACATTCCCCCGTCTGCCGGCTCATGATTTCATTGGAGGATTTACTGATCTGCTTTAACCGGGGAGTCCTTCCGTAGAGCGCAAGACTTATGGCATCGAGAATAGTACTTTTTCCGGCCCCTGTTGCACCAACGATTGCGAAGATTCCACTTGAGGTGAAATGCGGATCTGTGAAATCAATGAGCCACTCCCCTGCAAGGGAGTTGAGGTTTTTAAAACGTACGGTTAGTATTTTCATCGTTCCACAAAAGTTAATCTTTATCCTTGGTCATTTTGCTGGAGTGCCTCCATTGCCTGATTAAAACGTAAGGTCAGCTCATTTTGCTGTTCTCCGCTAATGTCGTTTTGTGCGAGACATCTGGCAAAGACCTCTTCCACGGAGAGTTCTTCCAGGGTTTCCTGGCTGGTCTCACTGCTCAGCACCGAATTGATGATACGTGTGTTGAGAATGCGAAGAATCTCCAGTTTACTTCCGGCAACCGCCTCTCTCAGTGTTTCCTGGAGATGAGGTATAAGTTCCTCGCCGGTATATTTGATCTCAAGCCAGATTGAACAGTTCTGGGCTCTAAGGTGGGTCATCTTTTCCAGAAGTTGCTGCAGATCTCCTTCTAACGATTCAAGTCGTTGAAAACATGGCACCTCAAGCTCTGCAATGGACTCAATGTTTGATGTGCACTCGATTTGTATGACAGATTTGGCTTTTTTCCCTTCGGCAAAGCTTACGGGTAATGGACTGCCACAGTATCTTCGTGACTCATCTCCTGCGACCCGCTGGCTGCTATGGAGATGGCCAAGAGCAAGGTAGTCAATTTCATCTGGAAAGATGGATGCTGGGACGTGGGCAAGAGAGCCAACATATAATTCCCGTACACCGTCACCTTTAACGCTTTGTCCACCTGCCGCAAAAAGATGACCAAGAGCAATAATTGGGACATGTAGCCTTTGGACCGTTTTTAATTGCAAGGCATGACTGACAACCTCGTCATAATGGTTCTGAATACCCTGGATAAGTTTAGCGGATTTTTCATCCACGGTTTCCCCCGGACTTGCAGATCTGATATCCCTTTCCCGCAGGTAGGGTACGGCACAGATAATCAGTTGAGGGGTTTCATCCGTCCCCTTAATTGTAATAATTTCTTTATGTATGTTGTCATCAATACTGCCAATAACATGGATGTTCATGGTTTTCAGAATGCCTGCGGGAGCCTCGAGAAAACTGGCAGAGTCATGGTTACCAGCGGTTATGACAACATGACGGCAACCTGTTTGCTGGATCCTGGTGAGAAACTGGTAGTAAAGGTTTTGAGCCCAGTTGCTCGGCGTTGTGGTGTCGAAGATATCACCGGCTATCAGCAGAACGTCAATTGCCCGGCTGGAGATTGTGTCGAGCAGCCAGTCGAGGAACTGGCTGAATTCATCGTTTCTTTTCCGGCCATAAAGTGCGCGGCCAAGATGCCAGTCTGAGGTGTGGAGTAGCTTCATGAGATGGTTGTGCAATGAAAAGTAGAGGTGAACAAATGTCTGTCACCTTATAGTAACAGCTTGTATTTTATTTGGAAATACATATGTCTGCATATTAACAGAACATATCCTGTACTTTTAGAAACACCTTCTTTTGTTGCAGGGGGAGTGACGGGGTGAAAGAGGCGGGGCAGAAGACAAAAGATAGGGCGGGCGGTTTACACTGCAGAAAACCCATGGGGATGGTGAGAAAAGATATGGTGATATTTTACTGGGTAAGGTGAACGGCTGATTGCAGGGTTTTCTTGTTTAATCCAAATCAAGCGAGGGGAAGTGAGTGCGCGCACATTCTGGACAGAATCCATGGGAAATCAGAGTGGAGGATCCAGATATCTCGCCATGATCGACATATGACCAGCTGTTCTGAGAGACTTTGGTCTTGTGGCAAAAAGCGCAGATAATAACCAGATGAGGTACTACAAGCTGAGTTTTGAAGGTGTTTTTCGTGTTGAGCTGAAGAGATCTGATCGTCATTGGCTTCTTGGTATGGTTGAGGGAGAAAAAGTAGCTCACTCTTTTGGTTCACACGACGTTACAATCAAGACGGATCTCATTCCAGTAAGCTTGCTAAACGTAGGTAAAGTAACATTGAACGTAACTACTCACCCCTATCATTATTCGGTGCTAAATCTTGTTTTGTAAGAGCGATCTGAATAGCAACGAGGGGATTAACTCCCATGGCCGCCATAGTTTGCAGATAACTTGAGATCCGACAATATGC
>NZ_SWCN01000086.1 GCF_005116575.1 Desulforhopalus sp. IMCC35007 | reverse complement strand
GGCAATTGCAAGGGAGCTTTCCAAGGCGGCCTGACTCTTGATCACCGCTAGCATTGAGTGGTTGGGGCGTAAAGGTCAAGCCCTACGGGTGCTTCGTTCCTCGCAACCTTGACACCCCAACCACTCAATGCTCAACCTGAAAGTGGCGATGCGGAGGAGCACCTCCGGCGGGGCTCAGACAAAAGAGCTCAACAATCTAACTCAATGAATTTTTCATTATATATACCCAGGGAGGATTATTGAAAAAATAAGACAGTCTTTCCAGTTCATTGCCAGAGGCGCGGTCACGGATTGGAGAATCCTCGAATCTCCTAGAGGAATACGCATAACAGCTGAAACTCCCGCTTATAGATAGAGGTAGCTCCACGACGAAGCCAATTCATTCGGTACCCAACCCGCGCATATCAGATTGATCAACCGTCGTTACACTATGACCCCGTCT
>NZ_SWCN01000032.1 GCF_005116575.1 Desulforhopalus sp. IMCC35007 | reverse complement strand
GTTTAGCAACTCCTTGCCCCCTTTAATGATTTTTGCAAATCATCATAGCAGAGGCCTTGCTTAAGGTGGTCAATTTTCGGTTAGCACAACACCCATTTACTGATCAATTTTAGGTTAGCACAACTAACCAGCCTTTGCCCGAAAGCTGCAAGATGCTGGTGTAGAAATCCGCTACTATAATACAGCCGGGATTCAACGTTTTTTCGCAATACAACACAGGACCCATAGAAAAATGTTGATCGTGGATAATATAACGGCGATTATTGGCGGGCGTAATATTGGCGATGACTATTTTGACCTATCCCATCATTACAATTTTATAGACAGTGATATCTGGGTAAAAGGTGAAATTGTACATTCAATATCTAAAAGTTTCGATCTCTACTGGAATTCAGAATGGACAGAGACACCCGAATATGAAGATGAACCCGGCAATGAGGAGGTACTTAGCCAAACAGAAGAAAGCAAGGATGCAGTCGACTGGCTCAAAGAAAAAGGTGTGGATGAATCATTAAAAAAGCTCCTGCGCAAGCGTCCAACATTGACGAGCATTCACACGTGCTCAGATATCCAGTTCATTACAGACCACCCAGGATCAGGGGTTGAAAAAAGAGTCGTTTACAAAGCCATAGTTGAACTTGCAAAGGAAGCAAAACAAAGAATACGCATAGAGTCACCTTATCTTGTTTTAAGACAAGATGGACTCGAAGACTTTCGTAATCTCAGTAACAGGGGCGTTTCAATCAATGTTCTGACTAACAGCCTCTATTCGACAGATGCCTACTATACGGTTGCGGCCTTACTCCCAATGTTGGATGATTTTCAAAAGCTACCAGCCTTGAACCTTTATGCCTACAAAGGAATGGAGTTGAAACAGCAGAATGGAAATTATCAGGATAAAGCAATCAGCTCAACCCACTGGGGTGTACACGCCAAAAGAGCAATCATCGACGATCAGATACTGGTTGTTGGCACCTACAATATTGACCCAAGATCAGCAAACCTAAATTCCGAACTCATTCTGGTTTGCAGGGGCAATACTGATCTTGTTGGCGAGGCTATTTCAAGCTTTGAACTAAGAAAAAACGGGGCCCAACTGATTACCGGCACCCCAAACCCAACAGGCAAGCAAGGGCTACTGGCAGGTGCAGAAAAGGAAAAAATATGGAAGACTTATGGGATAATGCCCTTTGCCAGATGGTTCGGTTTTCTTTTGTAAAAGTTTCCTTTCTACTGATCATGGGCATGGGGTTTTCTTTTGAAGTTAAACAAAAGGGTTACCACCCATGCCGAGGTACCACCTAAGAGCACCACCAGGACGTGCGTGATCTATAGGGGGTCCCAGTTCACCTCGGTGTATTGAGATAATCACTCCATTTTGAAGTGAGGTGATGGCAGACACGCCTGTTGAATCTCTGACTTCCAATAGTCAAAATATCTCCTATAGATTCAAACCTGCCACCTCATCCTGGAGTCTGTCTAAGCAGATCTAGACAAAGATTTCTGTACGCGTGTAACTTTTTATGAGGACTGCAGAATTATTTTGATCGATTCCGATACCTTGTCGGCAAGAGAATCCATATCTGAATTAATGTCCAGTACAAGCTCTGTGCAGATGTTGGACAGCATTAAGTTCAAACCTCTTTCCTCTGAAATCCTGAAGTCAGTTCGTACACCTACAACCGGTTTTTTAGTTGCATAGGCATATCCAATTTCAACACTTGTTCCGGAATCTGCATCTGCCCCATCCAAAATTGCAACCACAAGGTCGCAATTTTCTATCATTTCTAGACAATCCCTAAAAACTAGATATTGTCCATTATCCTGCAAGAGATAAGATGGCGCTCGCTCTTGAGGCAATACTATTTCTATTTTTGGTACTCTAGCTTTAAGATGGCTGGAAAAATCAAGGTTGAATTGCTTCTCAGCCATCGTAAACAATGGTCCGGCAAAGTATATAGATTTCATTTTTTCACCACAGTTGAAATTGGTTATAGATACATAGACTCTGGAATTATCAATAAGTAAATACGCTATCTGAAGTCTTGTAGAAAGTCCTGGAGAAAGGTCTCCATCCCATCATGAGGCAGTGGTTGGGCTGGGATAAGGCCTGGCGTGTAACCACGTTTTTGAAATGGGGAGAGCAACTGCGGGTTTCGACTGATGATGTGCACCGGCACAGACCAGGGTTGACCATCGCCTGTAAGATGTAAATTAGGTTGGTGATCACCCATGATGATGATAAGGGTGTCGTCTTTCACATACTTTGCAAAGTAGTCGCCCAGGGTCACAAATTCGTAGTCCAGAGAGCGGAGGTAAGCACTCCCCGCGTTTTGAAGATTAGGCCATTGGATAGGGTAGCGGACAAGCGGCTGGTCATTATAAATACCACCATCACCGATGGTATCCCATTTATCTATGAATGACGGTTGAATATTATAAGCCGCATGGGTGCTGATCAATACATAGCGAATAAAATGCGGTTGCTCGTGAGAATTGAATTCGTGACGATGAACATAGTCAAGGACAAATTGATCCGGCATTGGAGCCCAGCCAAAAGTCGGCCCCTTATAGTTGAAATGGTTTGCGTAATACGCCTGTTCATAACCATAATAAGTCCCTTCCGGATAGACAAAACGTGTACCGGGCATCACTGAAACGGTACGATAGCCGCTCTTGCGAAAATAGGAGGCCATGGGCTGCAGGGAGGAACGCAGTAAGGCTGTATAATCGAGATTGTTTTTTACCCGAAACCCGAATTCCAGTGTACCGTGTGCAAGCCTCGATATACCGCCGTAGGTGGGCGACGTCAAATAAGAAGAAACCGCCTTGAATCCCTGCTGATCAAGAACCTTTGCAAAGCCTGCCATGGTGGTTGTCATTGCCTCTCTATATTGAGGCCTGCTGTAGACGATATGACCATACGACTCGACCATAATTAAAAGAACATTTACGCCTTTCAGACCGTCGAGGGAGGCGGGTCCCACTCCCCTCTCCTGAGCGGTTTCCTCCATGCGGGCGACAACGGCTTGCTGTTTATTGAGCTGGTGCCGGGCGGAGAGGGCTTCCTCGTAAAGACGGACGATGGCGGGTGTTTCGGCAGGGCGCCATCCGCCGATAATCGCTGCGCTAAAAACCAGACCCGAGAGGGTCAGTACAGTAATCCGGACCGGCCTGGCTGAAAGACTTCCGGCTGCTAAACGCCAGGCATACCAGTTTAAAGCAAGGTAAACCAGCACAATCACCAGGGCGCTTGCCGATATCAGAAATACATCATCTTGATGGGTAGATGTTTTAAGGAGGTCGTAGAGCGAGAAGATGTAACCGGAATCGATATAGAGGTTCAGAGGTCGGTTGAGATACATGGGTACAACTGTATCACCGATACGAATCATTCGAAGAACTAGGAACAGAGCGTATATCGAGAGAGTCGTCCAGAATAAAAAACGCTTCGAACGGCAGGCGGCGATGGCTAAGACAATGAACAACATCCAGCAATCAATCGACGGCCGCACAAGCTTCCAGGACAACCAGTGGTCTGCGGGATAGTCAAAATTGAGCACTACACTGAGGAAGAAAAAAGCACCAAGGAGCTGAACCAGCGAGATATAAAAGTTTTTTCCAGAGTTCATGGCAGAGCTGAGGTGTATTGTACCAGAAGGTCAAGGTGACGGGCCAGAAAAGACAATTCCCCGGCCTCAATTTGCTGATGCCGCAGGCGGGCCCAATGAGTGAGGTTGGCAACCTCAGACGGTGGATTTTTATCTTTTGCAAGCTCCCTTTCTATTGTTTCAATAATAGCATGCAGAAAAAACGTCTCATCAAGAGAGTATCCGCCTGTTCTAGGGTGGATGACCCAGTCCGAGCTGCCGGCAGCCAGGATTTCTAAACCTGCACTTTGTGCAAAAGTAAGCAGTCTCCGACCTGTGTGGCTTGCCCCGGTCAGACGGACCTCCATGGAGCCATGATAACGTTTCATAATTTCTTCTTCACCTTCATAATGGGGCAAAAAGACGGTTTCACCATCGAAGTTGCAGGTGAAATAGGCCAGGCCGCCATCGGTGAGCCGTGACAGGAGTCGCGGCAGCACGACGGGAAAATCTACAAGGTCAAGCACTGCATGGGCGATGATGAGATGAAACGGGCCCAGTGAAGCGGAATTGTCCGCCAGCTCTTCTGCTCGAGCGACCTCAAGCCTCAGCGAAACATCAGCGTTTGCAGTACTCAGCTGACCACCATCACTGGCCCACGACCAGCTGTGTCCATGCTTTCCCGCCCATTGCGACAGGCGTTTTCGTGCCGCCCCGAGTTGGCGCGGGTCCATGTCTGTTGCCAGATAGGATGAAGGCCCTGTCAATATTCCCCAATCAACCAGTCGTTCGAGCATCGTACCAATGCCTGTACCGAGCTCGAGAATCTTCAATGGAGCACCGTCTGCTAATTGTTGCATGGCCTGGTGCAACGTCTCCAGGACGTGATGATTAAGAGCCCGGTCATCAATGCTTTTCTTGGCGGCAAGGTAGCTGGGATCAAAACTCTTCGCTGTTTCATCCCCTGCTCGCTGTTGTTTTCTGCAATTCAGGTAATTATCCGGCTGCATCGGCATCCCTTGGTCCTGAGCTTTTCTGGATTAAATAGTGTCCGGAAGCTCTCTGAGCTTTCGGAGAAATGTGTCGATAGCCTCTATGCTATCCTGCCACTTCGGCCGGCTGCAATAGGTCGAACAGGCGGCCTGGGCCATTTGCTGCAGTTGCTCTCGATCCTGATGCAGTTGCAGAAGCAGCGGCGCCAGTCCTGCCAGGTCGTCTGGGTCAAGCAGAAAGCCGTTTGTTCCATGGCTGATGGTCTCATGCGCGGCTCCATTACTGCAACCTATTGCCGGCAAGCCAAAGGCCATTGCCTCGAGAATGGCAATGCCGAAGCCCTCGTAGGCGTAGGGCATGCAGAAAAGATGGCTGGTGCTGAGGATTGAAACAAGGTCGCCATCCTGGAGAGGACCCAGAAAACGAACCGAATCCGCAAGGTCGAGTTCGCGGATGAGTTTTTCCGCCCTCGCCGTATAGGCAGGATCGAAGTCGAGCCCGCCGGCAATCGACAGGCGCCAGACCTCCCGGTCGAGATGGGCCAAGGCGGAAAGCAGTGGCAGCAGGCCTTTTCTGGGAATGACAATGCCCAGAAAAAGCAATTCCAGGGGGCCTGGTCGATGGGTTCGTTTGGCAATGACTTCAGCAGAAAGAGGGCTTCCGAAACGGTCTCCGGCTGGATAGGCAATAACCAGGGGCCGGTTGTGTTCAAATAGCGATGCCACCGTCCGTCTTGTGGTTTCAGAGTTGTAGATGAAACCGTCGACAGTTGCAAGGAAACTCCGTTCCACCAGACCCAGAATCATGTTCCGCCAGCGAGGACGTGGTTCGTCACAGAGGACGTGATGGACGAGGGCCACCAAAAGCGGGCGGTCTGCTTGTCTGCGAAGCCTTTTGTTTATAAGGAAAAGAGAAGGATGGCAGAGTTCGTCCTGTATGAGAATATCGAAGCCTCCTGCCAGCAGGCGGCGCCAGAGCCCCTGGGAAAAAACACTGCAAAGTCGCCTCAGATAGGAACCTGGGGGTAAACTGATAACTTCCACCTCATGTCCGAGTCCGGTCAAACCCTCGACCACAAAACGGTCATAGAGGTAGCCGCCGGTGAGAGTATCCAGGCTGCCGTAGATGATGAAGCCGATCCGCATCAGAGAGTCGCCCGGTAAGATGTCCAGGCGATGTCATCCTCCCAGATGGTAACAGTTAGAGCTTCCAGCTGAAAAGACTCAAGCCGCTTTGTAAAAATGTCATGGATGACATTGGCAAGTCTTTCGATACTGGGGTTGATCCCTTCGAAGGCGGCAAGTGTATTGAGGTACTGGCCCTGGAAAACAGCTGTAACCTCGTCCAAATGGTGCTCCACCTCGACAATATCTACCAGAAAACCGTGTTGATCCAACTCTTTTTTTTCTAGGATCAATTCGAGCTGGTAGTTGTGGCTGTGCTCGACATTTTCATCCCCCCAGTCGCCGCCAATAAGGTGATGGCGGGCGCTGAATTTACGTCGCATTCCGAGCCTGTACATGATTTCTCTCCTTGCTTGTGCTCATTTTTTTTCTGCAAGTTTATGGTCAAAGACGACCTGGATCGTCTCTTCCGGGCTGTGGTCAATGAGACTATAGGCCGAAGAGGCATCGGCCAGGGCGAAACGATGGGTTATGTAGTCGGACGGGCGAACCAGGCCCAGCATCTTCCAGGCCAGATCCAGTCGCCGCTTGTTATTCCACCTGCCGGTGAGATGAGGTGCGAGGCTGCTCACCTGGGAGCTTATAAGTGAAACGCGGCCACGATGGAAAAAAGAGCCCAGGTCCAATTCATTTTTTTTAGCGCCATACCATGAGCCGATCACCACCCGTCCACTAAAACGGGTAAGGGCAAGAGCTGTATTTAACGCGGCCGGGTTACCCGACAGTTCGTACACTAGATCCGCCTTGCCACCCTGGCCAGCTACTCCCCCCAAACCTTTGATGAATTCTGCTTCCTGCGGATCAACGCATTCATCTGCACCAAGACGTATGGATGCCTCGCGCCGTAGCGGGTGGGATTCAACCGTTGTAAGAGAGGCAAGCGGAAAGCGCGAGAGTAGAGCTGTGGTGAGCAAACCGATGACACCCTGGCCAACGACAACAACCTTTTCTCCGATGAGCGGACTGCCATCCAGCAGAAGATTGACAGCGGTTTCCATACTGGGCAAGAACAAGGCCGTTTCATCATCGAGATCGTCAGGAACAGGCTGGAGAGTCTCAACTCCGCAGCAGAAAAGATTCTGATGGGGTTGAAAAGCGAACACCCGGCGCCCCTGCCAATCGACTGATACATCCGACCCCGTTGCGATCACACGGCCGACGGCACAGTAGCCGTAAGAAAGAGGATAGTTAAAGGTTCCTGGCAGGGAATCAATAGTTGCATCCACCGGAACTCCCTGTGGCCATTGGCCCCGATAAACCAGCATCTCCGTCCCTGGACTGATGGCAGAATAATGCGTTTGCACCAGTACCTCATCAGCCGCGGGCTGTGGCACCGGTCCAACTTTCATGGCTACCTCGCCGGGCTCGGAAAATTCCAACCACTGCCGCTTCATCATAGTTCCAATTCATGCCATTGTGGCTGACCCCAGAGGATGACGTCCTGACCGCAGGGTTGATACGATACCGGGTCAAAATTCAAAAGGGAACCATTGCCCAACAAAGACCCGTTCAAGATCGGCAGACCTCCCACCAGACGGGGAGCGATGGTAATGATCATTTGATCAACCAGCCGTGCCTCAATGAAACTGGTTATCACCTGGCTGCCTCCTTCCACCATGATACTTTTGATGCCTCTGTCGCCGAGCTTTTGTAACAGGTCGTGCAGATCCACTCTGCCAAGCCGGTCATGGCGGCAAAGGAGCAGCTCTGCACCCCGCTTTTCCATGGTATCAATTCTCTTTTTGTCACTCTTATCGGTACAGGCCAGCCAGCAGCGGTGGTCGGCGTGGTCAAGGAGCCTGGCCTGCAAGGGTATACGCAGTTTGCTGTCAAGAACAATGGGTTGGGGACTTTTTCCCGGGGTAAGTCTTACAGTCAGTTGGGGGTCATCGACCAATACTGTGTTGATACCGACGACAATGGCATCGCAGGCGGCGCGAATACGGTGTGTTAAAACCATCGATTGATGGCCACTCAATTGCAGCTGTTTTCGATTGCGGGTGGCAATGCTGCCATCCACACTCTGGGCGTAGGAGACTGTGACCAGCGGACGGTGATGACGGTCCAGGCATTCCCTGGACAGAAGTGGTAAGCGGTCAAACCACTCTTCTTGAGGGTTATCATCCATAGGGATCCTTTGTCAGCGGCACCACGACAAACCTTTCGCGGTGCCGAGAACTCATGGGTGTTTAACATACTCCAAGTATGTCTTGTTTAATAGAGGTTTATGTTATCCACAGAACAGGCATTTTTCCATTATCTTGTTATTAAAGGAATATTTTTATCTCATCCTCATGATTTAACGTTGATGATACCGACCTTCCCCTGACAAGTCAAATACTTCATCGTAAGCCCCAAGCCAACGAGACTAAAGAGAATATCACGAAAGCGAATAATCAGACAGAGACTCAGACCAAGACCACTCCCCAGCCCTAGAGTGGCAGTCATCCATGGCAAGGCTGTCTCGAGAACGCCAATACCTGCAGGCAGGGGCGTAAAAAAGGCCAGGCGTGCGACCACAACGACTGCAGTCAATTGCGAGAATGACAGAGGGAAGCCAAGAAAATAAGCCATCAACCAGAATTCGGCAAAGATCGCAAACCAATGGCCAAGGGATAAAAAGTTGGCCAGGAGCAAATAGCAGCGATGCTCTCGGAAGAGGGTTTCTGCCATAGTCTCTCCCCGGATAATGATGTCCATCAATGACCCGTTTGTGCTGAATATTGGAGGAAAAGTACTCCTGTAAAGCCGAATGAGCAGGAGCAGGGCTCCAGAGAGAGGTCTTCTGCCAGTAAAGAGCGCGGACAATGTCCAGGTAAGGACTACCAGTACGGCAATGACAAAGAACAGTCCCCTGCCCCCTTTTATGGGGCCGCTATCGACAAAAGTCAGTGCAATCAGGCAGAGGCCCAGCACAAGAAAGCTTGCCAGAAGCTCCAGTAACCGGTCAACAGCCACCGATGTCGCAGCCGTTGATAATGATGTTTTTTGCCTGTGGTGCAGGAGATAAACGGAGAGAGGTTCTCCTCCGAAATGCGGTCCGGGGGTAAGGTAATTGACGGCGTTTGCAGCGATCCGGTAAGCGCAGGTGGGCAACAGGCCGACGGGCTCTCCCAGAGCCCTTAAAAGGAGCCACCACCGAGCAGTCATTACGGGCACTATGAGGAGGTTAATGACAACTAGGACCAGGATGGCAAAAGGGCTGAGCCGGTTCAGAAGCTCCCATACCGTGGTCCAGGCAACGCCCTTTAAGGCATACCAGGCCAGCACTAATCCAGATAAGCCAAGGAGCCAGCGCCAACTCTTTTTTATAGCCCGTTGAACAGCAGAAGATGCGGTAGCCTCCGAAGATGATTTGTGAGAAATAGGCGTCGTCATTGTCCCTCACAGGCTGTGTTTGCATTCTTTTTACTGCGACGATAGAGAATCGCCTCTTCCGGCCCCCAGAGAGACATGGTGCCGGTACCAGTTAATATAAGGGAAGCAGCAGCGGCAAAGAGAGTCATTGAAAGAACATTTACCCCGAATGGCGACAGGTTGCTGCCAAGGAGCAAAACAAGAAAAAGACCTGCACTGCGCCCCATGAAACCAAGAACTATCAGCAGGCAACTTAAGCTATGAGCCAGTTGCCAGAACAGATGTGTCTGAAAACCACCATGAGCGGCAAGTGTTGCGATCCCGCCTGTAAAGACAACCAGACGAATTACCAGAGGCAGGGGTTTTCCTGCCAGGGATCGCATCCAAAGGTCCAGACCTGACTGCTGATCAGCATTTGTTTGTATTCGGCAGGACACCACCAGCCAATCTCGCAAAAAACCGATCAGCAGCGGAATCATAAATAGATATGCGGCAAGAAAGGTGAACACAGGTTTAAAGATGGGCAGGAGCGCCATCGCCACCAGACCCATCTGGCAACCGGCTATGATCCGCGAATAGGGACGTGGTTGCAGATCAACAAGAGGAAGTGCCTGCCTCCGCCGCAGCCAGATGCCAAAAATAAAAGGATAGTAGGCCAGACCAACAAGGAGATAGATACCTGGTAATCGACCGAGAGCTACAGCCAACAGCGAGGCCACCAGCAGGCCTGCGGCATCGGTTACGATATCGAGCTGTTTTCCCAGTTCGGTCTCACGTCTCTGCCTCCTGGCGACATACCCGTCAAACAGATCAAGTATGGAAACCACGAGATAGATAGTCCCTCCACCCCAGGCGAGCGTATTCTGGCTGACTAGACCATGCGGCATTAAGGATAATGGCAGAAAGCCTGCCAGGGCAACGACGAAAGATGCGCGCACCAGGGTGATCCAGTTGGCTGCTCCTAGAGTTGCAAAAAGGTTGTTTTCTTCAAGTTGACGATGGTTGGATTTTAAATGATGAACAAGATGCCAATGAATATGGACCAGTGTCGCAAGCCCTGGCAGAAGAGCCAAGAGGGCAAACGGCTCTTTGTAAAAGATGGTCTGGCAATAGAATAAAGTAAACAACCATGGGAAGATGAGAAGAAAAGCAGCCCACCTCGATTGACGACGCAACCCTCTGAGCACCTCCCCTTGGTCTCTGTTGCCAGCAAAGTAATTTCTTCCATTATCGCTGCTTGCATCCGGCAACTTTTTCATTGCAGAAGACCCGCCTGCAAAGCCGTGAGCGTTGTCCGGTTAAGCCCTGCTGTTGCCAGCAGGTAGTCTTCAATGGTGCCATAGTTTTTCTTTAGATGATCAAACATGGCAATAAGGGGTTCAATGGGTGCCTGTAGATAGGGCGCAGCCTTTGTGCGTCCTACACCTAGAGCTGCGAATTGGGCATAGATAGGTTGCAGCCTTTCTTCATTGTAGACGTTTGAGAGATCGTGTTCCTCTATAATACTTGCCTCTGGTACGCCAAGGGCCATAAGCAGCAGTGCTGCACAGATTCCGGTACGGTCCTTGCCTCCGGTGCAATGGAAGACCAGGGGCAGGTTATGATGAGAAGCTGCAAGATTGAGTACTTTGCCCCATATCGGTCCAAAATCGTCTAAGTATTTTAGATAGAGTTCGATAAAAAAATCCATGGACAGCCAGACGTCATCGCCTGCCTTCAGACGCTCCATAACTATGGCCGGATCAAAGTCATTTACCTGGACGGGCAGTGACAGCAGGCCAATAGAGCCATCAGCCGGCAGAAGATCGGGAGATTGTTGCTGCTCGCGGACTGTTCTGAAATCAACAACCATTTTAAATCGCAGGCGCTGCAGAAGCTGCTGGTCTTTATCTGACAGGCGGGAGAGGTGATCGGAGCGGTAGACAAGTCCTCTCTTTACAGTCCGGTTGTCGGAAGTTACCTGTCCACCAATATCACGAAAATTGACAGCTCCAGAGAGTGGTAATCGTCGTCCAACAATCAAAGGAAGAGGCTCTGTCATAATGTTATAGTAAATTTGGATACGGTTCTTAGTCGTCTATTGATTTCAACCACATAGACAAATCGGGTTCAACTGTTCAGCAGATTAGGTTTAGTGCTTCCAGTCGTCAGGTCAGCCTGAATTAAGGATAGACATAGCGTCTTGCATGTCAAGCGAGGGCAACGAGGATCGGCTTATGGCTTATACCTCATCAAAGCCGCCCAAAGTCCTTAGAGTACGCAGTCATTTGAGACAATGGCCTTTGAGTATGTGTTTTCCAGAAATAACAAACTTCTCAAAATATTTCATTTAAATCAATCTCAACTGCGTCCACGCGATCGCCGAATGGCTTTTATAAGGAGCCTACAACATAATCAGACAATTGAGATTTATTCAACAGGAGTAGCGGCATTAATCTTATTAACTCTGCGTTGTTTAAAGGTATTAACTATAAAATCTTTAATCTCAGCTACAATGATTTTTTCTTTTTTCAGCATAGAAATTGGAATCTCTGCCCGAGCTGCATTTTTATGTCCTCCTGCTGACCCGAATTTGTCGAAAAGTCGAGTTGCAGTCGCTCCTGCATGGAGACGAAAGCCTGCATATCTTATGATTATAATGAGTTTGTTACCATGAATACCCGATACAAGACACCAGGAGGCCTCGGCCATCTTAATGAAAAAATCAGCAACAATTACCAAGGTGTCTGCATCATGAACTTCTCCCATATGAATGAAAGCGGTGTCTTCAATAAGTTGCAGGGCTTCAAAAGCCAAGCGAAAAGCAGCAAGGTTTTCTTTATTAATTTCTGAAGATTCTATTTTTTTTATAATGTTGAGATTGACGTAAGGGTAAAGATATCGGAATGCCTTAATGTCGGCCTCTGTTGAGGTGCGGGCAAAATTATCTGTGTCCGTCTTGATACCATAGAAAAGGGCTGTCGCCAGTCTTGTTGAAGGGGTTATATTTGCGGCACGAAGATATTCTGTCATTATAGAAGAAGTTGCACCATAATCATTTCTAATATCTTTGAAGGGAATGTCGGGATAAAGAAAAGGTAGATGGTGATCAATGAGTATATGAAATTGCTTATTGCATAGGTATTGATGATGGTGTGGTTGCGCATCAACCGTCGCCCACTTTGTTATCTCCTTTGTATCAATCTGTTTGATATAGGGGAGACTGATGTTTAAAGATTTAATCATCGCCAGATTATCGGAACGTTTGATCGCATTAACTTTACAAATAACTATTTTCTTTGCTTTCCTCCAAAAAAGTCTTTTTAAGGTGAGAGCGGAAGCGATGGCGTCGGGATCAGCAACAATTGCAATGCCTAACTTATCAGAGGGTGAAACCATGCTGATCAGACGGTGATACCTTGATTTCTGTGTGATCGGTGTAACTTCTTTATTCATATGTTTTCCGGTGTGATGCATTTAAAAAGTACCCTCATCAATCCAGGGTATTTTTAGTTTTGGTCGTAACGTACTATTTTGACCTTCCCTAAGTTATATGATAATCATTATCAACCGTATCGTACAATTAATCGTCAATTACCTGAAAAGGGCCCGGTCGCTACCAATTTTATCAGCAACATATGGTCGGCCTACACATACGGCTAAAGTATTTGCCAACCCTTTTTACTCTGGTGTGAAGTCTCCACGCCTCCGATATGAAGGATTGAGATGAGCTATGAAAAAATAAGCCAGACTGCTCGTCAAGTCGCCAGATCATGCTATAGAATAACGGAGAAATGGTTTTTACGGTGTCCGTGGACTCAGAATGGGCGACTGGTACGATCAGGGTGACCAATCTGATAACCAAACAGCTTTTTTCAACAAATTGAGAGGCAGCAGGCTGTAACCTTGCCTCACTTGTAATCTTGTTGTGGATGAAATATCTTTACTGTAAATTACCTAGCAACTATTTGGTATTGAGACGTCGTTTATCACATAAATCTGTAAAAAAGGAGGGTGCCATGTGGATGAGAACATTACGCAGAAATTTTCTATCGATTCTGGTTGGTGGTATAGGTATGCTCATACTTTTTTTACTTACAGGGGCAAGTTTACAGCCTTCAGCGGGTAAATATCAGATGGAGGTGGTTGTCAGAGATAAAGCAACTAATATTTATGTTATGGATACGGCAACCGGAGTGGTCAAATGGGTGGATAAAATGAATATTCCGTTTGAACAGATGAAGGGAGATTAAACTTTTAACTCGAGGTTATGGATTCAAGTAATAAGTGCAAAGCGCCTATCAGTAACGACTTCTAAGGGAGTTAGAACTCCTAATACTTTTCTTGGTAACAGGTTTAATAATAGAATCCTACCCTCGATATCCTCATTTGTGAGCGATGCCAGGTCAAATGATAGTAGTATCGATTTTGACGAGGTCTGACCTGGCAATCCTCTAAGATGTGTGCCTTTGAATTTAATAGATTGGAGATAGTTGATCTGCTCTCAATATAACCTGAAGTATCGCAACCTTAGTTACATGCAAATCACGATATAAAGCGTCCGCTGAACTCCGAACAAAGAAATACTCAAAGATCTCCTTAGCCTATTGTTCAGCTCTCATCCAGTGATGCAATCAGGCAATTCCAACAATTTTGCCGCATTACCGATGAACAGACAACGATCTTCGCAGATCCAAGGGCTTCAGATTGACAGGAAAAAATCCTCGTTTGATTTTGAAAAATCAACCCATCCCTGTGTTTTATGGCCTGCCGACCGGATGTGAACAGCGTTGATCAGGTATTAATGTATTCACCCTCCCTCAGTAATAATTGACTGCTCCTTTCATCCCTCTCTCGATCAGTTGATATCAGTCAGCCTTGTAGAATTGCTCTTACCTTCATTGAAAAATCTTGTTTCGAGAATGGTTTCTGAAGAAAATTCATCCCTGCCTTGAGAACGCCATGTTGAGCAATCGCATCGGCTGTGTAACCGGACATGAAAAGACATTTCATTCCAGGGCGTCTTGTCATGACCCTCTCAGACAACTCGCGCCCGTTCATTTCAGGCATGATGACATCTGTAATCAGCAGGTCGATGGTTCCTTCGTGCATTTCAGAAAGAGAAAGTGCCTCGACGGGGCTTGACGCGATAAGGACATCATAATTCAAACTGTTCAGCATTCTTTCAGCAAGTTTGAGGATCGCACCCTCGTCTTCGACAACCAGTATCGTTTCCCTGTTCCCCCGGCCAAGTGGTTGCTTGTTTGGCGCTGGCTTTGGTCGACTACCAATTTATAGGTGCCTGAGTTGGCTTTGATTCGGATGATGGAGATGATTTTTTATCGGTCGAATTTGCCATACCACTTGTAGGCGCTGTAGTCGCCATGAAATACAATACAAAATACTCACCACCAATGTATTTTTCCACAGCAGCTTAAGGTGTTTTGAAGCCTGCTCCTGCAGGCCGGCTCCGAGGGACCCTGCTCTCATCTTTCCTGGAGTTACCAGCAATACTCACGTGCTCTCGTGGTACACTAATTCCCGAACATTTTGGACCGATGATACCTGCATCTCAGTTTGTACATAGACTATAGCGTTCTCTTTCTTCCTTTTAGTCCTATCGGACAGGCATTATCTTTTAAAAAAAAGAATGGATTCGTTATTTTTCAGATAGCTGATTGGATAAAAGGTCGATCGCCAGTAGATACCACCATCACGCCAAACTCTCCAGGCAGCCCTATGCATGATGTAAACAAGGATATAAGGGGAAATCAACGTACCAAGACTGCACCATCTGGAAAGTCCCAACAGGCGAGCCGCCAGTAAGGCGGGCAGGAGTTTTGCAATGAGAACCATACCGAAAACTGCACGTGTTGGACCATCAAAGAGAAAAAAGGCCCAGAGTGGTGCTATATTAAGGATTATCATGGTTAGGGTAAGGGGTGCCAGAAACAGAAAACGAAAATTGATAACCCCAAGGCAATTTTTCATCAAACCATTTACCATACCTGGCACAGACGCGTACCAGGGCAACGTTACCATCTCATGCCCCAACAAACACTCTTGAGCACCACCACTCCTCTTGATAACCTTTCCAAGCATAATGTCATCAATGGGGTGGGTTTTAAAGGATTCATGGCCACCAATATCAGTATATATCTTTTGGCAGACCATATTAAACGCGCCTACACCAACAAAGTGACGCGAACCCGCATCTTTCGCACGCCAGACCCTGAGAAGTTGAACGAGGCCGAGGCCAGCATCCAAAATAAGACTGTTTAAGAGCCAGTTTGCAGAACTGTTTTTGAACAGGAGGGTCAGGTGATCTAATTGCTTTGTCTGCATCCGGTGAACAGCCCTGGAAATAGTCGTTGGAGCCATTGTGACATCCCCATCCGTAAACAACAGATAGGTTCCTCTGGCCTCAGCAGCTCCCATATGCATAGCGTGGGTTTTGCCCAGCCAACCAGGCGGCAGCTCACTGATATGAATAACAGAAAGACAGCCATTACAAGCCTTAAGACGATCGAGGATCATACCGGTCTCATCTGAGGATCGATCATTTACAGCAATAATTTCCAGATTTTTATAATTCTGCATGAGCAGTGCTGAAACAGCTGCCTCTATCTGTTCCCCTTCATTACAAGCTGGTATGATGACAGAAACCAAAGGTCCTTTACCATCTTTTATTGGAGGGATCTCTTTTATGTTTGTCATGCTCCGTACCCCGAAAATAACGTCAAGAGCGGACAGGACGTGAAGCAGTAGAATTACTACAGCAATAGAAAGCAGCCACATAACTATCGTCCTGGCTCTGGGAAAGAACACCAGAATTTTTTGGGTAACCCATTAAAATCACAACTACTGAACTGCTTATTCATCATTTCCAACCATTTCCAAGTGTAGGTCTCCATTCTCGCATATTAATCGAGTTCCCATGCGCCAACCAAAAGCCAAAATCAAGTTCACACCACCTTTATGCCGGAAGCCGTTCGGCCAGTAAACAGGTTTATTACGTATACGCACAGATTATCTTTGCTGCTGACTTTAGAACGTACATCAGGCGGCTTGCAATATATCACAACAGTGTCAATCAGGTTATGAATCAAAACATATGACGACATCCACTCAACGAGCGCTTAAAAACCATTGAGACTTAGAAAGGTCGCAGCAGGTTGAGCAGCTGAAGGCGATTTTTCCCATCAGTTTTCCGATCGTTACATGCTTTTTTTGGTCCGTCTGGTAGCAACGGCTGTCTGGGGATCGTCCGGCCAGAAATGTTTTGGGTACCTCCCCTTCAGTTCTTTTTTTACTTCCGGGTATGTTCGCTGCCAAAACCCGGCCAGATCATCTGTCACCTGGATGGGGCGCTGGGCAGGAGAGAGGAGGTGCAGCAGGACAGGGATCCTGCCGGCACATATTACCGGTGTTTCCTGGGTGCCAAACATCTCCTGAATGCGAACGGCGAGCACAGGTGGTTCATCCTGCTGGTAGCGAAGCCGTATTTTGGAACCGCTGGCCACAGTAAGGGCCGTTGGGGCAAGGCGTTCCAATTGTTGCTGCTTTACCCATCCCAGCATGGTCATAAATATTTCCCGCAGGTTCAGCTGTTTGAGCTGCTCTGCTTTACTGATACCAGTCAGGTAAGGGATCAGCCAGGAAAGATCACCGGACAGGTGGCTGTCGCTGAGATCAGGCCACGATTCATCGGGCTGCCACGAGTGGAGACAGTTTATCCTGGCCTGGAGTTGACGTGTTTCCTGGTCCCAGGGAAGGCAGTTTATGCCCATGCTGCTGATACCGGTCAAGAGAGCCTGGGTGATCTGGTCCGGAGATGCCTTTTGTGCTGGTTGTTCTGCAACGACAATGGCACCCAGGCAGAGGCGGTCTGCGGCAATGACTCGTGCCGTATCCTCATCCCAGTACACGGTCGTCGTTTTGGTTAACAGGTTGCTATGCTGCTCTTGGAGTTCTGGAAGCGACAATGATGCTGCAAGATAGATTCTTCCCTGCTTGCTGCCGGCGTCCAGGTGGGTGGCGACAATGTACTCATTTATTGAGAGTGGGTCAAAATCAGGGAGCATCGCACCTCGGCCGGATGCCATAAGGTAATTTGCCTGCTGGCCCTGACGGCGGCGGGCAACCCTGTCAGGATAGGCAAAGGCCAACAAGATGCCCGCCATGTCCGGATCACAGGGGCTTCGTTGTTCGTGCATGCGCTCCAGCCAGATGCGGGCATTCCTGTCGACCCGGCTGCATGCTCCCGGATCACCTCCCTTCTCCACTACGGCAGCGATTTTTTTCTGGCGCCACAGGGAGAGCAGGTGTAGCCTGTTCTGCAGATCAGCAGTTGCAGCATCGGCGCCGTGGGTCTGGATATCCCGTTCGGAGAGGAGTGCTGCCAGGTCACAGGCCAGTGATGCCTGGCCTCTTTCTTTGCCTTTAAGCAGCATGTGGCCAAGCCGGGGATGCACACCAAGGCCAGCCAGTTGTCTGCCGGTCGCCGTTATCCTGCCGGCGCTGGTTACAGCACCCAGCGAACAGAGGAGTTGCCTTGCCTGTTGGTACCCCCCCTGCCGGGGCCGGGTGAGCCAGAGTAACTCGCCTGGATCCTGGACTCCCCATAAGGCCAGTTCAAGAGCCAGTTGCGCGAGATCAGTGTCCACTATCTCCGGTGGGTGAAAGGGGGCCAGACAGTAGTGCTCTTCTTTAGACCAGAGTCGCAGGCAGTGACCAGGGCCCAGCCGCCCTGCCCTGCCGGCACGTTGTTCTGCCACAGCTTTTGCAACGCGAACAGTGGTCAGCCGGGACAGACCGCTGCCCGGGTGGAATTGAGGCCGTCGTGACCAGCCACTGTCAACGACGCAACGAATACCTTCAATGGTAAGACTGGTTTCAGCGATGGAAGTAGAGAGGATGATACGTCTGCGCCCGGAAGGATCAGGAGTGATAGCCTGGTCCTGTTCTTTTTGGGAAAGGTTGCCGTAGAGCGGTGCAATGACGGCGTTGTCGAGAGCCGGGTCATTTTTTAGCTGTTTGGCGACGTCTTTAATTTCACCTGCACCGGGCAGAAAGGCGAGGATGTCGCCTGTCTGTTCTCGCAATATACGCCGTATGCCTGCAGTTGTTATGTCGGCTGGTCTTCCGGTGGCCGGCTGCGGCAGATAGTCAATACTGACCGGATGGCTCCTGCCTTCTCCTGTAACCACTGGTACCTTGCCCAATAACTCGGCAATGGGTCCGGTATCCAGGGTAGCTGACATGACCAGCAGCCGCAGATCTTCCCGGAGTTGGCAAAGATCAAGGCAAAGAGCAAGGGCCAGGTCTGCGTGGACAGAGCGTTCGTGGAACTCATCAAAAATGACAAGCCCTGTGTCTTGCAGCTCATTATCCTCCTGGATTCGCCTGGTCAGTATCCCTTCGGTAACTACCTCAATCCGGGTAGCCGGGGAAACCTGCCGGTCAAAGCGGATCTGGTAACCAATGGTTCGGCCGACCGGTTCTCCTAAAAGGGCCGCCATCCGCGCGGCTGCAGCCCGGGTGGCCAGCCGCCTTGGCTCGAGTATAAGTATCTTTTTGTCTTTGAGCCATGGTTCCTCAAGAAGCATCAGGGGAACAATAGTGGTCTTGCCGGAACCAGGCGGTGCCGCCAGTACAGCTGATCCACTGCGGAGCGCATCCCTCAATTCAGGAATTATAGTTTGAATAGGTAATTGCGGCAGATGCATTACAACACAAAGAAGATAAGATTCGCTGTCGGCCTCTATACAAGAGAGGGAAGCTTGGTTTGAAGTCAGTGGATACGTGCGGCCATTTTTTGTCGGCAAAGCCATTGTACCAGCAGAACCATACCAGGCAAATCAATTTTTATGGACCAGATGTGTGTTCAGGTAACGGGGGAATGAGGTTTCAATGAAGCCCATGTCTGCTCCCGGTACCGCGGATCTGATGTATAAGTCCGCTTTTTTTGTGAGATAGAGGTAATTCCAACAAATGATAGAGTTCTTAATCGGGCTCATGCCAGGAAAATCATGATTTTCCAAAGATCTACATCAGGGTTTCTGTTGACAGGCATTTTAAGCAACTTCTTCATGACCTTCAGGAAACATCCTTCGTTGGCATATATGTCACATTGATTAGCATCGCTGTGGCAATGTTAACGTAGAGTTCTGTGAGAGCTGGGCTTTTTCGACGTCCGCAGGAACGTTTTGATACGTGATACAAATTACTCGCCGAAGACAAGGGCGTTACGGTGAGGTAATCTCTGAAGGAGACAGGAGTGCAGGTGAATAGAAAAGCCTGAAAAACTCACCCCGCTGAAAGGCCAACCCCATAGAGTAAGGCCAGACCTCATATGCTCTGCCACGCATTCAACAAGACAGGGTAAGCGAATCGGCAGGCACGATGTAAAATTCATCCCACTTTCAGGTATTGCTTGCAGTTGCCGCCTTCTTGCTGGCAAAGAGCTTCGCATATACTTCATCCGGCTATGATACGGTGTTCTCTGGGAACCACCTCGTATGGACCCGCTTGCTTGGTGGTGTGGGTGCTGGTGGATAATCCCCAAGCTACTCGATTCGGTCCGCTAAATTAGTTACGCCGTCTAATGACTGCCACGACGATAGTCGTGAGGGCTCCAATAATTGAGGCTATGGCAGCAATCAATGCCGCTTTTACAGCCGTCTCCTGCTTGTCGAACCAAACCATAAGGCTATCCTTAGGCCCTGGTTTTTCTGACCCTTCAATTTTCTTATCTGACTCTATCTCACTTTTGTCCTGTTGTTTCTTTAATGTGATTTTTTTCTCTTCTTCGTATAAGAAATTTAAATGGTATTCCGCCCTTTCAAGGAGCTTTTCTATGCCACTTTCAATTACAAGCTCGTCAGGTGCATCAGCATCCCCAAGGATCCCATCCCGCTCCATCTGGAGGAGATTGACGAGACGTTCTGTCTCATGTATCGCAACTTTCCAATCGCGGTAGCTAGCAGGACTATAGCCGCTTAGGAGATCGACGGCTCCACCAAGAGTGTCAAGTTTGGACTTGGAAATCTGGGTGATCTCCTGAAGAATTTCCTGGTGCTGGCTGCGCAGTTGGTTTTTGAGGTCAGGATCAGTGGTTGTTTGAATCTTCCGCCCAACCTCTTCTTCTTGTTCCACCAGCTTGTGTAATTTAACATCTAGCACCCCAATCTCATCCAACCTTATTCGTAACTCGTCTGAAACCCCTGCGATTGCAACGTTCATCGGCACAATTAGCCCTAGAAGTAGTAGAGTGCAAGCAAATGATAGTAAAAATTTCTTTCTCATATTATTCTCCCTTTGCAACTCCATCAGCTCCCGCAGGCAAACCATTCATGGCAACCCAAGGATTGTAAAAATCTCTTCCAATTATTGTCGACACTGTTGTCTTGATTTTTTTATATGCCACTTCCATTCATTACAACATATCACCTTGAATTAACGACAAAGTGTACGCCTATCCGGCACATTAATCAACGTCATCCGTTTGCTGTTTTCCATGGGCAATTTGCGCCCACATGTATCCAACTTATAACCATTCTTCAACTGTTAATATTTGAGCTTTGCTGCCTGGATCTAGTGCTTCAATAATAGATTTAAAACTATTGTGAAAGCAGGCACTACCTAACACACCATCAGATCTCTTCCTTTCTCACGAACATTTAATATTTCCTCCTCAAGGGAATCAGGTTTCACATCGAGAAAAATTTCAAAATATCTAGTTTTCCATCTGGAATCCGCAGAGGTCCAACCTTCTTTGTCTCTATTTACAATTGATGTTACCGGAAGAGGAATCTGCTTCTGTTCCAGAGCTTACTAACGTAGTGAGTAGTGAGTACAAGTAGCGAAATTTCTTTTTTTCTTCATTAGCAAGAGGCGGAATAAACTGTTCACCAGTCTCCACCGCTAAAGCCATACAAAGATACGTTTAAGAAAAGAAGGTTATTTTGAACTTAATCATTTGAATTTTGATGAGTTAGCTTGGATCGACCCCGTGTGTGTTTGTACGTACCATTAAGACGATTCAAGCCATACTCCTCTGCCCTTAGCATGGCCTGCTGATACTCTGTAACAGAAATTACGGCACCAAGTTCAGGAAACTGACGAGCCATACCTGACACTCTGTACTGGTCCATGATATTTACATAACAGTTAACCGATATTTCTTCGGCCAGGAATTTTAGAATAGCGTCAGTCTCTGCGGCACCGCCAGGCATCAGAAGGTGCCGGACTATGAGCCCTTGTTCTGCTTCTCCTCTTTCATTAATCCTGAGATCTCCCACCTGCCGCTGCATCTCTTTCAGGGCTCTTCGAGCTATTTCCGGATAATCCTCAGCGTTGGCATATCGTTTAGCTGAATCGGCAGACCAGAACTTAAAATCGGGCATGTAGATATCGACTATGCCGTCCAGCAATTGCAGGATGGAGACACTGTCGTAACCACTGCTGTTATAAACCAGCGGCACGGTAAGACCATTTTCTACTGCGTGGGGAAGTGCCGCAAGGATCTGCGGTACGACATGACCGGGAGTAACCAGATTGATATTACCGCACCCCTGCTCCTGCAAATCAACCATCAACCTTGCAAGCTGCACCTCGTCCACCGGAAAACAATCGGACTCCTCAGGATGACTGATATCATAATTCTGGCAAAAGACGCAGAGCAGACTGCAGCCACAGAAAAAGATGGTTCCCGAACCCATCTTTCCAACCAGCACAGCCTCCTCCCCGAAATGAGGGCCATAGCCGGAAACCTCTGCGACAGCACCTGTTCTGCACAGACCAAGCTCGCCGGCCAGACGATCGACATGGCACCTGCGTGGACATAAATTACATTTTTTCAACAGCCGGCGACTTTCAACGATCCTTTGAGCCAGCAGACCTGATTTTGCAGCCACCAGATAGGAACGTCTCATCATACCACCCATGAATATCTTTTTATCACAGTCGATTATCTACTTTTCCCTGCCCGGCATAGCCATTAGAGATGAATACTCTCTATTTGAAAGTCCGCGATCTGCGCAAGGAAAATTCCCACCGCAGAATTCAACAGGAGAGGGAATATCTGCCATATATCATACATGTTTTTCTGGCTATCAAGTTAACAGAATATCACGCTTACTTGTTAATTTACACAGAAGAATAGCCTGTTAGGCAACAAAAGTGAGACAGGGACAAGCATGGGAAGTATGTCTCATTTTTCTCTCTGGTGGAGGGATTTGATGCATGTATCCTCACCAGCAGGTCTTTTCGGGGACAAGTGATTGCCGGTCTCTGCCGACGCCTTGGCAATCATTGTGTTATAGTCCGCAACGTTATGGAGAGTGCAGCATTCGAATTCTTGTCGTAACATTACCGCTTCAAAAGTCTTGTAATCTGATCGCTAAATAATTCTATATACGCTCTCTCGTCAATATCCTGAGAGCATATGATGAGCAGGAAGAAAGGGACTTCTCCAATAAGGAATTTCTGAACCACGGCCTTATCAACATAATTGATGTCTACAGAAATGTTGTTGGCATTGTGCTGCTCAAGAAAATAAGGCACTTTGTCAATAACACCGCCAAGTACAGAACTGAACGCCGCTAACACATTTAAGTCAACAGGTGTATTGACCCCTCCAATCGGTAACCCTTGCTCATCAGCAACGGTAGCGCTTTGAAAGCCACTCTGTTGGCAGAGTTTTGCTAATAAGTTTTCGAGTTTATCTCCCATAAAACCAGAATCACTGATATCTCTATCTTCGACAACAGCAACAGGTTGGTCTCTTTTCTCCTTCTCCTGTCTGGCTGGGGGTTGGGGAAACGTATCTGCAAATAAAGGAACATTTTCAACAACTTCAGATTGACCGCCTGGTGGACAAACATCATGGAAGACGTCATATGGAAGGGACTCAGAGATATGAATCAAAAGATCACTGATCAACTTTGCACTTTCTGTCAATTCAGAAGAGTTTTTCAAGATATTCGTCATCTTCAAGTCCTTTTAATTGGTTTTCAAGTCTCTGAATAACTTCAAAAGAAAGTTTATCATAAGCTGTTTGTATATCCTCAGCGCCCGCAAAAAAGCTGATGGGTGCTGCCTTGACGTCCGCTTTATCAAAAAGCGGAGAAAAAGGAACGAAAGTAGAAAAGAAAGTTCCCCTCGGAAAAGCCTCTCTGAGGATAGTCAATATCTCAAGTTCATAAGGGTTGTTGACGTTGAGCATTGGGAGCATGAGACCCAGAAGGGCTATTTTCGTATTCAACTTTGCTTTTATTCGAGTTAAGAGTTTCAGCAACAAAGGGAGAGATCTTACCGAATTACTCTTGCATGTGATAGGAATTATTACCGAGTTTGAACAGGAAAGAAGCACAGCATTTAAAGACCCTACATTGTTGGCAGTGTCTATAAGAGTAAAATCGTAAGCTTGAGAAATAGCTTGTATCAGCTTTAATAAAGACTTCAGTTCTTTAGTTTTGGTGCCATGGGTTAGCCTGAAAAGATCAAGGGGACTATCAATACCCAAATGAACCATGGAGAGTGGAAGCTTTTGAGCATCAACCACGACATCTTCTGGCCGTACCTTATTGCTTATGACCTGACACAAGCCAGCCTTACTCTTTTTTTTCATGTCGACTGACATAGAAAGGCTCCCCTGTGGGTCACCATCAATCAAAAGAACCTTATGGCCAGCTTTGGCCAGGCTAACCCCAAGGTTCAGGGTAGCGACTGTTTTTCCAACGCCACCTTTATGAGATGAAATGGAGATAATTGAACTCACATTCTGCTCCTGATAGAATTAACAGACCAAAATTATAAAATGATCTGGTGTTGTATAAATAACCTTTAAATACAGACCACCTGTACTCTTCACCTTTTAACTGTGATCTTCCCGTTCTGTAGAGCTTCTTTGACAAAATCAAAGTTTGCACTGAGACTATCGCTCATGGAAAGAATCAAGGTGTCAAGAGAGATTGGAAACGAATCCTTGAGCATTGCAATTTCATGGCAATCTTCCCCCCTGGAACTCAGGTGCAGCATGGAACCTTTCGGAGCAAGAACATTAATCTGCTCATTTAGTTCATCCAAACCACTACTTACGTAAAGAAGCAATGACTCTATACTGCCAACCCTTCCACCTTCCCTTTCTCCATAATTTATTGAAAAGGAGCCCTTCTCCAGGAAAAAGAGACGAAGAAGAGCCTCTTTGTCTTTCCAGGATCCCTGCCGCACAGAAAGGATAAAACCATGTCCCACAATCAACTCGCCGTCCATTTCAGGAAACGTAACGACCGCACATTTACCACTGAAGGAAAACATATGAAGGAGTTCAAAAAGGCCAAGATCTTCCAGGTTACCCTGGACATCGCCGACGGGCTGCCTTTTGGGTGTATTCCTGCGCAAAACGACCTTAATTCGTGCAATCAGCTCCGGACCTGTGAACGGTTTGACAATAAAATCATCAGCTCCACGCTCTAGCCCTTTGACTTTAAGGTTTTCGCGGTTGAGGCTGCTGAGGAAAATAACCGGAATATCCTGGGTACTACCGTCCATCTTCAGTTGATCAAGAATCTGAAATCCATCCATGTTGGGCATGCTGATATCCAAAATAATGAGATCAACCTGATGTTCCCTGATCTTTATGAGTGCCTCCTTACCGCTCATCGCATGCAGGCTGTGGTAGCCACTTATCACGAGTTGAGACTCCAAGAGGACATGCATTGCTTTGTCGTCATCAATGCAGAGAATGCTTTTTTTTCTGTTTGGAGTATTCATGAAATATCAATAAGTACCGTTCACAATAGCCGTTAACTCATCAGAATTTAACCAACCTGTTTCGTTAAACCGACTCACCTCTATAAACCACGACGGGTAACGACTTCTTAAACAAGACCCTGAAACTGAAGAAAACATTTCTCAAACAAAAACCACTCCAATCCTTACGCCCAGCTTAGGACCCGTCACAAAATAACCTGGAAATTTCAACCATTTCGTTACAGATCCTTATGTCGATCCGAGTATTGTTGTGGCCATAAGATTTTTTGACAACCTCCTAGCCCGGAATAGGGAAACTGTCTCCCATCAACTCCGCACCACAGTTCAAGTTGTCTATCCAGTCAATGAACTGGTTAACCAGCTCTTTCCCTTTAAACAGCGATCCATGTTGGGGTGCGATCATTTCAATATCCATACTGCGTACGGTATTAGCCCACATTTTCATTGCCTTGGGGCTTGGCATATAACGTTTGTGGAACCCCTCCATGAATTGTACATGACTTGCAAAATCATCAACATAGGAAGAGTTGGCACCAACAGATGCACCAAGATCCCCAGAGTAAAGTATCTTGGAAACAGGGTCATACACCTGAAAATTGCCTGGAGAGTGGAGGAAGTGTGCCGGAATAATCTTTAATTCACACCCTCCGAGGTTGAGAATCATGCCGTTGTCATCAATAGGCGTAATCCTATTTACCACCATTTTATCAACGCCAAAATGGGTTATAAACTTCATCCAGACCGCAGGTAGATATCCTTTGGCATCGGTGGTCATCAACCAACCGTTTGCTGCAGCTACAATATCCGGATCCTGGTGGGAAAAAAAGATATGTTTTAAGTTACCGAGTGGCCCGATAGCAGCCATTTCTTTAAATAGTTTATTGAATATTTTATGTCCACCAGGATCAAGGCAGATCATTTCATCCCCATGGGCTATTATATGCTGATTCGTTTCAACCATATGCCCTTCAGACAGATCGTTTAAACAGATGTTTTTATGTTGTCCGTCTTTGAATATTTCAAACATGTTGCTTCTCCTCCAAGTATGCGATGCCCCTGAAAACTCAATTCATTCGAGAGTCGGAACGATAAAATCAACACTTTACAACTACCCGAAAAGGCTACGCTAAGATTTCGTCCAATGCCTTTGATGCCCGGGATACATCGAGGAATATGAGTCCCAATTTGGCCTCAGGACGAGTTATTGCCACGAGCATAGCGTGTGGTCCAGCATTGGTCATGATGACATAGCCGGATTTTCCTTTGACAAAAAGCTGCTCAAGATCTCCCCGCTTCAACTCTCTGGCAATGCGATTTCCCATGGACAGCATTACAGCACTCATGGCTGCGACATGATCCTCTTCCATGTTCTGCTGGAGAGAGCTGGCTATGATCAGTCCGTCTTCAGTCACCACCGCACATCCCTCGATATCTGCAGAAGCTGCTTGAAGGCTGTTCAGTGTCTCTTTCAATCTTTCATTTCGTAACATTTTCATCTCCTGATTTCGTGAAGTTTAATAACTATTTAGAACAGTTTAAGTAGAGTGACTCCTCCTTTTCCTTTATTTTTCCTCACTATTTTTTCGTAATTGGTTAAATAAAATCCGGAGTCTTTTACTCGCGTCACCAATGTACTCATTAATTTTAAAAAGATTTTTATCTTCTCTGTACATATTGCACATTGTGTCCGAGCTGATCAAAAGAGTCGATATAACATCGTTCAACTCACTGTAATTTGTTTCAAGAAAATCACCAATTGATGGACCTACCACCTTCTCCTCTGCTTTTCCACCGGGCTTCAACGCATCTACGAGTTGTGCAGTACAAGCTACTCCCACAATTTTGCCATCGGTACCAGGTAGGGCCAGGCTGGTCTGCAGAAATGTTTGGCCCAATTTGGTATTATAGACCTCCACTGGTTCTGATGGACTTTTGCTTGTTCCATCACCATAAACACAACCAACGCATGGAGAATCTCGTTCACAATAAAAATTATAGCATTTCTTTCCCTGAAGACTGGAGAAATTGACGTCAAATGCTTTCATGGTTGCTTTGTTGGCCCAGAGGATTTTACCGTTCATATCTTGAATGGTGATATGGTCGCGAAGAGTATTAATAACGTTTATCAGATTCTGGTTCTCCTGCTCTATATACCGATTGTCCCCCCCGCCACGGGCTGTGTTCTCATCATCTTTTTCCTGTTTAGGTGTATATTCCTCGATAATCTCACTTTTTAGAATCTCAATGTACTGTTCTTGCTCGCTGATCTTCTTTTTCAGTTCTTCCTGCATTGCATTGAACTTAAGGTGGGAAGCTATCTTGGCGTTGAGAATCTTGATGTTGAACGGTTTAAAGATGTAATCAACTGCCCCGAGAGATAAACCTTTATACTCATCATCCCCTTTAGTCTTAGCGGTAACAAAGATAATGGGAATATGCCGAGTCTTTTTATTGCTCTTAAGCTGCGAACATACCTCGTAACCGTCCAACCCAGGCATACTGACATCCATGAGGATAAGATCCGGGTCCTGTTTGACTGCTGCTGCTATTCCCTCCAGTCCGGAGGCCGCCACACTAACGGTATATTCTTTCTGCAACGAGACCTGCAGTAAGTTAAGGTGCGCTTTGTCATCATCAATAATCAACAGTTTGTAAGTAGAAGTGTTAATTACTCTGCCGACACCGGTATGGTTGATGAGGTGTTCGGTTGAAATCTCAAAGCCACAGATCTGGCAGGGGATTGCACTGGAGTCTATGTTTTGTAGAGCCTCATCTTCAATAACGTTACGGCTACCGCATTCTTCGCAAAAAATAATATTCATAGATCAAGTCGTAGTTGAAGTAGGCACAAACATCTGTTGGAAAAAATCAAAAATCTGCAATTCATCTTCCGGATATTACCGTTCAATTCAACTGCCCCTCCTCGCTGATAAAATGGTGGTTCTGCTTCATCAGTTCAGCTGATTTCCTCATATTTTTTCATGAGCGGTGACAAGGCTTTTCCTATTTGGTCTGTAATGGTTCCAATTTCAACAAGGCTCTGAATATGAGCATCATTTTCAAGTTCCTGAGCCAGATTTGCCAATTCATCAAGGTTTATACTGTGTAGAGCCCCTTTCATCTTATGAGAAAACAGACGAATGTTATCGCGGCTACCATCAAGTATAGACTGATGTAACTGTTCAAGATCTTGCTGCAATGAGTCAATAAAGGTATCTAAAACATGTTTGGAGCTTTCATCGTTGAGATTGAAATTTTCCAACAAGTATTGGCGACACCTTATATATGAAACGCTAGCTGTATCATTTTCCGCGCTGTTTTCAAGTCGGTCATTTACACAGAGGTCTTTGTTTTGTCTGCTATCTTTTGTGCTTTTATTTAAGACGCTTAAAAGATCTACTTTAGTGTAAGGTTTTGCCAAAAAATTATCAACTCCGCTCTCCCGGCATCGCTCCTTGTCGCCGAGCATGGTATTAGCGGTCATGGCAATAATATGCTGGTGTCCACCAAATAAATTAGTAACCAGTTTTTGTTCCAAATCTTCACATTCCTGCAACCCTGTACCCCCACCCTCTTCCACCCGACGTATACATTGGGTTGTGGTCAAACCATCAAGAACAGGCATCTGCACATCCATGAGAACAACATGAAAAAATTCACCGTTGGCGAGCAGCTGAAGCGCCTCTAATCCATGGTTGGTAACCGTTACGGTATGTCCTGCACTCTTTAAGATAGCAGAAGCAAGTTCTTGATTACCTTTATCATCTTCCACCAACAGCACATGTAACTTTTCAGATGGGAGATCATTTTCTTCTCTCTGGTCGTCTGGTGGTTCCAGGCCATCTGAAGAAGTTGCAGTTAAAAGAATGGAAAAAGAAAATGTACTGCCGAGCCCGGGAATGGATCGCACCTCCAGGCTGCCTCCCATAAGTTTTACCAATTCGTTGCTGATAGCAAGCCCCAAACCAGTACCGCCAAAATTCCTTGTTATCGCCGCTTCAGCCTGCACGAAGCTGTCAAAGATCGTATTTAATTTATCCGGATGGATTCCTATCCCCGAATCTTTTACTTGAAAGGTGACAAGAAGTTGTCCATGTGCACTTTCTTTAGTGTTAACCGATAGTTCTACCTTTCCCTTCTCTGTAAATTTAAGACTGTTACTCACCAGGTTATAGAGTATTTGATACAGACGTAATCGGTCCCCCTGAAGCTGAAATTCAGATGGTTGCTCTGAAAATACAGACAAGGTAATACCTTTTTTTTCTGCCAGGAAAGAGAGCGTCTCCTGAATATCGGTTACAAGATCGGTTAATGAAAAAGGATGGTTTTCGATGATAAGTTTGCCTGCCTCTATTTTTGAATGATCAAGAAGATCATTGACAATTAAAAGCAGGTTATCCGCTGAACTTTTGATCCTTTTCATAAACTGCTGTTGTTCTGTCTCAAGATTGGTCTCAAGCACCAGATCACTCATCCCAGCTATCACATTTAGCGGTGTACGAATTTCATGGCTCACATAAGCAAGAAAGTCTCCTTTTGCTTTGCTCATCTTCTCTGCTTGTTTTCTTGCCTTTTTCAGCTCGGTGATATTTTCTTTGGAGGCAATAAAATTGGTAATATTGCCCAGCTCATCTCTGATAGGAGCGACTGCGACATGCTCTTCGTAAAAATCCCCGTTCTTTTTTTTGTTGATAAACTGGCCGCTCCACTCCATACCACGGGTAATAGATTCCCACATCTCTTTGAAAAGATGAGAGGGAGTACGCCCCGATTGCAGTACTGATGGATTTTTGCCGATGACCTCGTGGGCAGAGTAGCCGGTTGTTTTAGTAAAGGCGGAGTTCACGTACTGTATAATGCCGTCAGTGTCGGTAATAACTACTGAGTTAGAGCTTTGCTCAACAGCCAGAGACATTTGCCGGAGTTTGAGTTCTGCATCCCTGAGCCTGCTTACATCTTCTATTTTCCATATGGTGGCAGGAATATCATCTTCGTTGAGGAAGGAATTCGTTTTTATCGTAGCCCAGAAATGTTGACCATCCTTTTTCTTTACATAAAAAGTATGGTTTGACTCGTCTAAAAATCTATCACTGCTACCTTCTAAGATCATGTTCTTAAACTGCTGTGATTGGAGTCCAATAATTTCTTCACGCTTATAACCGAGCAGTTGTTCAACTGCCCTGTTCAGCCGGACAACAATACCATTTTGCTCAAATACAATCCCATCGGTAGTGTTTTCAAATATGTAATATAACTCGCTTATATTTGTTTGAAGTGTTGATTCCATACATTCGAACTTTAAAAGATTGTGAACCAGCAATAGCTGGAAAATCCGCCCAAGTTGCTTTATCTAAAGCCAAAGAACTGAAGCAATCTCATGAAAAAGTCTTTTTCTGTTGTATAGACAGAACCGAACATTCTCGTAGTTTATGATTACTGTAAAAGCGTGTTGCAATACTATGGCAATTGGAATCTCTGTCTCATTCAGCATGACACCTTCATTTATGCAGCATTTTCGATGCCACTGAAACAGCCTGAATCCTGAAAGAATCCTAGTATTTTATATCATTTTGTCGGTTGGATATTCAAGTAAGTTATTGGTAATCGAGCTATGCAGAGCTCAATGCTTCGGTCTGATTACGCGATGTATAACAATATACCTGATTAACAATCACCGCGAAGCATACAGTTGTTAATTGATAGGGAACGTGCTATTAAAAATCTTCTCAGGATTACTTCTAATCCGAGGCTTCCATGAGTGTATTGTCGCCACGACCCCTTTTGGCAGCAGGGTAATGCTTATTTCGAACTATTGTTGTGATTTCAACAAACTGGTCTTTGGTGGCTGCATAGTAAAGAATCGCGGTGCTGACCAGCACCGCAATGGGATGAACGAAAAATATTGATCGATGCCGCCACCGCTGGAGGCTTTAGCCATGACTTCGAAGAAAACGATGTCTGAACTTCCCAGCCAATTCAAGAGAATTTCTGCGATCATTGGGCTGATTGGAGGAATCATTGCCTTGATCCTTGGTGCCTGGCAGATCATTAACCAAGTCCGCACCTCCCGCGAAATCCGAGACAAAATAAACATCCATCTCTCAGTTGGTGATCGCTTCGCCACCCAGATGGAATACGACATGGCAATTAAGGAATATCAGGAGGCCATCGACCTCGACAAAACAGAAATTGCAGCTCATCTGAAAATCATCACCGCAATGCGTGACAAGTTGCTCAGGGCCGCATTTGCTAGTAGCTCCGGCTGCCAAATAGGCCTAGCGATTAACGGTACTTATGCGACGGGGGTATCAGAGTCAGAAGTTAATGCTGCACTGTCAAATCTCTACCGATTTCAAGCGAACAAACCTGCGTTACAAGATGATGTTGGACTGCTGCTCGACGAAGCCCTTATCATGAAAACAAATGACAATCGCTCAAGAGAGGCAATCAAAGTTCTAGAAAAAGCTCACAAGCTATCGCCTGAAAATCATGAAGTACTCGCCGAACTTGGTCTTCTACAAGAATTTCATTCAGATACACTGAAACAGAAAATCGATGGGGTAAACCTTATTCGCAATGCGATCGATCTTCGACCTGATTATGCACGGTACCACTATTATCTGGCTCAATCTCTCGTTAGAACTTATGGGTGTATTTGGGAAATAGAGCCTGAGGGGGCTGTTGCATGCGCCGAGGCAATTCGAGAGTATCATCGAGCTGCAGATCTAGCAACGACGCAAGATATCTGGGGCATACGTTATAGTAGTCTTCGCGGTTTAATGGCTATATTCGAGACGTACGAATATGGGGAGGATATTCTTACAAATAATCTTAGAATGCCTCTTGATGAACGTATAAAAGAACTCGAATACCTTATAGCCCCTAAAAATTTTGCAATCCATACACGTCCTGACCGTTTAAAAGTTCGTTTCATGCTCGCGATCCTTTATTATGCGACTGGCAACACCGAAAAAGCAGAGCTTATAATACTGGAGGTGTTTAAAGACGATCGAAGTTGCGTGAGTTATCCCCAATGGCTTGAACTCTATGAGAAGATGGAAAAAAGCGGACATAACTCCACAACCTTTAACGAGATTCGGGAAATAGTTAATAAGAGTATGTAAACCGGCAGCTAGAAAATGATTTAGAACTTCAACATCACGAAATTATCATTTTATTTTTGGCAAAACAATTGGAGTCATAGCAATTATAGAAACTGCCCAACAAGGCTGATTGGCAGCGCCGTGATTATTTTTGTTGATCACTTTGGAAGGAATGTCAGGATAGTAACTAAAGCACAACATGGCACTCTCGGGCTCCCATAGAAAAGTACTATTTACCATTGAAGGAATCAGGAAAGGATAGAGCAACTGACTTCTGTCAGTTACTCTGTTGTGTGTGCCTAGGGTGGCGTGTCGATAAAATTAAGGATTTATGGCTCTTTTGCTGTAGGTCCTTTTGTCGTTTCCGGGTGACATCTGGTCTTTGGGAAAAGTCAAACGACTATTGCTGAGCAAGTTCATTATTCACAGCATCAAAGAAATCCTTTCGAAGAGCGTTTTCTTTTTCAGGGAATTGCAGATTTTGCCCACCCATCGTTAAGTTTGATTCTTTATTAAAACGGACATTGAGAGTTACCGAGGATTTTGCAATCTTAATAAATAATTTAGCTGAGTATGTTGCACCTATAAAACCAGAGTCATTTTGCCCAGATAGGGGTTGTGGCTCTGTCTTTATAGTTCCTGTTGAAGGATTTTCTTCATAGATATATCCCTGTTGGTCCAGGACACTGAGGACAGCATTTCTTACTTTCGACGGATCAGCTGAAAATGTTTTTGTTGCTGGGACGTGTTCTTCTATTCCACCGGTTGGTTTTGCCGTATTCGTTAATTCATTTTTCACATAATTGATATCGCTACATCCGGAAACAAATATGCTAAACCAAAAGAGCACTATATAAGCAATACTGTGTTTATTTCGCATAACTGTTCCTCCAAGAATTATTTTTCGTGAAAAGGCTGTATAGTTTCAATATATTGAGAATTCGGCAACTGACTAAGAATCCAATCGGTTCATCACCACAGTTTGATACGCGTAGACGCTACAATTTCAAAAGCAAGAAAATAGTACCAATAATTTGTTATGGCCGCAAATTATTATTACCTAAATATTGGAGTCAGAGCAAGGGGCATGTAGGAAAACACCAAACGGCCCTAACGAACGGTGTGAGGCACGATGGTTGATTCTAACTGACAGTCGTGCAGGCTGAACGGGTGTCATCCGTTCAGGAAGCGGTGTAGATGTCTTCTTACAACTATCTGATCTTTCAAAGGTAAAAACAGCTCTCCCTCATTCTCAATAAAAGTGGGCCCAGATAGATCATTATTGCGGGTTGCCACAGATAACTACTTTCGGCATAATAAAAATTATCCGCTTTCGGTGAAAACACCATCCGCACGATACACTGCTTGCCTGCATTATCTGCCCATTCTTTAAAGGTTCATCAACAATCAGGCCCGTTTTCTTAAGCGTCAGGCCAACCTGCTTCTGCAGGCAGGGTTTCGACAACTTTCAGGAAAAAAATATATCAAATTGACTTATGTCAAATTTTTTATCCATTTATATGCTACAATGCAGTATAGCTGTCGATACGGTAACTTTTCACGCATGCAAAAGGAGTGACAATGCCCATATTCAGTTACCTCGCCCTACCCAAAGAAGGTGCCGGAGAAACAATGCGCACCGAACTTTCCGCCCTGGACTACTGCCAGGTAATCCCCGCTGATAATCAGGATGTGGTCGTTCTTGTCACAGATACCCCTGATGCTACTACTGAAGAAAGACTCCAGAAAAACCTGCGCAGGCTTCCGTCCTTGCAGTCCTTGAGCCTTACTTTTGGCTATGATGAAAAAGAATGACAAGGGAGATAAACAGACCATGAAACTTAATCGAAGACAATTTATTAAGCAGGTAGCCATCACCAGTGCATTTGCCACTGCAGGATCGATTTTTCCAGGGGTGAGTTTTGCTGACTGGAGCAAATTGACCAATAACTCCGGCGTGATATCATGGCAAAAATCGCCATGTCGCTTCTGTGGTACAGGCTGTGGACTTTTGATAGGGGTTAGCGATGGCAAAGCGGTAGCGGTAAAGGGCGACCCTAACTGCAGTGTCAACAAGGGCCTTTGCTGCATGAAAGGCTACCACTCCGTCCAGGCTCTGTATGGTGAGGATAGGATCACCAAGGCAAAGGTCCGCAGAGATGGTGTCATGGTGGAAGTACCCATCCAGGAAGCGCTCGATATCATCGCCCAAAAACTCCAGGAAACCAGGGACAAACACGGCAAGGATTCGGTAGCAATATACGGCTCCGGTCAATGGACTATTCCGGATGGCTATGTTGCCTCAAAACTGTTTAAAGGCTGCCTGGGCACCAACAACGTTGAAGCCAACGCAAGGCTTTGTATGTCAAGCGCCGTTACCGGTTTTATGACTTCATTTGGTATCGATGAACCGATGGGTTGTTATGAGGATATCGATCATGCCAATGTATTTATCACCTGGGGCAACAATATGGCAGAGATGCATCCGGTACTGTATTCACGCATACTCGCCAATCGCAAAAGACGGTCAAATGTGCAGATAATCGATTTTGCCACACGACACACCCGGACCAGTCAGGCAGCAGACAAGTCAATAATGTTTAAGCCCCAGTCCGATCTGGCTGTCGCCAATGCTATTTGCTACGAAATCGTCAAAAATGGCTGGGTAAACTCCAATTTTGTCAATAAGCATGTCTCCTTTCATAAAGGTAAAACCAATATCGGTTATGGCACAGAGGACCATTTCGCGTTCACCGATCAAGAAGAAGGGATCAGTTTCGAGGATTACAAGGCGTTTCTGGAAGATTACACTCCTGAAAAAGTTGAAAAGATATCAGGCGTCCCTGCCACCGACATCAAATATATGGCAGCCCTGTATGGTGATCCTTCGCTAAAGGTGACATCGTTCTGGTGCATGGGGATGAACCAGCATACCAGGGGAACCTGGATCAACAATCTTGTCTATAATATTCATCTACTCGTCGGCAAAATTTCCACCCCGGGAAACAGTCCCTTCTCCCTCACCGGACAGCCAAGCGCCTGCGGGACCGTTCGCGAGGTCGGCACCCTGACCCACGCCCTGCCCCATGGCGTGGTCATGAATGAACACGACCGGCAGATGGCCGCTGAAATATGGGATGTGCCTCTGAGTAATATCGATCCAAAACCAACATACCATACGGTGGAAAT
Organism: Desulforhopalus sp. IMCC35007; assembly: GCF_005116575.1. Taxonomy (GTDB): domain Bacteria; phylum Desulfobacterota; class Desulfobulbia; order Desulfobulbales; family Desulfocapsaceae; genus Desulforhopalus_A. The sequence goes on along the minus strand of NZ_SWCN01000032.1, from coordinate 9,065 downwards.
GTTCCGTGCTCTGGATCGAGGGGACATAAAATTCATCTGGATTCAGGTCACCAATCCCATGGTCACCATGCCAAATCTCAAGAGATACCGGGAAGGTGCACTGAAAGAGGACCGGTTTGTCGTTGTCTCCGATGTCTATCCGACCCCCACTACAGATGTTGCCGATGTCATATTGCCCGCAGCCATGTGGATTGAGCAGGAAGGAATGTACGGCAACTCTGAACGGCGGACCCAGCATTTTAGCCAGATAGTCGATCCACCGGGAGAGGCTATGTCTGATACCTGGCAGATTATCGAGATTGCCAAAAGGCTTGGTTTCGAGAAGCAATTTCCCTGGAGCGAGAAGGATTATATAGAAAAAATATGGGAAGAGTATAGACGGTTCCATGCCGGACCAAAACATGAAATGGCGCCGTACAAGGTACTCAATGAACGTTCCGGAGTGCAGTGGCCTTTTGTTAATGGCAAAGAAACACGCTGGCGCTTTAATCCGCAGCACGACCCGGCTTGTACCAACGGCAAGGATTTTCATTTTTACGGTCAAAAAGATGATCGCGCCTGGATATGGGCACGACCCTACGAACCTGCCGCGGAATCGCCTGATAATGAATATAACTTCTGGCTAAATACCGGCAGGGTCATCGAACATTGGCATACCGGCTCAATGACCCGCCGAGTGCCGGTACTGCATAATGCGGTCCCTTCGTCATATGTCGAAATCCACCCGGAAGACGCCGCCGAACTCGGCGTGGTAAACGGAGAAAAGGTTAAAATAATTTCCCGCCGAGGTGAGATAACCATGCCTGCCCAGATCAACGGCAGAGGTGTTCCGGTACGGGGAATGGTGTTTGTCCCCTTCTTTGATGAAAGCTACCTCATCAATGAGGTGACCTTAGATGCATTCTGTCCTATTTCCAAGCAGCCGGATTATAAAAAGTGTGCAGTGAGACTGGAGAAAGCATAATGAAACATGCAAATGCAAAAAGCAGGTTTATAACGTGTTTTACCATCCTTGGATGCATCGGCGTTGCACTTCTTTCATCAGGGGTGATGGCAGATTCAGGAGTACCGGATAACTATGATAACCTTGGAAAAAAAATATTTAATGCCCAGCGGGCAACCCCGGAAATATACCTGACGGCAGACTCAGGCGGGCGAAACCTGGCGAGTTATTACAGTTTAAGACAATACCCCGGGTCGCCACCACGCATTCCCCATCCGGTGGATTTGACCTTCAGTGGCAATGAGACTGATTGCCTCTCTTGCCATCAAAAGGGCGGTTTTAGCCAGGAATTCGGCAAATTTGTTCCTGTGACGCCGCATCCGGAAAACACTCTCTGTTACCAGTGTCATACCCAGGTGCAAACCGAGGAACTCTTTGTCAATAGCAATTGGCAATCAATTCAACCACCACGCCTCGGCCAGTCGTTTTTGAGCAGCTCGCCACCACCGGCTCCCCATAGCCTGCAACTTCGAGAAAACTGCATCGCCTGTCACACCGGGCCAAGCGCTGTCGAGGAAATACGCGTAAACCATGCAGGGCGCGGGGATTGTCGCCAATGTCACGCTGTTGTCGTACGGACAGCGACAGTACAGGTGTTCAAGCGGCCCTAAACAATTAACAGGTTATAACAATTTTTCATGCCAGGCTCATTATGACTAAAATATTCAATAACTGTTTGATTGTGTTGTGCTGTGCCATTGGTGTCGGCGGACAGGCACAGGCAAGTGAAAAATCATTCCTGGATGAAGTGAACATGTCGAATGAAAAATTCGATAATCGCTCGGTTCCCGTGGACAAACTGGTCATTCAGGAATCGGTTTTGGCCAAAGAGGAAAACCAGGATGGTCCCTTTCGGGTTCTCACCCGCAAAAAACTCATCGGCCGCTTTAAATGCAGCAGTTGTCATACGGGAAAGGCTGTCACAGCGAACCAGGGCCTGGAATTGACCCATAGTGATATCGCGCTAAAACACGGCCAGGAAGGGCAGGCTTTGAGCTGTATAGATTGCCACCATGTCGAAGAACGAAATTTTCTGGAGGATAAAAAGGGCAGAAAAATCGATTTCGACCATAGCTACCAGCTCTGCGGTCAATGCCATTTTCGCCAGAAACGAGACTGGCTCGGTGGCGCGCATGGCAAACGAGTTGCCAATTGGGCCGGTGAGCGGGTGGTGTTCAATTGTACCACATGCCACAATCCTCATTCGCCACGATTTGAAAAGCGATTTCCGGCTACCTATTCGGTACCACTGGACTGATAGGGAGAACATATGAGCTCTGATAAAAAAGACCAAAATGAAAAAATCTGTTCTCAGTTGCTTGCAAGTAAAAGCAATAGAAGAGATTTTATAAAAACGATGTCCATTGCGGCCGCTGCAGGAAGTGCAGCCTTGACGGCTGGGTGCATCCCTTCTGCGAACGCGGCCAGCTCAGAAGAAATGAAACTGCGCTGGCAGGAGTTCTTCAAAGAGAATTACCGGATGATGACCCAGGAAGAAAAGGATGAGACGGTTGCCCGGCTGGAACGTTTGGCAAAACTGCGCAACAATCTTGACCTGCAGATGAGCAGTCTACCGCCGATTGAAGGAGTGCTCTACGGCTATGCTTTTAATATCACCCGCTGTGAAGGGTTTATGGAATGTGTCTCTGCCTGCGTCAAAGAAAACAACCTGGACCGTAAAACAGATACGCAATACATCAGGATCTTTGAAATGGAGCCTGGAAAACTTGATCCAAGCACAGGGGATGGCCAGTACTACCATGAGGTCCCGGTGGAGAACAAATTTTACATGGGTACCCAGTGTTTTCATTGCGAGAACGCTCCCTGTACCAAAGCCTGCCCTACCAAGGCCACCTGGATGGAGCCTGACGGCATCGTGGTCGTCGATTACGACTGGTGCATAGGCTGCCGCTATTGTCAGGCTGCATGCCCCTATTACGGCAGACGATTTAACTGGGGACAGGCGGAGATACCAAAAGAAGAGATTACCCTCAAACAGCATTACCTGGGCAATCGCCTTCGTCCCAAAGGCAAAATGGAAAAATGTACCTTTTGCATCCAGCGAACACGCAAAGGCAGACTGCCCGCCTGCGTGGAAGCATGCCCGACAGGTGCCCGTGTTTTTGGCAACCTGCTTGACCCTGACAGCGAGATACGCTTCGTCTTGAAAAATAAGAAGGTGTTCAGGATGAAGGAAGAAATTGGTACAGATCCAAAGTTCTGGTACTTCATAGATTGATGGCGTCACAGACAGTCATAATTCGAGAGGGATAGGTGTGGTAATGCAGGCACAACAAAAGAAAAATCTAATCACGTTTGTGAGCGATGTTATCCGCTGGAACTTGCGTGGAGGCTTTGGCTTTCAACTGTTCAGGATCGTCTTGTTTGGTATTATGGGGCTTGGAATCTATGCCTATTCATTTCAGGCAAGATACGGCCTTTCAGTAACCGGAATGAACGATGTTGTCAGTTGGGGATTTTACATTTCCAATTTCACTTTTCTGGTTGGAGTGGCAGCGGCTGCCGTTATGCTCATTTTGCCGGCATACATCTTTCACGACCCGGGTTTCCACAGGGTTGTCATTATCGGTGAAGGCGTCGCGGTCGGCGCAATTATCATGTGCCTGTCATTTATTTTGGTAGATCTTGGCGGGCCGCTTCAGGCATGGCATTTGATTCCCGGTATCGGGCTGTTCAACTTCCCCTCTTCAATTCTTGCCTGGGATGTTCTGGTACTGAACGGCTATCTGCTGCTCAACGCTCTGGTTCCGGCATATATTTTGTACAGCCACTATATGGGCCGCAAAGCGGATGAACGAAAATATCGACCTTTTGTTTTTTTGTCGATCTTCTGGGCTTTTTCAATCCATATGGTTACCGCATTTTTATACCAGGGACTGCCAGCCCGACCATTCTGGAATAATCCACTCATGGGACCTCGCTTTCTGGCCTCGGCGTTTGCCGCCGGACCGGCGTTAATTACCCTTATTCTCGCGGTTATTCACAGCTCGACAACCTATAAAATTGAGAGGAATGTGTTTAATAAACTGCGGCTGATTATTGTTATTTCGGCGATAATCAATCTGCTGATGCTTTTTTCTGAGATTTTTAAAGAGTTCTACTTTCCCACCCATCACTCCAGTTCTGCAATATATCTTTTTTTCGGCATGGATGGACATAACTCCCTGGTTCCATGGATTTGGACTTCTGTCTGCGTAAATCTCATGGCGACCCTTGTTCTTGCTTTTAATCCCGGCAAAAACAATCCAAAAGTGCTTCTTCCTGCCTGCTTTTTCCTTTTTGTGGCGATCTGGATGGAAAAAGGTATCGGCCTCATTGTGCCTGGCCTTATTCCGAGTCCACTGGGAGAGGTGGTCGATTACCTGCCAACCTGGGTTGAGCTCTGTGTGACTCTGGGCATCTTCGCCTTAGGCGTAACTGTCGTCACCTGGCTGGTCAGAGCCGCTTTGATCATAGAACAGGACTATGGCGACATCCCGGACGCCAAATAATCTCAAAGCTCAAAAAAATCTCATAACAAGTTCGTTCGACTAAACGTCCATCCAGGAAACATATAGATGTATTTTTTCTCTCACCAGGAGGTGTGCTATGAAAAAAATCGTTATTCTCGGTGCAGGTTGTGCTGGAAGCATGGTTGCCAATAAGCTGCGTAAACTACTCAATCGTGATGAATGGGCCATAACGATTATCGACAAGGATGACAAACATATCTATCAACCGGGTCTTCTTTTTATTCCATTCGGTATATACACAGCCGAAGATGTTGTCCGCAGCCGCAGTGAATTTATCCCCAAAGGCGTCACCTTTGTTGTTGATGAAATAGTTGCCATCGACACCGACAAGCAACGGGTGGAAACAACTGCCGGCAGTTATGATTATGATAAAATTATTGTCTGCACCGGCGTTTCTCTTGCTCCAGAGGAAGTACCCGGCCTCATGGAAGGGTGGCAAAAAACCGCATTTGATTTCTATACCCTCGAAGGTGCGGTTAATCTCAGCCGCGCCATCCGTGAGTTCAAATCCGGCAAACTGATCCTCAACATTGCCGAATTTCCCTTCAAGTGTCCCGTGGCTCCACTGGAATTTGTCTATCTTGCCGATGCATATTTCACTGAACGTGGTCTGCGTGACCAGGTAGAAATCAGGCTGGTCACTCCCCTGCCCGGTGCTTTTACTAAACCCAAGGCAAGCGCCTTTTTTTCACAACTTATGGAGCAGAAAAATATTAAAACCACAGCCAATTATGACCTGGTAGAGGTGGATTGCACAAACAAAAAAATCATTTCTGCCGGAGGCGAAGAACTTGAATTTGACTTACTGGTGTCTATTCCTCCTAATGTCGGTGCCCGCTATCTGGTCAAATCCGGTGTAGCCATGGATGAGATCGGCTATGTAAAGACCAATAACCACACGTTGAAAGCCGAAGACTTTGAGAACATGTACGTCCTTGGTGATACCACTACCCTGCCGACCTCCAAGGCTGGTTCGGTGGCACATTTCTCCGCTGAAATCATGGTCGAAAACTTCATGCGGGAAATTAACGGGGAACCGTTGCGCGCAGATTTTGATGGCCATGCCAACTGCTTTATCGAAACAGGTTTTGACAAGGCGGCACTCATTGATTTCAACTATAAATACGAACCACTACCAGGAAAATTTCCTCTTCCCGGGCTTGGACCCTTCTCTCTGCTCGGTGAGTCCAAGGCCAATCATTGGGGGAAAATGATGTTTAAGTGGGTCTACTGGAACAAACTCGTCAGTGGAGAAGAAATGCCTCTGGAAGCCCAGATGTCACTTGCAGGAAAAGTACAGGACTAAAGGAGGACACTATGACCAACGAAGAAAAAATTCTTGCAAGACTCGATGAACTGACCGCAGAAATTAGAGAGGCCAAGCAGGCAATCCGACCGTATGTGGAACTCAAGCGGGATCTCGAACCACTCATTAACGATATGGTGGTCAGTACCATAGGAAAACTCAGCGGCCTGGATCGCAGGTTCGATCTGGAAGATATCGGAGATATGATAGGACAACTGCTCATCTCCAGTAAAAACATGGCGGAAGCCTTAAAGACTTTGAATAAATTTATGGAATTCAAAAAGGATTTCGAGCCCTATTCAAAAGACTTGTTCAAGGAACTGAGTGAACAACTGCAAACTAGCCTGCACGGTTTTGAGCCTGAAAACCTCCAGGAACTGATCCGGCAGTTTATTGTCAATATGGGCAATATGGCTGAAGGTCTCAAAATGCTCGGTTCGCTCATGGATATGAAAAAGGATGCCGGAAACCTATCCAAACTTGCATTCAACGATTCGATAGAACGGTTGGAACGTCTTAAACAACGCGGTACTTTTGAGACATTCGAGCAGGTTCTGGAAATGACCGAACGGGTTGGTAGCAGGATGCAACAGGTTGACTTTGAAAAAATTGAACCGATACGAGGAATTTGGGGGATGATGTCCGCGATGAAACGTCCCGAAGTACAGGAAGGGTTGGGGATTCTGGTCGAGCTTTCCACCGTGATGACTGCCTTGAAGCAAGAGCCCGTTCCCCGGTGATGTGGTAGGAACTTAATGGACACTTTCTTAAGAGTGATTTTAAATCCTTGAGGAGGTGTTCAACGACAAAGAGAAAAAGACATTATGGAGTTGTGATCTCATCCTTAAACTTCCCACAACTCCTTCTCACTATCATTTAAGATTCAATCTTTTTGCCAATTTGTGCAAATTACTTCTGTTAATCCCAAGCTCTCTTGCCGCTGCTGCCCAGTTGCCGTTACTATTCATTAAGGCAGCCTGGATAAGGTCCCGCTGGAGGTCATCAGTGGCCGATTTTAAAGGCTTCACGATACGGCCAATCTTGCCATCTGTTTCTTTCTCCGTGTAATTCAAACTCACCGTTGATAACATCTCACCACCGAAATGGTGCGGAGCCACAACGACCAAGTCCTTTTCCAGCTGATCAGCAGCAGCTCTCAAGATAGCCCGAGCAACAAGATTTTCAAGCTCACGGACGTTTCCCGGCCATTCATATAATTGTAACGCCCGGCAGGTGTCTGGTCGAAACCTAACCATTTTACATCCAAGCTGTCTCTGGACCATCTCGCAATACCGGCCAATGATCAACGGTATGTCTTCTGGATGTTCCCGAAGAGGTGGAACATGAATTGGGTAGACGTTCAGACGATGGAAGAGGTCGGCTCGGAAACGTTTATCTTTCACAGCGGTGGCCAAATCGCGATTAGTTGCAGAGAGCAGGCGGACGTTCAGGGACTGAGTAAGGTTACTGCCGAGTCGTTGCACCTCTCCAGTTTGAAGAAACCGCAATAATTTCGGCTGGTCATCCAGCGGCAGTTCGCCTATTTCATCCAAAAACAAGGTGGCACCCTCAGCCAGTTCTAGTTTTCCAGCCCGATCGGTCGTCGCACCGGTAAATGCTCCCCGGACATGGCCAAAAAGCTCGCTATCAACCAAATTTTGAGGCAGGGTCGCACAGTTCAAGCAAATCAGCGGGTGCTCACGACGTATAGACAATGCATGAATGGCACGTGCGACCACCTCCTTGCCAGCACCAGTTTCTCCAGTGATGAGCACACTAAAATCCGAGCGAGCCACCAACTCGATGTCACGTCGCAATTGCTTGATTGAAATGCTGTTTCCAATTAGATCCATCCCTGCAGATCTCCGTGCATCCTCTACCAGGTGCCGGGATATCCGGTCCATTTTTTGGGCGGCATTCTGAAGGCGTCCGATCAGTTGCGACGTATGCATTTCCGTTACTGCGAATGCTGCTATAGTCTTGATGAGTGGTATGTCAAGATGAGTGAAAACATCTATCGCCAAGGCGTCAGCAGTCAATACTCCGATCAACTTCCGGTTGAATAAAAGGGGTAGGCCCATGCAGGAATGTACGTGAGCCGCAGCAGAGTCATCGGTTTCGAGAAGGCCGTCATACGGATCCGATAAGGTGCAGGCAGAAGGAAAGACCACGCCCTCCTCTGATTTGCAAATCTTTTCTAAGCGTGGGTGTTCAGTAATCTTAAAACTACGGCCCATGGCGTCCGGACTCAACCCCAGGCAAGCAACTATCGTCAGGGTTTCTCCATTCATTCTGAGCAAGGCAACTGCATCACTTTGAACAAGATCCTGAAAGGCACGAAGTAGGATACGATACCGCTCTTCATGGTCGGTTGCGGTTGTTAACTGATCAGCAAGTTGAGTTAACATATTGGCTTTATCCATAGTGTAAAAAGTACAACAGCCAGGGTAATTCAGCAACAGTAATTTGTTATATTATTTACCACAAGAACTTTTTATACCTTGAAATAACTGAAGTTTTTTTTGGCATTATTTTTGGATAACAAACTATAAGTTACCTTCACATGTCATAGCTGCAGCTTATAAAAAAAAGCACTGAAAAATCAATTTTGTGGAGGCAACTACAATGTATTACGACTGAGGTCAACGTCCACTTAACACTGGGAGGTGAAACTTATGAGAGTTTTACAACTATTGTACGTGTGGTGGAATATGACCAAACTCTGCACTGCATTTGTCACTACCCTTTTTTTTAGTATAATTGGGCATTCAGGCTGTATGACTGGTTACTGTCAAAGTAACTGTAATATCATTAGATTATTTTCCGTTGAAGATGTATGTGCAAAAAGCCTCACTACCAATTCGTCTATTTTTTCTATGGGTGATCCATTTTACTCTGCCCTTCAGACCTATCTCAATCAAGACCCGCTGTTTGCCAAAAAACATTCCCAATTAAAAACATATCTTAGTGAATTTGCCATCGATGACTTGGATGATTTGGTAATAAAGTTTGGTTCAGATTCTATCCAGAGAGCGATTCAACGATTTCCTCCGAGTAGTTTACTTGATCTGCTGCACTCCCACGGAGAAGAATTTTGATAAAGCAACATTCTTTCTGTAAATTCGGCTAACCTTTCGTGTTTATTTAAAGGCCCGAGTAGTGCAGCTATCTCAAAGTGTCAAGACCAAGGCGAGTGCTCGTTCCTCGCAGCCTTGACACTTTG
>NZ_SWCN01000055.1 GCF_005116575.1 Desulforhopalus sp. IMCC35007 | reverse complement strand
TTATTGAATGCTTTGAAGTGCCGGGACAGCAGCTTCAGATTGGGGAAACTACGAAACGCCAGATTGAACTTTATACTAAATTGGGTGTCACGCCACCGGCATCGTTACAATAGCCCGGGAATTTAGGTTGATTGAAAGAAAGGAGAATCATACAGATAAGAAAATATGGCTGGAAACAGATCCAGATTTGATGATTACATCATCATACTTCCGAGCCTTTTCGATATCAGGCCATCTTATAGCAAGTATAGTCCCGACTCTGTCACGATGCATGAGATAAATTATATCTTCTTCAGCCAGGCATATGGCAGTCACCTGTCAGGTAGGGCCAATGGCCATTCATGTTAATCTGGGGGCAATTAGGTTTAGTTGGTGTGAAATATGCTCATGAAAAAACATGACGCAAGAAACCTCCCCAAAGAGGTTCAACAACACAACATAAATCAAGCAATTCGACTTTTCTGCAACGGTAAAAAGAGGGTCGAAATCGCTGGGGTAATTGGTGTTCATTATGTTGTCATTTGTGATTGGATTCGTGCTTGCCGCTGAGTCACTGTTATTATCATCTCAAAAAGGATATCGAGTTAAATTGCCTTAAGTACAACTGTAAAGATGTTGAGTTCAGAAGTAAACATGAGCAGTCTATTTACATGCTCTGTTACATTGTAACTGAGTTTTTTAAATCTGATATTCTGGTAGCGACAGACTCCTGGTTTGGCAATAACGGCATGTGGAAGCCATTGCACAAAGAATTGGGAGATGGGGTTCACTTGATATCCCGGCTCCGCTCCAACAACAATTTGTTTGACGAACCGTCGGTGCCAACGATAAAAAGGCGAGGCCGTCCCAGAAAACATTGTCACAAACTTGGTACAGCATCTACTCTTGCATACAGGCAGCGGATATTGCAGCAGGAAAATTCCGTTAATCTTTACGGAAAAGAACGAACACTTAAGGCCTATGACAAAGTTATCATGCTCAAGAGCCTTAAATGTCAGATACGAGTTGTCTGGGTTTACCGTAAAACACAATGGGTCGCCTTTTTTTTCTGCCGACCTGACTCTATCGGTCGAAGAGATTGTTGAGTACTATGGTGCCAGGTGGAAAATAGAGACTTGTTTCACAGTGCTGAAAAGGGATATCGGCAGTGCCGAAACCCAAACCAGAAATGCAGTAGCGGTTACAAACCACTTGGGATTCTGCATGATGGTCACTACATTGACCTAGGTTTATGTCTACAAGTTGGAGAAAACTCCAAAGCGGAGGCATGCTGTGAAAGGTCGAAGCCATTTCGCCTTTTCAGATGTTCGCAGGCTGGTGGCGAAATCGGCCATGGACGATAAATTTACAATACTTTACCCGGTTCCACGCAACTCGGTTATTAATTCGTTTGTAACCACATTAGTGCAGATGGCGGCATGAAATGTATTCGACAAACTTCAGTTAACAGAAATAAAATAAGATTAAATTTATACTTGAGATCAGCATATGATTTTTGAAAGAAAAATTTATAACTTCCTGTTTTCACTAAACCTACGCTTCAACAAATACATTCCAAGTTTTCTCTTATCGAAAAATCTTCCTGATTTCCTCATCATAGGTTCTGCAAAGTGCGCAACAACCTTTCTAAAGGAAAATTTGAGAAACCACCCGGACATTTATTTACCACGTTCCGAAGTGGATTATTTTACTACCAATTACGATAAAGGCATACAATGGTACCAATCACATTTCTGGACAAAATGTAAATACAATGGTGATAAATCGCCATCATATATATATGATACGCAATGTCACCAAAAGATATTTGATTTACTTCCCGATGCTAAATTAATTCTGTTATTAAGGCATCCTGTTGAACGTGCATATTCTAACTGGAATATGCGCAATAACAAAAATAGTCTAGGAAAAATCGATGGATTTGATTCCAACGATTTCAATCAGTTAGTTTCAGCTTATCTGGATATCCAAAAGAACCAGACGCAACATTTTGAGAATCCGTATGACATAATTCATATGGGAAAATACATTCTTCAAATTGATAGTCTTTTGAAAATATTTCCTCGCGAAAATTTATTTGTTGCAGCAATTGAAAATATTTCAATAGATGATTTGCATATGGAATTCTTTTTCAAAGAACTATTGCGTTTCTTGAATATTGAACCGTCGAAAAATCATGCGAATTATCAAAAAATCCGCGAAGGACAATATCATGATAAACAAATAGACAATGAAACAAAAAATATTTTACTTGAGTTATACCGTCCATACAACGAACAATTATTTGAGTTTCTTGGTTATGAAATTGAATGTTGGAAAGATTAACAATTTATCAGCCATTCCCGTTTTAGGGCTGAATGTACAGTTTAAGAGCGGTTTTTCAACCATAACCCCTTTGCGACGAGACATAATCTGAGATCATACTCTCAAACTGTGTTTATTTTTATGTTTTTGCAAATTTCACACTGATTTTAGCGCATTTTGACCATACGTATCCAACAATCTTGGAGATTTCGATTTCCCAAGCATATTTTTGATCTCTGATAACTGAATAACCGCTAAACTATGGTACTGCTACGTCCGGCATACCTCTTTCAATGTGGGGCCATTTATTCCATGAGCTATGGCTCGTAAAATAGTTTCCATAG
>NZ_SWCN01000085.1 GCF_005116575.1 Desulforhopalus sp. IMCC35007 | reverse complement strand
AAAATTGGAGCAAGAGTCAGAGTAACGGTAAGAAAGGTCTGGGTATCCTTTGCAGAGGGGTATCCATATAAAGCTATATTCACCCAAGTGATGAACAATATACAGAAAATACCTGCCAATTCGTAGTTATGAAATAATATTAAGTGCGTAAATGAAGGGACAGGTGCGTCTTATATTCGACAATTTCGCTCGGTTTTGTCCTTTAATGCTACCCAGAACGACAAATATATGTTTCAGGGGCTCATCTTTCAAAATATGTGTCGTCCAAAAAAACAATTTTTACGCGATTTTTTGATTGTTGGCCTCCAATTGCCACTTGGTGAGAAATACGGGTTAGACGATCCAAAGATAGTTCCACTTATGAGAGAGCTTTGATGTTTGCAAGCAGTGCATTGATATAGATTGCGTGTTGTTATGGTATAATAGTGGTTGCAACCACATTGAGGGCAGCAAAACCCAG
>NZ_SWCN01000031.1 GCF_005116575.1 Desulforhopalus sp. IMCC35007 | reverse complement strand
CAAAGTGTCAAGGCTGCGAGGAACGAGCACTCGCCTTGGTCTTGACACTTTGAGATAGCTGCACTACTCGGGCCTTTAAATAAACACGAAAGGTTAGCCGAATTTACAGAAAGAATGTTGCTTTATCCATTGAAGCGCTCTCATTATTGGGATAATTGCTGGTTTCATGAAAACAGGTCGTATCATTTCTTACAGATTGGAAATGATCTTTGACCATATCAGACTTCTTCGCTCAACATAAACATGACCATGTTGCTGCACGCTTAAATCAAAAAAAACACTATTGATCTGCAAAAATTTGCAGATCAATAGTGAGAAATTCTGCATGACATTGTTTTCCTCTGTAGAGAATAGAAAGATGACCGGAGTAGAGTTTTGTCCTCATTTTGTTTCCATAATCCCACAGCTCTCCCAGTACTGGAGGCTGGGTTGCACAACTCTGTTTTCAGGGCTCGGACATGAAGTCATCTCATCATCTTTTTGACTAGTATATGGCATAGTTTGTGCTGAATTAGAGTAGGAGGTTTGTTGTAAGGTGGAGGCTTTGTTGTTCAATAAATTAGAAGGAGGATTGACGATGAAAGTAACAAATAAAATTGTTGTTCCCGTAGATTTCTCAGAAGCGACCGATGGCCTTGTCGACTATGCTATTTCTATGGCGAATAAGCTGGCATCCAAGGTGCATTTTATTCATGTCCTGAATATGTATCCAGGTGATGCCATGTTTGGTGTTCCCTTCCCTCAGGATTGCGAAGAAAACCTTCGTAGTGCGGCTAAAGAGAGAATGTCAAATCTCATTACAGATATGACAGAAAAATCTGCCGGATGTACAGGTGAGGTTATTTCTGGTGATCCTGTCGACAAGATCCTTGCCTGCGCCAAAGAAAAAGAATCAGACTTAATTATCATAGGTACCCATGGCGCGAAGGGGTTGGAAAAAATTTTACTGGGAAGTGTTGCGGAGAGAGTCGTGAGAAAGGCAGAGTGTCCGATATTGGTCATGAATCCGTTTAAATAATTTCAGCCTCAAATATATGGTACAACCATAATGGGCTATGGGGTGTTCCCCATAGCCTGGGTCGTGGTTGCAGCTGTTGTATGATTATGTAGATTTTCAAGCTTGGTTTACCTGAGCTGTCAGTCCTTCATGGTGAGGTGGAGAAGAATAATGTACAGGGAGGTGTTTTCATATGAAAGAAGAATTGAACAAACTTGTGGAAAGACTGAAAACGGAACGAGACGAGTTGAAGTTAAGAATGCACCTGGCCTCAATGGAGGGAAAGGAAGAATTCAGTGAGGCGGAGAAAAAATGGCAGCAGTTGAAGGCAAAGGCCTCCGAAATAGCCGATGATGCCGTGGAAACATCCGAGGACCTCATTGCTAAAACAAAAATTGTGGGTGAAGAGCTAAAAGAGACCTACAAACGTATTTCTGAGCGATTATCGCAATAAGACTGTATTCGAGTATGGCTTTTACGAGCTTGCACAGATACGGCCCTTCTGGGTCCATATGAACAACGTGATGCTACTGTGATGTAATTTTTTATCTCATTTACTGGTTCTGTTTGGCTTTGAGGAGCCAGTCTATGATGGCGCCCGGATCCTCATTGCCCCCAGGCTTCACCTTTTTAGGTGGAGCCGCAGTTTTTTCGGCTTCTGCGATTACATCATCTGTAGCTGTTTGTGGTTCTATGACCTGGGATGTTTCCTGTGCAGGTTTGGCGACCTCTCCCTGACTCTCTTGGGTGCCGGTATTTGTAGCTATAGCTGCAGCCAGGTCGGGCATGGACGGTGGTTGTGGTGTGACGGGCTGTGACTGTTGCGAAACATCCTGAAGTTTTTCCGGATCTTTCTGAGCTTGTGTCATTAACTCCTGCCCGTCTTTCTGGGATATTTCCACCTCAGCTGGTGTTTTTTCCTGCACATCCTTAGGTACTTCTATTGTCATCTCAATGGAATTGGTGACAGAACTGTTCTGTTGCCCTGAGATAATGGCTGGCGATGTCGGAGTTGCTAATGCCTCAACTTGCTCTTTACCGGGAGCCGGAGTTTTCTCAACCATGACTTCTGGGGTAGCAGTTTTCCCAGTTAATTGAGGTGCTTGAGGTGTTCTTATCCCTGAGGGCTTTTGAGGTGGTGGAGCCGTTTGAATCTTGGGAACCTTCCGGTCGACAAGATCAACCTTGTTGGTTTCCTGTACTTTTGCTTCCTGCTGTCCTGCAGTCTGCTTTTCAGGGGATAGTGTTGTCGTTTCGGTGCTTTCAGCTGGTCCTGTATTTTCTTGTGGTTCAGAGCTCGTGCGGTCAGGGTGTGACACTGCAACTGTCTGGCCCTTCTGCAATGGAGCGGCTATTGTTTCACTGATTTTTTGTGTGAAGATCTGTATGATGGAGTTAAATGTATCTCCTTTAAATACCAGAAATGCGGCAAATACGAGCGCGACGGCAAAGATTGGCACAATTGCCCGAGAGAGCAGATTTCTTCTTTTTGTCTCCGGCCTTGGCATTATTTCAGGATCAGGGAGTGGTTTTGATGCCCTCTCAATCGCCTCAATGGACAGAGGTGGAATCTCAGATTCTTCGAGCCATTCATTGTTTGTATTGAAAAAACTATTTTTCTCATGGGAGGCAGGGAAGTGGGCAGGGTGGAGCTCTTTTGAACATCGACCAATCATCTCCTCAGAAATGATCTCCTGTTCCTCCACATAACCAAGCAGCAGGGCATGGTCGCAAATAATGTTAATGACCCGGGGAAATCCCATGGAGATGGAGTGAATGGCATCGATGGCTGCGGGGGTAAAGATCTCTTTTTTAACCCCAGCCACGGCGAGGCGGTATTCAACACAGGCTCTGGTTTCTTCGGCATTAAAAGGCGTCAGTGTGTAACTAATGGTTAAGCGTTGCCGTAGAGCTCTGTTCTTGTATTTTCCGAGGGTTTCGTTGAACTCGTTTTGCCCCACCAGCAGGATAGTGAATAATTTCCTATCTTGCCTCTCAATATTTGAAAGCAACCTGATTTCTTCAAGGGTTTCATCGGATAATTGTTGCGCTTCATCGATGATCAGAATGACTTTTTTATTGTCGGACTCCGCCTGCTCAAGAAATTGAGTGAAAAGCAGAAGAAACTCACTCTTACGTTCAAAATCGGTATCTATTTTGAACATCTGAGCGACGTATTTCATGAATTCGAGTTTTGTCAGTCCCGGATCAGAGACTCGCGCAGCTATAACATCATTTCCTAAAATATTTATAAAGGCATTGATCAGTGTCGTCTTTCCTGTGCCGACATCCCCGGTGAGCAGGAGGAATCCCTTGTCGTTTGTCACGCCGTATTTAAGGATTGATAACGCTTCTTTATGCTTTTCCCCCAGCCAGAGAAAGCTTGGGTCAGTGCTTATCTCAAAAGGATTTTTGTTGAGTTTGTAGTAGGAAAGATACATAGCCGGACTCCTCGGCATTAAGTATTCCAGTTCGCTGGGATGAAAAATAACCTGGTTTCTGGAGTACTGCTCAGTCAGATCAGGTTACCTATAACATTTCTTTTATCGCTTCTAAAATTGGATTGTCGTCTTTTATAGTTGTAGGCCGTGTAATATTTTTATTCAATCGGTTTTTTACACAATCGTATTGTTCCCAGCCTTTTAATGGGTAATTCAGATCAACGGAGTTCCACTTCTGGTGTCCGTTTTCTTTCAGCCACTGAAGGTTATCATGAAGCAGAGTTGCAAAGCTTCCAACATTTCTGCAGTTAGCGTTACGAAAATCATACGATACCAGTACGGCTTTGACTGCGACCGTGTTAACAGGTTCCGGCTGCCAGGAATACGTGGCTCCGGGGATTTCACCCTCGGGGTAAAAATCAACAATCGCCTGGTTTTCAATAGGTACCACGTGGAGATTGTCCGCATCGCTGATCTGTTCACTAAACAGCTTAACGGGATAGCCGGCTACATAGAACATCGCATCCACTGTGCCCGCTTTGAGTTGTTCCAGAGCGTCAGTTGTTCCAACCGTAACCATATTAGACGGCTGTATACCAGAAACTTTAAAGAGTAGTTTGGCCGTCAGATAGGTTCCACTTCCTTCCTGACCGATAGCAACATTTTTGCCCTGAAGATCGTCAAAACCTGTGATGTCTTTTTTGCCAACCAGATGAATCTCTTCATTATAAAGAGGAAAAACCATCTTCATTTTCCGGGCAATTTTTTGTAATTCAGGATCGGTTTCAATCTTGGCCACGAAGGCGAGTACGTCGGACTGGACAATTCCCATCTGGGTTCGCGGTCGTTTGTACACTGCATACACATTGGAAACAGAGCCATCTGAATTGAAAACAGAGAGGTCAATACCATTATGGCTCATGAGTTCTTTGAGGTTTAAGCCAAACTGATAATATGTTCCCTGAGGCCCACCGGTCATCATGCCCATAGGGGTCAGTTTTACGGGTTCTGCATTTGCCGAACATACTGTGAATACTGAAAACGAAGTGAAGAGAAATATGAAAAGTGCCGTTGAAAAGATTCGTGTCATTGTAGAGGTCTCCCTGGATAATAACATGATGCCTTCTCCTAGAGAATACGAGAAGACAGATACGAAATTTTAATATCTTTATTATCCTAACGAGATTGTGAATCGTTTTCAATTGTTTTTAGCGGCTTTAAAACCCGCAGGGGAATAGAGGAGGGCAGAGGATTATAGGCCTCCATACTGTGAACTTGTTGTACCGACTGAGTCTACACAGGATAAAAATTTGAATATTAAGGTTTTTTGACCAGTTGTAGTTGTTGCCTTGTCGTGTCAATACTGCTTCGTTGCCTTTATTCCAGAATTGCATATTCTGGCCTGAGTATAGGCTCCTGAAGCTGTTGGTTTTCTGTGCAGTTTTATCAGTGGCGTTCTTTGGACTGTCTTCAATAGAGCTATCTTTCGTAGGCTCTGGCCTTTCAATTCCACTATCAATAGCAGAACTTTTTATTGCCGGCCCGTGTAATTGTAAATGCGCTGTGAAAACGTGTAAAGAAGATCACGATTTATCATCCTGAAATAACACCATATTTATAAAATGACTGGTCAAGTTACTCATAAGTTAAAATGTCATATAGTAATAAATAATAAAAATGTAAAAAAATACATTGCGTGAATTGACATGGAATTTATGTGTAATTATTTTTCTTGGCAGGAAATGAGGTGGAACGAAATTTTCTGCAGGCCTGTCTGGGGTGCTTGCATGAAGGTAACTGGGATAATTTATAAATATCGTTCTATTGAGACGGGATGTAAAACAGAAAAAGATAAAACAGGAGGGATAGTCATGTGGACAAGAATCAGTGATCTTGATCGTATGTTTGCAACAATGGATTTACTTCGTGGTAAGATGGATCGGCTCGGTACGGGACTGGACAGATCCTATGGCGAAGGTTCCGGCTGGAGAGTTGTGGGTGGCTTTCCCAGAACAAATATGTATGACAACGGAGACTCTTTTCAGGTAATGGCTGAACTTCCAGGCGTAGCAAAAGAAGATCTCAGTATCAGAATCCAGGGAAACTACCTCGAGTTGAGTGGCGTGCGCAAAGCTGTTGTTCCTGAAGGTTTTACAGCGCAACGAGTTGAGCGGGATTCTTCGTCTTTTACCCGTAGTTTTACCCTTGAGGCTGAGGTTGATGCTGACAAGGTTGAGGCCGTCTTGAAAGATGGCTTGCTCACCTTGATTCTACCAAAGGCAGAATCTGCAAAACCAAAACAAATTTCAATCAACTAACCCGTTACAATTACAGACAGAAGACGGAGGTAGAACAATGAGCACGAATACCGAACTTACCAAAAGAACAGAGGACATGGTGGAAAAACGTCCGGACTTGCTGACAGTAGCACCCGCTGTCGATATTTTTGAGAATGATCATGAAATCCTTCTCAAGGCGGACATGCCAGGGGTGCTTAAAGAAAAAATATATGTGAACATCGACAACGGCAAACTTGAGGTATCCGGAGCGCGTCACCTTGAGACGAAGGGGGCCAGAAACTGGCAGGAATTTGATGATGTCGAGTATCGCAGAGTGTTTTCTGTGCCGCAGACAATTGATGTAGAAAAGGTACATGCGGAGCTCAAGGATGGAACACTTGAGTTGCACCTGCCAAAAGCGGAGTCAGCTAAACCGAGAACAATTCAAATCAGTTAAAATCAGAGTCGTTGCAGGTTGACGAAACATGTTGTGAGTTGAGTGTAAGATTTCCGCTGAAAGGGTAGTAAAAAAAGAGGGTACCAGGGTGCATCGGTTACCCTCTTTTTTTTTAAGTCAGACGATTCGACCATGAGATCTGGTCTGGTTCTCTTTGCTCTCTGTAGCTTTAAAGCGGAGGGCATTTTTACTGGCTTTCAACTTATTTGGGGTAGAAGAGATGAGTTGAGTCGATTTCTGTGAGTATCTCACGGGTAAATTTACGAGCTTCCTGCCGTGCTCCGGTAAGATCCGTCAGTTTGTAATTGCCGCATTCTATAGCGGAAGCTCCTGGAATAGCACCCTTGAAATCAGATATATGCTGGAATAGTTCCACCATCAGGGGGATGATCTCCTGGGATTGCAGGTCACCTGCAAGCAGGAGATAAAATCCGGTCAGACAGCCCATTGGACCGAAGTAGATTGTTTTATTGGCATAGAGAGGATGGTTCCGGAGAAATGTTGCTGCGATATGTTCTATGGTATGGGCCGCGGCAGAGGTCAGAGCGGCTTCTGTATTGGGCTCTTTGAGTCGCAGATCAAAGGTTGTTACCGTTTCTGTGCCGATACTGTCTTTTCTGGACACATAAATTCCTCTTTTGAGCTTTGTATGATCGATGGTAAAACTTGCTATCTTTTCCATTTCAGGCACTCTCTTGTATATTTTTCAAAAGGTGTAAAACCATTTTGACTGAATTTTCTGCCACTCTTGCCATGCAGGCGCTGTAGTTGCCGACACTCCCATGCTCGTATACTTTGTCTGAAACCGATCGTATCAATACGAAAGGAACATTGAAGAGGTAGCTTGTTTGGGCAATTGCCGCACCTTCCATTTCCACAGCCATTACCTCGGGGAAATTCCCCAGAATTTTATTTATCTGGTCAGGTTGATGGACAAAGGAATCTCCTGAAAGAATTGTTCCCTGATGAATTTTTACTGATTCATCTTCAAAGGTGGTCCTGCATGCCATATCCATAAGATATTGGCTTGCCCTGTAGGCCGTTGGCATTTTAGGGATTTGTCCGAATTCATAGTCAAATGCCGTGGCATCTGCGTCATGGTAACGGACCTCGCTCGAAATAACGATGTCTCCAATATTGAGGTTTTCAGGGAAGCCTCCTGCAACACCGGTATTTATGAGGTAGTCAGGTGCCAGTTTATCTATCAGTAGCGTTGCGCCAACCGCAGCATTTACTTTGCCGATCCCACAGAGAAACACTACGACCTCTGTTTCGCCCACCCGACCGGTGTAGTAGGTGAATTGACCAAAGTTTACTGTTATACAACGGTCGATTTCTTCAACAAGCAGAGAAAGTTCTTCTTCCATTGCCGCTATAATTCCAATTTTCAATCCGCTAAATCCTTCCAGTTTTGTTGTATCTACGTTCGGTAAGCTCACGTTCAACCGAGCTGTAATCAATGGTTGCCATAGTAAACCGGAAAGTGTAATTAGTAAAATTACTACTTCTGATGATTTTAGTTAGTTTAGCTTCTTTAATAAGGTGTAGAGGAATACGATAATGCTGCCGGATTTCAACAGGTTAAAGGTGTTTTATCATATTTACAACGAACAAAGCAGTACAGCTGCGGCCAGGCAACTGCATATCACCCAGTCAGGGGTCAGTCAGCACCTGAAAAAACTGGAAGAGGAGATGCAGGCAGTATTGTTTACCCGGGTGAAGCGACGGTTAGTTCCAACTGCTGCGGGGATAAAGCTCTATGAAATTGTAAAAGGTTTTATGGTTGAGCTGGAATATGGGGTGCAAACCATACATGAGACAACTGAAAGACCAGCAGGGCTTCTTCGTATTGGTGCTCCTTCCGAGTTTGGTAAAAATTATATTCCCCTGATTTTTGCAAGTTTTAAAAGAGCGTATCCTGATGTATCGTTGTATCTGGAGCTGGGCGACCCAAAGCACCTTTTTTCCATGGTTGCAGAGGGGAATCTGGATTTTGCCTATATTGATATCTTACCCATTTTTATAGACACTCCAGGTGGGGTGTCATCTTACACTATTGATACTGTTGTCTGTGAGGAATTTGTCCTCGCCTGCTCTGAAAGGTATTATAACCGTTATATTGTAAAGCCCAGTTTCGACACTCTTGTGGGCTTGGAATTTATTGCCTACAAGCGTGATCCGGCACTTCTTCTCAGCTGGTTTGACCTGCATTATGGTACCACACCTTCAAAGCTGAAAGTGGCATTTACAGTGGACAGTGCCCAGGCGATCATTGCTGCCATAGAAGAAGATCTTGGCCTTGGTATTACCGTAAGTCATCTTATGAGAAAGCAGATTGCAGAGGGGGCGATTGTGCCAATCACAATTACCTCAAAAAAACTTAAAAACACCATTGCCTGTGTGCGATTTAGGGATAAAAAACAGACAATCACAGAAACCGCTTTCCAGACACATCTGGTCAAGGAGCTGGGGAGAAATCCATCTTTGCTGAGACAGTTGCGCGGCTAAGGCCGCTGGAAGAAAAGGAGACAAGAAGATGCAGTCCCGAGAGACTATCTGGATTCTAGGCGGTGGAAAATTTGGTCTTCGTGCCGCCAAACTTTTACGACGGCTGACGCCTCAGCCAGCCATCGTGGTCATTGACAACAGGCCGGGACCTGAGCTTACAAAAGGGCTTGAAGGGATCGAGACTATCTGCGCCGATGCCGTTGACTGGTTTACAAAAAACTTTGTTGCAGGTGCCTATGTCAGCAGGGTTGTCCCGGCTATTCCGCAACACGTCGCAGTGGAATGGTTGAAAGCAAAACTGGCCGAGACCAACTTTCTGGTAAAAAATCTTGCCTTACAAGATGAGTTGCTCAACCAGCTGCCAAATCCTTTTCGTACCGGACCAGGGCAAATTGCGGTTTCCTATGCGGACTTTCTCTGCCCGGAGAACTGCCCCGAACCGGAACAAACCTGCACGGTTACGGGGGAACCTCGGTCCACCCCATTGTACAGCTATCTGAAACAGTTCAAATTGGCAGGTTTTACACCGGTCATCCTGCGTAGCCGACAGTTTGCGCCGGGAGTTGGCGGCTTTTACCCTGAGGATTTATGGCATCTGCTGGCAGAAGTAGAGGCCTTACCACAACAGCCGCTCCTCATCGGTACTGCCTGCAAATGCCATGGCATTGTTGATGGATTACTCATTCTATTGAAATAGCTTCTGCAGCAGCTTTCCAGCCTGATCGCTCAGCTGTTTTTTCCCTGCCTCTTTGATAAGATCGCCAAGGGCCCTCTGGATAACCTTGTCACTGACTGAGGGCTTTGAAACAGTGCCTGTTATCGGAACAGTGATAGAAGTACCTTCCAGATATTTGTATACATCTCCGCCGACCATCTTTCGGGTAATTGGGATCTTTGCAGTATAGTCCAGACTCTGATCAAAGCCGATTGAGCCTTCCATGATAAGAGAATGTTCGTTGATGACAGCTTCAAGGGGTGAGCAGGTAATACGTTCATCTTTTCCGACAAAGGTCATCGGTGTGTCGGAGAGTCGTATTTCATTTTCGTCAACCTTCATGACAGCAAGAAGTGGGGTGAGTAGAGTTCCGGCCTGCAGCTTCACATCATTAAAGGTGAAGGTTCCTTGAAAGGTAATATCTTTTTGCAGCTTCTTGTCGGTGGGTACTTTGAGATGCTCCATTTCCAGATTGATGGTTCCAAGGGCCACCGAGGCACCTTTGAATAACGGGTGGACTTTGGCCAGCAGATCGTTGGACATTTCTCCCGTGAGGCCGACTTTATCCAGAATCATACTGTTTTCCGGCAGGGTGATAACGGGGGAGGTTCCTGTAAAATCAATGGCAGGTTTGACCGTGAGTGCCCCTTTGTTGACCGTGGCCTTCATATCTATTGTTGCAAGCGCGTCTTTCAGTTGCAGCGGCAGACTGAGCGACTGAATATCGAGTCCATATCCTCTGATGGTATCGGCTTTTAATGCGGTCGCAAAAATACTGTGTTTTGGTATCTCTACCCACTTCCCTGCTGTTGTACGTGCCTGCAGATCAAATGGGGTATTGGAGACGCCACCCATGGTCAGTTTAAGCTCTGCAAAAGAATTCAAAATCTCGCCGATCAAAGCGAGATCAAGGCTCGTAGTGCCTTTAGCGGAGATCATCTGCTCCTTGTTTTCTGGCAGAAGGGTCGCGCTGGTTTCTAGGATCAGTGGCTTGGAATTGAGTTTGAAATTTTTGATGGTGTAGTTTTTTGCAACCAGATCAGCCAAAACTTCCAGTTCGAATTGGACATTTTCTTCGGTTATTGTCTTCTCTCCATTGTGAAAGGTCAGGGGATGGATATCAGCCGTGAGGGCTATGGCTGGTTTTTCCAGCTCGCCATCTATATTGATGGAAAGATCAAGTGCTCCTGCAAGCCTTTGCTCTGCAGGGAGTGAGTCAAGGGCGTGGAGCAGGGTTGTGATACGCTCAAAGTCAAAGCTGCCTTTGAGTTGCCCTGCGGTAACAGCGCCTGGCGTTTGAGCTGTTTTAAGACGAATGTTTTCCACTGCAATAGTTCCGTTGCCCTGCCAGGAAGAAAAATCAATTGTACTGTTAAACAGGGAGGTGGGCTTCATCTTAGGATCGAGCTGCACTTCACTTGTAATCCTGGTGGTGAGGGGGGCAACCGGGCTCAGGACTACTCCATTGTGGCTCAGTTTGAAGTTATCCACTTTGATATCTGCTGTTACCGCACGCTTTTCTTTACCCGCATCTGTCACATTTACGTCAATGGCTAATTTACCAGCAGGCGCCCACCCGTCCAGATCGATAAATTTTTCAAATTCACTGAGTGCTGTTCCGATATCTGAAAAAAGATGAAGCTTGATGTTTTGGCTGTCTCCACTACCACTTGCCTGCAGAAAGGATGAATCGACGTTGAGCATATCAAGGCTAAGGGTGTCGGGGCTCTGCCTGCCTTGAACGGTAATTTTCACAGGTTTGTCCCAGGTGATCTTTTTCTGTTCCGCGATCCCGGCCAGTCGTTTAAGGTTGGCGTTTGCCAGAAATATGGTGGACGTGCCTTCAGTAGAAAGATCTGCTGTTAGATCTATCATTCCCTCAGAGAGGCTCACTCCTTTTTTGAGGTTGAGGGTTGCCGGGAATTGAGAAAGTAGCTCGGCACCATTTACCTGAGCCTGGGCTTTGATAGTCTGAACCTTCTCTCCTACCAAGCTTCCTGTGACCGAGCCATTCAACAGTGGAGATTGAAACTGTAATTTTTCTATTGTTAGGATGTCCTGGTTTTTTTGTACGGTTACATCGACATTTATGCGATCTATTGACGGTGTGTCTGACTTGAGGGGACCATCCTGCAGAGATAAATCCCGGACAGCAAGGTTTCCGGTTAGGCCAATTGAAGACGTCCCTTTACCAGAAATCTGAAAAAGTCCATTGATGGTGCCTTTTCCGTTTGGAATATTTGCCTGTTTGGCTGCAATGGCGAGCAGGTCTTCTATCTGCCAGTTTTCAATTTTGAGATCTGCCTTTGACTGGAGAGCATCCAAGGACTCGGCGAGTTCCTGGGGCAGCAGAACATGACCTTCACCTGTGATCCGGCCTGTTCCGGGATCATCCTGAAAACTGAGCTGGTAATCGATTATTTTGGTGTCGCCATTGATCTTAATCAGCAGATTCAGGTCTTTGACGACTGTTTTTTTAAGGTTATCCTGGCCGATGGTAAGCAGGCTTCCATCAGTAATATTAAGCTCAGCATTGACGGGTGGCAGAAGCACAGTGGAACTCTGGCTGTCTTTCGTTTTCTGGTCGCCCGCCTGTTCAAGCTCTATTGTTTCTTTTACCACTTCTGTCGAGGCCGTGTCCGCTGTAGTGGTTTTTTTGTCCGTTGGTAAGATTATTGTGGCTTGAGGCCTTTTGATATCAACTATTCCGACATCTGTATAATCTGTGGCAAGGGCCAGCAAGCCTTTACTTGTGGTAATTGTATCGGCTGTAAAATTGACTCCCTGGGCAGGATCCTCATATTTCACTTCACCAATCTGTACGCCTTTGAGCCAGGAGAGGGTCAGCTGAGAAAAGTTGAGGTTACCTGGGATTCTTGTGTTGATAAGGTTTTTAACCTGATTATTCACCCAGGAAGTTGAGCAGATTTGTGGTAGAAAAACCAGACCGAGCAGGAGGAGAAACAGAACTCCCAGGCCAATTTTAAGCAGAGGGGATTGTAGCAGAACTTTTTTTGATTGTGCCATCGTCTTTAGCTCCTCAGGGTACGTTGTCGGCGTGTTAGCATCGTTTTCGCATGCAGGTGGATGCTAAAAAGAAAGATTGTTATTTGAAAAGGATACCGTCCTGTTGTGATAAGATGGTTATAAATTTATGAAGGTAAAGAATTTTACTTCAATATTTGGGCTTAATATAGTCTTTTTGCTAGGAAAATGTAACATGTAACGTAGACAACCTCAGTAAAGGAGCCTGACTTGGCGATGCTGGAACGTCCAATCCTGATTGTTGAGGATGATAAGAACACCTCGAAACTGGTTACAACCTATCTTGAAAAAGAAGGTTTTTCCACAATTGCAGCCTATGATGGTGAGCACGCACTGACGCTTGCGCGCCTTAAAAAACCTGGGTTTGTCATACTGGATGTGATGCTGCCCAAGGTCGACGGCTGGGAGATATGCCGGGAACTCCGAAAGTTCTCTGATGTTCCTATCCTCATGCTGACTGCCCGTGAAGAAGAGATAGACAGAATTCTTGGTCTCTCATTAGGGGCGGATGACTATGTGGTGAAACCTTTTAGTCCAAGGGAACTGGTGGAACGGGTCAAAGCTATCCTGCGTCGCACTCAACCCAGGCTTCCGGCTCGTGATAAGGTGTTCTGCCATAAAGACCTGGTGCTTGATCCCGGTAAATTCAAGGTGACCCTTGCGGGGAAAAATATAAATCTCACAACCTCTGAATATAAGCTTCTACATATCCTGATGCGTTCGCCCGGCCAGGTCTTTTCAAGAGAACGGTTGCTGGCCCGTTTTTATGAGCATGGGGAGACGGTGGTTGAACGGGTTATTGATGTGCATGTGGGTAAGATACGGCAAAAAATTGAAGAAAACCCATCAAAGCCACAATACATCATTACGGTTCGGGGTTTTGGTTATAGCTTTGCAGATGGCAGCGAGGACTGATTGGATGAAAAACCGGCTGCTCTGGAAACTGCTCCTGACCAATATTCTCCCCGTTATTGGGGTCATTTTTCTCATTGTCTGGTTTGCCGTCGATAAGCTTGCCGCCAACTATTTCATGGCGCTCATGGAAACCTATGATGTCTCACCGGATGAGATCCATCAGATGTTTCTCACGTCGATTCATTATTACCTGGTCTGGGCAAGTCTTGCCGCCTTGGGCCTCGCGATTGTGCTCAGCTACCTTCTTACTCGAAGAGTGCTGCGGCCGCTTTCCCAGATGACGGCAATCACCAAGGAAGTTGCCGCTGGAAATTTTAGTTTAAGGACGAAAGTCAAAACAAATGATGAGGTGGGCGAGCTTGCGGTTGCCTTTAATAAAATGGCAGACAGTCTGGAGCAGATTGAGCAGTTGAGGAAAAATATGGTGGCCGATGTTGCCCATGAGTTGCGTACCCCGCTCACCAATCTCCGCGGATATCTCGAGGCCCTGCACGACGGTATCATTCCCCCCACAACAGAGACCTTTCAGATGTTGCAGCAGGAAAATCTGCGGCTTGTTCATCTGGTCGAAAATCTTCAGCAACTCGCCAGGGCAGATGCGGCGAGAGCCTATTTGAAACGGGAAAAACTGAACCTTGGAGAGCTTGTGCAGCAGATGGTGGAATTGCAGGAACCAAATTTCAGAGCAAAAAATATCGGGGTGTTTATTTCAGATCATGCAAGGGATGTGATGGTGGCGGCGGACCCGGATAAAGTGCTGCAGGCTCTTAGAAATATGACGGAGAACTGTTGGAAATACACTCCTGCTGGTGGCCAGGTAACAATATCTGTTGCAGCGGTTAACTCAGGGATCAAGGTGGACTTTCAAAACAGTGGCCCGGGGATATTAAAAGAAGACCTCCCCTATGTTTTTGAGAGGTTCTTCCGGGCGGATCGCTCCCGATCAAGGGATGCGGGAGGTGCAGGCATCGGTCTTGCCATAACCAGAGAACTCATAGAAGCCCATGGCGGTCAGGTTGGTGCAGAGAGTCGGCCCGAAGAAACCCATATCTGGTTTACCCTGCCTGTTTGACAGTACCAAAGTTCTTGAAGGTGTTATCCTGATCGCAGCTTTTACAGATAAAATCCAACTTGATGGTATGCCTTATTATTTTTGTCCCCTCTGGAGTGGGAGGGGACGACAGCCCTTATTAGACAATATGAAGATCGATTCCCATTTGTGAAAAAGTTGGTTCAAGGTGTTTCATTGCCGTGGCCTGATGTTCTTTTACCGCTTCCTGAAAACAGTACCAGTTAGTCTTCTCATAATCGACGTCCTCCCTCCATGCATACCAGCAGTTGTCGGTAAGTAATTCAAGAATGCTGCCTTGCATGGCCTCTTGTTTCCAACTATTTTTATTGAAATTTTTTAACCAGGGGGCGAGTTTTTTGTAGGCTTGCAGGCGTATCTTCTCGTTTATGTTTTTGCAGCCGGAGTAGGTGGTACCACCCATGGCACCATAGAGATCTGATTGTAATTCACTCCAGGAAAGATTGGCCGCAATAGCTTTGGTCTGCAAGTGGTTGCGATACCGTTGGTAGATACATTCTGCTGCCTGAAGAAAACGCCTGGTATTGTCAACCTGACCATCAACCAGTCGGTTGTCATCCCAGCGGTGAGCGATCCAGTCGGGATGGTGTTCTGCATCAGCGTGTCCGATGTCTGGTTTTGGGTCCAGAGCAATATTGTTGAAATAATCATACCAGCCAACAAAATTCTGATGGGCCCAGGTATCAGCATAGGCATGGGTTGCAATGCCGATTCTGTACAACCTGGTTTCTGAAGAATTGTTGAGAGCTTCATCGAAAAGCAGACCAGCCAGGCCATTATCGGGTGTGGTGTTGAGTATATGCATTTTCCCATCTCTTCTCCTGGCATTCGGGTCGTTGGGTTCGCCTGGAACAAAATGGAAAATTGGGTATATCCTCATCAATGTATGTTTTGGTTTCAGGATATTCATTGTTTGCGAGATATAGTTTTCATATATCTCGTCATTGTTCCGGTTCTGAACCCGGACAACCTCATCGTTTTCATCGGTAAATTCACTGGCCCATGCAATCCTGGTGGCGTCTTTCTGGCTGAAACCTGCAGCGTGGGCGATAATTCCAGTAATGTAATAATGAAATTCAGTATCCATGTTTAGCCCTCTTATGATATCTTTGTATTGGCCTGCCAAAAAACCTGATGATTATTCATGAAAATTCCTCAGTTTATTACCTCAAAACTGTATCCTTCAAGTAGATTCTGCCATTGGCGTAGCTCCTTATGGTTCATAGGTTTGTCTGGTAATTGTGGTTGTGATGCTGGCTTTCTGGTGATCATCTGACTATGCAGACCAAAGGGATGGTACGGCAGAAGCCGAGCCCGGGTTACACCTGTCTCCTCAAGCAGCTCAGCTATTTGTCTAAGATTTGTCGTGGTTGCCGTGTATGTTGGAATAATTGGGATGGAGACAATGAGCTTCTCTTTGTATAAACCTGTGAGTCGCTGCAGGTTCTCAATGATTAGACTGTTATCCTGACCGGTGCACCGTATGTGTTCTTTTGAATCAACTCTTTTTACATCGAAGTAAATCAGATCAAGGGTCTCAAACAATTGTCGAGCTTTGTCGTTCCAATTAAAAAACCCGCAGGTCTCTATGGCTGTATGGATCTTTTTTTTGTGCAGGCTCAGTGTTAATTCGAGTGAAAAATCCATTTGGCTGGTGGGTTCTCCGCCACTAAGCGTCACCCCACCCCCTGAAGTCAGGTAATAATTCTGGTCACGCAGAAGTATTTCCATTAGCTCGTCAAGATGGTATTCCACACCCACTTTTTGCAGAGCTTTTGATGGACAGACCTCAATGCAAGCCATGCAGTACGTGCAAAGAGAAAGGTCAATACGCGCGATGCTTTCAACGGTGATAGCGTCTACGGGACAGGCAGCGGCGCAGTCTCCGCAACCGATACAAGATTTTTTATTAAACGAAATCTCCGGGTAGTGCTCCTGAAATTCAGGGTTGTGACACCAGAGACAGGACAGGGGACACCCTTTGAAAAAAAGAGTGGTCCGAATTCCCGGGCCGTCATGAATTGAATAGCGGCCAATGCTGCCGATTATTGCAGTTGTCATAACCTGGGCATGAGCTGGAGTAAGCGTTTGCTCATATAGCCAAATTTGGAAATATAATTTAAGTTCCCATTGGTCTGGATCTCACGGTTGAGCATGGAGATAAGGATATCCTGTTTTGGTGAGAGTAAAAAGTTCAGCAGGGCTTTGCCGCTGCGAAAGGTGACAGTGATGTTGGGATCCTTAATTGTCCCTTCAACGACTTTCATGCGGTTTTTCCCAAAAATAGCAGCTACTGTTACCTCACCATCTTTGCTTGCAAACTGGTATCGGCCATTAAAATTGACGATATTGCGTCTGTAATCGGGCTGAATTACAAACATGATTTTCATCAGAGTAAGCAGGGTCTGGAGGAATTCTTCCGCAACTTCTGATTCGATGCAGTTGTTTAATTGCCGCCAAAGTCCCTGGTAAACCTGCTCTTGGATCAGTTCGATCATTGTAAGCTCCTTTATCTGCTACTCAGGGAAGTCAACGGCATGACCGTTTGTAAGATTGTACTGGGTACGGTGTATCAGCTCATCTTTCATGTGTTCGTTGAGATGCTTGAAGTAGGCAGAGTAGCCTGAAACCCGAACCATGAGTTCAGGATATTTTTCTGGATGTTTTTTGGCATCAAGCAGCATCTCATAGGTCATAAGGTTGAACTGGACCTGCTGCCCACCCGAACGAAAATAGGCCTCTACGGTTTGGGCAAAACGTTTGCCCATGGCATCTGTATCTTCTTCTGGGGTATATTTCATGTTGAGGGCCCAGCAGCCGGGGATTTCAGTCCCTCCGAGTTCTGCGACTGCATTGAGACAGGTTGTGAGTTCGGGTGCCGCACCAGAAACCGGAGTGATACCGCTTGCAAGCAGCTCGTTTGCACGCCGTCCATCCGGCAGGGCACTGCTGATTGCCCCAAGGCCTGCGTGATTTGTCATGGTCCAGTAGGCAGGGCGGTATTTTCCACCTCGGTAGTTGGTGTAGCTCTGATAGGTCTGAAACAGAAAGCGGGTGAGGTTGCGGGCGTTTTTCCTGGCAATGGGGTGTTCGGTGCCGTATTTCGGGGCACGGTTTTGCAGGTAAACCCGCATTTTTTCACCATCGCTGCCGCTGAAATTGTTTCTGACTGCAGTAAAAAGTTCCTCAAGTGTGTATTTCTTTTCATTAAATACAACCTCTTCAATGGCATTCAGCGAATCTACAACGTTGGCAAAGCCAATGTGGGTAGCACCTGAGGAGTTGTAGACTGCCCCACCTTGTATCAGATCACGGCCCTTCTCCATCGGACCTTCAAAAAAAGCAGAAAGAAGAGGGGAGGGCATCATCTGCTGGTGGATGGTACCGAACATTTCGTTAAGCTGGACCGCCTGGTCAATGAGCCATCTGGTCTGGTTCTTAAAGATTTCCCAAAACCCTTCAAAGCTGCTGATCTGTGATGGCGAAGCGGTGACAGGGCCTATCTGTTCCTCCTCTGTGATGGGGCGTTTTCCCTGATACATTGCCATTTCCATACAAGCGACAAGATTGAGCATGATAGAGCTCGATGCAGGGTAGTCCCGGCCGCTGCTGGCCAGTTCTACACAACCTATTATTGCATAGTCCCTGGCATGTTCAAGGGTTTCACCCTGACCCATAAGTGCCTCTATGTTTTTCACATCGTTGAAAAATGCAGGCACCGCCCTGGTGTTGATGATAACGTCTGATACGCGCCTGCAATATTGGTGGGAGTTTACCTCGTAATGGTATCGGGCATTGACATTTGGGTCGCGGGTTTTCAGGAGTTCAGTCACCCTCAGCATAATATAGGTAAGATCATTGACGCAGTCCCTGCCTTCTTTATCCACGCCTCCAAGGGTAACGGCCGGAACTGTTCCGGCACCGCCAAACATTTCTTCAGAGGCTTCCGGAACCATGGTGACGTTATCGGATAGTTTCAGCCACAGGCACCCAAGGATTTCGATAGCCTCGGCAACAGTGAGTTCCCCTTTGGCTATATCTTGCTGATAATATGGCCAGAGTATCTGGTCGAGTCTGCCGGGACTCATGGCCATATTTATGTTTTCTGCATGAATGCCTACCTGACAGATCCATATCGCATTAACCGCCTCGCGAAAGGATCTTGCAGGTTTTGCTGGGACATGGCGACAGACTTTTGCTATCATTTCGAAATGATTTTTTATCTCAGGCTGGTCTGAAATTTCAGCAAGATTTTCAGCCTCTTCGGCTAAATGTTCGGCGTAGATTATGATTCCTTCAAGGGCAATCTGTATGGCAGCATAAAAGTCCTGTTGCTGTTTTGTTTCAGGGTTGTTGTCTGCTGCAAGCTGATTTTTTCTTGTTTGTGCAATTTGTATGAGCCCTTCCAGCCCCTGCTCAAGCATAGGTTTGTAGAGCGGGACGGCATGGGAAATACAACCAGCTTTACCAGCCAGGAAAAAACTCAAATTTTCAAACAACTGTAAGCATCTCGGATTGCCGAACCGGGTCCGGGCAAGCTCAATGACGTTGCGGTCCATCCAGAAAGGAAAAATCTCAAAATTGAGTTCATCGGCTTCAGCCGTTGTAAGGGTCATTGGATTTTTTTCTCTGGTGCTGACGCTATCCAATTCTGGCCAAAGATAGAGGGCAAAGAATTCAGGAAAAAGCGGAGCGCCCAGTGGTTTACTGGTGGTCGAGCCTGCAAGCAGGTTTTTATCAAAAAATTGGACTGATTTATGCCGAAGGAAATAGTGTACGGCTCTTGCCTGCCGGACCTCTGGTGCATCATCAGGCTTGTCATGTTTTCGCAGGAAGCGGGTGATATAACGTGCTCGTTCTATGCAGATTGCAGGTTTGCTGTTCAACGAAAGTGTGCGTAATTCAGCAAGTCGCGGCAGGCTGGCAAGGGTATAGTTCTCTAGAGAGTAATCAGGAAGGTTAAGTAGTGTCATGAGAATTCCTCCTCGGCCAATTAATATGTGTTATTTTGATAGCTTGAAAAAATGATTCACCTTATATTTTAGTTTTTCCTCTCTTTATCCAGGGTATCCAACCCTATCTCAAGTCGATGCTTCTGCCACTGGGCATCGAGCAGAAGAAAGTAGCCAAAGAGTTGATATCTATATTTTTGCGGATCAACAGAGGAATGAAACGGTGTATCAAGGGCCGTGGAATAGATGAGCTGGCCCAGAAAAAGCCCCGATGCAATTTCAACTAACTCATCGAGACAAAAACCGATGGGGATAGGACCACCGATCATGGGATACCGATAGTGAAATTGAAACACCTTTTTCTTTTGCCCTGGACCACTGTTCATTGGCAGTATCGATTCCCGGTCATCGGTACCTAAAAAGACATATCCTTGTCTGTAAAATGGAGAAGGACTTTTGTCTGAAGCGTCTTGAAGTATGGGGTGGAGTGGGTGATAGTTGATATCAATCTGATGCATCAGACCATCGAATGTGAGAATACGTTCGTCCATCAGATTAGTACCGTAAATCCAGTTATTGTCCGCCTCCTTTTGCCAGAACAATTTATCATCGTCATTCATGGTTGTGTCCCAGCTGCCATTTTGCAGATGTGCATGAAACATTCCCGGTTTCTGCCAAAAACCATCTCTGTTTTTTTGAATAAGATGGTAGTGGGGGGCACTGGCAGGGCAATTTCGCAGCTCTTCAACACGATGAGGGTAGCGCTCTGCGAGATCCTTACTTTCATCGAGGAACATACTGAGTTTTCGGCCACTGATTTTTTGAAAGGATTTTCCGGCCCATGGGAATATATATTTGCCTATTGAATGCCAGATGGCATCGAGAAGGTTGTCTGGTGGACAGGCGGCGGATTTTAGTGTGTCTGCAAGGAACTCCGGGAAAAACAGAGAGTCGTCCAGCTGTTTTTCAAAATCAGGCCGGAAAGTATCTTGAAATCCACAGTGTAAATTGAGATTTGCACCGTGATAAAAGTCCAGGCCTGTAATGGGTTCCGGCTTACCGTACCAGGATGTTGCCGCTGCTGTTAGTCTATGGTTGTATTTTTGTTGTCCACTTCCCGTGAACAGACCGTTTTCGATGTGAGGTGCGATCCCACGACGAAAGAGCATATTGAATTTTTCGAAATAACGCAGTGTATCTTCATGACGACTTTGTCTTGAAATTTCATTGCTGATGCGTTGGAGCATCTGCAGGATAGACTCCCCTTCGTTGAGCTCATTGCAGATATCAGGCTCGTCCGGACGCGGAGAGGGTTCAAGGATAAAGGTTGTAAATTTTTCTCTGAGACTGCGGTCATTTTTCCAGCTCTGCTGAAGCCTGTGAGGGGGATGACGCTTCTCAGGCTTGACGGGAGGTTCTAAAGACTGTGATAGCTCGGTGTAGGCAAATTCTCCCGACCGTGGACGAATTTCATAAAAACTGTCCGCACTATATATTTCAGCAGAATTGTCTGGGTCCAGCATGAGAAAATAGCCGTTATTCTGGTATTGATAATAGGCCGGTGATACAGCTTTTCCTGTTCCTGGATTATAGGGCTCACCAATGGAATGCTCAGGTAGAACAATACCGAGTGGTGAGGTGATAGTGCCCAGACTGAAGTGGCGGGTGGCATAAATGAGTTGGCCGAGATAAATGCCATCCGCTATCTCTACGAGTTCGTCAATTAGTCTGGTCATCGGATACACAGGGGCAAGGCGAGGCCAGCGGTAGTTGAGCTGATAGACAGGTTTCTCTGCAGTCTCCGGCAGAATTGAGGTGCCCAGATCGCCTAAGAAATAGCCTCCGGTTTTTTGAAAAGGAATCTTAAGTTCCTTCGCCAGGTTTTCTTGAAGAAGTATGCTGTCAAAATCGTCCCGGGATGTGTCCAGAGGCCTCTCCTTTAAATTCCACAACACGGTGAGAGTAGGCAGGCTGATGATTTGCAAAGGGGTCGGATCTGGAGGGGTACGGAAGAAGTTTCGGCCAAGACGGGTAGTGTTCTCGTTATAGCTTTGCAGCACTGCAGCATTGCCGTTACATTTTTCTTGTACAGTCTGCCTGTCTACCGGTTCAAAGGTTTTTCCCATCCACAGGCCACTATAGGCAAAGCTCATATTCCAGGCGGTGGACATCCATTCGATACTGGCGACATGGGAGCGATCAAGGTCAAAGAGCCGGGCCGCGTCTCTGAAATAATCACTATCCCGAATACCCATGGATACTCCAACCATTGGGCCATTGATGGTTCTACAGCGCCCACATTTAAACAGCGTTTCAAGTTTTTTATGCAGCCCTGGCCACAGCTGGCGCTGCTTGTTGTCAGAGAGAATTCTTTTGTAATTGGCAAGAGTTGTGTAAATGTTGCCTCCAAAGTCTTCGGCAAAGATTTGCGCCAGATCTCCTGCAAGTTTATCCGCTGTGCTGGAAGACGATGAAGGAAAATTTTCTGCTGAAAGATAGATACCCATCTGTTTCTCCCCCTCAGTTACAAAAAACGTTAAGTGGAAAGTAATCTCCAAAATGTAAAACATTGAATAATGATGCGTTTACAATTGGTACGTTGCCGCTGAGTTCTCTTGCCTGCCCTACGGGATGGTGACGGTTTGTATCCTGTTGTTGCCTGAAATATTCAGGGTTACATCGGTTTTTTTTCCCATGTAGATCACCGTAAAGGTGTTTTGCCCCTGGGGATGATTGATGATGATTATCCCCTGGTTATTTGTATAACCAATATGTTTGTCATGATGAGTAACAACGGCAGAGACTGCTTTTATCTGTTGTTCGGCACTGATAATTTGAAAAATATCCGCAATTGCATGTGTTGATAGTGTCTGAAGAACGAGGAGGGTAATCGCAATTTTTTTCATGATTGACCTCTAGTTTGGGGTTGGACACGCTTCAATATCTATGGATGCGGCGGTGAGTGTTATGTCATGATAGATTATCTTATTGCCATCTAATGATTTGATGATGCTTGGTTTGCTGTCCTTGAAATTCTTTATTTCTCCACTGAGATCTATCTGGGCGAAATAGGATTTCCCACAGTTTCCACACAGCGTAAAATCGATCTGTTTGACTTCATCTTCGATCGGGACTCCTTTTTTGATGTCACAGATATATGAGAAAAAACCGTGGATATCTGGCCCCTGTGGCGTACATTTGGGCTTCTGGTAGGAGAGATGTCCCCGATCGAAGTTGACTACCTGGTCTTTGGGAGGGACGAGCCGTCCTGAAATAAACCACTCAGCGGTGGAGTTCATTGTTTGCTCAAGTTTCAATTGCTCTAAATCGACAGCTTTGTCATAGCCGTAAGCGGCAAGTATTGAACCGATGAAAACGAAGGCAAGTGCAGGATAGTTTGTGGTAAGTTTTCCAAAGAAGGGGACATCGACAACTGTTTTCTCACCCTTTTCGGTCTCTACCTTGTACACCTTCTGGAGAATAAGAGATAAACCTCCAAGTAGGATGATGAGTGCGGCCAGAATATATAAAGACATTGCTCCTGTCATGATTCCTCCTCTACGAAGAAAACAGATAACTTTGGATTAATCACTCTGTGCTTCTTCCTGCACCTCCCCATACTGCAGATGTGAGAGTCGGGCTGTTCAATAGGTAGCAATTCATCTGTGTTCCCCTCCTCAGCAGGGAAGTATCCACAGGATGAAATATCCTTGCCTAAAAAAGAGATTGCAGGTGGCAAAACAACGTAGAGGGTTAATGGCTGGTGTAGGGAGAATGAGGTGACAGCGACGGATATGTGCAATACATGCAATGTGGGAATTGGTGACTCCTGACAATTGCAGATATCGTCTGACATGTCAAAGCCATTTGTTACTGTGTAATCCCCCAAAAACAGTTGTTTAAGTCTACTTTTATTGTACCTTTTTCAGCACCTATTTGCAAAAAATACTTCAGCCGGAATTATTATGTAACAAAGGGAAAGGGGTCTTCATTGCCAAAGCCCGGTGGCACATTAAAAAATGTATGGCAGTTCAAGACAAAGAGGTACATAAGGTGTCGATATTGCACCATTCACCCATAATGAACTAGTAGTTGTTGTAAAAAAGCAACTACGTTTTCCCCTTTACACAATCTTTACACACCTTTTAATCGCCTTTTACATTGCGTCCCCATTGTAATCGATAAGAGGAATAGGCCTCTTGTAACATTCACGATTATTATTTTTCGGAGGACAGACAATGAAACGCTCTCAATTGAATCTTTTGACAGGTACCCTCTTTCTGGCTGTTATTGGCTTATCAGGTTGTACGGGACACGATAAAATGGCAATGGCAGATGGCATGAAGCATGACTCGACGATGATGAAGACAGAACCCATGGATAAATCGAGCAAAAAGATGGCAGAGGATAGGAACAAGCCTGCGGCAACTGAAATGAATCATAGTATGGATACCATGAATGTTACAGTTCAAGAGCCCATGGATACGATGAAACCTGCAATGGAAAATGAAATGGTCCCAATGGAGAGTAGTGTAGAGACTCCAATGGAAGCTGACATGAAACCCATGGAATAGCTTGGTGGGGATCTGCGTTAAGTCAACTCATACAAATTCAAGAAAGGGCAGGGAATACTATGAAATTACGCAATAAAATAGTTTTTATGCTTGTCGTCAGCCTGTTTTCAGTTTTGTTGAGCTCTTTTTCAGCTCTTGCTGAACGACAGAAGGCGGTTTTTGAGGTCGGCTGATATGACGTTGGTAAAGCTGCCCTGGAAGGGCAGCCCGGCATTATAGTGGTTGAAAAGGGTTGGAGTCATGGGCGGGAAATTAACACGGTTGTTTTTGATACGGGCAAGACTGATATTGGCTTCATGGAACAAACACTTCAACAGTCGGGAACCTATATCAGCACAATTGAAAAATAACCGTATGCGACATTACCGGTCCGGGGTAAGTGGTTCTAACAGGTATTCAGGGAGGTGACGCATGAAATCTTTTCTCATCATACTATTTTGTATGGCGTTTATTGTGGTTGGCACAGTGATCGCAAAGAATGTAAATGAATCTCAGCCGGGCAAAGAGACGGCTATGATGAAGGGGACAGATGGTACTCTTGCAAAAGCGGTGTTTGCCGGAGGCTGTTTCTGGTGCATGGAAAAACCTTTTGAAGAACGTGAAGGCGTTGTTGCCGTGGTTTCAGGATATGCGGGGGGCGATACTGCGCATCCCAGTTACAGCAACTATATGAAGGGGGGGCATATCGAGGTCGTCGAAGTTTCCTATAATCCAATGATTATAACCTATAATGAGCTGCTTGATATTTACTGGAGACAGGTTAACCCGACCGATGCCGGGGGACAGTTTGTTGATCGCGGCCATGGTTATACCACAGCAATCTTTGTAAACGATGCTGAGGAGAGGCGGATTGCGGAAGCGTCGAAAATGGCCTTGGGGAAAAGTGGTGTGTTTAATAAACCTGTAATAACCCCAATTATGGCAGCGGTTCCTTTCTACCCGGCTGAACAGTATCATCAGGACTATTACAAGAAAAATCCGATCAGATACAAGTATTACAGATCCCGTTCAGGTAGAGACCAGTTTCTTACAAAGATATGGGGAGATGAAAAGGTGACGAAACGAAACACCCCAGATAACAATGGGTTAAAAGAAAAGCTGACTCCTTTACAGTTCCACGTGACTCAGGAAAATGGAACAGAAGCACCGTACAATAATGAATATTGGAACAATAAAAAGTCTGGAGTCTATGTGGATATTGTCTCTGGTGAGCCACTTTTCAGTTCTCTGGACAAGTATGACTCAAAAACAGGCTGGCCAAGTTTTTCCCGTCCTCTGGTCAAAGAAAATATTGTGGAAAAAGAAGATGTTTCACTTTTTTCTGTGAGAACCGAGGTCCGGAGCAAAAAGGGAAACTCGCATCTGGGGCACGTCTTTGAAGATGGCCCGGCTCCTGATGGGCTCAGGTACTGTATCAACTCTGCGGCCCTTCGTTTTATACCAGCTGAAAAATTAGAGGAAGCCGGCCTGGGGGAACTCGCGAAAGATTTTAGGTAGCAGGAATTGTATCGGCTCCTGAAGTTAAAATTTGTAGAGAGCACTATTTTATCGTAAATAGTGCTTTTTTTATTTGAATTTCTCTTTTACCTTGTGAAACTATTTTCTTTCATTTTTCCTGTGCAATTCTGGCTTCTGGTTTCTATGATGTTGATATCAGTTGTAGAATTATTGAAATATTGAATTTAGATAACAACCTGTATTGAAATAATTTCTCAACAGGAGAAAATGAGAGGGCTGGGAGTTGAAAATAATCTCAGTGTCTTTTAAAATCTGATAGATGTTCACGTTCATCAGGATTTTTTGTAAATTTATATCTGTATCTCGGGGCCGTTCATGAAAATTCGTAAATCCAGTAGTCACCGTTCAACGGGAACGAGTGCGACGAACAGTACTTCGGCGGCGACCGCAGCCAAAGCGTATGCCGATGCCTCAGTGGCACCTGCCCGCACAATCACCGATACAACCACTATAATGGGGATTCCTGAAGCGGAATTGACGCCAAAAGTACGTGAGGCCATTTTAACCCTGATGCAGGAGGTGGACAACCTTCGCCGCTCCATGGATGGTATGAGTAAACGCCTGGCGGCAACGGAAGCACTGGCAGACCAGGATGTTCTGCTTCCTATCTATAACCGTCGGGCCTTTGTTCGTGAGTTGACCCGTCTGCAGGCCACAGTAGAGAGATACAACAGTGATGCCTCATTGGTGTATATTGATCTTGATAATTTTAAGTCGGTAAACGATACCTATGGACACAGTGCTGGGGACTATTTGTTGTCGGAGTTTTCCGCAAGGCTTATGGACAGTGTCCGTGAAACTGATATTGTGGGGAGATTAGGGGGGGATGAATTTGGGCTTATTTTGTCGCATACCCATCGTGAGGCGGCAAACACTATGACGGGCCGGTTGGCCAAAGACTTGAAAGAGAATCCTGTGCTCTGGGAGGGGAATCCACTGGAGGTGGGCATGTCCTATGGTATCGTGGCCATTGAGCCTGGCCGGGATGTACAGGACACCATGGATCTGGCAGACAGTGCAATGTACCAGCAAAAATTGAAGGGGAATAAATAGGCTGTGCTTTTTCCACTGCAATCAACGGATAACGTTTTTTGTCCCCCGTGCTGTGCAGTTTTATCTCCTCTTGTTTGCAGGGCTCTCTCTGCTCTACCATCCTAGCATGAGAAGTGCTCCTTTCCTGCCTGATCTCTCGGCTTTTCACAGCTTGTACCTAACTGAATAAATGTTTATGTGTAGATACTGTATCGAAGTGCTGTTGAGTCTGGATTGGCCATAACAAAAGTGGAGATATTTATGGAAAAATTAAAAATATCGTTGTTGTTGCAGCTGTGTTGCATCTTTATTGTAGGTGTTTCAATCGCTCTGGCCAACCAAACTGAGCGTATCGGAAAAATAAAAACATCCCAACCTGAAGCTGATATACGAAGAGATACCACGGTTATAGCCGCTCGTGCTGGGAGTGAGGTATTCGCAAATGATATTCTGGAAACGGGAAAAGCAGGCAACTTGAGCATCATCTTCAGAGATGGGGCTATGCTTACCCTTGGACCCTCATCAGAATTCACCGTTTCTGAGTATATTTTTAATCCTGTTGAGAAATCGACCTCCTTTATTTCAAAAATGAAAAAAGGTGCAGCCTCCTATATTTCCGGGGCAATAGGCAGAATCAATCCTGAATCTGTACGTATTGAGACACCTACAGCTTATCTTGGGCTGCGTGGAACAAAAATTCTTATCAATGTGGATTAATTTCAGTTACACACAATTGAGCTATGGGGAGCCATATGATCTCGTCTCGAATCCTGAGTCTCTGCTTTTTCCTGCTGTTATTCGTCTCTGCCTGCAGTAAAACAATGGTTGTGCTTGTCCCCGATCCAGATGGTGCTGTGGGTAAGGTAACCGTTACACCTAAAATAGGATCCAGCCACCTGCTGGAAAAGCCCATGGAGAGCATAAACACCTATCCCGTCTCCATTCTTTCTCGCGGAAGTGATATTATAACCATGGAGTCATTACCGGAGTCTCTCAAGGAGACACTGCGCAATGAACCTGAATATCTCAGCCAGTTCATTTTTTATTTTCAAAGCGGATCAGTAGAACTCAATGAAGAGTCACTTGGAAAAGTCAGTTTAGCGGTGCAGAAGATTGAGGCTAAAAAATCCTGTGATGTAGTCTCAATAGGTCATTCTGATTCTGTTGGAGATGAAGAGTATAATGTAAGGCTTTCCAGCCAGAGAGCTGAGGTGGTAAAATCGATGTTAGTGGCTGCTGGTGTTGCCGCAGAATGTATTGAGACAATCTCATATGGTGAAAGTGATCCCCTGGTGAAAAGTGGCGACAATGTGGATGAAAGTGTCAATCGCCGGGTCGAGTTAGAGATTCGTTAGCATGTTAAGGTCATTGTTTCGAGCAAAGCCACGTTCCTGGGTGGAGTTGGAAATAGATTCCTCCAGGCGAATGAATCGCTATATTCTCTTTACCGGCTTTATTGTTTCCCTTCTGGCAGGTGCTTTTACCTACACTAATCCGGTCTTTCTAGAACGTATAAAGGCCATTGTCTATGATATACAAATCAAAAAATTAGACACGGTGCCACCATCCTCCTCCCTTTTGATCGTCGATATTGATGAACAAAGTCTCGGCCAATTTGGTCAATGGCCCTGGCCCCGCTATAGAATAGCCCTGTTGTTGGCAAAACTGCAGAGCTGGGGTGTTGCGGCTGTGGCTCTTGACATGGTTTTTCCAGAGCACGACAGGACTTCTCCCAAAAATCTTCAACAGGCCATTGAGCGGGATTTACAGGTTTCCC
This sequence comes from Desulforhopalus sp. IMCC35007, assembly GCF_005116575.1. Taxonomy (GTDB): domain Bacteria; phylum Desulfobacterota; class Desulfobulbia; order Desulfobulbales; family Desulfocapsaceae; genus Desulforhopalus_A. Next base: position 16,074 of record NZ_SWCN01000031.1, on the reverse strand, counting down.
TGTCCCTTGATGGTATACCTGAAGCCCTACAGGACAATGATGCGATTCTCGCGAATGTTTTGCGCGACAACCCCGTAGTTCTTGGAAATTATTTTCATTTCCAAAAAGATGTGCAGGAATCAGAGTGTTATCTTCCAGCACCCAATGTTGCCATCGTCTCCAAAGGGGAGAGAAACACCTTTATCAGTAGACTGTTAAACGCTCAAGGAGCCACCTGTAATATTGAGATTCTTGCCAAGGCCGCTACAACGGGTTTTTATAATGCCCGGCCCGATGATGATGGGGTTTTTCGCAAGATTCCCCTGTTACTTTCCTATAAAGAAAACATCTATCCCGCTCTTGCCCTTGAAACAATCCTCACCGCCATGGGCAAGAATCAACTTATCGTCGAGCAGCAAGAGGATGGGTTTCTCCTGAAGATGCCCCAGAAAAATATCCAACTGGACAACTCAGGGCAAATGTATCTGCGATTCCGTGGGCCTAGCCGCACCTATCCCTATATTTCAGCACAGTCAATCCTCAATGAGAATGTTGATAAAGGTCTTTTCAGGGACAAAATTGTATTCATAGGTTCTTCAGCTATAGGTCTCAATGATATTCGTTCCACTCCCTTTGACGCAGTGATGCCTGGGGTGGAGATCCATACCGTCATAGCTGACAATATTCTTCAGGGAGACTTTCTACTCAGGCATTATTGGGCAAATCTCCTTGAAGCTGTTACTGCCTTTTTTGCTGGTTTGTTCTTATACTTTTTCATGATGTGGACGAAACCATTTGTCGGACCACTCATATTAATTGGTGCATCCGTTGTGCTCCTTAGCGGGTCACAACTTGCCATGGATGACCAGGGCATCATTATATCTGCAGTGCCTGCAATCATGACAATGCTTGTGAATCTTTTTCTTCTTTCAACCCTGAAGTTCTGGCGGGAAAAGGTCGCGAATAAAAAACGTACAAAACAGTACCAGGAAAGCCAGGAGGCCACTATCGACGGTTTTTGCGCACTTGCCGAATACCGCGATCCTGAGACTGGCGGTCATATTCGAAGAACCCAGCATTATGTAAAAGAGTTGGCAACGTATTTGTCCGCCAGGAAAAAATATGCGGATCAACTCAATGACGTGATTATTGATGTCATGTTTAAGGCCGCTCCTCTCCATGATATCGGTAAAATAGGAATAGCTGATAATATCTTACTCAAACCGGGCAGACTGACTGACGATGAGTTTGTGGACATGAAACGACATGCGGAGTTTGGTGCAGAGGTTTTTAAAGGGATTGAGAGGAAAATCGGCAGTACCCCGTTTGTTCAGATAGCCCGGGAAATTGCGAATTTTCATCAGGAAAAATGGGATGGCTCCGGCTACCCTGAGGGGCTGGTCGGAGAGGAGATACCACTTCCCGCAAGGTTAATGGCCCTGGCAGACGTTTACGACGCCCTTATCAGTGAACGGGTATATAAAAAGGCCTTTAGTCATAAGACATCCCGAACCATCATCATGAATGGTCGTGGGTCTCATTTTGATCCCGATGTGGTTGATGCCTTTCTGGCGATTGAAGAGCGTTTTATACAGATTGCCCTTGATTTTTCCGATTCTGAAAGTCAACGTGAGGCCTTATTGAAGGAAGAGGAGTGACAGTCTTTTAAGATCTGCCTTACTTTCAGACTCAATCAGTGTGGCCGTTCTGCATCAAAGATCAATTCCGTTCTTTAACTGACGAGTTTGATACCATCTGAACTGATTTGTATCAGTTTCTGTTTGTAGAGGGATCCCACTGCTTTTTTAAAGGTTTTTTTACTGACGCCAAATGTGGTGTAGATCTCTTCCGGTGGGCTTTTATCGCTGAGGGCGACGCTGCCATCATTTTTTTTCAGTGTCTCAAGGATGTCCTGGGATATGTCATCAACCTGCTGATACCCTCTCGGCTGCAGGCGCAGATCAATTTTCAGATCATCACGTATTTTCTTGACGTAACCTTCAAGTCGCTGGCCTATGGCAATTTTTTGAAAGACTTCATTGCTGTAAATCACACCTATATGAGAGCCATTGACAACGGCGCTGTAACCAAGATCTGTGTGTGCATAAACAAGCAGATCGACCTTGTCGCCCTCCTTAAATTCAGGAAGCCTGCGACCAAGAAATTTATCAAGTTTCGACGAGGCTGTAATGCGGTGTGTCTTTTCACTCAGATACACATAAACAACATAGGCATTGCCTTTTCTCATACTGTTTTGCTGCTCACCTTTTGGTACAAAAAGATCGTCTTCAAGCCCCCATCCAAGAAAAGCACCAGCCGGAGACGTTGAAACGACGGTGAGAGTGGCACATTCTCCAACCAGAACCGTTGGTCTGTGAACCGTTGCCATCAGCTGTTGTTGTTTATCGACATAAACAAAGACATCTATGGTGTCATCTTTCAGATATCTTTTGCCAGACGGTGTGCTTTTTAAAAGAACATCACCGGCCTCACCGCCCGATAAGAGAATGCCATTTTCATAAATCTCTTTTATCAAGAGCCGGTTTATCTTGCCTATCTGTACCATTTTGCCTCTATATATCTCTTACGTTATTTGATTGTAAGACTGGTTTTACATTGTTTTTAAGGAAAAATTAATGGAGCCATGGGGGAAGCTTTGATGCACTACCCTTTGTATTGCCTTTTGCAGAGCATCTACTGATGTTCTGGGGTTTAGTCAAGAAGGACGTCCTTGGCCGCATTTATCTTGGCGGTTAAAAATGCGGAGCCTCCGTGGTCGGGGTGTACTCCTTTTATGAGTCGCCGCCAGGCCTGATGGATTTCCTCTCTGGTTGCGCCGGGCTCCAGACCAAGAATCTGGTAGGCCTCCTGTTTGCTCATGTTTTTCAGTCCAGAGGTGTCATTTTCCTGCCTGGCCGAATCAGGATCAACATCATCGCGCCAATTGGGGTGATAACGATCGAGAAATGAAGCAAGCAGGGAGGCACTGTCTGCATCTGAACTGATTTCCTGATACAGCATGAACAGGTCGGCCTCTTTCATTGCTGAGAGCCGGGCTCCCTGCTGGCGACCGGCCAGCACTTTGCCGTCGATCTCACCTGTATCATGGTCAAGTTCCATCTCAAGGTATGTTGAGCGGACAGTTGATTTTTGTCCGCCGGGGTGATCGACGGGGCGTCTCGACCGATTGCGCCGCCACCAGGAAAGGCCTAAAAACATGAGAGGCATTCCAACCACACCACGCCTGAACAGGGTCAATATCGCTCCAGTCGTTATGAGAATCAGGGGCCCCATGTTTGTTAAAAAGGCGGCGCTCTTCTTGGCTGGCTGGGTGAGGATCAGCCAGAACAGCAGGAGCACCATGAATAAAAATAAAATAATATACAATCCCATTCACCTATCCAGACAAAAAAGGTAAAAACTTATTGCTCCATCTGCTGCAGGAGTAACCTTGCCTTGTGTTTATCGCTGTTTGACAGGGCTTTTATACCACCTTGTGCATATATTGCCACTGCTCCAAGCAGTTCGGCTAGTTCTTTAGCCGAATCTGGTCCAAGCCGAAAATAGGCACCTCCTGTGAGCCTCGCCATCTCACGAAAGCCATTTTCAGCTGTACCATCATGTCCTTCCTGGAAAAAGAAACAGCGTACTCCTTTTAAACCAAGTTCACCTGCTTTCTGGCAGAGAGAATCGATACTTTCTTCAATTGCATCACCGATAAAAACAAGTGCCGCGACTTTCTCTCTGGTTGTCTCACGATAGGCGTGATTGAGGATTTTCGCAATCTGTGTATGGCCACCTCGACATTTAATGTTGAGCATCAGGTTTCGGAGCGCAGCGGCATTAATAACCCATTTGGAGGCACGACATTCGTCAAAACCTCGAAAATAAACGAGTTGCACCGATAAGCCTCCGGCCTTGGTTACGGCATCGAACATTGCAGCCTGAATGTCCATAGCCCTGTCCCAGGTTGGCTGCCGACTGTTGGTTGCATCGAGTGTGAACAGCAGTCGTCCGCTCTTGGCAAGACTTGCATTACTGACCGCCTTGAGAAATGAGGCTATTTCAGTCGAAGATGATTTTTCTCCAAGTGCTTTGCCGCTGTTTGCAGTGGAAGTAAGGTCTTTATCTTTCATACTTTGAGTTACTTGTCAGTTAATAAATCGAAATGGCGTAAAAAACATATAAAATTACAGGTCGAAATAACGACCACTCTGTGAAAACACAGATCGTGTATCTAATATAAACAGTGAATCATAAAGGGCAAAATGTAGCCGAGGAGAGATTCACCTGTTTCGTGAAAATGTCGTCAAATCAGCCCTGTACGGGTGCTGAAGATAGCAGCAGAAGACAATGGCCTTAATCAAGCAGGGAAGCAGGTAATAGGCAGTGCCTCCTTTGCAGTGTTTTTTTGTAATATCGTGGTGTAGAGGAACTCATTTTTATTACTGCTCCCTTTTTGCCACGACTGATGTCGTGTAATAAAATCCGCTGATGCCCCATACATTTAACGATATTTCCTAACGTATTATTATTCTGGCAAGAGGGCAAGATCTACCTGCAATTTCGAGAGAGGCGGCTCCTGCACGCCTGACAGGGCGAGGTGGTGTTGTGTCTTGATTCACAAGGGAGGCCGACTCCAGGCCTCTGATCGTAGTTTCCCCTTTTAAAGGCTGAATTTTTGCGTTAATTGTTATGGGAGTGACATATACTGTCGTACGTACTGCTCGGATTTTTCAGGTAACCAGACAAAGGAGGGTTCCCTATGGATCTTATCACGTCGAAAAAGCTGTTAAAAGATTCCACTGATCAGAGTCAAGCTTTGACTCCATCTGCTGCCTCGCAGTATATTGCAGCGGTCAAGGCTATCCTCTTTGAGGATTACTCATCGCCATCACCTGATCTGATACAATATTTTATCAACCGTTTGCCCCTGGCAATCCGCTCAGAGAAAACAGTCGACCAGTTTCACACCATAGTAAAAATAGCATTGAAAGAGTTTGTCGATGAGTGTGTGAGCGATCGACTGCAATTGGATATGTCGGCTGATCAGAAGGATGTGGAGAGATCAAACCAGGCTCCTGATGTTTGTTGTGGCAAAAAGAGCGGCCTGAACAGGCAGGACAACTCCATCAAGGATGAAGACTTTGAAAAGTTCTTTGTTGTTGATGTGACATAGAGCAGGTGGCTTCCTCTCTGTGGCTCCTGCTTTGCAGTAAATATCGAGAGATGGGGAGACAGGCCGCACAACGATAACGAACCTATTGTTTTTGCTACAGAGAAAGACTTGTTTCCAAACTTCAGCCAAGCTGATGACAACCTCAGCCGTAATTCTTCGTATTATCTCGGCCTGCTGAGTTTCTCGTCTCAGCTGATGGATCATGATATACTCACCATACAACGCTTTCGGTATTGTTGAGGACGATTGAATTTGTTCCGATGCTGCTAGTGGACCACCTCCTGGTTGTTTCGTTGAACCCCGATAAATCTGTCATCAACGACTACAACCAGATTGGTTGTGGAAAAAACGGTACAACTAATTTAGCCAGCTGTGCACCAAGTGCATCCTCCCTGAACAATTCAGTAAATATGGGGACGGAACGAACAGGTAGAACCATGCCAAGAAATGTGATACTTTCAATAAGGATTCTGAGGAGAGTGGTTTCCGCCAGAAGATTGAGATGTATGTCTTTCTCCTGATGTTGACATCCTCTGATTTCCTAATTTCCTTGCCAATAGTCAGGTGAGGGGTGATATTTTACACTGCAGCAACAAAAAATAAGATAGATAATATAAAAATATGCAACCAGATCGCGGTAATATAATATTGTACCAGGCAGATGACGGCCAGCAATCGATAGATGTCCGTCTCGCAGGCGAAACGGTCTGGTTGACCTTAAACCAAATGTCAGAGGTATTTGATAGAGATAAGTCTGTAATATCAAGGCATCTCAGAAATATCTTTGAGACTGGTGAATTAACAAAGGAAGCAGTTGTTGCAAAAAATGCAACAACTGCTGCTGATGGGAAAACTTATAATGTTGAATATTTCAATCTTGATGCCATAATCTCGGTAGGCTACAGAGTCAATTCAAAGCGCGGTACCCAGTTCCGTATCTGGGCGACTTCCATACTCAAAGACCATCTCGTCAAAGGCTATACCCTCAGCCAGCGTCGACTGGCGGAAAAAGGTATCCATGAAGTGCAACAGGTTCTAGCATTGCTGACGAATACTCTGGAAGACCAGAAACTCGTCAGTGATGAGGGCCTTTCGGTACTGAGCATCGTTAATCAGTACGCCAAAACCTGGCAGCTGTTATTGCAGTATGACGAAGATAATCTGCCGTCTCCAGGTATCAAACAGGTCTCAGGTGAAATTCTTGATCTTGATGGTGTAAGAACAGCTATCACTTCCCTGAAAAAGGAGTTACTTACCAAGGGGGGGGCGACCGATCTCTTTGGTAATGAGCGTAATAATGGCCTTGCCGGGATCATCGGAGCAATCCACCAGACCTTTGGCGGGCAGGATCTCTATCCAAGTACTGAGGAGAAGGCGGCCAATCTTCTTTACTTTTTGATTAAAGACCATCCTTTTACAGACGGTAATAAGCGGATCGGTTCTTTTCTTTTTCTTCTGTTTCTAAAGATAAACGGGCGGCTCAGCATTAATACATTTGATAATAAGGCACTGGTTGCCTTAACGCTACTGACGGCTGCGAGTGACCCTGGCCAGCGAAATGTATTGATCCACTTGATCGTCAACCTCCTTTCAGGTGATTAGCGGAGAGAGTCTCCCTCCATGTGAAGGCATAAGTTTAGTATTATTTTATTGATATATTGGCGACCGATTATTCCACTAAAAAAGCTATGATAAAACATCTAAAAAGCATATAATTCAGGCAAACGGTTGAATTGTTCTCCCCTTGGCAGGTGCTACGTTTTATTGGTTCAAACGTGCAGAATCTGACCTGAGGTTACACTTGACTCGTGATGCCTGGAAGTGTAAATCATCAGCCCCCAAAAAGCTCATGTTGATCTTTCTGTACAGGTAAATCCTACTAGTCTTGGATTGTCTGTATTCCATGGGAAATAGATCTGATTAAAAACAGTGTCGAAGAGATATCGAAATACGGATAATTGTGAAAAAGATTAATTCTTTCTTTGATGTAGGACTCCTGCTACAAATCATCATCTGCGCTCTACTTTTTCAATCTACAGCTATTGATGTTACCGAGGCTTTAGGACAGGAAGAGAAAAATGGTGTAGCGCTCTCGCCAGAGGAAATATCCTGGCTTAAAGCACATCCGGTGATTCGTCTGGCACCCGACCCTCATTTTCAGCCCATAGAATTTTTTGACAGCAATGGTCTATACGCAGGTATTGGTGCGGACTATACACAGCTTATCACTCAAAAACTGGGGATCAGCTTTGAAGTTGTTAAATGCAACAGTTGGGATGATGTTGTCAAGCGAATAAAAAACCATGATGTCGACGTTTTAAATGCTGTTGTTAGAACTCCAGAACGAGAAACCTATCTTGATTTTCCACCACCCTATCTCACTATTCCTTCAGTCATTATTGTCAGAAATAGTGTCTCTGACGAGTTGACACTCGATAGCCTCAAAGGTATGCGTGTTGCCATGGTTAGAGGCTATGGCTATGTAGATCTGGTTCGCCAGAATTACCCGGATCTGGAAATTGACTTGGTCTCTAACCTTAAAACAGCTTTACGAAAAGTGTCATTTGGTATGGCTGATGCCTTCGTGGGGGATCTGGCAACAGCAAGTCATACTCTAGAGGCTGAGGGTATTACGAATTTAAAACTGGCAGGGGAGACGCATCCGCCTAATGTTTCTGGATTTGCCGTGCGCTCTGATTGGCCGGAATTAAGTGGGATCTTGCAAAAGGCTCAGGCGTTATTGACGGAGGATGAACGGAATACTATTCGTAATAAATGGATACACCTTCAGTTAGCCCCTGGGATTTCCAAGGAAAAATTGCGTAACCTGATAGCCATTGTTTCCGCTGTTGTTTTAGTTATCGTTTGTTCTTTTCTGCTGTGGACTCGTATGCTGAACAGGGTGGTCCGTACTCGCACGAATGCTCTTTTTCAGGAAATTGAAGAGCGTAAACGTGCTGAACAGGCGTTGAAAGAGAGTGAGAAAAAATTTCGTGTTATGGTCGAAATCTCACCTCTTGCCATTTATATGTTTGAGGGAATCGAGCAGAAAGCTGTATATATCAACTCCACGTTTACCAAATTGTTCGGTTATACGATGGCTGATGTTCTAGATGTCAACCAATTGTGGCCACTTGCTTATCCTGACGAAAAATACCGTACTGAGGTGATGGAAGAGTGGCAAAAAAAGGTAATACATGCCATTCATACGAAGACAGCAATTGAACCGATGGAGACCGTCGTTATTTGTAAGGATGGGTCCAGAAAAAATATTTCCTGGGGATTTATTGCAACAGGAGAGCAACACTGGGCTTTTGGCCTTGATCTGACTGAGATAAAAGAGGCAGAAGAAAAGAAGATCGCCCTTGACGCAAAGATGAACCAGTTCCACAAAATAGAGGCAATCGGACAGCTTGCCGGTGGGATTGCCCATGACTTCAATAATATTCTGGGTGTTATTATTGGTTATGCTGAAATGATTCAGGCAGATAGCCGCACAGGATCCACTGTTAGAGCGGATATTGACGAGGTTATCAATGCAAGTCGCAGGGCTAAAGAACTTATTAAACAGATTCTCGATTTTAGCCGCCAGAGTGTGCCGGAATGTATTTGCTTCCAACCTGTTCAGGTTGTAAAAGAAACCCTGAAAATGATCCGCTCCTCATTGCCGGCCACAATTGAAATCCGTCAGGATATAGATTCCCAAACTGGTATGATACTGGCGGATCCGACTCAGATCCACCAGATTTTGATGAATCTTGCCACCAACGCCTATCATGCAATGGGAGACAGCGGTGGTATTCTTACCGTATCATTGAAGAATGTCGTTTTTTCAGCCGAAGACCTCACTGCTCAGCCTGATGTTAAGTCCGGCGACTTCATAGAGCTCGCTGTGGCGGATAATGGTTCAGGGATAGCACCAGAGATCCAGAACAAAATATTTGACCCGTATTTTACCACCAAAGAGATGGGCCGTGGTTGTGGAATGGGACTGTCCATCATCCACGGTATTGTCAAGAAATACAGGGGTTTTGTCAGCTGTGAGAGCAAAGAGGGTGAAGGTTCTGTGTTCAGGGTCCTCATCCCCGTGGATGCTGAAGCGAGGTCCCATGAATCCCAACCTGCAGGGGAGCCAGATCGTCAGGGCGGCAACGAGCGCATTCTTTTTGTGGATGATGAAGAATTACTTGTAGAAATAGGCAAAATCATTCTTGAACAGTCGGGTTATGAGCTGTTTTGCAAAACGAGCAGTCTTGACGCTCTTGACGCTTTTCAGACTGATCCGTACCGCTTTGATCTTGTTATTACCGATCAGACAATGCCGGGGTTAACAGGACTTGAACTATCACGGCGGATTCGAAAAATTCGATCAGATATACCGATTGTGCTTTGTTCTGGATTTATCAGCCAACTTGAAGAAGAGGAGGCAAAGGTCTGTGGAATTAACGCCTTTGCCATGAAACCTATTGAAAGAGAAGTGCTAACAGATCTTGTTCGAAAAGTACTGAATGAAGAAAAAAAGGACTGCTAAGCCGTGTTACCATCTTACTAGAAAGTTAAATTGTGTCTGTTTTTTGCGTTTTGTTCATGCAGCCGTTGCTTTTTTCTTCACAGTTTTATCAATAAAATTATTGGCGTAACGCCAATCTCCATGTGCATATCCTGATGTTTCCATATCTTGGTCGCAACGCTCTCGGTAAAGTTGCCGATCACCTTATCTGTAAGAAAATTATCGTATTTTCATAACAGTCCTGCACGACACGGAGGACCTTTGGTAACACGAAATGAAATTACGTAACATTACTTCTTGACCGCGTTGTGTGTAAATGTTAACTACTAGTAACACGAAATAAAATATCGTCATACTACCTTCTTTAAAAAGGAGTATCTATGTTTTTAAAGGTCTTCATTCTTGCCTGTCTGCCTGTAATCTTTTGCGGCGAAATAGTTGCCCAGTCGATTACAGACGTCCATGGAGAGCTGCTCCAACCCGGAGCACCTGTTGGCCATGTCATATGTTCCGGACCGGGTTGTCTCAGACTGCTTACTTATCTGCAGGCCCAGGACCGGATTGCTGGAGTAGACGATATTGAAACAAGGCATAAGATACTTGATGCCAGGCCGTACGCTCTGGCCAATCCACAGTTTAAACAACTGCCTGTTTTTGGGGAATTTCGCGGGAAAGACAATCCGGAGCAAATTCTCAATCTTGTGCCGCAACCGGATCTCATTTTTAAAACCTTTCCCTTAATGGGGCATAATCCAGTTGAACTGCAGGAGAAAACGGGCATTCCAGTTGTTGCTCTTGATTATGGCGATCTTGGAAAGAATTGCTCGCAGTTGTATGAGACACTTCGACAGATGGGAAGCCTTTTAGGCAAAGACAGACGTGCTCAAGAGGTTATCACCTTTTTTGAGGAGACCATCGCCGATCTCAGGCAGCGCACTGCATCAATTGATGCAGACCACAGGCCTTCTGCATATATCGGGGGTGTCGCAGCCAGGGGGCCTCACGGCTTTCAGTCTACTGAGCCTCAATATCCACCTTTTACCTTTATAAATGCACGTAACCTGGCCTTCGATGAGTTTGCGGTGAAAAGGGGGTTGAGTGGGTCCAATATTTCCAAAGAAAAAATTATCGTCTGGGATCCTGACTACCTTTTTCTTGACCTTGCCACATTACAGCTTGAAGGTGCGGGAGGTGGCCTGCATGAATTAAAAACTGATCCGGCCTATCAACTGTTGACCGCAGTTAAAAAGAAGCGGGTATATGGGTTGCTCCCCTACAATTTGTATGCCGCAAACTATGGTTCGATTCTGGCTAACGCCTATTTTCTGGGAAAATTAATTTATCCGGATCGATTCGAAGATATCGAACCAACAGAAAAAGCAGATGAGATCTACAGTTTTCTTGTAGGCAAACCGGTATTTGCAGAGATGAGCAGCCTGTTTATGAATCTTGTTTTCCAACCGATACAACTGACAGAATAATGAATCTTAATCCGGCTGATGTACCAGCTAAATATCGACAGTATATCAGCCGTAAAATATTGTTTTTATGTTGCATGATGGTAAGTCTAGTGCTTGCGTCGATAGCCGCGATATCTCTTGGGACCGCCGATATATCCTTTTTTGCTGTTGCCAAAAGTCTGCTTGGCTTCAACACCAGCAGGCAAGTTGAGATGATTGTCTGGAATATTCGTTTGCCTCAGGTGTTGGCAGCCATCATTGCAGGAGCTGGGCTGGCTGTTGCAGGAGCCGTGATGCAATGCATTTTGAGGAACCCTTTGGGATCACCATTTACCCTTGGCATCTCCCATGCTGCAGCCTTTGGTGCTTCGTTATCGGTGATGTTGCTGGGAAATGATGGTCTTGTCGCAAGCAGTGCGGGAAACGTATCAATCACTCATCTCTATATGACCACTGCTGCGGCGTTTATCTGCAGTATCGCTGCTTCTGCCCTCATCGTTGGTGTAACAAAAATACGCGGAGCCAATGCGGAGGTGATGATACTTACCGGAGTAGCACTTGGAGCCTTCTGTACTGCGGGAACGATGTTTTTACAATTTTTTGCCGATGACACCCAACTGGCGGCAATGGTGTTCTGGACCTTTGGGGACACGGGCAGAGCAAGTTCGCAGGAGTTGATGTTTATCTTCGTTGTGACACTGTTTTGTTTAATTTGTTTTTTTGCTGACAGTTGGAATTATAATGCCATAAGTGTCGGAGATGAAACCGCAAAAGGCCTTGGGGTCAGGGTTGAACGAGTACGTTTGACAGGGATGTTTCTTTCATCAATTCTTACCGCAGTAATTATTTCATTTCTTGGAATCATTGGTTTTGTCGGCCTGGTCGTGCCCCACATGGTTCGTAAGATCATTGGATCGGATCACAGATTTCTGCTGCCGGCTTGTATTTTGGTCGGAGCTTTCCTTCTCCTTGTTTCTGATGTCGTTGCTCGATTGCTCCTTGCCCCCCATGTGTTGCCCGTTTCTGTGTTAACCGCCTTTATAGGTGCGCCTGCTTTTTTCTGGATAATTTTAAGAAGAGGATCACGATGATTTTATCTGTAAAAGACCTCGTTTTTGCGTATAACGGCACCGATATTCTTAAAAAAATAGATCTTGCTGTGGAGCCAGGTCAGCTGCTGGCCATTCTTGGTCCCAATGGTGCCGGGAAAACAACGCTTTTAAAATGTATTGGCAACATACATTGCCCTGCTGCAGGAACTATCCAGGTTGAGGATCGTAATATCCTGAAGATGTCGCCGGATAAGGTTGCCTTAAGTATTGGCTATGTCGCTCAGCACAGTGAAACCACCCGGCTGACCGTTTTTGATGCTGTGCTGATGGGACGAAAACCGTATATCAAATGGCATGTTGCAAGCCATGATCTGCAAGTTGTGGAGGAGGTTCTGATGCAGCTTGATCTTTCGAAACTATCTCTGCGCTATTTAGACGAGCTCAGCGGCGGAGAGCTACAAAAAGTCGCCATTGCCCGGGCGCTTGTTCAGGAGCCACGGCTGCTGCTTCTGGATGAGCCCACCAGCGCTTTGGATTTAAGAAATCAGATCAGTATCTTATCTATTGTAAGAGAAATTGTGGACACCAGGCAGATCGGAGCTGTGATGACCATGCACGATCTGAACAGCGCCCTGCGTTATGCCGATCGTTACTGTTTTCTGCGTAACGGCTCTATTTATGCAGAGTGTGACCGCAATACAATATCCTCTGACATTATAGAAGACGTCTATGGTCTGCCCGTCTCAGTCCACAATATTGATAACTGTCCTGTGATAATTCCCCAGCAGCCATTATAGCGGGCGGGGAGGTGGCTGTTCGTTTCAGCCGCAGGCACCACAACAAAGAATGTTTCACGGTTGTAGGTTGCGTGCCCAGGCAGATATTTCTCTGATATCCTCTGGTGTTGTACGGCAGCAGCCTCCAATGATTCGCGCCCCCTGCTTGTACCAGCTGTGTGCCCGTTCTCCATAAGATAGAGGGGCAACATTGCCGTCCCAGGTTTTTTCCTCAGGATTATAACATTCACCTGAATTCGGATAGATGATGATTGGTTTGTCCGTGTTTTTTCGGATTTCGGTAATCAGGGATGCAATATGCTTTGGAGCCGTGCAGTTTATGCCAATTGCTGCCACCTGCTCCTGGGTATTGAGCCATTTGGCACAATCTGTCATTTTTTCACCATTACTGATGTGTAGACCGTCTTTGGCACTGAAACTGAGCCAGCAATAACTGCTGGGGTTTTCCTTGAGGAGTTCAACTAAAACCTTTGCCTCCATCAGACAGGGGATCGTCTCGCAGGCCAGAATATCAGGTCTTGCATCAATGAGTGTCTGCAACCTTTTTTTGTGAAAAGCGCTGAGTTCTGACTCTGAGAGGTTGTAATCGCCCCGATACTCCGAGCCATCAGCCAGGTAGGCGCCGTAAGGCCCAACTGATGCTGCTATCAGGGGTTTTGGTCGATTGTCATGATTGGCAGAATTTGCCCAGAAGGCATCTCTTGCCGTGGTTGCAATGGTAATGGAAAGTTGAATGAGATCATGGGCCTGCTGTTGATTGAGCCCACGTTTCATAAAGCCTTCGTAGCTGGCCTGGTAACTGGCGGTTATGACACAATCGGCTCCCGCTTTTAAATAATCGGCATGAACCTCGCCGATGACTTTAGGATTTTCTATAAGGACCTTGGCCGACCATAAGGGATCATTCAGGTCGTAGCCTCGGCGTTCCAGCTCACTGGAAAACCCGCCATCAAGAATCATCAGTGGGTAGGTATCTAAAATATCCTGGATAGGGTTCATCTATGTTTACCGTAAAAGGAGTGTATCTGGTAAAGTTGGAGGACCTTTGAACCCGTGTTAAACGAATATTTATGGTTCTCCTGACCTTGAAAAGCCTGTGTTTAACAAAAGAAGGATTATGATAAACCTTATGTGCTGGGCTTTACAACGACTAACTTCATTTCCGTCATTTCAGTGACAGCATAATGAAGTCCTTCACGGCCGGTTCCGCTCTCCTTAACTCCGCCATAGGGCATCTGGTCGACTCTAAATGTCGGTATGTCGTTTATCATGACCCCGCCAACTTCCAGTTTTTTTGCGGCGTGCAGTGCATTGTCAAGAAGAGGGGTATAGATTCCAGCCTGTAGACCATAAACGCTGTCGTTGACTTGGTCTATGGCATCGCCGAGTTCATCAAAGGGCCAGATAACCACAACTGGTCCAAAGACTTCCTGGCAGGACACTTTTAGTCCCTTGGCAACGTTGGTGAGGATAGCAGGGGAGACCATGTTCCCGGTTCGCTCACCTCCACAGAGAACTGTGGCGCCGTCATCCTCGGCAGTTTTGATCCACTGTTGAACTCTGTCTGCATCCTTTTCACTGATGAGAGCAGAGTAATCCGTTGTGGCCTTGTCAGGCTGACCGCCGTTAAGTTTTTTTGTCGCGATCACCATTTTCTGGCAGAGATCCGCATAGAGACTGCTGTGGACAAAGATGCGTTGTAGAGAAATGCAGACCTGTCCCTGAAAGGAAAAGGCCCCGACAACGCAACGATCGATCAGGGTATCAATATCGACGCCCTGATCAATGATGACCGCTGAATTGGAACCCAACTCGAGGGTCACTTTTTTAAGTCCAGCCTTTGCCTTAATGGCTTTTCCAACGGGAGGACTGCCGGTAAACGTGACCATGGCGATTCTTTCGTCCTCTACAAGGACATCTCCAACGACAGCGCCACTTCCTGTGACGACGTTGAGAGCTCCTGCAGGCAGGCCGGCATCGTGAAATAATTCGGCGGTAAAGAAGGCTGAAAAAGGCGTCTGGCTGGCGGGTTTGAGGACTACCGTGTTGCCACCAGCAAAGGCGGGACCTATCTTATGAGCCACCAGGTTAAATGGGAAATTGAATGGGGTGATTGCAGCAATAATCCCAAGTGGTTCCTGGATGGTAAAGCCAAATCGGCCTTTGCCGCCTGGAGCTGCGTCAATAGGGATCATCTCTCCACTTAAGCGACGGGCTTCGTCCGCTGCAAAGTGATAGGTCTGTACGGTTCTGTCTATCTCCGCGAGAGCCGCATTTAAGGGCTTGGCCGCCTCAGCACAGAGAATAGCGGCAGCTTCATGCCGGCGCTTATCAAAGAGCTCTGCAACCCTGTCAAGGATTTCGCCCCGTTCATATGCTGATAAGGCCCGCATAGCAGGTCTAGTTCTTTCAGCGGCATCTATTGCAAGTGAGACCTGAGAAGAAGTCGCAACACTGACTTCTCCGACCAGATGTCCATCAAAGGGGCTATGTATGGTGAGGGTTTGTTCTGTTGGTACCCACCGGCCATTTATCCATAAATCTTTTTTCATGGTTTCTCCAATAGTCTTCATTCCTGGTATGCTGATTGAATATGATAGATCTAACAATACTTATCTTATGCGTGGTGTTTCCACAAATTATTTTGTGATTGCCTGTTCCGGTTTTAAATAATGCCATTGGAGTTTGACGGCGAATAGAGTTTGGCGCAGGTGGCATTTTGATATCACCTGACAAAAAGGTATGCAATGAAGTGAGCATGTACAAACAAAAATCCCCAATCAACAGTTTAGTTGAATGGGAATTGGTGTAAGGCTACGGCAATGACCTACTCTTGAGCGCAGCGCCCGTGCACTACCATCGGCGCCAGGTAAGTAAGCGAAGTGAGACTCCGAGAGAGGTAGGTAAGGGGGCGGGGCGAGACTCCGAGAGAGTTAATTTCCATGTTCGGAATGGGAACGGCTGGATCCCCTTTGCTGTGACCGCCGTAAAACTTGTTGTGCCTGAGGTGGAGAAGGGGATATGTACCCATCCTGCCTTGCACTGTTTTACGTGTAATCCCAGTCGATAATAGAATAAAAAAAATCCCCAATCAACA
>NZ_SWCN01000084.1 GCF_005116575.1 Desulforhopalus sp. IMCC35007 | reverse complement strand
AATTCCTGATAGCCGCCAAGCTGTCGCTGAAACTTATTAAGACACATCTTGATGCTGTTCGTGAGCCGATGCGCAACTGGAATCATTACAGTCAGGCATACGAACTCTATGCGTATTCTCTGCCGATAACCTGGAACTATGTGCAAGATCGTCCGTACAAAGGTGATACAATCACAGCGGACCGGCGGATGTATCTTCATTTCTATTATTCACCAGACAGAGCCCTGGAGGATGAGAAAGCTTTCAATAATCGGATGGCTGTTTGGCAGAATGAATTGGAAAATGGACAGCGTCATCCTGATCACGAGAAGCACTATGCCAAATATTTTACTGTAAAAAGCACGCCGGTCCGAGGAGTGAAGGTTGTTGCCAATGAAGAGGCGATGGCTGAGGCAAAACGCAATTACGGATATTTTGCACTGTTGAGCAATGAGATCAAAGATGCAGTCGAGGCGCTGGAGATCTATCGAAA
>NZ_SWCN01000083.1 GCF_005116575.1 Desulforhopalus sp. IMCC35007 | reverse complement strand
AAGCCCACTTCAAGATGAGATATCCCATGGCATTAGCCATCTGAAGGGTCGTGGTAGACCACCACGTTGATAGGTCGGGTGTGGAAGTGTAGTAATACATGGAGCTTACCGATACTAATAACCCGTGCGGCTTATCCATATCTTTTGATTAATGAACTACTGATTATTCTACTATTCAATTGTCGAGCTTTTGAGATACTCTTAGCACTGCAGGACCGTAGCTCTTGCAACACTTAGAGAATCTTATACCCTCAAGGGGTACTGAACTGAGTCCCAGGAGTGATAACGACTGGGATTACACGGAAAACAGTGCAAGGTAGGATGGGTACATCTCCCCTTCCCCACTTCAGGCACAACAAGTTTTACGGCGGTCATAGCAAAGAGGATCCACCCGTTCCCATTCCGAACACGGAAGTTAAGCTCTTTAGCGCCGATGGTACTGCACGGGCGACTGTGTGGGAGAGTAGGTCATCGCCGTA
>NZ_SWCN01000030.1 GCF_005116575.1 Desulforhopalus sp. IMCC35007 | reverse complement strand
ACCGGAGTTGCTGAAAGGTTGGCCTGAACACCACCGCTGAGATAACACCCTGTCTCAGTTCTTTTATATATATCGGGTGGTCAAAATTCGGTGATCACGGGTGGTCAATTTTAGGTTGTCATTTCTATTTTACTTGAGTGAGTTGGGTGAGCAACGTTTCTTTTTCCAACCACGACCACTTCTTTGCCTTTGACAGGTACCCCTTATGACTACTCCAGGGGAAGTCATCAAGACTTTTGACAATGCCTGCCTTCAGCGGATTTCTATGTATGTAGCGCAGAACCTCCAACAGATAACTCTCCTCATCCACAAGTACAGCCTTATACCGCCCCCGAAACAGTTGACCTTCTTTTTTATGCTCACGATTAAATCGTTGGGTATACACTCCGTTGACGTGACGCATACAACGGGACAGATTTCCATCTGGAGTTTGAACGAATAAATGATAATGGTTTGGCATCAGGCAATACGCCGATATCCTCATATTCCATAGTTCAGACGCTTCTTGCAGAACTTTGAGAAAGGTTTCACGGTCTGTTGCCGTAAAAAATATTTTTTCACCCCATCTGCCACGGTTCATCACATGGTACCAGGCACCGGGATATTCTAATCGCAATGGTCTAGACATGTTTCAGATTATAGTACGAGACATCATTAAAGTTAAAAGCGGACTTAACCCCTTAATTTAATGAACAAGGAAAGCAATGATCAGCCAAAAGAATCGGGAAGGATCTTCTGCAAATTGGAAATAATTTTTGGACCTCATATTATGTATAGTGTTGCATAGAATCAATATTCCAGTTGCTCCTGAAAACCATACAGACACATCACATCAAGGGACACTGAACTGCAATGTATAAAAATGTGCTATCACAGTGACAATGATTATGGAAAGCAGCAATATATAGCTAACACTATCTGTCATTACAAAGACAATAGGATCGTCATGCATTTTACCACGTGACGTCTTAAGCCACAGCCTACCTAACCAATACAAGAGCCCTAAGGCAATACACCAGAGAAGCTCTGGAGAAGCATACCGCTGCTGTGTTTCCGGGGCACTGATGAATAATCCCAGAACCACAATAGCAGCAAGTGATGCCCCTACCCCCAGTGGCCACAGAACTCTTAGGTCTGCAACTCCATAATCCCTTCCGGCAATAGCCTCTTTTTGTTCTTCATTTTCAAGGGATACCAGCTCACCGCAACGCTTTATGAGAGCTAGACTCAAGAACATAAACATCGAAAATGCAATCATCCAGGAACTGATACTCACTTCAATGACGATAACACCCGCAAAAATACGCAAAGTGTAGAGTAATGAAAGCAAAATAGTGTCAACTAGAGCATGTTGTTTAAAAACCAAACTGTAGGCACTGGTTGTGAAGAAATACATGATCAGAATTGCGACAAAAGCTGTAGAGATCAAGCATCCAATTAAAAGGGAGAGAACAAATAAGATTGCTGCCATCAAGAACCCGTGTGGGATTGAAATTTGTCCACAGGCAAAAGGTCGAAAGCGTTTTCTGGTATGGAGGCGATCCGCTGTCAGGTCCCAGATGTCATTGAGAATATATGTACCTGACGATAGAAATGAGTACGCCAGGAATGCCAATAATACACTGCACACTTTATAGATATCCAGAAATTCGAATGCTGTTAAAAGCGGTACAAAAAGCAAGCTGTTCTTTACCCACTGGTGCACTCGAAGAGCCTTGAACCAGATTTTCAAACTGGTTTTCTCTTTTGGAAACTCTGCTTCTATTGGACGGCTATCTCTAATCTTGCTAGTTACCTGGCGCGACGCATGCACAAGAACAGCAGCCTCTGCGTTTTCCCAGACCGGAATATCGGCTCTGCTGTCTCCTGCATATACAAATTTATCTCCAATTTCTTTTTTGATAAGTTTGCACTTTGCGACACCTTTAAGATTGGAGTTCGCATCAGTCGCAAAATACCCGTCAAATAGACCAAGATGATTAGCCACTCTTTCGGCAATAGTTTTATGAGCCGCAGTTACCAGATAGATTAGCCTGTCTTTTTCTTTTTCCTTTTTTAGCCAATGTACAAAAGGTATGACGTACGGTAGAGTTTCGACATCAAGCAAAGTTCTTCGGCTTATTTCAGTTTTCAGATAGGCCTTCCCTTTACTCAACCAATAGACCATGTAAAAGATATAGACTGGATTCTTCTTTATCAGAAGAATAGCTGACTCAATCAATGAGTCCGTAGAAATCAATGTTCCATCTAAATCAACTACGAGTGGTGTTAATGTTCGCATAGTCTATGGGCAATTTATTAGGCTGTGAATGAAACAAGATATATCAACAGGTTAAATCTATAGAGACTGCTTTTTCCTACTCGAGAAGATCTCTTACAAAAATAGTTAAACATCCAGATGTCTCAGATGAAAACTTCGTTTATTGTATTTATCGCTCGGTATTTACAAGATGCTCTTTTGGAACGACTAACACATATAAGAAGCATAAAACTACCCTTTGTTCGCTGAAATATGTTATATGGTGTTTTTTCTTACGAACCTACTACCTGCAAACCTAACCAATAAAAGATATTATGCAAATATATACCAGTGGCAAAGTCTTTTTTATCCTTTTTTTTCTTATAGTTTGGATATCGGCAGCGGTGGCATTTGCTGGAAATACTTATGTTGTTGATGATTTTACAGGTAAAGATATCATCCTTTCAGCACCTGACATGATGTCAGCTGAGACTGTTGATTCCAACCTCCTCCTTTCGTTTGACTGCAGCGAAAATACCCGGAGAATCGTCCATATCCCTATTGAGTACGACGCAGATGGCCAGAAAGTAAGAGTAACCATATCTAAGGCCGACCATATCCCATATATGGGAAAACTCGAGGTTACCAATAACAGAGATCCGATACGCTCAACTTTTGAACACAACTATCTTGTCTATCAAAAAAACGCTCCTGAATTTTCTCTCTACAACAGACACTACGATAGTCTCTCACTGTACTTTAAATGTCGAGAGGCTCAGCCCGGGATAACAGGGCAGGTGCAAATCGATAAAATTGAAATTATCCCTAAGACGTTCCTTGATGACAGGGACTTTGCATATATTTTGGCGGAACTACTGCTCTTTGTTTTCATTCTCCCCGGGTTTCTCATCTATACACTGTTTTGGCGTGATGGACAAAAAACTCATATACTGGCTCTCCTTACACCAATCTCTATCGCATTTTTTCTGTTTCTTTATGCTCTTTTTCTGGTCAACCAACTGGGCCCATCCCTGCCAAACGAATGGCTCATGCTGACCTGTTATGTTATCTGCAATGTGTCGCTGATGTATCTGCTTTTCAAGAACCAAAAACTTGGGAGCCTGCGTACGAATCTTCATCTTGTACGATTTGAAATCTTAGCGGTATTCTTGGTCATGCTCGCTGTTACTGCGGTGGTAACTGAGAACCTGAGCCTGCCACTGCTTACTTTCACGTACAATGAGTTACGAAACTTAACCTATGGAGCTTTTGGCGCACATGATCCGGTGTTCCAGTTTGTGAATGGCATTGCGATTTATTACGATGAACCTTTCTCCAAGTATTACGAGAACTACAAATTGATGTATGGCGTCCAGGACCGTGGAATGATCGTCGGTGTACTGTATGCTATGATGCGAGGAATAGGGAATCCTATTCATCAAGTCATTGCCAACAGCTACGGTTACTACACACTCTTTGGCGCAATGTTGAATGTCTTAGTGATCTTGCCGATTCTCGCATTGCATAAATATTTTTTTGCAGGAAAGGAACGACCACTTTTGACTGTGTTTCTTCTCTCCGCGAGTGCTTTTGTGGTTACCAATTATTACATAACCTGGTTCAAGTTAGCAGGTGCTGGGCTTGTCATATCCGGTATTGTCCTGCTCTTGATTGAAAAGAAGAGTACTATGCAGTGGCTGCTGACCGGAATTATATGGGGACTGGCGACAAATTTTCACCCAAGTCTGGCATTAACCTACCCCGTAGTAACACTCTGGTTTTTGTTTAGAATGTTTAAGGCACGAGAGTGTAATTTTACTCCGCCAATTCTCGCATTTATCCTCTTGATGACGTCTTTTTTAGTGATGAATGCGCCCTGGACTATTGTTAAGTCGATGTATTATCCCGATACAAACAAACTATTTAGGCAACATTTTCTAGCATCTCAGCACTTTAGTCCCGAACATGGAATCACTGGTACTATCAAAAGCTTTGCTGAGAGATATACACTACAAGAAC
The DNA here is from genome assembly GCF_005116575.1 of Desulforhopalus sp. IMCC35007. Lineage (GTDB taxonomy): Bacteria > Desulfobacterota > Desulfobulbia > Desulfobulbales > Desulfocapsaceae > Desulforhopalus_A. The sequence goes on along the minus strand of NZ_SWCN01000030.1, from coordinate 44,216 downwards.
AGCTCGAGCTCAGAACGAAAAGAGTCCTGGAGAGTTTTCGTGTCGAAGAGGCTGACTCATTATTCAAGCTGACCATGAAAGAAAAGTGGCCCAAAGTTCTAACGGTATGGAACAAGCTTGAGGCAAGCTACATAGCTTTTGTCTTTACTCCCCTGCTATTTCTGCTCGCATTATCCGCGGGCAGTAAACGACTGTTTCCAACATTGGTATGGGGGACATCTGCAACGCGACACAGCGCAGACGCACGTGGTTTGTTCATTTCTCAAGCCCTCACTGTCCTCTTGATACTCTTTTTCAGTTTTGGGTCGTTATCACCCGATATAACATGGCATATTCCCATGAGTTGTACAATGATACTTATGTACCTGCTCATTCAGAAAACCCTTTCCATGAGTATGCTGGGAGCGGGTTTTGCTATTGTGTATGCATTTTTTACCTATTTCAGACTGTTTTTTCAATTTTTCTAAATTACAGAGCAATGTTCCGGCAGGCAATGGATTGATGACCCTCAACAACGTCTTCGCTGTCTCCAGTTTACTCGTATTGTTACGGTGACTCATCAATCTCGCAAGTAATGGAACTGCTGATTTGCAATCCATACCCCCTTGCCTGCACGAAGCCATTTGTACTATGCAGTTCAGCTGCGCAAGGGGGAAATTCGAATAACAATTGAATAAATGTCGAGATGGAACGAACAGCCAGAACTCTTGTGAGAAATGTGATACTTTCTAAAAGGGGTCTGAGAGTAGTGAAGCATTTGTTGTTTTCGGTAATGACCTCCAGAATATTAAGATTAGCCCGAATGTCTCATTAAGTTAAACAAAAAAAGTAACAAGTGTTTTATATTTAAAGTTATATCAAGACGTTAATCACATCAACAAAGGTGGCCTTATAAAAACAGACGGTACAAAAGAATAGAGCTCATTTCAAACTTTAGGTAGAAAAAAAAGCGTTGCAGATTTTAGTGGTGGAACGATCACTTCTGACGGTGGTGCATTAATACTACGAGAAGTAGAGCAACGAATTAGAGGGGGACAGTATTAATGTCTCTTAAGTGTAAGGAAAGTGGTTATAACGACTAAGGAGAAGATCGTGAGCGCGATTGGTTCGATGATCTTCTCCTGTCGTAAAAAAACAGCAGATAGAAGGGACGAAACGGTAACTCAATTCAAACAGCATGCCCTAATTAGTCAGTGGTGATCGGGTAGTTTATTATCCTTTTGGATCTTCTTTAAAGCTGATAATCCTTGTATACTGACGCTTGATCCAACCATAGCTACCATCCTCGAGGCTCACGTAATACCATTCGCCATCAACCGCATCAACTTCTGCAATTTCACCTTGGTGAAGGACAGTCAGGGTTTCGTATCTGAGCCCAGGACCGGATCGAAGATTGAGGCTATTGGCATCAATCTCCACCTCGTCGCCGGGATCTGCAATAATGCGATAACTTGATGGCCGGTTGATAACCACATATTCGGCACCCCTCTCCTCGTAAAACACATCATCACAGGAATAATGGCGGCGGCCACCATAATAGAAGTAAGAACATCCTTCCGGCAGTATCTGAACCCTGCCTCCAATAGGAGGTTGTACTACAACATATCCTTGTTTACTTGATTGAAAATAAACACCTGCAGAATAGAAGAACGGCACGCCGCCGAGAAAGAGACTGAAGTGATCCCTAGGCAGGGACCGATGGATTGATCCGTATCGGGGCCGATGGTTAGATTTCCAGGGGGAACGCCCATATACACGATCCCATCGTTTCCAGGACTTATTTTTATAGTCGTTTCGTTTTTTTTGTGGTCGCTGTGGAGACATTTTATCAACACGTCCCCTTGAAGGAATGTATCCCTTCTTATGCGATTTGTATGTTTTGTTTTTTTTATCGGCTTTACCCGGTGCTATGACAACAGGTACTTCGATAACTGTGGAACTCACGTAAGGGGCATGGGGATTTCTATCATTATCCTTTTTTGCCCCGGCGCTGGAACACAGAGTAAAGACCAGCATGGTCGATAATGCCAGACTACATATTTGACGATGGTTGAAAAGTTCAAACCTCACCACAGCGTTCCTCCTTTACTACACCATGAGTTGTTTCATATGGACTCGCGATGCATAGATGATTTCAATGATATTTGATGTAAAGTAATGCCAGTGACTCCACTATGCTAGCAATTATTATACCTGAAAATGAAAAGAGAAAAGAGGGGGAAGACGCATCTGTTGCATGCCTTGAGAAAAAGGCGGGTTCAACAAGAGAGTAAAGAAAAGTTGATTACAGAAAAGTTGTGGAGAACCAGCATGATCGTAAAATTACACTCTGAACGAAATAAGTGTGTAAATTTTAACCTTGTTGTCAATAATGACTACTTGGCAACTATGACCGGGTTATGGCTCATATACGCTGATATGGTTTCGTTTTTGAAGTCTTCTTTTTTCACTCCACCTGACGGATTGTTGTGAAGGGATCATCTAAGACCTGTTTGCTTTTTCTCTTGCGGAACAGCAACCATTTGATCGTCCATTAATTGGCATGGTGCTTTAAGTTGTTTGCCTCCTGCAAGTATTAATACACAATATAGTCACCTTCCTGTTTGCCCAGACAAACGGTAAAGCTAGTCACTTAACCACAAAGTAGCAGTTTAGTGTGGAGAATTTGTCAGTGCCTATCAAATCAATGATCAAAAGAATACAAAAGAATGATGTGCTTTTACCAAAGAGGTATTTTTTGACAACAAAACTAAAACGTCAAAGGATCGTCAAATGGAAGGTAGGGGGTCTAGAGACGCAAAAAGCCAATCACTAGGTAAGTGATTGGCTTTTATACGATTATGTGGTCGGGGCGGTAGGATTCGAACCTACGGCCTCCTGCTCCCAAGGCAGGCGCGCTAACCAGGCTGCGCTACGCCCCGACTATATAAAAAAGGCTCAATTAAAAATCGAAACCTGAGAAACTCTGGCTCCCCGGGACGGACTCGAACCGCCGACAAGGTGGTTAACAGCCACCTGCTCTACCAACTGAGCTACCGAGGATTATACGTTTATTCTTTGGCGAACTGCTTTGCAACAAAAGTTGTTTTTCATCGCCGAATCAACGTAGGCGGGCAATATAAACTGATGGGCCTACGCTGTCAATAGATTTTTATATCTTGTTTGCATCTTTTTTTTAAAAAAACACAAACTAATGTTAATCTACTGTTTATTCATTATTTTATCTTAAATTTTTCTACAATGCCTTCGCATCCGGAATGGTTTTACAGATGTTTTTCACCAACCGGTCCACATAGAGAGCGGCGTCTTCCTTTTTCATACCCTGCAACAGCTTTGCCGTGCCACTGCCTCTCCAGAGCATCTTATGGGTTTTAGGGTCAAGGACATCCAGGAGTAACGTTCCCTCTTCATATTCTCTCTCCATCCCGCCTTTCATATTCTCCCGAGGCATACTCGCAGCAACCGGACCGTAGCCATAGGAACTGTACAAATGATCGATGGATTCGACCTTTACCTTCTTTTCAACGCCTCCCAACCAGCTCAGCAAAAAGTCTGGCTGACCATTGGTGCTTTTGACATATCCTTTGTTAAGAAGTTGCCTGTCAACCGAGTCCTTGACCCAGGCTGCAACCTCAGGACTGTTGGCCCGCACTCCCCCTATATCTGCATTTGCCACATCAAGCCAGTCGTAGGATAAAAATCCTGTAAAGTCTGCATCATTTGCAGTTTCAGTCTCAACAGCCACTCCACCACAACCCGATATCATCAACAGTACTATGCAGCTCAGTATGAAATATTTCATGCTCATCTCTTGTCTTTATCTAACGATCTTATTTGCCAAACAGATTCTGCATCCCTTTCAGCAGCTCCCCTGCCTGCTCTAATATCTGTTTGTCTTCCTCTGTCATATTTTCCTGCGGTACAACCCCATGTACTTCTGCGCCCAGTCCTTTTTTGGCCGCCTCAGGGTCTTTCAATGCATCCATAACCCGTTGCCCCATAGCCCGAGCCATGGCCTCCGCTTCAGGATCAACTTCTGCCACGATTCCCTTGGGATGGACAAAATATTTGGCATCGACCTGTCCTGTATCAATTGATGTAGCCTGGGTAACCATCTTCAGTCCCATCATATTCACTTCAGTTTTCAAGGCAATGTCAGTCCCGTGAAGCAGGTACGTTGCGCCGCCACCCATTATATTGACCTTATCACAATCATATCCGAGTATCTTCGTTGCGTTTTCCTGGATATTGCCGCCCATTCCCTGGCTCAGGGCATGCCCCATCTTTTCTGCGTTCTTCTCCACTTCAATTTTTTCTTCGGCGGTCAACGCAGCGTACGCCTGGGCCATACTTTTTTGAGGATTGACGGTCTTGGTTCCCTCCATCGCCTGCAGATTATAAGAATAGACATAATCCGCATCTACAAATTCCACAGATTTTTCAATGGCTTCCATTCCCATAATTTTAGTTGACGATTCTGTGTAGGTAGCCCGCTCCCTGCCATAATTACGGATATACAGCGTCTCTGTCCCATGCTCGACACCACTGATGGAGTATTGGATAGTTGCGTTTTCAAAAGAGAGTTTTCTCTCCCAGGGAAGTTCCTCAGCCCAGGCTGTCGGTATTGCAAAAACAGCAGCCATTACAACAAGGTAACAGCCAAAGACGTTTTGTACCTTCATTTTGACCTCTTCTGTTGGTTTCTAAGCCACACTATTATTTCTGCTTCCCGCAACACCGGAAAATCTCGGCTACTCAAAGGATCGGATCACCCCAAACAAGCCAATCCGAGCCCCGGGGCTGCAGAAGTTTTTCCATCTCTCTTTTTACACGATACCGCACCAGAACCCAAAGCTCAATTCCAGCATGGGATAAACTCCCCGGCATGACATATTATTTGCCTATTTACTTCATGAAAAGTATAATAATTTAAGGTCTTTTTCTGTAAATTATATCTCTACGACCGGTATTCAGTTTTTTGTTTTTAGCCATCTTGCTTTTGGATTTCGACCACAAGGAGATACATTGATGAAAAATTGTTCTGTTGATTATATTCCGCAAGACTCCTGTGCCTCACTTTCAGAGCTTTTTCTGCAGAGGGTTCGCAAAAGCCCCCAGCAGCTTGCCTATCAGTATTTTGATAAAGATAATAAGCGTTGGAAAAAAATCACCTGGCTCGAAATGTTTACACGCATGCGCTGCTGGAGGGAGGCCTTTTTGCAAGAAAACCTGCAGACTGGCGACAGAGTTGCTGTCATGCTTCCTAACTCACCAAACTGGGTTCTTTATGAACAGGCGGCCCTGTCCCTTGGACTCATCGTGGTTCCTCTTTACTCCAATGATCGTCCAGAAAACATTGCCTACATTTTAGAAGATACCAAGGCAAAATTACTTATCTGTCCCGGCATTGCTTATTTTGAGCAGCTTATTTCCAAACTCAAAGACGTACGAAGTCTGACCAAAATAATAACAATCGATGACTGCAAGCTCTCCGAACCTGGCTCCCTCGCTGTCTGCTTAAACAACTGGCTTGGCACAACAGGTGAGGCAGAAAGTGAGGCTACAATCAAGAGCTGCCTGGAGGATTTCACCCCTGCCACATGTGAAACAGCGACCATCGTTTACACCTCTGGCACAACAGGGCCTGCAAAGGGTGTCATGCTGAGCCACTCCAACATCCTGTCCAATAGCTATGCCGGGCTTCAAGCCATGGATATTTACCCTGAGGATTCCTTTCTCTCTTTTTTACCGCTCTCCCATATGCTCGAGAGAATGGCGGGCTATTATCTGCCAATGATGGCCGGAGCCAGTGTCACCTTTGCCCGGTCCATTCCCGATCTGGCAGAAGATCTTGTCCAGATCCAACCCTCAGTTATGGTGGCTGTTCCCCGGATTTTTGAAAAGATGTACTCCGCCATCGCCAATAAGGTGAAATCAGGCTCAAGACTCAGCGCACAACTTTTTGATGCTGCTGTTGAAATTGGCTGGGATCATTTTCTGTATAAACAGAAACGAGGTCCCTGGAAGCTGTCATTGCTTGCTCAGCCTGTACTGGACCGGCTGGTCGGCAAAAAAGTGCGGGCCAGACTTGGAGGAAATCTTCGCATTGTTATATCGGGGGGAGCTGCACTTTCTTCTGATATCTCAAAATTTTTTATCGGCCTGGGCCTGCCGATTTATCAAGGCTACGGGCTCACGGAAACAAGCCCCGTGGTCTGCGTCAACCGGCTGGAGGATAACCGGCCCGAAGGTGTTGGCAGGCCACTGGTTGACATTGAAGTTAAAATAGACGAAACCCATGAACTGCTGGTGAAAGGCCCCTGCGTCATGCAGGGCTACTGGAATAATGAAAAGGCAACCCGTGCCATTCTTGACCCCGAAGGATGGCTCCATACAGGAGACAAGGCGGTGATCGAAGACGGCCACATCCGGATTACCGGACGCCTCAAAGAGATCATCGTTCTCAGCAACGGGGAAAAAGTAGCGCCCACCGACCTGGAAATGGCCATCAGTCTTGACCCTCTGTTTGAGCACAACATGGTCATTGGCGAGGGCCGGCCTTACTTGACCTTGGTTTGTGTGCTGAATCAGTATAACTGGGAGGTACTTGCCGAAAAACTTGGTGTTCCCCCCATAGAGGAGTCTCTCCACCTGCCTGAGGTAAAAAAAGCCATCCGCGACAGAGTTGATATACAGCTGAGCGGCTTTCCCGGTTTTGTGTTCATCAAAGACGTGGCCATGAACCTCTCTCCCTGGTCGGTTGAAGATGGCCTTCTTACACCTACCTTAAAAATAAAAAGAAAGGTCATAGAGCGGCATATGGCAAAAGAAATTGACAGGATGTACAACAGGTAACTCCAGCTCAGGGGGCTGAGGCGTCTGGAAATAATCGCTGCGTGGAACCTTCTGGAAAGACCTTACAGGGGCCTGAAAGGTTGATAGAGTGGATCACCCACCAACACCATCTGCCAGGAGATATAGGGCAGGGAGACGAGATAGGATTCTCCAAGACTCATATAGCCTTCCAAAAGTTCCCCAAAAAAGACATGGGGAACAGGAAAGCCCTGGACATAGGGTTCATAAACGGGGCCAATGGTTGCGGCAACACCTTTTTCAAGCATTTTCAGGCACCAGCCGGAACTTTCTGTCCCCCGCAGGGTACTGCATTCACTGCTTGCGATATGGAATCCTACGGCACCCCGCTGCCAGTCAAAACTATCAATATATTTAGCAAGGGAATACCAACCGCAATAGATTGCAGCATCGGGACAGGAGTTCTCGGCAAAAAGTGTCTCCTGCTCATCAAGGACCACCTTCATCCGCTTTTCCACATCTTTAGCGGCCTTATGCAGGGAGTAATCATACAGACTGTATCCCCCGAGCAGTTCCGTTTCCTTTGGGGTCTGCCAGCGGGCATCAAAATAGGCCCGACCCTGCAGCCCTTTTTTTTCTGCCCACAGTGTATCATCAATCAAACGGCGGACCGTCTTTACATCCGGACCATCCAACCGAGAGACAAGGAGGACCTGATCTTTTGTCACAATCGCCTCTTTGCCCTGAAAACCAACATAGTAGGGGTTTTTTATCCAGCCATCCAAATCATAATCAGCCACTTTAACAAGGGAGAGTTCTGAATCAACCGCTGCCCGTTGATTGGTGTTGAGCAGGGTTATGATTTTTTCCAGGATCTCATTTTTCTTCTGGTCAGCTTGTACTTCAGCAGTGCTGTCGTTTTCTTCCAGGACCGCCTGAGCTGTTCTATACTGCTCGACCTGTTCCCGGGCCTGCAGATCAGGTAAGGGTGGCGCCACCTTTAACGGCACACCGTACATGAGAACTATTGTGGAAATACGCGCAGAAGATTTAAGCTCATTGAGGGAAGCATTAACAGATTTTACCAGCACCTCGTCATATTCCCGTCGGCTCATCGTTTCATCTGTTGTGAGGGATACCACGAGCAGATGCGAGGCCGGGATACTCCGCTTTTTCATATAATATCGGGCCAGATCGACACTGCCACGAGTCTCTGTATTGGCAACAACCAGAACCTCCATGGGTTCCAGGGAAAAACAAGCATAGGGCCAGCAACCAACCAAAAAGAAAATGAAAAATCTAAAAAATATTACCATAACAATCTAAACTATCTTGGATACTGTTTGACTCATTAGGACCAACCGGAGCTTTTCTGCCCCTCAAAGCGGGCCAGGGATTCCATCATGAGATGAAAATGCGGATTAGCCGTTTCAACCGGAGGATCTCCCGGCATATAGTCAAGACCATACACCGCATTCTCCAGAACAACTCCGGCGTGGGGGACTTGTGCCGCTAAGGGTAGCACATAAGATACAAAATAACCTGCAGAAACAATAGTGCCAAAGCCTGCCAGAAGATCCACCCGCACCACCCTGTCGGCCTCAGACCAGGCAGAAAATATTTTCATATCCACAGGCTTTTGCCTCATCTTCCGAAGTAACATTTTATTTTCATCTATTAAAAACACCAGTTCCCGGGCAGCAATAAGGGGAACACGACTGTATCTATATGGATTATCCGAAATCAGAGAAAAGCTGTTTGTACAATAGGGAATCAAGGGCAGTTTCAAAAAACCTTCAATGAATGGAGTCAAGATATTACCTTTCCAGCCATAGAGCCCAAAGGCCGCAGAAAAGAGATAGAGATCCCCGTTCACCCTGGTATCAAGATTTGCAAAATAAAACGACAGCGTCCCACCCGTTGAAAGCCCGCCAATGGAAGTACGTGCACCAGCACTGGATGCGATATCTATTGCAAAACGTACATTCTCTTTCCAGGCGGCAAGACTGACACCCCGCATTCCATTAGGATCTTTTAAACCATGACACTGGAGCAGGGGAAGATACACATCATAGCCAAGCTTTTCATAAAAATACCTGGCAATGGCAAGCATTGCATAGGGGGAATCGGTTAAACCATGAACCAGAACAATAGCCTTGTCACTGCTCTGCCTGTGCAGCAACTTTTTCGGATGGCAGGGCGGACGAACTTCCTCTTTTTTAAAATAGGAAAACGCATCGTAGTATTCCTGCCAAATCATCTCCCCTGTATCAATTGCCACCTGCCCTCTCCATGATTCGTTGTATATTCTTCTATCCGGACAGCCAAACAGGCGTGACATTGTACTATCACAGCCCCTGGACAAACAAAATTATTTTCTCCAAAACCCTTGTCGAGCCTTTGCCATTTACAAGTATATGCTGGTCGGAGCTCAGCAGGGAAAACTCCTTTTGCGAAGAACCGATCCGGCCAAAAACCTTGCCGGAGCCTTTGGGCGATACCACCGGATTGCCATCCGCCTGGATAATAAGAACAGGTTGACTGATATTTGTATAACTTTTTTCAATCGATTCCAGAAATTCTCCGAGTTCCCGAATACCCTCAACCGGATTTGCAACATAATTGATATGCCCATTTACCTGGGCGAATGCCAGATATTTTTCCTGTGCTTCCCCTCTTTTGAGCTTGTTTAAAATTCTGTTTAACACATCCCGGCCGGGCATAAACTCAGTCGAATAATTTTTCAGGGAAAAAGCCGGAGATACGGCAAAAACCCCTTTTATCCCCTTCACCCTGGCCGCAAGATCAAGACAGAGACTGCCCCCGAGACCAACCCCCCCGACAACCACCTCACGGCAGTATGAACTCATAAGCACATATCCGTTCTCAACAGCTTCTATCCATTCCTTATATTTCCTGCCGGCCAGATCTTCCGCCGAAGTCCCGTGCCCGGGCAACCGCTGTCCATAAACCCAGAATCCTTTGTTGCGCAGAGCCCTGGCTAAGGCCATGACCTCTCTGGGTTGGGAGAGATAGCTGTGCACCAGTACGACCCCGGTGTTCCGGTATCCCCTCAAAAGAAACGGTCGCCCCAATTTCTTTTTCCCTTCAGCCTCGAGACTGCCATATTTCTTACAATCAGACTCGTACCTCGCCTTATCTCTTCTCAACATGTACCTTGCAACCAGATGGCTCATCAGTGTATTTGGCTGCCAGGCGATTGATTTCATAAAAGACTGCAGGGCCTTCAACGGCTCCGCCTCATTGGCTATAACTTCAACAGGATTATTTATCCGCCCTCGATGCAGACTTAAAGGTGCCGAAATCTTCGCACGATCTCTGATCAGATAATCACCATCCCTTTTCACCACACCCTTTTCGATCGCCAGCTTTAAAAAGTTCTTATACTTCTTGTATCGATCATCGGTGAGCAGATGGGCTTGATTCTTCTTCAGTGATTTATGCAAAGCTATTGTTTCAAGACCCTTTTCACCATCGCTTATCAGCGATGCAGCGTAAAAGACCCTGCGCTTAAATTCTCTCTCCAGAATCCGTTTAAATGGATAGAACCGCAAAAATGAGGCAAAAAGGTGCTCGTGGTTTACGGTGGTCAGACTGTAGATAGCATCCATGTAGCGCTGCATCACACTATATGCGGTCGCTTTCATATCCTTTTTCAATTCAGGTGAGACGGTCAACCCGTTGAATTCAGTGTTTATCCAGGAGTCATGAAGATATTCAGAGATATGAATGGGGGGGCCGAAGCGTATATCCAGATCTACTCCGGAAAGTAACATGGTCCCTTCCGTCATAATCTCTTCAATTACCCGTTCGGGCATATCTTTCACGAGTTTTGAAGCGATGGACAGTGCAATATTTTCAGCCGCACGGATAGGATAATAGGTGAGGTTTACCGGTACGATTGTGGTGGGCTCACCGGCTACTTCATGAAAGGTTTTCACCCCAAGGATATCCAGCATCCCGCCAACCTTTTCCGGCGACTCGGCCCGCGCTTTCATCAGTTGCCTGCGAAACAGTTCCGCCTTCAAGGCAAGGACTGCTGCACCGGTATGGGGTTCGTGTGCTCCATCGGGATGGGCAATCATATATTTGCCACCCTCAACTATTTTCTTGGTTTTGACCATACTTCCTTCGGGAAATATGATCCAGTTGGCCTGCTGGCCAAGAAGACTCTGGACAATCAGTGCATCACGTTTTGGGTCTGCAGTTGATATGACACCGACAAGATCAAAAAACTTCCCTAACCCACCTTTGAAAAGAGAGGCAGCTGCAAGGGAATATCCCGGTTTTCCGGTCAGATCAGAAATATAATTGGGCAGTAAAATGGTTTCGATGCGGGTGAAGTGATTCATCACAAAAATGATGGGGCCAGGCGGGATGTTTTCTTTACCATGGACAAGAATGTCAGCCTTTGATAGACGGGATAATGCCTTAATTGCAAGCCCTGTCGTCAAATACGCAGATTTGTTCATACCCCTCCAAACACCAGATAAGGAAACCACTATAAATATCGATAATTTACATTTTATCTTCATTCAGAGGAGCGGTCAAGCCCCCACCTGTACCCTCTGGTATTTCAGGGAAATTTGGTACTCCGGAGCTGGATAACCATTGTATTGTACAAGTGTGTCACCCCTTGAATTGATCGACGGCGAACAACCGTTGCAATTTCTTCAGTACTCCATATAATTGTTGTCAATTGTATACAGTCCACCAAATTTAAACCTCGAGGTCACTCATGAGCCTGATTGCCGTCTTCACCCCGCCAGATTTTGAACAGGATCACTTAAAAAAGAGTCCCCTTGCGACCCTGGAACCAGCCCCGGCAGACGGAATTGCCCCGGATAACTATCACGCCACATCCAACCACCCAGAATACATCAAAGTAAAAGACAACCTCTGGGCCCTTGCCCCGGAGAGCCGTATGGATGCCGTCTTTGTCGTCAAAGACTGCACTGTGGATGTGGTTGAGGCAAGAAATCTCAGGGCTGGCGACCTGGTCGTGACCGGCAGAACGGAAAATGGCGAAGAGGGTATACTTGTTCACAACACCGGTTTTATGCAGACAAGGGCCAATGAAGATAAATTTTCCTTTCGCTCCAGAGGCACCCGGGAAACCCCTTTTTCCTACTCCTACGACGCCCTTTATGAGATTCTGAAACACGATCGCGATCACGGTCACATAGTCTGGGTCCTCGGTCCTGCGGTTGCCTTCGACAAGGACTCAAGGGCGGCCATGCAGGGACTCATCGAAAATGGCTACTGCCATGGCCTGATGGCCGGCAATGCTCTGGCCACCCATGATATTGAAGCCGCCATTTACAACACAGGGCTTGGACAGAATATTTACACCCAGACCCTCCAGCCCATGGGCCATTACAACCATCTGGACATCCTCAATCAGGTCAGAAAGGCCGGATCGATAAAAAAAGCCATCAAGACCCTCGGAATCGATAACGGGATCATGTACGCCTGCGAGAAAAACAACGTGCCTTATGTCCTCGCCGGCTCGATCCGGGACGATGGACCTCTTCCTGAAACCGTTGGAAATGTCTATACTTCCCAAGACCTTATGCGCAGCCATGCGAGGAAGGCAACCACGGTGATCACTATGGCCACCCAGCTGCACTCCATTGCCTTTGGCAACATGACTCCCGGCTACAAAGTGCTGGAAGACGGCACGGTTCGTCCGGTCTACTTTTATGTTGTAGACATGTCCGAGTTTAGCGCAGACAAACTGGCAAACAGGGGCTCGGCCCAGGCCCAGGCTATTCTGACCAACGTCCAGGACTTTATCGTCAACCTCTGGAACCACCTCAAAAATTAGGTCGCTGATGAAAAAACAAATCCGCATTATCGGTGTGCCCATGGATCTTGGGCAGAACCACCGGGGCGTCGATATGGGCCCCAGTGCCGTCCGTTACGCGAACCTTTCCAAAAATCTCGAGGCCCTGGGATACAAATGCCTCGACAGTGGAGATATCACCATTCCAGGCCACTATGCCCTGCCGGACGCCTCCATTGAAAAACGACTGCCCCTTATACAAAAAGCCTGTGAAAGTGCCTACGAACTCGGACGCCATGCCATTGAAGCGGGTGAAATTCCCATTTTCCTCGGTGGTGATCATTCCGCATCCATTGGTACCGTTGGGGGAGTCACCCATGATTGTGATGTGGGTCTGATCTGGATTGATGCCCACGGAGATTTCAATACCCCCGAGACATCACACAGTCAGAACGTCCACGGCATGGCACTTGCGACCCTGCTCGGACACGGTCCTGCAGAGCTTGTCAACGTGGGGAGGCCCGGACCAAAGGTGAAGGCCGCCCACACTGTCATGATAGGTCTTCGAGATCTTGATGCGGAAGAAAAGGTTCTCATCAAAAAATCAGGCTGCATCGTCTTTACCATGCGTGATGTCGACGAGCTTGGAATCAGGGCTGTCCTGACAGAAGCACTCAAGATCCTCCATCATCTGAAAAAAATTCATATCAGTTTTGACGTCGACGTCATGGATCCCCTGGATGCTCCAGGCGTAGGAACACCATCTCAAGGTGGTCTTACCTACCGGGAAGGACAATTGGTTATGGAAATTCTTGCAGACACGGGCAAGCTTCACTCCGTTGATATCATGGAAATTAATCCAATTCTTGATATCCAGAACCGGACAGCCCAGATGGCCGTAAATCTTCTCGCCTCGCTTTTTGGGAAAAAAATTATATAAAGTTAAGCAAAGAGACGGGTCTTACATATTTTCCAACCCTGCAGAAAGCCGTACCTTTATAGTATTGCCTAAATTTTATCAACGTATTACATATATTCTGTCTCAGTACCCATTTTACCTGCTGTGTGGTTAAATTATCACAACAGAAGGTAACCCACCCCACTACAGGGAACACATTTATCTTAGTCTTGGAGGAGAATATGAAACGTGTCGGGAAAATAGCCTTGGTGTTTGCAGCTATGACTATGATAGCCACACCCGCAATGGCCGCCCAAAAAAAAGTCCGCTGGAAACTTGCAATGACCTGGTCAAGTACTCTTACCCCACTGGCCTCGCCAGCGCCTAAGCTTGCCAAAATGGTTGAAGAAATGACCGGCGGTAATTTCACTATCCGGGTTGAAGGTGCAGAAAAACACAAGGCAGCTCTTGGTATCCTTGATATGGTAAACGGAGGCCAGTACGAAATGGGCCACTCCGCAGCCTACTACTGGAAAGGCAAGGATATCACCTCCGTATTTTTTACAACCATACCATTTGGCATGACCGCCGCCGAGCAGGGATCATGGCTTTATTATGGCGACGGCATGGCTCTGCAACAGAAGACCTTTGACAAATTCAACATCTACTCCTTTCCCGGTGGTAACACCGGTGTTCAGATGGGTGGCTGGTTTCGCAAAGAAATCAATTCCCTGGAAGATTTGAAAGGTCTTAAAATGCGAATCCCAGGGCTTGCGGGTGAGGTTTTCGCAAAGCTTGGAGTCAACGTGACCAATATTGCACCTGGCGAACTCTATACCGCCCTTGACCGCGGTACCATCGATGCCCTTGAGTGGGTAGGCCCAGGTATGGACATCAAAATGGGCTTTCATAAGGTTGCACCGTACTATTATGCGGGGTGGCATGAGCCAGCTTCAGATATGCAGTTTTTAATCAATAAGAAAGAGTTCGACAAACTTCCCGTTGAATATCAGACAGTTCTCAAAACCGCCATGCAAGCCGTTTCTGCTGACATGTACTTTGATAACTTCAATATGAGTGCAGAGGCATGGGCGCAGATCAAAGAAGAATTTCCTAATATTAAAGTAAAAATCTTCCCTAAAGAAGTACTGCAGGCGATGAAGAAGGCCACCGACGAAGTAATGGAAGGCTACGCTGCTGAAAATGCCGACTTCAAAGAAGTATACGAGTCTCAAAAAGCCTACATGGCCAAAGCTCGTGAATGGACCAAAATGTCCACCCAATATTATTTACAGACCTCAGAAATGGTGTCCGAGTAAAGAGACCCATTAATATGCATGTAACAATCACCGCCCTTCCACTCATACTGTGGTGGGGCGGTGTCTTTTTATTCATTATTTGTCCGGATGTTTTTCACTGAGGTTTACCACTTGGCAAGCACAAACACTGGGAAATGCGGCAGGAGCAGAGGTATGTTAATCAAAGTTGAACAGTTTTTCATGCGGGTAAACCGCATTTTAGGCAAAATTCTCACTGTGGTGCTTCTTTTGATGACGCTCAATGTTTTTTTTGACGTAATCATGCGCTACACTTTTCATAACAGTTCTGTAGGGATGCAGGAGATGGAGTGGCATCTTTTTTCTATCCTCATTCTCTTTGGTGTCTCTGTTGCTCTTTTAGACGAGGGTCATGTTCGGGTCGATTTTCTCTACGACAGATACTCCGAAAAACGAAAAGCAATTATTAATATCATCGGCACCCTGCTCTTTCTCCTTCCCCTTGCTCTTCTCATCTTATTTGGATCATTTGGTTTCGTTACAGACGCATACCAGATCGGGGAAATATCCGAAGATCCGGGTGGTCTTCCCTTCAGGTGGTTGATCAAGGCCATGATCCCCGTTGCCTTTCTGGTACTCATTTTCAGCTCAGTTGGTTACACCGTTAAAAACATCAATATATTAAGACGTGAGAACAGATCCCAGCTCACAATAGACAATGAGGTGGGCAAATGATTGGTATTGTCATGTTTTTTGCAGCGCTGGCTATGCTGACCATTGGCTATCCTGTCGCTTTTACCTTCGGATCTGTTTCAATATTTTTTGGGATTTTCGCTGCAATTATCGAACTTGCACCCAACCTTGCCTTTGTGCCCGTAGCGGAAGAGTTTTTTCAGATGTTTTCCATGATGCCTTTTCGCATCTATTCGATCATGAACAACACCATCCTGATGGCGATTCCACTTTTTATCTTCATGGGAATCATCCTGCAAAAATCAGAACTCGCAGAACGATTGCTTGAGGCCATGGGAACTCTTTTCGGTAAGGTCCGTGGTGGTGTTGCGGTAAGTACCGTCCTGGTAGGAGCCCTACTTGCCGCATCCACCGGCGTTGTTGGAGCCTCAGTTGTCGCCATGGGCGTTATTTCCCTCCCTGTTATGCTCAAATACGGCTATTCCAAGAAACTTGCTACAGGTACAATCTGTGCAGCAGGTACCCTGGGCCAGATCATTCCCCCCTCCATCGTCCTTATCATTCTTGGGGATGTTTTCCAGCAACCAGTAGGGGATCTTTTTCAGGCCGCATTTGCTCCCGGCCTTATTCTCGTTGCCTTATATATCATCTATATACTCATCTGGGCCTTCCTCAACAAAGAGGTTGCTCCTCCTCTCCCTCCCCACGAAGGAACCCGTGCCGGGAACATTAAACGTGCCGTTTTTGCCATCATCCCACCTCTGACCCTGATCGTTTTAGTTCTTGGTTCAATCTTTGCCGGAATCGCAACCCCGACAGAGTCTGCCTCTGTAGGAAGTGTCGGGGCTGTCGTACTTGCCGGTATGTACAGAAAACTGAGCTGGAGAATTGTTGATGAAGCGGCGTTGGAGACAGTGAAAATAACCGCCATGGTTTTTGCAATCCTCATTGGAGCCACCGCCTTTTCAATGGTCTTTGTCTACAGTGGTGCAGATTATATTGTTGAAGAAACCCTCACCAATCTTCCAGGCCAGAAATGGACATTCCTCTTCCTCTCGATGCTGGCTATTCTGGTGCTCGGTTTTTTCATCGACTTTATCGAGATCTCGTACATTGTTGTGCCAATTCTGCTTCCGATAGCAGAGGCAATCGGCCTCAACCCGCTCTGGTTCGCCATCCTGATTGCCATGAACCTGCAAACGTCTTTTCTCACCCCACCTTTTGGTTTCTCTCTCTTTTATCTCAAGGGGGTCTGTCCACCTGAGGTGAGCACTGTGGATCTTTATCGTGGGGTCATACCCTTTATCGCAATCCAGATACTGGTCCTGGCCTCCATTATTTTCTTCCCCACATTCTATGGTTTTAGCCAATGATTGATCAGGAAAAATTAAATTTTCCGGGTCACCCGGATCCCTCATCAATACAGTTTTTCGCTGACCGATACACAAGCCATTTCGCTGTCGTGCATTACCGCAAACGGCTTGTAGCGCTGCACCTGCGGAAAAATCTAGTAACCTAAAGGGTGAGCTGTTGATTTGAAACGAAAAACACATTGTTTTCTGTGATAGACAATTTCTACATGTCCTTGGGTTTGTAATCAAAAGGCTCATGAGAAATTTGGGCTCAGCAAAGAAACCAACAACTTCCCATACCATAAAAAAAAGCCCCATTTGTGACGAGACACAAACGGGGCTTTTGTATTCCAGGTAAAAAAACAGCAACCGGCAAAGAGAAGGGCCTTGAGACAGCTTACTTTTTTACAAAAAAGAAGAGACAGTGGCTGCCATAAAACTCAGCTGTACTAGAGAAAAACAGGTCTTTCAGGATGACGTACATCCAAATTCAGCTATTTCTATTTTTGAAGTATTCCTGCACATAACGGATATGATTCCGCATGGCGGCAAAGGCTTCCTGCGGGGCTCTGCTTTCTATTGCGGCAAAGATCTCTTTGTGATGCACGATAACATCTTCGAGTGCATCTCGGTCCAAATACATATGGGTCAGGTTCTTTTTAATTCCCACAAAGAGAAAATCATAGAAGTTTCGCATGAGATGAATCAGAACAGGATTCTTGGTGGAAAATGTGACCGCCATATGGAATGCAGCATCTGGTTCTGTTCCAATTTTATCAGTGTTTTCCAAGTCCTCTTCCATCTCACGAAGACTCTTTCTGATGGCAATAATGTCGGTTTCCGTAGCCCTCTGTGCGGCAAGCATTGCTGCGTTACATTCAAGCCCCATGCGAACTTCAAGGAGGTCATCCAGCGTAGCCTCATCGGTCGCCATAACCGCTGCCAGGGGATTGCCTTCTCGGCGTTCAGGAGAGCTCACAAAAGTTCCCTGCCCTTGGCGGTGCTCAAGCAACCCCATGATGACGAGTTTATTGATGGCGTTTCTTACAGAAGTTCGGCTCACAGCCATTGAAAGGGCAAGTTCACGTTCCGGCAAAATTTGCTGGCCAGGTTTAAACTCCCCCTTATAAATCAACTCGCGAATCTGTTCAAATACTTGATCCGAAATACGTTTTGGCCTAATTGGTTTAAAATTCATCATTACCTAACACGCTAAAGTTGACAATGGTTCCGATCTTAGCCTCAAATAAAAAAGGTCCGACCATCGTACATTGTGCAATTCCCCGTTAATTGCACACATCTTCTCCCTTATAAAAAAGGTCACTTTGCATAGGTTAGCAAAAGACCACGTAAATGCAACTCAATTCGATCAAACAATTGATTCCACCCCTGCAATTATACCACAAAACAACTTTTACTCTACGACAATACAGCTATTTTTGTTGGTTTTTATCTTTCCCACTCATTCAGCGCAATGGGTTGTGCAGGTAGGAAAAATGGCAAAACGTAATATCCATTTTACAAAATGAATAATGAGACAAACACCATCCTCCGTATTGGTATTACCATTTGGCGTGCAATTTACATTTTTAATAAAACTTACATTTCCCCGAAGAAAAACCCATGAAGCCCATTAATTATCAAAGATTCAAAACGGGAGCAAGTTTATTCTTGGGACAGACTTCGGCCGATCTAAATTTTGGTATTACCAACTTACCTATCAACAGGTTATTATCATTATGAGGCATAAGACAAATATTGGCACCCATAAATGCCATACTCATAATCAGGATCAAAAGAGGCATTACAGAGGAAACTTTTCTCAGTCACTTTCACACTCCCTGCGACCCTCCAGAAGCTGCCTCAAGTACAGCAAACCCTGACAGGCTTGAACAGTGCAGGCCCCTCCCGAAAAGCCGAGCCCAAAAGGGTGAAGAGCGTAACCTCCGCTGAGACTTCTTTATACACAAAGAACACAAGACCGACTGCCAATAATTTTTCAGTGAATCGAGAAAATTGCTGCTCAAAAAATTCAGTTCAGGGGGAACAATTGTATTAGAGATGCCCTCTCTTGCGCTCATTTAAGGTTTTGCTTTTTCTTTTCAACTCTTTTATTATCAGAAATTTCTGTTCATAATGTAGTAAGGGTATTTTACCTTCCGCAGCTTATTCTTCTGTTTGCCGAAGAGTTCACTTTATCTACGGAAAAAGGCCTGATACCCTGATAATTACATCTAAAAAATGTTATTGATCCGGTAGAGATGCATACAAGAAAATGACAACAGGAGATGAAGAGAAATTCCCCGCTTTCATTTTTACACTGATATTTTATTCCAGCTTTAAAGGAAGAAGATGACCCATACTGTTGAACTATACGATACAACACTCCGCGACGGTACTCAGGCTGAGAACTTCAATCTCTCGGTTGACGACAAGATCCGCATTACAGTGGCTCTCGACAAACTTGGAATTGACTACATTGAAGGTGGCTGGCCCGGCTCAAACCCCATTTCAGCAGAATATTTTACCAAGGTGCGCAGCCTCACCCTCAGACATGCTCAACTTGCCGCCTTTGGTTCAACAAGACATTTTCGCAACAAGCCGGAAAAAGACCCAAACCTTCTCGCCCTGATTGCAGCAGATACCCCTGTAATAACCATTTTTGGCAAGAGCTGGGATATCCACGTAGAAGACGCACTTGACATTAAACTTGAGGATAATTTACAGATTATCCAGGACACTCTTGCCTTCCTCCGTCCAAAAGTCGACCACCTGTTCTACGATGCTGAGCACTTTTTTGACGGTTTTAAGGCCAATGAAGATTTCGCCCTGCAAACACTGGCTGCCGCGGTAGATGGTGGCGCCGAAACTCTTATACTCTGCGATACCAATGGCGGTACCTTACCCCATGAACTTCCGCCCATCATAGATAAGGTCCACTCCTATCTCAATGCCCAGGGAAAAGATACTAAGATTGGGATACACGCCCATAATGACTCTGAGACAGCGGTAGCAAACTCACTGATCGCCGTATCCAACTCAAAAGTAAGTCAGGTTCAGGGCACGGTGAACGGCTTTGGCGAGCGCTGTGGTAATGCCAACCTCACTTCCATTATTCCAGCTCTCGTTTTTAAACTCGGGGTAGACTGTGAGGTCCGCAAACATATAGACCGCCTCCACTCCACATCGCGCCTGATCAACGAACTCGCCAACCTGCCGCATAATCGGTATCAGCCCTACGTGGGGGAATCCGCCTTTGCCCACAAAGGTGGAATCCATGTGAGTGCGGTTAAAAAAAATCCCCTCACCTATGAACATATCACTCCAGACAAGGTAGGGAATTTCAGAAGGATACTGATCTCAGACCAGAGCGGACGATCCAACATCCTTCATAAAGCAAAAAAGTGGAATCTCAAACTTGAAGCAAATGACCCTGTTCTTTCGACCATTATTGCTGAATTAAAAGAACTGGAGAACCAGGGCTATCAATACGAAGGTGCAGAGGCAAGCTTTGAACTGCTGATGCGCAGGGCCATGGGCCTACAGCGGAACTATTTCAGGTTTGAAAGCTTTCGAGTGATGAACCATAAATACAGAATGGATAAGCCGCCTCTGACCGAGGCAACCATCCGCCTTTTCATCGGCGGCAATGAAGTTCACACTGCTGCCATGGGCGACGGACCTGTTAATGCCCTTGACGCCGCCATCCGCAAAGCCTTAGTCGGCTATTATCCCTGCCTGGAAGAGATGGAGCTTACCGATTATAAAGTACGGGTCTTAACTGGAGAACATGGCACCCACGCAAGGGTCCGGGTCCTTATTGAAAGTAAAGACGATGTATGCAACTGGGGTACCGTAGGTGTCTCGGTGAACATTATTGAAGCGAGTTGGCAGGCACTCATCGACTCCATCTCCTACAAACTCATGAAAGAAGATAATAAAAGTGACCGCCAAAGGGGCTGATTGTTGTGGGTGTCTCCGAATCTGTTGACATCATAGCGCGCCTAAAACCAGAATACAGTATGGACAGAGGATAGATATTATGAGTGACGAACAGGATACACCAAGAGATCTCTCCTTTGCCCCCATAGTTTCCTCGGAACATCTGACTTCACCTGACTCATGGCCCCTCAGTGAATTCGAATACGGGATGATCGTCGCCCACCACGGGTTTACCCGCTGGATGGTCCGCTGTATGCACGCTGCAGGATACCCGGACTTCAGCGCCCTTGACGTTCTGGTACTGCATAATGTCAACCATCGCAAAAGACAGAAACGTCTCGTCGACATCTGCTTTGTCCTCCACGTAGAAGACCAGCACACGGTCAATTATGCCCTGAAAAAGCTGGTAAAGGGGGGGCTTGTAGCAAGAGAAAAACGTGGCAAAGAAATCTATTATACCGCCACTCAAAAAGGCCAGGATGCGTGCGGCAAGTATAGAGAGATACGAGAGAAATGCCTCACTTCAGCGTACAGAAAACTCATTCAGGAAGGTTCGGAAATGAGTCATGCTGCAGCTCTCCTGCGCTTAATGTCTGGGCTCTACGATCAGGCGTCACGCGCCGCAACGTCCCTTTAACAATCTGTTTCTAAAGGAAAAAGCAACCATAGCAGAAAGACTCCAGGCAAGTCGGCCCCGTAGAACATCTCAACAAAAGTAAAGAACGTTGCGTAGATTTATTGACATTCAGTCAATTATTAACTCCCCATCATATTTGGCAACAGGGTTACAATCTGAGGGATAAAGACAATCAGGCCAAGCCCCAGCAGTAACAGGAGAAAAAATGGCAGTGCGGCCAGGGCAACTTTGAGTATATCCACCCCAGTTAACCCTTGAATAACAAAAAGATTAAATCCCACAGGTGGCGTAATCTGCGCCATTTCCACCACGATCACCACAAAGATACCAAACCAGAGAGGGTCAATTCCCGCCTGTTCGATCATAGGCATAATGACAGAGGTTGTCAGGACCACAACCGAGATTCCATCGAGAAAACAACCCATCACAATAAAAAACAGGGTCAACGCTCCAAGCAGGGCATAAGGTGATAAATGCATCGCTCCGATCCAGCTTGCAAGCATTTTCGGAATACCTGTAAAGCCCATGGCCACCGTCAAAAAGGCCGCTCCAGCAAGAATAAAGGCGATCATTGATGAGGTTTTGGTTGCCCCCATCAGACTATCGAGAAAATTCTCTTTGCTTAGAGAACCTGTATACCAGGAAAGAACCAGGGCAAGCACTACACCTACGGCAGCAGCATCAGTCGGCGAGGCAATACCTGAATAAATAGACCCGATCACTCCTAAGATGAGCAGTAATACGGGAATAAGGCTTTTTGATCGGTTGAGTTTTTCTGCCAGGGTGAAATGTTCTTCCCCTGCAGGAATGGCATCTTTGTGAAACAGCGACCAGACGACCACATAGCCAATAAACAGGGTAACCAGCATACATCCAGGCAGTACGCCTGCAATAAACAACCTGGCAATGGACTGTTCTGTCGCAACACCATAGACGATGAGAATAATCGAGGGAGGGATGAGCAGGCCGAGGGTGGCTGAGCCCGCGAGGGTCCCAAGCATCATCGATTGCGGATAGCCCCGTCTTGCAAGTTCAGGTATAGACATCTTCCCGATGGTTGCAGCCGTTGCGGCGGATGAACCTGAAACTGCCGCAAAGATTCCACAACCAAGAATATTTACATGAAGGAGTCTACCTGGCAGATGGGTAAGCCATGGGGATAAACCTGTAAACATATCCTCAGAGAGCCTGGAGCGAAAAAGTATCTCACCCATCCAGATAAAAAGCGGCAGCGCAGCAAGAGCCCAGCCGTTACTTGCCCCCCATACCGTGGTGGCCATAACCTCGCCAAGGGGCGCATCTGAAAATAAGGCCAAAGCGGCCATGCCAACCGCCATGAGGGAAAATGCAACCCAGACCCCGCCTGCAAGGAGAAAAAAGAGCAACAGAAGAAGTATCAGCGTAAGAAATATCTCAGACATAACCTATAACTCCCCCGTAACGTCAAGACCCACAGTCGTCTCATCTTTGTCGAGCAGCCTTTCTCCCCTATCTTCATAGCTTGGCACCCCACCACGGAGAACCGTAACCAGTTCATCTAAAAGAGCGATGGAGAGAATAATCAGACCAAGCAGCATGAACGACTGGGGAATCCAGATGGGTACAGCAATCATTCCAGGCGACAGATCATTATAGCTATAGGATTCAAGGGTAAGCTTTGCCGTATACCAGCTGAAATAGAGTGAAACACTAAAAGCAAATGCTACACAGCAGATTTCAGTGAAGTGGCGCAATTTTTTCGGCAACTGGCTCAGGACAAGAACAACACGGATGTGCGCCCCTTGCCGCAGGGTATAGGCAAGGGACATAAAAGAGGCGGCTGCAAGCAAAAATCCTGTAAAATCAGAATAGGACGGGATTGTCAACCCTATTGCACTTCCATGCAGAAGCGTGCTGAGGCGATCGATTATATTCAGCACAACCTGAGAAACTACCAGCAGACATATGGCACCAATTGAGGCAGCAGCCATCCAGCAGCTCGACTTATACAAGGCATCCAGCCAGTATCGCATTCCGTCTCCCTGTAAACCCAACGAGAATATCTTAAAGAAAAAAGAAGGCAGCAGTACGTACCACCTTCTTCATCTATACCCGAAGAACCAAGCCAAATAATTATTTGCCCTGATAAACCTTTAACAACTCCGCACCCTC
This sequence comes from Desulforhopalus sp. IMCC35007, assembly GCF_005116575.1. Taxonomy (GTDB): domain Bacteria; phylum Desulfobacterota; class Desulfobulbia; order Desulfobulbales; family Desulfocapsaceae; genus Desulforhopalus_A. The sequence goes on along the minus strand of NZ_SWCN01000030.1, from coordinate 20,647 downwards.
AGCACCGGCCGACGCTTTCCAGTCGACAGTCATTTCCGCGCCAATCTCCTTGAGTCCTGCCATCAATTCAGCACTCGGCGTCACAACAACGATGCCATTTTCTTTCAGAATAGCCGTCTTTTCAGCGGTTTCTTTCTTGCTCATCTCCCAGCCTCTGACCTCAGCCGCCTTTGCTGCTTCTAACACGACATCCTGGGTCTTCTTATCCAGTTTTCTAAAAGCCTTTTTACTGACCACGACGATATTTTTTGGCAACCAGGCCTGTATATCGGTGTAATGGGTCACAAAATCCCAGGCCTTTGAATTGGCCCCCGTCGACGGAGAGGTGACCATGGCCTCAACCCGACCTGTAGTAAATGCCTGCGGAATATCAGGTACTTCTACCTGGGTTGGTGCGGCACCGATTTTATTTGCAAACAACTCAAGTGTGGCATTGTAGGCTCTAAACTTTATGCCTTTGAGATCAGCCACCGTTTTGATTTCTTTTTTGGTATACAAGCCCTGGGGAGGCCACGGAACAGAAAATAGCGGCATGAGCCCCTCTTTATCGAGAAGCGTGGTCACGATGGGACGCTGGGCTTCCCAGAGACTTTTGGCTTCATCATAATTTGTTGCCAGAAACGGCTGGGAGTCTGCCCCAAACACCGGGTTTTCATTGGAGAGCAATGACAGAAAAAATTCCCCAATGGGCACCTGTCCGCCACGGACTGCGTTTTTAATTTCAGGATGTTTAAAAAGAGAACCGGCGGAATGGATGTTTATCTTTAATTCTCCGCCTGTGGCCTCAGCAACTTCGTTTGCAAAGGCAGCAATATTTTCGGTATGAAAGGTTTTATCCGGATACGGCGTTGGCATATCCCAGGTTGCAGCCATAGCAATACAGTTTATCCCCAGGCCCACAGTTACACCAGCCAGCGTTGATAACAAGACTCTTCCTATCTTCATGCGTACACCCCTTTTGTTATGGTTGAGTTATGACCCGCTTCTTCTGCCAACACCTTATGTTTTTACCATTATATTATTTCTACAGAAAAACAGGAATGTAAACAAGATGTTGACTTTTTTGTACATCCTTGCCATTATTTCAATTTAACATCATTTTATCGACATTTTTTCAAAATGCAATACATTTTTGTTAAACAATCTGTCTCAACTCAACGAAATATCGACATATTAAAAAATACATATCGGGGGACACGTTAATGACACAGTGGCAAATTTGGATTGATCGGGGCGGCACCTTCACCGATCTGGTCGCCAAAACACCAGAGGGGAAGCTCGTCAGCCACAAACTCCTTTCTGAGAATCCAGAGAAATACGATGATGCTGCGGTCCAGGGAATCAGGAACCTGCTCGGACTCTCCTCCGATGAACCTATCCCTGAAAACTGCATCGATTCTGTGAAGATGGGAACCACTGTAGCCACGAACGCCCTCCTAGAACGTAAAGGTGACAGAACCCTGCTCGCCATCACCCGCGGCTTTGCAGATGCCCTGCGTATTGGTTACCAAAGTCGGCCGGATCTTTTTGCAAGGCATATAGTGCTGCCCGAAATGCTCTATGAGGAGGTGGTTGAAATAACCGAACGGGTCAGTACAGACGGTGAGGTTATCACAGAAATCGACCTCAAAGATGCCAGAGAAAAACTGCAGCAGAGTTTTAACCATGGCATCCGGGCCATTGCCATCGTCCTGATGCACGGCTACAAATTCACCCTCCATGAACGACAGATATCAGAAATCGCAAAAGAAATAGGCTACACCCAGATCTCAACCAGCCACGGGGTAAGCCCACTCATGAAGCTTGTTTCCCGCGGAGATACAACGGTGGTCGATGCCTACCTCTCTCCCATCCTCAGGCGCTATGTCGACCTCGTTGCCAATCAGCTCAGCTGCACCAGTGAATCCGGCCCCAAACTGATGTTCATGCAATCTAACGGAGGCCTGACCGACGCAAATCTCTTTCAGGGCAAAGACGCCATTCTCTCTGGACCTGCAGGCGGTGTTGTGGGTATGGTGAAAACGGCAACGATGGCCGGGGATACAAAACTCATCGGCTTTGATATGGGCGGCACCTCAACCGATGTCGCCCATTACAATGGCGAATACGAAAGAAGTTTTGAAACCATGGTCGCCGGTATCCGCATGCGCGCCCCTATGATGCATATCCATACTGTGGCTGCAGGTGGAGGATCCATTCTCAATTTTGACGGGTCACGTTTTCGCGTAGGCCCCGAATCCGCCGGAGCAAATCCAGGCCCTGCCTGTTACAGACGAGGAGGCGAGCTTACTGTCACAGACTGCAACGTCATGCTTGGCAAGATTCAACCAAAATATTTCCCGGAAGTTTTTGGCCCTGGGGCGGACGAACCCCTCAACAGAGAAATAGTCCAGACAAAATTCACAGAGCTCAGCCATCTCATAGCAGAAAGTACCAGCCAGCCTCCACAAGCTCCTGAACAAATCGCTGCCGGGTTCCTGCGTATTGCCGTTGAAAACATGGCCAACGCCATAAAAAAGATCTCGGTCCAACGGGGATACGATGTAACGGAATACACCCTGAACTGTTTTGGTGGTGCAGGGGGCCAGCACGCCTGTCTTGTAGCTGACGCGCTGGGCATGAAAAAAGTATTCCTCCACCCCTTCGCAGGCATCCTGTCCGCCTATGGAATGGGCCTTGCCGACATTCGGGCCATGCGTGAGATGCAGCTTGAGATGGAACTCACCAATGCGACTCTTGAGCATATTAAAAAATGCAGTCAACCCTTTATCACCGCCGTAAAAGAGGAAATTTCCGCGCAACAGGTAGACAAATCACAAATCCAAATCATCCAGAAAGGGCACATACGCTATGAGGGAACAGACAGCAGCCTACTCGTAAACATCGGCCCCATTGCTATCATGCAGGAGGATTTTGAAAAGGCTCACCAACAGCGCTTTGGCTTTATCGCCAAAGAAAGACGTTTAATTGTCGAAGCCCTTTCTGTTGAGGGTGTCGGCAGCAGTGAATCTGTGGTCGAAGAACTGACTTCTACAGCTTATGAGCAGGCTCCTCCACTCCAGGCCGATGACACCGCCAAGGTGTTTACAGAAGACCAACACCAGTCGGCCCCGCTCTATCTCAGAGGAAAACTCAAGCCCGGGCAACAGATCACTGGGCCTGCAATTATCGCAGAAAAGACCGGTACCGTCATCGTCGAACCTGGCTGGAAAGCAGAAACCGACAGCGCAGCCAACCTTATCTTAAGACGCTACATTAACCGGCCAAAGCAATATGCGGTCGGGACGTCCGCCGATCCGGTGATGCTTGAGGTTTTCAACAACCTGTTCATGTCTATTGCCGAACAGATGGGAGCAACCCTTGCCAACACCTCGTACTCCGTTAACATCAAAGAGCGCCTGGATTTTTCCTGCGCACTCTTTGATCAGGATGGTAATCTGGTGGCGAATGCTCCCCACGTCCCTGTCCACCTCGGCTCCATGGGAGAATCCATAAAAACAGTTATCAGGGAAAACCACAGGACCATGCAGCCGGGCAACGTCTATATGCTAAACGCACCCTACAACGGGGGAACACACCTGCCTGATGTCACCGTTATAACGCCAGTTTTCGCTGAAGATAACAAAGAGATACTTTTCTACCTCGGATCCCGCGGCCACCACGCCGATATCGGTGGCCGCACACCGGGATCATCGCCTCCTGACAGCAGACATATTGAAGAAGAAGGGGTTCTTATCGATAACTTTCTCCTGGTGGATAGAGGTTATTTTCGCGAGAAAGAGACCCGTGAACTACTCGGGTCCGGCCGTTATCCCTGCAGAAACATCGATCAAAACATAGCTGACCTCACCGCACAGATTGCAGCCAATACAACCGGTCTTGGCGAACTGAGAAAAATGGTGGCAAATTTTGGTATCGACGTTGTTCATGCCTACATGAAACATGTCCAGGACAACGCAGAAGAATCAGTGAGAAGAGTGGTCGACGTGCTTCAGGATTGCAGCTTTATCTACCCCATGGATGAAGGCAGGCAAATCGCCGTACGGATAGCAGTCGACAAAGTAAAAAGAGAAGCCACCATCGACTTCACCGGGACCTCCGGACAAAGTCCAGGCAACTACAACGCACCGGCAGGGGTATGCAAGGCCGCCGTGCTCTATGTTTTTAGAACACTGATTGCAGACAATATCCCTCTCAACGAAGGTTGCATGAAACCACTGAAACTCATTATTCCAGAGCAATCCATGATTAATCCCCGTTACCCCGCAGCGGTGATCTCCGGAAACACTGAGGTCTCCCAGGGAATCACCGATGCACTTTTTGCAGCCCTCGGTGTACTTGCCTCATCCCAGGGAACCATGAACAACTTCGTCTACGGAAATGCCGCTCACCAGAACTACGAGACCATCTGCGGCGGCACCGGGGCAGGACCTGACCATCCCGGAACAAGTGCTGTCCATAGCCATATGACCAACACACGGATGACCGACCCTGAAGTAGTTGAGCACCGTTTCCCTGTACGGGTGGAATCCTTTGCCATTCGTCATGGCTCGGGAGGACAGGGAAAATATTGCGGTGGCGATGGAGTCGTCCGCGAAATCCGCTTTCTCGAACCCATGACCGCAACCATACTATCATCCCACAGAGAAACAGAACCGTACGGCCTACAGGGAGGATTACCTGGAAAAAGAGGAAAGAACATCGTTACTCGAACAGACGGCACAAGACAAATTCTTCGCGGAAACGACGAGGTTTTTTTATCAACCAATGACATGGTAACTATCAAAACCCCAGGAGGCGGAGGATACGGAAAACATTAAATAACAAGCATTTATAAGATATTTTTCTCCGAACACTATTTTTTTTAAGAAAAAATACCAGAAGAGTGTCCTTAGACTAGATAACTCGATAACATTATGTTATCTTGACGCTGTTTGCTGGTTAACGAAACGTTTTTGTGTACATATCCGAGGAACTCTTCAAGGAGAAAAAAATGAAAACCCCAGTACGTGTCGCAATTACCGGTGCTGCCGGTCAAATCAGTTATTCCCTTATTTTCCGGGTCGCAGCAGGGGACATGCTAGGAAAAGACCAGCCTGTCATCCTTCAACTCTTAGAAATCCCTCCTGCCATGAACGCCCTTCAAGGTGTGGTCATGGAACTCAATGACTGTGCCTTTCCGCTGGTCGCAGGTGTTATTGCAACGGATGACCCAAATGTTGCCTTCAAAGATGCTGATTTTGGCCTTTTAGTCGGTTCAAGACCACGTGGTCCCGGCATGGAACGTTCTGACCTCCTCAAGGCAAATGGTGCAATCTTTACGGTACAGGGCAAGGCCTTAAACGACCACGCCAGCCGTAACGTCAAAATTCTGGTGGTCGGCAATCCCGCAAACACCAACTGCCTGATTGCCATGAAAAATGCTCCCGATCTCGATCCTAAATGTTTCACCGCCATGATGCGTCTTGACCATAACCGCTCTCTTTCACAAATTGCCGAGAAGACGGGAAGTCACTCAACCAAAGTGGAGAAAATGGTTGTCTGGGGTAATCACTCCGCCACCCAGTTCCCTGACATCAGCTACGCAACCGTTGACGGAGCTCCTGTTAAGGAAAAAGTGGACAACGACTGGTATGTCAACAATTTTATCCCGACGGTCCAGCAACGCGGTGCCGCAATCATCAAGGCACGTGGGGCGTCCAGTGCGGCATCTGCCGCATCTGCTGCCATTGACCACATGAGAAGCTGGGCGCTAGGCTCAAATGGTGGCTGGGTGAGCATGGGGGTTCCAACCATGGGTAACAGCTATGGCATCGATGAAGAGCTTATTTATTCACGACCTATCATTTGTGAAAACGGTGCATGGAAAGAGATCACCGGTCTTGAAATCAGTGAATTTCAGCGTAAAATGATGAAAGTCACTGAAGACGAGCTCCTCAGCGAAAAGGCCGCCATCGCTGACCTGCTCTAACCCCGAAAAAAGGGATAATTACCTTCACGCAATTCATTCATAAAAAACAAGAGCTCAGCGAAGACTTCGAATGAATTTCTAAGGCACTAAAAAGGCAGAGTTCCATTTTTGAAAGAAATACGCTGACAGCGAGTAAGCTGTCAGCGTATTTTTTTGTCAATCCCAACCATCCAAGCCGTCGAACGCTATCAAGGCTCCTGCACAAGCTCCATGATCCTCTGGCCGTAGGAGCTCTTCAGGGCATCGAGATACTCCTTATCCACAGGCCCCTTCCATGTTTTAACCTGATAAAAACGCTTTGGAATGGAAAAATGAGCGGGCTCAAATCCGGTTTCAACCCGAACCTTCCAGCGCAACCGTCTGATACGCTCGGAGGCTTCCGGGATATCCCCGGCAAGAGTTGAGTAGCCAACAGCGCCGAGACACTCTGCAAGCATAGCATCTGTATAGACAGAACGGGCGAAAAGGCAGGCAACCATAGAGGTCAGAAAAGCCCGGCCAGGCTCATCATCAATTAAGAATTTAACCGCCTTTTCAACGTCTTTTTCACTATTTTTCTGGTCATACCCGTACGCCCCGGTATCCAGATGTGAATGGCGGAATCCAAGGGTCTGCGCAGCAAAATACAGTTCACCGGTTGCATAGCCAGCCATTTCCTGACCAAGTACACAGGCAAACTCACTGCCTCCGTAAACCTCGGCCGCTTTCAACGTTCCCAGCCCAAGGAGGCGATAAAAGTCATTTGCCCCTCGGCCAAGGAACCTTGTCGCCTGCTGATATCCATCCGCATCGCCAAACTGTAAGGGAACCATGGTCTCCTTTTCCGTCAGCAGCCCTTGCGCCATCGCCTCAGTCGCCCAGGCAAGCGCCACGCCGCCCGACATGGCATCGAGTCCAACCCGCTCCATAACATCGAGAATGCGAAGAATAGCAAAAGGATTTTGCACTCCAAGCATGGTACCTGCAGCGAATATAGGTTCATAGTCATAGGCAACCTGATGACAGTGGTACCTGTTCTCCTGGCCCATCTGTTCCCGAATAAAACCGATATGAATGCAGCCAACCGGACAACCGGAACATGCACTGTTACGCAAAAGGGTGTCATCGGCAAAACGCTTGCCCGTTACCGCGCTGATACCCGGATCACTGGTTTTCTGCAGGTTATTCCAGGGCAGGGATGAGATATCGTTGAGCGTCTGTAAATTTGCAGGAGTACCGAGACTATGATATTTTTTCATCATATCAGTGGAGGTCACCAACTGATAGACATCCTTGTACAGTAAGTTGTAATCCTTGCCAGCAGGCAACGCAAAAGCGGCGTCTCCATGAATGACAATACCTTTAATATTCTTGGCACCAAGGGCAGCTCCACCACCCATCCGGCCAAAGTGCCTGTAGGTATCCACATTGATACAGGCCATGGCGGAACCTACCTCACCCGAGGGTCCAATACGCATAATGGAGCGATGTCCGCTTCCGGATTTAAACATCCGCCGAATCAGTTTTCCTGAACTTTCAGCGTCCACTCCCTTTAAAAAGGTAGATTCTTTAAATTCTATATGGTTTGCGCCGATGCTAAGACAACTTAAGGACTTGCACTTGCCCACAATAACAAGGGCATCAAGCCTGGAAAATCGCAGAGAAAGTGCGGCCCGCCCACCTGCATGACTCTCCGTATACTCTCCGTGGTAATTGGATTTAAAAGAACATACCATCTTACTCATGAGAGGAAAGTAGCCAGTCAATGGGCCAATAGCAAAGATGACCGGCTGGAGTGCATCGTTCCAGGCAAGACTCGCCTGACCATATTTTTGATACAGCAGGGCCGCAAGGCCACTGCCTCCCGCGACTTCATTACGTCCCTCCAGCTCAATAATTTTACCTTTAGCCCTGGAAGCGTCGATCAGCAGAATTCTAAATGTGTCACCTATCATGCCGACACCTCATCGACAGTATCGCTCTCCACCATTTCCAGGCAGTTTTGCGGGCAAAAGGCAACACACTGACCACAGTGTATGCAGACATAGACTTCACCATGACGGTCCTGATAAATTGCGTCTACCGGACAGGCGGCAACACAGGCAGAACACTGGATACATAACTTCTTTTTCACAATAACCCCACCGCCAGGCCGGTGGCTAAAAGCCCCGGTCGGACAGACCTCAGCACATGGAGGCGGGTCACACGCAAGGCATCTGTTTGCGACAAAACCTGTGGAAAGACCTCCCGAGGAATGAATCCGAATACCAGCAGTGTTCCAGGAGAGCTTTTTATGTACCAGACGGGCGCAGGCAATCGAGCAGGACTGGCAGCCGATACACTGGTCCATTCTGGGAGTCGTCAGTTGTTTCATTATCCGATATTTTTATGATTTATCTCATTTTTTCTTCTAACAGGTGCATTGACTTTCTTAATATTTCTCTTACGATCCATACGCTGGAGGAAAAATTGCTGCAGGCAAAGACAAGACATTGGAGTCTTGGTTTACTCTGCGGATAATTTTCCTGCGCAACCTGGAACCCAGGCGAAATAGTAATGATTCAAGGAACCCTGCTTATTATCATACACAATACAGTCTGGCAAAAACATCATTAAAAAAAAGCGTGCTTTCATTTTTGACCCTGTTGAGATAGTCTTCCCAGTGTAACGGTGTTTAAAGCGTGCTTTTTTTTGCAGTATATTTGATCATAATACGGAAAACCGACGATGAACGACGATATCGAGAAACTGTTGCACCACTACTTCCCAGCCAGCACGTATTCCAAAAACGATCTCGCCGAAAACATTGAAAAGGCTAAAATCCTCACTCAAGAAGAAGATATCCTCCCGTTTTTATTAACAGCTCTTCTCGATGAAAAAATCCTTGAGGTTGAGCTTGATCAATCCCCTGACCTCTATTTTTCAAGACTTCAGGACAATATCCCGCAGAACCAAACAACTGCTTCCCCTCCAATAACCGAAGACCCAAAAAAACAGGCGCCACAAGAATACATGCCTGGAGACTATCTTCTTGACTTTGACCATATACTGGCACTGCCTCTTGAGCCTGGGCTCGGCAGCCTGCGCCTGCGTCAGTCGGCAACTATTGTACTGCGAATGTTCACTAAAGACTTTGGCGTGGAACTGGGTACCCGATTTCAAGATGTTGTGAAGGTCAACGATCTTCCCATCCTGCAGCTGGCCTACCCATCAATCCTCCGGATACAACCCAATGCCAGAGAATTTCGGGCGAAAGTTTCTGAAAGACAGGAATTTATTGTTGAAATTGAGGGAGAAAAACACCCTGACGGCCTCACCACTACGCCTATTGATATCAGTCGCAAGGGAATGGCACTTGCCATCGAAAAAAATATTCAGAAACAACTCAAGGTCGACGATGAGCTTTTTTTAAAACTCTACATAGAAGACGAGCTCCGAGCCCGTCTCGTCGGCACAGTCAGGCACCTTTCCAGGGTCCGCAAAAGAAGCGGCATTGAATACAGCTGTGGTGTTGAATTTAAACTCACCTCTAAAACGATAACCTCCGTAATGGAGTCGATCGTTGCGGCAACCCAGAGGGCTCACCTCAAAGAGCTTGCCGAAATAGCGGCATCCCGTGGAATTGACATCATGCCGTAAATCATTGCAAACCGCGATTCACGAACTTTTTTAGAGGTTTATCATGATCAGATTTACAATACATCAGCTCGGTGAGCACACTGTGGAAAACATGATCGTCCAAGGTCCATTCAAAGATATCATCCTCACCATGGCGGACCTATTTCTGGTGAGTTACACCGGGCCACCAGAAGACATGGACTATCATTTTACACTCCATGTGATATCCATGTCACAGGGTAATGGCAGGATCCTGGAAATGACACCTGCACCACCAGATGGCCCGGTTCATTAGTAGTAAACGTTTGTAAAACAGTTGCCGATCAGGATACCTTTTTCATGTAATCGGCAAGGGTAAGGTAGTACGTTCCGACTGCGAGCTCAGCGCAGTGGTAGTGATCTTTTGGCAGGGTCCCCAGATATTCTATTACCTGTTCCGGGGTAATCTCCCAGCCTGCTGCAACAGGCTTATTTTCAACCATTTCAGCGACGACATTACAACAGGCGTTGGTATTTATACAACCATCAAGTTCAAAACAGAGCCGCTCCACCCGATCATCTTTTACTTGAAGATACATGGTAATGGTATCCCCGCAATCTCCTGTTTTCGTCCCAACACCGTCATGATTATCAGGCCTTTGCCTTCTCTCCCACAGATAGGCCATCCCTAAATATTCTGTGGAGTGATCGTTCCAAAAATCAAAATCATCTGCCATGGCATGCCCTTTTTACTTTCCAGATCACATCAATCTCTCTCAAGTTACTCATACTCCACCGCAAGGTCCCTTCATCAGGAAGGAATAACAGCCCTTAGGAGGCGAGCATCAACCCCATCGATTAATCAGCTCCACCCAAATGAATAAAGCTCTCCCATGCTGTTCTACTGCCAAAACTATTCGTATTCAAGACAGTAACTGTGCTGATATCATATTTATTTATCCCGCCCTGACTGTCACCCGAACCCAACCAAGCCCAGTACACCTTTCCCCATACAGTTATCGTAAACACCTTACAACTATCCGGATTCATGAAAGACTCAAGACCCAGCTTTGCGCCACAAAAAAAAGAAAATGCACCTATCACACTGTAATTTGGTCATTATACAACATCAAACACTTTTAAAAACGTGGCCTCCAACCTCATCCACCTCGCCCCAGCCAACCAATTATCTTTCCGCATAGACGGAAAATCTTTCCTCTTCTCATGAATAATTATCGACAAGAGGAGAACGACAATGCCTTACGTACTACAATTACAGCTATTTCTGATATCATCTCTCACTGGTACGCATCTTGCTTGATTAATACTGACACAAACAATAATGCTTCTGGGGAGAGGAGTTATGAACAAATACGCAACCACGGCATTAGCCACACTGGTGATCAGCTTAGCTCTTACAGCATCTGTACAGGTTAACTCTATTGCAAATAACAATAGCGGTTCTCTTGGCGCAGAGCTTGCACTCATATATCAAACAGATAGTACCAAGAACAATAGCAATGGTTCACCGCTTCTGCTAACTCAGGGTTCGAAGGTCACGAACTCAAAATCGCCACAAGCCCCTGAACCTGCAACCCTACTATTATTTGGTGCAGGTCTGGCCGGACTTGCTGGAATTATCAGAAACAAACAACATTAAAGATAGCTCTTTCGATCTTTCAGGCAGCACTCAACTCTGAGTGCTGCCTTTTTTATTGACGATCTTACCAAAAACCCCATCACCTTTTACACTCTTTCAGCAGTTTTGCCTGACACAACACATCGGAAGAAAGCCGGTATCGCGGCTATAAGCTGTTTACACTTTTTTCCATGAAAACCCTTTTCTTATACCTCTGGTGAGAAACTATCCTGGCGGATAGGGTGACGTTAACGCATTGGATAAAAAGTTCAGACACAACAAAATCTTATCAATTATGGGTACCTCCCATCGGGATAATATTTGACTTTGCCTGACCAATACAATATCAATAAAGGTACACCTTTTTATCCAGACATGAACAACCTTTTATAAAGGGGAATTTGCATCAGCCACAATACAAGCTCTTGTTTTTAAATTATATTTCTTTTTCTTTAAGCGGAAGTTGGAAAATTCACATTTGGTGTAATGCTCGCAGAGGAATTTACACCGTATTTATTTAACCCCAACAAGCAGGAGGAAACATGAAAAAAACTTTAACAATTGCTTTAGCGTGTATTGCCGTCGGCACGCTACTCTCCTACAACGCCTCAGGTGAGGGAGGCCCCAAGCCTGAACCGTTGCCAAAGGCGAAAACCATTGCAGAACTGGCAGCCCGTTATGACTCCAGCCGCTGCATGGAATGTCACGAAGACGCCCACGATGAATGGTCTGAATCGCTTCATGCCAAATCCATCCTTGGCACTCCACGAACCGCCCCGACTATCATTACAGCCATAGAAAAAGGCTTAAAACTGTTTCCCTATTCGGGTGTCAAAAAAGATTCCGACATTACGGTCGAGAGTCTTATGATGTGCATGAAGTGCCATCTTCCACAACTCGACGAAGCAACCGATGATGTTGCCCGGGAAATTGTTGCCACAATACGCGGCTGGCAGAAAGCCTACAAAGATGGCGATCACGACAAGGTTGACAAACTACAGGCAACCATTGCCAGCCTGAATATTGGCTGTATGGTCTGTCACAACAAAATGGCCATTATCCATAAATACGCAGACGGTTATCCCCAGCCTGACACAGTCTATGGTTCACAGGTTGGCGACCATGAAGATGAAGAAATAAATAAAATGGCCGTTGCACCCGCACTTGGTGAATCCATTTTTTGTGGTCAATGCCATGGCCAGGGGCCAAGCTTTGAACTCGACCACCCCTCGCAGTGCGCAACCGCCTACGGCAGTTATCTTTTTGCCTACGTGGCCCACGGTGGCAACGAATCTTGTCAGGAATGCCATATGCACAAGTCTGAACTTGGCCATAATATGCAATCCTACCGGGATGAAACCATGGCTGAAATGGCCGTCGATGTTACGGTGCACGGCAGATCAATATTCTGGAGAAAAGACAAGGCAGATGGCGTTTTACCAATTGGCATTATTGACGTCGAAATCTACAACAAAACGGGACACGGCATCCCGGACGGCTGACCTACCCCAAACCGGCTGGTCCTGGAAGTGACCGCGAAAACAAACGACGACAAAGAGATCTACAAAGAACAAAAAATCTACATGCCATACCCTGGACGTTTTGGGCGGGGCAAAGAAATGGGTCGAGGCCCCTACGAAAAGAGTGGCCTGTTAAGAGAAACGAGTATTCCTCCACTGGGTCGTGTTCATGAAACTTTTGAAATTACGTACCCCTTTGAAGACGCTAAAAGTGGCAAGGAAACAAGAAGAGAGTTAACCGCCGACGAGCTTACCGTCTCTGTTGTTCTGTGGTACGTACCGTTTGGCGAATTTGATGGAAACGAAGTTGCTTTTTACGAAGAAGAGAAAAAACTGGATCTGAAAACGGAATGGATCTGGAGATAGTGTAACGTAAGGCTATCGCAATTTTCACTCACCCCTGAGGAAGCTGACATCCTGCTCCAAAGGGGTGACTTATTCAAGTATATGTTATTTTGAATTACGCCGACCGCCACAACCTCCACCACCTCGTCCCTTGCCGCCGCCACTACCATCACGTCGACCGACACCTCCACCCTGACCTAACCCTCGGCCTGGACGAGTTGGAGAAGTATTCGCTCCATTTTTCTGCTGTTCCACCTGGGTATTCCCACAATCAGGTCTATTACACCCCGTTCCATCTTTTTGTACCATCGCTATCCTCATATCTTTAATTTCAGCACACCTACATGGTGCACTGTGGGTTCCACCTTTTGTTTTAGGCATATACACATAAAATAATAATGATTCGATGGATTACAACTCCTATGCTTCCGTATAGTCAAAAGACCTATCTCAATTTTTACAGCACCTGCTCCGGGGCAAGAATCCAGGTACTGGCGTAGCTTCCGGCTTCAATCATCTCGCAACCCTCAGGTAGTTCCGCAAGAGCGTTGGCTTCACCAATACGTTCAAGACGACCGGACTCAGGCAACAGGGAGGCGATCAGCTGGTCGCCCTCATAGCGCACCCTGCAATACGTCAACTGTGTCCAATTTTTCTGGCCTTTCAAACTTTTCCCCACAGCAACCTTCCGCTTTTGCGGAAAACAGTTCTCGATACCCATAAGACGGCGACAGCCCGGAAGGGCCAGAAGTACCAGAGCAACGTGATTGGATGGCGGACCGCCTGGAAGATTAAAGACGATGGTATTACCAAGGCGTCCCAGACAGGCACCTTTACCTGGACCTATCCGGACCCTGTGAAAAATCTTTTCCATACCAAGCCTCTCCATTGCCTTCATGGTAAGGTCCTTATCGCCATCAAGAACTCCTCCACAGGTGATAAGAAGATCAGCCTCTTTAACCAGCTCTCCAAACCGCTCTTCTAACCGATCAAGGTTATCACGAAGAATACAGGATGAGGCGTCTATTCCAAGCCGTAGAAGCTCAGCGCCAGCTGTCACCATATTGCTTGCAGCAACTTTGCCGGGACCGATAACATCACCCGGCCAGACCAGTTCACTCCCTGTCGCTGCGATAGCCACTCTTGGAAAGGGGTGGCACAGAAGCTCCCCAACACCAGCAGAGGCCAGCAAACCGAGATGGCCAGGACTTATGATGGTTCCTTTTTTAAGGATACGTTGTCCTTTTGTTATGTCACTTCCCTTGGAAAGGATGTTTCTACCAACGCCTGCATCTGCTGTAACTGCCACATCATTCTGACCTTCTCTTGTAAACTCAGCCGCGACAACTGAAGTCGCGCCAGGCGGAATCGGAGCACCGGTCATGATTCGTACCGCCTTTCCGGAAGTCACTTCAACGGGCCCGCTCTCATCGCCTGCAACCAGTGAACCAATAACAGACAGGACAACCGGCGCTGATGGTGAAGCATGATCAATGTCACTGGCAAACACCGCAAAACCATCCTTGAGCGAGGAAGCCACACTGGGGCAGTTCGATACGGCGTAAACATCCTCGGAACAGACATGCCCAAGCGCCATTGCCAGTGGTGTAGCAACAGGCGTCAGGGCCGGTAAGGAACCAATAAGGCGGTGCGCCTCTTCAAGAGAGATCATACACTTTACTCCTTATGACGGAATCGCTGAAAAATGAGCTGTGACCCAACAAGCACACTGCCTACGACCAAACCACAGAGCAGAGTGGCAAGCAAAGATGGCAGAAACGAAAGTGCGTGGTGGACGACCTCAATATTATGGGTAAACATACCGCCTCCAACCATCAACATGGCAATGGTACCAATAACCCCTAAGATACGAATAACCCAGGGAAGTGATGCAATCAGCAGTCGCCCTGCCCCGTCGAGCATCTTCGCCCAGACCCCTACACCTTGCCCCGCACGCCTGGTCATATACAATCCCATATCATCCATACGAACAAGCAATGCCACGACGCCGTAGACTCCAATCGTGGCCAAAACCGCAATAAAACTCACAACAACAACCTGCACCATAAACTTCTGAGTCATTACCGTACCCAAGGCGATCATCACAATTTCAATGGAGAGAATAAAATCCGTTCGTATTGCAGATTTTATTTTTGTCGCCTCTATTTTCAGCAGTTCTGCCTGACTATGCACCTTTTTTACCGCAGGTTTACCATGAGATTTATGTGATGCCATGTGGTAGATCTTTTCCACCCCCTCATAGCTCAGATATGCCCCACCAAGAAGCAGGATAGGGATAACCAGCCACGAGGCATAAGCACTCAATAAAAAGGCCAGGGGCAAGATTATGAGTTTATTGACAAAAGAACCTTTGGTGATAGCCCAGAGCACAGGTAATTCCCTCGATGCCTGAAAACCTGTCGCCTTTTCTGCATTGACCGCCAGGTCATCGCCTAATATACCTGCTGTTTTTTTTGCGGCCACTTTGCTCATTACTGCTACATCATCGAGCAACACTGCTATATCATCAAGAACAGCGAAGATACCACCCGTCATTACTCCAACTCCTTTTCTCTTGTAAATTATGCCTGGAAAGACAAATCCTGTCTCTTTAGGTATTCCTGTGAGTGAGTTACATCCATTGATAAAGGTCATACGTAGACCCTGCACAACGGATAATCGCGCATTCGCAGGGCCTCATGCCCAATCACACCATCTCTTTGCACTCACAGCATAAACAGGTGTATCGGGTTTATCCAGCATTATTGTAATCCGCCAGGGCAATTCTCGGGTGGTAATGCGACAAACAGCAAATCTGTATACTACAGATGCAATTTCAAATGTTTTTTGTACACATTTTTATATGGATCGGTCTGTTCCCATAATTTTCTCGCAGCCGAGTCATCGCTTCAAACGTACAAGCAATGAGACCAAACTATGTTCAGCCGCCCACCTGAAACCTTTTAATTGAGCAATATACAGGTTCATAGCCAGACCTTTTGGCAAGACTCATAATTTCACTGGAACATAGTCGAAATTACAGGTAGGTTAAGAAGTGGCTGAGATTACTTTCATCTTGAAAAATAGTATAAAAATATGGTTTTCTGACAAGAAAAGCTCCTCTTCGAGTAAATATTTCTCTGATTATTTACAGTTGGTTATAATTTTTTAGTACGAGCAATAATGACGGCGACAAAAAACAGTAACGAGAATCAATGGGTTTACCTGACAGGAAAAGAAATTTACAATTTTCTGGGTAGAGTCAAAGGGAGGCTAAAGGGTATTACCGTCTACGCCCTTGTCGGGAAAAGCGGTACAGGAAAAAGTTTCCGAGCCAAACTTCTCGCGGAAAAGCTCGGTATCCCATACATTATTGACGACGGCCTGCTTATTTTCGGCGATACCATTCTAGCGGGAAGGTCCGCAAAACAGGAAAAACTCTATGTAAGCGCTATTAAAACTGCGCTCTTTCTTGACCCGAAACAGCTGGAAAAAGTCACCAAAGTTTTGCGTGAGCGAAAAGTAAAAAAGATCCTTCTGCTGGGGACATCCAGTAAAATGGTTGAAAAACTGGCCAGCCAATTGGATTTGCCACCTATCAGCCAGATTATCCAAATTGAAGAAATCGCCAGCAAGGAGGATATCGAGGCTGCCATTAAATCCCGTTTTGAAGAAGGCAAACATGTTATCCCTGTTCCCGCCATTGAAGTAAAAAGGGACTACGCGCAGATCCTCTCTGATTCGATCCGTATTTTTTTTAGCGGTGATAAACGCAAAGACGGCGAAAAAAAATCCAAGTTTTTTGAAAAATCCATCGTCCAGCCGGATTTTCATCAGGAGGTCACATCCGGTGGCAGGGTTACCATCACCGAGGCAGCCCTTACCCAGATGATCCTGCACTGTATTGATGAATACGACGATGAAATTCAGGTGAAAAAGATCAGGATTAAGGTTTTACGATCTGGATACTCTATCTCTCTGCGTATTATTGTGAGCTATGGTAAAACCCTGACCGGCGGACTCGACAAACTGAGCAGGTATATCTGTGACACAATCCAGCGTTATACGGGTATCATCATTGAGGATCTGGACATTACCGTCGATGAAATCGTCGTCAAGAAAGAGAAAAACTGATATATATAATTCACTCCGGCTGCATCCGTTGCACACTGCTATGCTTTTCTTGATACTGCGATATTCGCCCAGGCATTCACAACATCATCTATTGCAGATGAAGCGTCGTTATCTGCCAGGGACACCCCACCAGAAAATGCAGGCCAGGCCGTTATTCAAGAAAAAACCTCATCCACTTCCCTGCGGCGAAGATTTACGACACCCTGCTCCATCTTTTCCAGAATATAGGTAATGTCCTGCATATCTCCCTCTATTGTCGGCATTAAGGCAACATTGAAGGCTTTTTCTTTTTTATTCAACTGATTGCAAAACAATAAATAACTCGATTTATTCTGGTAATAGGCTCGTAAACGTTCTGCATGGCTTTTTCCAGAGGCCTGTAACAATGAACAGTAGTGGTCAACCAAAAGAGACATCCAATCACGGTATAAGGGTATTGCCGTTGCTGGGAGAGTATCGGCCAACGCCACCAGCTGATCGAGATCCGGCGATTTTCTGTTTTGTAGAGCGTCAAAAGCTGTATCCAGAGCACGACGCCTGGAGACGAGATAATTGTCTGTGAATTCTTGCAGTCCATTGGAGTATTGTTTGATCTTATACGCGTAATACACAAAAAACACAGGGATCAGTATCATCCAGACAGAGGGAACTGGTTTTTCAATTACCGTTCGGGCAAGCTGCCTGGCCATTATTTCTTCGTTGTCGACAATCTGTCTTTTTTTCTCATCCATGGAGAGGTTGCTCATAGTCACTCTACCACTTGTCAAAGTTGTAATTCCGCCTGATTATATCGCAGGCAAAGTCCCACTTTCATTTCCACTCAGGGTGACGGACGATATGACCTTGTATCTTTGGCATTAAGAACTGTCTCAAGATACAGCTCAGCCTCTTTTACCTGTTCCACATCTGTATAATAGTAACGACTGGGATCAATTCCGTTGTCATCAAGATATGAAGACATCTGACTCAGGATGGGAAATGAGTTGGTGAGAAAAGGTAGAAAAGCGTAGACAAACAGCAAGGCACCACCAAGGAGAACAGTAAAACCACTTAATCGGTACAATAGACTTTTTTCGACGAGCGCTTCCATAATTTCACTCACCTCCCGGGGAGAAAAACCATCCCCGGGTCGGCTCCTTGTAGAATTATATTTTCGCGGTGATCTCAGGGAACACCAGGTAAAACATGATATAGGCCATAGTCAGGGTGAGTGCCAGATTGAGGGACTGACCACAGACATAGAGGATCAGCGGCTTACCGCCTTTGAAGTATTGAGCGAGCTCCCGGAAGTTGGTGGAAAGACCGATTGCAGCAAACGACAAGGCAAAAAACCAGCCGCGCAACAGCCGTGTACCACCACGAACCGCACCCTGATCAATCAGGGCACTGCTCATGTCCTGCCCCATACTACTGTCAAGAAATGAAAACAGAATAGATGCCGCAAGAAAGCCAATAACGAATTTTGGAAAACGGTGCCAGATTTCACCAACGCCCACGGTTCTTTTCTCTGTGCCGTCCTGTTCCACTTTCATACACCAGTACAAGGCTACACAGAAGGCGGTTACACCAATCATGACGTTCTGAATCATTTTTATGGTTGCCGCGACATAAAGAGCTTTATCCCCAAGAAAAGCACCCGCTGCAGCAACGGCCCCTGTGGCGTCAATGGTGCCGCCCATCCAGGCGCCGCCAAGAATTTCGGGCATACCAACGGCTTTAATAAAGGCTGGCATGGCAATCATCATGATTGCGGTGAAAACCAGTGATAAACCAATAGAGAGGGTCAGCTCTTCCTTTTTTGCCCGGCACGCTGCAGCAGTTGCAATTGCAGCGGATGTACCACAAACAGACATATCAGCAGAGATTACTATGTTGAGTGTCTTGGAAGGCATCTTTATAACCTTCTGCCCCAGGATATAGGTCGTAATGAGAACGACCGGAGTAACAACCCAGGCAACAAAGATACCGGGAATACCAATCGACATAATTTTGCTGAACAGTACTTCCGCTCCAAGCAGGACAAGACCTGTTTTAATGAAGAATTCAACCTTACAGGCGGGAAGGGCAAACTTCGGAGTACCGATTGAATTGGCAATAATCATACCCAGCAGAACACCCCAGGCCTCGGCACCAAAACCATACTGTTTGGATATCGCCTGTCCACCAAGCAGGTAGGCGAGGACTGAAACCAGAAAAACGACCACAAACCCCTTGGCAAACCCTGTAAAACTCTCCCCCATCATAAAAACGCCGCAACCGAAAAAGACGATCATAAAAAAGCACAGCACAATCAGAGTTGGAATATAATTGTACGCTTTATTGCCTACCTTTTTCTTTGCCGAGGCAACTTTTTTTTCAGCCGCCCGCCAATCAGATATTTTTGCTATCGCCTCATCATTAAGAGCCTGGTCCTGAAAGGAGCTGCCCGCTGCTGCATCTTCGGCCTGGGTGGCAACAACAAGGGCTGCCGATGCCTTGGCCTTGGCCTCCTCATAGGCAGGCATTGCCTTATCGTTCATGGCCTTTGCCCGGGATTCTGACTGGACAAAAGCATCGACCGGATTGGTACTCCAATTACCGGGGTGCTTGGTCCAGTGGGACATGAATTTACCAAAGGCGGTAACACCCGAAGCCTTCAATTCCTTCGCCTGATCAGCCTTATACCAGGCAATTGTCTTGAAAGGTGCTCTTTCCGTCTCCGACGCCTGAATCTGTTTTGCCGCATTAATTTTCTGGGCAAAATCCGCCTTTGGTGCAAATCCTAAATAGGCCACGAGACAAACAGCAATAACAAGGAATCCAAGCCAGATAGCCAGGTAATCCTCCTTGGTCCAAAGATCTGACCACTGACTTTTGCCATGGTCTACAACAATGTTTGTATCTGCTTTTGCCATCTCCGATCCCTCCTTGTTTTTTTGTTGCACCGATCGGTTTTTAATGACGTCCGGTGCTCACGAACCAACGAACGATTGCCTCACTTCAATCCGAAATTGCTCAACACGACAGCACAAGCGTTGAACACGACCAACTCGCAAAACATCAAGACAGAGGTAAACAGACAATGACCAGCTGTACCGGAAAAGTTTCCAGAAGTATTTCACTCCATCATCGCAGAAACTTCAGCTCAGCTAGGCCTTATGCAGCATCTTTTTATACTCTCAAAACCTATCAAAAGATTTGCACCTAAACAATCGTTTCGTCAAGTGATTTTTGCAGTCAGGATGTGGTGGAGGGGACGACAACCTATTGTCTGGCCAGTGACAACAGACAACAGCCATCGAAAGGTCAGGAAAAAGCATGGATCGTAATCGTAAAAATTTACAGCGTACCTTGAAACCTGAGTTCCCGGAATTGTGTAACGATGAAAATACAGTAACCCTATAATAATGTGTTAAATAATACGATTTTCCTTGCATAAAACATCGTTACAATATATATTATTGTAACGAGAAAAAGGAGGAT
>NZ_SWCN01000002.1 GCF_005116575.1 Desulforhopalus sp. IMCC35007 | reverse complement strand
CGGGAAAGCAGCTCTTCAGATCCTCTGTCACCCCGACTTCCTCTCCAAGTTGATCGAAAAGATAGGTAGCCCCATAGAAGCTGCGAGCCTGCCGGGTAATTGGTACTGGTCCCGGTTTGGCTTTTGCTGCTACTTCAGGTGCCTTTCTTTTTCGTGTCGGCACAATCTTCTGTGTTTCCGGATCTACCCGCCCGATGCATTTACGTTTTGCCCGGGAATGTTGCTTCTCCTTATCCCAGAATGAAATCGATTCGTATGCATAGGTAACTCCAGTCTTCTTGTTCTTTTGATATACAATGGCTGCCATATACAATCCTCCTTTTTCTCGTTACAATAATATATATTGTAACGATGTTTTATGCAAGGAAAATCGTATTATTTAACACATTATTATAGGGTTACTGTATTTTCATCGTTACACAATTCCGGGAACTCAGGGTATATGTTAGCCATTGCATGGATCATGTTCTTCATTTGCATTATTATCTTCATTCCACATGCAAAAGCATGATAGCATAAGAGAGTAAACCCAATTCACAACTTCAAATGGAGGACTTGATTATGCGGGCTGCTTACCTTTCATTGTTTATGCTGGCTCTGTTACTTCTCACTTTTTCAGCCACTGCGGGTGCCATGGACTCCATTGGCATTATCAAATCAGTTTCAGGTGAGGTCTATCTTGCAAGCACAGAGACAAGCATCAAAGCCGTTCCTCATATGAAAATAAGCCAGGGAGACCTTATTCGAACCGGCCCAAACAGTAATGTCGGCCTGATTTTTGAAGATGACACTGTCGTCTCGCTTGGTTCCAACAGCGAGCTGTGCATCGAACAGTTCCTCTTTGACCCAGCTGCAGGCAAGCTGGCGTTTATAACAAAATTATTCAGGGGAACGTTTTCCTTTATCTCAGGACAGATCGCAAAATTGGCCCCTGATCAGGTCAGGCTTGAAACACCGGATGCAACCCTTGGTGTCCGCGGTACAAAATTTCTTGTTAAAATTGATTAACCCGCAACACCCGGGCAGAAACGCCAATCATGATCCTTGAACACGGTAATATATTTTATGACCAAGGTGTGAGACAGTACATATTTACGACAGTAGAACACCTTCTCAACAATTCCATAGGAACGGACTAATGACATCAGCTCGATCGCTTACCCCAGTTCTGTTTTTTGTGTTATTCCTCTGTAGTTGCTGCTTAAACGGCTGCGCCAAACAAACAACGGTTGTCCTGCTTCCTGACCCCGGAGGCAAGGTCGGCAAGGTAACAGTAACCTCTGACGTTGCCTCCATCGATATCACCAAAGCCCAGGAGGCAACAGTTATCAAAGGCAGACAGTCTGCACCCACCGCCCCCAAGGTGCTTTCTGAAGCTGAGATAGCAAGGAACTTTTCCGAAGCCCTGAGTAGCCTTCCGGAGCCTCCGAAACATTTCAACCTCTATTTTGAAAAAGATTCAGACCGTCTTACCGCCCAATCCCAACAGGTTATTCCTGATATTCTTGCCGCCGCCAGTCAGAGGCAATCTCAGGATATCGGCATAATTGGTCACACCGATACTGCAGGAGACCCTTCCTATAACATGCGCCTCTCCAAGCAAAGAGCCAACGCGGTCCTTCAGATTCTTATTCAGGAGGGAATACAGGACAAATTTGTCAAAATTACCTCCCATGGAGAAAACAATCCACTTATCAAAACAGCTGACAATGTACATGAACCCAAAAACCGAAGGGTTGAGGTGGTCGTAAGATAGTGGCTACGCCAAACACTATCTTTCATCGAAAATAAAAAACTGACAAGATGTTATACAGACCAAAATCACTCATCCCACCTTCCATTGCCGAGCCAACAGGGAGGCCACTGGTAAAGACCCTTTTTTATACCAGCCTGCTGCTTTCGTGTGTCGCTGCAGCTATCTATATGTTCACACCGCTGGGATATTTTCTTGATCTTAAAACAATGGACTTCCTCCTCAACGCCAGCACCCAGGAACCTGACCGACAAGAAACTATAACTGTCGAAATCGATGATGCCACTCTCCAGCTCTATGGACAGTGGCCATGGCCACGTTATCGTCTTGCCAGACTTTTGGATAACATTACATCTTCAGGCGCTAAAGCTGTCGCCGTCAATATTCTTTTTCCCGAACCGGACAGGACTTCTCCCGTTCACTGGCAAAAGTCACTGCAACAGGATTTCGGATACACCCTTGATACCTCAAACATCCCCGCAACTTTTCTGGACCATGATGCCTTTCTGGCTGAAACCTTAAAAAATGGTCCCTATATACTGGGCTACGAGCTGCTTTTTCAAAAAACAGCGAACCAACAGCAGGGCTGCTTGACGCCGCCAATCTTTAATGACAGCGCAGCAATCAGCGCCAGTACAGACGCCCTCACTCTTCACAACGCAAACGGAATTCTCTGTAATAATGGAACCCTGTCAAAAAGCGGGAATGCTACGGGATTTTTTAACGGCACACCGGATCGCGATGGAATTTTCCGACGCTTACCACTCTACCTTGAATATAACGACAAAGTTTTACCTTCATTTGCCCTGCAGATTTTCCTGAAAACCAAAAAACTAACGGAAACAACTCTGCAAAATGGCCTGCTTGGCACGCGCTATATCCTTAACGGCACCATCCCGATCGACAGAGAAGGAAACTACCTGCTCGGTAATTTTTCCACGTCCCCTGATGATAGCATCTCTGCAAAAGAGTTACTCGATGGGGCCTCGACCCTCCAGCGTCTCAAGGATAAAGTTGTTTTTGTAGGTCTCACAGCCACTGGACTCTCCCAATACTATAGGCTCCCCAACGGTAAAACTATCTCCATGTCTGACATCCATAAGCTTGCCTATAAGTCCCTGGCTGCTAAAAAACAGAGAATCCGAGGCGATCTGTTCTGGCTTGCGGAACTGCCGTTTGGTATCTTTCTCACCTCACTGCTGAGTGCCGGGATTGCTGGATTTTCAACTCCATGGATCTGTACCATCCTGTTCTCCACCCTTGGACTTCTTGGGGCCGCATCTATTTTCACATATAAAACCTTCGGGCTCCTCCTCTCTCCTATTTTCCCTGCATCCAGCCTGCTTCTCAGTTTCTTTTTTCTGATTACCCTGAAATACAGATACAACCAGAAGCACTCGGCCTTAGAAGCAGGAAATGCCTTACAACTTCTCGATTACAGTCAGAAAACCCTGCAATCAATCCTCAACACCATCCCCGATATCATTTTTCGTCTGGATCAAAACGGAAAAATCATATTTATCAGTTCAGCCGTCAGTAAATATAATTCACACAGCCACCAGCTCCTCGGAAAATCAATTTTTGACCTCGTTGTTCCCCAAGACCTCGATAA
Organism: Desulforhopalus sp. IMCC35007; assembly: GCF_005116575.1. Taxonomy (GTDB): domain Bacteria; phylum Desulfobacterota; class Desulfobulbia; order Desulfobulbales; family Desulfocapsaceae; genus Desulforhopalus_A. The sequence goes on along the minus strand of NZ_SWCN01000002.1, from coordinate 377,154 downwards.
AGCAAAGTTTCGACTCAATGAGCGGAGAACAGGTTCACGCGCCACCCAGGACTTCGAAATTCGACTCCAATTTACTCTGGAGGATCAAGACCAAACTACCCAGACACGCTACTTCAGTGTTTCGGCGGCAGGACTCTACGATACCAGTCATAGCGGTCCCGATAAATTTATCGGAACCCAGGGGATTGTAAAGGATATAACCAAAAGAAAGCATATTGAGAGTCAATTGCTCCAGGCTAAAAAAATGGAAGCACTTGGCAACCTTGCAGCAGGCATTGCTCATGATCTCAACAATATATTGAGTGGACTCGTTACCTACCCGGATATAATCCTCGCAGATATTCCCAAAGACGATCCTCTCCATAAAAAAATTTCTATTATCAAGAAATCGGGGGAAAAGGCCGCAGTTATCGTTCAGGATCTTCTCACACTTGCAAGACGCAACATCAAACATCAGGATATTATTGATCTCAATACACTTCTTGCCGACTATCTCGACTCTGCGGAACACAGGCAGACACAGAAAAAGCATTCACTCACCACGATTCGAACTGAATATTGTCCTTTGGAAATTATTGTTAGTGGTTCTTCGGTACATCTTTCAAAGGCGATCATGAACCTTATTAATAATGCAATGGAAGCCATGCCATCGGGTGGGGAGATCTTCATCTCCACCTCATTGAAAAATATTCAGGAGAGTCTGAATGGCTACGAAGAAATTCCCCCTGGAAAGTATGGATGTATTACAATAAAAGACAGCGGCATGGGAATATCTGACCAGGATCTGACCAGGATTTTCGAACCATTCTACACGAAAAAACCCAGCGAGAGAAAAGGCACCGGACTTGGGATGACTATAATCTGGGCCACCATCAAAGACCATAAGGGGTACATCGACATCTCCAGCAAAATTGGAGAAGGGGCGGAATTTACCGTATACCTGCCCATAACCGACCAACCGTTGATAGTAAAGGTCAATCAGGACTCTCTTGAGCCAAGCACCAAAGGAGAAACGATACTGATTGTTGACGATATGGAGGAACAACTCACCATCGCAGGCAGCATCCTGAGCCAGCTCGGCTACAGCACCATGACGGCAGGCAGTGGCAATGAAGCCCTTGAAATGCTTAATCAGTCACCTGTGGATCTGGTTATTCTTGACATGATCATGCCAAATGGAATGGATGGTCTTGAGACGTACGAACACATCCTGGAAAAATATCCCAATCAAAGAGCTATTATCTCAAGCGGTTACTCAGAATCCGACAGGGTCAAACGGATGCAGCAACTTGGTGCTGGCGGCTATGTGCAAAAGCCCTATTCAATCGAAGCGCTGGCCTGTGCTGTACGAAAAGAGTTGGACCGATAGTGAGCCCGGCTCTTCCAGGCTCAATATTCTACAATACCTTGAAGCTGTTATCGCTTTTCCAGGAACACAGCCATCACTATTCGAGTGATCTGGCCTTACCAAGGGCTGACATCGGCAACAATTCAACCAGCGAAATTGCTGCAAGAATCATCAAAGCACCGGAAAGCTGAAAGAGGCTTAGACGCTCTCCAAGAAAGATCATGCCCCCCATCGCCGCAAATACTGTTTCTGAGCTGAGAATGATTGCCGCATCGGCTGCCGGGGTATAGCGCTGCCCGACAACCTGAAAGGTGAACGCCATACCAACAGAAAAAAAGCCAATGTAGCAAATCCCAGGGCCAGCCCCCCAAATTTCACTCAGCGTCGGTGATTCCGCCAAAAAACCTACACCAAGACCGACAACACCACAGACCAGAAACTGTATACAGGCAACGACTAAAGGCGCCCGGGTCCTGGAGGCCAAAATCCCCACCAGAATGACATGACTTGACCAGAAAATCGTACTTGAGATAACCCACAAATCACCAACTGCGAGCTCGACCTCCTTTGCTCCACTTAGGATAAAGGTCCCGAGAAAACAGAGTATTGATGCAGGCCAGATGGAGAAGTGGACCTTTCTTTTCAAAAGGATCAGACCAATGACGGGGACCAGTGGTACATAAAGAGCTGTGAGAAAGCCAGAGTTTATAACAGTTGTTCTCAGAATACCGTGCTGCTGGAGGGCCGCTGCAGTAAAAAGGACACAACCCGTCAGTAACATTCCAGCCCAATCCAGGGGTTCAAAAGCACGTTCACTCCCATTCACCCGGGAAAACTGACGAAGAGCAAAAGGCAGCACGACCAGACCTCCCAGTAAAAACCGGGCACCTGTAAAGGTAAGCGTCCCCAGTTCACCTGTGCCAATCTGTTGGACCACAAAGCTCGATCCCCAGATCATGGCGGCAAGGGTCAGCAGTGCATTGGCCTGTAAACGATTCATTCTGCCTCTTCTTTTATGAGTGTTCTAAAAATTATGTAAAAGTATCCCGGATTGCAGGAAAAACCACGCAAGAGTATACCGAGCTTCATTTATATTACAAGCGCCATCTCCCTGCGCTCACACCGGCAATCCTTTTTAGCACATGGATCACATTCCATAAATAGTTAGAAATCAGAGCAACAGGTTTCATATGAAATACAAATTGACATTATTGAACCTTCATTGAATAATAAGCGAAATTCGCTCACTTCGGTCAAACACCACAACAAGAGGGTAGTCTGTATGGAGATTCTGTCAGAGAGGCAAAGCAAGATCCTGGAACGTGCCAGAGAAAGCGGCAGAGTCGAAGTTGAAGAACTCTCCAGCCGGTTCACCGTCTCCCCGCAGACAATACGAAAAGACCTCAACGAGCTCTGTGACAAACAACTCCTGCAAAGGGTTCATGGTGGTGCCATCGTAGGTTCGGGCATCGAAAACGTCAGTTACGAAGCGCGACGCATGCTGGCGCCCGCTGCCAAAAAAGCCATTGCCATCAGTGCTGCAGCATTGATCCCGGACAACAGCTCCCTTCTCCTCAATATCGGTACCACCACCGAGCAGGTGGCCCACTCTCTCAACAATCACAGGGGCCTTCTTGTCATCACAAACAATATCAATACTATTGAAATAATGAAACATTTCCCCAACATTGAGCTTATCATAGCAGGGGGGCAGGTTCGAAGGTCCGATGGGGGCATTGTTGGGGTTGCAGCTGTTGATTTTATCAATCAGTTCAAAGTTGACTACGCGGTGATCGGCGTCTCTGCAATCGATGAGGACGGCGCCCTTCTGGATTATGATTTCCGTGAAGTCCGGGTTGCCCAGGCAATAATCAAAAACGCCAGACACGTCATACTCGTCGCCGACGCCATGAAATTTGAACGGAGTGCTCCCATACGCATTGGACATATCTCCCAAATCACAACCCTGGTCACAGATAAAGGGTTACCTGGAAAACTTCAGGATATCTGTAAAATACATAACATTGGTATCGTCATCGCCCAGCCTTGACCGCTCTAAACTGCACTGTAATTGAGTTACAATCAACACAAGATTGTGAGAAATACAGGGATTTTCACTTGCCTCGCTATTTTATTTCGGTTAATTATCACATAGACTTGCGTTTGAAAGCGGTTAGAGCTTAAGCTGAAACTTTTGACTTGCACATTTAATCAAATTCAACAGAGTGCCAATGATGATGACACCTGTTTACCACCGAGCAGTAGCTGATTGGAAGATATACGACTGCAGCATTGGCTTAAATGCTGTACGTTCGGATGTGTCTGTGCGCTATAGGTTCTGCGGTACCGAAAACACCACCCACCCCCCGAAGCGCAGCAGCCGTACATTTTTGCTGAATAGGATATCAGCCTGTTTCTCTTATCTCCCAGGCATTGCAAGGAAGATAAGCCCATACTTAACCAAACGACTGAGCACCTCACAACCGTCTCAACTCTCTATTTCAAGACGCCTCCAACAACTTATAGAAAAAAGCCTCAGCCGGTTTCAAAAAAATAATATAACCCGTTGCGACAAAAGACACACCACAACCGCCACTGACGAGGAGAAGTAATGCAGCTTGAGTTACGCAATGTATCGAAAAAGGTTGGAAAAGAGTTCCATATTTCCGACGTTTCACTGACCTTTGAGCCGGGAACCCTGAATATTCTTCTTGGTCCTACACTATCAGGAAAAACCACACTCATGCGCCTGATGGCCGGTCTGGATCAACCCAGTTCTGGCACCGTACATGTTGGTGGTCAAGATGTGACCGGTGTTGCTGTGCAAAAACGTAAAGCAGCCATGGTGTATCAGCAATTCATCAACTACCCAAACCTCTCTGTGTTTGAGAACATCGCTTCTCCGATGCGTATCGCAAAAGTGAGCGAAGCCGAGATAAAAGAAAGGGTGGCAAAGGTGGCCACCTTATTGAAACTTGAGAATATGCTCAGCCGCAGTCCCCAGGAACTCTCAGGTGGCCAGCAACAGCGAACGGCACTGGCAAGAGCCCTGGTAAAAGGTGCCGACCTGGTGCTCCTTGACGAACCGCTGGCTAATCTTGACTATAAGTTGAGAGAAGAACTCCGTGAAGAACTTCCCCGTATCTTTTCTGAAACCGGAGCTATTTTTGTCTATGCGACCACCGAACCTTCAGAAGCACTGCTTTTAGGCGGCAATACCGCATCTCTCCATCAAGGCAAGGTGACCCAGTTTGGCAGGACCATTGATGTTTTTACCCGACCTGACAATCTCATTACGGCAAAAACACTCTCTGATCCACCCCTCAATACCCTGCCGGTTGTAAAACTTAACGGTCGCATGCTCTATAAGAGCCACGTTGAAATTCCTGTCATCGGCAAACTGCCTGAGCTTGCCGATGACGATTACACCATCGCCTTCAGACCGCATAATCTTTATCTTTCACGAACAAAAGATACAGACATCAGTGTAAAAGCCAAGGTTGCCGTCACCGAGATCACCGGTTCTGAAAGCTACGTCCATCTCGATGTGGCAGGCGTTCGCTGGGTTCTGCTGACATCGGGCATCCATACTTTTGATGTTAAAGAAACAATCGAAATTTTTCTTGATCCTGATACATTTTATGTATTTGACAGACATGAGTCTCTGGTTGTAACGCCGGAAACTGCAACCGGCGTATAGAGGGAGAATGTAATGGCCAATATTACTCTAAAAGATATCGCACATTCGTATACTGGAGCATCTGACAATCCTGATGACTATGCACTGAAAAAGCTTAACCTGACCTGGCGGGACGGGGGTGCATACGCCCTTCTCGGGCCATCTGGCTGCGGCAAGACCACCCTGCTTAACATCATATCAGGACTTCTTGTTCCTACAAAAGGTGACGTCCGTTTTAACGATGAAAATGTCACAAAGCTGCCGACAGAACAGAGAAACATCGCCCAGATTTTTCAGTTTCCGGTGATCTACGACACAATGACAGTCTTTGAAAATCTGGCGTTCCCGTTAAAAAACCGGGGCCGGACCAAGGAAGAGATAGAACCGCGGGTTATTGAACTTGCGAAAATGCTGGACCTTGACAAGAATCTTCACACCAAGGCACAACATCTCACAGCGGACGCCAAGCAGAAAATCTCTCTTGGCCGTGGGCTGATCCGTCAGTCAGTCAACGCCATTCTCTTTGATGAGCCTTTAACTGTTATTGATCCCCAGCTGAAATGGGAACTCCGCTCCCAGCTGAAATACCTGCACAAACAGTTTGGCTTCACCATGATTTATGTAACCCACGATCAGACCGAAGCCCTCACCTTTGCAGACGAGGTTATCGTCATGTATGAAGGTGCAATTGTCCAGGTGGGCACTCCAGAGGATTTGTTTGAGCGTCCCGAACATACCTTTGTTGGCTACTTCATCGGTTCACCAGGAATGAATATCGCCTCCTGTGCATTAAAAGGCGACAGGATTGTGGTTGAAGGTGCTGAAATCGAACTGGACTACACCTACCCGGATCAGAAATCCACGGATAAAGTGAAGGTCGGTATTCGTCCGGAACATCTTAATCTGACCGGCCCCGACACCCCAGGCGGCTTTCCGGTCACCATCACCAAAATCGACGATATCGGTCGCTATAAAATTGTCCGGGTCACCCTTAACAACAAGGACTTCAACGTTGTCATGCATGAACTATCAGCGAATGCGGGTGATAAGGCCTCACTCCATTTTGATACCAGCCACACTCATATCTATGTGAACGACCATCTCATATCAGGAGCAGCAAAATGATCCAAAAACAGGTAAATCAGAAAGCATGGTTTATGGTCCTGCCGGTTTTTCTTCTGGTAGCTTTCAGTGCCATAATCCCGCTTATGACCGTCGTCAACTATGCCTTTCAGGACACCTTTGGCAACAACGTCTTCTTCTGGGTTGGCATGGATTGGTTCAGAGATATCATCCACTCAGAAAGGTTTCACGATGCATTTTTTCGCCAGATTTCCTTTTCAGCCATCATTCTTGCAATCGAAATCCCTTTAGGAATCGCCATAGCCCTTGCCATGCCCAAAAAAGGCTGGGGAGTACCTGTATGCCTCATTACCATGGCCCTGCCGCTGCTTATCCCATGGAACGTAGTTGGCACCATATGGCAGATTTTCGGTCGGGTAGACATCGGCCTTCTCGGTTATAGTCTGGCCTCGATGGGCTTTGACTATAACTACACCCAGGATCCTGTTGCAGCATGGATCACAATTATAATAATGGATGTGTGGCACTGGACCAGCCTCGTCGTACTTCTTTCCTATGCCGGTCTCAGCTCAATTCCCGATGCCTATTATCAGGCCGCCAAAATTGATGGAGCTTCTAAAATTGCAGTATTTCGTTACATCCAGCTGCCAAAGATGCAACGGGTCCTGCTTATTGCCGTACTGCTTCGCTTTATGGACAGCTTCATGATCTACACCGAACCTTTTGTTATCACCGGTGGTGGTCCTGGTAACTCTACAACCTTTATGTCTATTGATCTGGTGAAGATGGCCATTGGACAGTTTGACCTCGGTCCTGCTGCAGCGATGTCGCTTCTTTATTTTCTGGTTATTCTCCTGCTCTCTTACGTTTTTTACACTGTAATGAGCAATATCGGAGAAGAAAGCTCAAACGGAGGTGCCTGATATGCGCTGGAAATGGACCATACCTGCCATCTATATAATATTTCTGCTGCTACCAATTTACTGGCTCATAAACATGAGCCTGAAAACCAATGATGAAATCCTCTCTGTCTTCAGTCTCTGGCCAAGAGACCTGACCTTTGACAACTATATGGTTATCTTCACTGACGCATCATGGTATTCCGGCTACATCAACTCAATGATCTACGTGTCCATCAACGTGGTCATCTCAGTGTGCTTTGCCTTACCAGCGGCCTATGCGTTTTCGCGTTACTCCTTTGTAGGTGACAAGCATCTGTTTTTCTGGCTGCTGACAAATCGTATGGCACCGCCTGCGGTTTTTGCCCTGCCGTTTTTTCAGCTTTATTCATCCATCGGCCTCTTTGACACCCATATTGCCGTGGCCATCGCCCATTGTCTTTTCAACCTGCCTCTGGCGGTCTGGATTCTTGAAGGCTTTATGTCCGGTATCCCCAAAGAGATCGATGAAACCGCCTTTGTTGACGGTTATTCATGGCCCAGGTTTTTCATAAAGATCTTTATCCCGAACATTGCCTCAGGTATCGGCGTCACGGCATTTTTCTGCTTCATGTTCTCATGGGTTGAACTGCTTTTGGCAAGAACCCTCACCGCAGTCAACGCAAAACCAATTTCAGCCATCATGACCCGTACTGTCTCTGCCTCCGGGCTTGACTGGGGTGTTCTGGCCGCCGCGGGCGTTCTGACCATCGTACCAGGGGCTCTTGTCATCTGGTTTGTCCGTAATCATATTGCCAAGGGTTTCGCCCTCGGACGAGTATAGAGGAGAGTGCTATGAATCTCAACTGGATGGCCTGGACCAAACCGACAGCAATATTTTTTATTACAATTTTCTGTATTCTCGTAATCATGACTCTCTGGGAACGTAAATCTCCGGGTGGCAATCCACGGATAGGTGTATTACGTTTTGAGACCACAAGGGGAGATCGTCTTTTTGTAACCCTTTTAGGTTCTGCTTATATCCATATTATCTGGCTTGCACTTTTTGCAAGTCTCAGCTTATGGTGGGCCTTTGGGATCGCTTGTATATACGGAATCTGTGTATTCAAGTGGGTGTAATAGTTGTTTTTAATTTTTTCATTCTGCTGCTTTTTCTGCAGCAGGAAAATCGTAAAACAATAGAGGAGAAAAATCGATGATCAAAAAGCTCGTAACAGCAACAGCCATGGCCGCTCTGCTGGCAGGACCCGCTGCAGCACAGGCAGGGATCGACGAAGCCAAGACGTGGGTGGAAAACGAATTTCAACCTTCAACTCTTTCTAAGGAAGCACAGATGAAAGAGATGGAATGGTTCATCAAGGCTGCCGAACCATTCAAGGGCATGGATATTAAAGTCGTCTCGGAAACTATTACAACCCATGAGTACGAATCCAAGACGCTTGCGAAAGCTTTTACCGAAATCACCGGTATTAATGTGACCCATGACCTCATTGGTGAGGGTGATGTTATTGAAAAACTGCAGACTCAGATGCAGTCCAACAAAAACATCTACGATGCATATATCAACGATTCCGATCTCATCGGGACCCACTTCCGCTATAAGCAGGCTGTCAATCTTACCGACTGGATGAGCGGTGAAGGCAAAGTTGTAACCAACCCAGGTCTGGATCTCGACGACTTCATGGGTATTTCTTTTACCACCGGTCCTGATGGAAACCTCTATCAGCTTCCCGATCAGCAATTTGCCAACCTGTACTGGTTCCGTTATGACTGGTTCAAAAATCCAGAATATAAAGCCAAATTTAAAGAAGCTTATGGATACGAACTTGGTGTACCCGTTAACTGGTCAGCCTACGAAGATATCGCAGAATTTTTCACCGAAAAAATAAAAGAGATCGATGGAAAACCTGTCTATGGTCACATGGATTACGGCAAAAAAGATCCATCTCTTGGATGGCGTTTCACCGATGCATGGTTTTCCATGGCAGGTGGCGGAGATAAAGGTATTCCAAACGGTCTTCCTGTAGATGAATGGGGAATCCGGGTCGAAGGATGTAACCCAGCCGGTTCCACCGTTGCCCGTGGTGGTGCGACCAATGCTCCACCTGCTGTTTACGCCCTCACCAAGTACATCGACTGGCTGAAAAAATATGCTCCACCTGAAGCTGCCGGTATGACCTTTTCTGAGGCCGGACCTGTTCCATCCCAGGGTGCAATTGCCCAGCAGATCTTCTGGTATACCGCCTTTACCGCAGATATGGCCAAATCCGGAACCCCTGTTGTTGATGAAAATGATAATCCTAAATGGCGCATGGCCCCATCCCCTCACGGCCCATACTGGGAAGAGGGTATGAAACTGGGTTATCAGGATGCCGGTTCCTGGACCCTGATGGAATCAACTCCTGTTGACCGTCGTAAAGCAGCCTGGCTCTATGCCCAGTTTGTTGTATCCAAGACCGTATCTTTAAAGAAAACCCACGTTGGTCTTACCCCTATTCGTAACAGTGACATCTGGGACAAGTCGTTCACCGAGCGTGCTCCTAAACTTGGTGGTCTGGTTGAATTCTACAGAAGTCCTGCCCGCGTTCAGTGGACTCCTACCGGAACCAACGTACCTGATTATCCAAAACTTGCTCAACTCTGGTGGCAGAACGTCGCCGATGCCGTCACCGGCGATAAAACTCCTCAGGAAGCACTGGACTCTCTTGCTGAACAGCAGGACAAAGTTCTTGAGCGTCTTGAGCGTGCAGGAATCCAGGGCGAATGCGGTCCTAAGCTGAACAAGCCACAGGATCCTTCTATATGGCTGAATATGCCGGGTGCTCCAAAAGCAAAACTTGCCAATGAAAAACCACAGGGCATGACCGTTGATTACGATGAGCTCGTAAAAAGCTGGGCTGCTGCAGCGCAGAACTAGGCAGTTCTTTCTCCCCCACGGTAGACTCTGTTGGGGGAGAAATAGATCCAGCCTGCTCCAGGCAAAAAACAGGTTGCTGGCAATTGCCGCAACTTGTTTTTATTTGACCAATTGTTTTTTACCTGAAAATTGCATTCTCTGTTTTGAGCTTTTGAATATGAGTGTATTTTTAACTGACACATCAGGCACTTGCAATATTTAGGTTTTATTTTGTCCGTCTTAACCGGATCCTTACCTAAGGAGATCAGCGATGGCATCGCACATTCTTGCAATCGACCAGGGAACCACTTCCAGCAGAGCTATCATTTTCAATTCATCTTTAGAGATTGTGGCCTCTGCCCAGGAGGAGTTCGAACAGTTTTTTCCTCAGTCGGGGTGGGTAGAACATGATCCAGAGGAAATCTGGGCAACCACTCTTTCCACATGCAAAAAATCACTTGAGAAATCCGGTCTCAGCGCGACAGATATTGCCAGTATTGGCATCACCAACCAGCGTGAAACGACTGTTATCTGGGAGAAAAAGAGCGGAAAACCAATTCATAAGGCCATCGTCTGGCAGGACCGCAGGACCACAGCCTACTGCAACGAACTCAGTAGCGCTGGTCACGACAAGATGATCACCGATAAAACCGGCCTGCTCCTTGATTCCTATTTTTCCGGAACAAAAATCAAATGGCTCCTCGATAACGTAAAAGATGCAAGAAAGCGCGCAGAGGCGGGAGAACTTCTGTTTGGTACCATCGACACCTTTCTTCTCTGGCATCTAACAGATGGTATAAGCCATGCCACCGACGCAACCAATGCCTCAAGAACCATGCTCTTTAACATCCATGAGAACTGCTGGGACAAAGAACTCCTTGAACTCCTTGGTATCCCCGAGTCACTGCTCCCGAAAGTACTCGACTGTTCTGCAGACTTTGGGCAGACGGCACCGGATATTTTCGGTGTTCCCATTCAGATCGGCGGCGTCGCAGGCGACCAGCAGGCAGCACTTGTGGGACAGGCCTGCTTTAATCCTGGCATGATCAAATCCACCTACGGTACCGGCTGTTTCATCGTTTTAAACACAGGTGAGCAGGCTGTTCGCTCCAACAATAAACTGCTTACGACCATCGGCTATCGCTTAAACGGCAAAACCACCTACGCCCTTGAAGGGTCAATCTTTGTGGCCGGTGCCGCAGTCCAATGGATGCGTGACGCCATGGGACTCATTGAGTCTGCGTCAGAGACCGGAAAACTCGCCCGAGAAGCCGACATTAATCAGGATGTCTACCTTGTTCCGGCCTTCACAGGTCTTGGAGCCCCGCACTGGGATGGGGATGCAAGAGGGGCAATCTTTGGCATTACCCGGGCAACCGGTCCGGCGGAACTCTCAAAAGCGGCACTTGAGTCGGTCTGTTACCAGACCCGTGATCTCCTGGACGCCATGCGAAAGGACTGGTCAAACATGGGTGAAACCGTCCTCAGAGTTGATGGTGGAATGGTTGCCTCAAACTATACCATGCAGTTTCTCTCAGATATTTTAAGTGCTCCGGTTGATCGCCCCAAGGTGCTGGAAACCACAGCTCTAGGTGCTGCCTACCTTGCCGGGCTCTACGTTGGTCTTTGCCCGCCACCAGAGAAAATGGGTGACAGCTGGCAGCGCGACAAGCGCTTCAGCCCCGATCTTGATGAAGATATCCGCGCCAGAAAATATAATGGCTGGAAAGATGCCGTATCAAGAACCCTTACCAGGTAAATTGCTGTTTTAAGCCATGGTCTTCTGCTCCTGGGCCATGGCTGCCCTCTTCCCGTCCCTTTATACTTTTTCTCTTTTCTCGAATTTATTTTTTAATTTAAGCGGTCCCTTTTTTGCTCCTCGCTCGAAAAAAAGCTATAATGGTTTGGTTGCAGAACAATCAGACAACGAAATGACAGGCTATTTTGTATTCGAGAAGCACAACATGTCCGCAGACAGCGATAGACACCCTGCCTCCTCATCTGGACTTACAAGGAGTCCACTTCTATGATAGTAAACTATGGGTACTGACATAATACCTCCAGATGATTTGAGACCAGCGAGAATCCGCCGCTGGCTTGCCCGGCAGGGAAGACTTATCACCGGGGGGGCCACCAGGGGCTACCTGTATCTCTCTTCTCATGAATTGGACAACCATCCGGAGCCCTCACTTCGCTGCTACTGGCCTGATCATTTCGATGAGCCAGGATATTTCCTACGAGTCTGCAGTCGGGCCGAAAAAGAGCAAAGAGGTGTCGTTCTCTCCTTTCAGGAGGAACAAGGTGTCTTAAAAAAAGAAGGCCACTCGGGCGGATCTGTTCATATTGCCTATCCACTTCTCTTTGCCAATGGCCAGTATCTCGTAAGTGCTTTTGAACTCTACCCCAAAGATCAGCAGCAACTTCATGCAGCCATGCTGCAACTCGAATCGGGTCTACGCTGGTTAAAAGACGAGTTACTTACCTCTGAAAAACAAAGAGCAGAGAACACCAAACCACTTTTGACACTGGCCCGGTTGCAGACTCAAGTACAACAGGGAGAAAGTTTTACGGAAGCGGCTCAACTGCTGGTGAATTCCCTGGAAAAAATTCTTGCCTGTCAGCGGATAAGCCTTGCCCTCTATCAAAAAAATCGGGCGCATCTTGCCGTCATCTCCTCCCAAGCAATACGGGATAACGCAAGTCCGGTTGTCCGGGACATTGAGCAGGCAATGGAAGAATGCTACGATCAGGGAAAACAGATCCTCTACCCGCAGACCAGCGCCACCCCTGAATGTATCACACTCCGGCATCGGAATTTAGCAAAAACCCAGGGATCCGGCTCCCTGATGTCACAACCGGTTCCCGGCAACGATACAGAGCCTGGTCTTATCCTCCTGGCCGAACGTTCTGCCACCACTTCGTTTCAACCTGCAGAGGCTCATTTTTTTGAGGCGACGGCCCTTGCCCTCACCCCGACACTTCTCACAAAACTCTACAAAGAGTACCGACTGACAACCCTGCTCTCCCTCCGGGTGAAGGAGGGGTACAGAAAGATTTTGACAAAAAAAACCAGAATGCAGGTGACAGCAGCCACTACCGTTGCCCTGCTCCTTTTTTGTTTTTTTGCCAGAGGCGATTTTCGCGTTGAGGCCGATGTCACCCTCTCCGGCACCATAGTTCGTGGTATCGTTGCACCATTTCCAGGTTACGTCGCCGAGGCACAAAAAAATGCAGGTGATCATGTGGAAGCAGGCGAAACACTCGCCATCCTCGACACAACAGACCTCAGCCTTGACCAGCTGAGCTGGACCAGCAAGTACACCCAGGCGGACCTTGAATACCGAAAAGCAGTAGCAGATAATGACACTTCCCGCGCCAAGATTATTGCCGAACAGAAAAAACAGGCTGAGATTCAGCTATCTTTATTACAGCTGCAGAAAGAACGGGCAGAGATCAAGGCACCGTTCAGCGGTATCATCACTACCGGGGATCTTTCACAGTCAGTGGGCGGCCCTGTGGAACGGGGTAAACTCCTTTTTGAAATGGTGCCCGATAACGGTTTTAAAATCCTGGCCCAGGTCGATGAAAAAGATATCAGTCTTGTGGAAAAGGGTCAGCTTGGAACTCTTGTATTCAACAGCCTCCCCAGAAAAAACTTCCGCTTTTCTCTTACCACAATAACCCCGGTTGCAACTGCCGTAGAGGGCCATAACAGCTTCAGAGTAGAAGCGACCTTGGAAGAACAGTCGTCGGACCGGCTTCTTCCGGGTATGAAAGGATACGGCAAGATTACTGTGGGTCGTAAACCGCTAGTCTATATCTGGACGAGAAACCTGCTGGACAGGCTTCGTCTTTTGAGATGGAAATTGCTCCCATGACCGCAGTGTCCACCTTATCAGACAACAAATGGAACCTTGTTGCGGACCTCAAACCCTGCCTCAAAAGCCAGGTTACCACCCGCCGCCATCTCTACCGGGGTGAGATCTGTTATGTGCTTGAAGATGCCCTCACCAGGCAGCACTACCGCTTCTCAAACGCCGCATATCAGGTGGTGGGTCGCCTGACAGGCCAACACACCTGTCAGGAAATATACTCCTCTCTTCAAGGCCACCAAAAGCTTCAGCCCATCAATCGGGAAACTATCGTCGCAATTCTGATGCAACTGGCTCAGATGGAGGCACTGGTTGGAGAACTTCCGCAGGAACTGCAGCAGCCCCTGCAAAAACGTACTACATCCAAATCAAAGCTGCTTGATCAGGCAAAAAGAAGCCCTCTGTTTCTTCGCCTGCCTCTCTTTAACCCAAGCCCTCTTTTACGCAGATACCAGCGCCTTTTCAGGCCAATGCACAGTCCATTCTTTCTGTTATTTCTCTGCCTCCTGTTTGCGGCAGCCTGTATTCAACTCATTCTCATCTGGCCGGAACTGACCCACAACGTTGTCGACCGAATTTTCACCCGGCACAATCTTCTTATTATCTGGCTGATCTATCCACTTGTTAAAACCGTTCACGAGTTTGCCCACGCTTTTTCGGTCAAATATTATGGTGGGGATGTTACTGAAATGGGCATTATGCTTCTGATCTTTATGCCGGTTCCCTATGTCAATGCCTCGGATTCTGCACGTTTTCCCGACAAATGGCAGCGCATCAGGGTTGCCGGGGCTGGTATTCTCGCTGAACTGAGCCTTGCCTCTCTGGCAATCCTGCTCTGGGCGGCAGTGGAACCGGGGCTCATCCGCACAATCTCTTTTAATGTCATCCTGATCTGTGGCCTTTCCACCCTGGTTTTCAATGGCAACCCATTGGTCCGTTTTGATGGCTATTATATTCTGAGTGATCTCATAGAACTACCTAATCTGGCTGCTAAAAGCAGTTCATTTATCTGGTACCATGTGTTACTCGCTGTAACCGGTACAAGAGTCGGTCAGCCACCTCAAGGCTCTGCAGCCGAAAAAAAATGGTACGTTCTCTATGGGGTTGCCTCCTTTTTTTACAGGCTGACAGTATACAGCTCAATTTTTTACCTGTTTGCCAGCAAGTTAGGCCCAGTTGGTGCAGCCATTGGTGCTGTTGCCATCATCCAGATGCTCTATCAACCTGTTTCACAGAGATTACCTCTTCTTCTCGCATCCCCTGGATTTGTTCTCAAACGCAAAAACTATCTCATGGCCTTGTCCCTTTTTGTAGCAACAATACTAGTTTTTCTCTGCCTCATCCCCCTTCCTTATACCTCAACCGGAGAGGGCGTGGTCTGGCTGTCTGATAAAAGCCTGGTTAAAATGAAAACGCCGGGAATCATTACTGGCGTGGAAGCGGTTCCAGGAACGCGGGTGGAAAAGGAGGAAGTGCTGTTTGAAGGCGAAGACCTGCAACTGCAACACAGTATCCTCCTGCTCAGATCCCAGGTAAAAGAGTTGCAACTTAAAGAGACGGCGGCATTTGCAGCGAACCCCTATGAAGCAAGAACGATCAGAGAACAGCTCAATGATCTCAGGGAACGGCTTGATCACCAACAAAAACAGGAACAGGAGTTGCTGATCAAAAGCCCCCTTGCCGGAAAACTGGTTATCCATTCTGCCAAAGCTCTCACTGGCAGATTTTTTAAACAGGGTGAAACGCTAGGGTTTATTCAAAGTGACAGTACCACCATCCGAACACTGGTTGCCGATGAAGATATTGATCTTATTCTCGGTCATCTCTCCCACATCGAGATTACGATTGTCACTGAACCGGGCAGACGCTTTACAGGCACAGTCATCTCCAAAAACCCTCAAAGCACCTACCATCTTCCCAGTCCTGCCCTTGGCACTGCAGGGGGCGGAAAGATCCTGCTCAACCCGGAAGACCGCTCCCAGACGACAACTCTTGAAGAAATGTTCCAACTCGATATTGAGCTTGGCGAACCATTAGACAATTTTTTCCCAGAGAGCAGGGCTTTCATCAAATATCATTACCAATTCCAACCCTTGCTCTTGCGCTGGATTCGCAGTATTCGACAACTTTTTCTCAACAAGTTCAGAGGCTAACCACCCCTATCAGGGCGGATTGTGGATTTTCCGGTAAACAAATGGCAAATATCTGAACGCAGAGCAAAATATTCCTCACACTTTTTTGAGCCGTTTGCTAAAATATATTACTTTGTAAACATTTCAGGATCTCGCCGGTGGGGGCGGCGGTGAGATCTCATTACTCTTTCTTTGTATGGAACAGAACTTTGCCCATTTTTGAACTCTTAGAGCCAAGAATACTGCTCTCGGCTGACATCATGCCCCTGTCTGTAGATTCTTCTGTAGATTCTGCTGTCGATTCAGATATTGCAGGCATATCAGAACCTCTGGAAGAGATCTCCACCTCGTCCCAGCCCACACAAGATACACCTCTTGCTGTAGAACCAGACACCGCAGATCAAACCTCTGATCAGAACAATGCCGGCAGTGAAGAAAATAATTCTCTGCAATCCGACCTTGAAGCTCAGACGAGTGGTATCGACGAGGTCAATGAGGGGCAGACTGCAACATCTGTTGAATCCCCTGATGACAACTCAGATACTCTTCAAGAAGTCATTTTCATCAACGATGATATTGAAGGTTTCGAGGAACTGTTAACTGATCTGCAGCAAAGAGAAAATTCTGAAGTCATTGTTCTCAGCAGTTCAGAAGATGGGTTTGGCCAGATTGAAACCGCTCTATCAGACAGAGAAGATACCAGTGCCATCCATATCTTCAGCCATGGCAATGAGGTCTCAGTCAAAATAGGTTCCAGCTGGCTCAACGAAACGACTCTGGCAGAAAATCAGGAATCCATAACCTCCTGGGGAAACAGTCTCACAGAAGATGGAGATATTCTTTTTTATGGCTGCGATCTTGCTTCCTCACTGGAAGGGAAAGACCTGTTACAGGAGATAGCAGAGCTTACTGGAGCAGATGTTGCGGCAAGTGACGATCCGACCGGTCACCAACACCTGGGTGGCGACTGGGTACTCGAATACCAATCGGGCGAGATCGAAACTGCCCTACCTTTAAGCACAAAGCTGCAGGACGACTGGTTACATATCCTTGCCGAAGAGACTGTTGCAGATAATTTTAATAGTGGCCTTTACAACAATAGCACTGGAACTGTTAGCTGGGCGAACGACTGGACGGAGTTGGGTGAAACAACTGATCCCGGCTCAGGCTACATCTATATAGTAGACAACAGACTCTACATAGAGACTGCTGACTATGGTGAAGTACAACGGGGAATCACAAGGACAGTCAATCTCAGCGGAGCAACTTCTGCAAATATCAGTTTTGACTTCGAAGTGGATCCAAATGAAAATGCTGGCCACATCGCACTACAAATTCAATCAGAAGGTGATTCAACCTGGCATAGCATTGCTCACTACTGGACAAGCTGGTCGCATACTGATACTACATCCATTGATATAACATCCTATATCTCAGCCGCAACAAAGATACGATTCGAATCGTCGACTGGATTCAGTGGTTTGTCCTTTGGTTCTGACAATTTCTACGTTGATAACCTGAGGATCGACTACACCACTGACACCTGGTCTACTCCCCTGTGGATAACAACCGATGGTGATGTTTCTAACGGTGGACAACAGGGCACTGATACATGGAATGACTCAGATATTATCGGAATAGCAAACCCGGATCTCAATTTGGGAAATACTACCTCGGGCAACTTTTCCACCGCTGCACTACTGTCAGCTTTTGCCGATAAAGATACTGACATTGATGCTCTCCATTATGTCAGTCGCGACATACAAATCGGATCCTCCAACTTTCAACTCCAAAAAGGAGACCTGCTCTTTGTCGCACATGGCGCAGAACCAGGAGACTTTGGTCTGAGCGACATAGACCGTGAAGACATAGTGCTCTTTCGCCCCACAACCCAAGGGAACTATACTTCAGGGACATTTCAAATCCTTTTTGATGATCTAACTGGAACTGATGGTTCAGATCTGAGAGGCATTACCTTAATTGAAAAGGACGTAACCGTAGGCGGTAAAAACCTGAACGCTGGTGACCTGCTTTTTGTTCAGTCTGGCGGTGAAGATGACAAGATAGTCTGGCTTTATGAAACAGGGGATGTAGAACCGGGGACTGGTACAAGCGGCAACATTTCTGTTTTGCTTGACTGCCGTGATGACGGGATTAAAGTCAATGAAAATTTCAGAGGAATCGATTTAGTTGAGGAGACGATTACCGTTGGTGGTAAGACTCTCCACAGTGGCACAATCCTACTTTCAGTGGATCAGGCCGATACCATTGGTACTGGTGTCAACTCACTCGATGTAGAACAGTTTGATATCTTCGCCCTTGATGTAACTTCGGTATCAGATCCCACCGGAGCGACAGATATCGGTGCTGCAACCGCTTCCTTGTTCTTTGATGGCTCGGATGTATCGTTTGATGACGATTCCAAGGAAAAAATTGATGGCTTTACCCTAACCGTTGAACCGGAACAAGTCTCCAACACTATCACCGGTGGCACATTTAACGCTGAAAATGACACCATCACTCTGGCTGGAACCGATTTTTCCTTCACAGGTGGCATAGGCAGTAATGTGAAAGCCAATATGGACTGGTCCAAATTTGTCTGGGATATCAACGGTGATAACGAAACGACGCCGGATATAACTTTCAACTCCACAGATTTCAGCTCGGTAATTGTAACCAACAGTACAACCCTGACCTTACATCTCACCTCGGCAAAATCGGCAGCAATTGTTGCAACGCTCGGTTACGGAGCGGCGGGTGGAGTTGACACCCTGGATATTGAAACCGGCTTTAGTGGTAATGGCTCAGGGGATTATTCCACCACAGACGGTCTTGACGACGGACCGCTTACAACCATCACAGCGCCCAGCAATATAAATATTTCCAACAGCTCAATTGACGAGAACATTGACACATCAAGCGGCACAACAGTCGGTACGCTTAGTACAGTTGATGCTGATTTTGGCGATAGTGCTGCCTATATCATCGTCGGCGGTCCGGACGCCGGTCTGTTTTCCATTGGCGGGGCTGGCGGAGACGAGTTGATCCTGACAGACGGGCTGCTCGATTATGAACGACAGGATAGCTACATCATCGCCATCAGGGTAATCGACAGCAAAGGTCTTTACCACGATGAAACATTCTTGATAACGGTAAACAATATCAATGAAACACCCGTTATCTCAAACAACAGCCTGACTCTTGAAGAAGGGCAGACGGTTGTGCTTTCAAGCTCTGATCTGTCTGCCACCGACCCGGAGAGTGCCGACAACAGTTTATCGTTTACAGTTTCATCGGTGTCAGCAGGAAGATTTGAACACGCTTCAGCACCCGGAGCAGCGATAACAACCTTCCTCCAGTCGGATATCAACAATGGAAAAATTCGTTTTGTCCATTTCGGCGGGGAAAACGCACCGACTTACGAGGTAACCGTCACCGACGGCAGCGTATCAACTGGTCCGGCCACACCCACCATCACCTTTAGCGGTAAGAACGATGTCCCGAGTTTTACCAACAATGAATTGACCATAAATGAAGGTGGAATTGTGGTACTTGGCAGCAGCAACCTGCAGGTAACAGACCCTGATGATACAGATGTGAACCTCACTTTCACCGCTGCAAATGTGGTTGGAGGACAGTTTGAACTGGTGGCCGCACCCAATACAGCCATATTCACTTTTACCCAGGCCCAAATAAATGCCGGTGAGGTGCAATTCGTTCATAACGGAGGTGAGATCGAACCAAACTACGAGCTGACGGTAGATGACGGTGACGATGCTGCGGGTCCGGATTCACCAAATGTTGGCTACACCCCTGTAAATGATATTCCACAGTTCCAAAACAACACTCTTACCCTGGTACAGGGACAAGTAGTAGTACTTACCAGCAGTAATTTACAGGCATTTGATCCCGATGATGACCCGGCAGATTTAATTTTCACCGTTTCGGGTATTGTAGGCGGCCATTTTGAAATCGTCGGTACCCCTGGGGTCATTACTGGCTTTTCTCAACTTCAGGTAAACAACAACACAATTCAGTTTGTCCATGACGGGTCAACGACAGAGCCCGTTTATTTTGTCGAGATATTTGATGGTGATGGCACCCGCCTCGCAGAAAAAGCAAACATCAATTTTAACACCGTTAACCAGGCCCCTGTCCTACAAAACAATACACTGACAATTGACGAAGGAGGCACCGTTGTTCTGACCACAACAGACCTCTCGGCAACGGATTCTGATAACAATGACGCAACCCTTATTTTCACGGTTTCAGGAGTAACAGGCGGCCATTTCGAGTTCGTATCCAATCCAGATGTGACTATAAATTCCTTTAACCAGGGGGCTATTACCGGAGGCCTGGTTCGCTTTATTCATGATGGAGGTGAAACAGCACCTTCATACAGCGTTAGCGTATCAGATGGTGACCTCTATGATGTGGATGGCCCGGAACTGGTCGATCCAGTTAATTTTACTAACGTAAACGATGCCCCGGTACTCGGTACCAATATACTCACCATTGATGAGGGTGGTACTCTCATTCTTAGTAGCAGTAATATCTCCGCCACCGATATGGAAACGTTGGATGGAAATCTGATTTTTACCGTTTCCGGTGTGACCGGGGGCATGTTTACCACAGTTACAGATTCTCTTACCCCCATTTTTTCCTTCACCCAGGCTCAGGTGACAGCATCTCAAATCCAGTTTATCGATAATGGCGATGAAGTGAAGCCGGAATATACAGTGACAGTTTCCGACCCTGATCTGGCAAACGCTTCAAGTGATGCAACAACCGACATCAACCTTGTAAATGATGCTCCGGTGATGGGTAATAATATCCTGACAGTCTCAGAAGGAAGCACCGTAACCCTCTCATCCGCTAATCTTTCTGCAACAGATATCGATAATATCGACGGTACCCTCACCTTTAACGTCAGCGGAGTGACCGGTGGGTATTTTCAGCGGACAGCAGCAGTCGGAACAGCGATTACAAACTTTACCCAGTCCGAAATAATTGGTGGTGAGATCCAGTTTGTTGATAACGGAGATGAAACCAAACCGGCCTATTCGGTAACAGTATCCGACCCCGATCTGACTAGTGCTTCAGACACTGCAGACATTACTCTTCTCCCTGTAAATGATGCTCCGGTGATGGGTAATAACAGTCTGACAATCTCCGAAGGCGGATCTGTTATTCTCAGCGGAAGCGATCTTTCGGCAACCGATATAGACAGTAGTGACCCCGCTCTTCTTTTTATAATTTCAGGGATAACGGGCGGACAATTTGAACTGATAAGCGCCCCATCTGTTGCTATCGACAACTTCACTCAGGCACAGGTAAGCGCTGGCCAGGTACGTTTTGTCCACGACGGTAATGAAGCGGAACCAGGTTACAGCGTGATGGCTTTTGACGGATTGCTGATAAGCAGCCAATTACCGGCAACAATCTCCTACAACGGTGTAAACGATGCTCCAACTGCAACAAATCTGAGTCTTGCTGATTCCTATACCGAAGACACCGCAAAAACTCTAGCTCCTATTGTTATCAGCGATGTTGATACTGGCACCCTTTATACCGCCACCTTCACTCTCTCTGATACTGCCGCAGGCAGCTTTAACAGCGGAACCCTTGGTACTGCCAGCGCAACATTTTCTGCGGGAGTGCTTACCATAAGCGGTACGGATATTGATGATGTCAACGGCCTGCTGTCATCGGTTGTTTTCACGCCTGCCGCAAACTACAACAGTAATTTTACTATTGCAACAAGTGTCACCGACGGGGCGAGTCCAACGCTTACAGGCACGAGATCAATGAACGCGGTTGCTGTAAACGACGCGCCAGATCTGAGTGTGAACGGTTTGTCTATTGCTGAAGGAGAAACGATACTACTCGACAACTCAATGC
The DNA here is from genome assembly GCF_005116575.1 of Desulforhopalus sp. IMCC35007. Taxonomy (GTDB): domain Bacteria; phylum Desulfobacterota; class Desulfobulbia; order Desulfobulbales; family Desulfocapsaceae; genus Desulforhopalus_A. The sequence continues at coordinate 355,344 of NZ_SWCN01000002.1, read as the reverse complement.
TTGCTGCAACCGATATTGACTCCAGCCTGCCGGATCTGGTCTTTACTGTTTCTGATCTTGCTGCAGGTATCTTTGTCCATAACAGTGATACCACAACAGCTATTACCACATTTACCCAGGCACAGATAAGTAATGGTGAAATCAGCATAATCCACGATGGCAGTGAAGATGCGTTACGTTATAAAATAGCTGTCTCAGATGGCACCGCGACGACCACCCCCTCTGACGCCACCGTAGCTTTCACCCCGGTAAACGACGCTCCAACGGCTACAAACCTTGACCAAAGCGGAATCTACACGGAAGACACCGTCTATGACCTGCAGGACATCGTTGTCAGCGACGCGGACCAGGATGAAATAATCACAGCAACCTTGAGCCTGGATTCTGTCAGCCATGGGAACCTCACCACCACTGGAGGAGCAAGTTTTAATACAGAGACCGGTGTCTGGAGTATCACAGGCACTGTGGCTGAAGTCAACACCGCCCTTTCAGGCATCACCTTTGAACCGGCAGCGAACAGTTTTGCAGATACCACCATCACAGTCCATATTGAGGATGGCCGGGAAAACGGTGCCACAGCACTTACAGGTACCATTGATCTCTTCGGAACAGCAGTGGCTGATGCCCCAGTCGTTTCCAGTGTGGCAACATTTACAGCAACTCCGAGTGACCCCATATATGTAACACCCAGCTCTGCCGATGGGGCTGAAGTTACGCATTTTAAAATCACAGAGATAACCAATGGAAAACTCTACCTCAGTGACGGTGTAACCCCAGTTATCGAAAATGATTTTATAACGGTTGCAGATGGAAGTTCTGGTCTCATTTTCACTCCTTTCTCAGATACCAGCGGCAGTTTTAAGGTTGTGGCCTCAGACAATGGGACAACGGTTGCCCCCGGGAGTGTCTCATCAACATCATCCATTGCAGTAACCCATAGTGTAACAGCGGCACCTCCTGTTATTGACGATTCGTATGAAGGCATTAGCGCTATAAGTACTCCGGAAGATGGAGGAAATCACGAAGCGCAGCCTGTTGATATTATAGAAGAGACGGAAAGTATTGACGAAACCCTCGACCTGGCTGCTGGACAGGATCTCGGAACGAAAGAAACACAGGAACAACTGACCGAAGCCTCAACTGATGAGACCAACAGGCAGGATAACAATGCTGCAGATGGCGAAACAGACAACAACCAGGAGGATAGTACAGACACCACTCTTTCCTACGTGAATGCAAAAAGAATGTCTGACTCTGCAAATGATTCGGGAATTACCATAGCAGCCGCATTTGAAAATGTCTCCTTTGATATCTCTTTTGCTAACACAACTGTACGGTCTTTCTCCTTTTCTCAGGCACCTTCTCAAATCACCACAAATGAATCAGGCTCGCTCTCTACCTTGGGCATTGAAAAAGTCACCCTATCTACAGACAATTACAGCCTCCTTGATCTCGAATACCGCGATCGCAGCTTTGAGGAGTACCAGTCGGTGAGACAATCCCTGGAAAACTTCAGGGAGCAAACAGAGCAGGAGGCGTCTATTGAAAAGACCGTGGTGGGCTCTGCAATCGCCGCGTCCACTGGACTCTCGGCAGGTTATGTGATATGGCTATTACGCAGCGGTGCACTTCTCAGCTCTATTCTGTCTTCCCTCCCTGCCTGGCAGCTGGCAGACCCCCTCGCCGTACTTGCCGGTGCTAAAGGGAACGAAGATGAGGAGGATGACTCTATTGAAGCTATAATTGAAAAAGGTACACAGCAACCTGCACCTCAGCTCCCCCCGGCAATTGAAAAATAAGCCTTGATACGTGCCACAATAAAAACATGACTGTAAAAACGAGAGCAACACAGAGGATGATCTTCACATGAAGGGAATGAGTGCAAAATCGAGGGTTTCCCTTGGTCTGGTGGGGATCATCACCACAATACTGATGGTGGGGAGTTATCTCGGCATCATCCCCGACACGGAGAAAGACCGACGAACCAACCGGGCAATTCTGGCTGAAACCATTGCAATCTTTAGCTCCGGTCTCGTGGATAAGGCGAGTCCCAAAAGAATTGAAGACGATTTTTCCCTTCTGGTTGAACGAAATGACGACCTTGTCTCCATAGGGTTGCGACCCAAAAACGGTACCCTGCTCTGCGCAACTGAAAAACATAAAGATCTCTGGAAAGAAATGTCTGGGGTGAACTCTACGGACTCACAGCTCCGCGTTCCCATCTCGACGGGAACAGATGAATGGGGACAGCTTGAACTCCGTTTTGTAAATGCCACTTCCACCATACTCTGGGGATTTTTCGACAATTCTCTGGTTCGAATCGTATTTTTTATCTCACTTCTCTCTTTTGCTGTCTTTTATTTTTATCTTGGAAAAGTTCTGCGCCAGCTCGACCCCTCCCAGGCCATCCCCGGTCGTGTCAAAGCAGCTCTGGACACCATGGCAGAAGGCTTACTTATCCTGGACAGAAAAGAGCAGGTGGTCCTCGCCAATAAAGCCTTTGCCGACATTTTCGCCAAAGAACCCAATGAGCTGCTCGGCTTGAAAGCCTCTGAATTCAGCTGGAAAAATAAAGAAGGTCAGACCATAACTCAGGAGCAACGCCCTTGGATAAAGGCACTCACAAGTGGGAAAATAATAAAGGATGAAATGTTGGCCCTGGAGTTTGAAGAAGGCCTGCAGAAATCTTTTAAGGTGAACTGTTCTCCGGTTCTTGGAGAAAATAAAAAATACGCAGGTGTACTGGTTGGTTTTGACGATATAACCCTTCTTGAGAAAAAAGAGACAGAGCTGCGCAAATCAAAGGAAGAAGCCGAAGAAGCCAATAAAGCCAAAAGTGCCTTTCTGGCAAACATGAGCCATGAGATCCGCACACCCATGAATGCGATTCTCGGCTTCACGGATATACTCAAACGCGGCTATGTCAAAAATGAACAGGAAAGCCTCAAGTATCTCAACACTATCCATTCCAGCGGCAAAAGTCTGCTCGAATTGATCAACGACATCCTTGATCTCTCCAAGGTTGAAGCCGGTAAACTCGAATTTGAGAGCGTCCAGTTCCAGCCCTACAATACCATTGACGATGTAGTTGAAATGCTTCGGCCTACTGCCGAGAAAAAGGGTATTGCTCTTTCATGGAAAGCCATAGAGGACATCCCTGAGACCATTTTGGGGGACCCTATGAGATTTCGACAGATCCTGTTTAACCTCATCGGCAATGCAATAAAATTTACTGACCAGGGTTCCGTGCAGGTGGAATGCTCCTGTTCTCAGGATAAAAACAGTAATTTCCTAAAAATAGACATCATTGACAGCGGTATCGGTATGTCTGAAACGGTACTTCAAAATGTCTTTGATCCATTTGTGCAGGCGGATGTCACCGTGAGCAGACGATTTGGCGGTACCGGCCTTGGCCTTTCCATCAGCCGTAAATTTGCCCGGGCTCTGGGTGGTGATATTACCGTCACCAGCAGGGAAAATAAAGGCAGCGTCTTTTCTGTCCTTATGCAGACGGGTTCAGCTTTACCGGGCAATCTCATCTCGCCCCAGACAATAAAAGCCCTCTGTGACCAGTATGTAGAATCAAAGGTAAGTACCTGGAATTTTACCGGTGGTGGCAGGGTACTGGTCGTCGATGACGGCAGGGAAAATCGCGAGCTGGTCAAAATAATCCTTGAAGAAGCTGGCCTGAGTGTTGACGAGGCTGAAAATGGAGCGATAGGGGTTGAAAAAGCCACCAGTATCCGGTACGACCTGATTCTGATGGATGTCCAGATGCCGGTCATGGACGGCTTTACAGCCGCAAAAACCATGAGAAAAAGCGGACTCACTCAGCCAATTATTGCACTCACCGCAAATGCAATGCAGGGTTTTGAGCAGCAGTGCCTGGATAACGGTTACAGCGATTACGCCACCAAACCGGTGGATATTGATAAGTTGATTCAAATTGTGAAAAAATATCTCCAGGCGGATGCTACCAGCCAAGAAACGTCGAAGGTGCCCCTGGTGGCAGAAAGTCTTCCACCCCAGCCAGGAGAAAGCAATACGAAACCCTCCCCTGCTGTTATCTCAAGGTTTGCCGACCACCCCAAATTGAAAGTGGTGGTTCAGCAATTCGTCGACAAGCTCGCAGGCGAAGTCCAGGCCTTGAACCGGGCACACGAAGAAAACGACTATCTTAAACTGGCAACACTTGCTCACTGGCTCAAAGGCGCCGCCGGAACGGTCGGTTTTGATGAATTCACCAAGCCGGCAGAGCAACTTGAAATTGTCGCCAGAACAAAGAACCGGGACAAAGTTGCAGCTCTTCTTGAACATATTAATAACCTGCAGCAGCGTACTCTTGCCACTGTGGATACACCGCCTGCGGCGATTCTCCCGCAAGAACTACAGACCGGGTCGTCCGAAACCTTACCCAACACACCCATTACATCTCGGCTGGCTTCGCATCCTCAACTCAAAAAGGTTGTTTTCGATTTCATCACTAAGGTGCCGGACGAAATCTCGAAAATGGAAACGGCCCTTGCCAGCGGTGATTTCCTGCAACTGGAGCATCTCGCCCACTGGCTCAAAGGGGCTGCCGGTACCGTTGGCTTTGATGACTTTACCAGGCCTGCAACAGAGTTGGAAGAGTCTGCAAAATCATCTGATTCCTTAAAGAGCAGCTACATTGTAGAAAAAATAAAAATCATGGTCCATAACATTGAAGCACCACGTTAAGACATGTATGATAAAGAAGAGTTCCTTTTTTAACTTTCATTCCCTGTAAGGCCAATAATGCTTCAAATCGCGGAAAATTTAAAAGATGCCACCATCATGATGGTGGATGACGAACCAATGACTATGATCGTGGTTCAGACATTTTTGGAAGAGTTCGGATTCAATCATTTTATCCAGGTTGAAGATTCTTTAAAAGTCATGGATATTCTTGAGGAACAACTTCCAGACATCCTGCTGCTCGATCTGATCATGCCAGGAAAATCGGGCATGGATATACTCGCTGAAATTCGTAATCACTCCAAGATGTCCCGCCTGCCTGTCGTTGTACTCACCGCCTCATCTGATGCGCGGGACAAGCTCAAGGCGCTGGAGCTTGGAGCGACAGATTTTCTGTCAAAACCCGTCGATCAGAGTGAACTGGGACTTCGAATTAGAAATACCCTGGAAGCAAAGGCCTACACCGATCAACTCGCATATTATGACCCCATTACCAAGCTTCCAAACAGCAGTATGTTTCAGGACAGACTGGTTTGGGCTCTGGAAAAGGCCAAACGGTACAATGAAAATCTGGCGCTCTTTCATATAAATCTCGATCAGTTCAGCCGTATAAATGCCAGCATAGGCATCAACTCCTCAAATATTGTTCTCACCCTCCTCGCGGAAAGGCTCAAAGAAATCATCAGATCAATTGATGTTCTCTCACAAACCTCTGGTGTAATTAATGGCAGTCTTGGTCCATACAGGGCGGAGGGGAGCGGTTTTACGCTTCTGCTCAACCATCCTAAAAATGCGGAAGCCTCGGCAGTTGTAGCCACCAGAATCCTGAGAAAGATACGGGAACCCATCAATATCGAAGGCAATGAAATTGTTGTCACTGCCTCCATTGGCATAGCCACCTTTCCAGAAGAGGCGAGTAATACAGAAAACCTCCACCGACTCGCCATCAGTGCAAAAGACTACGGCAAAAGCAAGGGAGGTGACAGTTTTTATTTTTCCTCAGAGGGGATCAATGCCATTTATGAAAAAAGACTCAAGATGGAGTTTCGCCTGCGAAAGGCCATCAAGAGAAACGAGCTCCTCCTCCACTACCAACCTAAGGTATCGGTACAATCGGGTATAATTCGAGGAGTTGAGGCTTTATTGCGCTGGAAAAACGATACCCTTGGCCTTGTCTCACCGGCTGATTTCATCCCCCTTGCAGAAGAGACAAAACTCATCATCCCTATAGGCGAGTGGGTCCTTCAGGAGGCCTGCAACACATTGGTAGAATGGAAGAAAATGGGCAAAAAACCAATCTCCATGGCCGTAAATGTCTCTCCCCTGCAGATGGAAGACCCCGACTTTATTCATACAGTCAAACGGATTCTGAGCACCACAAGAGTTGACCCCGGCCTTCTCAAACTTGAAATCACCGAGGGGTTATTTTTATCTAATATCGAAGAAAAGATCGAACAACTCAAAGCCCTGAAGAGTCTTGGGGTAACAATTAGCATAGATGACTTTGGTACCGGTTATTCCTCTCTCAGCTACCTTGGAAAACTGCCGGTGGATGAGCTGAAAATTGACAGGTCATTTATAGTTGATGTGGTATCAAACGACGAAAACAGGGCGATCATCGCTTCCATTATTTATATGGCCCACAGCCTTCAATTAACGACGGTGGCGGAAGGTATCGAAACCGAAGAGCAACTCCATTTTATACAGACACAACAGTGCGATACCTACCAGGGATTCTTCTTTAGCCGTCCGGTTCCGTTTGCTGATATGGTAAAACTCCTCCCATAGGCCTCTACCCCTGTATAAGACAAATAATCATCGGTAAAAGGTCATTGAGGCGTTCAATTTGAGAAGAAAAACACACTGTTTTCTGCAATAATCAATTTTAAAAAATGAAATCATGCAGTTGAGTTTGTAATCAAAATGCTCACTAGAAATTTGGTCTAAAGTTCTATATCAAAGGTTTCAAGGAAGAGCCCCTGTACCCATTGGAGTTTCAGGGTGATGATGTTGATGTTCAAGAGGGCCTTCAAATACTCTCTCTCCGCATCAAAGTACTTGTCCTGGGAGTCAAGAAGTCTCTGGTTGTCGATACGGGAGATATCATACAGAGCACTTTCTCTATTAAAAACAGACTCATACGCCTGCTTTGAGCGTTCAGCCGCCTGCACCTCACCCGTCGAAAAAGACGCCTCACTGTAGAGTGAGTTCACCTCATAGGCGATCCTTTCAATGCTCCTCTTGTACTCCAGCTTTGCCTGCTGAACCCCAAGGAGAGCCTTACGGGTCTCAAGGGAGTTTTTTCTTCCGCCAAGCTGCCACTCTATGAACAGACCGGCATCCCAGCTGTCTTTCCCATCAGAGAAACTGCCATCGACCGATTCATCAAATTCCTCACCAAGTCCATTTAAGGTGTAACTTGTTCGGGCATCCAGGGTCGGCAACTCAAGATGCCTGGCCAGGGTATGTTTTGCACTGGCAGATTTTAATTCCTGTCGGGCGATAGAAATTTCCTCACGTCGGGTAAGAGCTGTCTTCTGCAGCTGGTTCAGAGGCGGCAGAGTGAAAGAGGTAATAAATGGTTCGGTGGGAATGAGCAGTGATTGAAAATATGGAGACGCCGCCGAAATACCAAGAAGTTGCTTGAGCTGATCAAGGGTGGTCTGCACAAGTTTTTTATCACCGTAGTTTTTCAGACGCCTGTCCTCAAGAGACGATTTAGCCCGATCAAGATCAAGGAGATTGGCGATACCCTGCTCATTTCTCGTCTCGATCCTTGCCAGAATTTTTTCGGCCTCCAGTATTGCATCCCTGCTGATCTGTTCAAGCTGGAAATAATAGCGATATCTCCAGTAATAGAAGGTCAGTTCCTTTAATACATCGGACAGTTCTTTTCGGTAACTGGACTGGGATTGATCCCGTGCAATGGTGGCCAGATCAATTTCCGACTTGTTATACTTATCCCAGAAGCCTTTAAGCAGTGACTGGCGCAGCTCAAACTTTACCCTTGAGGTGTATTGGGGATTGGGAATGGTCAGCTCGCTATTATTTTCAAGATTATCTGCTTCATAAGATAAGATTGCACTTCCACCTGTCGGCAGGGGCTGCCGTATCCCTGTCTGGGAGAACCAACCCTCCTCTGTCAGCGCATCGACGCCGTCACTGCCATCACTGCCGGTATCGAGCAGGGATTGTATGGGCCGTTCAGAATCATAATACCTCGTATCACTGAACAGAGTAGGATCATAGACCGTCTTTGCAGTCTGCAGGTCCACATCAGCTATGGCGGGTGCAAGCAATGCCAGCTGCACATCCCGGTTTTCTGAAAGAGCCACCTGCATGGCCTGGCGCAAATTAAGCTCTATATTTTCAGGAGAGGGCGGGGTGTCACTCTCACTATGAAAAGAGGAGAGAACCCCACTGAGATACCTGTCATTCTCCTTTGTATCCTCCACCTCGCCTCCAGCCATGGTTTTGATTTCAGCAGCCTGCAGATAATAGGAAAGAGACGGGTAAAGATGATCAGCTTCCCAAATCTTATACGAAACATCATCTTCTATCTCGGGCTCCAAAGCCGCGTAAACGGGTAGAGCAAAAAATACCGAAGTGCCTGCAACGGTGTAAAGACACAATTTCTTGAATAGGTTTTTCATCTAAAGTAGTCATGGGAATTGAGGAGGGAGAAATTATAACCCCTCCAGTAAATAATACTTTTTACGAGCCTTTACATTAACCTTTCATCTATCTCCGCGGGAAATGCTGGGTGGAGACATCTGCTCAGGACCAACAACATTTTCTTTGTTATATAAAACCGTTAACTCTACATAAAAACAACACTGACCCGTTCTCCGGCCGGACGGTGGTCACTGTTTACAACCCGAAGAGTAACAGACAGGGTGGTTGCCGCTGCATCTGCCACAGAAGAGATATGGATGACGGTTCCTTCCAATTCCGCATTGTCGGGAAATCTCACCGTTCCAGTCTGACCGATTTGTAGGCCGACAGCCTGCTCCACAGGTACAGGCAAATCAATGATAAGAGGATCGGTCTCCACCAGCCGAATCACCGGCACCATCGCCTGGACCGTTTCACCCCGCTCCACCAGAATATCTTCCACAATCCCCTTTACCGGGCTTTTGAGAGTTAACCTTTCGATCATCTCGAGAACACTTTCAAGTTTCAAAACGTCCTGGGAATGCTCAAATTCACGGACTTTCAAGGTCAGAAATGCGGTATCCACAGCAAGGGCAGCGTGATCCACCTCCCATTGGGAGGTGGCTCCTTTGAGCTGGGCACCTTTAAGATTCTCCAGGTTTTTCTTTTTCTGGGTTAATTCAACCTCAGCAAGCTCAATGGGCACTCTATTTTCTGAGCGACCTGTGAGGATCTTTTTCTGTATTTGTTCAATATCATCCTCTAGAGTTACCAGAACATTTCCTGCCTCAACAAAATCCCCTTTGGCGACGGAAATATGCTTTATTTTACCCGGTTGGACAAAAGAAAGCTCAATATCAGCCACCGGTTTGGTGATGCCATCCAGCGGTGCCTTTTCTTCTAATGCCAGGCCGTTGCCATACCATACGAGGAATACGAGTATAAAAAAAATGAAAAATATTTTTCTGTTTGTCATGCAAGGGTTCCTATGGTGATATTACAAAAGAAAGAAAAACTGAAAGTCCGCCCGGAAATCACAGCCCGGTCAGTTATGCCACTATTTTTAAACATATCTCTGGTAGTTTACTTATAAGTGACCTGCATGTCTAGATTTTGCTCACATTCTTTATGGCCAAAAGATTCTCAACTGAACTTTTACGTTTTTTGGTTCAAACATGGAAAAACCGACAGTCGAGCTGGAGGTAAATCCCCTGGAAAAAGCCCAACATCTTTTCGCATTGAAGCTTTTATGCTTTCACATGAAGATTATTTCGATTTCACTTGAACAATAACCAAAACAAGTTTACAACACTCATTGTACAATTTTCACGAAACTGTCGCAGGGTAACACTATTCTCAGGTACCTGTTTGACAACATTTTCAGAAAGAGGAATGAAAATTATGGTTTCCCCTGGTGTTTTACAGCCCTCAGCAACCGGTCATCGAACCCTGGAGACTGAAGTTTTAATCATTGGCGGTGGTGTGACCGGTGCCGGGATTATGCGTGATCTTGCTCTACGTGGTATTCATACGCTGCTTGTCGACAAGCAGGATCTCTGCGCGGGAGCATCGGGAGGTAATCACGGCCTTCTCCACTCCGGTGGCCGTTATGTCTCTAACGACCAGCACGCAGCCATCGAGTGCAGGCTTGAAAATGAGATCTTAAAAAAACTGGCCCCCCAATGTATCGAAGACACAGGCGGTCTCTTTGTAGCGGTGAAAGGGGACGATCTGGAATTTGCAGATAAATTCCCAGGATTTTGCAAGACAGCTGGTATCCAGGTAGAGGAACTCAGTCCTGCAGAGGCAATTGCCCTTGAACCCTTACTCTCAAAAGAGCTTGTCAAGGCATACCGGGTTCCGGATGCGACAATTGATCCTTTTCGGCTGGCCCTTGAAAACGTCGCCCATGCCAGAGCTTTCAACAATAGTGTCTACCGTCCCCATACCCAGATTGTACATTTCATCACAGTGGACGGCCTCATTAAAGAAGCGATCTGCAGGGACAACCGAACCGGCGAGACACTGCATATCAGAGCCAGGCAGTTCGTCAATGCCGGCGGTGCCTGGGCCATGAACATCGCCCAGCTTGCCGGCTGCACAGATGTACACCTTTCCTACTCCAAGGGAACGCTTCTCATCAGTCACGATCGTATGGCCGATCATGTTGTGAACCGGCTGAGACCACCATCCGATGGTGACATTCTTGTCCCCGGCGGTACCGTTTCGGTTCTTGGAACAACCTCCATACGCACAAACGATCTCGACAGCGTTGTTCCAACCGTGGAAGAGATTGACCGCAACGTCATCGAAGGTGCGGCGATGATTCCTGCTCTGGCCACGGCCAGATATATTCGTGCTTTTTCAAGGGTACGTCCGCTTCTGCAAAGTTCAGGAGATGGTGATGACCGTGAAGCCACAAGAGGCTTTGCCCTGCTCGGTCACACGTCCCAGGGACTGGAAAATTTCTGCACCATCACCGGAGGAAAACTCACCACCTTCAGGATGATGGCAAAAAAAACCTCTGACCTTGTCGCGGAAAGACTGGGCAACACCGTAGGCTGTCAGACAGATACGACTCCACTGCCTGATGGCGATGCCTGCCGCTGGACCGAACCGGGAGCAGCCCCTCGCTACTGGTACAAGGCCAACAACGCCGACGATATGATCCTCTGCGAATGCGAGATGGTTCCTCAATCCGCCATTGATGAGATCGTCAAATGCGCGCCGAGTGCCGAAGAAGAGATGACCCTGGAAGCAATTGCCCTGCGCTCAAGGGCTGGGAAAGGTCCATGTCAGGGTTCTTTTTGCGGCATACGAATAGCCTCCTATCTCTATGACCGTGGCTACTATCAGGACAAAACCGGTCTGATCCACATGAGGGATTTTTTCAACGAACGTTTTAAAGGCATGCGCACGGTCATCTGGGGCCAGCAAGCCGCCCAGATGGAACTCGCTGAGGCCCTGCATTGCGGCCTGCTTGGTCTTGATAACCTCGATAATCTGGATAACGATTAGAACCCAACTTTTGCGGAGAAGTTCATGACAGAAGAAGCCCGTCATTTTGAAACAGAACTGGCAGTGATCGGTTCCGGTATTGCCGGTTTTGCCGCATCAATATTTGCCCTTAATAAAAACATAACAACCGCCCAGGTGGGCAATACCGGTGCAGTTGCCTACACCACAGGCTACCTTGATCTACTTGGTAAAATAGAAGGAGAGACTGGTGCAGTAGAGAATCCCTGGGAGTCCGTCAAGACCCTGAAAAATAACTGCCCAAATCACCCTTTAAGCGATATCTCAACAAATGATATTGAAGAGGCTTTCATTCAGTTCACCACCTTTCTCGGTGAATGCGGTATCGCCTACTCGAGCCCTGGAAAAACAAATATTACAGCACTCAGTCCTGCCGGCACCTTAAAGAAAACTCTCTGTCTGCCATCCACCATGGCCCCTGGCCCGAAGGCATTTGCAGCCCAAAAGCCCTGTGTCATTGTGGATTTCAAAGGCCTGAAAGGCTTTAGCGGCAGGCAGGTCGTCGCCAATCTTCAGGATAAATGGCCGAACCTTCGCACCGAGCGCATCAGTTTTCCTGATATGACAAGCGGAGAAATCTATCCCGAGGTCATGGCCCGTGCCCTTGAGGTTGAACAGACCCGTGAAAAACTGGCAGAAGCCATAAAAGTAGTTGCAGAAGCGGTAAAGGTCATAGGCCTGCCTGCAGTCCTTGGGATGCACAGCCCTGATTTCGTCCGGGCAGAGCTTGAACGACTGACCGGTCTTGAGATTTTTGAAATCCCTACCATGCCCCCATCGGTACCTGGGATTCGCTTAAGAGAAATGTTTGAACAGGTTTTTCCTCAAAAAGGCCTCACCCTGATTCCCCAGCAAAAAGTACAATCCCTCACGTTTAAAGACAATGAGGTCGTGTTGCACATCAGGGATAATTACGGCCCCATCACCATCCACGCCAAGGCCGTGATCCTTGCCACCGGGCGTTTTTTAAGTGGAGGCCTGGAAGCACACATCACAGGCATCAGTGAGGCTCTCCTCGACCTGCCTGTTACACAGCCGGAAAAAAGAGAGGACTGGTACCTCAACCAGTACACCGATGTCCGTGGCCATGCCATTCATAAGGCGGGCATCGAGGTGGACAGCTCTTTCAGACCACTGGGCAAAGATGGAAAGCCGTATCACCAGCGATTGTTCGGGGCTGGCATTATCCTCGCACATCAGGACTGGATTCGTAGTCGAAGTGGCGCTGGTATTGCCATTGCGACAGCATATAAGGCAGTAGAAGCTGTCGATAATTTTTTACACGCTTAAGCGACAGGGAGTGTGAACAACCATGTCGGATCAAAAAACACCTACAATAAATTTTAAAGAAAAGGCCATGGAACTGCTCCCGGAAGGGGCCAGTTTTGAGGCATGCCTCACCTGTGGCCTCTGCTCTTCCGGCTGTCCTGCGTCAGGCCTTGAAAATATGGACCCAAGAAAATTCATCCGTATGGCCATGCTTGGTATGGATGAAGAGTTGTCCACGACTCCATGGGTCTGGTGCTGCACCCAATGCAAGAGATGCCAGCATGTCTGCCCCATGAATATCGACATATCCCAGCTGGTCTTCATTGCACGAGGCAACTGGCCCCAGGAAAAAAAGCCTGCGGGAATCGTACGCTCCTGCCAGCTGATTCGCTCAACTGATTCCACGAGTGCTATGGGACTGCCACCGGAAGACTTTGTTTTTGTGGTGGACGATGTCCTCAAGGAAGTCCGGGAAACCCAGTCCGGTTTTGAAAATCTTCAAGCCCCCATGGACAAAAAAGGTGCCCATTTTTTCGTCAACCAGAACTCCAGAGAACCGATGAACGAACCCGATGAGATGGTTCCTCTCTGGAAGATTTTTGATATGGTCGGTGCCGACTGGACCTATTCATCAAAAGGCTGGGCCGCCGAGAATTTCTGTATGTTTTCAGGAGATGACGACGCCTGGTATCAGGTTATCAAGACCCGTGTCGACGCCGTTCACGAACTGGACTGCAAGGTATGGCTCAATACAGAGTGTGGTCATAGTTACTACACCATGTGGAATGCCATTGCCAAATTTGGCATGGATGTAAACTTCAAGCTGGAAAGCCTGGTCACCTACTATGCACAATGGATCCGTGAAGGCAAACTGCCGGTCAACTCAGACTGGAATGTGAATAACATCAAGTTCACCGTCCAGGACCCCTGTATGATCGTCCGTAAGGCTTATGGCGACGCCATTGCCGATGATATGCGCTTTGTTGTGAAAAAGCTGGTGGGCGAGGAAAACTTCATCGACATGCAACCAAACCGCAGCGCCAACTACTGCTGCGGTGGTGGAGGCGGATTCCTTCAGGCGGGTATGACCGAGCACAGAAGGGCCTACGGCAAGCGAAAGTTTGACCAGATCGCGGCCACAAAGGCCGCTTATGTACTCACCCCCTGCCACAACTGCCACTCACAGATGGAAGATATCGGCCATTTCTACGGCGGAGACTACGGAGTTGTCCACTTCTGGACCCTGATCTGCCTCTCTTTAGGTATCCTCGGCGAAAACGAGCGAACCTATCTGGGACCAGACCTGCTGGCCTTAATTGACTAACCAGACTGATATTACCTGATTGCAAACCTTGCTGCGGGCGAAACATTGCCCGCGGCACCTTATCTTCCAACAATTCCAAAGGCGGTTAAGGTTCACGTCTCTTTCTGTGCGCCCGTGCAGCCCCTCCACAATGAATACCATTGAAAAACCCTGGTAAACAGGCTAGGATCGACCGGCATGATACATTCATGCTCCTTGGCCAAAGACTCCAAACCTCCAACTGTGCAGTATTCTATTGATTACGATTTTTTTACGCATCTATAGCCTTGTCTGGAAGCTTGCCCTGCCGTTTTTACGACGGGCACGCCGCACCTCCTTTGGCTGGCAGGAAAGAACACTGGCAAAGGCTCCCGAGGGGCCATTTGATCTCTGGATTCAGGCCGCGTCAGGCGGAGAGTCCATGTTGACCAACATGGTACTCGACGAACTGAATCAAACCCTGGAATCAAAATTTAAAATAAATATTCTCGCGACTTCCGGGACCAAAGAAGGTGTCGACAGTCTCAAAAAGGCGAAGGAAAAGCGTAACACTTCATGCTTTGAGCTTCAGATCGCTTACTTTCCCTTTGATGCACCTTTTTTAATGGAAAAGGCCTTCAATCGCTTTGCACCCAGGCTGGCAGTGATTGTGGAAACAGAGCTCTGGCCTGCATTTCTGGTTTACGCCCAAAAAAAGGGTGTGCCGGTCTTTCTCATAAACGGTCGCATGTCGGATAAGAGCTGCGGCAGCTATAAACGGTTCAGCAGCTTTTTCCATGCCTACGGGCCCGACAGAACCTGGGCTATATCAGAGCTCGATCAGGCAAGACTTGCAGGGGTCATGGGTACGGAGAAGGTTGGGCTCATGAACAACATTAAATTTGACCGTATCACGCCCATAAAAAATTCACAGCCTGATGTTAAGCTCCAATCGCTGCTCCCTGCAGACCAGCCCTTTATCCTGTTCGGCTCCATTCGCCGTGAGGAAGAAGATAAGATCCTGAAAACAGTAAAAGAGCTGTTGACCAGGCGCTCTGACATTACCGTCGGTATCTTCCCAAAACACATAGACCGGGCAGAAGTCTGGCAGGATAAACTGCAGCAGCTCAACATCGTAACCTGCAGACGCTCACATATCAGAGAAGACACCCCACTCGCAGCAGTCATTATATGGGATGTTTTCGGGGAACTTGCCCTTGCCTATCAACTGGCAAAAGTTGCCTTTGTCGGTGGCTCTCTGGTAAATTTGGGTGGCCAGAATTTCCTTGAACCGTTAGTATTTGGCCTACGGCCAATCATCGGTCCCTACTGGAGGAATTTTGCCTGGGTGGGTCGTGAAATTGTAACCTCCGGGCTGGTCATAGAAGTTGCAGATGAGAATATGCTAACCTCAACAATCCTTAAACAACTCGACGACCAGGAAGACAAAGATCGTATTCTGGAACAGGTCCAGGAATATTTTGACCCAAAAAAAGGCGGTACACGTTTTGTGTGCCAAAAAATTACTGAAAAGCTTCACGCCCTCTAGATAATTGATACCATGAGCACCCTACCTCCCTGTTACGCTATTATCCCTGCCCGATATAAATCGGCGAGATTTCCTGGTAAGCCGCTTGCCGACATCCTTGGTAAACCAATGTTTTACTGGGTTTATGAACGAGCTTCCCGGTGTCAGTTAATGAAAAAGGTCTGTCTTGCAACCGACGATCAGAGAATCTTTGACGCAGCGAAGCGACTTGACGTTCCGGTGGTCATGACCGACCCGGGTCACCCAAGTGGCTCGGACCGAATCATGGAAGCTGCCGAGATTCTCGGCCTTGAAGATGAAGCCGTGGTGGTCAACATCCAGGGAGATGAACCGGCGCTGGATTTGGACATGCCAGGAAAGCTGGTTGAACCTTTTGTCAATCCAGATATTCAGGTCACAACCCTTGCGCGTCTCATTGACTCAAAACAGGCGGAAAATCCAGACCGCGTCAAGGTGGTCCGCTCAGAACGAGGCTTTGCCCTCTATTTTTCCAGATCAAAAATTCCCCACTTCAGGGACGTTCAGGAAAGAGACGCCGATTACCTCCTGCATATCGGCCTGTATGCCTACAGGATCTCAGCACTCAGGACCTTTACCTCTTTGCCGCCAAGCCCCCTTGAACAAATTGAGAAACTGGAACAGCTTCGCCTTCTTGAGGCCGGGATGGGGGTCTACGTCGTGATGACTGACTACCAGGGCTTTGGTGTTGATCGTCCCGAGGATCTGGATCTTATCAGTGAACAGATGCGCAAACTACAAAACCTGCCTTAAGGGCAGGTTTTATCGTACATCTTCAATGGACCTTTTGGGCTATTTACTCTCCCGCTGATGGTCCCTGTCCAGATGAAAGTTAACCCAGGAAGAGGTATCCTTTAATTCCCACAGACGTGGTGGTACATATTCCGCCGTCAGCTTGTCTGTCTCTCCATATTTTTTCATCCGTTTATAGGCCCGCACCCAGACACAGAGCTTATCGGTATTAACCTCACAATAACCGTCCTTGCTGCCGCCACAGGCACCGTTTCGGGTATGCTTTGGACAACCCGACTCAGGACAGAGAAAGCCAACATGCTGAATACCACAATCTCCGCAGCCCTCGCAGGAGAGCACGATCTTTTTAAACGGGTCTTCAACAAAGCGCTTCAGCATCCAGGAGCGCTTTGTTTTATCAAGACTGCTCGACAGTTTTTTATACATAGGAGCCAGACTTGCCGCCTTATCAAAAAACAGGTCATGGGCTGCGCGTAAAAAGAGGTAGTGACAACTTTCTGAAAGGTTGAGAGTAATCGGATCTTTTGCAGGAATTTTCTGCTTGGGGTCCATGTCTTTATGATAGAGATAAAAACGGTCCTTTTTATCTTCCTGAAAATCGGCACGGTATTCCTGCCAATTGTGCTCAATGGCCTCCATTCTGTCGAGAATTCTCTCCACCACCGCAAAACTTCCGTGAATACCACCAAGATGTATTCCCTTATACCCGATACCTTTTAATACAACTCCAAGCCGTGCCGTTCTCTCAATGGCGGCGGCACGACCCTCCTCCGGAATATCCCATTGTTTTTCAATCGTGTTAAAGAGATCAGAAGAGACATGAACCCCCGGGACCTTACCACCATTCATCACCCGTGCTGCACCCCTGCCCAGGTGATAGAGGGATGCAAGAGTGGGAACCTCTAACTCTTTATCCCGCATAAAAAACAGAAGTTCTTCGTATTTATCGATATCATAGCCAAGCTGGGTGATGGCAAAGGACGCCCCTTCTTCAATTTTTCTCTCCAGCTTTTTGTACTGAATCCAGCTTTCTGCTTCCGTATATTTAAATGGAGAAATTGCACAGCCTGTTACAAAAACTGAATCATGTCCCACCTTGATCAGACGTCTGTTCAGATCATTGAGCATGGAGGTAAGGATGACAGAGTCAAAATCAAACACCGGAGTTCCACGCCCTCCAAAGCCCTGACCTGAATAGTCCCCGGTCAATGCCAGAATATTCTTGAGTCCCATATGGGCAAGCTGCAGGGCACGACTCTCAAGGCCCATTCTATTAGCGTCCCGACAGGTGAAATGGACAATGACATCCATACCTTTATCCAGTATGTCCCGCCCGAGCACATCAGGACTGAGTGCCGGGTTTCCTCCAGGATTGTCCGTGATGGAAACCGCGCTGATCCTGCCGTCAACAAAGGCCTGATTCGAAATCTCTTTAATACTGTCCGTCGTCCGGCCACTGAACTCTCGTCCCGGCACCAGCTCAAGGGTTATTACAAATTTTTCAGGTGTAGAAATATCATCATTAAAATTACGCTTCATAAACCCAACTCCTCTGAAAATTCAGCCAATAAAACCAACGCACAGACCAGCGCCGAAACCTATCAAACTTTTTACTCATGTTTTTCCTTACCACCACACTTACACCACCCTTGCACATGCAGAGACACAACCAAAGGCCCGTCTCACTTATCTTTACATAATACACAATTACAGTGATATATATAAAGAGAAAACAATGAAAAAACCTCCAACAATAATTGATAGAAAAGGTATATCCATGGAACAGTCAATGGTTTCAGTATATTACATTGTGGTATTTTTATTGTCCGGGTTAAAAAACAGCTCAAAAAGAGAAGAAAAGCTGCATGACACCCTGGAGTTAATGTCTGTTAACGAAGGTGTGAGGGAAAAAAGGGGAGAAATTGAAACGCAAGATATACAAGTGTGGCAGGAGTCCCACCCCAAGCAATCTGCATTGTTCTAAGAATATTTTTCTACTATCTCAGAATTTGATTCAAAATTTTAAAACATGTTCTGGCTAAAAATCTGTATAGCCCTGAAGGTAAAGAAGTGCTGTAAGATCGCCGTAAACTACAGAATTTCTGGATCTTTTTTTAAGGTAGGCCTTAGGGTGAAAACCAACCCCAAGGCCAGCTGCGGAAATCATAGCCAGATCATTGGCGCCATCACCGATCGCCAGGGTTTCAGCCAGAGAAAGTTGGAGTTCTTCTGCAGCTTGCACGAGCAATGCAAGCTTTGTCTGATGATCAAGAATCGGTTCTTTTACGTAACCCGTAAGCTTATTATCATTACATTCCAGTATATTTCCGTGATGTACATGAAACCCCAACCGTCTCGCCACTGGTTCTGTAAAACAGGTAAAACCACCAGAAACCAGGACACAACGGGCACCATGTTCACTCATGACCCGGATGAGGGTTTCACCTCCTGGCATGTATTGTATCTGTTGCACAGTCTCGGCAAGTGCTGAAGTGGACAATCCTTTGAGCATCTTAACCCTCGTCCGTAATGCTTGTGGAAAATCAAGCTCTCCACACATGGCCTTCTCGGTAATAGCTGCAATTTCATCTTTTAAACCGCAGAGCGCAGCCAGATCATCAAGAGTCTCACCAATAATCATGGTATTATCCATGTCCGAGACAAGCAGTTTCTTCTTTCTACAGCCATCATCTGTTATCAAGAAAAAATCGATCCTCTCTTTGACAAGCAGCAACTCTACAGCAGCAGAAGACCAGGTTTCAGGCAGTATATTTACATTTATTTCAGCAGCTTTCCCGGATTTCAGCCATCTCCATGAAGCCCTGCCAGCCCCTGCGATACCAGCAACAGCGTCAAGGTGGTCCTGGCGCAGCGGCATTTCACTGTCTGAAGAAACAAGGATAAGAATATGACCCATTGCTTTTAATCCATAACTTTACATAAAAATACAGAAACTGCATGAACCTCTAAAAAGGCATCACTTCATCTCTTGCCTGACATTTTTTCCATCCATTGGAATTTCGAAGAAAAAATGATTGTAACGAAAGGTTTTGTTCGACGCAAAGGAAATTGTTAATGCCTTTCTTCTCAAGACTCTCATGGCAACTTATAAAAAACTGAATAATTCTTTACAAAAACCGCCGTAACAGCCATTTAAGAGGGACAAACATGGAAACCCTTTCTTTGTATCTGCGGTACATCTCTCCGTGTTCGGCAAGAATTTTTCTTTCTTCGAGAAAGGTGCCAACAATGAGGTACACACTGAGGATAACTGCAACAGCAAAGCTCTTCTCATGGTATGTTGTAAGAATCGACCAGACAAACAACAAGGAGCCAACATACCAGGGGTGCCGCACCAGAGCGAAAACCCCAAATTCTGAAAAGGAAGCATCCCCACCAAGGAGCAGACTGTCCTCATTTTCTCTGATCTGTTTAACCCCAAGAAAACTGCCCATATCATAGCCACGGGCGCCTTCGAAAAAACAGAGCAGTGCAAGCACAATGCAGATAAAACGGAGAACAACTGCCGGCCCTGACCAGGAAAAAACAATAGCCCCTCCATCTGCAAGAGTAAACCATACCAGAGGCAGCAGACTCACCCCTGACAAGAGATTATACATCAGTCGATAAAAGCCAGCATATCTTCCGAGCCGCTTTTTAATGCGACCGGCAACTGCAGGCTCAATCAGCAGCGAATGCATGACACACCAGCAGATCCAGGTGAAACAGAACCAGAACATTGACATATTTTTCCCTTATTTTTTCCAGACAGACAACTTTTAGACATCACTCTTCCATGCAACACCTCATGCCAGAATGTAGTATCTAAAGCCAGAAAGTCTTCTATAAAATCAGAGAACTCTGAAGTCCAGTTTTAGTAGCCTGCTTACAAACGCCTGACTCAACCATTCACCCTGCGTCAGGTTTACTTGCATAATAGACAGGTACGCGTTAATAATTGGATATCTACCGAAACCATTGGAGAAAATCTATAGCTACCTTTTACAACCAGCTTTTCTCTAACACCCCAATAAGGTCTACAAGAGACAAATACCAATGAGACAGACCAAACAACGAATATACGAGTTCGTTCATTCCGAATCCGCCGGGGGAATCCTGCTGATGGCTACCGCTGCCCTTGCCATGATCGTTGCCAACACCCCGCTCCATGTCTTCTACGATCTCTTTATCACCACTCCCGTACACATAAGAATTGGCCCTCTTGAGATCGCCAAACCGCTTCTTCTCTGGGTGAATGACGGCCTGATGGCCGGTTTCTTTTTCCTCGTCGGCCTTGAACTCAAAAGGGAACTGCTGATTGGCGAACTTTCCGACAAGAGTAAGATAATCCTGCCCGCCCTGGGTGCTATTGGAGGGATGGTCATTCCAGCCCTCATTTATATCATTATCAACAAAGATGATCCCACTGCCCTTAAAGGCTGGGCCATTCCAGCAGCCACAGACATTGCTTTTGCCCTTGGTATTCTCTCTCTGCTGGGATCAAGAGTGCCAATCAGTCTGAAAATTCTCCTGACGTCCCTTGCAATATTTGACGATATCGGTGCGATTCTGATCATTGCCCTTTTTTACACTGATTCCCTTTCTCTTCTATCACTGGCCATTGCAGGTCTTTGCATCGCCCTACTTTTTGTCATGAACCGCAGTGGACAGGAAAAATTGAGTATGTATGTTTTCGTCGGTTCAATCATGTGGGTGGCCCTGTTAAAATCAGGTATTCACGCAACCCTGGCGGGAGTCATTCTTGCCATGTTCATCCCCATGTATTCAAGAAAGGACCCCGAACATTCTCCTGTTATGGAGCTTGAGCATGATCTCCACTCGGCGATTGCCTTCTTTATCCTGCCCATATTTGCCTTCTGCAACAGTGGAATCAGTATCTCCGGAGTAAGCATGGAATTCTTCCTTCACGGTGTACCTCTGGGTATTACCCTTGGCCTTTTCGCTGGAAAACAGATTGGGGTTTTTGGTTTTATCTGGCTGGGAATTAAAAGTGGGATAACAAAGATGCCCGAAGGGATGACCTGGGCGACACTGTACGGAATGGCAACCCTGTGCGGTATCGGTTTTACCATGAGTCTTTTTATCGGCTCCCTCGCCTTTAATCAGACGGTGGAGCAGCTCGTCTTTGATGAGCGATTTGGAATCATCGTAGGCTCTCTGCTCTCCGGGGTGGTCGGAGCAATTGTTCTTTATATCAAGCTTCCTCCAAAACAGAACGTTGTGAGTGACAGCCAAGAAACGGTAGAGGATATGGTACATTGAAAAAGTTTACCGAAGTTATTTCCGCAGCGGCCCTACTCACCCAGATGGGGACAGATAAAAAAAGAGAAGAAGATCCGATTATCAGCATTCTTCAAGCCGTGGCTGAGACAGGCTCTATCAATAAAGCAGCCAGATCCATTGGCCTGAGTTATAAGGCGACCTGGGAAAGGATTGAAACGATCAACAACCTCTCTCCAACCCCTCTCATCAGCCGACAAACCGGAGGCAGCGGTGGGGGAGGAACCATATTGACAAAGGATGGCGAAGCATTTTTAAAAAGAGCAGCTCTTTTTCGCTTTGAATTGCAAAAACTTGTTAATTTTTTTCACGATACTCCGGAGGAGGCCTATGCAATGCTCCGGACTTTAAAGGGAATGGAAATGAAAATCAGTGCCCGCAATGTCTGGCTCGGCAACGTCATTAACATTGAGAAAGGAGTCGTCAACAGTGTTGTGACCATTGCCCTCAAAGGCAAAGATACCATTGTCTCAACCATCACTGAAAACTCCGTACAGCGCCTCGGACTGGAGATAGGCAAAGAAGTGTACGCCATTGTCAAGGCACCTTCGGTTATGCTGAGTTGTGATGTCAATCCGGACAAGATCTCCGCACGAAATATTCTTGCAGGCACCGTTCGCCGGATTGAGCCGGGAGCGGTAAACGATGAGGTGACTATAGACATTTCCAGCGGCAATACGGTTACCTCTATTCTCACCAGCGAAAGTGTCCGGAGTCTCGGTCTTGCTCCAGGGGTAGAAGTATCAGCCATCATCAAAGCCTCAAGCATTTTGCTGGCGATTCCATAAAACCAGATACATATCGGGTCCACCAACTCTCTCTTAAAGGGCTGCCTTCCCGTCTGATGTTGCTCAGCAGGTTTATTTTACGATTCGACTCCGTTTATGGTCACGACAGAGAAAGCAGCAACCAGGGTAAATTATCAGTAATATTAATATAATTATTGACAGTGTTGTTTTTCAACCCTGCTCAGGCCTCTCAAGGTTATTGCGCCAGGCTGAGGGTGTACTTCCCGTATACTCCTTAAATAATTTAGAAAAGTGTGCAGCAGAGCTATAGCCTGCTTTCTCGGCGATTTCACCTATCTGAGTGTTTGGATTTCTGAGCAGGTCCATTGCGTAGCGTAATTTTCGCAAACGTTTGTATTCACGCCAACTGATACCAAGGCGTTCCATTTCTCGCTGGAAAGACCTTTTGGACATTGCCAACTGACTCGCCACTTCTTCGAGAGTAATCGATGAAATATTGTCATGAACCGCCATGGCCCCATGCAATTTTTCCAGAAATGGATCTTCATAGACAGAGTTATCATCGTCAGCACGTTCCTCACTGTCTGCCTTCATATTTAGAACAATCCGCTTTGCACGGCTAAAGATCCGCTCTCTATTTGCGAGAAGGCCATAGATGCGCAACAGTAATTCCTTATTTTTAAAAGGTTTACCCATGAATGAATCCGTTGAAAAACCTAAACCGGCAAGCCGGTTTTCTTCATTTGCCATAGCTGTCAGTATGACAATTTGAATATGCGCTGTGCGATCATCACCCTTTAATTTCCGGGTAAGGTCAAAACCGGACTCTCCCGGCAGCATGAGATCTGTTAGTATCAGGTCGGGTAGTTTTTCGAGCGATAATGACCAACCCGTTTCTGCATCGGCTGCCGTAAGAATGGTCCAATGGTCTGGAAACAATGTCGGGAGATGGTGCAACAGATCGGTGTTATCTTCGACGATCAATATTGAATACCTTTTTGTGTTATCCGGTAATATCGAGTTCAGATCAATGTCGACCGGATGCTCACGGGACGTCGAAGAAGATTTTGGTACATCTCTGACTCCAGATGCAAGAGGGAGGGAAAGGATGAAGAGAGCCCCCCGGGCCTCACTTTGTTCCAATCGAATCGTTCCCCCTACGGCTTCTGCCTCATCTTTTACATAGGCAAGCCCAACCCCCCAGCCACCAAATGTCGACTGCCTGCCTCTCTCAAACCAGTGGAATATTCTTTCTTCTTCTCCAGCCAAGACTCCAATCCCGTTATCGGCAACTTCTATTTGCAGCGTGTTTTCCAAAACCTGAGCGTTAAGTTCAATAATTCCGTTATCTTCTGTATATTTGCAGGCGTTGGACAGTAAATTTGAAACCATGAGCATAAAAGCGTCTCTGTGCATGAATAACCACACCCCAACAAGGTCAATCTTCTCAATAAGCTGCTTATTCTTCAGCTGTATCTGCTGACGATACGGATTCAGACATTCTTCTAGAGCTGTTTGCACCTCAAACAGCTCCTTTTCCTGTTGCAGATGCCTCTGTTTTCTGGAAAGATCCAGGATATTGTCCAGCAAGTAACCAAGCCGCGTAGCATTCTGGTACGCCATTGACATCGTGGCAGAATCTCCCTGCCAATCGGCCTTCATGACCTCAAGAAGCGACATGATCATTGAAAGAGGCGTTCGAAGTTCATGGGCAATGGCCCTGAAAAGCCTTTCTCTCTCTGCCATGAGGCGATCAAGCTGACTGTTTTTTTCTGCAAGATCAGTGTTTGATACCTCCAGCTCTCTGGTGCTCTCAGCGATTCGATATTTGAGGATTTTTTCGTTGTTTCTAAGACGGCGACTATAGAGGAAAAACAAGACAACAAAGCCGCCTGCTGCAGCAATTGTGTAGAGAAAATATGCCAGGGGGGTTTTCCATATCTTTTGGGCAACCTCAAAAGATACTGGGGAAGAACTCACCACCCATTGTCCATGGGCTGATTTCGCCCGAGCCTCAAAGCTATACTTACCAGGCGCTAAATTAGAATATGCGATAAAAGGTGCCATTCCAGTTTTTTGCCAATCCAGATCTGCTCCCTGGAGTTTTACCTCATACTGTACCGAACTGGGATTGGCGAAAAAAAGAGCCTTATATTCAAAAGCAATCCGATTGCTCACCAGTTTCTTTTCTTTCTCAAAGAAGTCCTGGTCGACGGTCACTTTTTCTCCAAGCGCATTATACACATATGGCTGCACTTGTAACGGAGGAGGCGTCACCGCTTTTTCCGGCCCGGGTACCATGTCAGGAGAAAATATCGTCAACCCGGACAAGGTGCCAAAAACCAGACGCCCATCCGGCAGCTTATGCCAGGCATTGAAGTTAAACTCGTCATCCGGCATTCCGTCTGATGCTAGATAGGTCTCTATCTCAAGGGTACTGATATCAACACGCGCCAGACCGTGCAGAGTACTTATCCACATAAAACCGGCCCCATCAATCGCGCAATAGGTTGCATTACTCGGTAAACCGTTCTCCTCACGCAAGATTGTCGTGCTTTCACTGGCCTCATCATAGATAGAAACACCACCCTCTGTTGCCAGCCAGATGCGTCCCAGGGAGTCCTCTCCCACCCCCCGTATACCTTTTCCCGCAAGCTGAAGTCCAGATGATTGTTCAGCGGGATACCGCCACACTTTCAGCACCTCTCCATCCGGATGAACGAGCATCAGACCATCACTTGTTCCCACCCACATGCGCTTTTTACTGTCTTCAAACAGCGCCCTGACACGATAGTGAGGCAGGGATAATTCCTTACCAGGAACTTTTGTATAGGCTCGGATTTCACCGGTTTCACGGTTAAAGCGGTTCAGTCCTTTTGCTGCCCCTAACCACAGAAAGCCCTGACTATCTTTCACCATTAAACGGATATAATCATTGGTGAGACTCTGGCCCTTGGCCAAAAGGCTGGTAATGGAGGAGACGACACCCGTTGATACGGACAGTTTTACGACACCGTTTTTTCTTGCAGCTATCCAAAGATCATCACCATCAACAAGAAGCGCCCTGATGTCATCACCGCGAACCTTATCCCACAACCCGGCGGGTTCTATCCCACTGGGCAGTTTGTACTGTTGAGTGTATGAATCTAACTGTGTCAGGCCTTTACCGGTACCTATCCACAGAGAGCCGGATTGATCAGAAGCAAAGGACCAGACAAGGTTGCTTGGAAGACGCCCTGCCTCTCCATCCGGCCTGGCATTATAAACATGAAATGGAGCGTCAGGATTAAACCAGCAGACACCCTTATCAAAAGTACCGATCCAAACCTGTCCGCTCCGGGTACGGACAATATCCATGATAATATTACTGGGAACGGAATATTTATCACCGGGATAGTATTGATAACTCTCTGAGTTCCCCGAGTCTGGGTGAAAAAGAGCAACCCCGCCACCCCAGGTGCCAATCCAAAGATTGCCATGATCAGCCTCGGCGATTGTCATAACATCGTTTGCTGACAGATCGCTGTTGGATGTGTCGAAATGTTTAAAGCTTACTTTACCTGTCTGCTGAAACACCTGAACCAGACCGTTACTTTGGCTGCCTGCCCATATATTGCCGCGTTGATCTGCAGCAAGAGTATTAAAAGTATTATCCGCAAGCCCATTTTCACCCGCCTGGTACCACTGGACTGACTTTGTTGCAGGATCGTAACAGCATAACCCCGAGCCACGGCTTGAAATCCATATTTTATCGTCTTGCACAACAATACCGGACACAGCATTCCCCATAAGTATACCATCTGGCAAAGTTAAAGGGACTTCATGTACCGTTTGAGCATCATCTGTAATACCAGGGCCACCAACTTCATTGGCTATATCCCGATTTTCGAGATAATACAAACCATCTCCAGCTCCGATCCAGATAATATCTCGCTTTGGATCCGGCACAATATGACGGATATCTGCCGAGCTCAACCCGGGTATCCGGCTGACATGACGGTGTCGAGGGTCTATAATATTAAGCCCCCCGCCCATGGTACCGACCCAGATATTACCAGCGGGATCCTGAGCCAAAGCCGAAACATAGTTATCAGAAAGACTGGTGGGGTCATTATGTCTTCTGCGAAAGGCTAACATTGAATACCCATCAAATCGAACAAGGCCGTCTTCAGTACCAATCCAGACAAAGCCATCCCTGTCCTGCATGATAACCCGGCCTGTATTTTGGGGTAATCCGTCGACAGATGAGATCGTGTTAAAAGCAACCGGAGGCAAGCTTGCGCAAACTATGGAATGCAGCCCCATTACCAGCAAAACAATTAAACGCGTCTTCAAAATATTTTCCTTTCGATTGTTCCCTTAAACACAGCTTTTCTTATCTGGAGAGTTTTCTCTTTGTCAAATAGGCCTGTTTTTTAGGTTGAACAGGGCCACAGCCCTTTAACCAATTGATGTTGTATTTTAATTCTTCAATAATACTCTCACATATCGCACAAAACCGATCATACTAACCAACCTTTGACACAAAATCGATAACAAATGGCACGTTTTGATATAGTCGAAACCATCCAATCTATTTATAGTTCAGCGGTTTCGTATATGATTGGTAAGTTTCTGAAAATGAACTAAAAAGAAGGAATGACCGTGCGCCAAGCCAATGATTCAATCTGTCAGAAAAACTCCCCTTGTATGCAATGTGACAATCAGCCGTTGCATTTCCTGATTGTTGATGACGACTACTTCATTCGAGATATTCTCCAGCTGTGTTTTTCCGATTGTGCAAATATCACTCTGGCCTGCGATGGAAAAGAAGCGCTTCAGGAAATAGGTTCTCGTGAATTTGATGTCATCATTTCCGATGTAAATATGCCGGTAATGAACGGAATAGATTTTTTCAAAAACCTCTGTGAGAGCTGTCCTGAAATTGGTTCGAAATTTATTTTCTGCACAGGAAATAACACCTGGGAGTTACAGGACTTGTGCTCGAAATTCCAAATTCGCTCCTGCAACAAGCCAATTGACATTAAAGAGATCAAAACAATTGTCAGCGAGATCGTAACCTGAGCGGCTGAACATCACTCTTTCACTCTTGTATATCCTCTTGCCACTACCTCAGGGTGCAGCTTGGTGACCATTTTCTCAGAAAATGGCGCTGGTCTCCGGGCAAATCCGACGGCTGGTCTGTAAGAAGTTTGTATTGAGTTGTTGGGCCAGATACTTACCTTCTGAACCATTGGGCTGCGAGAAAGGCGCCGGTCTCGAGCTGCAGCTTGTTGCCCTCAGCTTCAATCCTGGGAATCTCCTCCACATCCGAGTCTTTATCAAAATGTATGGCGGTTGTAACCACACCTCCATCAGGAATAAGTAAACGCATATCAGCCGGGGAACGGAAAGAGATATTTGAAAAGAGAGAGTGTCCGCTTCTTCCTTTCTCCTCCCGTCGCTCTGCCCATGGACTCCGACTGTTGAGGGTGGTTACAACGATACATCCCCCCTTTTTCACGACACGGTTGAGTTCTTTTATGACACCAAAAGCATCCTCGATAAACTCAATTGCCGTCATGGAAAAAGCCTTATCAAAACTCTTATCGCAAAAAGGCAGTGCACACATATCTCCGCATACTGCCGAAAAATTCATATTCTTCAGTTGCACGGCACCTTTTGCCAGCATTGGAAGTGAAATATCCATTCCGGTTACCTTCGCACCCATTTGAGCAACATCTTCAGTAAAAATTCCCGTCCCACAACCTGCATCAAGTATCTCTTCACCCGGTTGAGGATTCAGAAGTTGCAGAAGCAATTCCAATTCATACTTTTTCACAAATTGTGTGGTCGGTGTTGCAAACCAGTTATCATATTTTTCTGTCCAGGAATCAAAAAGGGATGTTTTCATTGTTCCTTAAGTTCTCACAAAAAAGATTGATTTCCCATGTCATTCTGGCTGCCGGTTTGTAAAGCGGCAATGACAAAACTATCTGATCATTTATTCAACCATGGATTTGCTATTAAAACCTCAATTGTTATTATTACAAAAATCTCTCTACTTTACAGGAAGATGATCTTCGTTCATGCTATAATAACCTGTGGTTGTCCCTTTCATGCAACCAGAAGGAGAAAGTCATCTGTCACGGTCGCACAAACAGACATATTTGAAACGTTCACGCCTTACACTTTTGCATGGGCCCGAGCAAATGGTCCAGGCTATTTACTACAATCGAGAGGATAAAAGGATGCTCATTACACTTATTGTTATTCTGGTCATACTGGCGGCGATCGCCATCTGGATCACCAGTATTTTCAACAATCTGGTTAGCCTGCGAAACCGTTATAAAAATGCATTTGCCCAGATTGAGGTTCAGCTCAAACGACGCTATGATCTCATTCCAAACCTCATTGAAACAGCCAAGGCGTACATGAAGCATGAGAAAGAGACTCTGGAGGCTGTTATCACCGCGCGAAATGCTGCGGCAAAAGGGCTTGCCTCTGTGGCTGCTGACCCCGGAAACCCCTCCGCCATTGCCGAACTGACCGGTGCGGAAAGCGCTCTGAGCGGGTCTCTTGGCAAGTTTTCCATGCTCATGGAGGCCTATCCCGACCTCAAGGCAAATGAAAATATGATGCAACTCAGTGAAGAACTGACCAGCACAGAGAATAAAGTTTCCTTTGCCCGCCAGGCCTTTAATGACCAGGTAATGGCCTACAACACGGCCAAACAGTCTTTTCCCGCTGTATTTTTTGCAGGGATGTTTGGCCACAGTCAGGACGCCAGCCTCCTTGAATTTGCTGACAGCGCAGAAATACAGGCTGTACCAAAAGTCTCTTTTTAGGCCGTAAAGATGGATTTTTTCAGTTCCCAGGATGCTGCAAAACGCAATACTGCAAGACTCATTGCTTTCTTTGTCCTGGCAGTTATTTCAATGGTTGTCCTCACCAACCTGCTGGTTATGCTGGCTCTTGGCTTTCTCAACCCTCAGACACTTGCAGGCCAGCAGATAAACTGGCCCGTCTTCTTTGCGGTTGGCTGTGGAGTTTTGGCAATTGTCACCCTCGGAAGTTCATACAAGGTTATGCAGCTTTCCGGTGGGGGGGACAAAATTGCGGACCAGCTCGGAGGGGAACTCATCGCCCCCGATAATGGTGATGTAAAAAAACAACGGCTCCTCAACATCGTCGAAGAGATGGCTATCGCCTCGGGCGTACCCGTCCCGCCGGTCTATCTCATTCCTGGAAACGCGATCAACGCTTTTGCAGCCGGCCACACCTACAGTGATGCCGTTATTGGTGTGAGCAGGGGAGCCCTCGAGAAACTGACCCGGGATGAGCTCCAGGGCGTTATCGGCCACGAATTCAGCCATATTCTCAATGGCGATATGCGCTTGAATATCCGCCTCATGGGTGTTTTGCACGGCATACTGGTCATTGGCCTGATTGGTTATTATCTCTTGCGTTTCACGCCGAGGTCCCGCAATTCTAAGGGGAGCGGCGGTTTTGTACTGCTCGGCCTCGGACTGGTCGTGATCGGCTATGGTGGTACTTTTTTTGGCAACCTGATTAAAGCTGCGGTCAACAGACAGCGGGAATACCTGGCCGACAGTGCAGCAGTCCAGTTTACCCGTAATCCAGACGGAATTGGAGGTGCCCTTATCCGTATTGGTTCAATAAAAGAGGGTTCGGTCCTGAATACACCCGGTATTGCTGAAATCAGTCATTCTCTTTTCAGCCAGGGTTTCACCTCCTCATTTACAGCATTCTTTGCAACCCATCCTCCACTTGGCAAAAGGATTAAACGAATACTCCCATCATGGGACGGACAATTCAAACCACTCGTCTCACCAGATGATTCCACGGCCCACAAGCCCGCCCCCGCCTCCAAAGAGCGATTAGATAAATCCAGGATCGGCATGATGGCCGCAGGTGCTGCGGTAATGTCCAGTACGAAGGTTGTCGGCCAGATCGGTAATCCTACGGCAAATCATGTGAGCCACGCCAGGAAGTTGATAGAGGCGATACCCGAGGATCTCAAAAAATCTATTCATTCCTCCTACGGCGCCCAGGCAGTGATCTACGCCCTTCTGCTTGACCAGAATGTTGCCGAGCGAAAAAATCAGCTCCAATACCTGAGTACCGCCGTTGATCCAGCCACCTATGATGAAGTTATGAAGCAGACCCCTCAGACCGCTGCACTCGGTGCAGCTTACCGACTGCCTCTGGTGGATCTTGCCCTGCCTACACTGCGGCAGCTCTCTGTTAACCAGTATAAAAAGTTCAAAACAAACCTGCTGGCCCTGATTGCAGCCGACAACAAATTACATGTCTTTGAATGGACACTGCAAAAAATTGTGCTCCATCATCTCGCGGGTGTCTTTGAAAACAACAGTGGGACAACAGAAAAAGAACCCAACATAAAACGGGCAAAAGAAGCAGGCACCATTTTACTCTCCATGTTTATCAATAATTTACAACAAAAGGGCATAGATAAAGAAGCGCTGCGAAAAGAAGTTCTGCAAGAAATCCAATGGATCGATGGAGAGCGGCTTACCGGAGAAAAGTTTTCTCTAGGGGACCTCGATGCAGCACTCAATGATCTGATCGGCCTGAAGCCCCGATATAAAGAAATGCTCCTTAGTGCCTGCGCAACCGTGGTGCTGGCCGATAAACATGTCTCAACATTGGAAACGGAGTTGCTGCGCGCTGTCTCAAGCGGCCTGAATTGTCCTATGCCGATACTTCTCAGCTAAAATTTCCGACCTTCTCTCTGTTGGCCCCCTGTCAATAATCCCTGCCCCGTTCTTCTCACACTCCTTTCAAATTCTCACAGTAATTATCTTTGTTCGTTTTATGGCTCATCTTTACCCAAGAGAGTGAATTCCTGTTGTTATTATGTAAAAGTCGAGATATCCTAGTTGGAGGCTTTATCAGACTCCGCTCAAATAACCACTAATTGGTGCCAGGCATACCTTTTACGTATAGTATAAAGGGCTGTCACCGCAAAAAACGGCATCGCAGATGCACTTCGTTTCAATGGGGAATAGCTTATTATGTCGAATGGATACAAAACAATCTTGTTTACCTCGAATCTCTCCAAGACCAGCCGTATAGCTTTTCAACAGGCAGCTCTGCTGGCAAACCAGTTTAACGCAAAACTCATCCTTCTCCACATTATGGAAGGCCCTTCCGGCAACTATGAGAGTTTTGTGTCAAACCTCTTTAGCGAGAATGAATGGCAGAAAATACTGAGAAAAAACAGAGACGAAGCAAAACACGCGCTCGTTGGCAAAGTGACTCCGAAACAGATGGCACGAACAGCTCTCAGTGCATTTTGTAAGGAAGGCGCAGAAATAGATGAAAACTATGAAATCCCCAATTATGAAATCATCGTCAAAGAAGGGGAGGTCATTGAGACGATTCTGAAGCAGGCAAAAGAATCCAATTGTGATTTGATTGTTCTTGGCTCCTCGGAGGGCCTTTTGTCTGGTCTGTCTGTTGGGAAAAACATAAAATCTGTACTAAAAAAATCAAAAATTCCTGTTCTCGTTGTTCCTTCAAAGGCCGCTTAGCACAAGTTAGTCAGGCAATGGAGTCCCCGCATCCTCAATGGACAACAACTCAGTTGCATATTGTCCATTGAGAGCCCCGTACGTAATGATGCGGGGGAAAAATCCTCCCCTTGATCTACAAAAAACACCTCTGGCATCTTCACGACTTATCTGACTGGAGTGGGATATCCCACTTCTTCATGTATTTCCAGATGGCCGTTCGACTCAAGCCAGCTCTTCTTCCAGCCTCGGCTTTATTCCAGCCACTATCCTCAAGCAATTGCAACAGACTTTCTTTGTCCAGACGATGCTCCTTTCGTGCTTTTGCATTGGTGCTCTGCTGGGCAATGGCCCCACTCCTCTTCATCTGCCGAATTTCGATTGGTAAATCTTTCAGCTCCAACCTGTCGCTCTTACAAAGAACAAAGGCGTGTTCGATGGCATTTTCCAGCTCCCGAACGTTTCCCGGCCAATCGTGATCCATGAAGGTGCGCATAACCTCGCGAGAGGTATCCATGACCTGCTTCCCGGTTTTTTTGTTCATGATGCGAACAAAATGGCTGAGCAGAAGAGGAATATCTTCTTTTCTTTTCCTTAAAGGAGGAAGAGTTATGGGGAAAACCTTGAGCCGATAATAGAGATCCTCCCGAAACTTTCCTTCCCTTACCAGGTCGTAGATATTCTGATGGGTTGCGGTAATTATGCGGATATCTATTTTTCGTTTTTTCGACTCTCCAACCCTTTCGATTTCACGTTCCTGGAGTACCCTTAATATTTTAACCTGGATGAATGGACTCAACTCGCCTATCTCGTCAAGAAACAGGGTTCCCCCTGCAGACTCCTCAAATCTGCCGATCCGGTCACGAAGTGCACCTGTGTAAGCGCCTTTTGCGTGGCCGAAAAGCTCACTCTCAAGCAAAGATTCGGAAAGGGCACTGCAGTTGACGGTGATAAGGGGCATATCCTTACGCATGCTGTTGTAATGAATGGCGCCTGCCACCAGCTCCTTGCCTGTACCGCTTTCTCCCTGAATGATAATGGTGGCGTCACTGTCTGCCGCTGCTTTTATCGCAGTATAAACATCCTGCATTGCCTGGCTCTTGCCGATAATATTTTCGAACCGGTGCATTTCCCCCAGACGCAGGGCCGCTTTTTCAGCCCTTTGGCGGGCCTGGTTCAGCTCGGTCACATCGGTTACCGTTTCTACCACCCCAAGAATTTTGCCGTCTTCATCTTTGACAACACTTGCATTTTTTATGACCGGGACGTCATGGCCGTCCTTATGCTGCAAAAGGCACTCTTTGGCCTCACTATATTCCTGATCAAATATCCTGCATTTTTTGATATCAGCCGGGCAATTTTCACCAAAACAGCGACTGCAGCGGAGTAGATCACAACGCCTGCCCAGGGCCTCTTTGGCGGTATAGCCACTGATTCGCTCCATGGATCGATTCCAGGAGGAGATAAGACCCTCGCTATCCATGGTAAACACACCATCCGCCATGGAATCAATAATTCTGCTGAGGAAGCGACGGTTCCAGATTTCATGTGTTTTACCTTCCATATTTTTGCTCCCCCATAGTCCTGTTTTGGTAACGTTACCACCGTTCATCTCCAAGATTTCTTCATGAATTACCACCTGACTGTGGCAACAATACCACTGTAAAACAACTATTTACAGCTTTTATTTTTCTGGGCACAAAATTTGATAGTAACGACCCTGAAGCTGGAAGCAATGGACTTAGACGGAAGTCAGGACTCATCTCACCACAAAGGAGACAAGATGAAAAGAGCAATGATGAAGAAACGGCGTTATGCAGGTATCCTTTTTTTACTGTTCGTTCTCAGCCCCTTTGGCCTCACTGGAGCAAAGACCAGCCAGGCTGAGACCATAGACGACCTCAAACAGACAATCAGCCAGATGAAAGCCACTATGGAACTGCTTCAGCAAAAAGTCGCAGAGCTCGAAGAAAAACAAACAGCAGCTGCAGAAACTGTTGCAGACAGCAACAGTAGTAATGGCGGCGCCCTGATTGTACCAAAGGACACATCCATTAAACTGTACGGCTATGCAAAACTCGACACCATTTATACAGATAAGGATGGCGGCGGTAAAAACAGTTACGTACCTTCAGCCGTGCCCCTTGATTCCGAAGCAGATACACTGGCCAGCAATGCTCTCACCATGCATGCCAAGCAGTCAAGACTGGGCATTTTTACCAGTACGCCAACCGACTATGGTCAATTAAACACCAGAATTGAAACAGATTTTTACGGCTCGGGAGGCAATGAAGCTTTCAGCAACTCCTACGGAATTCGCCTGCGCAGGGCATACGGGGAACTGGGAAATCTGCTGATAGGTCAGGAATGGAGTACCTTTATTGATCTGGCCTCCTACCCTGAAACTATCGATTTCGGTGGCCCTGCGGGTAGTCTTTTTATTCGCCAGGCCCAGATTCGCTGGACGCAGCCATATTCTTTCGGATCATTGCAATTTGCCCTGGAAAATCCAGAGAGTGTTTATCAATCAAAAGATGAACTCGCACCAACCGCCGGAAGCGGAGAATATCTGCCCGATCTTATCGTCCGGGCTAATTTTGATACCGCACTTGGCCACTTTTCGCTGGCAGGACTGGGTCGCCAGATCATTGTCGACAGCGGTCTTTATGAAGATGAATCCTATGGTGGCGCTATCAGTGCAACCGCGTCCCTGCCCCTGTTTGACAAAGATAAGATGGTCATGCAATTCAACTACGGCAACGCACTTGGCCGCTATATGGAGGCTGAATTTGCAGACGCCTTCATTAACCCTGCCACCCACAACATTGAGACAAGTGATCAGTGGGGTGGCCTGGTCAGTTATCAGCACTTCTGGACCAACAGCCTCCGCTCCACCCTGGTCTACTCCTACGCTGAAAGAGACAACGACCTCGATGTGGTCAGCGATACTGCAGACAGCATATATCAATCCGTTCATGCAAATCTCTTATGGAGCCCGGTGAGCCAGGTCAATATTGGTCTTGAATATATCTACGCCACCCGGGAAATCGAGAACGGCGAAGATGGCGATATAAACCGGGTGCAACTCGGTTTTCAGTACAGTTTCTAACAATCCCTTTCTCCGTTGACCTCCTCTCTTCTGCAGAGTCCGTTTCACCTGTTGCAGAACAGAGGAGGAACCGCAGACATACCGCAACCAATGTGGAGTATACCTCAAAAGAGATACCCGCTATGCTCAATAAAAACACTCTCTCCATCACCAAACGCCCTCTCTACTACTGGATTATACGTCACTGCCGCGGCTTACAGCTACTGTTGCTCGCCACAATTCTTATCAGTGTGTTTTTCCGGGTCGTCCCCCTGGAATTACAGAAAAGAATAGTGAATGAAGCAATCAGCAAGCGGGATGAATACCTGCTTTTATGGTACTGCGGTTTTTATATTTCCGCGGTTCTTCTGGCAGGACTGACAAAATACCTGATCAATATGCTCCAGGTAATCATCGGCCAGAAAATCCTCATTCGTCTGCGCTCAGAGCTTTATATGCATGTTCTGCGTCTGCCACTGCAGCGCTATCGGGGTCTGAGACCAGGTTCAGCGATTTCTGCCATGACAGGAGAGCTCAATGCCATAGGTGCCTTTCTCGGCCAGGCCCTGGCTGTCCCCTTAACTTCAATTCTCACCTACGTCGTGGTGTTGAGTTATATGTTTTCACTCAGTCCCATGCTCACGGTGATCACCATCGCCGTCTACCCTTTTGAGCTTGTTGTCATCCCTTTACTGCAAAACAAGTTTAACAGCTGGAATCAAAAACGCATCGCCACGGTAAGAGAGATGAGCGATACCGTCAATGAGGCGATAAACGGGATTGTGGAGATCCAGAGTTACAACAGGTATCAGTTTGAAAAGAGCCGGCTCGGGCTGCTCATAAATAAACTGTATAATATTGTGATAACGCTTAATATCTACAAGTTTGGCATCAAATTCACCGGCAACTTTTTCCAGGCCACAGGGCCTTTTCTGTTATTTTTGGTGGGTGGGCATTTAGCGATACAGGGTCAGTTCAGCCTTGGCGCACTGGTAGCCTTTCTTTCAGCCCACGAAAAACTGTATGACCCATGGCAGGAATTGCGCCTTTTTTATCAGGAATATCAGAATGCCCGGGTCGTTTACCAGCAGATAACCCGGCTCTTTGACCACCAGGAACAACTTCTCCCCCCCGCCGCCCGACCCGCAAATACCCAACCGGCGTATCTGGAACTCTCCCATTTGTACTATACGCTGCCTGGCCACATTACCCTGCTTCGTGATATCTGTCTGACCATACACCGTGGGCAGCATATTGCTCTGGTAGGTTCATCGGGATGCGGCAAGTCAACTCTTGCCCTGCTGCTTGCCCGCTTGTATCAAAGTAAAGACGGCACTATCCATCTTGAAGGCCAGGATATGACCTGCTGCACAAAAGACTTCATCAGTTCACAGATTACCGTCATTCCCCAGCACCCCTTTATCTTTTCAGGAACGATCAGAGATAATATTCTGTACGGCCTGCACGATTCCGTGACCTGTGCCACCCCTTCGGCTGAAATTCAAAGCCGCTTACTCCATATCATCGCCCATATCGGCCTCGAAAAAGACCTTGTGTGGCTCGGCATGAGTTCTGTTCCTCCTCCCCACAAGGCCCAAAAGCTCAAAAATCATATCCTGAAAATGCGCCAGATTCTTCATCAGGACCTCAAAGGTGCCTTCGGTGAAGTTGTAGAATTTTATGACCGGGATAAATTCCTCTACTATGCCACCTTACGGGACAATCTGATCTTTGGTGAATCTCCAAGTGGCAAATATGCCCCTGAAAAACTCCCCACCAATGCGGATTTTATTCAACTTCTCCAATATGAAAATCTGTATAACGACCTGTTGAGTCTCGGCCTGTCACTGGCACGTATCATCCTGGAAATCCTGCAACAGACATCCACTGACGAATCCTTTTTCAGCGAATGTCCCATGAAAGAACAGGAGCTCCAAACCTATGAGGATATCACTGATCATCTCGATAGTGGGGTTTCATTGACCGCTCAGGAGAAAAATCAGCTCATGATTCTGGCTCTACGCTATATTCCGGCAAAACATGGTCTGATCCTTCTGCAGCCGGGCTTTGAACAAAAGATTCTCTCTGCCAGAAAATACTTTCTTACCGAAATTTTAAAGGTTTTTGATTGCACAAGTCATCATGACACCCACAATAATCCTGAGAAACCAGGCAATGGCACGCTGGACAACTCAACCAATGATTTCAATACCTATTGTTATTCAGGGTACTTATACAACCGGAATATACGCACCAATATCCTGCTTGGCTCGGTGAAGAAGACCTTTGAAGACATCCTGCTGATAAAAGACCTGGCCTGGGATACCTTCAAACGTAACGGACTCATGGAAGAAATTATCGACCTCGGTCTCGATTTTACTGTGGGCAGTCAGGGAAGTCATCTCTCGGGAGGGCAAAAACAGAAGGTAGCCATCGCCAGAGCTCTTCTCACGGATTCCCCGATCTTCATTATGGACGAGGCGACCGCAAGTCTTGACAATATCTCTCAGGCAATGATCCAGGACTTTATTTCAGCATCGTTGAGGGAGAAGACCATAATTTCAATTATCCATCGGCTTGATCTTGCCAGGTTTTATGACAGCATCGTGGTTATGGATAATGGCGCTATCGTTGAGCAGGGGACCTATGACGAGCTTATGCAGCGACAAGATGTTTTTTACAGGCTGTATCATAACCAGAATCCATAATTTCCTGATCCAACGAGGAGTGAAGAGGATTTTCAAGTAACGGTTTACACCTCCTGGTAACGTTACCTCCTTTTTCCAGGAGCTACAAACGTCCTCTCTTTGTCTGCCAAAACCGCATACAACTGCTCTATACTGCTAATATCATACAATCTTTTTATTTTGCTATTCCTGACTCTATCAGGCACACATCTTGGAATACCAGTTACACATGAGGTAATGACAGGAAGTAAAATTCAAAACCAGATATTGAAGAGGGAAAAATGAAACAAGCTGATGTGTTGGTCATAGGTGGCAGTGCTGCAGGTATCGTTGCGGCCACAACTGCCAGGAATTTTTATCCAGGAAAACAGGTCACACTGGTACGCAAGGAAAACAAAATGCTCGTTCCCTGTGGGATTCCCTATATGTTTGGAACCCTGGACACAAGTGAAAAAAATGTTGTTCCAGATATGGTTCTGGAAAACGGCAAGATTGACCTGACTATTGGTGAAGCGGTCTCCGTTCATCAGGAAAACAAGACCTGCACCCTGGAGGATGGGTCAAAAATAGCTTTTGAGAAACTGATTTTTGCAACGGGATCATCTCCCATCCGCCCCCAGTGGCTTCAAGGTATTGATCTTGAAAATGTTTTCTTTATCCCGAAAAACAAAGAATATCTGGACAGGGAATCCCGCATATTTGCAGATTGTAAGAAAGTTGTTGTCATAGGCGGCGGCTTTATCGGGGTTGAGATGGCAGACGAACTGGTAAAAGCCGGTAAGGATGTCACTATCGTTGAATTGTTACCCCATGTCCTCAGTCTTGCTTTCGACAAAGAGCTGGCCTCAAGAGCAGAAGATGCCCTGATAGCCAGAGGAGTCAAGCTCTCTTGTGGCAAGAAAGTTCAGAAGATATTAGGCGAGACAAAGGTTACCGGAGTGGCCCTTGATGACGGAACAGTGCTGGATACAGATGCCGTTATCCTTTCTGTTGGCTACCACCCCAACTCAGATCTGGCAAAAGAAGCGGGGCTTGCCGTCAATAAAATGGGTTTTATCAAGGTCGACGAATATATGAGAACGGCTAACCCTGATATTTTTGCAGTGGGAGATTGTGCGGAAAAATTCAGCTTTATTACCCGCACACCAAAACGAACCATGCTTGCATCTACAGCCTGTGCAGAGGCACGGATTGCCGGGATGAATCTTTATAAACTATCAACGGTTCGCGCTTTTAATGGCACTATTTCTATTTTCTGCACAGCAATCGGGGAAGATGCCTTTGGTGCCGCAGGTGTAACGGAAGATCTGGCGAAGGAACGTGGCTTTGAGGTCATTACCGGTATGTTTGAGGGAGTAGATTGTCATCCTGGCAGCCTGCCCGGCACTCACAAGCAACTTGTCAAATTAATCGCTTCCAAAGATTCCGGAATCATTCTCGGCGGTGAGGTCTTTGGTGGAAGATCCGTTGGAGAACTCACCAATCTGATTGGCTTTATCGTCCAGAACAGAATGACGGTGGAAGGGGTTCTCACCTCTCAGATAGGTACACATCCATTGTTAACCGGTCCGCCTACGGCCTATCCACTCATAAAGGCCGCTGAGATGATTGCCATAAAACGAAACAGCTACCTGTCCTGAACAAGAGTCTTGATTATCCAGTAAAAGGTCCGGTCCAGCAAACCGGGCCTTCTAAGACCGTTACCTTATGTTCACAGTAACGTTACCTAAACTGCAGGACAACCCGTACACCAGCCTTCAACCGCCCATCATGCAACAACATCTCTAATGTTTTAAATACGTTATACACAAAAATTATTATGGAATGAAAGTTGCTAGTTAAATTACCGAACAACTGGTCATGGCCTTCAAAATGGAAAATGACAAACAGGTAAAAAAGATGAGCGCAGCGATAAGGCTACTCAATACAGAAGAGTTTACAACGGTTAGATGTTTGGATTTAAGTCTTATTGCCTTTGGCATTCCCTGGTCATCCCCATGCCAGAATCAGCATAAGATACTTGTCAGCCTGACAAAAAAATCTGCTGGAATCGTAACAATTGCCCGGGTTGATGTGGAAAGCCATCCAGAAATTGCAGAAAAAATCAATATCCAGACGGTGCCGACCCTCGTCATCTACCAAAAAAACAGGGAAATAAAGCGCCTGGTCGGTATCCAGTCTTTTACAGCACTTCAGGCATTACTGTCAGACCTGCAGGGTAATGCATGACTGCAAGGTCAAGACCTGCTCATGAGAGCGGGGCGCCTTCAGCCAGTTGCCAAATCTGGCAGCAGTTACAATTGGAAGAGTGCCTGACAACAGTAATAGTACATCGTACAACACAACAGCAGTCGTCGTTAACTTAAAAAAGGAGATACCATGAAAAAAGGTGAAAAACTTGTAATCGTAGGATGTAGCGGATCCGGTGGACCGGCAGCCATGATGTCCAAAAAACTCATGCCCGAAGTTGATGTCACTGTTATCCGTAAAGAAGATTTTTTCATTGTAAGGTGAGCTCTGCCTCATGTAATAGCCGGTCTGGCTAGCAGCGAATCAATAATTGTTCCTGACAAAATGCTTCAGGGGCAAGGCATAAATGTCGTAAACGATGAAGTTGTAAAGATCGATACCGCAACCAAAACCGTTTTTTCCGCGAAAGGCGATAAGTATAACTATGACAAGTTGTACATGGCCACAGGGTCCAGCTCGTTTATTCCACCCATAGAAGGTAACGATCTTCAGGGGGTAATGACACTGCGTGGGCTTCCCGATGCAGAAAAGATAAAAGCTGCTGTAGGTAGCGGGAAAAGTAAAAATATTATCTTTATTGGCGCCGGTTTCATCAGTATGGAAATCGCTTCTCTGCTCGAAGAGACTGCACCAAAGAGTTATAACATTTCCATCATTGAGCTGATGGACCGACCTCTTCCCTTAATGCTTGATAAAGATATGTCAGATTCGGTCAGGACCTATCTTGAAGAAAAAGGTCTGAACATTCAGACCGGAGTAAAGGTTGAAAGACTCATTGGCAAGGATGGCAAGGTCGTCGGCGTAGAGCTGTCATCGGGTAAAACCCTTGATGCTGATATCGTTTTTATGAATGTTGGAGTTCGACCAAATATTCAACTTGCAAAAGATATTGGTCTCGAGATGGGCCAGTTTGGCATTAAGGTGAATACATTTCAGGAAACCTCCAACCCGGATATTTTAGCGGGTGGTGATTGTGTGGAAAAATTCAATTTCATTACCAAAAAGCCGACCCCAGGACAACTGCGCGGGCCAGCCGTTGTCCAGGGACGCCTCGCTGCAAAACGTCTCGCCGGTTATTCCATTGAGT
The DNA here is from genome assembly GCF_005116575.1 of Desulforhopalus sp. IMCC35007. Classification (GTDB taxonomy): domain Bacteria; phylum Desulfobacterota; class Desulfobulbia; order Desulfobulbales; family Desulfocapsaceae; genus Desulforhopalus_A. The sequence goes on along the minus strand of NZ_SWCN01000002.1, from coordinate 314,369 downwards.
TTCCCGGGGTACTTGATGCCGGTGGCTGTAAAATGTTTGACATGACCATCACCGCAACCGGGCTGACCGAAGCCAACGCCGCCAGAGAAGGTATTGAAACCGTCTGCGCCGTGGTGGATTCACGAAGCAAACATGGCATGATTCCAGGGATGAAACCATGGAAACTCAAGCTGGTTTTTGACAAAAAGACAGAAAAATTGATCGGGGGACAGATTGTCAGCCATGCCATTGCCCCGGCCAGAGAAATTGATGCAGTTTCCGCATTCATCCTTGGCGGAAGAACAATTTCTGAACTCACAACCTTTACTTCTGCCTGTAACCCGGACATCTCTTCTGAGCCCAGTGCAGAGCCAATCACTATTGCCGCAGAGCATGCGTTGCAGAAATTAAAAGCCGCTCAGTGATTACTGTTCTTACGTTGTAACACACGCCAGTAAAACCGCAGAAAGCAATGGGAGCCCCTTACCTCCCATTGCTTTTTGCAGTTGAACATCCGCCGCTGTTCTTCTCATATGCAGGCCTTGTCTTCTTTATTTCTCAGAACCCGCAGCAGAAAGGGAAGAAGAAAAAGCAGCAGAATGATTCGAAAAAGGTGATGGGTCGCAACAAAGGCCGAGTCATAGCCGAGGGAAAGCGCCATTGCCGCCATTGCTTCAACCCCACCCGGGGCATAAGAGACCCAGAGCTGACCAAAAGGCAGGTCAAGGACTTTGGCCGCAAGGGCGGCAAACAGCGCTGCAATACTGCTGGAAACAACAACCACAGCAAGGGCGCCACCGACCAGTCGCTTAATATCAGCCAGAGGAATAGAGGTGAACCTTGCCCCAATGACAGCCCCTGTAATAACAAAGCCTGTCCACAGGAACGCGGTTTGCGGTCGTCCGGAAACAACCCCCAGATAATGCAGGACACCGCTCACCAGAACACCTGCAATGAGATAGGCTGCCGGCAGTTTCTTTTTGCTCAGCAGAAAACCAAACACCAGGGTCATAAGAAACACTCCAGCCGTTGCCATAAGAGGCAGACTGCCGTGTTGACTGCTGCCACCCCTGCCATGCTCGAGGTTTAAAACGTCAAGAATCAGAGGCAGACAGGTCGTAATCGACAGCAACCTGATACTTTGAATGACGATTATTGCCCTGGCATCACCAATGCCGGTAGCAGCTATGGCAAGTGAATAGCTTAATGCTCCAGGGGAAGCGGCAAGGATCCCGGTGATCTTTGATAGATTGAAAAATGCGGTCAACACCCAACTGCTGGTAAAGAGTATCACCCCCATAACCAGCACAAGGCCACTCAGGCTGAGTGGCCACTTGACTGCCAGTTCAAAAAAATCTGTGTTAATCCCCGAACCAAGGGAACAACCGATGGCGGCAAAGGCCATATTGCGCAACCAGCCAGGCACGGACGTTGGTAATCTGCCAAAAGAAACAACAGAAACAGCCAGGGTTGAGCCTATCAGAGCGGCCGCAGGAAGGCCTGCCACAATTGCGACCACTGCTCCGCAGGTACCAATCAACAGCGTAGTCACAACCTGTAAGGGGCTACTGTTTTGTAACCGTGACTTTAAGGATTTTTCAGCCATAGCCCCTATCTTCGACCTGCTTTACCCATACAGGAAATCTGAACGTATTATTCTGCCGTCTTCTTTTCCATTCTGCTTTTCTTTATCCTGCCATAAAGCGGCGGTACAAAGAGGATCAGTACAGTGAGGACGTAAATGATAATACTACTTGACGACTCAACAAGCACCTTCCAATCACCACCTGAAATAGACAGGGCCCGGCGAAGATTATCTTCAAACAGGTTGCCCAGAACCACCCCGAGAATAACCGGAGCAAGAGAAAACCCCATTTTTTTCAAGAGCCAGCCAAAAAGTCCAAGGCCGATAATCATATACAGATCAAAAGGATTACTCACCACCGAGTAGACCCCGATAAAGGCGAGGACGGCGATAAGGGGGGTAAGATATTTCTGCGGAATTGTGAGCAATCGGGCAAAAAATCCGACCAGCGGCAGGTTGATGACCAGTAGTGCAAGATTGCCAATATACATGGAGGCGATCAAACCCCAGGCAATTTCAGGCCGCTGTTGAAACATCAAGGGTCCAGGGGTGATATTAAACAGCAGTAGAGCACCAAGAAGGATGGCGGTCGTACCGGAACCCGGAATTCCCAAAGTCAACATGGGAACCATGGCTCCACCCGCCGAGGCGTTATTGGCGGCTTCAGGTGCAGCAAGACCACGAATGTCTCCTTTCCCAAAGTTCTCACCACTTTTCCCGGCTATACGTTTCTCCGTTCCATAAGCCACAGCCGAGGCCACGGATGCACCGGTTCCTGGCAGAACTCCGATGAAAAAACCGAGCATCGAACAGCGGAACACGACCCATTTAACAACAGCCAGATCCTTTAATGAGACAAAGCTCTTGCCAACCGGCAGGACTTTCAACTTACCTGTTATCTGATGTTCTACCAGGGTGATGAGCTCGCCCATACCAAAAAGACCAATGACGATGACCAGAAAATCAATACCTGCCAGAATATCAGGAACGCCAAAGGTGAACCTGGCAACTCCTGTATTGGCATCAATTCCAATAGAGGCGATCATCAGGCCCATTAAAGCGGCGAGCAGTGTTTTTACAGGATTCTTGCCAACAAGAGAGGCCAGACAGGTAAATGCGAAAACCATCAGGGCGACATAATCTGACGGGTTGAAATGAATCGCCACAGAGGCCAGCATTGGTCCGAAAAGACTCATGAGGATAACCGCAAAGGTCCCGCCGACAAAAGATGCTACCGCTGACAGCGACAGGGCCCGGCCTGCCTCCCCATTCTTGGCCATGGGGTTGCCATCAAGAGTGGTAAATACCGCTCCGGCATCCCCCGGGACATTAAGCAGAATGGATGAGATTCTGCCACCGTATTCCGCCCCGTAGTAAATCCCGGCAAGCAGGATCAGAGCCGATTCAGGAGGCAAACCAAGACTGTAGGCAATGGGTAAAAGAATAGCCACACCGTTAATGGGTCCGATTCCTGGCAGGGCACCGATGAGTGTTCCTGAGAAACAACCGACTATCACATAAAGGAGATTCATCGGGGCGAGGGCTACCCCGAAACCTGTATAGAGACCCGCTAATACCTCGTTCATGACAGTCCTCGCAATAGTTTGAGAATAAACCCTTCCGGCAGATTCAGGTCGAGTATTACAGCACAGAGCAGATAACCAAATGTGCCCGAAGCCACACCGAAGACAACCGCCTGCAAGGCAGTTGCTCCAAGAATTCTTGACAACACCAGGCAGAACAGGGTGGTTGACAGGATAAAGCCGATCGGCTCAAAGAGGTAGGCGTAAGCCGACAATAGGATCAGCAGGATTGCAATACGCATCAGCGTCGATCCCAAAACCTTCAGTCTGGTTCCGTCGGGCAGGACGATGATATACAGACAGCAGAGACAGGCAAATACGGAGAGTATCTGCGGCCAGGTCTCAGGACCAAGCGGGTCATACTGAAACGGTGCTTCAATTATGGTAAAGGCAATAAAACCATAGCCGAGAGCAATGGCCAGGGCTATACAGCCGAAAATTCTATCCGCCATCTTTTCCTCCGATTATCCCCGTCCTGAAAGGTCAGGCCGGGGATATTTTTCAGTAATTACTTGATCAGACCTGCTTCTTTGGCAATTCCACGCATCCGTTCAACGCGTTTTTTCACGTCTGCGTCAAACTCTGCGCCTGCCATATTCAGCTTCATGAGACCTTTTTCTTTCTGTATTGTGGCGAATTCTTCTGTAGCATACGCTGCTTTGAAGGCATCTACCCAGGCGTTGTAAGCCTCATCCGAGACGTTCTTGCCCATGTAGTAACCGCGCATGATGGTCCATTCAGCATCGTAGCCCAGTTCTTTGGTCGTTGGAAACTGGTCAAAAGGCGCAGGCAGTCTTTCAGGGGACATGACCGCGAGAATTTTCATGCTGCCATCAAGATGGGAAGCCATCTCACCGACATCACCCATGTATGCCTCGATACTGCCACCAAGAAGCCCGGCGATAGCATCTCCACCACCATCATAGGCAACATAGCGCATCTTTTTGGGGTCTTTTTCAACCGACTTGACAAGCAGTGCAGCTTTCATCCAGTCCTGGGAACCAACAGAGCCACCCGCACCGATGACGACACTGTTCTCAGCGGTTTTTAGCTGATTCATCAGATCATCCAGGGTTTTGAACTTGGAATCACCTTTCACGATAACGGCTCCGAAATCGGCTCCGGCAGAGGCGAGCCAGCGCACATCATTTTCTGTCCACTGACCGTATTTTCCGGTGGCGATATTGAGAAGAGAACCGGAGGAAAAGGCTACAATGGCATTCGGGTCATCGGTTCGGGTGGAGTTAAACATGTTAATGGCCACCGCACCAATACCACCCGGCATGAAGGTCACCTGCATAAGGCTGGGAAGCTGATCTTTCAGTCCCAACATGGCGACGCGACACGTCAGATCAAAACCACCACCCGGTTTGGCCGGGGCAATACATTCTGGTTTTTCAATGGCAGCAGCAAAGGCTGAGCCAACCATAAGGGATGTACAGAGTAGAGAGGTTGCAGCGAGTTTCATCAGTTTCATACCGTGCTCCTTGTAGAATGTTTCTTGAATGGTGGGTCCACTCAGGGCCAGGTGCCCTGATTCTCTTCAAATAAGATATGAGTGTTAAAATGCTGAACATACTTTTATAAAACTGCAACTACATGTCAATATTTGGTTTTTTAGTATACTTTTGTGTTTTACAGCTGCTTTTGTAACTTGTGTCGACAGGGATGTCTAAAATTGGAATGATTACGATTTCCAAAATCACAATTTCTCTCTATACTGTTTGATTATGAAGACCGCCGTCATCAACCTCTACCAATCTTTTCGGCCCAAACGGCTTCTGGACTCGGTGACCATTATCATAATGGTCCTGGTCGTGGCACTGCTGGTTTCCATCGGCACCATCTTTTCCCAGCTCACCTTTGATATCGTCGACAAGCAAACCCAGAAAAGAGCCATTCAGACCGCCAAACAGATCGCAGGTCTGCTCGAACGGGAGGACTTTATCAATACCCCACGCGACCTTTATTCAATTGCAGCCTTCAATGACATCATCGAAATGCAGACCGATGTGGAAGACATTATCGTCACCAACCGTGACGGCATCATCATCAGTCACCCGGACCCGCAGAGAATCGGCACGATAAATAGTGACCCACTTGCCATACGAGCCTTAAAATACGGCAGCGATTATTCAAAACGGATCGTTGAAAATGGTCGTCAGTTTATTCGCGGCTCAGTCCCTCTTCTCGAGCATAACTATAGAATTATCGGCATGGTATCCGCCGGCTACCCGGTCGAATCCATGCGCAAGGTTTCCGATGCCTATCTCGAAAAGATCATTTTCTTCATCTTTGTCTTTATCACCCTTGGCCTCGTTGCGGCGATCTTTATTGCCAAGGGAGTAAAATGGGTGATCTTCGGCCTTGAGCCATCGGAGATCGCTTATATGTTTCAGGAAAGATCTGCGCTGCTTGAATCGATCCGCGAAGGAATCATCTCTACCGGACCAGACGGCAGGATAAAACTGGTGAACGAGGCGGCTATAAAGACCCTTAATCTGCACAACAGAAAAGAACTGGAGGGCAACCATCTCAGCTACCTCTTCCCCGATCTCGATGCCACCCATATCCTGACAACAGGTGAACCGGTTTCCGACAGAGAATTTATCCTCAGCGGGATTCCCATCATCGTAAACGCAGAGCCGGTCGGTAATAAACACGGGCTGGTGGTGACCTTTCGGAAAACAAAAGAGATCGATATAATTGCCCGGGAACTCTCCCAGGTCCAGACCTTTTCCGATATGCTCCGCGCCCAGACCCATGAATATTCCAATTCACTGCATACCATTGTGGGCTTGCTGCAGATAGGTGCTTACGAAGACGCTCTCGATTTCATTGCCGACGAGACAAAAGGCCATAGAAAACTCATCAGATTTCTGGCCGAAAATCTACCGGATAGATTGCTTTCATCGATGATTATCGGGAAATGCATGTACGCCAGCGAACAGAAGGTCGAGCTTATAATAGACCCGGAAAGCCGGATGATTGATCTTCCCGACCAGCTTGATCGCCATACCCTGACCACTGTGCTCGGCAACGTTATCAACAATGCCATAGAAGCGGCGGTTGCAGGCAAGGCACAGCCTAAGGTGACAATTTTCATGTCTGACTTTGGTAATGATCTGATCTTTGAAATTGAAGATTCCGGTGACGGTATCGAGGAGCAACTGTTTGAAAGAATTTTTGAAAAAGGTGTCTCCACCAAAGGAGGCGGCCAGCGTGGCTATGGGCTTTATCTGGCGAAAAAAGCCATAAACACCCTGGGCGGAACAATTGAGGTTGAAAAAGGTGACGAGGGCGGTACTCGCTTTGAAATCATAATCGCTAAAAAAAGGTACGGGTCATGACACTGCTTGAAGTCGTAATTGTTGAAGATAACCAGAAAGTTTCCAGAACCCATCAGGCCTTTGTGGAAAAAGTCGAAGGCTTTGAGGTAACCGGTATTGCCAATACCATCGGTGAGGCAAGATTACTTCTGAATACCCTTGAGCCGGACCTCATCCTCCTCGATATCTATTTTCCTGAATCAAACGGGATTGAGTTTCTCCGTGAACTGCGTGCCAGCCATCACAGTACCGATGTCATCCTCATCACAGCGGCACGGGAGGTTGAAATGCTCCACAGCGCCCTGCAGGGCGGTGCCTTTGACTATATGATCAAGCCGGTCTTCTTTGAAAGATTTCAGGAATCTTTGACTAACTATCGCAACTATAAAAAGCAGATGGCAACCGCGGGTACCCTGACCCAGGAAGAAGCTGACCGACTGTTTCGTAAATCAGCTCCGGCGGTATCCATGGGAGGCGACGACGTACCCAAAGGTATTGATAGTGTCACCCTCAAATCCATCCTGGCTGTCTTTGAAAATGAGGACAACAAGGCCATGAGTGCCACTGAGATGGGCCAGGTCATTGGAGTCAGCAGGACGACGGCCAGAAAATACCTGGAATATCTGATCTCTGAGGGATTGCTTACCATCCATCTTGACTATGGAACCAAGGGCCGTCCGGAACGGAAATATCGGCTCGAAAAATCTGAGGCCGGCGGGACAATTTGACAGATGTGGAACTATTGAAATGAACGGCTTTTAAAACGTACGACTCCTTTAACGACGATAGCCAAAAGTACACTGCTCCAGAGAAGCTGGGCGGCCGGGCTCTGGAGAAATTTACCGATGTCCCCGCCGCTAATGGTCAGTGCCAGGCGAAAATTATCTTCAAACGGTTTCCCCAGTACATAGCCCAGAATAAGGGGCGCCAACGGATAATCAAATTTTCTGAGTCCATACGCGAAAATACCGATCAGCACCATGATAGAAAGAGAAATAAGACTCTGACTCACCGCATAGACACTGACAAAGGATACCACCACAATCATCGGCATCAGTACCCAGCCGGGGATTGTCAACAGTTTTGGGAAATAGCGGATCAGTTTGATGTTGATCACCAGAAGCAGCAGATTGCCAAGATACATTGAGGCGATCATTGCCCAGATGATTTCAGGATGTGCCCGGCACAGACCAGGGCCTGGATCAATATTCATCTGTAAGAGCGCCCCATGCAGGACCGCTGTTGTTGCACTGCCGGGAATACCGAGAGCCATAAGGGGCAGAAAGGCACCAAGGGCACAGGCACTGTTTGCCGCCTCCGGGGCAATCAGTCCGCGAAGATTACCTTTGCCAAAAGCTGATTCCTCTCCCTTTGCGCTCAGTTTTTCCTCAAAGCGATAGGCCGCGATATTTGCAACATAGGTCCCGGAACCTGGCAGGATTCCGATCAGCAAACCCACCATCGAAGAACGTAAACAGGCCCATTTTAGCCGCCAGCACTCGGGAACCAATCCCTGCACCTTATCACGGATTGCCTGAAGTTTCGTCTCTGTCTGCTGATTTTCCATGAGCATAAAAGTCTCACTCAGGGCAAAAACACCGATCACTACGATCATAAAATCGATACCGTCATAGAGTTCCGGGATATTCGAGGTGTAACGAAAAGCCCCAGTCCCCCAATCCAGGCCGACAACCGAAAGCATCAGACCAATACATAATGAAATCAGATTCTTGGTAAAGAGGGTCGACGACAGGGTGAGAACAAGAACAAAGACAAAGGCAATGAGAGCGACATATTCAGGCGGCCCGAAGGAACTGCCGATATCTGCAAAAAATCTGGTGGTAAAGGTCAGCAGCAGAATCGCCGCCGTGCCTCCAACAAACGAACTGACGGCTGTTAGGGCCAGGGCTTTACCTGCAGAGCCGGTAAGAGCCAGCGGATACCCATCGTTTCTGGTTGAAAATGAGCTGACATCCCCGGGTATATCGTTGAGGATCGCCGATATCCTGCAACTGTACTTCGCACCGTAATAGATGGCTGCATAGAGTATCAGTGCTGTTTCCGGTGCCAGACCAAAGGTGTAGGTCACGGGCAGCATCAGAGCAATACCGATGGCGGCACTGATACCGGGGATTGCCCCTACGATCATCCCAAGAAATACGCCGACGACAAGCATTAAGAGATTTATGGGCATAGCAGCGGTCGCCAGACCCTGGAGGAAGAGATGCACGCTCTCCATCTAATTCCCCAGACGAAAGAGAGATCCAAGGGGCAAGGGCACACCCAGAAGAAAATGAAAAATACCGTAGAAAAATATGGCCATAACAAGCCCGCTCAACAGCCCTTCCATCCAGCTGCTCCCGACGATCCGGGCGATGATATAGGTGGTGATAGTGGTGGCCAGCATAAAACCGAGTAGCTGAAACGTCAGAAGATAAAAGAGAACGGCAAGACCATGTCTGGCAACACAGCCTTTAAGGGGAAAGCTTGGAGTGTGATGTATACATATGTTAACAAGGCAGAGCAGGAGTAAACAGGAGCCAAGCAGTACAGGAAAAGCCCGCGGACCAATGGGTTCATAGGCAAAGGGAACCTCAATCTTCAAGCCAAAATAAAGGTAGACAACTCCCCCAAAAAACATGATTACAACAAATAAGCGTTCGCTCACTGAACCAACCCAAATTTCTGTCCAAACTCCCGAAGTTGCAGGACATTATTTTTAACATAGCGGTCAAATTCCTCACCGAGGATCATAAGAGGGAACAGGTGCAGTTTTTCCCTCTCCCGACCGAGCACCCCTGATGATTCGAGGCGGTACAGCGTATTTACCCACCAGTGGTACTCAACATTGGAAATCTTCGGGGGCAGATAAAAACCGCGCCAGACCGGCCAGACGATATCATAGCCCAGTTCTTTTGCGGTGGGGATCGTACTATATTTTCCCGGCAGCCTGGTCTCGGAAAAGATAGCCAGAATCCTGAGCTTGCCCTCCTCCATGTGATTGACCACCTCAGTAAAATCTCCGGGAAAGACCTGGATATGGTTCTTGAGAAGAGCCTGGGAGGCCTCACCTCCCCCTTCAAAAGAGATATAACGGATTGCTTTTGGATTGATACCCGCCATATCAAGGACGAGTGCCATTTTCATCCAGTCCTGGCTGCCTATGGACCCGGCTGCCCCCAAAACTATCGAATCAGCTTTTTCCCGCAGGGTCGCAATAAGTTCATCCAGAGATTGCCATGGTGCATCATCGCGCACCGCAATCACCCCGTAGTCCGTACCAACCGCGCCGAGCCAGCGTACATCGGCTTCTGTGTATTTTCCAAATTTATGCAGGGCGAGATTCAGTACGGTGCCCCGGCTGACGGCAACCACCATATTGGCGTCTTTTGGCCTGACACTTACCGCATAGTTAAAGGCAAGAGCGCCAATTCCACCGGGCATAAAACGGATGGACATGTCAAGCAGCAGGGAATCAGCTACAGAAGCCGCCAGCAACTGACACATGATATCATGACCTCCTCCCGGTTTAGCAGGGGCTATACACTCCGGCTTTTCCAGCTCAAAGGCCTGCAGCCAAACAGCCCCACAAAGATGCAGCACCGTCAGACAGGCAAAGAGGATCTGCCAAAGAAAAAACCGCTGAGACATTACTTCGTGAGGTGGCACAGGGGCACGGCAAGCCCCAGTACTCCCCCGAAAAAACGCCTGGATCATTTTACCTGTTCCGGCAAGACGACAACGCCATCCTGATCGGCATAGAGCCACTCGCCGGGCCTGAAGGTGACACCGGCAAAGGTTACCGGAAGACCAGCCTCGCCGACCCCTTTTTTAACACTTTTTCTCGGGATAGTGGCAAGGGCGAGCACGCCAAGGGGCATCCTCGAGATATCTTCGCAGTCCCGGATGCAACCGTACATCAGAATACCAGCCCAGCCATTGTCCACCGCTTTTTGGGCCAGGATGTCTCCAAGCATTGCACAGCGAAAAGAGCCGCCGGCATCTACCACCAGGACCCGCCCCTCGCCCGGTTGCCCCAGATGCTGGCTGACCAGAGAATTGTCTTCAAAACATTTCAACGTTGCTATCCGGCCATGAAACGTGCGGTGCCCGCCGTAGTGGTGGAAACCAGGCTCACAAACCTGAAGCTTTTCTTCGTAAACATCATAAATATCTGCCGTCTTGGTGATTTCGCTCATACTCGGATCCTTGAAGTAGATATATGGGTAGCAAAAACGATAAAAATCGTTTTATCGAGCGCAAATCCTACCCTACCCATTACTTAAAAACAAGCTTTGCCCTTGATCTCTGCTGCAAGTGCTCCGGTATCGACTTCGCCTGTGGTATCAACAGTTATGGCGTATCCACGTTCCTGACTCGCAAGGGGTTGCCATCTGGAGAGCTGCATCTCGAGTACCTTCAGATTCGCATCCGAAACATCGTTTTTCCGCTTTACAATTCGCTCGCGTAAAGTCTTTGCATCTGCAGTAAACTCAAGAATGACAAAGGGCGTTTCCCGGGATGCCGCCAAGGCCTGGAATCGCTGGCGTTCATGGCGGTGCAAAAAAACCGCATCTACCAGTACCGAATACCCCGCACCAAGCAGCACAGCGGCCAGCTCTTCCAGTTTGCTGTAGGTCTTTTCCGTGGCCTCGGCAGTATACATCCCCTCACCTACGGCCGCATGTCCATCATCTTCCAGGCCAAGACCAAAGAGGCGTTTACGTTCAACATCTGAACGAATTCGAATGGCACCCAAGTGCTCCAAAAGAACTTTGCTCACTGTGCTCTTGCCCGAGGCGGACATACCGCGGGTGATAATGAGTCGTGGCCGCACTGGCTGGATATAGCCAAGGGCCAGCTGCAGATAGTCAGAAAAATCTGTTTCGGCGTTTACCTTTTCCGCCTTTTCAATTCCAGGCTGATGGGCGCGTATCGCATCAATCTTGGCGCGTACCAGTGCACGATACACCTGATAAAAGCGCAGTAACCTTACTCCTGCATAATCCCCGGTATACTCCAGATAATTGCCCAAAAAACGCTGTGCCAGTTCCCCTTGCTTTTTCTTTTCTAGATCCATCAGCAAAAAGGCAACATCACTGATCACATCAATCCAGCGCAGACTTGGACTGAACTCGATACAGTCAAAGACAATTGGGGCATCATCCTGCCAGGCAATATTTTGCAGATGCATATCGCCATGACATTCACGGATAAAACCATCGGTTTTACGCTGACCAAAACTTGGATACAGGCGGGTATACGTTGCCTCGCTCCATTGCTTGAGTTCTTTGAGCTTGTCGAGAAATGTACTGTTACTCACATGCTCACGGATCTGCCTGAAATTTTCTTCAATAGGCTGTAAAATCACTTCTGGCTCGCCATAATTGCTCTTGCCCGCGGCAACGTCTGCTAAAGCATGAAAATCTGCGATGCGCTTTGCCAGAATATCTATCTGCCGGGGCTCCAAACCATTGATGGCAAGAGCCCGGTCGAGCTGAGCTTCCTGGGGAAAGGCCCGCATTTTAACGGCATACTCAATGGGCTCCCCCCCACCGGCCCATCTTGGCTGCTCAACCGAACCGGTGATAGGTACGACGGAGAGATAAATTTCAGGGGCGAGCCTTCTATTAAGCCGAAGCTCCTCCTGGCAAAAAAAATGCCGCTTTTCAAGGGTTGAAAAATCAAGGAAACCGAGATCTATCGCCTTTTTAATTTTATAGGCATAGGGTCCGGCGAGTATCACCCAGGAGATGTGGGTCTCAATCAATTCACATTTCTTCGGTGGTGGATCAAACTGGTCAGGATGCATCAGGGAATTAATCAGAGAAACAGCTTGGAGAGTTTCTGCGCTCATAGTAAAGACCTCCGGTGTTTTCACAGCCTGGGTGAATGTACCTTGTATAATAGATTTACCACGAAATACCGGCTGCTGGCAAGCGCTGTTACCGTCTGCCAGGCCAATGTTATATCTTTTTGATTGTGCAGAGATTTATCAATCACGAACAAATGGACAAAGGCCCAAGAGAGTTAAGAATAACTTCGGAGGGCATGAAAATGTACTTTGCGTTTTTTCAAAAAGCTTTTCTACCAGCGCAATGAATGTTATACCCACGGTAATATACATCGCAACTTCCGTGATGACAGCCTCGCCCGCTCGCGTCGCAACATGGTGTTGATTATTTTTAATCAGTATACTTGGCTGACTGCCCAGAGGCTTCACTGTGAACTCGAATCTCCTATTAAAAGATACCGACGGCAAAGAACTGCCTCTGGACGCGGCACTCTTTACCGTCTTTCTCTGCATCCTTTTCGGCGCCAACGCGGTGGCAATCAAGATCAGTTTCACGGGGATTGGAGTTTTCACCTCCATTGGCCTGCGTTTCTCTATTGCTGCAACTGCTTTACTTTTATGGGCCTGGTGGAAGAAGAAACCTCTTCGAATAAATAAAAAGCAGGTCGGTCAACAACTGATCATATCCACCGTTTTTTTCCTGCAGATGTCCTGGTTTTACCATGGACAGAACCAGACCACCGCCTCCCACGGCACCCTTATTTCCAACATACTACCCTTTGTTGTTATGGTTCTGGCCCATTTCATACTTCAAAATGACAGGATCAGCCGAAAGAAATTCTTTGGTCTCATCTTTGGATTTTGCGGTGTTCTGCTTCTATTCTTTGACAAAGCAGGCGGCGGAGGAAGCTCGGTTACCGGAGATTTGATGATTTTCGTGGCCGTCCTGCACTGGGGCTTTAACGTTGTCTACATCAAGAAAATCATCCAGGACTATCACGCCCTGCAGATCACCATCTATCCGATGTTTTTCACCATCCCGCTGTTTTTTATAAGTGCACTCATCTGGGATGACAGGATGATAATCTTCCCCATCTCCAGTGAGGTCATCCTTTCCATCCTCTATCAATCCCTGGTCACGGCATCTTTCGGCTTTATCATGTGGAATACCCTCATCAAGAAATACGGAGCAACCGCCCTTCATTCCTTTGTCTTCATTATGCCGATTTCAGGAGTGTTCTTTGGCATCCTCCTACTCGGCGAGCCCCTGACCTCCACTATCACAGGCTCTATTCTTCTCGTTTCGGCAGGCCTTGTCGTCGTCAACTACAAGGGGCACAGAGGTGTTATCAGTCCCTGACATTGAGGTTGGACCTGGCCCTTTATAAAAGGGAAACTGACTCCGGTTGTATTACATCCAGTTCTGAATATTTTTGGCAGCAGCTATGGTTTGAATATCCGGACTTGTATTATTATCACTTTTTCCCGTAAAATTATTAAGTACCGTAGAACACCAGTCGGGATGAAGTGAAATGGGACCTGTATTTTCAAACAAATCCCAACAAAAAAGCACCGCTTTCGCAGTTGAACTGCCGCAGGAGAACACAATCAGATGACACATATGACAACAACGCTGAAAATCTGTTTGTTAATAATTCTGTATACAATCGGAGGTGCTTCAGCATCACCAGCACAAGCCTCATCTTCTCATAACAAAACCATTTATATTGGGGTACTCGCCAACTCAGGCAAACAAAAATGTTTCCAGATGTGGAGGCCAACCGCTCAATATCTACAGAACAAACTTCCTGGAGAACATGTCCAAATCGTCTGCCTGGACTTTGATGAGGTCGACAAGGCCGTCGAGGAGAAAAGGGTTGATTTTTCCATAACCAATCCGTCAATGTACGTGAATCTGGAATACAATTATGGCTTTTCCCGCATCTCAACCCTTAAAAGTAAAATTGCAGATAAATCAAACAGCCAATTCGGTGGAGTAATCTTTCATCGATCAGATCGAGCCGATATCAAAAAAGCAGAAGATCTTAAGGATAAAAGGTTCATGGCCGTGGCCGAAAGCTCTTTTGGTGGCTGGCAGGTCAGCTGGCGTTATTTAAAAGAGAGAGGGATTGATCCTTATCGCGACTTCAAAGAACTCCTTTTTGGCGGCCGACAGGAATCAGTGGTCATGGCCGTTATCAACGGCGATGTTGATGCAGGATGTGTCAGAACTGATATCCTTGAGCAAATGGCCAATGCAAATACAATAAATTTGCATGATATTGCCGTTATTGATCCGCAGATACAGAATTCTCAGTTTCCCTATCGCCGTACCACAAGACTCTACCCGGAATGGCCCCTGGCCAAGGCTCAGCATACCAGTCCAGAGCTGGCCAAAAAGGTCGCTCTGGCAATGATGCAGTTACCCGACAACAGCATCGAAGCTTTTTATTCTCAATCCAGAGGGTGGACAATCCCGCTTGATTATCATGAGGTCCATGAATGTTTACGCCTGCTGCAAATCGCACCATATGTCGATTATGGAAAAATAACTCTCCACCAACTCTACCAGCAATACAAAGTCTGGATCTTCATGGGTGCGACCATTCTTGCATGTATCCTCAGTGGGATAGCCTTGGTACTCAAACTCAATACAAAGCTCAAAACAGCACTGATCAACCTTGACCTCGAACACCAGCAAAGAGCTCAGGTAATCGCTGATCTTGATGAATTCAAATTAACCCTCGATCAGACCCTGGACTGTGTCTTCATGTTTTCTGCAGATACCCTTCGATATATATACGTTAATCAAGGTGCTGTGCATCATATCGGCTATAGCCGGGAAGAACTCCTCTCCATGACACCCCTTGATATAAAACCCGATACCACTGAAACGGAATTCAGAGCTTTGATCGCCCCTTTGATTGAAAAAACAAGTTCATCCCTGACCTATCCCGGTACACATCAAAGAAAGGACGGTACTCTTGTTCCGGTTGAAGTTTTTATACAACATATCACTCCACCCCACGAAAAAAGCCGATTCGTAGCAATTGTCAGGGACATCACTATTCGCCTGGAAAAGGAAAAAGAAAGGGAGGTATTACGGACCAGGCTGCACCAGGAACAAAAATTAGCCTCCGTTGGCCAACTCGCTGCAGGCATTGCCCATGAAATTAACACCCCTGCCCAGTATCTCGGTTCAAATATCGATTTCCTCCAGGAAGGTTTTCATGATATTTCCAAACTCGTCGATCAGTTCCACCTACTTTTAGATGCCGCCAAAAAACAGCAGATCTCTCCAGAACTCATTGCTGATACCGAAAAAAGGCTCGAAGATACTGACTGGTCATATTTAAAGGAAGAGATTCCCCAGGCAATCAAACAGTCAACAGACGGCGTGAATCAGGTGAGCTCAATCGTGCTGGCCATGAAAAAGTTTTCCCATCCCGGCGGAACAGAAAAGGAACCGACAGACCTCAACGAACTTCTCAACACAACGCTTACCGTCAGTCGGAATGAATGGAAATACTGGCTCGAACCGGTTCTGCAACTCGACCCCATATTGCCCCAGGTCCCCTGCATGCGCAATGAAATTGGCCAGGTGTTTTTAAACATCTTTGTCAACGCGGCTCACTCCATTGCAGAAAAACAGGGCACCAACCCCGAAGGGAAAAAGGGTCAGCTCATTATCTCCTCACAACAAAAAGATAATTTTGCGATCATCACAGTGGCAGACTCAGGAAACGGCATCAAAAAAGAAAATCTTGCAAAAATATTTGATCCTTTTTTTACAACCAAAGAAGTCGGCAAAGGTACGGGGCAGGGGCTGACGATTGCCTACGATATAGTGACCAATAAACATGGAGGAAACCTTGAGGTAACCAGCGAGGAGGGCATCGGAACCACCTTTACCATCACCCTGCCGTTAAGTCCTGTCCCGCAGAAAATAGAGGAAGATCTTTAAGCCGCACATTTCACAAAACATGCTGGCTGAGATCTGTGATAGAAAAAGAAGTCACCCACAACCGATTTTCTTGTCTCTGTTCACTGACCAAGGATACATTTACTGTGCAGCCGCTCAATGCGTTTACGGTTCGCACCAAGATCGGAATACCCCAGACGTGAAGCGGACCTGACATCTATTACGGTCTCACCGGCTGATGTTGTAT
The DNA here is from genome assembly GCF_005116575.1 of Desulforhopalus sp. IMCC35007. Taxonomy (GTDB): domain Bacteria; phylum Desulfobacterota; class Desulfobulbia; order Desulfobulbales; family Desulfocapsaceae; genus Desulforhopalus_A. Next base: position 297,930 of record NZ_SWCN01000002.1, on the reverse strand, counting down.
AAATATAAAACTCAACATCATCGACAAATCGAAACAGAGGAGATGTAAATTCAGCCCGCACATAGTTATCATTTGCAGCGATGACCTTTGCTCGATCTTCTGATTCCAGAACCTGCAAAAGACGCCCCCTTGCCTCCTGCTCTGTCCCTGCATAACGAAACGGCAAAATCATATGATCTTCATCGGTGGCCTGACTGTTTACACAGTTTGGCCTTGGCGGACAGGGTGTCAATATCCCACCCACCACACCAAGCTCAGGACCGGTCCCCGTACATCCCGAAATCAAAAGACAGAGCAGACAACTTATTACAGCAACACGGCTTTGTTTATCCATAGTCCATATCCTTTACCTGTAAATACCCAGGCTGTATTTCTATCCAAAAAACTGGGCGTTGAGTCAAAGAACCTTTTTATAACTGAAGTTACCTGGAAGCTAAAGAGTATCTGCCTAAAATCACAATCAATATACCACCAAGAACCATTGCAGCTGAAATTGCAAGCCGCAGGGTAATCGCCTCCCCGACAAAGACAACACCTCCAAGGGCCGCAATGACCGGTACTGATAGTTGCAAAACACCTGCCTGTATCGCCGACAGGTTACCAAGTGCCATGTACCATATCGTATACCCTATTGCTGAGGTAATCCCGCCCGAGAGTAGTGCCAAACCGATACCTGCTGGGGTGTGATACATACCCTTTATTGAAAACAGGGTAAGCAATACGACAAACGGAATCGTTCTTATGAAATTATATGCGGTATCGCTTAGCGGGTTCTGAGAATTTCTTCCCTGTAAGGTGTAGATCCCCCACGCCATTCCAGCAAGCGCCATAAGGCCAAAGCCAATGGCTGTGGGCGTCGTAACCCCCGGCAGAATAAGATACACCAAACCGATAAAGGCAAGGATAAGCCCCAGCCACTCGGTAGTACGCAAACGGGTTCCAGTCATGAGAGCGACCCCAATCATAGTGATCTGCACAGCGCCAAACAGGATGAGTGCCCCAGTACCGGTGTCGAGGGAAACATAGGCATAGGAAAAAGATGAAGCATACAGAAACAGCATCGAGCCACCACTCCAGCTCCCCCTGGAAGATACCTTTCCCGGCCGCAGGCAGCCTGAAATGATAAAGAGAACAAGGCCGCCTGAGAGCAGACGCAGCACCGTGAAGGCTGCTGGATCAATAGCCCCATTACCCAATGCCAGACGGCAGAGCACCGAATTTGCAGCAAAAGCAACCAGGGCAAAACCCGTGGCTACAATTATTGTAAAGAGTTGTGTATTCATCAATATCTTGACTTCTTGACGCCCCCAGCCACCTGTGCGAGTAATTTTCCCAGCCTTCCGCCCATTCTCTCCGTTCGTTTACGGTATGGCTCGGTGCAGCATATCCCATTTTTAACGCAGCGTCAGTATCCTATCTCTTTGCCTCTTATATCGGTTGTAACACTTTCTGGCATGAACACACTGTAATGTGGCTTTCATTTTGATCAGGATATTGTCAGAATGCACTCATTGCGGTAAATGTATTATCTTTCCGGCTCTCTATTTATTGTGGGCCAGGATTTTTCTGAGAAAAGCCGGGCCTAATAATAGCGCACCGCCTTGCCCATAAATCACGTTGTACCAAAGGATTGAAACTGCCCATCAAGGAGACGACCATGGCTTCCAATAGAGATGTTATCGGTATAGGCACAAATGCAATCGATCAGGTCATCCAGCTCTATCGCATCCCTGATGCGGATGCAAAAGTTGTCTGTCCGCCTGAAAAATATAGCCTTTTTGATGGTGGCGTTATGGGCAACACCTTGACCGGTCTCTCTAGACTTGGTTTAAAAACCGGTTATCTGGGCAAACTCGGTGATGATAACTTTGCCACAATGATTCAGGAGTCCTGTGCTCATGACCACATTGATCTAAGTCACTGCAAAATTATGCCAGGCAAGCATACCGCGTGTACCTGGATTGTGGTCGACGCAAAGGGAGAAAGATCGATCGTGCTGTTTCCAAATGTCCTGACCGAGGTCGATGAAGCATTTATTACGTCAGCCGCAAGCTATATTACATCGTGTCGTCTCCTTCATGTTGAAGGGTCTGAAATGCGCCTGAAACCCATGCTTGAAGCGGTAAAAATGGCCAAAGCCGCTGGAGTTCTTATCTCTTTTGATTTAGACATTCCGGCCTCGGACTTTGTCGATACCCTTCACCTGGCCACGATGGACGAACTGGAAGAGATGATCTCACTGTGTGACCTCTTTATCCCCTGTATTGGCGGGGCAAAAGATCTCACCAGTAAAGAAAACCCTCTTGAAATGGCAGTCTCGTTGCGAGAAAAATATGGTGTCGCCAATATTGCCATCTCCCATGGGGCTGAGGGCTGCTTTATTGCAACAGAAAAAGAAGCGTTCCAAAGCCCTGCTTACGCTATTGAGCCAATCGACGGAACAGGCTCCGGCGACGCCTTCCATGCTGGAATGATCTATGGCTATATGCGGGGCTGGGATATGCAGGAAGTCGGTGCTTTTGCAAATGGTTGCGGTGCACTAAATACCATTAAACTGGGTGCAAGAAGCGGGATGTGCTCGGAGGCTGCAGTGAGAGAATTTATGGCAAAAAATCAAAGAAAATCTCTGGAGAAAAACCAATAAACGTAGATGAAAGACCAGCTCCAGTAAAAAAAATCGAGTAGCACTAATCGATCAGTCGCTGGTTGGCTTCCAGCCGGTCCAGGACCTCCATGAGTCGCCGCTTGCGATTATGGTTTTTTCGCAGGTCTTTTACAACCCCCAACCAATCTGCCACCCGCCCTGTATCTTCATAGATTGTACGCATTCGGCGCAGATATTTTGCAGCGTCCTTGTAAGCGCTCGGTTTGACCTGGGCGATCAGGTCATCGGCTATAGTCTTCCAGATTCGTAAGGCAACATCCGGATGGCTGGTGGTGACAGCCGCCGCTAACCTCTCGTCAATCCCCCAGCTCCACCACGTTTTTTTCGGTGACTCCTGGTAAATCGCAATTGCCTCTTCAAGCCGCTCCTCCAAAAGGGCGATTTCCAGTAACATATTCCAATCAGGAAAGCTCTCACGTCCAAATTTTTTCCTGGAATGTTTCGCCTTAACCTCCGGCTCGACGACTGGCCAGTCACTCATATTCGCGCCCTCATGGTCCGGACGTTGCCCCGTCTGCAGATAATGAAGCGTCGCTTTACGCACCGCCGGCCATATTTCTATCCGCTCAGCAGCCTGACGCAATTCGGTAAAGGTCTTCTCCGATGGGGTCTCAAAAAAATCCTCGGCCCGATAGGCGCAAACCAGATCGAACCGACCCTCCTCCTCGGCCAGCAGTCGCAAACGCCCCTGCAATGCAGCCGCTATCCCTGACTTTTCCTGCTGAGTTTTCTCAAATCCCCGGATGCACCAGTAACGTGCACGGCCGGGGTCGCCAGCCGCTATCAGAGTATCGACCAGTTGTTGATAATTCTCACAGTTCTCCACCTCCTGCTCCAGTAAGGGGATAACCTCCTCCGACCTTCCGCTTCGTGTATAGGCGGTTACCAACCAATCCAGTAACTGCTTACGCTGGTATCTTGCTGAAAACGCATCCCTCTTCGGAGATGGCTTCTGTAGAAGTCGCTCGCGAAGAACACCTACGGCCTCATCCCATTGTTGTTCCGTATATTGAGGATCATCAAAAATTCCTTCCTCCTCCGGAAACATACTGTACTCATCTTCCAGCTCACGATCGATCAGCCAGAGCAGTTGTTGGGACAATGTCAAACGCGTATAGGGTAGCGCCTCTAAAACGACCTCCATACAATCCGAAATCGCCATGGCAGTCTCGCCATCATCATGAGAGTCTGCCACCTGTTCTATGCCGCGCTTCCAGAGCTCTTCCCCAAGCTCCAATACCGCATCCCCATGCCCTTGATCCACCAGCGCCCGCAACTGCTGTTCCAGATGATCATAATCCGGGAGACTACCCTCTCCTTTCCACGAATCATACCAGGCATCCTCCGACGTCAGTTCCCTTATCTCCCTGCGCAAACTCCGAACTATTGCACTAACCTGCCCCGTTGCCAATTGCTCCGCTTCACGTATCCGGCGAGCAACCTCAGGAAAATCAAGAGCCAGTGAGATAAGCAACTCCTGCAGTTCCTCCAGTCCCTTTCCAGCAAGAAGGTTAGTGAGCTTTTCCCGGGCATTATCGCGTGCGGCCTTTTGCTCGCTAATATCCTCAAAATCCTCGGCAACAAAATCATCTTCTTCACCATCCCAGAGCTCCAGGTAGAGATCGTCCTCCGGATCAAGCAGGGGGAGATCCTGCTTTTGTTTGATCTTTTTTGCCGCCACCAGCAGAACGGCAACCACATGTTTGCAGGGACCATAGCCACTATAGGGACAAGTGCAAAAAGCCTCCAGATTGCCCTGCTCATCACGCTTAATCGTGGTCGCGTAATCATCAGTCCCGGCAACCCAGGCCGCCACAGCACCTTCTGAGGTGCGCGAGAGTTGCGACACCAGGTCAACATAACTCTCACCACGTTGATAGATCCTGTCACCCGCCCATTCCCGTAACGTCTCAAAGGTGAGATCTTTGAATATCTTTTTTATCGTCTTCATCATTCATTACCCTTTTTCCCCACGTCCCTTTTCGATCTGTTGCATTTTACTTTTGCAGCGACGGCACTAAGGTCCGGTTGGTTCGACGGGTGCTGGAATCTCAAATTTAATGCCTTGCGGATTATCATTTCCTATTTGATGCAAGAGCGGTTTGGTGAGACTATATTCGGTTTCCTGCTCGTTGTAGCTCATGGCTGGTTTCTCATTTGAGTTTACGCGTCCAATCGATAACGAGGAAAAATATCAGATTTCTTTTACATTACTTATCATTATTGCATTAAGTATTCTCTCTTGAATTTCGAAATACTACACCATAACCTATTATGAAAAAACATAAAAAAGCGCTAACCTCGTCCAATGGCTGCACCCTTTTCATGTAGCTGCAGAGGTCGGAATAAAACCGGCATCGATACAATTATCGCCTTTATTCGTTAGATCTTTTTCTTTTTAAAAGTCAACGAACAGCCCTTGGCTTTTGCAGATCTTGTTTTCAGGTAATCATGGTGTACATATTTTTGTGCGGCATATTGCCGTACATGTGTTATACTCTTACAAAGAGTTACATAGCCGGAATATTTTAAGAGGAGGTAGTCATGGCCACAACAGCTCGTGAGCGTATAGAAATGCGCGTGAGTCCTGAGGTTAAAATTTTAGCCGAGAGGGCCTCTGCGGCAATGGGTTGCAGTTCACTCACTGAATTTGTAACGGGCCTTATTCGGGAGCACGCACCATCCATTCTCGCGAAACAAACGACCATAGAATTAAGCAATACTCAATTTGACAATTTTCTTTCCGTTTGTAATGACCAAACATTGAAACCTGGCAAGTCTCTTTTGAAGGCTGCAAAAAAGCTCGACGATGAGGGGTATTAATTGACACTTCAACCAGAATTCGTTGATGTCGATTATTCTTACCAGGATGTAAGACGTTTCCGTTGCGGAAAAGCCCAAATGGATGCCTTTCTCATTCGGTATGCAGCAAAAAATGCAGAACTTGGTATTAGTAAGACATGGGTACTGCTCGACCAAAACAGGGAAGGAAAAAAGAAATATCCTGTTGCCGCGTATTACACCCTTGCAGTGGCAACCGTCACTCGTGAGACACTTCCCGTAGATCATAAAGATCTCCCTGCTTACCCCGTCCCCGTTACTCTTCTAGCCCGCCTGGCCATAGCCGAAAATTATCAAAAAAGAGGACTCGGAGCAAAAACCCTTGTAACTGCTCTTCGCCATACTGCAATCCTTAAAAAAAAGGGACTTCCTTCCATCGGACTGGTGCTTGATGTGCTAGATGAGGATGCTCTTCATTTTTACAATCATTTTGATACATTCCATTCTTTGACGAATAATCCGATGCGATTATTTGTGCCAATGCATGTTATCGAACAACTATAATCACTGTCAGTAGATTCCTGGTAGATCGAAACAACATACTTGAGGTGCTTTAGAGCTAAAGACAGCATATTGGGAGCCCAAAAACAACAAAGCCGCAATCATTAGATTAACTAATGATTGCGGCTTCTTGGCAGGAGGTCGGAATCAAACTGACCATACTTATATCACATAATTCAGGAACTTACATCAATACAAAAAAGTTCACGCAACAATAATACCCGAAAAAACACCCGCTTTAATCCAGAGCTAAATCAGCGCTCTTATCATCTGATTACGCCCACTGTAATTTTCTAATGAGACCGTTAAATGTCTGCCACTTTTGAGTCAAATGCTGATAACGTCCGGCAACGATACCTGGTGAAATCTCTAAATCAGCAGCCAGAGTCAAAACATCAGTTTTTGATCGAAGGGCTCTCACGTCCTCATTTCGTTGTGGGGGAATAAGAGTATCAGCAGCAAATTCATTCGCTCTAACCTCTCTTGGGTCATCATGCTTTCCATCATTGATCAACAGATCTTTCTTACTATCATGCAGCACATGCCCTGCTTCATGAAAAAAAGAGAACCACAGCTTATCCTCAGCCTTCCCTCTCAATGAAAGAAGAATCATCGCCTTATTTGGGTTAAGCCACTTTGTAGCACCTCCCCAAGGTACCTTCTTCATTTCTGGTACGAATACCACAGCAACTCCTGCCTCAGCGCACAATCTTTGTAACTCTGGCTGAAACACTCCAGGCTCCTCTCGGGTCAGTAAACGAATCTGCTTCAGAGCTGCCTTAAATTTCTTTTTATCATAAGGACTACACTCAACATCTTGAGCCTTCAACTCACCTTGTCGTATCCAGGCTGATGCATGTCCAGGACGAGTTTCAAAACACTCTGACCGCCTTGCGGCAACAGCTGGAACCGCCCATATATCCCCCCAAGCTGCGACACTACTTACTCCAAAGAACGCCAATACGTTTCTCAGGGTCGTGACCTTGTCTCTTACATCATCAATATAGCTTCTGTTCATCAACTCTCTTACAGGGATTGTCTTTAACCACTCAATATTCTCTAAAAGACGTTCTCTTTCCTGAATCTTTGCCAGCTGGTCTCTATATTGTGACTCAAGATTATTCCAATAATTCGCCGGAACTCCTGTAACCAGTTCTAAGCGATTTGAGGTCTCATAAGATATTGGTTGTTCACCTTTAAATATACGATTGAGACTCTGCTCAGTTATTCCTGTTCGTATTGCAAATTCTTTCTGAGACATTGAGAATGACTCCACCAACTCAAGCAAAGTAACCCCGGGTGCAATTGCATAATCCGGTTCAAACTCGTACTCTCTTTTTACTGTAGATGCTGTAGTAACCATAGCCTACCTCTTATTAATGTGTATCAACGATACCTATGATTTTAATCTCTGTTACTTTTGCCCAATCAAGCTCACCATTATCTTTCATGGGGGCTGGCTCATTAGCAACTACAAATAAAAGGCGATAAGGATGAGCTAAATCAACTGACAATTGTCCTGCTCGATCTCCAGACAATTCATGGCATCTTGGCGGAGGTAAATGAGAAATTTCTGCAAGTGTTTCCGCTGCCTTGAGTTCCATCAATCGTTGCTGGAGTTTCAACCCACGCTTTACTCCAAACTGTTTAATAGTTTCCTTGCTCACGGAACATGTTTTCTGCAACTTCTTTGTTTTAAACAATATACGCATACCCTGCACATGTCAATATTTTTATTAACATATCATGTTAACAATTATATCAAGACCTCTGCCTATTAAGAAATCAAGTCGCAACCAACAGGCAAGTGATGGCAACTCAATATATCCAATCCTCATGAGCCAATGGCTCTCTCTTCAATACACCTCTAGCGACTCGCCATGTCGGCATGAAACGATCCCGAAAGCCCCTGAATCGGTCATTGTGGTGTCTCTCAAGCAAATGTACCAATTCATGCACGAGGACATACTCAAGACATTCTGGAGGTTTCTTGGCAAGCTCCAGGTTCAACCAGATACGCTTGCTCCCAATATTGCAGCTCCCCCACCTGGTCTTCATTCTTTTCACACCCCAGGAAGAGGCTTCAACTCCAATCTTGCTTTGCCATTTATCCAGCAAGCTCGGTATTCGCTTTTTCAACTGCACTCGATACCAGTCATTTAAAACCACCAATCGATTGGCCGTAGTTGTCTCCGGTCGAACATGAAGAAGCAGAGTGGTGTTGTTCTTTACTTTGACCTCATGCTTTCCCCACCTCTCAACCACCTCAAGCAGATAGCGCTCACACCCTTCAGCTCATTGGCCTCTGCAAGCTTACCGATGATCTTGTTGATCTTGTCACCAATCTCTTTGTCACCCTTCAGGGCCACCATATCGTCAAAAGAAGCCCCTTCAGGCACCTCTATCATTCCATTAGGGTCTCCTGCATATTTGTCGGAGACGTACTTCATAAACAGGAGGGTCAGGACATAATCCTTATACTGGGAGGCATCCATCCCGCCCCGCAGCTCATCACAACTTGCCCAGAGGGAGCTGTACAATTCAGTCTTCTTGATTGCCATCTGTATTTTTTACCTTGTTTGGTGGGGAAATAAGTCGGAGCCAAAAAACAATGTATTATCTACCACTGCGCAAGACCAATCTCAATGGGAATGAATAAAGGTGTATAAAATCCCCGGCATCAGGAATCGCTTTTGACAGGCGGGGCTAAGCCCCTCTTGATTAGAAAGTTCCTGCTGTAATGATGGCCATTCTCTCTGATCTACTGGTAGATCGAAACGACATACTTGAGGTGCTTTAGAGCTAAAGACAGCATATTGGGAACCCAAAAACAACAAAGCCGCAATCATTAGATTAACTAATGATTGCGGCTTCTTGGCATTGGTGCGGAGGTCGGAATCGAACCGACACGGAGTTGCCCCCGCGGGATTTTGAGTCCCGTGCTGCTTAGACACTATCCTATTGTAATAACATGATTTTTAATTATACAAATTTCTATTTGCTCCAATTTTGTTCCAATTTAAAAATTATCATGCTGATTTTCGCTTCTACCCGATGCCTCCCGGCCAACTTCAAGTAGGCCTCTTTTCATTTTTTCTCATTGCCCACAACTTCGCTTCATAGTGCCCATGAGCTAATAAATATGCTTTTACAAATCACAAAATCAAGTAAGATGATCTATAAAAGGAGGTTTTATAGATCATGACACGAAAAAAATGGAACTGGCAAAAAGATGATTGGGGGAATTTCACCTATGATAACAGCGAAATCGAGAAATTAGAACGAGAATATTCAAGGCAATCCGGTTTTTCGCTTGGCATAGCCAGGCATCTTTCACGTGAAGACCAAAACGACTTAATCGTTGAACTTGTATGTAATGAAGCCATTAAAACCTCTGAAATTGAGGGAGAATTTTTAGACAGGGAAAGCCTGCAGTCCTCTATCAGGAGAGAATTCGGTTTGGGAATAGCCGATCATCACAGGGTAAAACCGGCGGAAGCCGGGATCGCTGAAATGATGAAAGATATTTTCACCAATTATGATTCACCATTGACAGAAAAGACTCTCTGCAATTGGCATGAAATGTTGATGTCCGGCCGAAGAAACATAGAGATAGGAAAATTTCGAACCCACAAGGAAGCAATGCAGGTTGTGTCCGGGCGATACGATAAACCAACAGTTCATTTTGAAGCACCCCCGTCTGCCGATGTTCCAAAGGAAATGGAGAAATTCATAGCTTGGTTCAACAAATCAGCCCCTGGCGGGAAAGAACCTTTGACCCCGTTGGTTCGGGCAGGGATTGCTCATATCTATTTTGTTTCAATCCATCCTTTCGAGGACGGAAACGGACGGATCGCGCGGGGCATAGTAGAAAAATCATTGTCGCAAAATATGGGTCAACCGACACTCATCGCGCTTTCTTCGACCATTGACGACAGGAAAAGAGAATATTACGAGGAACTGGCAGCCCAGAGTACAGGAAATGACGTGACAAACTGGCTTATTTATTTTGGGAAAACCATTATCAACGCCCAAAAACAAACCATAAAGCAAGTTGATTTCATAATAACCAAAGCAAAGTTTTTCGATACTCACAAAGAGAACCTCAACCCTCGCCAATTAAAAGTGATCAACCGGATACTACTGGAGGGACCGAAAGGCTTTCAAGGTGGATTCAGTGCCAAAAATTACCGAGCAATAACAAAATCACCCTCAGCAACAGCGACAAGAGACTTACAAGATCTGGTAGGTAAAGGGATCTTTACAAAAACCGGTCAGCTAAAAAGCACCCGTTACACTCTGGATCTTTCCCCCTTCCAGGGCAAGCAAGATGAAGAAAGCATGATTTGACACGATCTACAGATAGTGCCCGCAAATTCAACCTTATCTGGCAGTTACTGCGAAATGCCTTTTCCCAGATTGTCTGGTAACATCTAGGATTTATAAATATCTTTTCCATGTCAGGAATATCTTGCTTCTAAAAAGCTCGATAAGACCTTTTTAGATTGAAAGGTTTCCGAGACGCCTTCCTGATTCCCTCACAGTAGACATATCAACCCAGATTAGCTTTCAAATTTGTTGTGGTGCCTAACCTTGAGGGCAACCCAAGACAAACAGGAAGCATCTCTTAAACGAGTCATACCTTCATACCTCACTTCAACTATTAACTTGATTGATCCAGATGGATTCACCTTAGCGGCAAATCCTTTCACTTTAGCGTCTCTTATGAAGTACGGTGCTAACTTTGATTGAGCTGATTGAAGTACTCTTGCAGTAATAGTGGTCATTCCGTCCGATCTCCTGGTAGATTCCTGGTAGATTCCTGGTAGATCGAAACGACATACTTGAGGTGCTTTAGAGCTAAAGACAGCATATTGGGAGCTCAAAAACAACAAAGCCGCAATCATTAGATTAACTAATGATTGCGGCTTCTTGGCATTGGTGCCGGAGGTCGGAATCGAACCGACACGAAGTTGCCCTCGCGGGATTTTGAGTCCCGTGCGTCTACCAGTTTCACCACTCCGGCTTAGGAGTTCGTTTATACTCCACTTTCCCGCGTATCGTCAAGGAGAAAAAATCGTTCAAGATCAAAAGAATAGAGTGCAATCAACGGATGGCGACAGATTTTGCCATCTACAAATATGTTGCATTATCAACCCCGGCTCACCTCTGCAACAACAGCAGAACCCAGCTACTTATAGCATACACATATATAGGCATTGCCTATCTTATCCCGCCAAACAATAGAAAATGACTATTTGACTTGCCACGTCATTCCAGTTAGTTAACAGCGTTGATCAAAAACTAACTTGAGTCATATATCCAGCACCAGTCCACAGGTGATGGCTTTTCTGTGTAGCTCAGACTGTCTGTCATTATCCCAGAGGTTTTTGTAACCTTTATCCAAATTGAAGTGTTATTTATCCGCTTCTTTTATTCCCATTACCTAAGGAGTATTTCAATGTTAAAACGGTTTGCTCTTCTCCTCTTCGCAGCCTTCCTACTCGGACCCCTTTCTGTCAATGCCAACGCCGCTGACCGCACAGGAACAGGCATGCATATCTGGTTTGACACAGGCGGCCCAGTGGGTGGAACCTACAACACCGTTGTCTATAACGGGGCCAAGGCTGCAGCTGAAGATATTGATGCCAAAATCACCTTCGTCTACTCCGACTGGAGCCCTGAAAAGATGATCGAAAATTTTAAAACGGGCCTGGCCGAAAAACCAACAGGTATTGTCGTCATGGGTCATCCGGGTGATGCTGCCTACGGCCCTTTCATTAAGGAAGCCCGCGAAAACGGTATAATTGTCACCGCTATTGATACTCCGCTACCAGAAACCCAGACTCAGTACCAATCTCAGGGGTTTGGATATATCGGCCCTGATGCATATAATCAGGGTGCCGCCATGGCCCGGGAATGCATCCAGCGTTTTGACCTGAAAAAAGGCGATCGTGCCTTTGTATGGGGACTCAAACGTCTGCCAACCCGAGGCCTCCGCGCCACTGCCATTCTGGACGTATTTGAGAAAGAAGGCGTGATTGTGGATTATCTGGAAATTTCTCCTGAAGTCGATAAAGATCCATCCATCGGAACACCAATTGTCACAGGCTACCTGGCTGCACACCCTGACTGCAAGGTTATGGTGATTGACCACGGCGCGCTCACGGCACAGATGGAAAATTTCTTACGCACAGCGGCTGTAAAACCTGAAGATATTGACGTTGCTGGATTTTCCCTCTCGCCTGCAACCGCCTCAGCCATTAAAAATGGCTATGTTGATCTGATAGGCGATGCTCAACCCTTTCTTCTCGGTTATTTTTCAGTGCTGCAGATTGCACTTACCGAAAAGTACGGATTTTCCGGTCTTAACGTAGATACCGGCGGCGGCTTCATCGGGGCTGACAACCTTTCCCTGATTGAACCCCTGGCAAAACAAGGACTCCGCTAAGCCAAGAACAATTGGTTCCATGACATGTTGCCTGGAACCACATGCTGGTGCTTGAACAGCTGCTTCTAAGCTGAAACTCCACTTTTCTACTTTTACGCTACCCGCCGGATTTCCTGTTTTGTCGCAGAAAATCCGGGGTAAGGCCTGCCACATGTCCAAACCTCTGATAGAACTCTCCGGGATAACCAAGTCATACGGCCCTGTATCTGCTTTAAAGGGGGTGGACCTGACTCTTTATGAAAATGAGATCATAGGCCTCATTGGGGACAATGGCGCGGGAAAGTCTACCCTGATCAAGATTCTAGCAGGCGTCGAACGATTTGACTCAGGCAGGATGACCTACCTCGGCCAGGATATTGAACCCAAAAAGTACTCTGTGAGTACCGCGCGCAGGATGGGGATTGAGACCGTATTCCAGGATAAATCTCTCGGGGAGTCCCAGTCTATCTGGCGAAATTTTTTTATGGGCCGCCATCTCCATAACAGGCTCGGATTTATCCGTGTTGCCCATGAAAAAAAAGAAGCCATGCGGGTGCTTACCGATATCATTGGTCTTCGGGGTGTTGGTGTTTCTGCTAACGCCCCTGTTTCTGTGCTCTCCGGTGGAGAACGACAGGGGCTTGCCATAGGCAGGGCCATGTATTTTGATGCCAGGGTGGTCATCATGGATGAACCCACCACAGCCCTTGCGGTAAAAGAGGTTGAAAAGGTTCTGGGCTTTGCCAGAAACCTCAAGGTACAAGGAAAATCTGCGATCTTTGTTTCCCATAACCTCTATCATGTCTATGACGTGGCGGATCGCTTCCTCTTTTTTCAGCACGGCAAGATCCGCTCCGAACTGAGAAAAGAAGAGGCAACGCCCAAGATTCTGATCGATACCCTGATGAAGTGTTCGTAATATGCAATCTTTCGTCGATTACCTGAAGTTTAATGCCGTACAGTGGACGATCACCTTTGTTTTCATGGTTCTGCTTTTCAGCTTCATGGTCTTTGCACCTCACACCTTTCTCCATTCAAGAATTTACATCGCCTACCTCTCCACCATCCCCTTTGCGGGCATGATCGCCATTGCCATGACCCTGGTGGTCATCTCGGGTGAAATCGATCTTTCCTTTCCCTCAGTGATGGCGGCAAGTGGCTTTACCTTTGCCAAGGCCTATGCGTTCACTTCCTCCCCTGAACTCGGGCTTGTCGCCGCCCTTGCGACAGGTGCACTCGCTGGCGTTGTTAACGGGGTGCTGGTGGTCGGTTTTAAGGTTCCCTCTATCATCGCAACCATAGGCACCCAATTCTTCTGGAGGGGCCTTACCGTCCTTTTAGCAGGTGGACTTGCTCTCAACATGGCCGAGATCCGTGAGACAGCCTTTCACCACCTCATGGTTGGTCGCTGGTTTGACTGGCTTCCTGCACAGGCCGTGTGGTTTGCTCTTCTTACCGCCCTGTTCTGGCTGCTGTTAAACCGGCATGTGCTGGGAGATCATCTCCGTTTTTGTGGGGACAACAGCAGTGCGGCCCAGATGATGGGCATTCCAGTCGCCAGGACACGGATCAGTGTTTTTGTCATCATGGGTATGGTTACCGGACTTTCCGGGGCAATGGTCTGTATGGAAATGGCCAGCTGGTGGCCCACCCAGGGAGAAGGATATATGCTCCTTGTTTTCGCCGCTGTTTTTGTAGGCGGTACCTCGGTGTTTGGCGGTCAGGGTACTATTTACGGAACCCTTGTCGGGGCCATTATCATCGGGATGATAGAAGCCGGAATAATAAGCAGCGGACTCTCCGGCCTGTGGACCCGTATGGTGTACGGTATCGTTATTATTGTTTCAGTCTCCGCCCACGCTTTTTTAACCAAATATTCAAAAAAATAATCATGGAAAACACACATCCTGCAATAGCTGAAGCGCTTCTTCCATTTCATCGTTTATCCGAGATCTGCCTTGCCCATCTGGCCGAGGCCCCAGAGAATGGTAATAAAGTTGCCGGAGTATACTGTGCCTTTGCTCCGGAAGAGCTTATTCGCGCGCTCGGCATATTACCCGTTAGCCTGTGCGGTAAGGATGAAAAACCGATTTCTGTTGCTGAAACCCATTTACCCGCTGCACTCTGCCCCCTTATTAAATCGAGCTACGGTTTTGCTCTCTCTGACACCTGCCCATATTTTGCAGCCTCTGATGTTATTATTGGCGAGACGACCTGTGACGGCAAGAAGAAGATGTTTGAGCTCATGGGGAAGATGAAGCCGGTTCATGTCATGCAGCTGCCCTACGCCGTCGACAATAGTTCTGCCAGAACTTTCTGGCGCGAAGAAATTCTCCGGTTGAAAACCTTTCTTGAAAAGCAAACGGCAAGAAAAGTGACCGATGCGGCTCTTACAGAGCAGATTGAGTTGATCAATCTTCGTAATTCAAAACTGATGAAACTGGCTGATATGATGGCAGCCGATGTGCCACCGATAAGCGGCAGAGAACTCCTCAAGGTCATGGAGTCCCGTAATGTGGCAATCGACATTGCCAGCTACAATGGCTTACTCGACAACCTCCTTAGCACGATAGACTCCGTTGCAGGAAAAACAGAGTCGAAGAAGAAACCACGCATTCTTATCACCGGCTGTCCCATGGGTTCTGGGTCGGATAAGGTTATGAAAATTATTGAAGATCTCGGTGGAATTGTGGTGGCCCAGGAACATTGTGGCGGCCTCAAGAGTATCTTTCGCCATATTGATACTGGCACCAACCTTCTCAACTCACTGGCTGACCATTACCTGGGAACCCCTTGTGCCTGCATGAGCCCGAACACCAGGAGACTCGACTATTTGTTGAAGCTATGTGAGCAGTTTACAGCGGATGCCGTCATCGATGCAACCCTGCAAAACTGCCATCCCTATACGGTAGAGCATCAAAGTGTAGCAACTCTTATTGAAGAAAAAGCAGGCATTCCGGTTTTTCATGTCAACACCGGCTATTCACCATCGGATACGGAACAGATACGGGTCAGGGTAGAAGCGTTTCTTGAAATGCTTTAAGGCTTGCAGGGGACGAATGGGATAAAGATATTTACGTGAGGGAGAACAACAGCATAAACTGGAGGAACAGTTACATAAGTGACTTATACACCTTGTACCTTTTGAGAACCTTACTTACGTAACGGCGGGTCTCTGTTATCTGTGGCACGCCTCCCGTGCGGGATACCAGCCCGGGACCGGCATTGTAGGCTGCAAGGGAAAGAACGAGGTCTCCGCCAAAACTATCGAGCATCTGCCGAAAGTATCTGGTTCCGCCGTCAATGTTTTCCCGTGGATTAAACGGATTAGCCACCCGAAGTTCCCGCGCAGTGGCGGGCATAAGCTGCATCAGGCCCTGGGCCCCCTGGTTTGAGATGGCCTTATGGTTAAAATCAGACTCGACATGGATAATGGCCTTGATGAGAGGCGGATCAACACGATAACGCCTGGCAATGCGTCGTATTTCGCTGTCATAGCGGGATCGATCGGACCTGTTCGAGATACTTGACTGAATGCTCCAGTCCACCTGTTTTTTCTGCAGCTTGTAGGCGGTACAGTTAGAGCTGTTGGGGACATTGGTAAAATTTACCTTTCCCGAGGCATCACGGCAGAGATACATCCCTGCGACCGAATGCTCTATCCCTGCGAGGAGAAAAGCGATGGTAAGGCAGATGCACAGAAGGGTACCTGCCATAAAATGACAGGCACCTCTGATACATTTACTGCTATGAAAGGGTTGCGAACATGACATTTATTTTGTCCGCTTCTCCCAGTCTGCAAGGAATTGCTCAATACCGATATCGGTGAGAGGATGCTTTGCCAACTGGTTGATAACCTTGAGCGGGATGGTAGCAATATCGGCACCAACAAGGGCGGCTTCCGTTACGTGCTGTGGGCTGCGGATTGAAGCAACGATGATTTCGCTCATATAGCCATAGTTGTCATAGACGGTTACGATATCGCTGACAAGATCCATACCTGGGGTGCCGATATCATCAACACGGCCAACAAAGGGGCTGACGTAACTTGCGCCCGCCTTCGCAGCAAGAAGGGCCTGAGCGGTCGAGAAAATAAGGGTGACGTTGGTCTTGATACCTTCCGCGGCGAGCTGCTTTACTGCCTTGAGACCTTCGACGATCATAGGAATCTTGATCACGATATTTTCTGCAATCTTTGCAAGCTCTCTTGCCTCTTTCAACATGCCGTCCGCCTCAAGGCTTACCACCTCGGCGCTCACAGGACCCTCGACCACGGAACAGATCTCTTTGATAATCTCCACAAATGGCTTGTTTTCCCTGGCGATCAGAGAAGGGTTGGTGGTAACACCATCAACCATGCCCATGTCCAGGCCCTGCTTTATCTCGTCAATATTGGCTGTATCTATAAAAAACTTCATTACTATTCTCCTTGATTTTTTCTGTATATTTTACAGCATTTTTTGCTGCAAAAATAATGTATCGTTCCATTATGCTCAAATTGTACAGCCTGTTGCCGGGGTACAAGCTTTTTACATACGGGATCTTCTTCCAGTATATCGTCCTGCTCCAGGGTCCCGGACTCTCTGTCTGCCGGTCTGGAAGCAGTTTTTTTCCTGCGACCGCCAACAATCAAGCGATAACCAATGTAGACGAGGATCGCTATGATGATAATTCTGATTGGGCTCACGTTATCTACCCTTTGTCAATATATCTTATCTGATCATACAAATGCAAATCACCGGTGTCTTTTTTATGACAACGGGAGTTGCAGACTCTACCAGAAACTTTTACTGATTTCCTGTTTTTTACTCTCTCCGCGGTGAACGCTTTGTTGCAGCTCTTGGATCATTTGGCTCACCGTTACCCCTGTAGCCAACACGGTAAAATCAGGGGTAACCTCCGCTAAGGGTTCGAGTACAAAGAGTCTTTTACCAACATGCGGGTGGGGTAAGATAAGCTCAGGAGTATCCATAACCACCTCCTGAAAATAGAGGAGATCAAGATCAAGGCTTCTGTCCTGATAGCCAAAACCTGTTTCCGACCGAGTTCTGCCAAAAACAGCCTCGACCTCAAGGAGAGTGTGTAAAAGCTCAAGCGGCCCGAGAGAAGTGGAAACAACACCCACCGCGTTAGTGAACCAGTGCTGGCTCACCATATCCACCGGTGCACTCAGATAGGGACTTGAGAGTCGTGAAAGCGTAATGTCATCCAGATCCCCGATAAATTTCCAGGCATCCTGCAGGGTTCTTTTACCATCACCAATGTTGGACCCCATACCAATATATGCAATTACCATACAATCCCTAACAAAACTTCTTGTACCAAACAGCCGCTCTGGCCGTCTCGCCTGAGTGTTTATGCTACAGGTCCTGCAGCCCGAGGACATCAAACATTGAGTAAACGCCGCATTCCTTCCCCACAACCCAGGCCGCAGCAGTCGCTGCACCTTTGGCGAAATGATCCCTGCTATGGGCCCGGTGGGTCAGTTCAATCCGTTCACCGGGACCTGCAAAATAGACTGTATGTTCCCCGACAATATCTGCTGCGCGAATGGCCTGAATCCCGATTTCCTTGGGTTTTCTCTCGCCGATTATACCGTTTCGCTCGTAGACCCCAACCTCTTCAAGATTGCGATTGACACCTTCCGCCGCCATCTCGGCCAGTTTCAGAGCCGTGCCCGATGGGGCGTCTTTTTTCTTGTTATGGTGGGCCTCGACGATTTCAATGTCGTAGTCATCTCCCAGGATCGCAGCTGTCTTTTTCACCAGCTTAAAAAGGGCGTTGACACAGATAGACATATTCGGAGCCTGCACGCAGGCAAAGTTTTTAGCAAGCACTGCCAGCTCTGAAAGGTTCTCTGCTGAAAGACCGGTTGTACCGATCACCATCGCCGTGCCATGGGCAGAGGCTATCCTGGCAAACTCCATGGTGGCCTTGTGGAAGGTAAAATCAATGATCACATCACCATCTGCAATAATCGACTCAAGGCCTTCGCCGATAACAACACCGTTTTTTCGGCCAAGACAGACAAGCCCTGCATCCCTGCCAATATCCGGATGCCCTGCTGCCTCAAAGGCGGCGGCAAATTGAAGTTGCGGATGCTGATCAACCATGTGGGCAACCCTCTTGCCCATTCGCCCCCCAGCACCTGCAATTATAACTTTTATCATAGGATCACCCTTGTGATGATGTACAAATCAGAACTCTGTATCAGACGAGACCAAGCCCTACCAGTCCCTGCCTCAAATTCTCCACAGCCGCATCCGACATGGGAGCAATCGGCAGACGGGGCGTGCCATCTTTTATCATTCCCATCAATTGCAGGGCTTTTTTGGCAGGCGAAGGACTCGGGGTGCTGAACATCAGCTTCATCAGGTCATACATCCGATAATGGAGCTCGCGGGCCTTTAAGATATCCCCTGCCAGTGCCCGCTCCATCATCTGGGCCATTCCCTGAGGATAGACATTGGAAATAACTGAAATAACACCATGGCCGCCAATAAAGATGGTTGGCATGGAGGTAAAATCATCGCCGGATAACACAATAAAATCATCCGGGGTTTTTCTGATCACATCGGAGATATGCTCAAGACTGCCTGTAGCCTCTTTAATACCGATGATGTTGTCAATTTTTGCAAGACGGGCAACTGTCTCCGCCCCAATGCTCACCACTGTCCGCCCGGGAACATTGTAGAGGAACATGGGGATATCAACCTCTTCAGCAATGGTTTTAAAGTGGAGGTACATCCCTTCCTGATCAGGTTTGTTATAGTAGGGCACTACAGAAAGGACAGCGTCAGCACCGCTCTGTTTAGCACTTTCTGTCAGCTCAATAGCTTCAAGAGTATTATTGGCACCTGTTCCTGCAACGACCGGTACACGGCCGTTCACCGTTTTAACTGTGAGGTCGATAACACGTTTATGTTCATCAAATCCAATGGTTGCAGACTCGCCAGTGGTCCCGCAGGGAACAATCCCGTGGGTTCCGTTGGCAATCTGAAATTCAATAAGATCGATCAACCCCTGTTCATCAAGCTGGCCATCGATAAACGGGGTCACTATTGCAACAAGCGCTCCGTGAAATTTTTTCATCACTCCTCCTAATCTAATTAATCACCTACATCACCTGCGCATATTCTATAACAGCGCTTCCGGCGTCAGGCCACCTGTACATATTATTCTTGTGGGTCCCTGCAGGTAGATATTATCCGCAACCGGTCCATCCTGCAGGTCAAAATGTATGGTCAGGGTATCTCCTCCGGAGGTGACCACCTCAACGGGGGAATCCATATTTTTAAGCATTGCCCCATAGAGCGCTGAAGCCACCGCACCGGTACCGCAGGCCATGGTTTCATCCTCCACCCCACGCTCGTAGGTGCGCACCTTTATTCTGTCCGGTCCAAGAACCTTGACAAAATTTGCGTTGGTTCCCTTCGGCTCGAAAAGCTCATGGAAACGCACCTTGCGTCCCCATTTTTTCACAGGGATATCATCTTCAACAACAAAAATAACCGCCTGGGGAACACCCACATTGACATAGGTTACCGGATATTCCACGTCATCGAGAGTCAGGGACAAATCGAGACGAAAATCGTAGGGCTGGGTCATCTTCACCCTGACATTTTCCTGCGCATCACAAATTTCCGCTTCTATGATGCCCGCAAGGGTCTCAATCTTCATCTGTGGCCCACATATTTTGTGGCGATAGGCAAAACGAGCGGCACAACGGGAACCGTTACCGCACATTTCTGCAACAGACCCGTCCGCATTGTAAAAATTCCATTTAAAGTCAACTGTTGCCGAATTCTCAATCAGGATAAGACCATCTGCACCGATGGAAAACATGCGCCTGCAGACTTTTTTGGCAAACTCTGGCTGCTCTTCTAAGGGAATAACCCCAGTTCTGTTGTCAATGATAACGAAATCATTACCAGTACCACTCATTTTCTCAAATGCGATGGGAAATTTCAGTGCCATCAGCTTACTCCTTGTGTCAACACCGGCATGATAGGATCATGCCGTGTTTTTCAGTGATCCATTGTGAGGCCTGCACCAACAACATAGCCCTCTAACCGCATCTGTAACGGGGAGAGGGCTAGTAGAACACAACAGCAACAGGTTCGTTTCAGCTAGTACCTTACAGTTGCTTCCCGGGATTTACGACTTTCATTGGCTGGAGTTGAGCGATCAAAAGCTGTGACAGCGTAGTAATAACGGATGTCACCACCGACATTTTTATCAACATACAGCGTATATTCGGGTGAAATATTGGCAAGGAACTCATAAACATCCTTGTTTGCAGCCCGCCTGTAAACACGATAACCGGCAACATCGCTGTCATCTGCTTTATCCCAGAATATCTTGGTGCCAACTGCCGTCGCCACAGCGGTTACCCCGGTAGGTGCCACAGGTGGAGTCATATCTTTTGGGCTTACGGCGATATCATTGGTCACAGCACCCTCAACCAGCTCCCCGTCCAGGACCATCAGACTCTGGACGGTATAGAAGTATTTCTGGCCGTTTAGTACACTGGTATCGGTAAAAGAGGTTGCAGTAAAGGGCTCCCCAACCTTGACGTAGTCCTTGCCGCCAGCACTTCGCATCACCTGATATTTTACAGGTCGTTGCAGTTTAGAACCGTCGGTAAGCTCGGTTACAGGTTGCCATTTGAGCACAACTTTACGGTCTCCCACGGTAGCTGTAAGCGCTGCCGGAGCCTTTGCCGGCTGGAACCAGACAAAGGTGATTACATTGGAATCGTCACTGGCAGCAAGCCAGCTCGTCCGGGATTTAACCTTATAGAAATATTTGTAGCCGGACTGGAGTGCTGTGTTCTCATAGGTCATTTTCCGACGCAGAGTTCCATCATAGGACGCCCCACCATTCACTTCAATTGCCTTGCCAAAGGGAATCGGACACCCCCCGCAGTAATCAGCAAGAGGCACCTCCGCCCGATACAAATCAAACGAAGATATTTCTTCAATGGGTGTTCCCTGAATCGTCTCCACCGGAAACGACCAGGTCAGTTGAACGCCCTTGTCATCGACCTTATACAAAAGATCGGAAATCGCTACCGGCACCACAGTGCTCGGGGCAACAGGAAGGTCTTTATAGCCGCAACCTCCTGCAAAAAGAAAAGAAGCACCAAGAAGCAATGTACCCGCAGTCCGTACCACACTCGTTGTATTCATTATGCTATCCCCAATTGTTTCTCGGCCGCAATCACCGCCTCTTCGACTCGAACCAAGCCCGTTCCACCTGCTGAAATCCGGCTGTTGACCGATCCCTCAATATTTAAAACCTTATACACGTCTTTTCCTATGGTCGGCGAAAACTGTGACAACTCCTCAAGAGTCAGATCCGGAAGTTCCCTGCCGTTTGTGATGCAAAAAGCAACCGCTCGCCCTACAATACCATGAGCTTCCCGAAAGGGCACATTCTTCATGACCAAATAATCGGCAAGGTCCGTTGCCGTCATACACCCGGACTGGGTGGCCTGGGCCATCTTATCGGTTTTAAACGACATATTAAAAAGAAGTTCCGCCATGATGGAAAGTGAGGCGGTAACTGTATCAACTGCATCGTATACCGGCTCCTGGCTCTCCTGAAGATCCCTGTTGTAGGTGAGAGGCAGTCCTTTTACCAGGGTGATAAGAGTCATCAGACTTCCCACAACCCGGCCACTTTTACCTCTGATCAATTCCGGAATATCCGGATTTTTCTTTTGCGGCATAATAGACGACCCGGTACAGAAGGTGTCTGAAATATTTACGAAATCAAACTCCTGGCTGGACCAGAGCACCAGTTCTTCAGAGAGTCTTGACAAGTGCAGCTGAATAATCGTACAGGTGCTTGCAAATTCGATGGCGTAGTCCCGGTCCCCTGAGGTATCCATGGAGTTTGCGGTCACGCCGTCAAAACCCAAGGCACTGGCAGTCATTGCTCTATCAATAGGCAGACCGCTACCTGCCATGGCCGCACAGCCTAAAGGTGAGAGGTTGAGGCGCTTACGGCAATCAACCATGCGCTCACGATCGCGGGAAAACATCTCGTAATACGCAAGCATATGGTGGGCAATCTGAACCGGCTGGGCCCTCTGCAGATGCGTGTATCCGGGCATCAGATGCCCGAGATATTTTCTGGCAACGATAACAAAGGATTTTCTTACCGCATCAAGCAGTTCGATGATGTGATCACACTGGTCACGGAGATACAGCTTAAAGTCGACGGCAACCTGATCATTGCGGGAACGCCCACTGTGCAGCTTGGCTCCGGCGGGTCCGATACGGTCAATCAGGGCCTTTTCGATATTCATATGAACATCTTCAAGCTCCCGCTTAAACTCAAACCGGCCTGCATCGATTTCCTTTTCAATAGCGGAAAGTCCATCGGTGATTGCCTTCAGTTCTTCAGAGGTCAGCACTCCATTGGCAGAGAGCATCGCCGCATGAGCCTTGCTTCCGGCGATATCGTATTTGTACAACCGTGCATCGTAATGGATTGAAGCGCTGAATGCCTCAACGGAGGCGGCGGTGCCTTCACTGAACCGCCCACCCCACATCTTGCCTGAACCGCTGTTATTTTCTTTGGTCATGTCTGTTATCTTTTCTTATGATTTGATGGGGTGGTACTTGTCTGAACTGCTGTGTCTGCAAACGTATACCACTCCATCCTGGGCCTGAACCTGTGAACACCCTGTTACAGAGCTGTTATTTTGTAAAGCGGCTCTGCAGGGCATTTATTTTCAGGCGTAGACCATTGAGCCTGATGAAACCGGTGGCATCACCCTGATTGTAGACCTGATCGGCTTCAAAGGTTGCAAAACTTTCCTGATAAAGAGACTGGTCGGACTTTCGTCCCACTGAAAAGCAGTTCCCCTTGTACAGCTTCAGACGTACGGTACCGTTGACCACTGTCTGGGTATGATCCATGGTCGCCTGGAGCAGTTCACGCTCAGGAGAGAACCAGAATCCGTTATAAATCAACCTGGAATACTGAGGCACAAGAGAATCACGAATGGCCAGCACTTCTCTGTCGAGAGTGATGCTTTCCAGGTCGCGGTGGGCAATGCGTAACAGGGTTCCACCGGGGGTCTCGTAAACTCCGCGGGCCTTCATGCCAACGTATCGGTTCTCCACCATATCCAGTCGGCCAATCCCGTTTGCACCGGCTAACTCATTGAGCTTTTTAAAGAGCGGCAGCGGATCCATGGCTTCTCCGTCCAGGGCAACCGGGTTACCGTTTTTAAACTCCACCTCAAGATAGGTTGGAACGTTCGGTGCATCTTCGGGAGAAACAGTGAACTTGAACATATCAGGATCGGGTTCATTCCATGGATCTTCAAGAATTCCACCTTCAAAGCTGATATGCAGCAGATTTTCATCACAGCTGTAAGGGTTTTTCTTGGTCGTTGGAACGGGCACACCATTTTCTTTGGCGAACTCTTCCAGCTTGGTTCTGGAATTCAGATCCCAGGTTCTCCAGGGGGCAATAATCTGCAGATTGGGAGAAAGACCAATGTAGCCCAGTTCAAAACGAACCTGATCATTGCCTTTTCCGGTGGCGCCATGGCTCACGGCATCTGCACCCTCTTCCAGTGCAATACGAACCTGTTCTTTGGCGATCAGCGGTCTGGCAAGAGAGGTCCCCAGCAGGTAGGAACCTTCATAGATTGCATTGGCCCTGAATGCCGGGAAAATATAATCTTCCACAAATTCTTTTTGCAGGTTGGACACAACCACCTTGGAGGCACCGGTTGCAAGACCTTTCTGCCGTACCGCATCCCAGTCTTCCTTCTGACCAATATCTGCGGAATAGGCTATCACCTCGCAGTCATATTCTTTTGCCAGCCACTTTAAGATAACTGAAGTATCAAGCCCGCCGGAGTAAGCGAGCACTATTTTGTTAATATCCATATCAAGACCTCAAGGTAAAAGCAGTTCACTACTTTTTTAAAATTATATAAACAAGTTACGAAAAAAATGTTTTCAACCGAATTTCCCGCAACCCTGTTTGTTTTGTGAAGTTATTCTTTTTCCACCATATTCTCGAAAGAAAACATCTATCATTACATAAAAGATCAGCTCTTTGCAAAACATTTTGTGAAATCAAAAGCTTTTCCAGGGGCTAGGCATCAATTGCAGCCAGCACCTCAGTTAAAACTGCAACAAAGTCATCAATTTCAGCCTTTGTTACAATGAGTGGTGGCACAAAGCGCAACACACTATTGCCAGCAAAATTCATAAGATAGCCGCGAGCAAACATCGCATTCACAATATCTGTGCCGTGGGAGATACCTTTTTCCGTCAAAACTGCAGCCACAATCAACCCCATACCTCTGCTGGTTGTGAGAAGGTTTGGAAATTTCTCTGCCAGCCCTGCAAGCAGTTCCCTGAAATAGAGACCTTTTTCAAGGACTCCCGCTAAAAAGCCTTCTTCGAGAATGATTTTCAAGGTGGTCACCCCGGCCGCAGAGGCCACAGGGTTGCCGCCGAAGGTGGAGGCATGGGTTCCAGGAACAAAGGAGGCCGCGATATCGGTTCTGGTTACCATTGCCCCAATGGGCAGACCATTCCCAAGGGCCTTGGCCATAGTCATGATATCCGGCGTAATACCGAGCTGCTCATGGGCAAACAGGGTCCCCGTCCGCCCCATTCCCGTCTGTATTTCATCAAAAATCAGCAGAAGGCCATGTTTGTCACAGATGGACCTGATACCTGCAAGATATTCTTTTGCCAGTGGCCGAACCCCACCTTCTCCCTGCAGGGGCTCGCAGAGGATGGCACAGGTTGTCTCATCCACCATCGCCTCCAGGGCTTTCAGATCACCAAAGGGGGCATAGCAGAAGCCTTCAGGCAGAGGTTCAAACCCCTGGTGGAACTTGGGCTGGCCAGTGGCCGCGACGGTTGCAAGAGTCCGCCCGTGAAAAGAGCCTGAAAGACTGATTACTTTGTAACGTTGTTTAGGCGAATGGATACGGGCAAGCTTTATGGCCGCCTCATTTGCCTCAGCCCCGCTATTGCAGAAAAAAACTTTTTCCGCAAACGAATGAGCGCAGATCAATTCGGCGAGTTCTATCTGTGGCTGGGTGTAATACAGGTTGGATGCATGAACGAGCTTTTTTGCCTGGGTGCAGATCGTCTCACTTACCTGAGGATGGCAATGCCCTAATGCACACACCGCAATTCCCGAAAGAAAATCCAGGTACTCTCTGCCGTCCGCGTCCGTGAGTCGACAACCTGAACCACTCACCATGGCGGCCGGATAACGTGCATAACTGCCGACAATGACAGCGTCTCCTCTTTTTTTCAACTCTTCATTCTTGCTCATTTCTCAATATATCTCCGTTCCAACACCTTCTTTAGTAAACATCTCAAGCAAAATCGAATGCTCCACCCGTCCATCGACAATATGGGTTTTCGACACTCCACGCTGCAGGGCGTCCTGGCAGCAGCGGACCTTCGGTATCATACCACCTGCGATGGTTCCGTCCTCAATCAGTTCTTCCACCTCTTTCTGCGATAAAGAGGTCAACAACTCGCCGTTTTTATTTTTAACTCCAGGTACATCGGTGAGCAACATAAGTTTTTCCGCTGAGAGGGCACCGGCAATGGCCCCGGCCACAAGATCCGCGTTGATATTAAAGGCCTGGCCGTCTTCACCCACGCCCACAGGTGCAATAACAGGGATAAAGTCTTTGAGATAGAGGCTTTCAATGACTCCTGTATTTACTTTTGTCACCTGGCCAACCCGGCCGAGATCGATCAACTCAGGGGGGGCTGCATCTTGGCCCTCATCTTTTTTTCTGCTGCTGACCTTGAGTTTTTCGGCACAGACCAGATCGCCATCGCGCCCGGAAAGCCCGACCGCTTTTCCGCCACAATGGTTAATCAGGCCTACAATTTCCTTATTCACCTTCCCCACCAGCACCATTTCAACCACTTCCATGGTCTCGCCATCGGTGACCCGCATGCCCTCCACATAGCTGGGTTTTATACCCAAACGGTCAAGCAGGGTATTGATCTGGGGGCCTCCGCCGTGGACAATAACCGGATTGATGCCTATCTGTTTGAGCAAGATTACATTAAGTGCAAACTGCTTTTTCAGATTATCATCTACCATGGCGTGACCACCATATTTTATGACAACCGTCTTATGCCGAAACTTCTGCATATATGGCAGGGCATCAATGAGGACCTTGGCTTTTTCAATACTCTCCTGAACAGTTTTTGCCATAACATTATTTTCGATCAGTCGATCGATCCTTATATTATTTTGAAAAGATACACGCTGAGACGCGGCAGGGGATGGACAGTGGATTCTGCGGCCATATTGTAATGGGTCGTCTAATGTAAGTAAAGTACTGTTTCGCTCGAACCTGCACCACCATTACTTTACATTTACCTCACCTTACGCTACCATGGGCTCGGTATTCTTTTGAGACTGAATTTATCACAATAACTGTGGGGAGTCCCGATGAAAATGAACAAAATCTTTTCTTTTATCTTTCAAGTACATATACCTGTTCTGCTGCTCTTTATTGCACTCGGTACAGCTCTGGCCGAGGATGCGCCGATCAACATTGAAGCCAACCACATGACCTCAACGGAGAAAAGCAACTCCGTTGTCTTTACAGGTGACGTCGATGCAAAGCAGGGAGACGTAAGGATTCGCTCAGATGAAATGACCGTCTACTACACCCCTAAACAGACCGGTACAAAGAAAAACAGCAAGGGGAAACAAGGCGCTTCCCAGCAGGTTGAAAAAATGATCTGTATCGGCAATGTCGAGATCACCCGGGCTGAATGGCTGGGCACTTCCAAAAAAATGGTGTACCTCTCCAAAGAGAGACAGGTTATACTCACTGGAAACGCCAAGGCATGGCAGGGGCAGAATATGGTAAGTGGAGAAAAAATCATCTACTATCTTGACGAAGGCCGTTCCGAGGTTATCGGAGAGAGAACATCAGCCACTGTAAGTGAAAATGACAGCGGCAAGAAAAAGAAGCCTTCACGCGTAAATATGACAATCCTGCAGAATTAGGAGAGGATCGACCTGAGATGTCATTGCTTGAAACAAGAAATATAGTTAAAAGGTATGGTCCGAGAACCGTTGTAGATGGCGTCAGTCTTCAGGTGCAGACCGGGGCAGTGGTTGGCCTGCTGGGACCAAATGGTGCCGGCAAAACCACTACCTTCTATTCAATAGCAGGCTTTATACGACCGGATAAGGGAAATGTCATTCTTGCAGGAGAGGTTATTACCAATCTGCCCATCCACAAACGGGCACTGCGCGGAATCTCCTATCTGGCCCAGGAACCTTCCGTGTTCAAAAAGCTCACTGTGGAAGAAAATGTCCGTATCATCCTCGAACCCTTAGGTCACTCGAAAAGAGAGATCGATCTGCGTATTGATGAACTGATGGAAGACCTGGGCATTGAATATCTACGAAACAACAAAGGTCATGCGCTATCGGGTGGAGAACGAAGAAGAGTCGAAATTATGCGGGCGCTTTCAACACGGCCACAGTTTATTTTGCTCGATGAGCCTTTTGCCGGCATTGATCCACTTGCTGTGGGCGAACTGCAAAAACTGATTTTCAGCCTGAAAGAAAAAGGTCTTGGAATATTGATCTCAGACCATAATGTACGGGAAACTTTACAGGTGTGTGACTTTGCATATATCATGAATGCAGGTCAAGTCCTCACCAGCGGTGTCGCAGACGATATTATTGAGAGTGAAGTAGCACGAAAGATGTACCTTGGTGAAAACTTTCATATGTGATTTAAATGGCCCTCGAACTCAGACAACAACTCAAACTCACACAAAAACTGGTCATGACGCAACAGTTGCGCCAGGCCATTAAACTGCTGCAGCTGAACAGGCTCGAACTCTCCGATGCACTACAGGCGGAGATTGAACAGAATCCTGCACTCGAAGAGGATATCACCTTTCAGGATAAGGTTCCCGAAAACCCCTCATCTCTTTCCAGTACCACAGAAACGACAGAGCCCGGTCCTGAAATTGATGTTACGGAAGGTTTTAAGGTCAGCGACAGTCTCGGCGATGTCAACTGGGAAGATTATTCCAACAATTTTGACAGCAATTTTTCCTTTGCCAAAGAAACTCCATCGGCTGACGCCCCGTCTCAGTTTGAATTTATCTCTGAAAAACCTGGACTGCTTGCCTACCTCCAGTGGCAACTGGCCCACAGTGATCTCGACGCAGGGGAATGGGATGTGGCCCGCTATGTGATCGGTAATCTCAACCGCTACGGCTTTCTTGAAATCGAGATCGAAGATATCATGAAGTATACCGGTTGTGAGAGGGATGATGCTGAATACATTGTCGAAGTCATCCAGGACCTTGATCCCCCTGGGATCTGTGCGCGTAACGTCAGTGAATCCCTCTATCTTCAGCTCGAAAGAATGGGCCAAGAGAACAGTCTCGCCGCAGTAATCGTCCGCGATCACCTGCCACTGCTTGAAACCCGCAACTATAAAGCCCTTTCAAGAGCCACGGGAAAAAAGAAGCCGGAACTGGAAAAAGCAATCAACTTCATCGTCGCCGAACTCACTCCCTACCCCGGGTTACCCTATTCCAACGATGACACGAATTATATTGTTCCAGATGTATACGTGAAAAAAATTGACGGGGAGTATGTGATTCAGCTCAACGATGATGACATCCCCCGCCTGAAGCTCTCTTCTGCGTACCAGGAACTGTTGAAAAACGACAGAACCATGGCCAAGGAGGAAAGGCAGTATCTCAGCTCCAAGATGAAGGATGCGGACTGGTTTATAAAATCGTTGTATCAGAGACAACGGACAATTTTCAAAGTCATGGAGTCAATCCTTCGTTTCCAGTACGAATTCTTTGAAAAGGGAGCAGAGCATCTCAGGCCACTTATCCTGAAAGACGTCGCAGAAGACATTGAGATGCATGAGTCCACCGTCAGTAGAGTCACCTCAAACAAATATGTCCACACCCCCCTTGGTATCTACGAACTGAAATACTTTTTCTCGACGGCGATTCCAAGAGAAGGTGAGGATGCGATGGCCTCTGAATCGATAAAAACCATGATCCGCAAATTGATTCAGGATGAGGATAAAAAATCTCCCTTGAGCGATAATGCCATCTCCGAAAAACTTGCCGAAAATAATATTCAAATAGCCAGAAGAACTGTGGCCAAATACAGAGAGCAACTCAAAATCCTGCCCGTCAAACACCGGCGCCACGCAAAATAACAACCTCCAACACCTCCCCGCTCCATCTTTTATATGAACAGGCACTGGCTCTGATAAAAAACATCTCAGCCCTGTAAAAGATTCAGACTCACCTTCAAAGGCACGGGTGTTGCTACACCACAATTCCAGCAAATCCTGGAGGCCAGTATCTGAGACCGAGCCGGTTTGTCTACTCCCGGAAAACACCGCACAATATGCCTTGATAAAATTTCATTTGAAGGTTGCAAAAATAGTAATATTGGTCGAACATTTATGGTACTATCCCAAATCTGCTGTAACAGTGGGCTTTTTTCATACTCAGTTTTTTAAATTAAATATGCCATAATGCCCACGACCTTAAGCTCGGGTTGATCAGACAGATACAAATCTTTTTCCCAATACCTCTGGATTATACTGATTTTCTATCCATACCGAGGCAGGGAAAGAGTGTTCGTATGCCAGGGCGCGGACTGATTCGACGTACAACAAACTCATAAGCAAAGACTTCGGATGAAGAGTGGCAAGCGGCACCAACATCCTTTCAGTTATTCATTTTATAGGAGATTGACACATGAAGTACGCTTTTATTGTAATGCTCGCAGTTTATCTGGTTACCTTTGGCTGCAATCCAAAGCCTGAGGCAGAACATTCAACACCGCAAGAAAAAACAGAACAGGTCAGTGTTGAAAAGGCACCAGAGGCCCCTGCTGCACCTGAAAATGTTCATGTTGTAACCAAAGTTGCTGTAAAACCTACCACCCCTCAGGCCGGTCCCGAAAACCACTGGAATACAAACACATCAAACACTCAAGAAGAAACCGCTGTACAGCCCGGTGAAGCACAGGCTACTCCCCCAGCTCAAGTTGAGGAAGAGCCAGCGAATCCATATAAGGCCATCGCCCAGTCTGCTGCCGTCACATTGCTTGCCCTGATGAACGACAACAGCGAGCCAAAGGCTGAAGCCGTTGAACCACAGCCAGCTAAGACCGAGGTAGTAGTGGTTACTCCAGCCCAAGAAGAAACTATTGAACAAGAGGCTGTTGTAATCCTGCCATGCGGCAAAGTAATGGAACGAGGTGATTTTGAAAATCTCCCTCCATGCTTCAAACATGGTGCACCTCTGGCCGAGCAGCCTGCAGTCCCAGGGGAAGCGGTGGAACTGAGTGCAGCGATGCAAAAAATGGTAAACGCTACAAACGACATGGTAACGGTGACCAGGGAATTGGTTATTGCCACCCAGCAGATACTCGCCGCTTCTAAAGATGTTGCTGTAGAACTCATTGACACCGGCAAAGAAGCAATAGAGACTTCCAAACCAGCCGTAGAAAATGCTATAGACGAAAAAAAGATTATCGAGACGGTAAAAGGGGTTGTTTCTGCGACCAAAGAAGCCTTCGAGACAACATCAGAAGCCCTCTCTAAAGCCCTTGAAGCAAAAGAAGCAGCACCGGTTGAAGAAGTAACCCCACAACAGTAAATCTTCGGTTTTTAACTGAGCTGTGATCAGGCCTTTAGCTTTGCCTGATCGCAGTCTCATCTTCTATGCAGTACCATTCGTAAATCCCCCCAATCAAATGGCCAGAATTATCAGGGCAAATAACTTATCGTTGCCAAACTCTGTGAAGGCCATTACTATCAGCCCAGTGTGATCGGCCTAAAAAGATGTAGAACACTCTCTTTTCATCGAACAGGACTAAACCTCCCTATTATGGAAACATCATACCGTTTACAGAGAACCCGCCCGAAGGCTCTCACCATTTTCCCTCTTTTATTCACTTTACTTATGAGTGGCTGCGCCGGGAGTCTGACCAACCGTTTTCTTGGCCCCATCACAGGTAATCTCCAGCAACAGACGGACATCGATCTTGTTTGTGAAGGCGCCCCGTCCTTTCTGCTCATGCTCGACTCAATGCTGGTTTCCAAGCCGCATGATAACGCACTGCTGCTATCTGCGACCAAGGCGTACAGCGGTTATAGTACAGCACTTGCAGAATGCGGTGCCTCTGATGAACGTATTGAGAAAGTAACGGAAAAAGCGCATCGATATGGAATTGCCCTTGTGCAAAACTATTTACCCCTGGAGGACAACGGTTCGTTTTCCCCATCGGGGGGAGAAGAGGCTTTTAACAATCGCTTGAATCAACTCAACAAAGACAAGGTGGAAGGGGTCTTCTGGGGAAATTTTGCCTGGCTCACCTGGGTACAAAGCCAGAAAGGTTCTCCTGCATCACTTGTCGACATGGCAGTCATAGAACAGATAATGACACGTCTACTCGAACTTGATGAAGGCTATCAGGGTGGAAGCATCCATCTCTTTTTTGGAAGCCTTCATTCGCTTAAACCCGCCATGTTTGGCGGGCATCCTGAGGTAAGTAAAGAACATTTTGAGCGCGCCCTCAGCCTGTCAAAGCACCGGTTCCTTATGGTGCAGACCACCTACGCGGCAACCTACGCCCGTACTACAATGGATAAAGAGCTACATGACGGGCTACTGAAAGAAGTCCTCGCTTTTCCCTTAAAAGATGCACCGGAATTTGCCTTGAGCAATCAAATAGCCAAAAGCCGGGCCAAAAAATTACTCGAGGAAAATTATTTTGGTGATTAATCTTTTCCATCGTTTTATTGATGATTTGTGTAAATTTCACTTCAATGTAGGCACAGCTTTACTACAATAGAGAGATAACAGCCCTCACCAGACTTTCATGCGGAGAAACCAATGAAGCGCCTCAGTACTCTCACCATCAGTCTCACTCTTTTGATCCTCTTCTGCGTTGCCCCTCTTCAAGCAGCTCCAAAATATCTGTTTAAAGTGGCAACCCTGGCCCCGGCCGGGTCCGTCTGGATTGAACAATTTGATAAATTTGCAGCGAGCATAACCAAAGAAACAGGGGGAGAAGTCGCTTTTCGTATCTATCCCGGCGGGGTGATGGGTGATGACCAGGCGATGATCAGAAAAATGCGGGTAGGCCAACTCCAGGGTGGAGGTTTCACCATGACCGGTGTATCCATGCAGGTTCCCGATTTCAGGGTTCTGGGAATCCCCTTTCTCTTTGAATCCTATGATGAAGTGGATTATGTGAGAAATGGACTGATGCCTGATTTCATGCAAAAATTCAGGGAGAACAACCTCGAAATCGTGGCTATGACCGAGGTAGGTTTTATCTATGCCATGTCAACAAAACCTATTGACAACTATATAAAGTTTAAAGATACCAAAAACTGGAGTCCCACCGGAGACCCTATCTCCGAGGCCTTCATGAAAACTCTTGGAATCACTCCGACATCCCTGACTATCCCGGACGTCCTTTCCTCGCTACAAAGCGGCCTCGTGGAAACAGTCTATAATTCTTTGTACGGCTCCATTGTCATGCAGTGGTTCACCAAGGCCCAATATATAGTGGATTTTCCGTACGGCTATGCCTATGGGGTTTTCGCCCTGGACGCGAAAAAATTCAACAAATTGCCGCCAGCCCATCAGGAGATAATTCATAAAGCGGCCTCCACCTACTTTCCCATTCTGCTGGCGGAGACAAGAAAAAGTAATGAAGAATCCCAACAGGTCCTCAAAGAGAGGGGGAATACTTTTCTCACTTTAGATAAGGAAACCATTGGCATATTAAGGGAGAAACGGGATCTTGCCATGAAGCAGATGATTCCGGATGCAGTATCAGAACAGATTTACAATAAAACCATCGAGCTTTTAGATGAATATCGAGGCAGCAAGTAAGAAACGGAACCCACCGCCCATGGTGGAGGCCTTACCAGCCGACGGCAGGATGTCCTGGGTTGTCAACAGGTTTGAGGAGCTCGTCCTCTCGACCATCCTGATCACCATGATTCTTCTTGCCTGCACCCAGATATTCCTGCGAACATTTTTCACCAGCGGCCTGCTCTGGGCAGATCCACTCCTGCGCTATCTCGTGCTCTGGAGCGGCCTCCTTGGAGCTGTTGCGGCAACCGGCCAGGGAAAACATATAGCCCTTGATATCATTGGCAAAAACATGCCAGCTGTTTTTGCCCCCTGGCTTGCGCTTCTCTGTCATATTTTTTCCTGCCTAGTCGCTGCTGGTCTTACCTGGGCAGCAGTCATTTTTATCAGGGGAGAATGGGAGTACAGCGCTGCCGGTCCGCTTTCCCTTCCTCTGTGGTTCTGGAATAGCATCTTCCCATTGGCGTTTTTCTGCATGGCGGTTAAATACCTGTTCCTTTCCTTGCTGCAACTGCGCCAGAACCTCAGTCAGAGTAGCAAACGGCGTGAGAGGGAACGATGAATCTGCTTAAGGTAATTATTGTCGCCCTGGCTCTTCTTCGTACCCCACTGTTTCTCGTTATCAGTGCTCTGGCTCTGATCTCATTTTATTCAGCAGACATTGATATTTCGGTTGTCATTATCGAAATGTCGCGACTGGCCGATACCCCGCTTCTGGTATCCCTGCCTCTTTTTATCTTTGCAGGTGTGCTTCTCTCAGAGAGTAACGCCCCGAAAAGAATGCTCAGGTTTTCCCAGATTTTTCTGGGCTGGCTGCCAGGAGGCCTCGCCGTTGTCTCTCTGCTCGTCTGTGCCGTTTTCACCGCCTTTACCGGCGCCTCCGGTGTTACAATATTCGCCCTTGGCGGCCTGCTTTTACCTGCTCTTATAGACGACGGCTATGATGAAAAATTTTCCATGGGCCTTATCACCTCTTCGGGAAGTCTTGGCCTGCTTTTTCCACCCAGCCTGCCCCTTATCCTCTATGGTGTAATTGCTGAATCACGAATTGACCATCTGTTTCTGGCCGGAATTCTCCCCGGGCTCTGCATGCTGCTCCTGCTTGCCGGATATTCCATATTTAAAAGCGGCTCAAACAGACCCAAAAAACAACTCAACCGAAAAGAGATTATCAGCGGGATACAAGAAATCGCCTGGGAGTTTCCCCTGCCCTTTTTCCTCATTGGTGGAATTTATGGTGGTATTCTTGTACCCAGTGAGGCCGCTGCGGTTACCGCCTTGTATGTTCTGCTGGTGGAGGTATTCATCCACAGAGATATAAATTTTTCACAACTTCTCCCCATCATGAGTAAATCGATGGTGCTCTTTGGTGGTATTCTTGTCATCCTGGCGGCGTCCATGGCATCCACCAACTATCTGATCGACCAACAGGTTCCTAGCCGCCTTTTCGAATTTATCCAGACCTATATTAACTCGAAATATTCTTTTTTACTGCTGCTGAACCTCTTCCTTCTTCTGGTGGGCGCCATGTTGGATATCTTCTCGGCCCTGGTCCTCATCGTCCCGCTCATCCTGCCCATCGCTCTCGGCTACGGAGTCGACCCCATTCACCTGGGTATTATCTTTCTCACCAACCTGCAGATCGGCTATTGCACACCACCCGTAGGCCTGAATCTTTTTCTGGCCTCGTACCGTTTTGAAAAGCCGGTAACAGAGTTGTACCGCTCCACCCTGCCTTTTCTGGGCCTCCTTCTCATAACCCTCATGATCATTACCTACTTCCCTTTACTCAGCTCTTTTCTGATCGCACAGTTCGGTTAAACAACAATCTTCTTGCTACCTCCTCTCCAAACTGTAGGCGTATGACAAATTTGAAAGTTTGCCACAATACATACCTCTACCTTTCATGCCACTTCACATCCAACTCCAACACTTTTTTGCTTATTTTCAAGATGTTAAACAAAGAGATACCCAATATGGCACAAGGCTTGCTCTAGAACAGCATACTGCAAAGAAATGTTGTTTAAAGATGAGTTTAAAAAAGGAGGATGCTATGTCGAAGAAAAATGTTGAGGAACTTCTTATTGCAGGCGGTTCAAATGAGGCAATGCGGCTTAAATATGATGCGGTCAAAACAAAAGAAGATTTCATCACCCTCGCTGCAGCCGATGGTTATGAATTCACCATTGAAAACCTGGAAGACGTACTCCGTGAATCCGGGGATTCATTCGAATCCTTCGGTAATCCCGCCAAACGCATGATCTGGTGGAGCTGATCCTTAGGTTTGAAATAAATCCATAGTCAGGGAGTAACCCCAGAGTTGCCAACGCCCTGACTGATAGAGAAAACATCAGCCCCTCCAACTTGTTGGAGGGGCTGGTGCATTTTATCCGTGAAGGAAGTCGATACTCCTTTTCCCCACACCAATACGTACTTCAGCCTTTAGCTCAGGAGTCTTTGCAATACAGACACCTTTTCTAAAGACCGCAAGTCTTGCGGGTTTCAGACGAATAGCATCCAGAACCGAGCGCGCCTGGAGCACAACAAAATTTGCCTCTTTACCCACCTCTATTCCATAATCTTCAAGCTGCATCACCTCCGCCGCGCGAGTCGTTACCATGGAGAAGATATCTCCCAGTTGACCTGCACCAAGCATTTGCAGACAATGCGCGCCCATGTGGGCCACCTCCAGCATGTCGTGACTTCCCATCGGGTACCAGGGGTCCATGACACAGTCATGACCAAAGGCTACGTTTATACCGGCCCGAAGAAGTTCCGGCACCCGGGTCAAGCCGCGTCTTTTGGGGTAGCTGTCCTGCCTTCCCTGGAGGTGGATATTGATAAGCGGATTGCAGATCGCCTGCACCCCTGATTCCGCGATCAGTGGCAACAGCTTTGTCACATAGTAGTTGTCCATGGAATGCATGGAGGTGAGATGGGAACCGGTCACCTTTGCTCCAAGACCGGTCCGACTTGCCTCGTACGCCAGGTGTTCGATGTGCCTTGAGAGCGGGTCATCACTCTCATCGCAGTGCATATCCACCTGCAGACCTCTTTTGGCCGCCAGTTCACAGAGCCAGGTCGTCGCTTCTCTTCCCTGTTCCATCGTTTTTTCAAAATGGGGTATTCCCCCCACAACGTCTACGCCCTTGTCAAGGGCTGCCAGCAGCAACTCCTTGCCATTACGGGATCTCAGCAGTCCATCCTGGGGAAAGGCAACAAGCTGCAGATCGACCCACTGCTGCATCTCCTTTTTCACCTCAAGCAGAACATCCACTGCCAAAAGACTTGGGTCCGTTACATCGACGTGGGTGCGGATTGCCAGAGTCCCACGGGCAATAGACCAGTGCAGCAGGTCAAGGGCTCTGTTTTTGATAGCTTCAGCGGTCAGATCCGGCTTCAGTTCCCCCCAGATCTGAATGCCTTCGAGCAGAGTACCGCTTTCATTGAAGCGTGGCAGACCTAGGGAGAGAGTCGCATCCATATGAAAGTGCGGATCCACAAAAGGTGGCGTTACCAGATACCCCCCAGCATCAAATTCTTCGTTGCATTCCTGATCAAGCCGCGGGGCCATTTCAACAATTTTACCGCTCAGTACTCCAAGATCAACCGGGTTTTTTTGTCCCGGCAGGAGAGTATTTCTTACTATTAAATCCAGCATATTTTCACCTTATCTTTCACCTTTACGAAATGGTACAAGCAGTGCTTTCGGGTAGGCCGATCGTCGGGACATGATAATCAGGGCCACGATGGAAAACACATAGGGCATCATCAGATAAAACTGGTACGGAATA
Source organism: Desulforhopalus sp. IMCC35007 (assembly GCF_005116575.1). Lineage (GTDB taxonomy): Bacteria > Desulfobacterota > Desulfobulbia > Desulfobulbales > Desulfocapsaceae > Desulforhopalus_A. The sequence continues at coordinate 260,766 of NZ_SWCN01000002.1, read as the reverse complement.
ACCATCGATACGTCTTGCTGCACCCTCATCTGCAGGGCATCAAAAGCGGCAAAAAGGACAACACCCAGAAGTGCCTTGGAGGGTTTCCATGAGGAAAAGACCACAAGAGCAATGCAGATCCAGCCCCTGCCATTAACCATACCGATATAAAAAGCATCAAAGGCAGACAGGGTCAGAAACGCTCCACCAACGGCCATAAGACCACTGCCAACAACCACCGCACAGGTTCGAATGGCAAAAACAGAGAGCCCCTGGGACTCTACAGCCATCGGGTTTTCACCGGTCATACATAGGGCAAGCCCAGCCGGGGTGTGTTTAAGAAACCAGCCCACAAAAAACACCAGGATAAGGGCCAGCAGGGTCAGCGGAGACTGATTGAAAATAATTGGACCCAGAACAGGTATATCACCTAAAATTGGTATATCCATAGGTGCAAAAGGAACAATCTTTGGCGGAGTTGTCACATCAGGTAGAACCATTCTGAAAACAAAAGAAGACAGGGCCGAGGCGAGCATGGTTATGCCAAGCCCCGTGACATGCTGGGAAAGCCCGAGATGTACGGTGAAAATTGCGTGTAAAAGACCAAAAGCGCCTCCTACACAGGCGGCAAACAGGATCCCGCCCCAGAGATCTCCGCCAAGATAAACCCAGGTCCAGCCAGACATGCAGCCAGCGGCCATGATCCCTTCTATGCCAAGGTTCAGCACACCTGCCCGTTCGCAGATGAGCTCTCCCAGGGTGCCAAAGAGAAGAGGGGTAGCCATGCGCACAACCGCCATCCAGAATCCGGCCTCTAAAAACAATTGCAGGGTATCCATACCTACCTCCACCGTATTTTATATCTGGCAAGGAGCATACTGACCAACACTGCCAAAAGAGACACCGCCGTTGCAACATCGGCAATAAAATTGGATATATTCAGTGACCGGCTCATAGAATCGGCTCCAATGGAGAGCATCGCCACAAAAAATGCGGACACAACCACTCCAAGAGGATGCAGAGCTGCAAGCATGGCCACCACGATCCCCGAATAACCAAAGCCCGGTGACAGGTCAAGGGTGAGATAACCTTTGAGGCCGCATAACTCAGAAACCCCGGCGCAACCGGCGAGTCCCCCTGAGATAAGAGCCGTCCGTATCACCACGGAATTAACACTGATACCCACAAACCGGCTGGCCACAGGATTGAAACCAACTGCCCTGATCTGATAGCCCCAGGTAGTAAAACGCATAAAGGCCCAGAGCAGCAAGGCGCTGGCAAGGGCCCAGAAAATTCCCATATGTAACCTGGTTTTTGCAAGGATTGTAGGCAGCACCGCCGCATCCACCACGCCTTTTGCCTGGGGCCAGCCCATGGCCATCGGATCTTTCCAGGGACCAAAAACAAGATAATTGACCAGGAGAATAATTATAAAATTGAGTAACAGCGTGGTAACAACCTCATCCACTTTAAGCCAGGTCTTGAGCAGGGTCGGCCCAAGCAGCAGCAGTCCACCCACGAGCGCCCCTGTGCTAAAGAGCAGTGGCAGCATCAGCCAGCCGGGCAGATCGATCATGCCGGTTCCAAGCCAGGTGGCAATACAGGCCCCACCGTACAACTGTCCTTCCGCCCCGATATTCCAGAGCTTGGCTTTGAAGGCTATGGCGGCAGCAAGACCGGTGAAGATCAGCGGTATTGTCCTTGCCAGAGTCTCGGAAAGGGCAAATCTGGTGCCGACAGAGCCTTTAATAAACAGAAAAAAGGCTTCAACCGGTGAGGCATCCGCCCAGACGATTAAAACGGAACAGACCAGAAGTGCTGCAGCAGCGGAACCAAGAGGCACCATTGCTTTTAACACCATGGAACTCTGTTCGCGAGGTTCAAGCCGCATGGCACGCCTCCTCTGGAGAAACCATGGTGAACACGTCCAGATGCCCGCTCATTGCCAGTCCCATTTCCCTTGCGTTGGTGGCACTTGGCTGTATGGGGGCCGAGAGGCTTCCCTGGTACATAACCTGTATCACATCGGCTACCTTGAAAAGTTCATCAAGATCTTCAGAAATGATGATAACCCCTGCTCCGCTTCGGCTGGCACTGATCAGCTGACTGTGAACAAAGGTGGCCGCCCCGACATCCAGCCCCCAGGTCGGCTGGTTGGCCATTATCACGGAGGGTTTTTCTGACAGCACCCTGCCGAGAATGAGTTTTTGCATATTTCCTCCGGACATCATCCGGACAGGCAGTTCCTCTCCTCCACAGCGAACATCATAACGGCTGGTAATCTCTTCTGAATTTTTCTTCATAAACGAGGCCTTCAACAGGCCATAACGGCTCACCTCTTTCTTCCAGTAATTTTCCAGAATAAGGTTTTCCTGCACGTTCATATCACCGATTAAACCGGTTCCCGTCCGATCCTCGGGGATTCGTCCCACCCCCCGGCGTACCATATCAACAGGGCCCAGTCGGACAACTTCTTCTCCCAGCAGCTCAAAACTTCCTGATGACGGTGACAGCAGACCGGAAATGAGATCGGCCAGATGGCCCTGACCGTTTCCTGAAACTCCTGCAATACCTAGGATCTCACCACTGCGCAGATGAAGCGAGGCCTCATGCAGAAGGGAAAATCCATGTCGATCACAGGCACTCACCATATGCAGGCTGAGAACAGTCTCACCTGGCGCCCCAGGAAGCACTTCAACTTTTGGTACCTCACCTCCCACCATCTCGCGGGCCAGGGTATCCATGTCGGTCTCAGAGGTACGATGCTCATAGGTTACAACGCCGTGGCGCAACACAAGACAACGATCACTCACACCTATAACTTCTTTTAATTTGTGGGTAATAAAAATAATTGCCAGCCCCTTGTCGACAAGCAGACGGAGTGTTGCAAAAAGGTGTTCGCTCTCCTGGGGAGTGAGTACAGCTGTCGGTTCATCTAAGATGAGGATCCTGGTATCCCGATAAAGGGCCTTGAGGATTTCTACACGCTGACGCTGGCCCACGGAAAGATGTTTCACAAGGGATCTATGATCAACATCAAGTTCATAGGCGTTTATAAGATCTTTTATTTTCCTGATGGCTTCGCTTTTTTTGCGGCGAAAGGCAAACAGCGGCTCAGTGCCGAGGGTAATATTATCAAAAACCGACATATTATCAGCAAGGGTGAAGTGCTGATGCACCATGCCAAGCCCCGCTTTTAACGCATGGCGGGGCGATCCGGAAGGCAGCTCTTTTCCATTCAAGGTAATGGACCCTGAATCCGCGACATAGTGGCCAAAGAGGATATTCATCAGCGTTGTCTTGCCCGCACCATTTTCTCCGAGCAGGGCCAGTATTTCACCTTGGTGGAGGCTGAGGCTGACCTTGCTTAAGGCCGTAACCGAACCAAATTTTTTACTGATGCCCAGAAGCTGGAGAAAAGGAGTAGAATCCTGCATAGTTCCTCTTAAAAAGAAAATCGGCGGCGGAGACACCCCGCCGCCTGATGTATAGAAACAAGCTTTTGTAAGACTGCAATCTTTTATATTTTTAAAAAAACAAGTCCTTTACTATCTTTACAACATGCCGTTGTTTCTAGAAGGTGGATTTTGGTTCCTTGTCATTAATTTCAACGACAAAGGAGCCGTCCCGAATAGCCTTTTGTTTTTCAGCAATCTCGGTTTTAAGTTCCACAGCGAGCTTGTCTTCAAACTCATAATAGGGCGACAGGGAGGCACCGCCTGCTGCCATCATGGTGAATTCTTTATAATCCTCACCTTTAAAAGAACCTTCTTTGACCAGCTTCACAGCGTGGGATATTGCCGGTTCCATATGCCAGAGAGCAGAAGCAACAACGACATCAGTACCGTTTTCTTCCTTATTCATGTCATTGACATTACCAAAGGCCACAATTCCCTTTTCCCGTGCCGCATCAACAACACCTGCTCGCTCTGCATATAACACATCAACCCCTGCCTCCATCTGGGCAAAAGCAAACTCCTTGGCCTTGGGAGGATCATACCAGGAACCGATAAAAGATACCTTGAACTCAACCGCCGGATTCACCTGTTTTGCCCCGGCCATAAATGCATTGAAAAGACGGTTAACCTCACCGATGGGGTAACCACCGACCATACCGATTTTACCCGACTTGCTGAGACTGGCGGCGGCCATGCCCATAAGATAGCAGGGCTCATGGATGTAGTTGTCGAAAACAGACATATTGCTGCCGTATGGGCCAAAGGAATCACCCATGAGAAATGCAACTTCAGGGTAATCGTCTGCTACTTTTCGTACATCTTTGGAAATACCAAAGGCCTCTCCAACAATGAGAGCTACACCGGATTCAGCATATTCACGCAATACCCTGATATAGTCGGTATTGGAAACCTTCTCAGAAAAGACGTAGTCGATCTCACCCTTGTCCTGTAATGACAAAAGGGCTTTGTGCAGAGTCGCATCCCATTTTTGCTGAATGGGTTGGGTGTAAATTCCTGCAACTTTGATTTTTTCGGCAAAAACCATGGCCGGGCATACCATCAGCAGGCTCAGCAGGACCAGGCAGCAATACAACATTCGAATCTTCATTCTCAACTCTCCTCTTAATATGTTTTCAATAGAGACACTGATAAACTATGTCTTTTATAACCTGTCGTACCCTGGAGGTCTTTCCAAGAAAAGTGCCAGGAGCAACTAAACTGACACGTGCTTTTCATGTCATTGGAAACAAAAGCAAATAACGTAGACAGCTTTTAAAAAATATCCAAAAGCCCGTTACAGCTTCTCACTTTTTTGTAACCATAGATCTGTTATCTTACAAAGAAGTATGGTCTGAATAAATCTTCCAGCACCACGTGCAGGTAAGGAGATACTCTATCTTTGGCTGAATGCCTTTATCGTGGAAGGCGGACAGAGTACCCCTCCGACAAAACCGGCCAGCGGTTTATCCTGAATGTTTCTGGCTACAGTTGCAAAATTCCGACGTAGGGAAGTTCTCTGTAGCGTTGACTGTAGTCCAGGCCATACCCCACAACAAACTCATCCGGGATATCCTTCCCGCAAAAATCAACCTGCACATCGGATATTCTGGCAGAGGGTTTATTGAGAAAGGTGCAGGTTTTTAAAGAGCGGGGTTTACGGTTATTTATCATGCGTACCACCTTTGCAAAGGTGCGCCCGGTATCAACGATATCCTCAACCAGCAACACATCCCTGCCCTCAAGAGACGAATCAACATCCATGACAATTTTCACATCACCGCTACTGACCGTTCCATCGCCATAGCTGGAAACCGTCATGAAATCAACGACAAGTGGGGCTTGAATCTCTCGGATGAGATCAGCCATAAAAATAAAAGACCCCCGCAGGAGGCCGATGACAATGAGCTCTTTTTCAAGTGAGCTATAATGGGTGGTAATCTCAGCACCCATGCGTTGAACTATTTGTTGTATTTCGTCTTCAGAAATAAGTATTTGGGTAATGTTAGGTTGTTGCACAATAACTCCATTATTTTAAACATCTTCATTTTCATACACACGTAAAAGGTCATTTACCCAGACTGAGAGGCTCTGACAAATGTTCAGCATACCAGGCTGTTCACCTTCATGACCGTGGTAAAATCCCACCGGGGAGTAGTTTTGCCTCAGGCAAATACCTACCATGATCTTGCTGATTTGTAACTATTGTCTGACGAACAGGCCATTTTTTATATTTGATTATCCCGGGTCTTAAAGAGGAAGAAATATAATTTAACCAAACAATATTTGATATAAACAAAATTTCTCTCGATAAGAGCTGCAAAATAGTGTAACGATTTTTGTTTTTCATATAACCAGGCACCTCTTTGTGAAGAGGGTACAATTCTAATTATCGGAGCAGCAATGGAGAACTTGGAAAGAAAATATGGTTTCTGGACCGCCAGTGCCATGGTAATCGGCATTGTTATCGGCTCAGGAGTTTTTTTCAAAGCAGACGATGTCCTCATCGCCTCAGGAGGCAGCCTCACCACAGCGTTACTGGCCTGGCTCATCGGAGGATCGATCATGGTAATCACCGCCTATGTGTTTTCCCAGATCGCCACACGGGTGGAGAAGGTCAATGGTGTTGTTGATTATTTTGAGGAGGCATACGGAGAAAAGGCCGGGTACCTTGTCGCCTGGTTTATGACCTTTATCTATTATCCTACCCTGGTTGCTGTACTCGCCTGGGTTTCAGCCAACTACTCCATCGGTCTCCTGGGTCTTAAAAGTGGTGTCTGGCTATTATCTGCCGTTTATCTTGTCGGCTTTTTTGTTCTCAACTGTGCCTCTCCAGTGCTTGCCGGTAAATGGCAGGTTTCTGCCACCATCATAAAGCTGGTTCCCCTTTTTCTTGTGGCCTGTGTGGGGATAGTAAGTGGTCTTATCAGCGGACAAACTGTACAGAGCTTCAGTCAGGCCGCCCAGGGGGTTCCCACAGGCGGGGGGCTTGCCGTTGCAACCCTGGCCACAGCCTTTGCCTACGAAGGCTGGATTATTGCCACCTGCATCAACGCAGAACTGAGAGACGCTAAACGTACCCTGCCAAAGGCCCTGCTTTTGGGCTCTATAGTGGTGGTGGTTATTTATATGCTCTACTATCTTGGAATCTCAGGTGTTCTTTCTAACAATGAAATTATAACAGCAGGCGATAATGCCCCTGTCGAGGTGTTTTCTCTGATTTTCGGCCGCCTTGCCGGAACCTTACTCACCGTGTTTGTGATCATTTCCTGCCTTGGTACTCTCAATGGCCTGATCATGGGTTCAACCAGAGGAATGTTTTCCATCGCCTCCCGTGATCTTGGTCCCTGCTCCGCATTCTTTAAAAAAGTGAACCCCAGCTCCAACAGTACAATTAACTCAGCCCTTATCGGCTTTTGTCTCTCGGCCTTCTGGCTCATGGTCTGGTATGGAAACTTTGCAGGCTGGTGGGGCAGGTTCATGGATATCTCAGAGCTACCCATCGCCTTTCTCTACGTAATCTACATTTCACTCTACATATTTGTTATGAGGAGTTTTGAAGATCTCGGAGTATTCAGCAGATTCGTGGCCCCCTTCCTGGCCACCTGCGGTTCTTTCTATATTATCTGGGGAGCAGTACAAAAAGATATGTTTATTCACTTTCTCATCCTGACCGCCATTATCACCATCTGCGCTTTGCCGTTTATGAAAAAGAGAGAGAACTAAAAACAACAGTGGTGCAAAGAGGGGACCTGTTCTTCTCAGTGCACCACTGTTCTTCCCTTATGACTGTTATTGATTCAAGGCTCGTCCAGGAAAAACCTGACTCTCCGTTAGCAGACTGTTGCTGGCTTTGAGTTCTGTTGCACTTCTCTCTGGAGGTCCATCATAAGAAGGACTACGTTCAATTCTATTGATACGATCAGAGCGAGGTAAAAATAAAGAGTTACGGAGTTCGTTGGATAACAGCCAGGGCTTCATCATTTTTAAGCCAGCCTTTGCGGCCCGCCCCATCCTGCACGTAAGTGTAGTTGTTATAGCTTTTGATGGGGAAAACAAGTCGCCCTTCCTCTATTGCTCCAGCCGAAGTTGCTCCTTCAAATGGAGAGATCTGCAGTTTAACCCCACCTGCCACAACGACCAGTGGATTATAGCTTCTGTAATTATATGCCGTTGCAAACACACTAAGAGTCAGGATAACCAGGGTACAACTCCATGATGTAAAAAACATCCTCCTGCCGGGCCGAGTTTTTAGAGAGATCGCCAGCAGCAATATCATCACAAAAAGACAACACAGCGCAAGAATTGCCCAGCCATCAATGGAAAATATGGAAAACAATCGTTCCAGCTTACCGGCCTCGGTGGCGAACAGCCCTCTGTCCTTTCGTACCTTTGCAAGATTCCCAAGTATGTCCGGATCGTTGGGACTGATTTTCAAAGCACGCTCGTAGTTGAGGATGGCAAGACCAGTGTCCCCTCTCTGGGCATAACTGTTGGCCAGATTATAGAGAACAGAGGCAGCATTGCCATTCTGGCTGGTTATTTCTGAAAAAATTTCCACAGCGCTATCATAATCTCCTCTGCTGTATGCAGCATTTCCCTCCTCAAAACGACTGGCGAGATCCGTTGCCTGCACCCCAAAAGGTACCATAACCAAAATGAGCAGCACCATTGCCAGCAGGGTGCCTGATGTTTTGTTCCTCATCACAATTTCTCCAGCTCTGTTTTCAGTTGAACTGCATAAGTCGCCATCTCCTCTGCAGACAATGTTGCCCCACCATAGGCCGCTTCTTCGGCCCGGTGAAAGATTGTCAGGAGGGGGGAATCCTCTGCCACCAGTTTTTTCAGATCGGTGTAACTCATGGCCGAAGCAGATTGCATCCGCGGGGTTGCCAGATGATTCTGAATTGCAATCCTGCATTTGTTTAAAAAATCCAAAGCGTCAGCAGAGTCCCTGGCCTGCTCCACCTCTGTGAGGTCATTGTGCAGTTGTGTTTGGCGTTTTTTATGATAATCAAGACCCGGCTGCCTCTCCTGCTTTTGCCTGCGCCAGTTCAGATAGAGAAGAACTCCGATCAGCAGCAGACAAAAAGAGCCCAAAACAAGGAACCATACTCTCTTGAAAATTGGTGCCAGTTTGTCGTGAAAGCCCCCCGTCTCCAGGTGAATCGGGGCCAGGTTCATTGTAGGAACCCGGCTCTCAGAGGTTTTCTGGTCGGTCACCGGAGTCGGCAATGGTGGAGCTGCAGACGATGAAGAACTTGGTTGCACTGGCGAAACGGTCTGAATTCCTCCGGTATTCTCATTTGAAGGTGCAGCTTTAGAACCTGAAACCTGCAAAGGGATCGGTTCGCTATCAATAGTCACATACTTTTTGGCGGTGGGATCAAAATAGCTAAAGGAAAGCGAGGGAATCTCAGTTACTCCCGGCTGTTTGACAACAACCGCCTGTTCAAAGGATTTGGAACCGCTCAATTTTGAGGTATCCGCACTATAATCTGAGGTGGGCGTATAGGCTTTCCATAACTGATTCTCGGGGAAAACAGGAGCCTCAACCCGGTTAAAATTACCTTCTCCTGCAATGGTCATATTCAGGGTTATCGGCTCACCCACCTCGACCTTTAAAGGCGATGCGAAGATATTCAGAGTGAAATTCCCGATGGCCCCGGTAAAGGTATCGGGACGACCCTCTGCAGGCAGAGGGTGGACAGGGAAAATTATATCCGGACTTACAACACGAATTGGTTTCTTTTCCACATTGCCAAAAAAGCTATCAAAGATTGAGTCATCAAACATACTGCCGCCAAAACCGGAAAAAGGTGACCTGCTTCGGCGTTGCTGGGCCACAAGCAGCGATGCGTCCAGACTGAATTTAATGGGGTGCTGCCCCGTTTTTATCCCCGAAAGGCTTGTCTGCCAGATCAGGACATGGAAGGGCACACCACCCACCACCTCTTCTTTCTGTTGAGGGTCATTGCCCAGTTGCGGCATAACCACACCATCACCTGTCAGAGTAGGGATCGAGTTGAGTTCCACCCTGTAATTTTGGTTAAAATATGCTTTCAGGGTTATGGGAACGATCTCGCCCGGGTAGTGTTCTCCAATCTCTGATACAGTTATATAAGCAATATCCTTGAGACTTTTCGTTGTTCCACCAATTGCTGCGCTTTCACTGCCGCTTGCGGTCACCTCAAAAGCAATGGCATTGGTTTTCATCTCCTTACCTCCAACCATAACCGAGACGGGAGGAATGGTGTATTTACCAGGTACAAGTCCCTGGACAACATAGTTATAGGTTATGGAAGCACTGGTTTTACCGTTAATAAAGGAAGTCTGACTTGATTGTCCCCTTGGATGGATCACGATATTTTCAATCTCAGGAAGATCAATTGCAGCATTTTTCCGTACACCATTTACGGCGATACTGAGCTGCGCCCCTTCATCCACAGAGAAGGTTTGATGACTCAGGGTCGCATCCACAGTGACGTCTGCGGACAAGACGGGCGAGCCAGCCCACAACCACATACCCATTAAAAGTGTTATCAGTGCAAATATGCTGCGTTTACCCATCACCAATCCTTTTTTGTTTCATTATCTACGGCACCTGAAGGGATAAAATTCAGCTCACCTTCCTGGTCCTTGAGGGCATTGAGGAGTCTTTCCGCCTCTTCTTTGGTCATTTTTCCCTGTTGCTGTCGAATGACATCCTGCCGGGCCTGCTCCTCGGCCTGCTGTTGTGTTGATTTGTCATCTTCTGCCGCACCGTTTATCGGCTGAGCAGCCTCGGAGGAAGCTGGCTTGTTTGTATCTTTGCCCTCTTCTGACGGGCTGTTCTGCCCATTTTCATCTGGCTTTTGCTTGTTGTCTTCATCACCCTGGCCCGCTTGCGGCTGCTCTTTCTTATCATCAGAACCGGTATCCTGCGGTGTATTCTCTTTCGATTCACCCTGCTGGTTATTATCATTCTGGGGATTGCCACTCTGCTTCTGTTGATCCCCCTGGCCCTGCTGATTCTCCTGGCCCTGCTGATTCTCCTGATCCTGCGGGTTCTGCTCCTGATTCTTGTCCTGTTCCTGTTTCTGCTTTTCCAGCTCTTCCAGCCGCTTTTTTATGGTTTGCAGATTATTTTCAGCCTTTTCGTCACCCGGTGCCAGTTTTAAGACCGACTCTATGGCAGAAATAGCCTGTTTCCACTCTTCCACCGTGGCCTTAGGGTCTCCCTGCAGACTTTCCGCGCCTTTCTGGTAATGACTGTTGGCCAGATTAAAATAGGCTTTTTTCTGTAATTCAAGATCTTCACTGTTGAGTGCTTTCCCAAAGGCCTCAACGGCGTCATCGTACATATTATTTTTGTATGAACTTACCCCGTAATTATATTGTAATTCTGGAGAATCGGGAGATATCTTCAGCTGTTTACTATAATATTCCGAGGCTCCAAGATAATCCCCTGCGGCAAAGGCATCTTCTCCCGGAGAGGCCTGAGCGCGCAGAGTTGCAGCGAAAAACAGCAGAATGGCAAGGGTGCTGATCTCTTTTTTTCTTTTCAATGGAATTGTGAATGTTTTAAAGAGTGGCCGCTGTCCATTGCTTTTTCTCTCGGAAAGCAGCAACTCCAGAATGAGCAGTACCAGAGCCCCCGCGAGGGGCCATTCGAACCTGTCAATGGGTATCTTGTGTCTTCGCTCAGCAAGCTCTTCTTTCGGGATAAGTGAAAGTTTCTGTTGATAGATCACCTCAAGGCCCTCACCCGCTCCACCAAGTGGCGCATAGATTCCACCTGTGAGTTCTGCAAGCTTTTTCAAGGTACTTTCATCAAGCCTGGATTTTACATATTTCCCGGAATCATCCTTGACAAACCCCTTGATCTCACCCGTCAGAGGAATCAACTCACCACCACTTGTACCAACACCTACTGTGTAAATGGTAAGCCCCTCCTGCCCATATTTTTCGGCCGCCGCAATGGCATCACCTTCCAGATTTTCCCCATCGGTGAGAATAATCAGAATTTTATGATTGGCGCCATTGGTGAGAATGCTGGCTGCAGCCTCAATCACCCCGGCAAGATTTGTCCCTCCTCGGGGAATGATATCCGTTGTAACCGCCGAAAGCGACTGCTCAAAGGCCTCATAGTCCGTGGTCAGAGGGCACATGAGAAAAGAACTGCCGGCAAAGGGCAGCAACCCCACCCGGTCTCCTTCAAGCCGCTGAACAAAATCAAGAATGGCAAAATGTGCTCTTTTCAAACGGTTTGGTTTGATATCTTCGGCAAGCATGCTCTTTGAGGTATCCAGGGCAAACAGCAGATCAATACCTTTTCGCTTTACCTCAATCCACTGAGAACCGTACTGTGGGCGGGCAAGCGCTGCAAAGAGCAGAAAGACAGAGAGCACGATCAGGCTGGTTTTGTAGCGCCTTTTTTTTCGTGATACATTTTTTGTGAGCCGGTCGATGAGCTGAACACCGGCAAATTTTCCAAGCTGTGCCAGGCGCTTTTTCTGTATCAGATGAAATACAAATGCAAGTCCGATACAGCTGAGCAGACCAGCTAAAAGCCATAGTGGTTGTGCAAAAGTCATTATCATTCCCTTAACCCTAAACCTTCACCCCTTAGGGCACCCGTTTTCTTGACTGATAGACCTCAACACCCAAGAGGACGAAGATAGATAACACCAGGTATGAAAACAGCTCCCGGTAATTTTCAAATTTTTTGATGGTCCTGGTGGTGGTCTCCATGCTGTTAATCGCCTTGTATATCTCGGCCAGAGAAGCGGTATCTGTTGCCCGAAAATAAGTCGCCCCGGTCTTTTCCGCGACCTCCCTCAAGGTCTTTTCATCAATATCCACTCTTGCCTGAATTAATTTTTTCCTGCCAAAACTGTCCGTTACAGGTATGGGTGCTTCCCCTCTTGTTCCTGCACCAATGGTATACACCTTAATACCAAGGGTCTCGGCGGCCTCGGCCGCTACAAGGGGGGGGATGCGGCCCGCATTGTTCATACCATCGGTTAGGAGAATCAGTATTCTTGATTTGGATTTTCTATCACGTAATCTGTTGGTCCCGCTTCCTATGGCCGAGCCGATTGCCGTTCCATCCTCCACCATGCCTATTCTGATTGATTCCAGACGTTTTCTCAGCCAGCTGTGATCAAGAGTCAGCGGACTCACCAGATAAGGCCTTCCCCCAAAGGCGAGCAGCCCAATGCGATCATTGGGCCGCTGCTCTATAAATTCAGCCACCACTTTTTTCACCACTTCCAGCCGGTTGGTAGGCTTGCCACCCAGGGTAAAATCCATGGCCTCCATGGAACCCGAGACGTCGACTGCCAGGAGGATATCAATACCGGAGGCCTCTATTTCGAGATTGCTGCTGCCGACCTGCGGCCTTGCCAGCGCGACAATCAACAGGGTGACACTTGCCAGTCTCAGGATAAGCGACAAACGTCCCAATCGGGTTTTCCTGGCCGATGACAACCTGCTGGCAATAGAGGTTGATGAAAAAAGCAGAGCGGGAGCTGCTCCTTTTCGACCAAAAAAATAGCCAATCACAGGGATGAGCAGGAGCAGCCAGAGCAGTTCAGGGTGTAGAAATCTCATTTCCGGCCCTCCTTTTCTCCTGCTGCAGGACGGGTTGAGTCTATGAACGAGGTAATGGCTTCTTCCATACGGGTAAGATCACCTGCGTCCTGAACCTTGTGGGCAAACTTTGCCATATCAGCCTGCTCAAGACAGCTCTGCAGCTCGTTTCTAAAATTGCCCAGCTCCCCTCCACTTTCATCCTTCAGACTGTAGAGAAACTCACTTGTGGTCTTTCGTGTTGTTTTAATTGTAAATCTCTGCTCGATATAGCGGCGCAGGATCTGACTGACCCGATCCATGTAGATACGACCCTGGGCAAGGTTTTGAACCGAGCGGGCCTCAGCAAGATCCGCGAGGGCCTGATCCCATGGCAGAATAGCAGGCAAAGGCTTCGCCCCTCTTTTCTTTATAAAATAATAACCGAGTAGCAGAAGTGCGCAGAGGACAATAACCAGCACAACCCCAAGGATAATGTAAAGATAGGGAACGGCAGCCTTTGTGGGCACAACGCCATAGATATCGTAGAGCTGTAGTGCTTCCCCCTGGCCCTGCAGCATCTGGGGCAGCTGTGATGTCTGGGTGGCAGCACTTTGGGCCTGTTTTCCCGGCTCCTGCAAAAGGGTTAAGGTGCCCTCGTCACTGCCTGGACTCTCTGTTGCGTAGGCTGTCTGACTGATAAACATCAGAGCGATGACCATGAGGTAGAGAAAATTTTTCATAGCGCCCTCTTTTTCCGATCCCTGAAAAAACTGAGCAGAGGCGGCAGATACGATCTGTCGGTGCGCAGATCCAGCAGATCTATTCCAGCCTGACGCATACTTTTACGAATCATGGTTGCATGTGCATCTGCCATTTCACTGTACTCTTCCCGCACCCTTCTATCTGAGGTATTCACCTCCACCTGTTCGCCCGTTTCCGCATCTTCCAGGGTTATCCAGCCAACATCCGGCAGAGCATATTCCCTTGGGTCGGTGACGATAAGACTGATAAGATCGTGGCGCCTGTTGGTGATCTGAAGTTTCGGCTGCAGTGTCTTTAACTCACTCTCAAAGTCCCCGGGCAGGGAAAAATCAGAGATAAGAAATGTCACACATTTTCTCTTCATCACCCGGTTCACAAAATCCAGCACACCTTTTACATCGGTCTTTACGCCTTTGGGCTCAAAATAGAGGATCTCTCGTATTATTCGAAGGATATGTCCCCTGCCTTTTTTGGGTGGGATATAGAGCTCGGGAGCGTCGGTAAAAAGCACCAGACCAACCTTGTCGTTATTTCGTACCGCAGAAAAAGCAAGCACCGAACCTAGCTCTGCCATCAGCTCCCGTTTTGATGCAGCCGAAGAACCAAACTCACCTGAGCCGCTGATATCAATCATCAGCATGATGGTCAGTTCACGCTCTTCAGTAAACTTTTTGATGTGGGGAATACCGGTCCTGGCGGTGACGTTCCAGTCTATGGTCCTGATATCATCACCGGGCACATATTCGCGCACCTCGTCAAAATTCATACCCCGACCTTTAAAAACAGACTGATAACTGCCAGCCAGGCTGTCATTGACCAGGCGGTTGGTGCGCACTTCGATCTGGCGCACTTTTTTCAGGATTTCCCGGGTAAGTTGTGTATCCATTACGCGGCCACTCAGGGAACAGGAACGGTATCGAGGATTTTGCGGATGATGTCTTCGCTGCTAATCCCTTCCGCCTCGGCCTCATAGCTGATTCTCAGGCGGTGGCGCATAACATCAACAACGGCCGCCTTAACGTCATCAGGTGTCACGTAACCTCTGCCTGCCATAAAAGCCAGACATCTCGATACTGTTTTCAAGCTGATGGTTGCCCGGGGTGATGCCCCTGTTTCTATATAATCACGCAGATCAAGCTGATAGCTTTGCGGATCTCTTGTCGCATAGACAAGAGAAACAATGTAATCCTTTATCTTGTCATCCATATAAATTCGGTTGACCACAGTACGGGCGGATAATATGTTCTCAGGAGAGGCAACCGGTGTAACCAGGATTTCCGAATCTGTCTGATCAAAGCCTTCGAGGATTTTTCTCTCTTCTTCCCGTGTTGGATAGCCGACCACCACCTTCAGCATGAAACGGTCAATCTGCGCCTCGGGCAGGGGATAGGTTCCTTCCTGCTCAATGGGGTTTTGGGTGGCAAGTACCAGAAAAAGATCAGGCAGTTTAAAGCTGGTGTCACCGATAGTGACCTGTTTTTCCTGCATGGCTTCAAGCAGGGCCGACTGCACCTTGGCCGGCGCCCGGTTGATCTCGTCAGCCAAAATCAGAGAGGCAAAGATCGGCCCTTTCTTCACCTCAAATGTAGTCTGCTGCGGGTTATAAATCTGGGTGCCAACGATGTCGGCGGGCAGCATATCCGGGGTAAACTGTATCCTTTTAAAATCGGTCTGGATCGCTTTTGCCAGTGTTTTCACCGCAAGGGTCTTGGCGAGCCCTGGCAGACCTTCCAGAAGAATATGACCACCCGACAGCAGGCCGATGAGCAGCTGATCTATGAGATGATGCTGACCAATAATAACTTTTGACAGCTCATATTTGAGGGGAGCAATCCAGCTCGAATTCTGTTTCACCTCTTCATTGATCTTCTGAATTGAGCTGTAGACGTCGGAAGTTCCCGTCACGGACGCTGGGGGCGTGAGAATTGTATTGTCCATCATTGTAGTCCCTTATAGAGTATATTAAAATCGATCCTGTCTGCACCGGATGTATAACATGATTGAGTATAATGCCTCATCATTACCCCCATCTTTCACAAACATTACAATGTTGTAATGTTTATACGTAGCTCCATCACAACTGTTCCCCGATATGGAGCCAGCCCGTTTTCCGGCAATATTTTACCTGATCTTTGCATGATTCATTTAAATAGGTCATGTTTACAAACCCTTACAGAGTAATTACACAACAGTAAGGTCACACAACACAGCAAATATTCATCCAGCCTCTTTGTCAGGCAGGACTCTTTCTCAAACATTACAGGACGTTCATCCAAGTGAAAAAAACAAATACATCACTCATAAAAGAGTTAAAAAGCCCGGTTCTGGTTGTTTCTAAAATCATGCAGACCTCGGCTTTTCAATACTTTTTCACCAAAATCTCCCAGTCCGGTTTTCTCCTGATCGGTTCAGCGGTGATTGCCCTTATCTGGTCTAACCTGAATCCAGAGGGTTACAGCCATTTCTGGCACCAGGAACTTGCTATACATCTTGGCAACCTAAGCCTCAGTCACTCTCTCCTCCACTGGATAAACGACGGCTTGATGACTCTCTTCTTTTTCACCGTGGGCCTTGAAATTAAAAGAGAGCTTCTTGTCGGCGGGCTTTCCGACCCCAAACGCGCTGCACTGCCGGTCGCTGCAGCCATAGGGGGAATGGTTCTTCCGGCCCTCATCTATTTTTATTTCAATCAGGGGACAGACAGCCTTTCTGGCTGGGGGATTCCCATGGCGACCGATATTGCCTTTTCCCTTGCGGTACTCAGCCTTCTCGGGCGTAAGATTCCTTTTGGTATCCGTCTCTTTCTTACGGCCTTTGCCATTGTCGATGACCTTGGCGCAATTTTAGTGATCGCTCTCTTCTATACAGCCTCTATCAATCTGTACGCCCTTGCCGCTGCGGCTGTCATTTGCTGCCTACTTTTTACCATCAATAAAGCCGGAGTGCGCAAGACTTTACCCTATGCAATCCTTGGACTTATGTTGTGGTTTGCAATTTCAAGTGCAGGCCTGCATGCGACAATTGCGGGTGTGGTAACGGCCATGTTTATACCCTGCAAGGGGAAATATGATACAGATATTTTTCTTGAGATGGTTCAGCGACGCCTGGATAGAATTGAATGCCATGGCGACTCGTGCGGTCAGTCCATTCTCGTCAATCAACGGCATCTTGATGCTGTGCAGGATATTAACCTTGCCTGCAGTGAGGTAGAAACCCCGCTACAGCGCCTTGAACACTCACTTTCTTCCTGGGTGGGCTACCTGATCCTGCCTCTCTTTGCCCTGTCCAACGGTGGCGTTTCTCTTGCAGGAATGGAGCCACTCACCGCTCTCACCAATCCGGTCACCCAGGGTATTATTTTTGGTCTTGTTCTTGGTAAACCTCTTGGAATATTTATCTTTACCTTTACAATTGCAAAAATCCTGCGCACCGAGCTCATGCAAGGAACCACATGGATACAGATACTTGGTGCCGGTCTGCTTGGCGGAATAGGCTTTACCATGTCTCTTTTTATATCCAACCTCTCTTTTAACAGTGGCATAATGCTCGAATATGCTAAAGTTGGTATAATGATAGGCTCGTTTATCAGCGCAGCCCTTGGGTATGCACTACTTCGCTGGGGGAAATAAGTTCGTTCCGGCACATCATTTATAGACTGATTATGGGACAACTGTACCTCAACGAATACGCAAAAAACCTGGTTGGTAAAAGAGTCTGCATTGCCTGCAGGGAAGGGATACTTCGGGATAATTTCAGAGAAATTATTGCTGATATTAAATTTCTTACCAAAAACGGGGTGGAAACCACGCTGTTTCACAACCTGCCCAACCGCTTTGCCAACCAGAAACTGCTCAACACCCTTAAGCAGAAACTCTCCGCAACAACGATAACCCGGATTGCACCCGATGAGAATTTTTACCTGGCGGTTCTCACAAACCCGGAAGCCACCTTCAAGGTAATTCTTTTAGAACGTAGATTCCTGATTGACAACAATGGCCATAAAATTAATACGTTGACCACGAGCGGTATCCGTGAATCCCCGGATGAATTTGCAAGCCTTATCGCAAATACGAATTTCAAGGATACCATGAATCTTATTTGTGAAACCATTGAGGCGGGTCAGTGCGAGCGTATTCACATTCTTCCAGCGGGAAAAAACAGTATTAAACAGGAACTGTTTACCGTGGAAGGAAGCGGTACCATGATTGCCAACAACTTTACGGAGATATTTCGTAGGGTGGAAAGTGATGAAGATGTCGCCGCCGTCAATCGTATCCTCGCAATGTACAAACGGGCAGGTTTTTTAAAACCACGCAACAAGGATTACGTCTTCGAGCATCGTGACCATTTTTATGTTACGGAAATAGACTCTATTATCGTCGGCTGCGTAGAACAAAAGATTATCGACCACAGAACCATAGAACTGGGGGCCCTGGCCATCTCCACCCGGTTTCGCAACCAGCGGATAGGTGTATTTACCATCACCGCATTCCTTGAAACCATGGTATCTCTGGGCTATTCCCGTTTTATATCCCTTACCTTAAACCCAAGACTCCAGGCTCTTTTAACCAGACTCGGCTTTGTCGCGGAGAGCCGTGAAGAATATAGCGAGCGGCAAAACCAGAGCCCCAAGGTTCAGATGTTCTTCAAGTTGCTTCAGTAGCCGTGCATCCCGTCAACAATCCCAACCAGTATATCATCCAGGGCCGCCTTCCTTCAGGCCCACATACGTCCCTGTTTCACACAGACTCTTAATACCTGATCAACCTGTTTTTTCTGTCAGGTATTTCCTAACAATATTCAAACTTGGAGAAGTCGAAGACGACATGTTATGTTGCACGCTTTTTGGGGGTGTCTCCTTCCTCCATTCACAGTAGTGATTTGCAAGTGATAATAGTTTGAGATAATGGGATCTGAGAAACGGTAGTATTTTTTTTGCATCAAAGCCAAGTGGTTGTAACATTGTTGAGTCAGGGCAAGGACAGCAGTATCTTCACACCAGAAGTTAAGTGACCTTCATCAATATAGCCGATGGCACCAGAGGTAGAACGTACATAATCCAATACCGCCTGATCACTTTCCAGTTCCGGTGGAGGCGTACCTTTACCTATTGCGCGCCGCACAATCCAATATGCCACATAATCATCATCGCTCTGCTTGATGACGGCCTTCATGAACAAATCACGCGAACTATCACCCGTATTTAAATTAACCGGTTGAATCGATTTACCCTGCACCATTACAACCCTGCCGGTATAGATACGGCGCAATAGTGCACCATCCATTGTTTCCAGCGTTTTATTGCCAATCACGAGCACACCGGCAGAGCACGGCGATGTCGTCGTCCCCCATACAAGGAGAAAGACCACGCACATGAGCTTTCTCCCCAAGCTTTTTACTAACCCAGAGAGCAAGAGAGAGCTGCTGTTTTTAGTTCGTGCTCCATGGTTTGGCAGAACCGTAGAACACGCGTTAACCATCTCGTCGGCGTACCATGTTTAAAAGGCAAAATTGTAGGAAAAGGAATAGACCATCACATTTTCATTTTCTATCGAGCCATCAAACATAGCCGACCGGTCACCCACGTGGGTGAGCATAACTTCTGCTTTCAATTTCTGTTTGGGAGAAAATGCATAAGAAGTACCGAGCATCCATGATTTCTGGTCATAGATCGCCATGGCACTTGCCCCATCGTCAATGAGCTCCTGAGTGACACCCAAGGAAGGAACAGCCGTAGCACCCTGGACCTTACGCCAGGTATCCAACCCATCGCTCCAGGTCTGGGCATAGGTGAGATAAGGCGTCCAGTTACCGAGCTTACGAGAGGCTGAAATGTATCCGGCAAAGGTCGGTGGACCTGCCTCAAAATCCTCAACAACAACAGCGGTACCCTCGGCCGAAATCAAAAAACCACCGAGAGGAAACCTGGCACCAAGAAAAAAGGTATTCCCATAAGTCTCCGATTTATAAACCGGTTCACCGAGAGTATACATTCCTCCGCCAAGTTCCACGAAGGTGTATTCACTGAGAAGTCCTTGACGAGCATCGGGATCAATTTTTGTATAATGCCACCCTGCCCGGTACATGGCCTGGTCGTAATCAGTCACTGTTAAAATCAGACCACCTGCAGTAACGTCTGCAGAATAGAAGACAGCCGTATCACTATAATTGTAATAGGTCCGATAGTCCCGGTTTTGCATGCCAAGCGAACCATCCAAAGTCACTTCATAATCGGTAGTATTCCAGGTTTTGGCAATGCTCAACCCGTCAAAGTCGTAAGAGGACGAGAGGAGATATACTTCATTTGGCAAGCGAACCATATCGTAGGAGACGCCCACATCAAGATTCTGTTGGTTGAGCAGTCCACCGAGACTTATCCGGCCTGCGCGAATCAACCAATCGTTGGTTGGACGGTAGGAGATCATTGTCCATTTCAACTGTGGTGTGATAACGTCGTCGTCGTCCGTACTGGGAGCAAGAATCAGTTGCGTGGTGAACCCCCATTTGTCATTGAGTTTAGCGTCAAACTGCAGGCCTAATAACGAATCACGCTTTACGGTTCCATCGTTGTCAATAAAGCGCTGGTACCTTACACTGTTGTCGGATATTGCCCCTCCCAACGTTCCGAAACCGGATATTGAGTAGTCAAAAGCCCGGGCCTCTGTGACAAACAAAAGCATTACGCAACACAGGGTTATATATCTGTTCATATTTAACCTCTCCATCCACAGTTCTCCTTGTAATAAAGCTGTCGTTCATTAATGTTGATCATCCCACTGGTTCCTTATATTTTGTACTTCCGAGTCAAACGAAAGAAAGACATCGACAATCTGGGAATCAAGGTGACTCCCTCGAGAATCCTGCAAAACTGCAGAGGCAATTTCATGGGACAGCGCCTTTTTATAGGGCCGATCACTTCTAATTGCATCATAGACATCAGCTACGGCCATCATGCGTGCGGGTAACGGGATATCATTACCTGCAAGCCCATGTGGATAGCCGGAACCATCCCATCTTTCATGATGTGAAAGCGCAATCTGTTGGGCAATCTCTAAAAATCCACCAATTGCACCCAGGTTTTTCTTGGCCTGATCAAGAATTTCATAACCTCGCACTGTATGGAGTTTCATAATTTCAAACTCTTCCTCGGTAAGCTTGCCTGGTTTGAGCAATATCGTATCCGGGGTCGCTATCTTACCGACATCATGTAACGGTGCAGAATTGATTATCTGGGTTGTTCTTGTCGTGGTTAAATATTCAGTATGTTCCGCAATATTTTGCAGGGCGTGCACGATGAGGCGCATATATTCTTGCGTTCGGCGAATATGGTTTCCGGTTTCTTCATCGCGAAATTCGGCAAGCGAGGTCATCACATGGATGGTCGCCTCCTGCATTTGGTTAATCTCCGAGATACGGCGTGACACTTCCTTTTCAAGCCAGCTATTGCGGTCAATCAGTAAGTCGTTGTATTTTTTAATCTCTAGATGATTCCGAACTCGTGCCAGCAGAATGGGTGGGCTGATAGGTTTATGGATGTAATCGGCGGCCCCGAGATTCAGACCGTAGGCTTCATCTTCCACCAGGGTTTTGGTGGTGAGAAAAAGAACAGGAATATCACAGGAAGCCCCATCCGCTTTTAATCGACGGCAGACCTCAAGCCCATCAATATTGGGCATCATAACATCCAGTAAGATCAGATCAGGAGGACTCGCCGCTACAAGCTGGAGGGCCTGGGCACCATTGGTTGCAGTTTTCACACGGTAAGAACCTTTTAATAATTCCACCAGCAGAAACAGATTAGCAGGTGTGTCATCAACACAGAGAATAGTGGCTTCCTTTTGAGAATTAAGTATCATGATTCACTGAGGGAGGCTTGTAACAATAACTGCGCTTCTTCAAACTGAAACTGGCCAATCGCCAGAGCGAGTTTTTTTTCAGTAGCAGGAGATAATATTTTTTTCAGCATAGCTTCGTGGTCACTCCAAAAATCCAAGGCTGCACTATCTGCCTCACACAGAAGGTAGTCCAACTGCATTAAAATTTCCTTTGATTTGCGATCAATCAACGGTGTGACAGCCACCTCCGCCGACTGCTGTTGTTCATCTGCAAAGAAACGTGCCAATGCAGTTAAGATTGGTGTAAGTTTTTCATCGAGTTCTACGAGCAAGGAGTCCAGATTGGGCTTGTTGCTCATGACCGCTGATTCTATTTTCACGCACATCTCCTGACAATCACTCGCTCCTATGGTTCCTGACAATCCTTTGAAGGTATGTATCGCACTTGAAAATTCGCCCCATTGCTCCTTTTCCACCAGTGCTAAAAGAGTTGAGGTGAGATTACTGAAATTTTTCACATGGTCTGCCAAAATCTTTCTATACAAATCAATCATGCCTCCACAGTGACTCAACCCCTTCGTCAAATCCACACCTGGAATGTTTGTTGGCAGATCATTACATGCCTCTGACGTTTCATCGTTTTCAACCCCGTATGATGATTGTAACAACAACGAAGGTGTATCATTGGTGTAATAACCTGACAAGGTTTGCAGGAGAAGCTCCAATTCAAAAGGTTTGGCGATATGATCATTCATGCCAGCCGATATACATCTCCGTTTTTCTTCAATCATTGCATGCGCTGTCATGGCGATAATGGGCAAAGAAGCATACCTGTCTTGACTGCGAAGCAGGCGAGTTGCCTCATAACCATCCATTACCGGCATTTGGATATCCATTAAAACAACATGATAATAAGTATCCGGTTTTAAATTTAGAATGTCAATGGCTTCCTGGCCATTGTTGGCCGTATCGATCTGGATGCCACAGTTGGAAAGCATTTCCGAGGCAATGAGCTGATTGACTTCGTTGTCTTCGACCACCAGGACCCGCATCCCCTCAAGATCGGTTTTGCGTGCAACCTGTTCTTTCTTTTGTTCCCCCGCATACAGTTGTCTTTTCTCTAAGAGTAGTTTGCGTATTTCATTTGGCAGTATGGGTTTAGGCAGAAATTGACATATCTTCTGATTTGCACACAACTCGTGAATTTTCTCAATATCATAGGCCGACATAACCACAATTTCAGGCTGATTTAAGGTTGGCAATGTTCTAATTGCAGTTATCAACTCTTCTCCACCCATATTGGGCATGACCCAATCGATGAAAATCATATCAAAGCCATCATCTGATTGATCAAGGCATTGTAAGGCAGCCACACCCGAGTCAACCATTACGCTTTCCAGGCCAAAATGTCCGAGTATAGTATGCAGTACCATCCGGGCTGGTTCATGGTCATCCACAATCAAAACGTTGAGCCCATGGCCAAGCTGCCTGCTTGGAACACCATGGGTTTCAGACTGATCAGCTTGAGGGAGACTGATCGTGAAACAAAATTGTGTTCCTTGGTTTTTCTCACTTGTGACGGAAATTCTTCCTCCCATCAGGGTCGTGAGTCGTTTGGCAATGCTTAAGCCAAGACCGGTACCACCATGCCTGCGGGTGGTAGATTCATCGGCCTGGGAAAATTCCTGAAAAAGTCGTCCAACCTGCTCGGGAGTCATGCCTATACCCGTATCCCTCACGGTAAACTGCAACTCGGAAGCCGTTGGTGTGCGGCCTGTCTCTTCAATACTCAACTGAACATAGCCGTTATCTGTAAATTTTACGGCATTGGAGAGAAGGTTATTGAGCACTTGCTCCAGGCGCAGCGGGTCGCCCAAAAAGACCCCGGTGTCACCGATTAAATGGGAATTTTTAATATCGAGCAGAAGTTCCATCTTTTTTTCAAGAACCCGATGACGCAGTAATGAGAGAGAGTTTCCGACAACATCTTCCAGTCGAAAGGAGACAATCTCAAGTTCGAGTTTTCCGGCCTCGATTTTCGAAAAATCTAAAATGTCATTGATGATCCTGAGCAGGGATTGCGCAGCATACTGAATTTTACCGATATAATCTTTTTGACGTGCATCAAGCTCGGTGTTGAGGGTCAAATAAGCCATACCGATAATAGCATTCATCGGTGTTCTTATTTCGTGACTCATATTGGCCAAAAACAACGACTTTGCCCGAGTTGAATCTTCTGCTTTAAGAGAGGCAACCTCAAGTTGTTTTTGAATTTCTTCTCTGTGAAAAATATCATCCTGGATGTTATTTGCCATGGCGTTAAAGGTCTGACCAAGTGCCTGGAGTTCGCGAACACCCTGCCTGGTCTCCGCTCGAATGGCATACTCACCTGCCCCAAAACTGAGGGCGGTCTGGGTCAGGTCTTTCATTGGGGCGAGCACCTTCTTGCGAATGACTTCCATTGCAATGAGGACAATAAAAACGGTAAGAGCCAACATGATAATAGCGGCGTAGATGCTTCGGCTCAATTGAGTCGAAACTTGTTGCACCGAAATTTTGGTTCGTTTGTCCGTCAAATCGGCAAAAAACTCTACTGTCTGGAAAAGATCGTTTTCCAATTGCAGGTAATGGTCACTATATACAAGATTATTGGCAAATTGGGGTTGCGGCTCACCATCGTTGATAAATTGCTTCTCCATAGGGTCATACAATCCTTGAGTGGCTGCAAAGGAGATCTGATCCTGATTGTATAAATTCTGGGAAGATTTCAGTATATTATCCAATGCAATGAATTCTTCTTTCGTGAATCCAAAGGCCTTCATGCGTTCCGAAACCGATTGACCTGGGTTGTCTTTTGGCATTATATGCTCACGCGCACCCGCCATTACCTCCGCCCAGTAGGTGTGGTTGTAATTCTCAGGAGGAGCTTTCTTTCCCTGTCTGATCTCAATAATATCATAATAATATCTGAGAAATCTGGTATTCGCTGTGGCGGTATAAGCGCGAACCATCTTTGACAGGGCAGCCGTTTCCTGTTCGATATCATAGGTTATTTGCAAGGAATTCTGGCGATTCTGCTGTTGGCCCAGAGTCTGTTTGTGTAACTTCAAGACATAGAGCAACATCAAGCCATTAAATGATAGAGCAAGGAATACTAATATCACAAAGAAAACCGCAAAGCGGTTAAGTGCCAGATTCTTCAGTTCAAATTGTCGCATTTCTATACATGGTCAGCTCCTAATATTTTACCCAGAACACCTGATAGAGGTGGTCTGGATACAACTCCGCCATCCCTCTCGTGCCTTCTTGTCCTGAATGCTGCATTTTCGAGAGGCTGTCTATAATTGAAAAAGTGATACGATCTGAGAAGTTGTTTGCCAAAAATTTACGTGAACCTTTTCCAGAGATTATCTGTTCCAGCCGCAATCGGTTATAGGCGTTGCAACTATTCCACTCCCCGCGTCGGCACCTTGCTGAGGGCCTTTTCGAAATCGTCAAGATTGTAGGGTTTCGCGATTGCTCCTGAAAAACCATATTGCTTAAAGTTGGCGACAACCGGATCACTGGAGTAGCCACTCGAGACGATAAGATAAGCAGTGGGATCTATAGCGAGGATAACTTCTGCGCTCTCTTTACCGCCCAGACCACCCGGAATAGTCAAATCCATAATAACCACTGTGTAAGGTTGCCCAGCCTGCAGCGCCGTCCGGTAAAGTTCAATGGCTTCTCCCCCACCCGCGCATGTAGTTACTTCGTACCCTAAAAATATGAGCATCTCGGCGGCAGTATCTCTGATCATCTGCTCATCATCCATGATGAGAATTGATCCTCCTGCGGCTAATCCACGGGCTTTTTCTGTCATCCGGGTCTGTTTTTCTTCAGTGAAACCAGTCGAGGGCAACAGGAGAGTGAAGGTAGTCCCTTCACCCACACTCGAGGAGACACCTATATGGCCATTGTGTCGTTGAATGATCGAATAAGCGGTGGCAAGCCCCAGTCCTGTACCGGATATTTTGGTGGAAAAGTAGGGATCAAATATGTTTGCCATGCCTTCAGGCGATATGCCGCACCCTGTATCATGGATTTCAAGCCTGACATATGGTCCGGTTTCGAGATTGAAAGGATTGCCTGTCTGCACATTTTCATTTGAACCGGTGATCGTTAGGGTTCCTCCACCGGGCATGGCCTGATCAGCGTTAATAATAAGATTGTTCAACACCTGACAGACCTGCCCTTCATCTGCCTGAATCGAGTGGAGAGATTCTGGAATGCTCACAACAGGTCTGACATTCGAGCCTCGAAGCATGAAAGACACCGCATCACGAACCAGTCGCTGCAGTGAGACCACCTCTTTGTTCGGCTCACCGCCTTTGGCAAAAGTGAGGAGCTGCTGGGCAAGCTCAGCGGCCCGCCGGGTTGCTTTTTCCGCTTCCGCAAGAGCTTTGTGTGCTCTATGGTCAGGCTCAAGGAGCACCTGGGAAAAGGAGAGGTTACCCATGATGCCAGTCAGAATATTGTTAAAGTCGTGGGCAATTCCTCCTGCAAGGACACCCAGAGACTCAAGTTTCTCTATTTTTTGCTGTTCTTTTTCGTGCTTTTTCAACTCTGTAATATCTTCAAGAGCAGCGATAACCTCCGTAGGTGACTGACCGGGGGTGACCGGATTGAAAAAACCACGCAGAAAGGTAGTCTTCCCCCCGTTAATGGAAGTGTATGAACCTTCGTAGGAGACAACCTCACCGGAGAGCGCTTTTTTGATGGTTTCCCGCATTTTTGGACTACTGTGTCTGGCGGTATTGAAACCAAGAAGTTTTTCTCTTGTCGAACCCATCATGTCGACAAATCTATCGTTAAAATCGACAATATTTCCGTCTGGGTCAAATCTGATTACCGCAAGGGGTGATCGTTCAAAGATGATTTTGTAACGCTTTTCACTTTCGCGCAGGGCATCTTCCATTTGCTTACGTTCGGTGATATCGATGCTGTAGCCTGCAACCAGCGATTTACCGCCTTGCACTATGGGGAATTTAATCGTCGAATAGGTTCTGCCGTCAATAATATCCTCTGTTTGCAGGAGAACTCCGTTTCTGGCGACTTCCTGATCATCTCTTGTGGTTTGCGCAGCAAAGTCGGGAGGAAACAGTTCCGCCATATTTTTGCCGATCAATTCCTCACTTGATTTGTGAAGGGAAGCGGCATAATTGTCACTGACCTGGACAATCCTGCTTTCACCCTCAATCATCTCCTTGATATAAACGTGTGCAGGGGAGTAGCGCAGAAAGAGTGAAAAGATTTCATTTGCTTCACGTATATCATCGATCGCTTTCTTGCGTTGCAGGGCGTCACCAATATGCCTTGCAACATACGCCATGAGATCCTTATCCTTGTCTGTATAGACATACTCATGATAACTCTGAACCAGAACGACCCCGGAAAGATGCTCAAGATAAAATGGCGCACCGACCAGGGAATAGGCCTTTGTTCCCAGGGGGCTGATATTATTTTCCCGGCAAAACTCGTCAAACATCTCAGGGACCATAAGTAACGGCTTGCCACTTGCGAGTATATAGCCCGACATCGAATGTTTCCCTGAGGGATCGACTTCAACCTCAAGCCCCTGCATGTGTGCGTCGAACTCATCATTATAATAGACAAATTTGATAAATTGCCGACCATCACGCTGCTGACGCAGAGCTATAAAGAAGTTTCGGGCGTTGATAAAGCGGCCTACAATTTCATGTAAGGAGCTGTAAAGCGCATCCTGGCTTACAAGCGAATGGGCCTTCTCACTGATTTCATAGAGAGCTTGTTCCAGCTTTTCAGGATATCCTCGGGATACTCTCGAAGAGAGAGGATGGGCGTCTATTTTTTCTCTATTTTTTGCGCTGTTTTCGAGTTTTTCCATAAAGTGAACAAGGCTTGGAGAGGTGAATTGTTATTGGTAACCCTGGCGCTGGTGGCTGACGTGATAAAACACATCTATTGCAGTCAACACATTAGATGCATCATCTGTAAAAATGTTTTCAGAAAAGAGAAAAGCGTACACCTAAAATATTACAATCACCAGCTTTGCTGAAGATGCAGACAATAGCCACAACAGTGTGCTTTTATACAGCATGTGGCTGTTTACAATGCAAATTCGGCACATCTGGAGATCCAAAATGACGGCAACATACAGTAAACACATTGTTTTACTTGCATTAACAGGTAAGTGATCTTTGTGACATTCCACGGGTCAATACAATGATATTACATATAGTTTGTGATTTTCGAATGTTTGCGTGCAAAATTCAGGGTACAGCCAAGCAAATAAATGATATCAAATTTTATAAACCTGCACAAAGCCAATTAAAAAATATTACCAAAAGCTTCCCTTTGAACTCAGCCTTCTTCGGTGTTTTATTTCATTTTAAGCGACGCAGGACCAAGCAATTTATTCCATAATAAACGGCGAAAAAGTTCAAGAAAAGAGTTGGCTTAAAACTGCCGGAAGCGGTATTCTCGCAAAATCCGGGAAAAAACCGCTTCCTGACGGGGAGTTGACAACCCCATGGCATAATTCTGTAAGACTATCCTGCACCAGCCTCAACTCTCCCCTCAGCCATAGTCTTTCTTCTTCTTGCCCCATGAACGTTCAACCTGTCCCTCAAAACCAGCGGCGTGCTGATTCCAGGGCAAGAGCTGAATGTACCATTCACACAAGTACCCCAACCCTCTCAAAAACTCTGTGCCCCCCATCGTGGCGTTCAATGGTCAGCACATCCGGTAATTTTTTGACCTGCTTGATGATCTGTTCCAGCTTATTCTCTTCATTTACCTGCAGCCACATCTTGCTGGTCATACCGTCTTGCATTGGGATACAGATAATTCCTTCAACGTTATATGCCCGCCTGGAAAAAAGGCCGCAGATATGCGACATGACACCCGGATGATTGTTTACCACTAATTCAAGTACTGCAATAGCGTCAACCTGTCTTGTCTTCTCCATTTCACTGTCCCTGTTATTTACATTTTTCTGCATTACACCCTCCCAACATGATGCTGTTTGAAGCCCCTGGGGGAACCATCGGATACACATCTTCCTCTCTATCAATTGGTACGTTGATCAGACACGGTCCCGGTTCAGCGAGCATTCTCTCTAAAAGGGCAGGTAGATCGCCGCCCGCTTCGACATTCACCGCTTTCATGCCAAAACCTTTGGCGATGGTCACAAAATCGATATCAATCTGAAAATCCGAGGCAAAGAGCTGTTTGTTGTAAAAAAGGTTCTGCTGCTGACGCACGAGTCCTAACGAATTGTTATTCATAATAATAATTTTTATATTCACCTGTTGCTCTATGGCTGTTGCAAGCTCCTGTATATTCATCTGCAAACTGCCATCTCCCGTGAACAGGACAATCTGTTTATCCGGATGGGCAAGGGCTGCACCAATTGCTGCAGGGAGCCCAAAGCCCATGGTGCCAAGACCGCCTGAAGTAAGCAATTGCCTCGGTCTTTCAAAGGGGAAGACCTGGGCAGCCCACATCTGATGTTTGCCGACATCCGTTGAGATAAAACTTCCCTCGTCGAGCAATTCTGAAGTTTTGAGGATCAGGCCATAGGGCTTTTCCGGAACCCTCGCCTCAGGTGAGGTCATCGGGTACATTTCTTTGAGGACTTCAATCTGATTATTCCAGATAGTTCGGCTGTTTTCAGTGACCAGGGGAAGCAAGGCTTCCAGGGACCTTTTAACATCTCCCACAAGGGCAATATGAGCTGTCTTTAATTTCGACACCTCGCTGGGATCAATATCCATATGGATAATGCTGGCATCCGGGCAGAATTCAACGATTTTTCCTGTCGCCCTGTCATCAAACCGTGCACCGGCAGCTATAAACAGATCACAATCCTGCAATGCCATATTGGTGGAACGGGCCGCATGCATCCCCAGCATACCAAGAGAGAGTTGATGATCTGAGGCAATTGCCCCCAGGCCCATCAGGGTCATGGTCGTGGGCAAGCCCCCTTTTTCGGCAAGCAATCGGCCTGCCTCCGCAGCACCTGCATGAATAATCCCTCCCCCCAGGCAGAGAATTGGTCGTTTTGCCCGATTTATCATATCGGCTGCCGCCCGTAATGATTCGATATCTGTTGCTTTTTCGGTAGTGCGTCTGCCGGGTTCAGGCCACTGAGCAAAAGAAATTTCAGCCATCTGAACATCCTTTGGTACATCAATCAAAACCGGCCCGGGACGTCCGGAAAGTGCCAGTTCAAAGGCTCTGGGAATGATAGTGAGCAGCTCGCCCACCGTACGGACCAGAAAATTGTGTTTGGTGATGGGAATCGACATTCCATAGGTATCTACCTCCTGAAAAGCATCCGTTCCAATGAGTGATGCAGGCACCTGGCCGGTAATACAAATAACAGGGATAGAATCAAGATAGGCATCCGCAATGGCTGTGAGGACATTAGTGGCCCCCGGCCCCGATGTGGCAAAGCAGACAGCAGCCTTTCCGGTCGACCGGGCAATTCCCTGGGCCACAAAGCCTGCCCCCTGTTCATGCCGACAGAGAATATGTCGTATGGCTGTAGATTCAAAGAGGGCATCATACATCGGCAGATTTGCCCCACCCGGAATTCCTGCGATAATGTCAATCCCTTGCCTTTCCAGCAACTTCACTATGAGTTGAGCACCATTCATTGTATTCATATTATCCTCCGTGGATATTCATGATTGCTGGCAATTCGGAAGCGAGGGCATAAAAAAACCCCCGCCGGCGAAGCGCCAACAGGGGTTTAACTACTTGATTTATTTTATCTTATCCCCTCACGGCACTCCGCCTTCAACCTTTCGGACCACGACCACCACACTGACGACGAGTGCGACATTAAGGAACAGGTTTGAAATGATTGAAGTTAGTGAATGCATTTTCTGTAAGGGAAAAATTTAATTTTATGTGCTAATTATCAATAGCAATAGCAAAAAATAACTGAGCGGTCAAGTGTTTTACGGTCCAGCAAAAAACCGTCATGGCATTTTCTTTGCGGCCAGCTGTATATTACCCTGAATCTGTCATGAT
The DNA here is from genome assembly GCF_005116575.1 of Desulforhopalus sp. IMCC35007. GTDB lineage: Bacteria > Desulfobacterota > Desulfobulbia > Desulfobulbales > Desulfocapsaceae > Desulforhopalus_A. The sequence goes on along the minus strand of NZ_SWCN01000002.1, from coordinate 230,120 downwards.
AATTCCTGACCAACCCTCATAATATCAGAAACTTGGTGTATCTGTGATTGAACTCTTTTGTTTCAAATCAATTCCTCAAATCATTTTCGGCGCCACAGCCCAAAAAGAAATATCCCGGAAAGCAGCCCATTATGGTTCTAGGACACTGCTTGTTACCGGAGCAAAATCTTTTGTCGCCTCGGATGCCTTCAACCAGTTGGTCGTTGACCTTGATCAGTTGCAGGTAACGTATCTTTCTGAGAGTATCAACCAGGAACCATCTCCGCAGATGATAGATGATATCGTCACCAGACATAAGGGGAAACAGTTCCATTCTGTCGTCGCAATCGGCGGCGGCAGTGTATTGGATGCCGGAAAAGCCATCTCGGCAATGCTCAAAGAAGATCTACCGGTGATAAATTACCTGGAAGGGGTGGGCAGCCAACAACCGAGCGGCAGAAAGATCCCGTTTATTGCAGTACCAACCACCTCAGGAACAGGAAGTGAAACCACAAGCAACGCTGTCCTCAGTGTTGTGGGGACAAGAGGCTTTAAAAAGTCCCTCCGCCATGACAGCTATATCCCTGACGTCGCGATAGTCGACCCCGAACTTACCCGGAACTGCCCGCCTTCTCTTACCGCAAGTTGTGGAATGGATTGCTTTACTCAACTGGTTGAGGCCTATCTCTCCACAAACAGCTCTCCTTTAACCGACAGCTTGGCACTGCAGGGCATCACAGCCATCGCCCGTTCCCTCCTCACAGTGGTCAAGGAGGGAACAAACCTTGAAGCACGCAGCGATCTTGCCTATGCGGCAATGCTATCCGGTATCGTTCTGGCCAACGCAGGCCTTGGAACGGTTCATGGTTTTGCCTCCGCCATTGGAGGTATCATTCCTGCCGCCCATGGAAACATCTGCGGTACACTGATGGAACCATGCAATCACCTTACTCTTTTACGACTCAGGCAGGAAAATATCGAACATCCGGCCCTTACTAAATACACCGAACTTGGAAAAATATTTTCCGGTGCGGCCGGAAAAAGCGATGCCTGGTTACAGGATCACTTCATCAACATCCTTGGAGAATATACCGAGAATCTCAAGATTCCCGATCTCTCTACATTTAATATTTCCGATGAAACGATACAGAAAATAGTGTCCGAAACGGCCAATAAGTACAACCCAATAGAATTGGGAGAAAACGATCTTAAGACTATTCTTCGAGCAAGATGCTAAAGGGCTGCCACTTACCTGAGGGGGGCTAACTGCCCTGAGTCATCTTGATTGTTTGCTAAAAGAAAAGACCCAATCTGGACACCACATATATATACGACTGAAAGATAATTTTGTTATCGATTAAAAAAAAGATATCATAAAGAAACCTTAAAATATGGGGCTGTTTTTTATGGATCTGAGAATTTTTTTTCGTGTCTTTATTGTTGTGTTTACATTTACCCTGATGTCTCATCCTGCAAAGGCTGCGGCATTACATAAAGTATTGCTCCTTCATTCGTATCACGCAGGCTACAAATGGACAGACGATATTACCTCGGCTGTGCAAAACGAAATATTTGGCAAAGACGTTGATCTTCGCATTGAATACCTTGATACAAAAAGATTTTTTTCCCCAGAGTATCTTTTGCAACAAAAGGAAGCTCTTGCCAGAAAATATGCCAACACTTATTTTAATGCCGTTCTTGTCTCTGATAATCACGCCCTGAATTTTGCCTTGGATTTCCGCACTGCACTCTTTCCCAAAAGCCCGATTGTCTTCTGCGGCATCAATTCGTTTACCCCTCAAATGCTCCGGGGACAAAAAAACATAACCGGTATAAACGAATCTGTTGGTGTCCGTAAGACCGTTGACCTCATGCTTTCTATTCATCCAAAGACAAAAAGAATTATCGTGGTCAACGACGAATCCGTCACGGCAACGGCACTCAAACTGTCGTTTAAGGAAGAAACCAAGGGTAAATACCCCCAGATTGATTGGCTCTATACCGAAAACTACTCCACTGAGGACCTTCTGGACTTGCTCCACTCTTTATCTGCGGACGACCTTGTCCTTCTGGGTGTTTTCTTTCGAGATAATAACGGCCGTCAATTTGAGTATTATGAATCGGCAGAGCTCATAAGCAAAAACTCTCCTGTAGCTGTATACAGTCTTTTTGATTTTTACCTCAATCACGGAGTCATTGGAGGATACCTTACCAACGGCGCCCTTCAGGGACAGGTCGCCGCCAAACTCGTTCTCGATATTCTGGATGGTGTAGCTGCAGATAGTCTCCCTGTGATCATGAAGAGTCCCAATCAATATTTTGCCGACTTTTCCGTTCTGCAGAGATTTGGTATAGACGAAAACGCATTTCCCCAGGAAACTATTTTTATCAACCCGCAGCCGCAGTTTTACAAAGAACACAGACTTGCCATCTGGGCGACTGTGGCCGTCATCCTGGCTCTTTCATTTCTCACTCTTTTGCTCTCCATCAATGTTGTAAAAAAGAAGAAGGCTCAGGCAAGTCTGAACAGACTCACCTTAGAGCTTAAAGAAAGGGTCGATATAAGAACGGAGGAACTTCATCTGACCAACAAGGAGATGAAACGAAAAGAAGAACAGATGCAGCATCTGCTCTCTAATCTTTCGGGAATGGTATATCGCTGCAAAAGTACCCCAGAATGGAGCATGATGTATGTGAGTGAGGGTTGTTATAATCTTACCAAGTACCTCCCGGATGAACTCCTTGCCAATACGATAATATCATACGGCGCTCTCATCGATCCAAGAGATAGAGAAAAAATTTCCCGGCTCGTCGCAGAAGCAATAAATTCAAAAAAACACTTTACCCTGGAATACCGGATTCGCTGTAAAGACGATACAATAAAATGGGTCTGGGAGCAGGGACTGGCCGTTTATGATGAGTCTGGAAAATGCCTTTACATTGATGGAATTATCACTGATATCTCTGAGCGTAAAATAATTGAGCAGGAACAAACGCGCCTGACGACAGCGGTTGAGCAAACCGATGACCTTATCATTATTACCGATAGTAACGGTAATATTGAATATGCAAACCCCGCCTTTGAAAGGGTCACAGGTTACTCCCTGGCCGAAGTGAAAGGCCACAACCCGAGAATTCTTAAAAGCGGTAAACAATCTGCTGAATTCTATAGCGCTTTGTGGAACGATCTCAAACAGGGAAAAGTCTGGCGAGGACGCTTCATAAACAGACGAAAAGACGGCACACATTATATTGCCGAAGTCACTATTTCCCCAATACGGGACGGGCAGGGAGAACTGATCAATTACATCGGAGTACAGAGGGATATCACCCACGAAACAGAACTTGAAAAGAACCTGCGGCAGGCACAAAAGCTTGAGGCGATGGGTACCCTTGCAGGAGGGATTGCCCACGAAATAAATACACCGGCCCAGTTCGTCAGCACCAATCTTGATTTCATTCACGACTCACTGCCGGATCTTGCAAGTTTTATCTCAAAGACTGTTGAAATTGCAGGAAAAGATAAGATTAAAGAGCTGTTTGAGCAATACGATATAGACTATTTGCTCGAAGAACTGCCACTGGCCGTCCAACAATCTTCAGAGGGGATTACTCAGATTTCAAATATTGTCCGTTCTATGAAGCAGTTTGCCCATCCAGGTGAAGAGAACATGGTAAATGCGGACATAAACGACAGCTTAAAAAATACCGCCACTGTCTGCCGCAATGAATGGAAGTACTGCGCTGAAATGAGTTTTGACCTTGACGATCAGCTCCCTCTGGTGCCATGCCACAGGTCTGAAATAAATCAGGTGTTCTTGAATATCATCGTCAATGCCGCCCATGCCATAGCAAGTCGTAACGGAGAAAATGGTGAGAAAGGTTTCATCGCCATTTCAACCAGGCACAAGGACAGCCACGTTGAAATAGCGATTTCAGACAATGGAGGAGGGATTGCCGATGAGGTGAGAGAGCGTATATTCGACCCGTTTTTCACCACCAAGGAACCGGGCAAAGGTACAGGACAGGGATTGTCTATTGCTCACTCCATTATCACAGAAAAGCATAATGGAACAATACAGGTGGACACCACGCCAGGAAAAGGTTCGACCTTTACAATAGCCCTGCCCCTCTCAGATGCCATGAGCGGATAATGGGGTTGCCCCCCCCTCAGAAGAGTATAGGGCAAGATGCAGGTAAACCGCTCACTTAAAACTGATAAGAAAGCGAAACACAATGCATGTTCAAGCTTGCATTATAGTCGTAAATACCAGCATTTGACTGATGATAAAAGTTGTATTCAAGGCCCAGATGTTTCCCAAGGACCAGCTGAAAACCCACCTTTGATGAAAAAAAGAAGGGCCCCCCCAGGTTATGATCTGTGAACTCTGTCTCGCCCATCATAAAACCCGTACCAATTCCAACAATAACGTTTATCGCATCATTTGGGCTGAGCATTATCTGGGGCATGAGCGAAAGCCTGCCGGTGGATGAATTTTCAGAATCCTGCTCATCGATGACCGCACCGCCAAACTCGAGGGCTGTGGAAAGGTTCCATACATCTCCCAGCTTTTTTTTATAAGAGAGAGGATGTCTGTAGTACAGCTCAAACTGAGAGATATCCTTGTTCCCCCGAAATTCTTTACCATAACCAAGCCCCAGTTGGCTCAGGGTCGTCGAGGAAGCCGAGGACCCTGCCAGCATACTAAAAGCACAACCAATCATGACCCCTTTAAAAACTTTCATAATCGTTTTCAGCATATTATTTAGATTGACGGACTTCAATTACCTCCCCATTTCATGCAGTAGAGACAGGAAAGGTAATCACCATACCTCACTCAAGAGATCAGGCTATTTACGACTGAATAACATACGCCTGACTCACCTCGGCCCCACCGTCTTACCGCGATCACTTCTCACGATAATAGGTGAACCGAAAAACTGTGTCATACCCGTTACCCGAAAACAGCCTTCCATCACACTTGAAATACTTCGACTTTTGAGTTGGCGATGGACAACCATGGGACAGAGAAACTGGGGTTTAAAAGCTGGTTTCTGAAAACCGTTTTTCGCAAGTTCTCTGGATATTTCCCCTCGGCTGTAAAGATTAAAGTGCCGGGTGTTCCCCTCCATTTTGCGCTTCGCCTCAAAAAGACAATTGTAGAGAAAATTAAATGATCGCTTATCAGCATAATCAAACAATACACAATACTTGGCAACACGGCTCAGTTCTGCAATAAGCTCTGGCCATCTTCTGACATGGGAGAGAAGACGAAAAGACATTACCACATCAAACGATCGATCCTCAAAGGGTAATTGCAGCGAATCGCAGGTTTTATATTCGAAATCAAACCTTGGAATCCGCTGGGCAAGCCTCTCAATACACCTGTCATCACTCCCTGTGACTGTAACCTCAAAGCCATTTTCAACAAGAGGTTCGGCAAGCTGAGCATGGCCTCCTCCAACATCGAGAACCGTCGCTTTGGGCAAGTCACGCAACAATGAGAGAGTGATTTCGGTCTGTCTTTTCAGTAAAAATTCTCCCGCAGCACCTTTAAAACGACTGGCGTATTCAGCTGTCGCCGTGTCAATGTCTGCTGTTTCCAAATACATCATTCTGTCCTAATCTTGTCTCTTTCGAGATAGAGCAAATTGTTCTCACCAACTTCATATCTATTTGATTTTCTTTTCCCTGCTCCCGTTCAAACCATACCACATTTCCATAGCAGACACGTATGGTACAGGTACAATCATTCAGTCAAACTCGTCTCTTAAGAAAAACCTGTGTGAATGTAATACAGATTGCAACGGGTAACAGTGCGGTAAACACAGTGGGATTAAGCCAGTCTTGATAAAAGCTTGGCAAAAAGGTTGTCTATACCAAAAAAGGTGTCGAGAATAAATAATATTATCGCAAACCAAAAGGTCGAAGCTCACGCTCCATCGTACCAGCAAAGCCGCAACAACTGCCATCAGACAGATTGACGATCTGGTCAAAAAGAACAAGAAGTCCATCTGTCTCATGGTCCCAAAATCTTCGCTACGACCTTTTTACAAGAGTATCAATACAAAACAATTCCTACCCTCCAGGCTATACCCGGCCCGCGATGATATCCTGACCAAACTGTATTGCACGATCCATTTCTTCCTGATGTCCGGCGACAGCCTTTCTCTCGTCAACGCCTTTGACCAGGAACTCACCCCCATATTCCACATCTACAGCATCAAAGATGTACCTGGCCGTGAGGATGCTACAGTCAAATATCTTTGGCCCTACGGTTGCCGCAGTCGAGAGTAGGTACCCTTTTCGTCCTTCACCCTGACGATACCGCTTCTTGAGCAGGTATTTTCGTGCCCACAAAGCCTGCATACGATCACCGAATATTTTACTCTGTGCAGAAAGACCATAAAAGTAAACGGGGCTCGCCAGCAATATCCTGTCCGCCTGGTCCACCGCTTCAAAAACAGGGCCCATTTCATCTTTTACAACACAGGCCCCTGTTTTTTCGCAGCCACCACAGCCCTGGCAGGGGCGAATCGCCAAAGTATTAAGATAGGTATAATCAACTGTACCTCCACCTTCTTCAAATGATTTACCAACAAGTCGTGAAAGGGTATCACTGTTACCACCTTTTCTTGGACTTCCAAGTAGTACTAACATTTTCATGCTCTTTCCTCCGGTTTATATCCTGACTGTTTTTATCGCTTTTCAACAATGACTATAACCTGCAATAAATGAGTATTCCATGCCTTTTTCCAGCCCACTTCTCTCCATACATCGTTTCGGAATAACCAATTATTAACAACCACTTACCATTTACTTACCTCGCCAGGATTGACTCGACATCAGATTGTATTACATTGGAAAGGTAGCATCAACAATGTGTTAAATTTCGTAAACTCAATACACAGGAGACTTACAACATGATATCACGAAAAATGCTCACTGGCATGGCAATTGGCGCAACCTTTATGTTTGCACTCACTGCCGGACCATCTTTTAGCGAAGAAGCTCCAGGCATGGCAGCCGTCACTGATATGGCAAAACAGGCAACCACCATGGCCGACACAGGCTCTCTGGCCGACCTTATTGATATTAACAGCGCTACGCCTGAGATGCTCTCTAAAATCCCAGGAATAGGACCAAAACTTGGTGATGCAATTGCAGCTTACCGCGAGGCACATGGGTCCTTTGCAGAAGCAAAAGACCTTCTCAACGTTGAAGGCATCGACATGTCTCTTCTTGAAAAAATCAAGCCTCTGCTGAAGTTCTAAAAAGAACTACTTTCTGGGTACAAAGTCATGACTTTGTACCCAGAAACAACTCCCCTGCCCCCGCTTTTTCTGCCAGCCTTTCTCCAGGTCTTTTCTTTTTGGAGAACAATGATATCATCTACGTTTTCCCAATGGATAAGAGGGTATACAGTTCGCTGAATATAACCCTTTTGAACTTGCATAGGAATGAGATTTATTGTTAACTGAAGTCGCAAAGTTAATAATCGTAGTTCCTTTAAAGAATCTACATAATCATCCTCTCTACCAGAGTTCCGTCATTCAAATGGAGATTGCAATGAACCGCAGGATCGAAACGCTGAGGAAGGCAAGCTTTGAAACCAAACCGTCCATTTCAATTGAGCGGGCCGTTTTGGAAACAGAATTTTATCAGGAAAACAACGGTAAATACGCTCTGCCTGTTCTTCGGGCTCTCTGTTTCAAACATCTCTGCACCCATAAAACTCTCTATATCGGGGATGGCGAGCTTCTGGTCGGTGAACGGGGGCCAGCTCCTAAAGCCGTGTCAACCTTCCCTGAACTCACCTGTCACAGTGCAGACGATCTGCGTATACTCAATGACAGGTCCATGACCTGCTACGCTGTGGCTCCTGAAGATATCAAGACCTACGAACAAAAAGTCATTCCATACTGGCAGGGACGATCCATGCGCGACCGTATTTTCAACTCACTGCCCGAAGACTGGCAACGTGCCTATGAAGCCGGACTTTTCACAGAATTTATGGAGCAGAGGGCGCCTGGTCATACCGCACTGGACGGGACGATCTATTCCATGGGCATGCTTGATTTTAAAGATAAAATCGCCAAGAGAATCACCCGCCTCGACTACGCCCACGACCCGCAAGCCTCAGATCGAGCCGAACAGCTGCAGGCCATGGATATCGCCTGCGATGCCGTTATTATCTTCGCCCATCGCCACCGTGATCTTGCCATTTCCATGGTAGAAAAAGAGCAAGACCCGGTACGAAAGGAAGAACTTTTACAGATCGCAAGGGTCTGCAACAAGGTGCCTGCCTACAAACCAGAAACCTTCCACGAGGCCCTGCAGATGTACTGGTTTGTCCATCTTGGAACGATCACGGAACTCAACGGCTGGGATGCCATGACGCCCGGGCACCTCGACCAGCACCTCTACCCCTTTTATCAGCGGGAGACAGAGGCAGGAACCCTCGACCGGGAAAGAGCAAAGGAACTCATCAGCTGTCTGTGGATAAAGGTAAATAATCACACGGCACCGCCAAAGGTTGGTGTTACAGCCAAGGAAAGCGGGACCTATAACGATTTCACCCAGATAAACCTTGGCGGAGTAACCGCTGAAGGTAGCGATGCCTGTAACGAGGTTTCCTACATCTGCCTTGAGGTCTCGGACGAATTGCACCTGCTTCAGCCCCAGCCAAGCGTTCATATCAGCCAGCAGACCCCGGACCGCTTCGTAACCGCGGCAGCCAAGGTTATCAGGAAAGGTTACGGTTACCCGTCACTCTTCAACAGCGACGCCGTGGTAATGGAACAGGTTCGGGTGGGTAAAAATATTAAGGATGCACGGGAAGGGGGCACCAGCGGTTGCATCGAAACCGGTGCCTTTGGCAAAGAAGCCTACATTCTCACCGGCTACCTCAATGTGCCAAAGATCCTTGAAGTAACACTCAATAACGGGGTAGATCAACTCACAGGAAAACTGGTCACCCTGCCGACCGGAGATCCGGCAGACTTTTCCTGCTTCGAGGATCTCTATACGGCTTTTACCAGACAGCTTGAATATGTGGTTAACCTGAAAATCAGGATGAACAACTACATCGAAAGAATGTATGCCAAATATTCCCCCGCGCCTTTTCTCTCCGTTGTTATTCACGATTGTATTGAAAATGGCAGGGACTATTACGATGGCGGCCCAAGGTATAATACCAATTATATTCAGTGCTGCGGTATAGGAACCGTCACAGATAGTTTATCTGCGATTAAAACCCATGTGTACACAAACAGGACGATCTCTCTGGGGCAACTGCTGAATGCATTGAAAAATAATTTTGCAGATGAAGAAGCCCTGCGTCTTACGCTGTGGAATAAAACACCCTTTTATGGTAACGACGACGACCTGGCCGACGATATCATGAAAGAGGTCTACAATTCACTTTATACAGCCATCGACGGCAAGGCCAACACCAAAGGCTCAGTCTATCACCTCAATATGCTCTCCACCACCTGCCATGTCTATTTTGGTAAGATGCTGGGAGCCTCTGCCAATGGCCGTTTTGCCTGTCTGCCCACCTCAGATGGGACCTCACCCTCCCATGGTGCCGACCGTAACGGGCCCACTGCAGTCATCAAATCGCTCTCAAAGATGGATCAGTTAAAATCAGGCGGCACACTCCTGAACCAGCGAATCCTGCCGGCCATTGTGAAAAGCGATGAAGACCTTGAAAAATTAACGGGCCTCGTCCGTACCTATTTTACCTTAGGAGGACACCATATTCAATTTAACGTCGTGGATACAAAGACTCTGCGAGATGCCCAGAAGCATCCCGATGAATACAGTGACCTTCTTGTGAGAGTGGCAGGCTACAGTGACTATTTTGTGGATCTTGACCGTGAGCACCAGGAAGAGATCATCAGCAGAACGGCGCAGGAGATGGCATAACCAAAAAAGCCGATTCTGCACCAGGCAGAATCGGCTCCTAAAAAAAGGCAAGTGGGTAAGATCTTTCAGGCGCCCAGAGCCTCAGCAATAGAGTCGCAGACATAATCTATGTTTGCGATTGTCAGTCCCGCAAGATTTATCCTGCCACCACCAACAACATAGATTGCCTTGTTCTCCCTTAACCATTGAACAGTGGTATCTGAAAGTCCACTGAAGGAAAACATGCCACGCTGTGAAGTAATATAGGAAAAGTCTTCCTGTACCCCACGTTTTGCAAGCCCGGATACCAACGCAACCCGCATGGCCTTAATACGTTCTCTCATTGTAGCGAGTTCGGCCAGCCACTGCTGGTGCAGTGCATCGTTTGACAGAATTTTTGCCACAACCAGTCCACCATGGGCAGGCGGATTGGAGTATATGACCCGAATCGTCGCCTTTAAATGACTCATGGCAACTACGGCCTCTTCAGCCGTCTGGCTGACAATCGTTATGGCTCCGGTTCTTTCGTTGTAGAGACCAAAGTTTTTAGAAAATGAACTGGCCACAAAGAAATCAACGCCAACTGCAGCAAAGGCCTCCACAGCACACCGGTCTTCCTCAACTCCTTCTCCGAAACCCTGATAGGCAAAATCAAGAAACGCCATCCAGCCCTTTTCTTTAGCAAGTGCCGCCACAGTCCGCCACTGCTCATCACTCAGGTCAACACCGCTTGGGTTGTGACAGCAGGCATGGAGCAGAACGATATCTCCCGCAGGAACGGCCGCAAGACATGCAAGCATTGCCTCAAAGTCGACGTTTTTGCTCTCTGGATTATAGTACGCATACTGGCCAAGTTCAAAGCCTGCGGTTGCAAAAACGCCCTTATGATTAGCCCAGGTGGGATTAGAAATCCACACCTTGGCTTTGGGGTAAAATTTTTTCAATAAATCCGCCCCAACCCGCAGAGCACCCGTTCCACCCGGAGCATGTGCGGTGACGGCACGCTTGTTGGCAATGACTTCACTGTCTGCACCAAAAAGAAGTTTTTGCACCTCACGCCCATAGACAGGATCGCCGGAGATGGGAAGATAACTTTTGCTGCTTTCTTCATCGAGCAGAATTTTTTCTGCCGCTTTTACACAATCCAAAACCGGAGTTTTACCCTGTTCATCCTTATAGACACCCACACCAAGATTCACCTTGTTGGGATTTGTATCACTTTTAAAAGCATCTGTTAATCCCAGAATTGAATCAGCAGGTGCAGCTTCAATTTTTTGCCACATATCTTCCTCCATTGATGGATAATTAAATTAAAATGAAGCTGGAAAAATATATATAAATAAACACCTCTGTCAATAGGAATAAAAAAACAACGCACTCCGCGTTATTACATTTTTGCAACAAGAAAGCTTTCTATTGATCAGATGGCTAATACCTAGAATTCAATCGTACAACAGGTACCAAATGGACACCTGTGAGGAGGAAGATTACACATGAAATGCAGAAAGGGTTACCTGTGCACCCTTCCTGCATCAATTGAACTGAGATTACTTCTCTCGCTGGTAGGGCCAGGCCATGATTCCGCCTTCCATAACTTTTACGTTGGTGTAGCCAAGGTCTTCCAAAACGATGGCGGCCTCATATCCGCGCAAGCTCACCTTGCAAAAGCAGATAATCTCGCTGTCCTTATCTTGTGGCAATTCCTCCAGACGTCCCTTGAGGGCTCCAAGTGGAATATAATGCTCACCTATTCCAAGGCACAGGGATTCATACTCATCGGGACCACGACCATCAAGGTAAAAGACTTTTTCATTACGAGCCACTTTTTCCTGAACTTCGCTGGCACTGATTGTTTTGAGCCGGCCTTTTATCTTATTCTGCACAATATGTGCTGAAGCGATAAAATGGTCAATAGCCAGAGAATACGGCGGAGCATAGGGAAGATCGGCACAGCAGAGACGATCAAGGGTCATTTCACCCTGTATAGCCATGGCTGCAGTGGCAAGCTGTCTGCTCACATCACCATTTCCCACACATTGATAACCGATGATTTTACTCGATTTTGTGTCGATAACAATTTTGGAAACAAGAAGTTTGGCTCCCATAAAGCCTGGTTTGTCCGGACTTGCATTAACAACGGTCTCAATCGCATCAAAGCCGCATTTTCTGGCCGTTGTCTCGCTTATTCCAGTTGCCCCGGCTGCAAAATCAAATATTTTACAGATGGCAGTATGAACGGTACCGGGAAAGGTTACACTGTTTCCCATGACTATATTTTCACCGGCAATTCTCCCCTGAAGATTGGCAAGATCGCCCATTGGGGCCAGTGACTGCTGTCCGGTGATAATATTTCTCACCTCTACACAGTCACCTGCTGCATAGATATCAGGATCCGAGGTTGCCATGTATTTATCGACCAGAATCCCGCCGAGTTTGCCGATTGCAAGCCCTGCATCTGCTGCGAGTTTATTATTTGGATGAACACCCGTTGCAACGACGGCAACCTGACAATCAATGACAGAGCCATCGCTTAACTCTACCCCTGCAAGTTTACCCTCCTCACCCACAAACGCCTTCAGGCCGGTCTTGGTAAGAATTGTGACGCCCTTGCTCTTCATATGGTTGGCCGCAAGCTTTGCCATCTGAGGGTCGAGGAACATCAGAATATCTGGAGCCATCTCCACGAGAGTGACCTCAATTGAACAGTTAGCCAGTGCTTCACAGACCTCTACACCAATAAGGCCTCCACCGATCACCACGACATGGCTTGCTTTTTTTTCCTTCACTACTTGATGCAGGAAGTCAGTATCTTCCATGGAAAGCAGATTCGTCACTCCGTCAAGATCTATCCCTTGAACAGGTGGAACTTTTGCACTTGCTCCTGTGCAGTAGACCAGCTTATCGTACTCAACTGTAGAATCAGCACCGCCTTGGACGCTGCGGCAGTGGACAAGTTTTTTCTGTCGATCGATGCCAACGGCCTCGGTCTCTATCAAGGCCTTGATGTTTTTTGTTTTCATAAAGAACTCAGGGCCCCTGATAACACCGGTGGGCGTTGCAAGCAGTGCACTTCTATTATCGAATACCCCTCCGACGTAGTAGGGATATCCGCAGGACGCCATGGACAGGTCATGGTCCTTCTGAATGATTGTAATTTCCGCTTTCTGATCAAGTCTGCGGGCCTTGGCTGCAGCCTTAGCACCTGCCGCAGAACCTCCTATTACGACAATTTTCCTGGGTTTCATATCAATACCTCTGCAAAGATTACCACATTGTGTCATATTGTTCATATGCCAAAAACAAAGATCCAATGTCCCAGTTTTTTCCGCAAATGTCAAAGTGTAATTCAGGAAAATTACCTGAATAAAATTGATCAAAACCATCAGGATGACTGTGCCCTGAAAGCTGCTTTGCAGGAGCCGGCAGAACGAGCACAACCCCTCTGGCATGTCAGGATATATATTCGTTCATTTTTCTTAATTCGGATTTTTTACCAATCAGTACAATAGTATCACCCCCGAGGAAGGTTTCCTCAGGACCGGGATTAAACACCATCTTCCCACATTTTCTTTTAATGGCGATAATGATGACACCATATTTTTGCCGGAGCTTGCTTCCCATAACCGATAATCCAGCGATTTTAGAAGTATCACTGATACGCGCTTCTTCGAGCTGCAGATTCAATTCTTCGTCTACCATTGCCTGTTCAAGAAAATCGGTAACGGTCGGCTTATGGATAATCTCAGCCATCCTTTTACCACCAATCTGGTAAGGACAGACCACCTTACTGGCCCCCGCACGGATCAGCTTGCTTTTATTGTTTTCGTCTGAGGCCCGGGCAAGGATAAAAATATCAGGACGGAGTTCCTTTGCAGAAAGTGAGATGAAAACATTATTGGCATCAGAACTCACGGCAGTCACAAGACCTGCAGCTCTCTCAAGGCCTGCTTCAATTAGGGCCTCGTCCGAGGTTGCATCCCGGCACAGATAGAGAATATTGGCCGCTTCCAGAGATTCGATACGCTCTGGGTCCTGATCCAAAACAAGAATTGGGATCCTGGCGGCCACCAGCTCATTTGCGATGATTGAACCAATTCTGCCATAACCACAGATAATGTAGTGGTTCTTGAGTTCAGCTATTTTCTTCTCCAATTTTCTTCTCCCAAGAATATTGCGCAACTCCCCTTCAACAAAAATACGGGCAACCTGGCCCAGGGTATACGTCAATAAACTGATACCCAGAATGATTATGATAATGGTAATTCCGCGACCTATATCGGACAGGGGCCTGACTTCAGAAAATCCAACAGTGCTTATGGTGATGAGCGTCATATAAAACGCTTCAAAAGGAGGCATCCCCTCAAAAATAACATAGCCACCCGTACCAAAGGCTATGGTAAGAATGAGTAAAATGAGAGAAATTCTGAGCTTATGATATTCCATAAAATTACAGACACCGGTTAACCCTTTCACTGCAATTTAACTTTTATGACTGCCAATTTACCACGAAACAGGTCCTGCCGCCAGATCATATCAGATGGGAAGAGACCGTTGTCACTGTCAAACATCATCCATTGTTTTTTCTGCTTCTACGATAAAGGCTCAAAACCGCTGAAAGCAGACAGATACTGTCAGATAAAATCACGTTTTGAAGAAACCTTTCAACAGGTAACTGTATCTGAAAAACCAGAGAAAATAGTTTGTATTGTAAAAAACTTAACACAACCCAGAGTCTACAAAACATCACAATAACAGTGTCTTCATGGCTTCACCAGAGGAGCTGATTTCCTCGTCCCAACCTCTTGATATTGACCTTTTTTTATTCTTATAAATCTATTGCGACCCCCATGACTTTACGATAGGATACAGCCCCAATTAATCTGGTTTGATGAACACATTTCCTTTTTGGTGAATATAAAATGAGCAACAACAATCTACGTGTGGAGAAAATAGGCGGTACATCGATGTCCCGTTTTGAGGAAGTATTAAATAACGTTATCCTCAAGGATAAAACGGATCTTTTCAATAGAATCTATGTCGTTTCCGCCTATTCAGGGATCACCAACGAACTGCTTGAGCACAAAAAAACCGGGATGCCGGGCATCTATCAAACTTTTATCCATAATGAGAGTTACGAACCGGCAATGCTCAACCTGCAGAAAAAACTCTGCTCCATAAATAAAGGGTTTGCGGATATCGGCCTTAACACCAGAAAGGCCGACGACTTCATCTGTGAGCGTATCGCCTTCTCTGTCAATATTCTGAGATCCATGGATACAGTCCTCGGTTCAGGGTATGTCATGCGAAGAGAACTGCTGTTGGCAGCAAGGGAACTACTGGCCTCCATCGGCGAATTGCACAGCGCCTTTAACAGTACCAATATCCTCCAGAACATGGGCTACAATGCCACCTTTGTTGACCTCAGCGGTTGGAGGGATAGAAAGGAGCGAACCATAGACGAAAGGATCGAGCACACTTTTAAAAACATAGATCCTTCGAAAACAATATGCGTTGCGACCGGTTATACCAAGGGAATAGAAGGAATTATGCGTGAATTTGACCGGGGCTATTCCGAGGTGACCTTCTCAAAAATCGCTGTTATTCTTGGGGCGGCAGAGGCAGTTATTCACAAGGAATACCACCTCTGTTCCGGCGATCCAATGATAATTGGTGAAAACAAGGTTCATCCGATCTGTAACACCAATTTTGATGTCGCTGATCAGCTGGCCGATGTCGGTATGGAGGCAATCCACCCGAAAGCGTCTAAACCCCTGGAAACTGCAGGTATATCAATTCGAATCAAGAATGCCTTTGATCCTAGTCACAGCGGTACCCTTATAACCAAGGACTACATCTGTCCCAAGTTGAAAACCGAAGTTGTAACCGGCTCTGATTCCGTTACCTGTATCGAAATCCATGACACCAGAATGGTGGGAGAAGTCGGTTTTGATATGAAGATTATGATTGTCCTGGAAAAGCATGGGGTCAGTTATATCAACAAGGCCACAAACGCCAACACTATAGATATCATTATCGCCCAAAAAGATCTGTCAGAGGTCCTGCTTACTGATCTCAGGGCCGAATTTGAAAGCGTCACCGTAAAAGAGATGGCTATTGTCTGCGCCATCGGCTCCAACATTGCAAAGCCAGGGATACTCGCCAAGGCCACCAAGGCCCTTGCCGAAGCAAATATTAACATCCTGACCGTCTCTCAGACTTCACGGCAAACCAACATGCAATTCACCGTAGAAAGAGATCATTTTGTCCTTGCCCAGCGAGCACTGCATCACGCGCTCTGCGAAGAATAAGACGAAACCTGATAGTATAAAAATCTGCACTCCACCGGAATCTAAAACTGCCCAAGACGACAGGCAACAAAGATTCCGGTGCCGGAATCACTTGAGGACATTGACCCGCACATCCTCGGACAATGCCTCAATTTCTCCTGCAATGTTCTCACTTTTTGTGGATTCGGTAACCCTGAGGGCCAGCTGCGCTGAAAAGACATTCCCGATCCCATCCATGGCAAAGCGTCTGCATTCCATGTTTTCAACACAGATATCAAGATTGGTCAGAATATTCGTTAAATCCCCGGTCAGTCCCGGCCGGTCTATACAGTCGACTACCAGACGAATGGTTTTTGTAGCCTTCTGAATCATCCCCTGCACAGGCGAATACACAAAGGTGAGGGTTGGAAAGCTTTTTTCAAGAGAAGATTTGAGCTCAACTTCTTTGCTGCTGCTGATCACAACATTCATCAGAGCTGCAAACTGACCGTTGGTTTTAATGACCTTACTGGTCAGCCACTCCCCGCCATAACGCCTGGTAAGCATGGAGAGCGACTTAATAACCCCTGGAATATCAGGGCCATAAACCGTTGTAATATAATTGCTTTTCATACCTTGCAACCTGTAGGTAGAAGAGAGATTCCTGTCTGTCAATAGTATTGGTGAAGATCAACTCACCTTAGCACATTTTCCGGTCTATCTCCACCGCCGATTGAGGGTGTAAGAATGGAGTCTGACAGCTTTCTTCGTTCAACTCTGCCCCGCCCAATGATTCAAAAATACTATAGCAATTATATCTTACCTTCAATCTTACCCAGGGGGCTACAGGGGGCTTGCAGGGCAACGGCCAAAAGATTACAAAAAGACATCCGTCACAGTAACCATGCTGTGACGGATGTTATTTCAGGCTACGGTAAAACCTTTTGTAGCAACAAAATATTCTGCAACCTAGGCTGCAACGGCCTCATCTCTGGTTCTGGCGTCAGGCCAGCGACGCTCGACCATCTCATCAGTGGAGTAATCCGGCAATAGAATTGGAGCAACCTTTGGCTTGTCAATTCCAGCTGCTGCAAGTTCCTTTTCAAATTTTACCACATGATCAAGGGTTAACTTTTTCAGTTCCACCCCGTTTTTCACATATCGTGCAGCACTTATCCCGGCTCTGCGACCAAAAGTGATAATATCCTGCAGGCTGTTTCCCATCAGCCGGTTCTCTCCATGCACTCCTCCTATGGCTTCACCTGCTGCATACAGGCCGGGCACGACTGTCTCAGTATCTCCGTTGACATTAATGCCACCATTCTGATAGTGCAGTGTCGGATAAACGAGCATGGGCTCCTTACTGATATCTATGCCATGGCGCTCAAACTGGATGAATTTAGCCGGCAATTCCTTACGCACAGTACCGGGACCGTGAAGCTCCTCAATCATAGGAGAATCGAGCCAGAGTCCAACCCGACCGGTCGGGGTAATAATGCCCTTACCATTTTGCATGGCTTCACAGATTAATTCTGCTGATTCCACATCACGGGGTTCCAGAGGAAAACAGAATTGCTCTCCATCTATATTGAGTACGTGGGCACCAAGGGCACGGACCTTCTCGGTAATCAGCAGGCCTACGTTCTGCTCGGGAAAGGCAACCCCTGTCGGATGATACTGGGTGGAATGAAGCGACTTGTTACCGACACCGGCACGATAGGCCATAACCACACCATCCATGGTTGCCCCATAGTGGTTGGTGGTCGCAAAGCCCTTGATATGCAGGCGACCAAAACCACCGGTGCCGATGATAACCGCTTTGGCCTTGACGATGAAAAATTCCTTGGTCTCCATGTTATGCAGGATGGCACCGGCACACTTGCCATCTTCATCGAGGAGAAGCTCTACCGCCGGGCTGAACTCAAGAACTGTTATCTGATCTGGTCTGTTTCGCACCTCATCCCTTACAACCCGCATGATTTCAGCGCCTGTCATATCCCCCGATGACTGAAGTCTCTTTCTTGAAGAACCTCCACAGTGGCGGACAACAGTGCGGCCATCTTCATACTTGTTAAAAATCATGCCCAGCTTTTCCAGCCAGGCGATGGAAAGCGGAGCATCCTTTGAAAGAGCTGCCACCAGATCACGCTGGTTGGTAAAATGTCCACCACCTATGGTATCCATAAAATGGTAATAGGGAGAGTCGCATTCATGGGTGGCTGCCTGAATCCCACCTTCTGCCATGATTGTGTTCGAGTCTCCGTGTCTGAGTTTCGTGGCGATGATGACCTTACAGCCCTCATCCGCTGCCATGATCGCAGCAGAAGTTCCGGCCCCGCCACCACCTATGACCAGCACATCGGTCTCAAAATCTACGTTACTCAAATTAACCTTATCGGGGCGAACCATGGATTTTGATTCAAGAAGGGCAGCGACACCATCCTGGAAGGTTTCACCCTTATTCGGACCAACAGCCACGGTACGTTTACCTGCAGTCTGGTAGTCGGGGTGAAACTTTGACAGTACCTCGGCCCGCTCATCCATAGAAAGGGCCGGATAATTTTCATTGCGCTTAGCCATTGCAACCCGTTCGGGACGGGTGGCCTCAACTTTTTTGATCAGTTCCTTCATTTCAGGTGTGTAAGCCATTCTATTCTCCTTAATCCACAAGAGGATTAATCAATCTCTATTTTCGAAATTCTGAGCTGGTTCCAGAAAAACGTTCATTATAAATATTTTGTCTCTGCAGGACTCCAGGAGCCGACCTCTGCAAAATCCGGCTCACGTTCCCGCTCCACATATTTTTTCTCCAGATCCTCTTTGCTCATCTGCTCCAGCTCAGCAAGCATTGCGTCATAGTGGCCAGCTTCAATGGCTTCCACCCTTGTCTTCAAATGTTCAGCGTTGGGAAGAATGTATCTTCCGTAGATCCTGCGGGCAAGCTGGGCCGCATGATATTGTGGAATTTCTCCCATGCAGCGACTGGCACATAAGCCACACTGAATACAGTCAAAGGACAGTTTGGCGGCCTTTTCAATATTCCCCTGTTTAAGAGCGGAAATATATCCCAGAACATCGACATCCATAGGACAGGCTTTAGTACACTGATTACAGGCTACACAGCGAAAAAGTTCAGGGTACAATGCATGGATTGCCTCAGGGAGTCCACCAATTTCCTCAATGGAATAGTCTGCTCTGTTGGCCGGGAAAAAAGGAATTTGGGCAAGGTACATATCCGCCTGTACAACCGTCTGGCAGGCAAGACCAAAATGCAGTTTATAATCTCCCGCCATACGATAAACGGTGGGACAAGCGCCGCAGATACCACCGCGGCAGCCAGCACCCCTTAGAAAATGAAAACCGGCAAACTCCATGGCTTTCATAATGGTTAAGGTCTCAGGCACCTCATATTTTTTACCCATGATATAGACAGGTATGGTCTTGGCGCCCTCCGGAAGGATGGCCCTGTCTCCTGTTGCAACTTTCGGTGTGGCTTGGGTCTTTTGTTTGGTTTCACACATGATCTATCTCCAAAAATGCACTGTAAAATTCCGCAGGTATCGTAGTATTATTCTGGTGCTATGCTGCAACCAGATAGTTTTTATTTTCCAGTAAGGTCAGACTCTGTCTGTCGTTCAGCTCAAAATGACACAGTTCGGAATCCAGACCTAAAGCCACAGCTAACAACTGACTGAAATAGTAGGTGGGAACATTCTGCTCAATGTTACCCTTATCCAGCATCTGTTGCTGCTGTTTGCCGAGGTTAAACTCGCATAACGGGCAACTCGTGGCCAAGGCCTCAATTCCTTGTCCTGCTGCAGTATTTATGATGTTTGCGCTGGCGCTGTTTTCTCCGGGCGCACTGCTGAGTACCTGGTAAGAACCACAGCATTTATCAGCGTCTGCAAAGCCCATGACGGTTGCCCCAAGGCTTCGAAACATGTCATTCATCAATTCAAAATGACCGAAAGGTTCGATTCCCACCTCAGCCGGGCGCTGGAGAGTACAACCGTAGTAGGAACCGATTTTAAGACCCGTGAGTGGAACCTTGACCTGTTGTTTCAGCTTCTCCCAGCCAATCGCCTCTTTTAAAAAACTCAGGTAATGAACAACCTCCACCTCTCCATTGTAGTCGATTTCTTCATCCATAAAACGGTTGATGGTATCCCGTTTGACTGGATCAGTCTTCATGATTTGATTGGCACGGGCAAGGGTGTTATAGCACATCGAACAGAGAGTAATCAGCTTCTCTGCACCCATCTCTTTTGCCCGTATCAGATTGCGAACCGGTCCTACCTGATGAATTAAATCATCTGCGGTAAGTGAATGCACCGCACCGCAACAATTCCATCTGTCGATCTCTTCAACCTCAACACCTAATGCTTCCAGGGACGCAACCGCGGCAATGTCCAGATTTTTTGCTTTGGTCTTCAAGGTACAACCTGGATAATAACTGATTTTCATTGCTCTCCTTAACTGGTGAATTTTCTAAAACCGGCAACTAATGCAATCTGCGGCAGCTCCGTGATGGTTTCTTTTGCCATTTGAGAAGGCTCGATATGGTTTTTACTCTTACGAAGCGTCTGTTGCCGTAAAGCCTCCATAACCTTTGCAATGTCGATTCCTCTAGGGCACTTCACTGAGCAGGCATGGCAGGAGGCACATTTCCAGAAGGTGTTGATTTCGAGCAGCTTATCGATCAGACCAAACTGGGCAAAATGCATAACCTTACGTGGACTGAAATCCATCTCCTGGGCCATGGGACACATCCCCGTACATGTTGCACACTGCATACAAACTTTTACATTTTCACCACTGAGCGTGTTAATCTCCGCAATCGAACTGAGAGAGAGACTTTGGTCACTAATTGGTAATGTCATTTAATTTCTCTTTTAAATACTAGAAGTTACTCTCATACAGAGACCTTAGTTAATGGGAAGTATCACGTGCAGCCGAGCACAATCACCATGATTCCTAGTGACAATGTCACTCATCTTTTCTGTTGATTACAGCCAAAGCTCGGTGGTTTCCAAAGAAGACCAGAGATATGCAACAACATAATATCTACAGAGGAGATGAGGAATTGAAACGCTTCTACCCATTACTGTTATTTAACAACAGTATATTTAACAGATTAAAACATTTTTTCAACAGGCAATAAAACTTTTAAATACAAATATTTAGAGGTTTTTAATGAATGAAGCCTCATTTTTCTAAGGATTTTCAACATACCAAAATAAATATTTAAGCGATTTTTTCTCTGTAAATATTGTTCTGGTACAAAATCCTCAGTAGCTGTTATAATACAAAGCATGAAATCTAAACCACTCCACAATAAAACCTTCCTCTACATCGTAGGTCAGCTCAAACAATCCGCAATGGACCTCCTGCCTATTGTGCTTGTGATCGGTTTTTTTCAAATAGTCATTATTCGCCAGCCTCTCCCCCAGTTTGGAGATATCCTTTTTGGCACCCTCATGGTTATTGTTGGGCTCTCCATGTTTATCCAGGGGCTGGAAATGGCACTTTTCCCCCTGGGTGAAAGTATGGCCCAGTCGCTCACCAGAAAAGGCAGTCTGTTCTGGCTCCTCAGTTTTGCCTTTGCCCTTGGGTTTTCCACAACCATTGCAGAGCCCGCTCTTATCGCCATATGTAGAAAAGCAGCAGAAATTGCGGCCCAGGGAGGCCTGCTTGACCCGGCCCCTTCTTCGCTTGCTTCCTATGCACTTGGACTGAGACTGACGGTAGCCTTTTCGGTAGGGTTTGCCATTCTTCTCGGAGTACTGAGGATTTTATTGAACTGGCCTATCCACGTTCTCATTATAGGAGGTTATATTTTGGTGATACTCATTACCACTATTGCCCCTGCAGAGATCATTGGAATCGCCTATGATGCCGGGGGAGTAACTACCTCAACCATCACCGTCCCTCTGGTCACTGCCCTTGGAGTAGGACTTGCAACCATCATCAAGGGGCGTAATCCACTCCTGGACGGGTTTGGTCTCATCGCTTTTGCATCTCTGCTCCCCATGATTTTTGTCATGGGCTACGGTATTATTTTTTTTGGGATATAAAAAGGACACAGGTTATGGAGATGCTCTTTGATTTACTCAAGACCCTGTTGCTCACGGGGCGGGATTTATTGCCAATCGCCATTATTTTCAGTTTTTTTCAACTGGTGGTCATCAAACAATCCATCGCCAATATTTCCAGAATCCTTATTGGCAGTCTTTATGTTCTAATTGGCCTTGCTCTTTT
Organism: Desulforhopalus sp. IMCC35007; assembly: GCF_005116575.1. GTDB lineage: Bacteria > Desulfobacterota > Desulfobulbia > Desulfobulbales > Desulfocapsaceae > Desulforhopalus_A. The sequence continues at coordinate 207,707 of NZ_SWCN01000002.1, read as the reverse complement.
TCTCACGGGTCTTGAAAAAGCCCTTTTTCCTGTGGGAAACATTATGGCTGAGCAGCTGACAAACCCTGTTTTTCTCCAGGGGAATAAAGTCAGTGTTGATCTCACCCACTGGACCACTTATGGTTGGCTCTATTTTTTTGCTGCAACCATTGGTTTTGCCACAACCATTGCTGAGCCATCGCTGATTGCCGTAGCTTATAAGGCCAACGAGGTTTCCGGAGGAAGTGTCGGTCAGTGGGGCTTAAGAATTACCGTTGCCGTTGGTGTCGCCTTTGGTATTACTCTCGGGTGCTACAGAATAGTCAGTGGCACACCACTCCATTATTTTATTACGGTTGGTTATATCATAGTGAGCATACAGACATTTTTCGCCCCTAAAGCCCTTATCCCGCTTGCCTATGATTCAGGAGGGGTAACCACTTCCACGGTCACTGTTCCCATAGTCGCCGCTTTGGGACTCGGTCTCTCTGCATCGGTTCCGGGACGAAATCCTGCTATTGACGGTTTCGGACTCATTGCTTTCGCCAGCTTGTTTCCGATCATAAGTGTCCTTACCTATGCACAATTGGCTCATTGGCGGGCAACGAGAACTATACGTATCAAGGAGAATACCCATGCGCTTTAAAATCATATTGGCATCAGTAAAGTGTGACCTTACTGACAAGATCGTGGATGCAGCAAAAGCAACAGGAGCCACTGGTGCAACCATTATACATGCCAGGGGAACAGGAATCCGTGAAGCTAAAACTTTTTTCGGCTTGAGTCTTGAGGCACAAACCGACATCATCATGTTTCTTCTTGAAGAACGCCTTGTAGCTCAGGTGCTTGAAACAATAGGAAAAGTTGGGGAATTTAACAAGCCGGGAACAGGTATAGCCTTCGTCCTGCCGGTGGATCAGGTTATCGGTCTTGAAAGTCAGATAGAAGCATTCAAAAAAGAAGTAGATAATTAAAGAGTGAACCGCTGCTGTTAAACCACTGCATTAGTGGCTCAGGCAAGCGGCCGACTCAAAAGGGTCTCCAGAAATCGCCACCACTGTGAGGAAGGATACCACACCCCTTTGGCTGCAGACCTTATGCCCGCTTGAGATATACCCTCACTTCGATAAGTTTATAAAGAGTACATCCTACCCGGTTCAGATGGACTCTTTTAAAAGCTCCACATGTAAAAAGCGTGGCTTTTTACACGCCCATCAATTTTGTGTCGCAGCAGGTGTCTCCGGCTTGACGCAATCTTCAGCAACACTGCACCCTTCTTCTTTTTCCATCTGATAACTTGATGGTTGTCCATAATTGATCGGCGGTGAGGTGCTCTGTCCACTCTGGTAATCTATCGCCACCTCCTGCCTGCACTCCTTTCCAAAATAGTTCAGGATACTGGTTTCACCGCTGATCACCAGAATCTCCTGGCCTTGAACAGCTACCAGCACAGGGACCTCAGTGATGGCTAAGTTTTTTAAAAACCCGAGGTTAATCGAAGGATCATATTCCGGTTGCAATACGGCCTTTGGAAAAGAAAAGGAAGAGAGCAGCTCTACCGGATTAAAATGCAAGTCACAGACATTTTCACCATCAAGTGCTTCAATGACCGCCTCGCAATGTGGACAGGTTTCTGAAAAAAAGAGATATAATTCAGGTCGGCCAGCCTCTCCACCCACATAGGCAACAGCCCCGTCCTGGAGGGGCTTTGCTCCACCTGTACCTCCATTAAACTGAAGGCTGAAACACGCAACCAAAACGGCAGAGAACAGAATCATCCCCCTAAATATCTGACGCAATCCGCTGAGAATATTAAGTGTGACAACACAGGCACACACAATAAGGCAGTAAGTGCAGAAGGCGTGGGCGATAGAGTGTTGAAAAAAGAGCAACACCGCCTCCGCCACAAGTCCAGCCATGAGGAGAATCCGCGCAAATTTGTTCCAGTAAACTGACCCGGACCGCCCCCAGAGCAGGCACCAGAAAATCAACTGAAAATAGAGAAAACCTGCTAAATTAAAATAGAGTGACGGTACCGCTGTCAAACTCTCCACAATTTCACAACCGCTGTTAAAACAGAAGGCTTTGCCTTCAGTAAAAACGAGATAGGTCTGTACTCCGGTCAACACACTGGCTAAAAAAGCAATTATAACTCGTATCATGGGATGATTGTCTTATCTGTTAAAGTCATTTGGACCCTGCTATTGACAGGTCTTTGTAAAATTTCTATGTATCTGTGCTTCCCAGTATTAGATCGTGGGAAGAAAGTTGATATTTTCACCTTTTGCTCAACTTCCTTTAATTTTAAATTCTAAACCTTAGCCAATTCCGCCAACGAAGTATAATAAAAATGCCTCAGAGGCCTGAAGGTCACTATTATTGTAACGGACCTCTCATCGCTGACAATAAAAGTATGTTGTCCCCAAGGCCAGGATGCGCTGAAAAAAAGATGTGTTTTTCTCCGTGAGGCTGCACCGATTCTTTTGCAACATCTTGTATCCTTTATCATTTACGTTAATTTTTAGTGAACCGCAAGCCGGAAAACATGATCAACACAAGCAAAGATGAGCAAACATCATTTACGGCAACCCTCTGGGTCATCGCGGCTGTACAGTTTCTGACCCCTTTTATGTTTTCTGCCATTGGTGTTGCATTACCTGCCATCGGTAAAGAGTTCTCCTCAGGTGCTGTGCAGCTCGGACTTATCGAAATGGTATACATCCTTGGGGTCGCTCTCCTTCTTCTGCCTGCAGGACGGTATGCCGACATTTACGGTCGCAAGAAAATTTTTTTTTCAGGAACCATCCTAATCACTCTTGCAACCTTTGCCCTCGCCTTTGCACCAACAGTCAACCTGCTCATCATGTTCAGATTCATTCAAGGCATTGGGGCGGCTCTCATCACCTCCACCAGCTTTGCCATACTTAACTCCGTCTGCCCGCCACAGGAAAGAGGCCGGGCCATGGGCATCGTGGTAAGCTGTGTCTACCTTGGAATCTCCGCCGGTCCAACCCTTGCGGGCCTCATGATAGATTATCTCGGTTGGCGATGGATTTTTCTCAGCGCTGTTCCTGTGGAACTCACCATTCTCATCTTTGCCGTCATCAGACTGAAAGGTGAGTGGGCAGAGTCCGCAGGCGAGTCCTTCGACTGGTTTGGTTCTGCCATGTATATGATTGCCCTGTCAGGAATCATCATTGGCGTACTGGAGGCTCAACATCTGGCAATGGCAAAATGGTTCGGTCTTGCCGGACTGTTTCTGATTATTCTTTTTTTCATCTATGAGAACTCAATAGCTCATCCCATTCTTCCCTTAAAGAAGATAGTCAACAATAAGGTTTTTGCCTTGAGCAATCTTGCCACCTGGCTCAACTATGCGGCTTCTTTTGGCGTCACGTTTTTCTTTTCGCTTTACCTCCAGATAATCAGAGGCGTACCTCCTAAAATTACCGGGTTTATCCTCATAATACAACCCCTCCTGCAAGCGGTCTGCGCCCCTGTAGCCGGTCGTATGGCTGACAAATACAGCCCTGCTCCCATAGCTACCTTCGGCATGGGTATGTGTTCACTGGGGCTTGCCGGATGCATTTTTATCTCCGATGTCTCATCGTATTTTCACCTTTTCTCCATTCTTTGTATTATGGGAATTGGTTTTGGCTTTTTTTCCACACCTAACTCAACCGCAATAATGGCCAGCATCGAAAAAAAGGATTATGGAATGGCTTCAAGTATGATTGCAACCATGCGCACCTGCGGCATGCTGACGGCAATGACACTCATTACCGCACTGCTCTCCTTTTATCTTGGAGACCAGGCTGTCACTGCGGTTACGGGGCCTGATTTTTTACAAACCATGCACACTGCAATGGTGGTTTTTACTCTGCTCAGTATTGTCGGGATATTCTTATCCATGGCAAGGACCACTAAGGGATCGGATCAACGATGAATATCAGCTGGAGTTTCCACACATTCGCTCAACTTTCCATAGATGAACTCTACAGCGTTCTGATGTTGCGCCAGGAGGTCTTTGTGGTTGAACAGAACTGTGCCTATCTCGATTGTGACAGCCATGACCAAGACTCCCACCACCTGCTTGGCTGGCTCACATCCGGTTATGAAAAAGAGCTTGTCGCCTACCTTCGCATCATCCCTCCCACGACCCCAGACACCCACCCCCACATAGGCCGGGTCCTCTGCCATAAAAAAATCCGTCGACACGGTATAGGCAAACTGTTAATTCAACGGGGTATTTCACATTGTTTACAGCTGTTTTCAGGAAAACAGATCCACATTTCAGCCCAGCAGTATCTCCTCGGTTTTTATACTGATCTCGGGTTTCAAGCCTCTTCACCGCCCTATGATGAAGATGGCATCCCTCACATTGGCATGATCTACGAAAAAGATACAAAGGAACCGAAGTAAACTTCATGCAAGCGAAGCCCTGAAAGATAAAAAACGAAAAAACTATTGAAGTTCCGATTGAAATTTGTCAAACAACAGTTGGAAATTTCCAAGAGGGTAAGAGTAACATCATTTACGCGTGACTAAACATCACTGTTGCAGGTGGCATTTTTCCTTGAAAGACCTTTCCTCCAGGTATCCTGGTATACCCAATGAAGAAACATTCGCTAATTTATAGCTTATCCGTCATTCCATAGACAACAGTCCAACCGACTGTTTTTCCATATATTATGATAAAACGTTTTACCCATTTTTTAACGATAGCTTCTATTGTAATCCTCGGTCTCATATCCATAGCTTATGGTGGTCTGCCTCCCAGTAACACCCCGGGAATTCAACTGTATCTGTATGTAGATCATTCACCGACACCTTTTATCATTGTTGAAAAAGCAACCCAGAAGCTGATGCTGTTTGAACAGGGAGAATCTCTTTCCCTGATTAACACATGGTCATGCGCCACCGGAGAAACTCCAGGAACCAAAAGCGAAAGCGGAGACACAAAGACCCCGGAAGGCATCTATTTCATAACCGAAATATTTCAGGACAATGAAATAACCGTTTTCGGCAGCCGTGCCTTCCATCTCAATTATCCCAACATTTTTGACGAATATGCCGGACATAATGGCGACGGTATTTTTATCCATGGAACCAACAAAACCCTGATACCATACAGTTCTAATGGCTGTATCACTCTCAACAACAGGGACCTTGAACAACTGGCGCCCTATCTGGCGGTCGACACCGTCCCTGTCATTATCGTTGAAATCATGGAGGAACAGCTCAAACAGCAAAATTTTGCCCTTTCTTATGGTGATTCAACCTTTAACACCATCATGGAAACACTGGGGCTGGCCAACCAACCGATCAAACCGGAGCAGATAGAAAAACTCAACTTTCTCAAAGTTGGCTCCCAGGCCATGGCCTGGATCAGATACGATGAATATGATGCAAATTCTCTTCAATACAAGTATGACAAACAGGTATTTCTCACACCATCCCCTGCCAAAAACTGGAGAACCTTGTATTCAACGCATAAACAGGACATGATACCTGATCTTCTTGCTATCCATCCAAAAAAATACAAGAATACTCTGGTGAAAGAAGCTCTGGCAGCCCCACCACCAGAAGTAGTTGTAGCCCCGCCACCTAAAGTGGTTGCAGCTCCGCCACCTAAAGTAGCTGCAGCTCCACCAGCGGAAGTTGTTATGGTTCCACCTTTGCCGAAACGCGCCATTGCCACCATCACAAAAGGTGGAGAAATAATCGATTTTGTTGAAAAATGGAGAAAGTCGTGGGCTCAAAAAGATATGAAAACCTACATGAGTTGTTACAGTAACAACTTTCGAAGTAGTGGCCTGAATAAAAACGGCTGGAGACAAAAGAAAACCTACCTCAGCCAGAAATATCAATACATTCAGGTCGGCATCGATAATATAGTTGTTGAAAGAACAAACAAGAAGGCAAAAGTTTCCTTTTTTCAAAAGTATAAATCCGATCGTTATCAAACCAGCGGAACGAAAACCCTCCAACTTGTGATGGAGGATGGAAAGTGGATGATTGAAAAAGAGTATATGTAGTTCACAGTCCTTGATTTTATCTCAAAAAGGCACACTCGTTAAATGAAAATAAATACCTTGCTTCAACATGCTGTACTCTTTACCGGTCTTTTTCTCATAAGCTTTGCAGCTCATGCCCGGGGGGTCAGTCACCAAAGTCTTCACGATGTGTATCTGGCAAATACAGAGCACGAACTACACGTTTTTCGGATATATGGGAAAAAACCGGGAAAGACTATCCTGGTTATTGGAGGAATTCAAGGTGACGAACCAGGCGGCTATCTCACTGCAGATCTCTATGCTGATATCACTCTGAAACAGGGCAACCTCATTGTCGTTCCACGGGCCAATTTCTACTCCATTCTCCTCAACCAGCGAAACGGCCTGACCGGAGATATGAACCGGAAATTTGGAGAAAAAGATAAAGACCATAAAAATCTGGAGCAGGAGATCGTCTCTATCTTAAAAGGGCTCATCGGTGAAGCAGACTGTCTATTAAATCTTCATGAGGGCTCAGGCTTTTACAGCCCAGACTATATCAGCGAGATAGAAAACCCGCAAAGATTCGGACAATCTGTCATATTTGATGCAGACAGGTATCTCAGCGCAGAGGGGAAAACCATCAACCTTGAAGACATTGCGCTTCGTGTCATTGGCCGGGTCAACCCTCAAATCGAAGAGCCGCGTTACCAGTTTAAAGCAAATAACCACAATACCATCTCAGATACAACAACCCATCTTGAGCAACGAAATTCTGCTTCCTACTACGCACTGACCCAGGCAAATATTCCCGCTTTTGGCATTGAAACTTCAAAATCCATCAAATCCAACAGCGAAAAAGTCAATCTGCAAAAGCTTGTGGTCAATTCCTTTATGACTGAATTCGATATTATCCCTGACAGCCCCGGCCTGCTCACTGAAAAAACAGAGCTCGATTATATACTGGTGAAGATTAACAGTGGTCTGCCCTATGCGGTTCCAAATGGTTCCGAAATCACTGTTTCTCCGGGTGATGAGGTTATAATTACCGACATTATTGCAAATTTTGATCGTGGCTTGGCCGCTGACTTTGTTGATATGGGAAGTTACAACGACACAAAACTGCCATTTCGCATAGCACAGGCAACCAAGGTGCTTATCCGCAAAGATGCAGAAACGTGCGGCTATGTCGATATTAAGATAAAAGAAGAGACCTCTTCTCAACCTTCAGATAATACTTTGAAGACTACTGCTTCAGAGGGTAGGCAACAGAAAGTTTCCGCCTCTGATAGCGCTGCTGTTCCCATTGGTTCGTTGCGTGCAGAAAAACTGCTTGTGAACCTCAATGGCCAGTTCATGAGCGTCAAAGAAGGTGAAGAGCTGGTTGTCCCTCGGGACAAAGCACTCATTATAAAAGGTGTGCAAAGCAATATTCCTCTTCTTGACAGCGATATTCTCGCCAATCTCAAAGGATTTGCACCTCCAAAATCCAACAATGACGGCAATGACATTAATTTTGCTGTCTATCCGGAGCAGGATCTCTGGAAGAGATACTCCGAAGATAAACAAGGCCTTCGCTACCCTGTGAACGCAATCCATAACGACAAAACAATCGGAATTTTCTGGATTCGACTGGAAGAGCAATAACATATTCTCTCAAGGTATTTTGTATATTCCCATACTCTTATAAAGGACTGACATATGATCACTTACATTTACTGGGCAGGTATTATCCTTGCGGCTCTTCTTGTTTTTGGAGTCTGTGCCAAAACCAATCAATGGAAGACAGGCATTATCACCTCCGTGGTGATCCTTGCAATAGGCTGGAGTACCTATTATTTCAGATTGCAGCAGGTTTTTGTAAAAAACTACGGCGGCGTAATGAAAATAGAAGTTCCTGCGGGCCATTACCATATTAGCGCCACATGGAAGGATGATAATCTCTGGGTTGAAAATTATGATCCGGCAACGAACTCATGTATTTTCAGTGAATATTCTAAGGGAAATCTCCTCCAGGGAAAGGTAACCATTAAAAATTGTAATCCAATTATACCAAAATAGAGTATTTTAACGAACAGGCGATCTTCTTTGCACCAGTGCAGGAAGATTATTGACCATAACTATCATTATTATTAACATAGAGCTGTTCGTTTCACATCCAAACAAACAAGGAGAGCATAATGCAAAAATGGGAATGTCCATGTGGGTACATTTATGACCCCGAAGAAGGCGATTACGAGAATGGTGTAGATCCCGGAACACCCTGGGAAAAAGTACCAGCTGATTGGGTTTGCCCTAAATGCGGGGCGGAGAAAGAAGATTTTTGGAAAGCTGACTAAACGCTGCAATTTTTTGTTTTTACTGATTTTATAAACGGCTGTATAACTTACAGGAGCGGAAAATGAAAATCTCAGTAGATAGAAATGTTGTTGAAATTACACCTGAATCAGATCAAGAAACAGCATCCTTAGATGTACTATGGAAAATCATTATCGATTGCTACGGCAACAACAAAAAACTTGTGCCTATGGGACAATTTGTTCCAGGCATTGATTCACTGGCCAGGTTTAACATTGAAGGGGTTAAAGGTGGAGCCACCATCTACTCCAGTGAACACAAAGCTCCCCAGGACAACACCTACTACTGCCATACCTGTAATAAATACATGAAAGTAAAAGTAAATGATCCTGTACCTCTGTGCTGTGGCAGAGAGATGGAAACCATCGACTAACCTGCTTCATCTGACAAATCACCCTCTTCCAATGGGTGATTTGTCCTCTCTTGACGTAAGTCTCCGTTCATTCTTTGATGTGCAAATTTTACTCTTTTCCTCTGTAGGTGGGCAAATTATTGTTCTTTTCTTGGCCTGCTCTCCATTTATTTACCCTAACACACTGAAAAAACGACAAAATAGAAAATGGCATTTTCTTTGCTTAATACGATCTAGAGATATGGCGCATTGATATTGGACAAGGGGGAGAAAACAAACACCTTGATCACAAAGGAGGCAACATGAAGACTCATATTTACAGACGACAATATGAGAGAATCCACCTTTCTGCCAGTGCGAAAATTTATTTTGAAGACAAGGTTGTCGAGGGACTGCGAACAAAAGATATCAGTCTCTCCGGCATATATGTCCTCGGAAAACTTCAGTTCTACCCATTTGAGGCCTGTCAACTCTCTATAAAAGGGCGCTGGTTAGAGACTGAGTCCATAGTTCTCGATTGTACGGCGCGGAAAAGTAGGCAAGATTACTGTGGCACTGCGTTTCAGTTCACCCAGATGAACCATGAAACTTTTGAAATGCTGCAAACTTTTCTACTCTACAATAGCTCGGATCCCATTGGTCTTGGTAGAGAATTTGCCAGCCACTGCCCATTCGATGTCTGGAATCAGGGGCCAAAGCTCCATGATAAAAACGCCAAAGAGTTAACCTGCTAGCCTAATTGGGAGACACCATGAATACCTTAACTGTGCAGGGGCATATATCCCCACAATATATTCCAGAGCAACGACACTACGAAAGACTTCACATAGCACATCTTCTTGCCGTGACGAAATGGGGAACAGGTCAAATCTTTGAAATCAACCACAGGGGTCTGTCCTTCGGTTGTCTTTATCCACACAAATTTAACGAGCAGTGGACAATGGACATTCTTGACGCCCGCGGATCACATGTCAAAGATCTGCAGGTAACAAAAATCTGGGAAACCAGAAGCGGCGACCAGGAGATCAAAAACAGATTCGAACTGATAGTCGGAGTGGCATTCGTCAAACCAAACTACAAACAAATTGTCGAGATTAACGACCTGCTGGAAGATGCCGACAATGGAGCTCTCCAATATCCAGAGCTGCTCTAATTTTCTTACGCGTCGTCAAGATCATACAGGTCTCTCCTAGAATCGGCATTACATGTAAGGCTGTTTGTCATGGCTTTACGGGTGATGCCGTTATTTTTTGTCAAACACCGACTTAACCCAAGTAACATACTCCCTTTTAACAAGGTATTGCATCATCCTGTTTTTGTAGATATTCTACTGGGAAAAATTAATGGCTCACCCCATCTCCCTGGCAAACTTTACAAAGATTTAATATGCTTTTTCAACAATACATATCCGACTTTCCACTCATCTTGACAGAGTGTGCTATAACCGAACGTCTGCGCAGACTGCCACACATTGAGCTACACCCCCTCCTGTTTCTTACTCCTCTTATTTACGATGTAGCCGGAAGAGTTGAACTGGAAAAAATATATTACAGCTACCGAAATGTCGCCCTGCAGGCCAGGCTACCTATCCTCCTGTGCGCACCAACCTGGCGACTTGATCAACAACAGACAGTACAAGCGGGTGCCAGCCCTACTATAAATTCTGACGCTGTGGGATTTATTAGAGGTCTGGCAACCTCCTGGCAGCACCCCAACTCGCCCGTTATCACGGGGGCTCTACTTGCCCCCAAAAACGATTGCTATTCGCCCAGGGAAGGGCTTAGCCGAACAGAGTCAGCCCGTTTTCATTCCTGGCAGATTCAACAACTCATCAATACCGGTATATCCGTCATTACCGCCCAGACCATGCCGGCAGTGAATGAAGCCCTGGGTATGGCAGATGTCCTTTCCTCAACGCAAACTCCCTATATCATCAGTTTTGTTATTGGGGATGACGGCAACATCCTCGACGGGACGCCTCTCTGGCAGGGAATTCAAACCATCGACAATGGAGTTTCACGGCCTCCTGCCGGATATATGATTAACTGTGTCTACCCAACATTTCTAAGAGCGGAGACGCAGCCTGCAGAACTTTTTCAACGTCTTCTTGGGATACAGGCTAATGCCTCATCCAAAACTCATCAACAACTCGATGGTTCGTCTACCCTGCAGCAGAACCCCGTTCAGGACTGGGGGGAAAATATGCTTTATCTCCACAGAAACTTTGGCCTGAAAATTCTCGGCGGCTGTTGTGGTACTGATCATTCCTATCTGCAATTTATCACAGACCACCTGCCTGTCTGACTCTGCCCACCTTTGTGTTACTCTTGTAACTCTCTCATCTGCTCTTAGTATAAACTGTAAGGAGCAATGATGTTGTCCCTCAAGAGATCTTGACGTTTTGTCCCCATTGAGGCGAATTTTTTGTGCGGCCCCAGGAAGGTGACAGCTATTGCAAAGGTACAATTTTGAGGACCAGAAATTGTGAGGTGAAACAGACTTTTTCTGGAGAGACATTCCCCCAGGGGTAATCTTGATTGATTTGATATTTGAGTCAAGATTAAGGCGGTCAAAATGTTAAGGGATGCAGATGAGGGTCATGGGTAATTACTTTTTCATCACAGCAGCTATGTATCTCAGCTGGCTGGTCAGCCCCGAGTCACTGGTGATTGTCAGCAGAGCAGCTGGCACCGGCGGGTGGTTGGCCCCCCCTGCTCTGGCTGCAGCGGCAACTCTTTGCTATTGTACAGCTGCTCTCGTACAACGACTTCCCGTAACAAGGCCAGCAATCAGGATTATCCTCATTCTGCAGGCTGGTACTGACCTGGCCGCAAAAACGGCACTGGTCATTTTTATCCCTACGGGAGTACTCGTGACCGCCGGTTTTACGTTTAATGAAACCTTTCTGTACTGGTTTCCCAATTTTGCCTTCAGCGCGATTCTACTGGCGGCTTTACTTATACTTCACCTTGCAGGCAACACTGCGGTTGAGAGATCACAGCAAATTTTCACCCTTCTGACAGTGACCTGCCTCAGCATTATTATCTTGTCAGGGTTATTCACAGGTGGAGGTCATTTAGATAAAACAGTGCAGATGGATCACCCCCTCCCGCAATCACAGCACCTGATCTCTCTTTTTTTTGGTGGACTCCTTTTTTTTCTTGGTGGCCTCCAGCCACAAAAGAGACAACTGACCTCCCTCCAGCTGTTTTTCATTTTCTGCGGAGCAACCAGCCTCCTCATTCTCTGGCAGACGGTTGCCATGAGCTACATACCTCATGCAAAACTGGCTTCTTCCACAATCCCATACATTCTTGTTGGTCGCGAAATTCTCGGGCAGGAAGGCCGAATAATTATAGGAATTGCTACAATAAGCGGCACCTGTGCTGTTGTGAACTATTTTCTCCATCTTGCAACCAGCACTCATACACAGCTCATGGGAGAGTTTTCTTCCCTTTTTGTAACGAAACCTCAGATGACCAGACGTGCCATGGCTGCCATTTTTTCCGCTGCTATTGCCGTTTGCATGGCCACCGGGCTGGCAGGAGAACAGCATCTTGAACATTATATCTACGGTGCGTTACTCCTGTGGTTGCTCAATACAGGAATTGAGACAGTCTTGAGGGTCCGAGGCAACCACAGTACCTTTTCTATCACAACTATCTTTTGCTATATGACAAGTTGCATATTCTTTATGGCCTTTATCTACTTCGTCATTACCTATAATGATTCCACCTCACTTCTTATTTTTATCACTCTTGCGTTGGGACTCGGTTCGCTTTTGGCGGCTGTCATGTCTGTTCTGAGCAAGAAATTCAACCGGAAAACCTCTTAATAAGGAGACGATTTATGAAAAGAATAATCTCACTACTTATCGTTTTTTCACTCTTTTTAGCCACACCTCTTGTCGCGGCTGATGTTGCAATAATGGACAAAGATGAATTAAAGGCACTGCTTGGGTCAGACAAACTTGTCATCATAGACGTACGAACAGGGCGAGACTGGACCACCAGTGAATTTAAAATTCAGGATGCTATTCGAGTGGATGGCCAGGACCTGTCGGCTGTTGAAACACTTCCCAAAGAGAACACCTTTGTTTTTTATTGCGCCTGACCCAATGAGTATACAAGTGCCAGGATGGCACAAAAGCTTATCGATCAGGGCTATGAAAATGTGTATGCACTCAAAGGCGGATGGAGAGACTGGTACCGAAATAAATATCCGGTGGTAAATAAGTAGGTTATCGCAGAAAACCTGGACCTACAATTGCCACAACCATCATTATGGTTGTGGCAATTGTAGAATATTCCTCTGCAAAACCTATCGGCGATACTCGTTTGATCAACAATTTGAAATTATTGTCTTAATTATAAATTAACATATTTTCAGTATCCCTTTCTGAACTCAAAAGTTAAGAAAAGGCTTCATTTTCGCGAGGGTTTTCTCACCTATTCCCTTTACATTCAACAAGTCATTAGCCGATTTAAAATTACCATTTGCTTTACGATATTTTACTATGGCACTAGCGGTGGCTGGGCCAACCCCTGGTAACTGGGTCAGCATCTCTTCGTCTGCGGTATTGACATTTACTGCCGTAACGGCATCTTTCATCGACTTTGTCGATTGAGTGGTAGTTTTGCTGGCTTTGTCTACCGCTGACGCTGCGACACTGCTTACCGGTACAGAGATACAAAGTGATAACGCAAAAAGCAGCGCAATACAGAAATTGAAGATTTTCATAACGACTCCTTATTGGGTATGTGGAATTTAACCTACTCAGCGACACATGAAATTTGTGACGCCCTCCGAACACTCGCGTTGCTACGAAATCAAAATAGACGACTCTGCTAATATTTCAAGAAAAAACCTAACAATACCTAATAATCCTTATTACAAACGAACTTTCATGCTCTGCCAACAAAAATGGGGTGTATAAAAGCCTGAACTTTTATACACCCCATTGAGATTGAAAGACCTAATTTTATTACATAATGGGCTTCATGGCACTCATGTGACTGCGAAGCTCCGCGCCCACTTCCTCAATAAGAGAGTAACGAATCGATTCATTGATCTGAATGAGATCAAGATTATCTACACCATTATCTTTAACATCCAGTCCATTTCCAATCACATCCACATCAACCGCTTTCATAAAATCAGCAAGCAGAGGTACCGCAGCATGGGAAAAAAGGTAGTTACCATATTCTGCAGTATCAGAGATAACAACATTCATCTCATATAATTTTTTTCTTGCAACGGTATTGGCGATAAGTGGGGTTTCATGAAGAGACTCATAGTAGGCAGACTCCTCTTTGATCCCGCAATCCACCATGGTATCAAAAGCCAGCTCAACTCCTGCCTTAATCATGGCAACCATCAGAATACCTTTATCGTAGTATTCCTGTTCGCTGATTTCGACATCAGCGGAAGCTGTGTTTTCAAAAGCTGTCTCACCGGTTTCCTTACGCCACTTCAATAGATTGGCATCGTCATTTGCCCAATCTTCCATCATTGTTTTTGAAAAATGACCGGAAGCGATATCGTCCATATGCTTTTCAAAAAGTGGTGCAAGAATATCTTTGAGTTCTTCTGCAAGGATAAATGCACGAACCTTGGCAGGATTGGAAAGGCGGTCCATCATAGCGGTGATGCCACCAAGTTTCAGCGATTCGGTAATAACTTCCCAGCCATACTGAACGAGTTTAGAGGCATAGCCGGCATCGATACCGTTTTCCACCATTTTATTAAAACAGAGGATGGAGCCGGTCTGCAGCATTCCACAGAGGATGGTCTGCTCACCCATCAGGTCGGATTTTACCTCTGCCACAAATGAAGATTCGAGAACACCAGCTTTATGACCACCAGTGGCGCAACAATACGCTTTAGCGATATCCCAGCCGTCACCATTTGGATCATTTTCAGCATGTACCGCAATCAGGGTCGGTACCCCAAACCCACGTTTATACTCTTCACGGACCTCAGTTCCTGGTGCTTTTGGTGCAACCATGATAACGGTCAAATCTTTGCGGACGGTCATACCTTCTTCCACTATATTAAAACCGTGTGAATAAGAGAGGCATGCACCTTTTTTCATGAGGGGCATAACAGTTGAAACCACGTTGGTGTGCTGTTTATCCGGAGTCAGATTGATCACAAGATCAGCAACCGGAATGAGCTCTTCATAGGCACCGACCTTGAAATTATTTGCAGTGGCATTTTTGTAGGATTGGCGTTTTTCATCAATTGCAGCCTGTCTTAAAGCATAGGAGACATCAAGACCACTGTCACGAAGATTGAGTCCCTGGTTCAGCCCCTGAGCACCGCAACCGACAATAACAACTTTTTTACCCTTGAGATAATCAACCCCGTTGAACTCGGATATATCCATGAAACGACATTTGGAAAGTTGCTCAATCTGCTTGCGCAGTGGCAAGGTATTAAAATAGTTAGTTCCCATTTTTATCTCCCTGAATCTGTATAATTTTTCGTAATCAATATTGATTGATGGTAAGCCCACATTTGATATATTGGGAAAGTCCTGTTGCGTCAAGTGATTTATTCGTGATATTGTGTTGCTTAAAGTGCAACACTGAGCCACAAAGGAGCCAATCCCCAGTTCATGAATGAACGCAAAGGGTAATCACCTGGAGACTCTTTACAATCCTAGCAGAGCTGTTTTTCTATGAATATCAGAGAACTCGAACTTTTCAGACATCTGGCAACCTCTCTCCATTTTGGCAAAAGTGCAGTAGAATGCAACATTACCCCATCTGGTCTCACCAGAACAATCCAGCGTATGGAGAACGAAATAGGTGAACCTCTTTTTTTTCGTAACAACCGCTCGGTAAATCTCACGCCAGCCGGAAGGCTTTTTAAAGAGTACTGTGATGAGACCATCAGCCGTTATCAGCTGTTTCAGAATAATCTGAAAAGTGACACCGTCCTGCGGGGTGAACTGAGTCTTTACTGCTCTATTACTGCCATTCTCTCGATTTTACCTAAAATATTCAAAACATACAGACGCACTCATCCCCATGTGATGCTTCATGTACAAACAGGTGATGCTGCCAATGCCTTGAACAAATTACGGACCAGGGAGGTAGACATTGCAATCGCGGCCCTTCCCGAACAATATTTCCCTGAAATAGAATTTCTCGAACTGACAGAAACGCCTCTGCTCTTTATCTATCCCAAATTCTTCCCAGAGACTGTATGTTATAATAGCGATGGTGTAGACTGGGAAAAGACACCTCTCATCCTTCCAGCAAAAGGACTGAGCCGAACCAGAGTTGAGCGATGGTTTGCCGAAAAAGGAATTCGTCCCTACATATATTCCCAGATTGCCGGAAATGAGGCAATAATCGCCATGGTGGCAATGGGAACAGGTATTGGTATTGTGCCGCAACTGGTTCTTGAAAAGAGTGGTCTCAAAAATGAGGTCACTCTGCTTACAACAAGCCCTGCTCTTAAACCTTTTGTCGTTGGTGCCTGTGTACTGGTTCAAAACCAGAACCACCGCCTCGTCCGCTCTTTCTGGAACATAGTGGAAAAGGAAATTTTGCTTCGCAAATAGATTATGACGACCATTCTGATAACCAACGACGATGGAATCAACAGTCCAGGCCTTGAAGCCCTGCGGACAGCATTGCAGCCCCTGGGGGAGACCATTGTCATTGCCCCTGACCGTGATAATTCTGCGGTTTCCCATTCCCTCACCATGCACCGCCCACTAAAAGTACATAAACGCGGCCCCCATACCTTCACCGTAGATGGTACGCCAACCGACTGTGTTGCTATTGGCCTGAAAAAAATTCTTGAATCCCCACCGGATCTCCTCGTTTCAGGTATCAATGCCGGCGCCAATCTCGGAGATGATATTTCCTATTCGGGAACGGTTTCAGCCGCCATCGAAGCCACCATGTATGGTATTCCATCCATTGCCATATCCGTTGGAGGAAAACATCCTCTTGATTATCGTGCTGCCATGAAGGTTGCGGCCTGTATGGCACAAAAGGTGCTCAGCAACGCACTGCCCGAGCAGACCCTTCTCAATATCAACGTTCCCAGCGGAGAAGACTTCAAGAAACTGCTCGTTACCAGACAGGGAAGAAGGCTGTGGCAAAATGCCATTCAGGAAACCCTCGACCCATGGGGGACCAAGCGCTACTGGATAGGCGGAGGGACCCCGCTTGCTGATCCAGAACAGGATACCGACGTCCACGTCTTTGCCCAGGGTAACGTCTCAGTCACCCCGATACAACTTGATCTCACCAACCATGCAGGCATAAGGTATTTAAAAGACACCTGGCACCTGGAAAATAAAAACTGAATACGGCCCCGCCTTACATGAAAACAAAAAAACGGCAGCAAAAAGGCATCTTTGCCGTCAATGTCGGCCTTGGAGCAAATGCACTTCTGGCCATCCTTAAAACCAGCGTCGGAATTTTCGGCAACAGTCCCGCTCTTCTGGCCGATGGCATAAATTCGACCTCCGATGTGGCATACGGTATCGTCGTCAACGTCTTTATGCGCCTGTCAGGAAAACCTGCCGACGATGAACACCCCTATGGTCATGACCGGTTAGAGTCTATTGCAGCAGTCGTGGTCGGTGCTTTTGTTATCACCACTGCGATTTCCATCTTCTGGGCCTCAATCAATAATGTCTACGAGCTGTTAAACCAGCCGAATGATTTTACAGGCGCTACCCAACTAACACTATGGATTGCTCTTTTCACGGTACTTCTGAAAATCTGGCTTTCCATATGGACAAAAAAAATCGGTCAACAGACCAAAAGTAACGTCCTCCTCGCACTTGCGGCAGATCATCGTAATGATATTTTTTCAGCACTTGCGGCCACTGTCGGCATTGTCTTTAGCCAGATCGGCTACATCTGGGTTGATCCCCTGGCCGGAGGCATTGTCTCCGTCATTATCCTGACCACCGGGGTTGAAATCATCAAGGATTCTGCAGCTGATCTCATGAACACCCTGCCTGGTCAGGAACTCACAGCAGAAATCAGCAGGTCTCTGGAAAAGATTCCCGAAGTCAAGGAAGTTGAAGAGATTTCCGGTCACCGTTTTGGCCTCTATATGGTCGTAAACATCACGATCGGGGTATCCGGTGATCTTACCGTTGCAGAAGGGGATGACATTGCAACCCGGGTTGAGGAAACCCTTCTGGAGGATATTGACTATATGCGAAGGGTCTTTGTTCACTATCATCCAGCCAACAATGATCTGTAACAAGATCACGATCTAACCCACAAGAAAACCGTAATCATGTCTACAACCTACTCCCTGCTTTTCGGCATTTTTTACCTGTTGATTTCTCCAGCAATTCTCATTACTCTTCGAGCCTGAGAAACACAACAGGAGAGCAGAATAACTTTATCTCAGTCTGTAAACACCTACAGATGGAGTGACCATGTTTCGCAAAAAACTAGCCGCGGCTGAAAATATTCTCATACTGGGTCTTGGAGGCGTTGGTTTTTACCTTGCTAAACGCCTGATCCATGAAGAATATGCCGTCACAATAATTGAAGCCGACCCCAAGCTCATTCAGCAGGCCGACGGTCAGATTGATGCACGTCTCATTCAAGGTAACGCAATGAGTATCAACTGCTGGAGAGAGGCTGGGGCTGATAAGATGGACTATCTCATCGCTGTTACAGACAATGATGCGGTAAACATGATGGCTGCCTCGATTGCAGACCGTTTCGGCATCAAAAAGAAAATTGCCAGGGTACGCTCCCTGGAATTTGGTAACAACGACTCTCTCCTCACCGCCAAAGATCTCAAGCTCGATCTGCTTATCCATCCAGAGGAACTGGTCGCCCAGGAAACTGTACGTCTCATCCAGATAAATTCCAGTAACGAGATCATCGATATCGCCCAGGGCGAGATCCAACTGCTGGCAACCGACGTTGGTAGATCGTCTCCACTGGCAAACCGGACTCTGCAGGAAATCGCGGCCCTCTATAATGATTTTCCTTTCAGGGTTATTGCCATTGCCAGGGGAATTACCACAATTATCCCCCGCGGAGGCGAGATCATCCATGAAGACGACCATATCTTTATCATGGCCGCAAACGAGCATCTCCCCCGGTTAATGGAAGTGACCGGAATGAAAAAAAAGCGCCAGCAGCGGGTCATGCTGCTGGGCGGTGGCCTTGTTGGCTCAAGGGTCGCTGAATTGCTGGAAAAATCTGTTTCCGTACGCCTCGTTGAAAAGGACGAAATAACAGCCCAGGAACTCTCATTGAGTCTTGCCCACACCGATGTCCTGCACGGTGATGGCTCCGATGGAGACATCCTCATCCAGGCGGGTCTTCTGGACATGGACACCTTTGTGGCAACCACAGGAGAAAACGAAACCAACATTATGACCTGTCTTCTGGCAAAACATATCTGCCAGAAAAATACGTCCAGCGAGAATCAGAAAATATGTAAAACCATCGCTCTGGTTAGCAAAGAGGACTACCTCGTCCTCGCCGCAACAATTGGCTCAGACATTGCTCTGAATAAAAAAGTGATGGCCGCCAACGAGATCGTTAAATTTATCCGCAGAAGTGAGTTTCTGTCAGTTGCACATCTCCATGGCTTTGATACAGAAGTCGTGGAACTGGTCGCGGCAAACAAATCCCCTATTACCAAAAAACCACTTTCCAAACTGGATAAATTTTATCAAGATAAACTCATCATCGGGTCAATCTACAGGAATTCCAGGTGGCAAATTGCAGTCGGGGACACTCATATTCAGGCGGATGAACCCGTCATTGTCGTTTGCCCCTCAAAGGCGCTAAAAGATGTGAGAAAACTCTTTATTTCTTAAATACTGGGTCTCACGGCAAACTGTACAGAACACTCCCCATATCCATTGGAGAAAACCATGAATGGAGTCGTACCTCTAAAATTCATAAGGATTATACCCCTGATCTGTCTCTTTCTCTTTATCAGCAGCTGCGCTTCCTTTGTCCCCTATAAAGAGAAACCAACAGTCGGTCTGAAAACCTTTCAGCTGATGCCAGGCGATGGGCTCATCCCCAAATTTGCAATCGGCCTGCATATCATCAATCCCAACCGGGAATCGCTCAAGATTGAAGGGTTATACTACACTGTCTCAATTGAAGGACACAAAGTGCTTGCCGGGGTTGCCAATGATCTGCCGAAGATACGAGGTTATGGAGAAGGAGATATCTCCATCGAGGCCACAGTTGATCTGCTCGGCGGGGCAAGAGCTTATCCGCTCACTTCTGGTTCAGCCAACAAGCAGTTTTGGCTATACCTTTCGAGCAAAACTGGATATGGGAACCCTGATGCCGACAATGAATATTGTGGAAAAAGGTCAGATAAGTGTAGAAAATTTATAACATAAGCAGTCTGCAACTATCCAAAAATCCTGGACCTGCAACCGATTGGGCTCCCCCCGATAAATGGGAGAAGTCGCTTCACGAAATTCATTCATGATAAGAAAGAGATAAGCCCAGACTTGGAATGAATTTCTTAGGTAATAAGCAACCTCTTTCAGGAGTTGAGCCTGCCGAACAGTTTTTTCAACTGGTCAAAGGAGTAGGGCTTATTTAGATACGCACTAAAACCAAAGTCCTGATAGGCCTGCATAATGGGGTCTCCAGCGTTTCCACTGCAAACAATGAGTTTTGCCTGCCCATCCATCGCAAGAATCTTCTCTGCAGCCTCCCTCCCCCCCATGCCTTCCGGGATGTGCAGGTCAAGAAAAACACAGTGAAACGGTCTGGCTGTTGCCATCTGCCTGCGATATGCCTCTACAGTCGCTGCGCCATCTGTTGTCGATTCAACCTCATACCCCAACATGGAACACATTTTTGTTACGACATCCTGAATAACTTGGTTATCTTCCAAAATCAGGAGATATTTTTTATTATCTGTGGCTGGTTTCTGCCGTTTTTCAGGAGCAGTTTTTTCAGATATTGGAGGATCTACAGAGGACAACTCATCTGTAAGTGCTCTCATCCTCTCGTTCATTTGGTGAAGATTATCCAGTATCAGCTCCCTGTCCTGATCGTTCAGATCAAAATCATATAAGTCTTGAGCCATAGCCGCACAATCACCAAGACCACATTGTAAAAACAGCCCTTTGACCAAATGGGCGTCAGCTCGAAAGCGAACGACCTCACCCGAATCATAATAGCCTTTCAATCTGTTGAGGATCTCTACGATCTGCTGTTGCGCTTTACCCCAGCACCTATCTGCCTGCAGCGGATTCAGTCCGGTATAAACTTGCAGGTAGTCGGTAATCTCCCGGGAGGACATACAGACAACCGTTTTGGTATTTTCAACCGGGGTGTGCTCAACATGGGGTCTTTTGCCAGCACCAAGGTGCATATTACCTGGGACATGATCCAGAACATGAACCGCTTGCAGGGCAGCATAGAGCTGGCTAACCTG
Organism: Desulforhopalus sp. IMCC35007; assembly: GCF_005116575.1. Classification (GTDB taxonomy): domain Bacteria; phylum Desulfobacterota; class Desulfobulbia; order Desulfobulbales; family Desulfocapsaceae; genus Desulforhopalus_A. The sequence goes on along the minus strand of NZ_SWCN01000002.1, from coordinate 186,596 downwards.
AAATGGTTTCGTCACGTATCCATCCATCCCCGACGCCAGACACAGATCCTGATCTCCGGCCATGGCATGGGCGGTCATTGCAATAACCGGCAGATATTTTCCAGCCAGCCGCTCCTTGAGCGGCAAGAGAATATCTCTGAAATCCATAAGATCGGGAACATCCCCCTGCTCGAGACGACGGATGATCCGAGTAGCGGTCAACCCATCCATCAGAGGCATCTGTACATCCATCAACACAACATCATATGTGGAAGAACAAAGATTGCGCAGCACCTCCACACCATTTACACATGTGTCAATCTCGTGATCTTTTTCAAGAACCATACGGGCGAGGTCCCTGTTCACCTCGTTATCATCAGCAATAAGAATACGTAACTTCTGCATTCCCAGGCTGTGACTTTTCTGATAACGGTGAATCTCCTCCACATCGCCTGACTCACAGGGTTTTAACATGATTGAAAAAGAGAAAACAGAGCCCACTCCATATTCACTCCGGACAGTCATCTCACCACCCATAAGGGCGGTAAGTTGCCTGCTTATGGCCAGCCCCAGCCCTGTGCCCCCATACTCCCGGATATAACTGTTATCTGCCTGTTCAAAGCTATTAAAAATGGACTCAAGCTTGTCTGGTTTAATACCGATACCTGTATCCTCAACATCCACAGAAAGTTCAAGCAGCCCCTGTTCATTCTGTTCACTGCTGCTCTCCAGATGAACAGTGACAGAGCCTTTATGGGTAAATTTGATCGCATTTCCAATAAGATTAAACAGTATCTGACGCAAACGCAGATCATCACCGATATAGGCTTTGTGCAGCTGAGCTCCTTCGGTGTATATTAAGTTGATATTTTTTTCCAATGCCAGCATGTGCATGGTCGAAAAGACGGATTCTATAACCTGATCAAGAAGAAAGGGTTGTGAATTGAGCTGAAGCTGTCCCGCCTCAATTTTTGAGAAATCGAGAATATCATTTAAAATCCCCAAAAGATTATCTGCAGAATGCTTCACTGTCAGCAGGAACTTTTGCTGCTTTTGATTCGGGTCCGTCTGGAGGGCGAGATAGGTCATACCAATGATAGCGTTCATCGGTGTTCTTATTTCATGGCTCATATTGGCCAGGAATTCACTTTTTGCCTGACTGGCAGCCTCCGCCTTTTCTTTGGCCTTGAGCAGATCCTTTGTTCTTTTTTCAACCTCATCCTCCAGGTCTTCATCACGTTCCTGAATCTCACCGATCATATAGTTGAATCCACGGGCCAGCTGCCCCAGCTCATCATCGTGAAACACCTTTGTACGTAAGGTATATTGTTTTTTCTCCGAGATGGTCTGCATGGTCGTAAAGAGGCTGAGTATGGGGTCAATGACATAGCCCAGCAGCCTGTTGGAAAAAAGCATTGCAACGATGAGTGCTACGGCAAAGGCGGCGACCAGCAGCAGGGTGATTATCACCTGGGTCTGTCTGAAATCCTCCAGACTGACCAGGAATCTGAGCGTTCCTATTTTATCGCCATCGAGAAAAAGTTCCTGCAATACCGTTGCTCTATCCCCTTTAATCTGTACACCTGGCATGGAAGAGTCGGGGTTTGCTTCACCAAAATCAAATGCCTTATTTTGATAGCTGGCCAACAGACTATCATCGGCATCGGATATTGAGGCTTGAAGGACGTTTGGTTTTTCTGCGAGTGAGCCAAGAATTGTGTCAAGGGCCCGAGTGTCTTTAAACATAACACCCGCCCGGCTGTTTTCTCCTATGACCTGAGAGAGTATTTTCAGTTCGCTTGTGAGTTGTTGCCGAAAGAGATACCTCTGGCTGGCAAGGGCCACGATAGTTGCAAAAACGAGGGCAATGGAACAGGAAAGCAGAATGATGACATGCAGTTTTTTTCTGATCGTAAGTGAGGTAAACCAGCGTTGGAAAACCTTCACTAAAACACCTCCACCGCAAGGTTGAGCAGGGAGGCATTTACCCGAAGCTGACGTTCTTTTGCCTTGGTATTGTTAATCTTAAAAGAGAGTCGATCTTCCACTTTAACAAACTCTATAGTTCCGCCAAGTGCCGCAAAACCATCAGATTCACAAATACTTACAACCGGAGACGTTTCACTCTTTTTCAGATAGGCCTGTAATTTTTCATGACTCACCCCTTTTACATAGAGCAGATGACAGATCTGCTTCTTATCATCTAAGGACGTGAGGTTTTTGAGAACGATAGGTCGCCCTTTTATTTTTTTCGATTCAATTCCAGTAAAGGCCGCTTGTTCGGTATCCATTCCTACGGTACAAATTACAAACGGGTCTGTATCGTTAGAAAACAGCTCTTCCGGCCAGCTGATAAAACGGGCAAAATTGACAATAAATGCGGCCTTAACCTTTTCCTCTACAGGTGCTTCAGCCCGCGAAACTCTAGGGAAGGACAAAAGAGCGACAGCACTCAATAGCAACAATATGGCTATATATTTTCGAGAAAAAATATCCATATTATTTTAAAATTTCCAGGTCACTTTTCCATAGAAACCACGCTCTATTGCCGTAGGAGGGGTAGTATATTCAGATGCATATTGTAATTGACGATCTTCAAACAGGTTTTGTCCCGCCAGCATAATCTCGATATTTTCTGACACCGACCAGATGATATTGGCATCAAAGGCAACATAGTCATCTATAGGAAGCCCTCCACCCAAAATATCTTCACTGTTTCTCACCACAATTTCATCAACATAGCGGAACCACAGATTCAATTTCAGGTCTTTGCCAAGGTTAAACGTCGATCGCAGTGAGGCCTGATGCTGAGGGCTGGAATTTTCGACAAAATCTGTGACAGCTCTTGATGATGGTGTATCAAAGCCATCTTTAACTTGAAAGGACATATCAAGATAGGAATAGACCAATTGAAATGAAACCCAGTCCACAGGTATCCAGTCAAAAACCGCCTCAAGACCATGGGAGTTACCTTTAACCCCGTTGACAAACGTCAGGTCATATCCTGTTGCCGGAGGTTCAAAAGCAACGGTATAGATATCATCATAGTCATTATAAAAAACTGACAAGTCGAGGGAGAAGTCCAAACTGGACTGCCACCTGTAGCCAGCCTCATAGGCAATGAGTTCTTCTGAACTGAATTCATCATTGCCCACCAGACTAGATTGTATGACACCCATCTCAGTTGGAATAACGGCAAGAACCACCTTACTCTGATCCTCTACCATGGACGGGGTTCGGACGGCTCTTGCAACAGAAGTCCAGAGAGAGTGATTGACGGCCGGTTTATAGAGAAGTCGAGCACTCGGCTGCCACTCAGAACCGGTATAATCGTTATGTTCCCACTTGGTGCCTAGAGTAAACCAGAGGGTTTCCGGCACAAGGGTGATTTCATCCTGGAGAAAAGCGCTGTAGAGGTCATCCGTAGTGTCGGTTAAAGCAATTTGATTAGTATCAGAAAAATCCGCCCTTGTCTGCCTGAAACCGCTGCCCATGGTCAGGCTGTTGATTTTCCCAAGTCCCATCTGATACTGCAGATCCAGATCAAAGATATCAACAGTCTGTTGATAAAAATCATCTGCGCGGTCCGTATAGTCATAATACGACTGGATGGTCAGTATCTTATCCGGGCTAAATGTATATTCATACTTGCCAAGAATGTCTGCACCTTCATCGTCAATAGAACCATTTTTTGAAGAAAGATACGGTGGCGTGGTTATCCAGTAGGGAGAAATGAATTGATCTTCATTGTTTTTATAAAGATCACTTTGCAGGGTCCATTTCACCTTTTTTGACGGCTCTCCATCAAGACGTACACTCCCCCGCATGCTTTCCCAACCATCTCCCGCATCCGTATCTCCGTCATACAGACTGTTTTCTTCTCTGTCATTGTAAGATACAGAGAGGCGGCCATAGGTGGACTCTCCAAATTTTTCACCTATCCTGGCAGCGCCAAGAACCCTCTCCTGGGTTCCGCCTCCGGCTGTGAGCATAACCCCTTGGGTATCTTCTGCTTTTTTGGTGATGATATTTATGACACCGTTCACCGCATTTGATCCCCAAAGGGTGCCTCCGGGCCCCCTGATCACCTCAATACGGGCAACATCTTCAAGCAGAACAGTATTCTCATCCCATAATGTACCACTGTAAACCGGGGTATAAACGGAACGTCCGTCGATCAGGACCAAGAGCTTATTTGAGGTATAGCCAGAAAACCCCCTGGATGAGATCGACCATTTAGAAGCACTGAGCTGAGCGACTTGCAGGCCCGGTGCCATGGCCAGAGCATGGGCCACAGATGTCACCCCAGAATTCTTAATATCTTCAGCACTTATGACATAGACAGCCGCCGCTGCATCAGCCAGACTCTGGGGTTTTTTCGACACCGAGGTAATGGTGATATTCATCAACTGGGTTAAATCCATGTCGATATATTCATTCTCCCCGACCCCACCCTGAGCCCTCAGGTTAATGGGCAGGCTTGTGATAATGCATGTCGTGCAGACACACAGTTGGCTAAGAAGTGTTTTTTTCATAATTTTTGTTCCCTCTGACAGTTCCCCCAAAATAAACATATTTTTATATGTTCTTACGAAAGGAATTCTATCACAAGAAATACCTAAACCAAAATTAAGATGAGATATTTTTTTGATATATTATCTCAATTTACACTCACTGACAGGCTCGATCAATGAGATAACAAAAAAGGCCCACCTTGAAAAACGTGGGCCGTGCAGTTACAGAACATTCTTGACAGGTTAAAATCAGGTCCTACAACAAATCGCTGGCAAGGTCTGCGAGTTCGGAACGTTCTCCTTTTTTCAAATCAACATGGGCGTACAATTTCTGTCCCTGCATCTTGTAGACAAGGCTACTCAGGCCGTTGGAGTTTCGATCGAGATAGGGATGGTCAATCTGTTCTATGTCTCCAGTGAAAACAATTTTGGTACCCTCACCCGCTCTTGTGACAATTGTTTTTACTTCAAGAGGGGTAAGATTTTGTGCCTCATCGACGATCATATACTTTTTAACCAGACTTCTGCCACGTATATAGGCCAGAGGTTCTATCATTAACTTTTCATCCTCCAACATACGTTTAAGTCGACTATACATATCGCTGTTTTCAGAAAACTGGCCTTTGATCACTCCCAGATTATCGTAGAGAGGCTGCATATACGGACTAATCTTTGAATTGATATCTCCTGGAAGATAACCAATATCCTTATTTGACAAGGGAACGATGGGCCTTGTCAGCAGGATCTGATGATAGTGCTTTCGTACTTCCAGTGCTGCTGCAAGAGCCAGCAATGTTTTACCTGTACCCGCTTTTCCGGTAAGGCTTACCAGAGGAGTCATGGGATCAAGAAGAGCGTTAAGGGCAAAAGACTGCTCCGCATTTCTTGGAATAATGCCATAGGCTGAGGATTTATGAATACGTTCAACAGTATCTGTATTCTTCTTGTAGACAGCCAGGGCCGATTTCTTGCCGTTTTTTAAAATAATGTACTCGTTATTTACAAGTGGAGTATCGTCGGCCATTAGGTTTGCTTTCGCCACAATCCCATCACCACGATACATATCATCCAGGCCCTGAGCCGGAACGTCTTCAATCTCCCGACATCCGCCGTACATTTTCTCAAGATCCCTGACATGATCGGTCGTATAATCTTCAGCCATGAGGCCAACCGATTTGGCCTTCATTCTGAGATTGACATCTTTACTGACCAGTACGTAGCTCTTTTCTGTATCCGCTTTTGCCATACAGTAGGCGATATTGAGTATCCTGTGATCCGGCTTATCCTGCCCGGGAAAAGTATCCTTTAAATCAGGGTGCATTCTTTGTTCAAGACGAATGGCAATTCTACCGCTGTCAGGTCCTATCCTCATGCCACCATTAAAAAGCTTATCAGAACTCAAGCTATCCAGGGAGCGAACAAACTGTCTGGCATGGAAATTTATAATCTGTTGACCTTTCTTGAAATTATCAAGCTCCTCCAGAACGGTGATGGGAATGACGATGTCGTGTTCCTGAAAATTGTAAATGCAGGAACTGTCGTGAAGAATGACATTGGTATCAAGGACGAAAATCTTACTCTCTGCAGTCATAAATCTCCAACCGGTTAAAGGTTCAGAAACAAGTAGAGCAACTCTACCCTACTTCGTTCCAGCTCAACCCTGAACAAAAAGGGCCTCAATTTTGCTCCCATTTACAAACAAACTTCAGTGTGCTCTCATACTTCTCAAATACCTGTGAGGAACAGTACATCTTGCTGATAAAAAACCAACATGCGTCATATATCTACTTCCCTTGTGTGCGTGTTGTTTAAAATCCGTTATTTTTTCCAAAATGCAGGGAAAAAAATCACGAGGGCTGAAAACATTTCAAGCCGCCCCACCAGCATATTCCAGGAGAGGAACCATTTGCCGGCATCACTGAAGAAACTATAATTTTCACTGGGCCCTATTGCCCCAAATCCAGGCCCAATATTCATCAGGGTCGCTACAATTGCGCTCATGGAAGTAACAACATCAATATCTTCTAGAAGGATCATGACACAACCTCCAAAAAGGATGAGAAAGATATTGACGATAAAATAGCAGACTGACAGATCGATAATTGACGCATCCACCGGACGACCATTGATCCGCAGGGCGGATACGGACATGGGCTGAAGAAAAATCCTTTTAATGGAGGAATACATATATTTCAGGATAACAACATAGTGGACGACTTTGATCCCGCTGGTGGTTGAACCTGCACAGGCACCGACAAAACAGACGACAACCAGAAACATCTGGGCAGCCTGGGGCCACAGTTCATAATCTGCTGTGGTAAATCCTGTGGTGGTCAAAATTGAAACCACTTGAAATGTACCATAACGCAGGCAATCCCAAAAATCTCCATAGACACTTTTGTTGTAGAGAATCAGCGATACCACTCCACAGAAAAACAGGAGAAAACCGAGATACCATCGAAATTCCGTATTAGTCAGCACCTGTTCCCAGTCCCCTTTAACAATCTGATAAAAGAGAACAAAAGTCATACCTCCGCAACACATGAAGAAAATGGTCACCCAGTCAACATAGGCACTGTGAAAAGCGCCGACAGATTCATTCATGGTCGAATAACCCGAGGTTGAAACCGTACCAAAGGCATGACACAAGGAATCAAAAACTGACATCCCATGGGCAGCTAACAGAGCCGCCTGAAAAATATTGAGAAAGACATAGACTGCCCAGAGCCAGACCAGGGTGTCCTTGTTGCGTGCCTTGAATTTATCCTTGGTAATCACCTGGCCAGGGCTCGATTCCGCCCGAAAGACACGGACAGAGCTCATCCCATGAGGAAGAAAAATCAGAGTCAGGGTCAAAAAACCCATCCCCCCAAGAAGATGCGTCTGGCTCCTCCAGAACAGGAGTCCATGGGGCAGGGCCTCGACATTCGTTAAAATCGTTGCACCGGTTGTGGTATATCCGGACATCATTTCAAAAAATGCGTCAGCAAGTGAAGGGATACTGCCATGAAAAAAAAACGGCAGGGTCGAGACCAGCGATATGACCACCCAGCCAAAGGAAGCGAGGAAAATACCATCTTTTATCCCAAGCTGATTTTCATTGCGAAAGAACCATTTAAAAGGGATCCCTGCACATACTATGATCAATGCGGAAATCAAAATAGCAAAGAGGTCATCCTCACCATAGTAGAACGAACAGATAGCCGGCAAGAGCATGGAACTCCCTGTCACAATCAACAGGGTTCCGAAAACATTAGCAATGGAAGTAAGGTTCATAATCCAGGCGCCATAGCAAATAATTTATACTACACCTGCAATTTCCTGCTGCATCTGCTCGATAACCTTTACAGGATCGGCAGCCTTGGTAATGGGGCGTCCTACGACGACGTGACTGGCACCATTTTTTATAGCCATCCCTGCGGTTACGATACGTTTCTGATCATCACTGTCATCTTGCACATTGGCACCGGGTCGTATACCAGGGGTGACAATGAGTAGTTTTTCTCCCAGATCATTACGCATTTTTTCGGCTTCCAGTCCGGATGAAACCACACCGTCACAACCAAGCTCCAAAGCCCGCTTTGCTCGAAAATAGACAAGATCCTCTATAGACTGGGTCATACCCATCGCCCGCAAATCTTCTTCACCAAAACTTGTAAGAACTGTCACGGCCAGCAATTTCAGATCGCCCCTCGCGCTCACCGCGGCTCGAATAATTGGATCATTACCATGAATTGTGGCAAGACTGACACCTCTGTTATTTACCTGTTCCACAGCCAGCTTGACCGTTTCTGGAATATCGAAGAATTTCAGATCCAACATCACTTTGTGACCTCTATCAACGATCCAGTCCACCGTCTCAAACCAGCTCCCCATAAAAAGCTGTAGCCCCACCTTAAAATAGCGGGTGTGGGACTCACATTTTTTCACAAGATTTTTCGCCTGCTCTGTATCGTCCACATCAAGAGCCACAATAATTCTTTCATTTAAAGGTATGATGTTACTCATTATTCTCCTAATATTTCCAAATATTTACAAAAGGTACAATTCAAGGCCATTTGATTCTTTTTACCTGCTCTTTACTTCTTCCGCAAGCACCCGCAAAATCTGTTCAGGCTGCAACCTTCAATGTCTCCGCTTTTTCCCATGCCGTATACAGGTGCTCTGTTAGAAAATCCGGATAGATTATTCTGTTTTTAAGGGAACTACCAGAGAACCGTCTGGACGTACTTTCTTCCCATTATCTCTTGACTGCAGCAGTTAATGCTGCAGGTATACTTATTAAATCAGCTCAGCGTTTTTTATCCATTAAAAAAATCACGGGAGCATTGAACTGAACGTCAACACTCCAGGATGTAAAGTTCAAAAACTTCAATCTGTTCTCTCAAAATAAACGAATTATAAACAGTTGTAGAATAGGTCGTAAGGAGCAAGTATCAATCAGAAAATTGCCACGTGAAGATTTGCCTTTTCTTTTACTCGAAAGAAGAATCGTCGCCTTCTTTACAATTTTACTTATACTTATTATAATTATAACTGCTGATGAGCGTTGTTCACTTTTACAATCTTAGAGAGATCTATGAGATCAAAAGGAGCACTCAATGACAGTGAAAATTTTTATCAAGCGGCATGTCTCAACAGAAAATGTTCTTGCACTCACCCTGCTGCTGAAAAAACTCCGCAGCCTGACATTAAACCAACCGGGATATATTTTCGGAGAAACACTCAAGAGAGTCGATAGGGACGATGAATGCATGGTCATCTCAACATGGCGGTCCCTGGAAGACTGGAACGCCTGGCTCAATAACCAGGAAAGAGCCACTATACAAAGTGAAATAGACCTTTTACTTGGCCAGGAAACGACCTACTCCGCTTACGAAGTATAACCCTCCTCAAAAAGACTGTACCGCATCACAACTGTGTGGTACAGTCCCTGTCGAAATTACGAGACCACCTCTTATAATTTTTATCATATTGTGCATATTAGGCAACACCGTCACTTGCCAAAAAGTACGGTTAATCAGAAATATTTGCTCTTTCTATTTACGTTATTGTTTTGATTCATGTGCATACTTCGTGGTACCTTGGGTGCCTACGTCTTAACATACCAATTAACAATTCAACTCTGATGAGGTAGATCAAAATGTTATTTGCAGGTGTTAAACTCATGATTGTCGGCATGACAACTGTTATGCTGTTCCTTTGCCTTATGATTCTCTTCATTAGTATCGCCGCGTATCTGACGAAAGGTGAAGCTGCAAAAGAAGTCGATGCCCTTGAGAAAGAAAGGGCATTTCAAGCTCTTAAAAGAAAACAAGCCAAAGAGGCCACATCTACAGATGCCGATGAGGATATTGCAGTTATAGCCGCTGCTGTTGCGGCATATGAAGTGGAAAGGTTTGCACAGGCTTAAAGCTCTTTGAATGTGATGCTCAATAATTAATCGGTCAGACTTGCAGTTTAAAAGTAAAAATCAATACGAGGAGATGAACGGTGAGTAAAAAAGTTATTCAATTCATGGACACGTCTTTTAGAGACGGTTTTCAGTCTGTTTTTGGTGCCCGGGTATTAACCGATGACTTTATGCCCGCTGTTAAGGCATCCGTAGACGCAGGAATAACGAATATTGAAGCCGGTGGAGGTGCTCGCTTTCAGAGCCTTTTTTTCTACTGTGGAGAATCCGCCTTTGACATGATGGATCGCTTCAGAACGGAAGTTGGTCCGGATGTGGCACTACAGACACTTGCACGTGGGATCAACGTGGTCGCTCTCAGCCAGTGTCCTCGGGATATCATTGACCTTCATGCCAAAATGTTCAAGAAACACGGTATGACCACCATCCGAAACTTCGATGCACTCAACGACGTACGCAACCTCGAATATTCCGGAGAGCGAATTGCTCACCATGGTCTGAACCACCAGATCGTTGTCTCCATGATGGAGCTGCCTCCCGGATGCTCCGGCGCCCATACTCCAGAATTCTATATGGATCGTCTTAAACAGATTCTTGATGCCAACATACCCTTTCATTCCATCTGCTTTAAAGATGCCTCGGGAACTTCAAACCCCAGAAAAGTCTATGAAACGTTAAAAGCTGCCCGTAAAATTGTCTCAGATGACACCATCCTCTGGTTCCATACCCACGACACTGCAGGTCTTGGTATCTCCCAGAATATGGCGGCGATTGAAGGTGGCGCAGATGGGGTTGATCTTGCAAAATCACCCGTCAGCGGCGGTACCTGTCAGCCGGACATCCTCTCCATGATGCACGCCATGAAAGGTACTGATTATACACTTGACCTCGATTACGAAAAAATCATCGTGGCCTCGGATGCCTTTGAGGACGCCATGAAAGACTACTTCTTCCCACCCGAAGCAAAAATGGTATCCCCGAAAGTTACCCTTTCTCCAATGCCCGGTGGCGCACTTACCGCAAACACTATGATGATGCGTGATACCGGTACCCTGCACCTCTACGCCGATGTTATCAAAGAAATGTCAGAGGTTGTGGCCCGTGGTGGTTTTGGAACATCCGTCACCCCTGTGTCCCAATTCTACTTCCAACAGGCGTATCTCAATGTCACCCAGGGTAAATGGAAGAAGATCAACCCCAGCTATGGCAACATGGTCCTTGGGTACTTTGGCCGTACCCCTGTGCCTGCTGATCCTGAAATTGTCAAAATCGCTTCTGAACAGCTTGATAAACCAGTGTTTACAGAAGATCCGCTTGACATTCTTGAGCCTGGTATTCCCAAGGCAACAAAAATACTTCAGGAAAACAATCTCCCTGTTAATGACGAAAATATCTTCATCATTGCCAGTTGTGAGCAAAAAGGTCTCGATTTCCTTCAGGGCAAAGCGATCACCAATATCCGCAAAATTACAGATAAACCCGCTGAGTCAAAAAAACCTGCCGCTAAAACCCCAGCCGCCGCTCCTGCGGCTTCCATCGGCCGTCGTGATTACACCATTACCGTCAATAACAGACCGTATAACGTTACTGTTTCTGAAGCGGGCGCCATTCAGGCAGCACCCGCAGGCGTACAAGCACCAGCTCCTGCACCGGCTGCCGAAGTTGAAGGCACCGATGTCGAGGCACCAACACCTGGGAATATTGTAAAAATCCTGGTGGAAATGGGAAGCAGTGTCAGCGTTGACCAGCCTCTTGTGGTTATGGAGGCCATGAAGATGGAATCTGAAGTGAAATCACCCTGTGCCGGTAAGGTTCTTGCTATTCATGTTGAAGCCGGCGATACCGTTCAGGCATCTGATCTGCTCTTTACCATCGGCTGACAGCTGTTAATTTCAGGACCCTTGAAAATAATCAAGGGTCCGTTTCTTCATTCTGCTCTTACCGGGATAGTGTTATGAAAATTAGAATTTTCATGGTTGTTTTGCTCGGGTTACTTGTGCCCTGGACCTCTTTTGCCCAGGCAGAGGATGGTAGTGTGGCAATTGTTTCCCCTGCGGACGCTCAGATAAAACGGGTTCTGGTTGAACCCGGCGATTTCGTCTACAGCGGAGATGAAATCGCAACCTTAAAAACTTCGGAAGGCTCTGTAATTGTCCTTCGGGCAGGAACCGCTGGAAAAATAAGTTCGCTCAATGTCGTTTCATACCAGAAAATCCAGACAAACGATCCAATCGGCACAATTGAAGTATCTCAGATTATAGCGGAAAAACCAGCTGTCACAAGCGATGCCACACTGCCTCCCATAGCTAAACTGCTTGAAAATCTTTATAAGACAACTGGTATCTATGGAATCATTGACGGCCAGCTCCATAAAGACTGGACGGTGGGGATAGGCCGTGTCCTGATGATTTTCGTCGGTCTGGTACTCATGTACTTAGGTATTTTTAAAAAATTTGAGCCCCTGCTGCTTGTACCCATCGGCTTTGGTGCCATTCTTTCCAATATACCGATGGCAGGGATTGCAGAACCAGGTGGTATTCTCTACTACATTTATGAGGTCGGTATAACCACCGGAGTCTTTCCACTCATAATCTTCATGGGTGTTGGTGCCCTCACCGACTTTGGACCGATGATTGCCAATCCAAAAACCATCCTGCTCGGTGGTGCCGCTCAGTTTGGCATCTTTACCACTTTACTTGGAGCCTTAGCGCTTTCTGATCTGGTTCCGGGTATTAATTTTTCCCTGGCAGATGCCGCCGCCATCGGTATTATTGGCGGCGCTGATGGTCCTACGGCTATCTTTCTCTCCAGCCAGTTGTCTCCACGACTCCTGGGTTCTATTGCCATTGCAGCATACTCCTATATGGCTCTTGTTCCACTGATCCAGCCGCCGATCATGAAACTGCTCACGACCAAGGAGGAAAGAGAGATCAAAATGGTACAGATGCGACACGTATCAAAGCTTGAAAAGATCATCCTTCCGCTTCTGGTACTTGGCATCTGCACCCTGCTTCTTCCTTCGGCTGCCCCACTTATAGGGATGTTTATGCTGGGGAACCTGGCAAAAGAATGCGGAGTAATTGATAGACTCACTGACACCATCAAAAACTCACTGATGTATACCGTGACCATTTTTCTTGGGCTCGGAGTTGGTTCCAAACTTTCTGCCGATAAATTTCTCAACCTTGAAACGCTTGGAATTCTTGCCCTTGGCATGATTGCCTTTTGTATCGGTACTGCCGCGGGCGTCCTCCTCGCAAAGCTCATGAATAAACTCAGCAAGACCCCTATCAATCCTCTTATTGGAGCTGCTGGGGTATCTGCAGTTCCAATGGCTGCCAGGGTCGTTAACAAGGTGGGTCTTGAGGCCAATCCGCAAAACCATCTGATCATGCACGCCATGGGAGCAAACGTCTCCGGAGTCATTGGCTCGGCTGTAGCCGCAGGGGTTCTTCTGGCCCTGCTGTAATAATAGTTTAAGCGCAAAAAAAGGGCCGACCACAAATGTGGTCGGCCCTTTTTTTATGGTCATATTTCACTCCAGCTCTTGTAGCTCCACACCCTTTTTTCAAGGATTGGCGACAGCCTTGTACTTTACACCTACGCCACCCTGTTGATCTTCGGCGCCTTTCTCTCAATGGTTCGCTCGTAGTTCAGAGCAGGGCGGCCAAAGCCCATAGCGTAACCAATTTCGTGGTTGTCGGGTATCCCCAGTCGTGTTTTGAGTGAAGGCACCAGTTCAGATATAACCAGGGTCAAAAGGCCATTCCATACAGTGCCAAGCCCACAGGCCTGGGCATACAACTCAAAAGTTGTAAGAGTAATAATTGAGTCCTGTAGTGGGGCGGCACTGTCAATACCTCCTGAAACGACAAGAAGATGGGGCGCACCACGGAACAAAATGTCCTTGCCCGACGTCTTCCAGGCCTCCATGATATCAATAAACATCTCCATCCCTTCTGGAAGCTTACCGGCATCAATAAGCCGCCCCAGACCTGCAAAGGCCTCCTCCCGGAGGTCAAAAATAATTCCTTTATCGTCCACCAGAGTATAGAGGAGATCACGGTCATTATGGCCGCTGGGAGAATGGGAGGCAACTGCCACCAATTTTTCAATGAGAGCGGGATCAACATTTTCGTCCTGATAATTGCGGATGGTCCGCCGTTTCTTAATCAGCAATTCGAGTTCTTTAGGGCCTGCAACGGCTGCATTTTTCAAAGAGATGCCCTCCTCAGGCCCATAGCCCAGGATAGAGACAGCACCTTCGCTGCAGACTGCAACGCAGTGCATACAACCGATACAAAACTGTTCAAGATCTGCAGCTATGGTTGGAAGGTTTGTTTCCATACTGATAATCATGGACGGACAGTCACTGGCACATTGGCCGCAACTGATACAGATTTCTTCATTAATAGTAAAATCGAGCATTATTTCCTCAAATATTTTTAGCTGACAGTTTTAGTAACGATTTCTTTATCAAAGTAATTTACAGACATCCCTGCATCTACCACAATGGTCTGGCAATTAATCCCTGATGATCTGGTGGATAACAGAAATACAGCAGTATCAGCGGCCTCCTGGGTGGTGAGCGCTTTTTTTCTCAAAATTGCCTTTTCAGCAAAGAGATAGCTGTCAATATAGCCTGGAATTCCAGCAGAAGCAGAGGTCTTAAGCAGTGCCGGGGCAACCGCATTAAAACGAACCCGTGAAAACTCGGAAAACGATTTGGCCAAAAAGCAGAGCGATGAATCAAGCGCCGCCTTGATCGGAGCCATATAACCATAATTTTCAGCGGCCATCTTTGTCGTTGAGATGGTAATAGTGACAACCGATGCATCTTCTGCCAGAAGATCCTTGAAATGGTTGGCAATACTGATAAAGGAAAAACAGGAGATATTGACCGCCTGGAGGAAATCAGCCTGTCTGGTTTCATGGAACGGCTTCATCCCTTGCGAATAATTTGCAAAGGCTATTGAATGAACAAGACCTGCGATCTTTTCATTTTTCCTACTGTCAAGGCTCTGTTCAATCTCATTTCTTACCCGGATGATATTTGCTTCCGTCTCCACATCACAGATAAAAACGGGAGAGTCAGGGAAGAGTTTTTTCGCATTTGCCACCCGCTCCTTGGAGCGTACCACATGGATAACCTCGGCCCCCTGCTCTACAAGGGTCTTACCAATTGCGCAGGCTACCGACTTTTTATTGGCCAGGCCAAAGATGACATACTTCTTGTTTTCTACTTGAAGAAAATTCATGTTTTTAATTTATATTCCCTCACGGGATTTGTATTCATTGAGGTTAGAACCTGTACACAAGCCCGAACGAAAACATCAGACTGTATATCAACGACAACCGCGCTGTACTGGCCAGCAGTTCATTGAGGTTACTACCAAGATCACATTCCACCTTTATCATAAGTGAGCGGGCCATAGGTAGTGTAGTCAGCGGTAAAAGGATAAAAGCATCTGCCATTCCCAGAATCAGCATAACGAGCGGAACAAGATAACTGGCCCAGAGAAGAGCCTTGTACTCCATGATCGTTTGAAAACGGCCGAGCATCACCGCAAGTGTTCTCTTTCCCGCCTTTTTGTCCGTATCGATATCTCTGAGATTATTGACAACCATAATAGCGGTAATAAGAAATCCGGGGGGAATGGCCGCCATAAGAGCTATTGTCGTCAAGACCTTTGCCTGAATATAGTATGTTGCACCTACCGCTACCAGACCAAAAAAGATGAAAACAAAAATTTCTCCAAGACCATTTGAGGCAAGAGGAAACGGCCCTCCACTGTATGCCAGTGCCGCCAGAACCGAGACTATCCCGACCAGAAGAATAGGAAAACCACCCACAACCCCTAAATACAAAAACACAAGTGCTGCAAGCACAAGGGAAACAATCATTCCCCGTTTCACTTCGCTCGGAGGTATCAGGCCGCTCTGGGTCACCCGGACCGGACCCTGGCGTTCGTCGGAATCAATGTTATTTTTAAAATCGAAATAATCGTTGGCAAGATTCACCCCGATCTGCAACAGCATGGCGCCCAAAAAACATCCGAGTGCCGGCAGAAAAAGAAATGCATCGTCTGCCATGGCAACTGCTGTGCCAACTGCAACCGGCCCCACCGCTGCGGGCAGGGTTTTGGGCCGAATAGCCATCCACCAGAGTTGAAATTTCCCGAATTGTTTGTGTTGCTGCATAACCTGAGACAACCTGTACAAATATTTATTGGATAAAAAGGTGCTTACTCACCTTACGTTCAATGGAGTAGATAGCAAAATAGAGCAGCACCCCAAGAAGCCCCATTCCCATAATCCCTGCATACATTTCCTTATACAGCAGTACCTGATAGGTTTCTATGACAATATAGTAGCCCAGACCATAACTGGTCAGCGATTGCTCTGCAATAAAGAGAACGGCAACAGCCGTTCCCACAGAAACCCGCAAGGCGGTTAATACCCCAGGTAGTGAGGCGGGAAGATAGACATAGCGAAAAAGAGCTCTTCGTCCCGCACCCAATGATTTTACCGAGAGAATGAGTTCTTTCCGGAGGCCCGACGCCTCGTCTCTTACCACCACCAGAATCTGGAAAAAAATGATTATTGCAATGAGGGTGATCTTTGAAAAATCACTAATCCCCATGAGAACATAGATAACCGGCAGGAAAATAATTTTTGGAATCGGATAGATTATGGCAATAAGCGGCCCCACCACCCGGTCGATTTTGGGCATCTGGCCAAGCAGCAGGCCAAGTGGTGCCGCAAATATTGTGGCAATCAGTACCGCAGCCAGCACCCGGCCCGAGGAGGCCAGAAAATGCAGTCCTAATTCCCCGCACATATCATGGAGAAAAAGAGGTACAACTTCAAGCGGGGATGGCAGTATCGGGAGATTGACGACAAGAGAAAGCAACTGCCAGAGGACAAACAGCATCAGCACACCTGCCAGGGTTGAAAAGAGTGATCCTTTATTTTTCATTCCCGTTCCTCTGCTACATTATCCCGCTTTGTAGCGAGCAGATCGTGCAATTCCCGGCATTTTTCCCGAAACTCTGTACTGTTTCTCTTTTCCATTGCCCCGAGAAGATGATTATCCACCACCTGGGGAGCACTATTGCAATTTTCCGAGAGGACCAGGATTTTTTCTCCAAGAACCACCGCCTCTTCGATGTCATGGGTCACGGTAAGTGAGGTCAGCCCGGACTGTTTGTGAAAACTGTTCATCACCTTCTGCAGCTCTTCTCGGATGGGGGCATCAAGGGCGGAAAAAGGTTCATCCATCAGCAGGAGGTCCGGTTCCAGCACCAGGGTCCTAGCTATTGCTGCCCTTTGTCTCTGCCCCCTTGAGAGCTGGCTCGGGTACATCTCTTTTAAATGCTCAATTCCAAGCCAGCTCAGCCAGTGGTGGATCCGCTCTTCATCTCTCTCATGGTCAAAACTGATCCCTGCCGGAGAATGTTTCCCATCGGGACCGTAAAATTGTCGAATCTTCTGACCAAGTTTCGTATTGTCATAAATGGTCGCCCAGGGCAGCAGTCCATGATCCTGCAGGACCAGACCGGTAGACGGACGTGGACGACGTATTTCCTCACCACCGACCAGAATCCTTCCTGAATCAGGCATTTTCAGCCCTGCCACTAAAAACAGCAGGGTTGTCTTGCCGCAACCCGAAGGTCCGATAACTGTCCAAGCTTCACCCTGACGAATGGTGAGGGAAAAATTGTCAAAAATAATTCGACCTCCGTCACCATGAGCAAAACAGAGGTTTTCAACTGCAATCATTGCATTACCACTGAGATCGATTACTGAGGCAAGAAATCTGAAACGACAGATTCTTCATAGATGAGTGGTGCTGAAATAAGGTTTTTTTCCATCATCCAGGCCATGACATCATCCCACTGCATCTTTGATGGAATTGCCTTTAGAGGCAGAGGTGGAGTGACAAATTTTTCCTGAATATTTTTAGGAACACGGATTTTTTTCAGCACCAACTCTTTAAAGGCGGCCGGATCAGTATTGATATCTTCTGCGGCACGGTTCCAGGCAACCATAAAGTTTTTCAGAAGTTCCGCCTTACTTTCAATCGCTTCGGTGGTAAACGTGATAACACTGGCGCTCACATCTCTTCTGCTGAGATCATTGATAACCTCAACGGCCCCTGCTTCCATGGCCGCAGCCCCCAGCGGGTCAGGAAGGGTTACAGCTTTCAGCTGTCCCTGGAGGAGTAACTGCAGTCGCTCAGGTAGAACGGGGACAGACTTGTAGACAATCTGCTCTTCTTTGAGTCCACCAAAGGTGAGAAGGCGGGTTGAAATATATTCAATCACCGTATTTTTAGAAATACCGATAGGGATATCGGCAAGATCTGCAACGGATGTGATCCCACTCCCCGGTGCGGCCAGGATTCTAAACAGCGGGCTCTCGCCAATGGGAGAACGGGCAACTGAAATGATTTTAACCTGGATTTTTTCTCTATTAAAATTAGCAGCCCCTGAGATCTCGTTGATCATGCCGTCTGCCTTACCGGCCTGCATCAACTGATCGCGCTCCACCGCACTGCCAACAGGAAGCGCTTCCACCTCCACGCCCAGTTCGTCAAAATAACCCTTTTCAAGAGCCACGTAGACCGGCAGCACATCCGGAACGGGCAACAGCGCCAGCCGGAGAACACCCTTATCAGTAGCGGCAAAAACTCCCATAGGAGCGCTAATACATATCATTGACAGACACAAACATAAAAATGACAGTTTTCTTAACATATCACTCTCTCATACTCTTGGTTTAAATTGCCCAATCTAGTAAATAGAGGGGGGTGTATAATATGGCACAGGATAGTATTTCCTTCCTGTTTACGCTATGCTCAAAACACATAGCCTCTTTCATAACGATAAACTGATTATTCCTGCAACCCAAAAACATGCAAAAATTTATAATTGGCATTGATACAGGTGGAACATACACCGATGCCGTCCTCATTGATACAAATACTCAAGCCATTGTGGCCACCAGCAAAAAACCAACCACCCACTATAAGCTCTCGGTGGCAACAGGAGAAGCCCTGGCCGAACTGCTGGCAACAAGTGGTGCCACTCCTGAACAGATTGTAAAAGTCGTGGTTTCTTCTACCCTTGCAACCAACGCAGTGGTCGAAAACAGGGGGGCCAGGGTCGCAGTTATCGTGATCGGTTTTGTAAAGCACTTCCGCCTCCCCGTGAAAGCCGTGGTTTTTGTCAAGGGAGGGCACAATATCATGGGTGAAGAAGAACAACCCCTGGAACTTGATTATCTGGTCCAACTCATAGAGGGACTGAAAAATGAAGTGGATGCCTACGGCATCTGCTCGGCTATGTCGATTAAAAATCCAGCCCATGAGATGGTGGCGGAAAAAGCGATCAGCATGCTCGATCCCAAGCCGGTCTTCTGCTCCCACCGAATCAGCAATCTTACCGGCATGGAACAACGGGCGGCCACCGCCGGTCTCCACGCCAAACTCATGCCAGTTATGGAGGAATTCATCAGCGGCGTCAGGCTCGCCATGGATGGGCTCAAACTCCACGCGCCTGTAATGGTCATAGGTGGTAATGGACAACCCATTGAAGCCCAAAAAGCCACACAGGAGGCGGGGCTCACCGTTGCAAGCGGTCCCGCCTGTACAGCACATTTTGGCGCAAGTCACTGCAAAACTTCCACTGGCTGTCTGGTGATAGATGTTGGCGGTACCACCACAGATATTGCCATGATTGAAGAGGGTCATCCCCTCATGAGCAAGGAAGGCTGTCAGATCGGCCAGTGGAAAACCCATGTGGAAGCAATCGACATGCATACCGGAGGCATAGGTGGTGACAGCCATGTCTTTCTTGACGATAAGGGGGCCATGTACGTAGGCCCGTCGAGAGTTACGCCACTTGCCATTGCCAAAGATCTTCCGGCCGTTGAAACATGGCTTGGTGCTGCGGAAAATAACAAACTGATTTCACTGTATCCCGGGGTACAGAACGCTCCATGTAAAAATGAACTGACAGGGCTTCTGGCCACAAGCGGCAGCCTCACTCCCGCAGCAATCCGTGAAAAAACCGGCCTTAGCGGAATACCGCTCGACAAACAACTCGAACAGCTCACACGGCAGCAGCTTATCTTTGAATGCGGTTTCACCCCCACAGATGCCCTGCACGTTCTCGGCACAATATCCATCGGTGACCGTCAGGTCGCCTGTAAGGGGGCCGAGATACTCGGTTCCATACGGGGTGTATCAAAAGAGCAGTTTGCCCTCCAGGTACTGGATAAAACCCGCGAACAGATCGAAAATCTAATTATTGATTACGTCGTTAAACATTTCTGGGGCGACACCCTTACCTCCTTTATCTCTACGAGAAATGATCATCCGGTTCTCGGAGTCGATTTTTCTCTGAAAACTCCCCTTATTGGGATTGGCGCCGCAGCTCAATACCTGTTACCCGAGGTTGCGAAAAATCTTAAAACTACTATCTTTTTTCCAGATTTCTGCGAAGTCGGCAATGCCATTGGTGCCGCAATGATTGGAATGAAAGAAATGAAGAAAATACGTACAGATGAAAGTTCTCTGTGTCGCTGATACTGTAACCCCGGCCCTGCTCGAACCAGGGATTGACGGTCCAGCCATTGAAAATATTGATCTCATTATCGCCTGTGGCGACCTGCCGCCGGAGTATCTGACCTCTCTTCGAAACCGTTATGATACTCCGCTCTACTACGTAATGGGAAATCATGATCTCCGTTACCAGAGTTCGCCTCCCGTTGGCTGCACCCATATCGACCGACGTATTGTCAGGTTTCGTGGGTTCAGTCTTTCCGGCTTTTCCGGCTCAAGGTGGTATAATGGCGCCGTAAACCAATATACAGAAAAACAGATGAGCCTGTTTGTACGAAAGATGCGTTTTGCACTCTGGCGAAATAAAGGTGTCGATATTGTCGTGACCCATGCACCTCCGCGGTTTATTCATGACGCCGAAGATCTGTGTCACCGCGGCTTTCGTATCTTTTGCTGGTTTATTGATAAATACAGGCCACGTTATTTTCTCCACGGCCACATCCATGCTCATTTTGAAAATGACTCAGAAAGAACCACTCTGATCAACTCAACTACGGTTATAAACTGTTATGGCTACTATATTCTCGAAATTTAAGCCCCTGGAGGCCCTGAAAAAACTGGTTACAGGCGAAAAGGAAGAGAAAGAGGAAAACGTACGCAGTTTCAATGCCAGACAGGAAACGGAAAAAGCTTATGAAGCGGTTGAACGGGGAACACTCATGGTACCCCTTGACAAGATTGTCGGCAGTGTCGGACGATACCACGACTTTGACAACCAGTTCAGAACCCAGCACAAGAGTAAGGATGAGCGTCTTCAAGGAATACTTAAGGCTATGCGGGAAGGCAAAAACCTCCCCCCCATTGCTCTTTACCAGATCAAAGAAGATTTCTTCATCCTCGATGGCCACCATAGATTCAAGGCTGCAAGAGAGCTTGGCCACACCCATATCCGTTCACGGATAGTGGAACTCCTTCCCAGTAAAAACACCTTTGAGAACAATCTGTACAACGAAAAAATTCAATTTCGTGATAAAGCGGGACTTAAAAACAGCCTGGAGATTACCGAGCCAGGTCAGTTTAGCCATCTGGAATGGCAGATAGAAGAACATCAGAGATATCTCAGTACCCTGAAAAAGCAGGTGGTTACCTTCAAAGAAGCAGCTCTGGACTGGTATAACTCAATTTATCGCCCACTTTTCACTCTGATTGATAACAGCCAGCTGGTACACTCCTTTCCCAGGCGCACTGTGGACGATCTCTATCTCTATATCTCTGTACATCAATGGGAAAAAGGAAAAAAGCGGAAATACGGGATAGATATAGATAAGCTCATTCCCACTGACATGGAGGCATTCAGATCGAAAATGGCAGAACACCAAGATCAGGAATACCCCGAAATGAAAAGGGAAATTATAGTGTTTGTCCTCCTCAACATTGAAGGTAAATATGAGATGCAGATTATCGAAAAACTCCTCGCTCTGGATGAAGTCCAAGAGGTCCATGCGATCCATGGTTCCATTGACATCTTGACCAAGATAATCCTCAAGCGCGATCTCCTCTCTTCCGATGCAGAGTTGATTTCCCAATTTATTCAGTCTACCATTCGCCAATGGAAAGGTGTTGTCTCTTCGCAAACATTGATCCCTGGAATATCAAGGGTAAAAGGGGATGACCGCTGCCACCTTTAAAGGGGGGGCCTCAGGGAAAATTCATGGGGCAGAGCGCACAAGGCATGAGGGCCTGGAATATCTATACAGCCTGAACAACTCAGGGTGAAAGAGAGTAAAGATCTCCAGTTAAGTAATACATTAAATATTTAATTTGATATTTCTCTGACCTGTGAGGTATGCTACAATACTGGCATCTCAGAGATATCTATACTTTTCCTTACCGTGGAGGGAGTGCAATGGAAACGGCGGCAATTACCACCGATATGATAATCGTTTTTTGTTTGCTGGGATTGGCAATTTTCCTCTTTGTGACAGATTTACTTCGTGTAGACCTTGTCGGCTTGCTTATGATGGTTCTTCTGCCTCTCACTGGAGTGCTGACAGCCGAACAGGCAATTGCCGGTCTCAGTTCCAACGCCGTTGTTTCAATCATTGCGGTCATGATCATTGGTGCTGGCCTGAATAAGACAGGGATTATGAATGCGGTCGCATCTCAGATCATTAAGCTCGTTGGACGCAGTGAAAACAGAATCATGTCCGTAATTTCACTCACTGTTGCCATAATCTCCAGTTTCATGCAGAATATCGGTGCCGCAGCTCTCTTTATGCCTGCCACCATGCGTATCAGCAGACAGCTCAACTTTCCTGCCAGCAAAATTCTTATGCCCATGGGTTTTTGTGCCATAATCGGGGGATGCCTGACGCTGGTTGGCTCCAGCCCTCTGATCATGCTCAACGATCTTATGGAAAGCTGGTGGCAAAATAATGGTGCCAGTGTCAACAATCAACCGTTTGTTGCCTTCAAATTATTTGCTGTAACGCCCATTGGAATCGCCCTGTTGACCGTGGCAATTATCTATTTCGCTCTTCTGGGAAAACGGTTGCTGCCTGACTCGGTATGCAGTCTCGACGATGACAGCTGCATGGATAAGCGACTCCAGGACATCTATGGTGAAGAGGTTGGGCAAAGCTATGAACTTGCGGTACCAGCCTTTTACCCCAGCCACAGTCTGGAGGAGTTGGAAATTCGCCCCAAATACCATGTTACCGTGGTTGGTATTGCCAAAAA
This sequence comes from Desulforhopalus sp. IMCC35007, assembly GCF_005116575.1. GTDB lineage: Bacteria > Desulfobacterota > Desulfobulbia > Desulfobulbales > Desulfocapsaceae > Desulforhopalus_A. Next base: position 163,384 of record NZ_SWCN01000002.1, on the reverse strand, counting down.
AGACGGTTATCAGAAGGAATTCGCCCCCACCAAGGATTCAATTATCGAAGCAGGGGATGCCATCTGGGTTATCAGTGCTGAAAAAAATATCCAGAAGCTGAGTGCTGATCAGGGTTGGGTTATCAAACCCGAACATGAGGTTTTTGCCGAAGAAAATTATCCAGATGAGTCAGGAGTTGTCGAAGGCGTTGTCATTCCCCATTCCAACCTGAGCCAGCACACCATGGAAGAGCTGCAGTTTAGAAGACTCTATCAAGTTAATCCCCTGGCGATCGTTCGCGGGGATCACATCATAATGGATAAAATCAACGTCACAGAGCTGCAGCAGGGAGATACCATTCTCATGCAGGGTCGCTGGAAGCAGTTCCGGCTTCTCACCAGCCAAATGGATATTGCCCTGCTCGACGACATACAGGGTGAAGAACTCAAACCGGAACGAACCCGTTGTGCGGTCTTTTTCCTGCTGATGGCCCTTACACTGGCCCTGGTTTTTGAGGTAAAGCTTTCCATTGCCCTGCTGTCCGGGGCTCTTGGCATGATCCTGACTCGAATCATCCCCGCCGACCGGGCTTATGAAGCGGTTGACTGGAGAACTGTTTTTCTCCTTTCCGGCCTGATTCCCTTAGGAACCGCCTTTGAAATAACAGGAAGTGCTTCCTTTATTGCAACCAAGGTTCTGGCAGCCGTTGGTAATCCCAGTCCCCTGCTCCTGATGCTGGTGATCTCTGTTCTCACCGCCTTTTTTTCCCTGGTTGCTTCTAACGTCGGGGCTGTAGTAATGATGGTTCCACTCGCCATGAATATGGCCGCTGATATCGGTACCGATCCAATGGTGGCTGCTCTGGTTGTAGCGGTCTCTGCTTCCAACACCTTTATCCTGCCAACTCATCAGGTCAATGCGCTGATTATGCGGCCGGGCGGCTACCGAACCAAAGACTATATGCGTGCAGGCCTTGGCATGAGTGTTCTCTATACCGGGGTGTTGATGCTTTGCATCTCTTTCCTGTTCACCATTTAGTGATTTTTAACTTTTTTCTCCGCTTTTGTGGCAAAGATCAGGGTAGACTCCCAAAAATTTTTGTGAAGGTACTTATCCGTGCTTATTACCCGTTTATCCGGGTTAGGAAGAAAAACAATCAACTCACCAAAACGACGGTTGTTTTTCGGCACCGATGGATAACATCCCCGGAAACCGAACCGAGGAGTACCTCGGCTATCTTCATCCTGTTGCGTCTTCCGATAAAGAGCATGGTCGCACCGAACTCCCGGGCATGGGAGGCCAGGGTGGCACCTGGGCGACCAAACAAAAGCATGGTCACAATTTTTGATGTATCCACTCCCTGCCCTACCAGTATTTCTTCAGCCTCCTGAAGATGATGGTAGCCTTTATCACTGGCCTGCTTGCAGCTTATCTCATTCTCACCTAGAAAACACGAGGGGTCCCTGACATTGACCAGCAGGATCTCTTCAACATCGCTGCCGGAACGGTTTAAAAATATCGCCGCTTCCTCCACAGCGGCCAAAGCCGCCTCAGATCCATCAATTCCGATCATGATGCGGGACGCGGGGTGTTTTTCTGGAGGAAAGCCATCCTCTCCTACGATATAAATACTGGCATCAAGATGGTGGTTTAACACACCATTGAGTACGGTCTCGGCGACTTCATCCTGCTCTTTCTTTTTTCTGCGGGCAAGAATGAGGGTTGTATACCTTTCCTGCTCACATATTGAGATAATCCTTTTTACTGGATCGCCATCCTCGACACGCACCTTTGCCTGTAAACCACCTTCTTTTTCGAACAACAGGTTTTGCACCTTATCCAAAAGGGGACTGACAAAATTTTCGTAATGCTGGGTACGAAGTCGCTGCATGAGTTCAGAAGAAAGTACGCGACCTGCTCTGAAATCAATATTATTCAGGTGTGTGCTTAAAAATGACCCCCCTATGACATGGAGAAGGTCCAGCCGTTCAAGTTTTTTCTCCATTGTTCTGGAAATGAACTCAACAAGAGGTAAAGAATGAGAAAAAAGATCAAAATCTTTTACCGGGAAAAGCAATCGAGTCAAGGCAGGAATGGTTGTTTTTCTCATGGTGGGACTCCTATGTATTGATACCTCTTGTAACCCCGACAGGGGATAAGTACCTTCACAAAATTCATACTCAAACAACAAAAGATAATCACAGGCTTTAAATGAATTTCCAAGGTGCTAATAGACCAGCAGCAACCAGACATTTGCGACCGCGACACTGATCAGCATGAAGGGGAAAACCAGCTTCATGAAAGGGATAAAACCTATAGAGTGTCCAGCCGACTCGGATATTCCAAGAGTAACGACGTTTGCACTGGCACCAATCATCGTGCCGTTGCCACCAAAACAGGCTCCAAATGCCAAGGCCCACCACAAGACACCGCTTTCAGCGCCAGGTATAACCTGCGTGAGGTAGGCTACTATCGGCAGCATGGTGGCAGTAAAGGGAATGTTGTCAACAAACGCACTCATGATTGCAGACACCCACAGCACGAGACAGATTGAGACAACCAAATTCCCATGGGAAAGAGCAACAACCCCATCGGCTACGATATCAAGAAGCCCAGCCTCTTCCACCCCACCCACCAGAATAAAAAGAAACATAAAAAAGAGCAGCGTAGTCCATTCGATATCTTTTTCAATCACCTCAAGCATGTCAACTTTTCGTGTGAGAAGACCAAAAGTAAAGAGTAACGAGGCTCCGAAAAGAGCAGCGATACTGACCTCCATATGCCAGATACCATGGGTCAGAAACAAAAAGACCACAAAACCCATAACAACCAGGCCAACTCCTAAAAGTGTGGCGTCTGTAATTTTGTATTCCTGCCGTAAATTATCTATAAATTTTTGTATATCCGCAACTTGTCCTTTTTTAAATTCAGATCCCCATACAACTTTTGAGTAGGCAAAGAGAATAACCATTACAACAACGCAGACAGGCCCAAGATTTTCTGCAAATTGCAAAAAGGAGAGCCCGGCAAAGGAGCCGATCATAATGTTCGGTGGATCGCCGATAAGGGTTGCCGTTCCCCCGATATTTGAGGCAAGAATTTCAGGAATAAGCAAAGCAAGCGGAGAGATCCCCAGGGAAAGGGCTATCTCAATGGTAACCGGAGCCAGCAGCAACATGGTGGTAACATTATCAAGAAACGCCGAAGCCACAGCGGTAAAACTCATAAGGATTATGGCAAGCAAAAGAACATTTCCCCGTGCGAGTTGATAGCACTTAAACGCGCACCACTGAAAAATCCCGGTATGTTTGAGAATTCCGACAATTATCATCATCCCCATCAGGAGAAAAATGACGTTCATGTCTATCGCTCTGATGGCGCTGGCGTAGGAAAGGATGTGATATTCCGGATTAATGGTACCCAGGGTGTATGAGATAACAAGCATGATGGATGCCCCGAGCATAGCAGCCATGGTACGGTGCAGCAATTCAAAGGAGATGAGGATGTAGGCAAGGACAAATACTACTGTGGCAACCCAGAATCCCGGGCCAATTTTTCGTTCTATCTGCAGGTCGGCGTTGACGATAAATGTTGCGCCGTCGGTAAAACGATCACTGACGGGAATAAGGCTTGTCTTCTTTTCATAACCCGGTTTATACACCGTCATTTCCAAAAGACTATCAGCCGCCACAAGGTCCTTTTTAACCCAGAGGCGCCCCTGATACGTTCCATCACTCTCGGTTAGAATGATGTTTTCGGCTTGCAGGCTGACTACCTGCCGATCCATTGCTCTCTGATCACCTTCAGTCAATAATTGAACGGTAACATCTGAGACACCCCGGTGGTGGGAATTGACAATTTTACCAAAGACTTCAAGCTGTACCTGCCCTGTATGATCTTCTTGTTCACCAACCTGCTGGGCCATTACTGCAGGAGGAACAAAACAGAAAAGCAGGACCCCAAGAAAAAAAGCCAGCCAGACAATTTTTCTGCCATGTCCCTGCCCCCACAGGGAAAGCGGCTGAGCAATTCTGTTTCGGGCAAACCACTGTTTCATCGTCTGTTTCATGACCTCTCCCTAAGCCTCATTTTCCAGGTTGGAAAAAAGAAATACCAGCCACAGACTTCGTGTGTTATTTTCAGTGCTTTAGAGCGTTTTCATCTTTTCAGGTTGAGTATTCCACTTTAAGGATCTCCTGTAAAGTGCAATCCTCAGTATACCCCTGTGCTATGGTTTGCACCTTATCCTTATCGAGTAAAAGCTCTACACTGACCCTGTAATAATCTGTGAGATAATACATATTCATAAACCGACAGCCCGCCACTCACATGAAACTATTCTACTCTTTATATGGCTATTTGTTGCTCGGTATGATCGTCCTGATAGGTGTTGATGAATACCTCAGCTTTCATGCTGAAATTCAACAATATGAAGCCGATATGATTACCAATGCAGTTCAGGATGGCAGATCAATGGCCGGCATGATTGCACATACCTGGAGAGAAAATGGCGAATCAAAGGCCCTTGCACTGATAGAAGAGGCCAGTAAGTCCGGAATGATACATATTCGTTGGGTATGGCCCCATCTCCTTATCGATAAATTTGCCTATACAACCGAAGAAAAGGAACAACTGCAAAACGTTATCTCAGGTAAAACCGCCTCATTTAAAATGTCCCAAAAAGATGGTTCCCAACTTCGCTACACGTATGTACCTGTTGACGTCGGAAAGGACCACAAGGGTGCCCTTGAACTGCGTGAAACCCTTGTATCGTACAAAGAGTATTATAAAAATATGATGATACGGGCCCTTACGATCACCTCCCTTCTTGCTCTTGTCTGCGGTATGATTCTCTATTTTTTCATGAATAAAAAAATACGAATGCCTCTCAACAGTCTTATGCTGCAGGCAAAACGAATTGGTGAGGGAGATCTCAGCGCAAACAACAGCATAAGTGGAAATGATGAATTGGCAGAGATGGCACAAACCATGAATGACATGTGTTCACGACTCCTGATCGCCAAGGAAAAAATTAATTTCGAATACGATGCACGGGTAAAAGCCTTGGAGCAGTTGCGGCACACCGAACGACTTTCTTCCTTTGGAGTTCTTTCCGCCAGTATCGCCCACGAACTCGGGACGCCTTTGAACGTAATTGATGGCAGGGCCAAAATGATTCTCAATGAAGATTTACAGCAGGCAGAAATTCACGACTGCGCAAAAATCATTACCAACCAGTCTGAAAGAATGACTCAAATCATCAGACAACTTCTTGATTTTACCAGGCGTCCGGAACGACAAAGCTCATCTGAGAATGTCGCCTTCTTAATCAAGCAGATATTCCAGTTGCTCCACCCCATGGCCAGCAAGCAGCAGGTCACTTTACATCTGAGCAAAGATGAAGATACCGATATTCAGCTCAACGCCGACTTTTCTCAAATACAGCAGGTCCTGGTCAATCTGCTCATAAATGCTATTCAGGCAATGCCGGATGGGGGTAAAGTGGAAGTTACTCTTAGCAACGAAAGGATTTCCGCATCTGCCAACGAGGAGCCAGTGCAACAAAAATACCTTAAAATACGCATACAGGATGAGGGTGAAGGCATCTGTGAGGAAAATCTTCAGCATATCTTTACACCGTTTTTTACCACCAAAACCATTGGCACTGGGACCGGTTTGGGACTCTCGATTGCCCATGGAATTGTTGAAGAACACGGAGGATGGATCGATATCGAAAGCACCGTCCAGAATGGTGCCTGTTTTTCTGTCTACCTTCCCATGAGGGGGCAGGTTCGATGAAAGGAAAAATACTTATCATTGAAGATGACCAGGATATGTGCGATATGCTCAGTTTTGGGCTGAGTCGACGTGGCTACAGCGTATCGACATTTACCTCAGGTCGGGAAGGGCTCCAGGCTGTCCAGACCACACAGACCGATGTGGTTCTCACCGATATCCATCTGCCGGATAAAAATGGCCTGGAAATCTGTAATAGTATCGCAACGGACTATCCCAGCATACCGGTGATAATCATGACGGCCTTTGGCAGCATGGATACTGCAATCTCCGCCATCAGAGCCGGAGCATATGATTTTGTAACCAAACCTGTCGATATGGATATGCTTACCCTGTCTCTTGACAGAGCGGTGCGCTATCGAAACCTGCAGGAAACCGTTCAAAAGCTGCGCGATGAAGTCAAACACCCCCAGCATTTTGACGATCTCATCGGAAACAGCCCGGCCATGGAAGAGTTGTTCTCAAAACTAAGCCGCATCGCCGACTCGGAGGCTTCTCTTCTGATCACCGGGGAAAGCGGTTCAGGTAAAGAACTTACAACCAGGGCGGTACACATAAACAGCCGCCGTAAAGACAAACCACTGATCACGATCAACTGTGCGGCCTTACCCAGCCAGCTTCTGGAAAGCGAGTTTTTTGGTTATAAGAAGGGGGCTTTTACCGATGCCAAAGATCATCGCAAAGGCTTGTTTCTTGAAGCCGATGGTGGCACTCTCTTTCTTGACGAAGTTGGTGAAATTCCTCTTGATCTGCAGCCAAAGCTGCTGAGAGCTCTTGAAGAACGCTGCGTCAGACCGGTTGGTGGAGTGACAGAGTATCCCTTTGATATCCGCATAATTGCCGCGACTAATCGGGATCTTGAATCTGCCGTTGACGATGGCCTTTTCCGTGAAGATCTCTATTACAGACTCAATGTCATAAAAATCGAGATGCCGCCATTGCGCTCCAGAGGTGCAGATATTCTCATGCTGGCAGGTAAATTCATTGAACATTTTGCCAAAAGGCAAGATAAGGCAATAACCGGATTATCCGATGCCACAGCAGAAAAATTACTGGAATATTCCTGGCCCGGTAACGTACGTGAACTGCGAAACGCCATAGAACATGCCGTCGCTCTTACCCATTTTGATAGGCTAATGCCGGAGGATCTCCCGGAAAAAATCCGCCTGTTTCGAAAAAACTATATCCTTCTTGGGTCTGATGACCCCATGGAATTAATTTCCATGGAGGAAATGGAGCGCAGATATATTATGCATGTTTTGAAAACCACCGGTGGTAACAGAACTCTGACTGCACGTATTCTGCAGATGGACAGAAAGACGCTCTATCGTAAACTTCAGCTCTATGAGGCACAATAAGCGTTGGACCTGGGGTATTTTGCCTCAATGGGGCAAAATGCCTCAACCAACGTCTTCCTTTGTTCTCTTCTCTCCCCCCTGTGAAAATCTAAAAAGGGTCATTCCAGCAATCTCAGGAAAGCCGCTTATCCCTTAAAAGTGCAGGCAAGCTGTGGCATTATTTCTGAGTAGCTCACAACTCTCCCAGGAAGTCACCCGTTTGTATACGGCTCTTTTATTCAACATCAGGATACCTGCTGTCTTCATGAAATATCAGGGCGAGAACATTCTGGTTTCTTCTCACCTGGGGCATTGTGCCCCGAACTGGTTCAATTTTATCCCTCTACTTTTATTTTTACCAAGAAATCAGCAGCCTGCCCCTTGTCTAACACTTGTTTTATGGGATTTATTTCATAGAAATCAAACTGTTAAAAGACACACAACAATAACAACCTGAAGTGGCACTCCTTTTGCTTAAATGAATACTGGTTCATTTAGACTCACATTTGCTGAAAGGGTGGAACATGAAAATTATGATAGGTGTTACCAGAGAACCTGAAAAAATCAAAGATTACCTCTGCGAACATCGTGGACTGCATGGAACCCTCATTGAGATAGGCCCTTTTGTATCTCGCATGGAAGCGTTCAACTGGCTGGTGTATCTCAAAAGCCGGATTGGAAGTTTTCAGGAAATCTACCCGGAAACCAAGGCAAACGGTCAATCACTCTGGTACGGATTCACCTTTGAACAACCAGCACAGGTTAAAGGCAAAAACGGCAAACGTGCTCTCTGAACTGTACCCCCCTCTCCTTAAAAAAAAATCCCATTATTACAATTTTGAATATTACGATGATTCATTCCCCGCACAAAATCTGGAGGCGCCATGACCAAAGTACGCTGAAACCACTGTGTCCAGCACCAACACAACATTCTCCCTAGCACTTACGAAACAAACGAAACCCGATAAACGAGGAATGATGGATACCTTTTTACTTTCACTAACTGTTTTATTCGCCGGTGGCATGTTTGCATTAATTGCCCACCGACAGTTCAGCCTGATGAAAGCTGGTTATATCGCTATCACTGTCGCTGGCAGTCTGATGGGCTTATCTGCAATCTGGCCCACACTTCAGGGTGGATCTCCAGTCTCTTTTTCCACGACCTGGCTGCACCTGTTTACCCTCTCTTTTACCGTAGACTCCCTTTCTGCCTTTTTCCTGCTCCCCATTTTTGCAATATGCCCGCTGGCTGTTTTGTATAGCTTCCATTACATGGAAAATAGCGAGCAGTGCGGCCGGGTCGCAGCGAACTATTTTTTTCTGAACGTACTTGTCGTCTCCATGGCACTGGTTGCAAGCGCCGACAACCTTATCGGCTTTGCTCTGGTCTGGGAACTGATGTCTCTTTCTTCTTTTTTCCTCGTCATGTACGAGTACCAGAAAGAAGCCACACGAAAAGCCGGCTACATTTACTTCATCTTCACCCATGTCGGGGCCCTGTGTATCTTCGCAGCCTTCGCCCTCGCCTATAGTTCAACGGGAAGCTACGATTTCGCCAGTTTTGCCGATATGCCGGCCAAGGTCAAGGCCATCGTCTTTTTTCTGGCCCTTGCAGGTTTTGGATCAAAAGCCGGTATTTTCCCAATGCACATGTGGTTGCCCCATGCCCACCCGGCCGCTCCAAGTCATATTTCCGCGGTTATGTCAGGGGTCATGATCAAGATGGGGATCTATGGTATTTTCAGGCTTTACGCAAGCCTTGGGGTCACCGATCTTATCTTTGGGGAAGTGGTGCTCTGCCTGGGGATTATTTCCGGAATCCTCGGTGTTGTCTATGCCATAGGCAACCAGGATCTGAAAAAACTACTGGCATACTCCAGTGTGGAAAACATCGGTATCATCCTCATTGGCATGGGTATCGGTATGATCGGCGTTGCTTCCGGAAACATGGTTATGGCAAGTTTTGCTTTTGCCGGTGCCCTTCTCCATGTACTCAATCATTCTATTTTTAAGACCCTGCTGTTTCTTGGAGCAGGTGCTGTACTGCACAAAACCGGCGGAAAACATCTCGATCTTCTGGGCGGTCTGATGAAGAAAATGCCCACCACCGGTAAAACCTTTTTAATAGGTTCCGTATCCATATCCGGCCTGCCCCCAACAAACGGCTATGTCGGAGAATTTCTTATCTACTACGGTGCCTTTCATGGCCTGACCCTTGGTGGTTCCTCCTTTCTCTTTGTTATGCTGGCCATCATCTCCCTGGCTATAATCGGAGGTCTTGCGGTTGCCTGTTTTTCAAAGGTCGTAGGAATGGTGTTTTTAGGAGAGCCCCGAACGGAAAAAGCAGCAACTGCAACCGAGGCAGGTTTTTCTGTAACGCTTCCAATGATCGTTCTCGCAGCAGCCAGTATTTTTATTGGCCTTTTCCCCGAGCCTTTTATCAATCTGGTCTTTCTCGGGCTCAATGGCATCAAGTCACTCCAGCTCGTTGGCCCTGAAGAAGTAGCAATTGTGGCCGGAAATTTAGCCTTTATAGCCCGGTTATTTCTTGCCATCTTTCTTCTTAGTGTGGCTCTCAGAAAGCTCTTTTACCTCAAAAAAGAAATCGTCCGGGGAGCAACCTGGGGCTGTGGCTTTACCCAGCCCACGGTAAAAATACAGTACACCGGCACCTCCTATGGCATGAGTATTGTTGACTTTTTCCGTCCCTTCGTTCGTATCAGAACCAGTTACTCTGGTATCACCAGGATCTTTCCTGGTCGTACCACCTATGAATCGCGGATAGATGATATAGCGGAGATAACCCTCATGGACCGGATTGTCAGTCCTCTGCTCTATCTCCTTGGCAAGCTGCGCTGGATACAGCATGGACATATCCAGCTCTATATCGGCTATATCATTGTGACAATCATTGCACTCCTGCTGTTTATTTGAGGTAAGATATGGAAACTTTTATACCACTGGCCATAGCGATACTGGCCGCCCCGCTTTTCCCCGGTATCATATTAAAAGTAAAAGCTTTTTTTGCCGGAAAAAACGGACCGCCGCTGCTCATTAAATACTACACCCTGATTAAACTGCTCAAAAAAGGTTCGGTGTACAGCAACAGCACCACCTTCGTATTCAAACTCGGCCCCATCGTCTCCTTTGCATCTGCATTTATTGTGCTGTTGTTTTTTCCATTTGCAGGTGGAAGTCCCCTATTTTCCTTTCACGGCGATGTCATTGCCCTCTTTTATCTCATGGGTATAGGACGCTTTTTCACAGTCGCTGCTGCCTTAGATACCGCCTCCCCCTTTGAGGGGATGGGAGCGGCCAGGGAGGTGTTCTTTTCAACGCTGGCGGAGGTCACCATCTTTACTGTGCTGGTTCTTTTTTACCGGCTGACAGGCTCGCTCAGCTTTGCCGAGTATTTTACCGGTGAAAATCCGATTTCTCTCCTTAGCGCCTCCGGCGCCTTACTGCTCTTTGTCATCGTGGCCCTCTTTATGGTCATGCTCACAGAAAACTCCCGTGTACCGGTTGATGACCCGGCAACACACCTGGAGCTCACCATGATCCATGAGGTTATGGTCCTTGATCACAGTGGCCCGGACCTTGCCCTTATCGAACTCGGATCCTTTTATAAATTGTTTTTTTACGCCGCCTTCATAACCCACATTCTCTATCCGTTCACAGCTGCCAGCAGCCTCGTCAACGGCTTGATTTTTTATGCATTACTCTCTCTTATCTATGTTGCCATAGGCATAACAGAATCGATTATGGCCAGATTTAAGATGGATCTGGTTCCCAAATTCATTCTCACTTCTTTTGCTCTGGTCTTTTTTGCTGCCATCTTAACCATGGGAGTTTTGCAATGATAAATATTTCTCAGTCAATTCTAGTTATTACACTGCTTTCGGTGCTGTTGTCCCTGGGCTCAACAAGGCTTACCTCACTGGTAAAGATCATGGCTCTTCAGGGTGTAATGGTGTCGCTTACCCCGCTGTTTTTAAAAGACCATGGCTCATTTGGAAGCGGAGCGATCATCTTCTTTCAGATCATGATTTTAATCAAAGGCTTACTTATCCCGGGTCTATTGTACATGGCGGTCAAACGAATTGCCATTAAACGTGATATAGAACCCTTTATAGGCTATCACGCCTCAATCCTCTCAGGCCTTGCCATAATTCTGGTCTCGGTTTTTATCACCAACAGCCTGCGCCTTACACTGCCGGCCGGGCACGACATCGTGCTGATCACCGCCATTACCACCATGGCCTCAGGCTTTTTCCTGATGATGGCAAGAAGCAAGGCAATTACCCAGGTCATCGGCTACCTGATGCTGGAAAACGGCATCTACCTGATCGGTACTGCCCTGACCAAGCACAGCCATACCCTCTATGTGGTTGAATTCGGGGTCCTGCTTGATCTCCTGGTAGGCGTTATGATTATGGGAATCATCCTGCACAATATCAACAGTGCCTTCGATGATGTCGATACCACTTTACTTGGACGTTTAAAGGATTGAGAATATGATCGAATTTATCTTTATGCTGCCACTTGCGACGGGACTCACAGCACTTGCACTCCCGGCCTCCCTTGGCAGAATCATGCTGCTCATTACAGCCCTGTTGCATTTCCAACTGACCATTATGAGCTGGATGGGCAAGCTTACCCCGGCCTTTGCAAAATATTTCAGCGCCTCCCCTGAAGGCTTGCTGATTTTGATGGTAACGTCTTTTATCTTTGTCTGTATTTCCCTGTATGCTTTTTCCTACATGGAAGAGACAGAAATGGAGAACAAGCCGGTCTTCATCTGTTGCATGCTGCTTTTCCTCGGCACTATGTCCATGGTGACCCTGTCTGACCATCCCATCGTACTGTGGATTGCCATTGAGGCGACAACACTTGTCAGTGCTCCCCTTATCTTTATCCATCGCTCCAAAGAAGCCCTTGAGGCAACCTGGAAATATGTACTTATCTGTTCGGTGGGAATTGCCCTTGCCCTGCTCGGCTGCTTTTTTATAACCATGGCCATGGAGCTTGGTAATATCAACGCACCCCTCACCTTCACTTCCCTGAACACGGTCGCCACTCAGCTTGACCCGCTCTGGCTGAAAGTCGGGTTTATCTTTGTGGTCATCGGCTTTGGTACCAAAATGGGTCTGGCACCAATGCATACCTGGCTGCCGGATGCCCACAGCCAGGCACCAAGCCCCGCCTCGGCCCTGCTCTCCGGCGCCCTGCTCAACTGTGCTTTTTTAGGAATCTATAAGACCCATGTGCTGATGAATGTTGCAGGTCTTGGCGAGTTTTCAGGCAATGTACTCATCGGCTTTGGCCTGCTTTCCATGCTGGTGGGAGCGATTTTTATCATCGGCCAGCCCGATTATAAGAGGATGCTCGCCTACTCCAGTATTAAAAACATGGGGATCATCGCCTTTGGTGTTGGAATTGGTGGCTTTGCTGTTTACGGTGCCTTTCTTCATATCATTCATCATTCACTGTTGAAATCCTCACTGTTTCTCTCAGCGGGCAACATCCTGCTTGGTTTTGGCACCAAACAGGTCCAGCGTATTGGCGGGATTATCGGCTTTATGCCAAAGACCTTCATTTCTCTGTTTGCAGGATTTATTGGTATTGTCGGCCTGCCTCCCTTTGGCATGTTCATCAGTGAGGTCGTCATTATTATCGGCGCTTTTCAGGAGCATCGCTATATCTGCATTGGTATTTTTCTCTTTGCCCTTACCCTGGTTGCAGCGGGGACGGGACGCATTTTCATGTCCATGTGCTACGGTGAAACCACGGAAAAATTCCAGGTAAAAGAAAAAACGCTGCGCCTTCTTCCACCCTATGCCCTGATCCTCGCCTCGGTTGGTCTCTGCATATGGATGCCCGACGTTGTGTACGAAACTATTCTTCATTCCATCAAAATGATTGGAGGAACAATTCATGGATAACCTCCTGAAAATACAAAACGGCATAGCTGTCAGCCGCGCATCTATTCCAGAGCTACCCTACGATCAATTTTTCACAACACTCTCGGAGTTTGTCAGAAATGACGGTTTCATCGTCCAGTTCTTTGCCTATAAAGATGAAAGCAGTCACAAACTGCTGGCGGTTCTCCGTAACAGTGAACTGTATGTGGTTGGTACAAAGGTTGGAAGCTCCTTCCAGTCCCTGACAAGAAATGTCAGTGAAAAGTTCCATATGTTCGAGCGAGAAATTGCAGAACAGTTCGGTATCAAGCCCGACGGTCACCCCTGGCTGAAAATGGTCCGTTATCACCAGAACTATTCAGGTCAGAGCGATGTATTCGGCAATGACTATTCCCATGAAATTCCCGGCAACTACCCCTATTTCAAGGTGGAAGGTGACGCCATCCACGAAGTGGCTGTCGGCCCGGTCCACGCAGGCATCATCGAACCCGGACATTTTCGTTTTCAATGTGCAGGCGAGGAAGTCCTCCATCTGGAAATTCAGTTAGGCTACCAGCATCGGGGTGTGGAAAAGATGTTGCCCACCGTCGCCCAGAAAAGGTATCCGATCATCTGCGAATCCATTGCAGGCGACACCTCCATCGGCCATAACCTTTGCATGTGTCAGGCGGTGGAGGCACTGGCAGGGCTTAGTGTCGACCGGGGGGCACGTATTGTCCGGACCATAGCCCTTGAGCTCGAACGAATCTGCAATCATATCGGTGATCTTGGCGCACTCAGCGGTGACGTTGCCTTTAACCCGCCTGCCGCCTATTTTGGCAGGATCAGAGGAGAATTTCTCAATTTATTACAGGTACTCAGCGGCAATCGTTTTGGTAAAGGTCTGGTTCGTCCGGGCGGAACAACCCATGTCATGGGTGAGGAACAGCGCCATCTTCTGCGTGAGAAACTGACCGAAATCACCCCTGAGATTGAACATGTCTGTGATCTGCTTTTCACCGCCCATACGGTTCAGGCCCGATTTGAATATACTGGAACTGTAGCCCATGAAAGGGCCAAAGACCTGGGTCTGGTCGGCTATGCCGGCAGGGCCTGTAACCTCCCCTACGACGCAAGAGTAAGCTTTCCCTGCGAATGCTATGGAGAACTTCCGGCCAATACAAACTTTGTTACCAATGGTGATGTAAACAGCCGGGCAACCGTCCGCCGTGAGGAAATCATGCACTCCCTGCAGCTGATCTGTTTACTGATTGAAAAACATGAACAACTGGAAAGCGCTGAGTCAGCCGTACATATGCAGGATCACGAGCTCATCCCTGATTCCTTTGTCGTAACTATCAATGAGGGATGGCGAGGTGAAATCTCCCACTGTCTCATCACTGATACCAAAGGGAAGGTTCAGCGATATAAGATAAAAGACCCTTCTTTTCATAACTGGACAGGTCTTGCCATGTCTCTTCGCAATCAGGAAATATCTGATTTTCCTCTCTGCAATAAGAGCTTTAATCTCTCGTATTGTGGCTTTGACCTGTAGCACTGATCAGTGTTCTCATGAAAAATCAGTCTGACGACAAAGAAAAATAAACAAGGTTTGATTATGCTGAAAATAATTAAGAATAAAATGGAGCAGGGGTGTAAAACCTCCACATACCCCAAAGAGCCGATTGCGCTGTATCACAGATACCGGGGGATGCCCATAATCAATCAGGATTGCAACAATGACATTGTCAAACAATGTGCTGCAATCTGTCCTCAGGATGCCATAGATACCGCTGATAAAACCATTGACCTTGGGCGATGCAGTTTCTGTGGTCAGTGTGAAACCATAGGCGATGGTGCCTTTGTCCACTTTAGTGAGGATTTTGGCATTGGTGCTGCCACTCGATCTGATCTTATCACCGGCGGAACTCTTCCGGCCCTTGCAGACCACTCCAAACAGCATTTTAAAAAGCTCTTTGGCAGGTCACTGCAACTTCGTCAGGTGTCTGCCGGCGGCTGCAACTCCTGCGAGGCGGATACCAACGTTTTAACCACCCCGTTTTTCGATCTCGCCCGTTTTGGCATTGATTTTGTCGCATCACCACGACATGCCGATGGAATTCATGTTACGGGGCCCATCTCTAAAAATATGCGGCAGGCGCTGATGGACACCTACAACGCCGTCCCATCACCAAAGGTTGTTATTGCCAGTGGCTGCTGTTCCATCTCCGGAGGCCCCTTTCACGGCAGTGATGAGGTGGTGGGTGACCTGGGGAGCCTGCTGCCTGTGGATCTTTACATTCCAGGCTGTCCTCCACACCCCTTAACAACACTGCACGCTCTGCTTCAATATTTTAAGTGAAAGGTATCGTTTCCATGTAAAATATAATACGAACCCCGATGAATACCCTGGAGTGATCTCCTGGGTATTCATCGGTTCACACTACTCTCCGCATTTCTGGTAGTTTATCACAGAATTCCTTGAGTATGGCTCTAACTAGGTATATATTTGCCCCAGGCGAATATTTAAAGATTTTTGATAGGAACGTAACTATTCTACTCATAGTGTTATCTTTCTTTCAAATGACTCAAAATAAGGGAGTACATAATGGCTATTGTTACGATATCACGAGGCTCTTACAGCCGGGGCAAAGAGGTTGCGGAGGCTCTCGCAGAGAAACTTGGTTACCAATGCGTATCCAGAGATATTCTGCTGGAGGCATGTGACGAATTCTCCATTCCAGAATTCCGTCTCATCAAGGCCCTTCATGACGCACCGTCTGTCCTGGATCGCTTTAGCCATGGTCGGGAACGCTACATGAGTTACTTCAGAGCAGCTTTTCTCAATCATATGGTAAGGGACAATATTGTTTACCATGGGCTTTCCGGTCATTTTCTTCTCCAGGGTATCCAGCATGTCTTGAAAGTGAGAATTATCGCCAACATGGAAGACCGGATCAAAGAGGAGATGAAACGCGAAAATTCTTCCGAAGAAGAGGCACGTTACCTGCTCAAAAAAGATGATGATGAAAGGCGCAAGTGGGGTCTGAGTCTCTATGGTAAAGATACCTGGAATTGCAGTCTTTACGACCTTGTTTTAAATATCGATATCTTGAAAGTGGGAAAGGTTGTTGATATTCTCCAGGACGTTGTAAAAAGCGGTCTGTATGACGCAACCCCGGAATCATCTGAAATCCTTAAAAAACAAGCACTCCTTGCCAGTATCCATGCAATGATTGTCAATGATTCTCCCCGTGCAACTGTGAGTCTCAATGACGGAGTGGCAACACTCGGTAACCTGGAAGGCCGAATGCAAAATGACAAGGATGTCCGTGAAAAAACAGCCAAACGAATCATCGATAATTACCATTTGAAAGACGTGATTTTTGCTAAGGCAACAACACCGAAAAGAGACCACATCAATCCGTTCTACAATCTCGATTACAAATAGATGGTTGGAATCTTTTAAGCCTGAGCAAATACAGCCAGTGCAACAATGTAGATCATACTGAGCAAGGGCTTTGAAATGGTTCGAGAGAGCAAAAGGGGTGATCGTAAGATCCACCCCTTTTTGCTTTCCATTGCCGTAGATGACTCAATGGCCAAAGAGTCTTGAGATTTATAATGTTGCAAAGGAGCAGGAAGGAAGTGTTGAGGAACCTGCAAGAAGCCTAACACTCTACATAAAGTGACCAGCAAAGATAATCCGGAAACATCTCCGACAGGCCGCAAGTAAAAACATGTTAGGAATTTATCTCTCCGGAACCAGAGAATTACAGGAATAGTATAAACTTCGATATTTGCTTAAATTGTTAACGTTGCCCATGTGAATCTCTTAACTACGGCTACCCCCATTCTTAAACCACTGGCTGATAGATTTAAGGTGGAATCTGCAGTTCCTTTTTATAACGACTGTTAAGTCAGTTCTCCATTTTTTTATACCATCTTCTTTATACAAACAAAGAGCCATGTTACTGTTGTTCTGCTCACTCGGAGGATAGGGCAACGCTGAGGAGCGACCCGAGCACCGTAGTGAGTGACTTGAGAATGGGAGGCTGGGTGTGGAAACATACTCGGCCTTTCTTCTTTACGCTTCCCCATTCTTGAGTCCTTAATGCGTTAAACCAACTTTCGGCAAGCGAAGCGAGTCGGAAGCCTTGTTCCCCCCTCTCTTCAATGCGTAGTCTGTTTTGAAAATACCTCAAATGGTGTCTGCTTGTTCAACGAGGAATGTTTCCTTTCCTTGTTGTAATAATCAAAATACCGGCTAAGTCCTTGATACAATGTATGTCCATCGGAATAAGCTTTAGGATAAATATCTTCGTATTTTACAGTCCACCATAATCGTTCAATGAAAACGTTGTCTAGAGCTCGGCCACGACCATCCATGCTAATGGCAATGTTCTTATCAAGCAACACCTCTGTAAAAGCCTCAGAAGTGAACTGTGCCCCCTGATCGGTGTTGAATATTGTTGGTTTGCCCTGTGTCAATGCTTGCTCTAAGGCGGCTACACAGAAAAGGCTTTCCATGGTATTGGAAAGCTCCCAAGCAAGAACGTAGCGACTATACCAATCAATCACCGCCGCGAGGTACATGAACCCGCGTCGCATTGGGATGTAGGTGATATCCATACTCCACACCTGGTCCACCGCTGCAACATCCATATTACGCAGTAGGTATGGATAAATTTTATGTCCCGGTGCTGGTTTGCTTGTGTGAGGTCCTGGTGTTATGGCCTGAAGCCCCATAACTCGCATTAAGCGAGCCACCCGTTTATGATTAATCCAATACCCCTGATCTCGCAACCAATCAGTCATTCGCGGGTAACCAAACTCCGGATGCAGCAAATATTGTTCGTCGATCAGCCGCATCAACATGAGATTTTCCGCTGTTTCAATAGCAGGTGTATAGTAAACACAAGATCTTGATACGCCTGCCAAACTACATTGTCTTCTGATGGAATATTCAGGACTCACCTCCACCCAATTTTTTCGGGTTGATAGTGGCAGGCTCATAGCTTTTTTTCAAGCCATTTAATATCCATCTTCAGTCGTCCAATCTCCTCATAAAGTGGAGCTGTGAGTTCATCTTCTGTTTTTGACTTACTTGCCTTTCCACTAGAAAAGAGCTGTTCTGCGTTCATCTGCAGTTGCCTTTTCCAGGTGGAAATTTGGTTGGGATGAATCTTATGTTCTGCTGCTAGCTCAGAGAGTGTCTTGATTCCTTTTAAGGCTTCAATTGCGATCTTGGCTTTAAACTTATCCGAATGTGCTCTTCTTTTTCCTTTCATTTGCATCCTCTTTTAATACCAGTTTGGGAATGCAAATTCCACTTAAGAGGGTGGTCCTAATATTGGGGTTAAGCGCAAACTTCCGGGGAAAGTGTTTCCGGAAACTAGCAGTGGTAACCAGAAATTATTTCACTCAATATCATAACATTATAAAGATGCTTACGTTACATATTATAAACAAGTTACCACGGGGTGAAAAGAAACCCTGCTAAGGATGTTCAGAATGACCTAATCCCTCCTCTTCCCCCTAAAATCTAAGGAGAAAGCAGGATGACAAAAATACCATTTATCAGCTTCATGTTAGTCTTGTGGTGTGTTTTGGTCGTTATTCTCTGGTATGGGAGTGCCTTTGCAGAACCGGTAAAATGTGCCAATGGAAATGTTACTGTATACGCAGCAAAAAAGTGTGACATAGCTCATGCTTGCTTGGCGATTGATAAAACGTATGCGTTTCTTAGAACAGCTGGACTTAATAAACCTGTTTCAATAGATCTACACATTGTTAGCAAATTGATGGGACATGCTGATCCTGAAGTGTGTCTTGGTCACTACAATACGAGAACAAGAAAAACTCACATCCTCTCTTATGGTGCATGCAAATGTCGATTTATAAAAAACAGCTTCTGGGGGCTAACTTTCAACAGAGAGCTACACAATAGTTTTATTATCCATGAAGTTGCTCATGCTATTGCAGAAGCTCATTTTGAGCTAGAAACTCAAGGTCTCGCAGCGGGGGAGTATATCGCTTATACCACGCAGATCGCCTTAATGAGTGATCGTTTACGTGAAGATTTATTAACCAAAATAAGTAACGGAGGGTTTGAAAATCATCAGGAAATAACAAGTACCTTCCATGACTTATCGCCCTCTACTTTTGCTGTGAAAGCTTATCGCCACTTTCGCCGTAAAGAGAATGGTTCAATGTTTTATCAAAAACTTATCCACGGGGAAGTAATTTTAAACGGAGAAGAGTAAAACTAAAACTTCCTATTGATTAGGTAATTTGGGCACTTTTTCATTGAACTTAATAATGCCAGGTCGAAGGTAAACAGGTTTGACTTTCCTTCAAGCTTAAGGTGTTTCCTGTTTATTGTGTGATCATGCCCCGTAAACTTACCCAAAATGGAGCAGGTTGTAGTCAAAGATGCTTCCAGAAAATCAACAACATCAGTTACCCCATTTCAGGAAAGGATTTCAGAAATAAAAATAAGCTGGAGTAAAAACGATTGCTGACGAGGAGGTAGGCGGGGAGACAGTCAGGATCTCTGCTCCATTGCGACACGAAAAAGAGCAAAACCCACTTCCACCTGTTGACTATGGGCCCTGCCTAAAACCGTGCAGTCAAAAGGTGCCCGCACCAGGTGGATCTCACTGGAAAAGGGGTCAAATATCTCAGCCAGCACTGTCCCCTCGACAACCACTGTACCCAACTCAACACGATTGGCCAGAATGCCTGTAAACTCTGCTCTGATCCAGCCTCCGCCAAGATAGACGTGCTGGGAATCCGGTGTAAAACCTTTCTCTCCGATCATACCATACGATTTCAGCAGAGAAAGAAGTCCCTCCACACCGGTACAGACCTTGTCATACTCTATACCATGGGAACCCCCCACCTCCATAGTAAGAGCTGCGATACCGGCATCCGTTGCAGCCCGGCGCAGGGTGCCTGGAGCAGCACAACTTTGCATGACACCCAAATTACCAAATCCTGCAGACAGCTGTGCAACATCTTTACAGGAGAGATCAGCTCGAAGCTGCACCATATTTTCCCGTAGACTCGAGCCCGTATGGATATCAACAAGGCCGTCACAATGGACAATAATTCCTTTAAAGATCCCGTGGGCTACCCGGTGTGCATAACTCTCCAGGGAGTCTCCCGGAAAACATCGGTTCAAATCGATATGACCGGAGATATAACGGTTATGCAAAAT
Organism: Desulforhopalus sp. IMCC35007; assembly: GCF_005116575.1. GTDB lineage: Bacteria > Desulfobacterota > Desulfobulbia > Desulfobulbales > Desulfocapsaceae > Desulforhopalus_A. Next base: position 143,149 of record NZ_SWCN01000002.1, on the reverse strand, counting down.
AAAACCATCCAGATTGACAACAGGTATACCGACCACGGCACCGGCAAGCTTTGCAGGGTCAAGGCCGTCGACTATCTTTCTGATGATGGCAATCCCATTCAGCTCGTCTCCATGGATTGCCGCGGTAAGACAGAGCACCGGCCCCGGCTGGATACCGTTGACCAGATGAACCACCATGGATGCTGGTGCCTTGCCCTCTACATGGGGGTAGAGCCATTCGATATTCTGACGCGTTCCAGGTGGTACACAATAATCGAGAATTTTGAGATCTCGGCCGTCTGTCACAGATAAACATGCGCCTTTGGGTGCACTTCTTCTCTCCAAACCACTCTGTATTAACTCTGTATTGCCTTTTTCACTCAATTTGAGCCACTCCACCAAAAATAATCGATGCACCGGGTAAATGTATATAAATACCCTTAGCACATCCTCTTACATTTATACTGCATATATTCACATTTTATTGAGATTTTCCACGACGGAATAACTTGTAAAACCGATTACTGCAGGCAACTCAGGTAAAAATCGACAGTAAACTCTTTTAACAGTTGCCACCACAATCTTCCTGTAAAAATAGACTATTCAGGAGTAAGATGGTAAAGAACCATGTTGGAAAATGACCCGTTGTTATACAAAGCAAATGAATTCTTCCTTTCAGGAAACAGATATATAGAGAGAAAACATGGAACGATTTCTGGTGATCATAGCTTCTGCTGCCGTAGGAACCGGCTTTTACTACTGGATGGCTCAGATGGTAAAAAAGCAATCTATGCGGGATTATATCTTCTCCCATCAATGGCTCCTGCATCCAAACGCAATCTGCTACTGGCGGGCTGCCATGGCCATCGTTGGTTTTTTCCTCTATTTTTATTTCGGCTATCAGAGTATTGGAATCCTTATATTCACCGTTGCCGCCATCCTTGACGGGGTCGACGGCATTGTTGCCAGAAGCTGTGATCTCGTCACCCGGTGGGGAGAATGGCTTGACCCTTTTTGTGATAAACTCACCTACCTGCCACCGATGCTCGGCTTTGCCTATGCTGGTATCCTGAGCCCTAAGCTGGTCTGGATACTTATTTCCATCGAACTCGTCGGCCAGTTTTTTGCCCGGCATATCCTAAAACTGCTCAAAACTTCAGGGGCTGCCAACAATTTTGGCAAAATTAAAGCCATCATCTGCTTCGGCCTTGTTATTTTCTGCGCTCTGATAGAAAAAAACCCTTTTATTGTCGACATCGGGGATGAGGTGCTCATCGCCTGCATCATCCTTTCTGCAGCCTCACTCTTTTTTAAGTTTATTCCCAATAAACTCTATGCCGACATCCTCTCGACCTTAAATTTTTTCTGTGGGATTACAAGTCTTTACTTTACTTATCAGTGCTCTTTTGTCTGGGCCATTCTTGTCATTATCCTCGGCCAGCTTTTTGATCTTTTTGACGGCAGAATGGCCGTAAAACATGGGGGGACCAAGTATGGTCCATATCTCGATGACATTGCTGATTTTGTAAGCTTTGGACTGGCGCCCGCCTATATCATTTACCAGTCTGAAGGCATGTTCGGACTCATTTTCGGACTCATCTTCGTGGCCGGAGTCGCCTACAGACTTATCCGCTTTGTCACTGTGGATAAAAAGAAAAAGGACCTTCCTGAAGGCATCTTCAATGGGCTGCCCAGCCCTGCCGGAGCTTTAATCGTCCTCGGTGCTGCCCTGGTAGTACCACCAGATAATCTCTGGCTTATGGCCTTGCTTTCGGTCTTCCTTATGGTAAGCAATATCCGCTTTGCCCATCTTGGCCGGGTCGTCCTTAAACATCTGCCCAAGCCCCTGTTTTTTCTGATGAGTGCCACAATTATTGTCTGCATCGCTTTCATCCTCAAGACAAAAAGTGTACAGCTCTTTGGCTGTCTGATACTCTCTTCTGTTGTCGTTTATATGATAGCTGGACGGAAATGGCTGAAATAGGAGGAACCATGCTCTCTCAACTCGAAGAAAAACCTGTTCTGCTCCTTGATGGTGGCATGGGACGTGAATTGCACTTTCGCGGGGTAGAGGTTCCGGAGACGATCTGGTCAGCCGCCTCACTCCTCAGTGCCCCTGAGGTCGTACAACAGATTCACCAGGACTTTATAGAGGCTGGTGCCGATATCATCACCACAAATACCTACGGTGTTATCGCCTCCGATCTTACTCGAGTCGGCCTGGGAAAAAGATTTAAAGAACTCAATGAGCTTGCCTGCACCCTTGCAGCTCATGCAATTAAAAGTACAGGAAAAAAAGTGGCTATCGCAGGCTCTCTCCCCCCACTAAGGGGAAGTTACCGTCCAGATCTTGTCGGTCCTCTGGATGAAATAGAAGTCCTCTATGATGAACAGGCAGCAATCCTTACCCCCCATGTTGATCTCCTGATCTGTGAAACCATGTCAAGCGGCAGGGAGGCTCTTGCTGCTGCAAGAGCCGCATGTAAAACAGGAAAACCGGTATGGATAGCCTGGGCCCTCAGTGAAGACAGGCCAGCAACCCTGCGCAGCGGTGAAACCATAGAAGACGCCATACAGCTCGTTGCCGATCTCCCTGTTTCAGGATATCTTGGAGGATGCAGTGCGCCCGAATCTATCACCAGCCTCATACCTCGATTAGCCAGCACAGGAAAAAGATGGTTTGGCGGATACGCCAACACCTTTACCTCCATCCCAAAAGACTGGGAACTCAACGGGAACAAAGAATCAGACGGTCTCCTGAGATATAGAGACGATCTCACCCCGTTACAATATGGCAGACATGCAGCAGACTGGCTCGAAAAAGGGGCAACGGTTGTTGGAGGCTGCTGCGGCACAAGGCCCGCACATATTGCTGAAATACGCCGCCTGATTGATGCCTCCGGGCTTACAGGCTATCTCAACCCGTAAAATACCCATACTACCCCTGTACATTACAGCGGGTAGCTTTCTTTATAAGCCCCGGGGTTTGTTCCTCGATTTAAAGGTGAGACGGTGATAGGTTTTGGTTGCTACTTTTTCACTGAGACTTCTCAGCCCCGCCAGGGGGTTTTTTATCCGCATTGTTGAACGATTGCGAATAACCCTGCCCATGGTTTCCCTGCTTATCTTTGCATCCTGCTCGGCTATCTTACTGCTGAGAATGCCAAACAGGTTCTGCTCTTCGAGGACCCTGCGTCTTGCCTCGATAATATAGGGCAGACGATCTTCATATTCATTATTTGCCAGATGCGACTTGATGATCTCGCAGGATCGTTTGTAATCGTTGATATCAATGGCGATAAAACTCTCTTTAGGAAAGTAGTCCTGGGCGTTGGGAGCACCGTGATAAAACGGCAGCGTATAGCCAAGAAAAGCATCGGGCAGTTTTTCGGTTAAATGGTGATCATATACATGATTTTCAACGGCTATATGAAACTGATACGGATCAAGTACTTCAGCCTTGTCATTCATCGGGTTGACCCCGTGACCATAGATATCAAGTTCAGGAATCTCATCTTTGAGCCGCCAGGTAAAAGCGACCCGTGTGGAGTGCAGGGTCACATTCCCTGTACGCTGGGAACATACCGTTGAGAGTAACTTACTCTTTTGGGGCGGCCGCGCCTCTGCCATCTGATCCCAGGTTATATAGGAGCCGTCACCAAAGGGCAGACCGTAATGCCAGATCAGACCGGGATGGTGGTAAATGACGTTTGGATGGCGCATTGCCCATGGTTCCTGAAAAGTGATGACCGCCCCGAACTGCTTGAGATAATCCTTACCAAAGACTGTAATGGAAGAAGGTTCCCCGGTTATGAGCAGGGTTTTTTCTCTTGGACAAAGCAGTTTTTCTTCCGTAAAGAAATTCCCGCTTGGTGGCAGATCCTGATAGACAACCAGCCAGTCGTACGCCGTGCAATCAATATCAAAATCAAAAATGCAGTTTCCCCACTGTGGGAAAAGACCTGGAAATTGACGGAGAAAGCCTTCCGACGAGCGGCCCCGTCTCAGTCCCCTGTGCATAAACTTTACTCGAATAGTGGGTTCACCCCATTTTCCAAGCGATATATTCTGGTCCCCAAGCTTGCCGTCCAGATTATTAAATGAAAAAAATTTCATTAAAAAGGTGTCCTCGTAAAAAATACTCGTTTTTATTATAAAACCTAAATATTGCAAGTGGTTGGTGCATCATTTTGAAAAAATGATCCAATTTAAAAGCTCAAAACAGAGAATGCAATTTTTAGGTGCAATATCATTTTCCTGGCAGGTGTTGAGCCACCAGAAACAAATATGTCGCTCATGTCACTCTGGAAGCGTCAGAGCATCCTAGTGTAGAGGGGCCATAGCATCAACTTATTTCTAATGACCTGAGTCGGGTGGTACAGGTACTGTTACTAGACAAAGATTACAATCACCCCTAAAATAACAAGGAGCGATATTCTCCCATCAACCTGAAAACCCATCAAATTCATATGGATATCTGGATTATTTCTACGATACTGCTCATTACCCTCTACCTTCTCATCACTGAGAAAATTTCTGTTGACCTCACCGCCATCGGCATCATGGTACTTCTGGTTATCAGTAGAATTCTCACACCCAAAGAGGCGATCAGCGGTTTTGCCAACCCTGCACTCATCACTGTTGGGGCCATGTTTGTTGTCTCCAAAGGGATGATGCGCACTGGCGGAGTGGAATTTCTTGGCAGGAAAATCATTCAAATGGCCAAAGGCAATCATAAACTTGCCCTGATCATAATCCTGGTTTCCGTGGCAGTGGCCTCGGCTTTCATTAACAACACTCCCGTTGTGATACTTTTTATCCCGGTGGTTATGAGCATGTGCTGCGAATTTGGACTCAGCCCTTCCAAATTCCTCATCCCCGTTTCCTATGCCTCTATTCTGGCCGGTACCTGTACCCTAATCGGCACATCCACAAACATAATTATCAGTGATCTCAGTGTCACCAACGGATATGCCGGGCTTACCATGTTTGAGCTGTCGACTCTTGGGGTTCCCATTGCTGTTATTGGAATTATCCTCCTCTATTTCATCGCCCCCAAGGTGTTGCCGGATCTGGCCAACCCTACCTGCCAACTCAAAGACGGAGATCACAGGAAATATCTTGCTGAACTAAAAATCCCGGAAAAAAGTAACCTCATCGGCAAAAACCCTGATGAGTTATTTGCTGCTGGATATCCATCTATAAATGTCATTGAACTCATTAATAAATCAAACATTTATCACCCGGTACGGGATAAACGTATGACCTGCGAGGATGATATCCTGCTGGTAAAAGGCTCCCTCAACGACCTCGTGGCAATTCTCCGCAATGAACAGGTCGACCTGCCCACCTCGGAAAAAGATCTTGTTCTTGGTGCCCAGAAAGATGCGCCCATTGTAGTGGAACTTATCGTCTCTCCCCATTCCTCCCTGAGAGGACAAAAAATACAGCACACTGACCTGGCGCGTGACTCTGAGATACACATCATTGCCTTGAAGCGCTCCAATCTGCATATCTCCGAAAAACAGATTCACGATGTTCGACTCCAGACCGGAGACATCCTCCTTGTCTGGTGTCACGAATCAAAGCTTGAGTCAATCCGGTCAGATACACAATATATCGTTATCGAGGATGTTTACGAGGAACTGTTACACAAAAAAAAGGCTGCCTGGTCGATTCTCAATTTTATCGGCATGGTAGGTACAGCTACTTTGGGTCTTGCAGATATCATGACCTGTGCCCTTACCGCTGCATTTTTAATGATTATAACAGGTTGCCTGCAGATGCGTGATGCCTATAGAGCCCTGCAGGGGGATGTACTGCTTCTGATAGCAGGTACCATTGCCCTTGGTGTCGGGATGCAGAAAACAGGGGCAAGCCAATTCTACGCGGAAACGTTTATCAGCCTCTTTGCCGGATCTTCTCCGCTGATCGTTCTGGGGGCCATTATCCTGCTCACCTCCATCTGTACCCAGATTCTCAGCAATAACGCAACCGCCGTTCTGCTTCTGCCCATTGCAATCTCCACGGCACTTGGTATAGGGGTTGACCCGAAACCTTTTATCGTAGGGATCTGTTTTGGAGCGAGCGCCTGCTTTGCAACACCCGTTGGCTACCAGACCAATCTGATGGTCTACGGTCCCGGGGGCTACCGTTTTATGGACTATATGAAACTTGGGCTGCCTCTCAACGCCTTCGTGGTTATTACCTCGACCCTTTTTATTCCGTATATCTGGCCTTTTTAAGCAGAATAAAAGAAAGCGGCTACACAAGTGTGGCCGCTTTTGGGATTAACAGATTACTGGAAGGTATTACAGCTGTTAATGTTACCGCTCTGCAGCCCGGTACGGAACCACTGGACCCTTTGGGCAGAGCTGCCGTGGGTGAATGAATCCGGTACCACATAACCCCTTGCCTGTTTCTGCAGATGATCATCACCTATCATGCTGGCGGCGTTAAGAGCTTCTTCCACATCACCGGGCTCCAGAATATTTCGTACCCGGTTGGCATGATTGGCCCAGACCCCGGCGAGGCAATCCGCCTGGAGTTCCAGTTTCACAGATAGCTTGTTGTAGTCATTCTCTGAGATTGAGGCACGTCTTGCCTGAACCTTCCCGCTTATCCCCAGCAAATTTTGCACATGGTGGCCGATTTCATGGGCCACCACATAGGCCTGGGCAAAGTCCCCCGGGGCATTGAGCTTGTTCTTGAGTTCTTTATAAAAACCGAGGTCGATATAGACATTCCTGTCCGCCGGACAGTAAAATGGACCGGTAGCTGACTGGGCATAACCACAGGCAGATTTCACCGAACCTGTAAAGAGAATCAGTTTCGGTTTCTCATAGGTACTGCCCGCCTCCCTGAAAATTGTTTCCCAGGTGTCTTCTGTATCTGCCAGCACCACCGAAACAAAATCTGCTAGACGATCCTCTTGGGGATTAGCGACCCGCTCTGTCTGCTGCTGGGTTCCCCCATCCTGCAGAAGGTTTGAGTTGAGAATAATTGACGGATCAATACCAAAATACATGCCAACCAGGGCAAGCAGGACAATACCAATCCCGCCTCCTTTTATACCACCGCCAGAAATCCTGCGACCTCTCCTGTCCTCTACATTGCTGCTTCGTCGTCCTGTTTTCCAACGCATAGGTTTCTACCTCACACAGATAATCGGCTACTTTATATCGGCAATAAACTGATTTGACGACTCAATAGCGGTATTCATTTTTTTAACCAGACTATCGATCTCACCTTTTAAATTGGTAAACTCGCCCTGTAGTGAACCGATAGCCTGAGCGTTGAGATTATGCTTTAAGAACAAGACATTATCCCTAAATATCTTTAAAACAGGCTCCATGCTTGCTTCGGCCTGATGCATTGAGGCAATCATTTCCTTGTAGCGGTCTTTGGTTCGATCAAGCTGTTTTTTACTGGATCTGCGCAGTTCCTTATTCTGATATTCATCCAGTTCATCGGCCCATTCATCAAAGAGGTCACCTGCTACAGATTCAACCTTATCTATCCTCTCGGATACCTTGGTTGCTGCAGCGTCACTTTTTTCATACTCCTTACTGAGGCTGTCGTAGGCTTTCTTCAGATCCGTCTCTTCCAGCTTAACGACAGAATCGAATTGCTCGAGAGCCGATTTGAACTGTTGCTGTGCTTCGGCCTGCGAGTCCCTTGCCCCTTCAACCCGGTCAACCATGATATCTCTTTTATGTTTGCCAACTTTTTCCATGGCGCTGTAGTACGTGCTGGAACAGCTTACAAGCATTGAGGCACAACAGAGAACAATTGTAATTTTCAACAGAATATACGCCGACTTTTTACCCATCCCACATTCCTCCTCTCAGGGAATAATTTTTCTAATTTAAATTACAAACTTGAGTTTCAACCATTCATTCAGACGAGTGCAACACAAAAAATCCTCACGTTTCTCGCTTCATGGTACATTCGGTGATATAATAGTGAAAAAAGAAACAATCAGGTTTAATCTATAAGCATTTTCAACATAATAACAGCATAAAATGGATAACAATCCTTCTCAACCACCCAAAAAATCAACTCCATGTATCGGTTGTGGCGGATCTGGACAGACATCATTTTTCGGCGGGGCCAGCAGGTTTATGCTAACCTGGGAAGACTGCCCCGATTGCCATGGTACGGGAGTTGTTCTCGACGACCTTCCCAGTCCAGAAGAAGACCAGCCTGACCCGAATATATCCAAAGAGCTATAGAACGCGGCACACCTGCCACCTTAGTTTTTTCAATAACCGGTAGGGATATATAATGCATTGATATGTTTTTTCACTCTGGTTGAAACGATGCTGACAAAATCTTTACCTCTAAAATCCTTCTTTCCCGTTCTGCTTGGCCTTTTTCTTATCCTCTTGAATGGCTGCGGCAGGCTATCTCCTCAAATTTTTACCTCGGAAGAATTGCAGTGGCTGGCGGCACATACTGGCACGGTTGAGGTACTCTTTGGCTATGAGGCCCCGCCCAACGCCTACCATGACACCGATGGCTCCTACAAAGGGCTTCTCGTAGATTTTCTCAGCCTGATTGAAAAAAATATTGGCACAAGCTTTATCTTTCATAATTTTGCTGAGTGGGATGAGCTCATTGAATATTCCAAAATTCATCACAACTTTATTATTGTTGGTATCGCTCCAACAAGAGAAAGACAACAATACCTGAGTTTTACAGACCCATTTATAAAAGTACCCTACGTGATTGTCAGTCAGCGTTCTTCTGCCATAGAACATACCACAGATCTTCAGGGTAAAAGAATCTGCACCGTGGCCAATTACGCCATCAATGATTTTCTCGCAGAAAAATTCCCTGATTTTCACATAAGCCAGGTTGCCGATAACAGGGTAGGCTTACAGGGGGTATCCGCCGGAATCTATGACGCCATGGTCATCAACCAGATGTACGCCTCCTTTCTCATTGAAAACCAGGGCATCAGCAACCTGAAGATTACAGGAGAAAGCGGCTATCTGAACCGGCTTTCCGCTGCGGCTTCACTACAGGATCCCATCCTCTCGGCAATTCTGGAAAAAGCAGTGGACCAGATCCCCCCCCGGATAACACGCCAACTCTATCAGAAGTGGCTGGGGCATTCAGAAAATAGATTTGTTTCGCGTACCCTTCTGACTGCCCTGCTTGGGGTCATTCTCTGTATAACCACCCTGCTTGCTATTTTCTGGGGATGGAATATCAGTTTGAAAAAAAATGTGCGCCAGCGAACCAGAGACATACTTCAAAGCCGGAAAAATTATATAACAACACTCAATTCCATTGGTGATGGAGTAATAGCCACCGACGCCAAAGGTATCATCACAGGCATGAATCCCGTCGCGGAACGTCTTATTGGCTGCAGCATGGAAAAGGCCTTACATAAGCCCTTGGCAGCAGTTTTCAAAATTATTGACACCACGACCAGAGAGCCGCTGGATAATCCCGTTGCCGAGGTTGTAACCACCTCAAACACCATAAATCATCCACACCACCCGACTCTGCTTTCCTCAGACGGAACAGAGTATATCATTGACGATTCAGCAGCCCCCATAAAAGATGAACAAGGCAATATTTTTGGAGTTATCCTCGTTTTTCGAAATATCACCAGCCGTTATAGGATTCAGCAGAAACTCCGGGAAAACGAGCATCAACTGGCTCAATATATAGCCAAAGCACCTATTGGGGTAGCTGTCCTCAACCTCAGGCACCAATTCATCCACGTGAATAAGAAAATGTCTGAATTCAGTGGCTTTACAGAAGATGAACTCCTTCACAAAGAACTCAAAGAACTCCTCATCCACAGCTATCACGACGAACTGAGTCAAAAATTAACCAAGGCTTTACAATCCGGCAGCAGTAAGATTACCCCTGAATTTATCCATAAAAACGGTTCACGACTTTTTTCTTCCATAGAGATAGGCTTTATCAACAACGACAAATATCTCATTTTTTTCAACGATATACATCAGCAGAAACTCGCCGAAGAAGAACTTCTCAAGATGAATAAGCTCAGATCCATCGGCACCCTTGCTGGTGGTATTGCACACGATTTCAACAACATACTCATGGGTTTATTCGGCAATATAGAAATCGCAAAAGAGCTGACCGATCAGGACCATCAAGCCTATGAATACCTGGACCGGGCGGGTCGTTCACTGACCCGGGCCACCCGCCTGACCCAGCAGTTACTCACCTTTTCCAAAGGCGGAGAGCCGGTCAAGGAACATACACAACTCCTCACTCTTGTTAAAGAAACCATCAATTTTGATCTTGCCGGAAGCAATGTTCTCCCAGAAATACAAGCAGCTCCCGACCTCTGGCTTGCCAATGTTGATAAAGGCCAAATTGGCCAGGTTTTATCAAACCTCTTCCTTAATGCCAAACAGGCAATGCCCGGAGGAGGCCATATCGAGATCAAATTGAATAATGTTGCAGTGGACCAGAACTCTTCTCTTCCTCTTCAGGCTGGAGATTATGTGTGTGTTACGCTCGCCGATTCAGGAACAGGCATTGAGTCAAAACATCTGCAGAGAATCTTTGATCCATATTTTACCACCAAGCAGACCGGAAGCGGCCTGGGTCTGGCATCCACCTACTCCATCATGGTAAAACATAAGGGACACATCCAGGTGGATTCGATCCAGGGACAGGGAACAACTTTTACCCTCTACCTGCCTGCCATACGCAAAAGCACAGCATCCCAAAGTGCACCGGCAAACATCGTGCTCAATGATCTCACCAACTGTCGTATTCTGATCATGGATGACGAAAAGGAAATCCTTAAACTCACGCGCAAGATGGGTGAAAAATCGGGAGCACAGATAACCACAGTCGTCAGGGGTGAAGAGGCAATTTATGAGTACCAGGCGGCACTAACTTCAGGCAACCCATACGATGTGACAATACTTGATCTCACCGTACCAGGTGCAATGGGTGGCCAGGAAGCCGCTGCTCGCATCAAAGAGATAGACCCTAAAGCTCAGCTTATCGTCTCAAGCGGTTACGCTGAGGACCCGGTGCTCGCTCATTATAAAGAGTTTGGTTTTAGTGAGGTGTTGAGTAAACCCTATACAAAAATTGCTTTTTTGCAGGCAATTGCTAAAATAATTGCTCGACAAGTTACCCTCAACAAAAACTGAAAAAGAACTATGACACCTGCAATAAACGAAGCCAAAAAACAAAAAATACCGTTTACCGTCCATCAGTATTCTCACAATCCAGACCACTCATCATACGGGTTGGAAGCCGTCGAGGCCCTCGACATTGAGGCGTCCAGAGTTTTTAAGACACTGGTGGTTCAGCTTGACAATAAGACCTTAAGCGTCGCTGTCGTTCCTGTCTCAAACCAGCTGAACATGAAACTGTTTGCCAAGGCGGCAGAAGTGAAAAAGGCAGCCATGGCGGATGCGGCGCAGGTTGAAAAATCAACCGGATACGTTCTGGGAGGAGTCAGTCCGCTCGGACAGAAAAAAAGATTGCCGACAATTATCGATGCCTCTGCCGGCAACCATGAAACAATCTTTGTAAGCGGTGGAAAAAGGGGGCTTGAAATTGAATTGAAACCGGCTGACCTGTGTCGTCTCACCTCCGGCAGTTTTGCGGCAATAGTACAAGATTAACGGGAAAAATTTTATAACAGGCCCTGCTGGCCTGTCATAAAACAATGGGCTCTTTCAACTCTTCAACTATTTACGCACATGCTGCAAAAGCTCCACACTTGGCTCACCATCTACTTCAAGACCTTTGTCACGCTGATAATTACTGATGGCCTCCCGGCTTCCTGTGCCAAGATTGCCATCAATGGCACCGGAGTAGTAACCTTTTTGTAAAAGCAGCTTTTGCAACTCGATTTTTTCATCGACCACCAGTGACCCTGCGGGTCTGGGCCACCTGGCGGTCATCCCGGAAAACCCGTCAATCTTATCAGCCAGCATGCCAACGGCAAGGGCATAGGAATCTGAGCTGTTATAGCGTTTTATGACATAAAAATTTTTCATCACCAGAAATGCGGGTCCATGAATTCCTGCAAAATATTTCAAAACCGCCTTGTCATCCGGCCAGGCGAACTCTTTTCCATCAGGACGAGTAATTCCAAGCCTCTGCCACTCCTTGAGCAGTTTCGTTTCCCCTTCATAGGTATAATTCCCAGCCGGGACAACAACCTCATACCCCCATGTTTTTCCGGTTCTCCAGCCATTTTTATTGAGCAGGTTGGCAGCGGTTGCCAGGGCATCGGGAATTGAATTCCAGATATCCCTGCGGCCATTTCCATCCATATCCACTCCATAGGCAAGATAGCTCGTTGGAATAAACTGGGTGTGGCCCATTGCTCCAGCCCATGACCCCATAAATTGTTCCTTTTTCACATCTCCTGCCTGTAGTATCCTGAGTGCAGCCACCAGCTGGGTGCGGGCGAACTTAGCCCGTTTGGGATCCCCGTACCCAAGAGTCGCCAAAGCCCGGGGAACATAATGGAGACGATCCGTTTTTTGCAAAATATCCCCATAATTCGATTCCATGGACCATATAGCAAGCAATACGGATGGTCTAACACCAAATTTTTCTGAGACCGCCTGAAGGGTTCTACCGTAGTATCTCCCCATCTTCTCCCCTTTTGCAGCGGAGAGCGTATTAACCCGGGCATCAAGATAATCCCAGATTTTCGTGGTGAATTCAGGTTGGTAGGCCGCTTTTTCAAGAACCACAAGGTCAGGCTCGTTAACCCCTGCAAAAGCCTGGTCCCAGATCTTTTTTGTTACCCCCTCAGCTTTAGCTACTGGATAAAAATCCACTATCCACTTTTTAAATTCGTCGGCAGCCTGTACCCTGGTGGCAAGACTGAACGTGAGAAAGAATAAAATTAAAAACGCAGAAATTTTAAAGCGTTGCTGAAATAAAGATTGTATTTGAAATATCATGGCATTTTGATCTGATTTTTCTTTTATTAACAAGGCACTGACTACGTTTTTAAATATGTCAGATACCAGAACCGAAATTCTTTTCCCATCACTTTTATGCTAGTTGAATCCCGGACCTCATCTTTCTATTGTCCTTACTGTAAACTAAAATCACCACATCACATCCCTCAATTATCAAGGTGAAGTCGTACAATTTTTATGGATATTCTTTCATCACTTGGTTTGCTCCCCAGCCTGCCTCTTCTTTTTTTTCTCAGCTTTCTTGCAGCAACAGTCCTGCCAATGGGCTCCGAATGGCTGTTGGTAATAATGATTGCCCAGGGTTTTTCTCCAAAGGAAACGGTCATCGTTGCGAGTATAGGAAATTACCTGGGGAGCTGCACAACCTTTTTCATCGGCAGGTATGGTTCTGATTTTATAGTTGAAAAAATACTACGGATAGGTGACACCCAGCTTGCACGAGCTAAAAGATTTTATGCAAGGTATGGTGCCTGGTCGCTTTTAGCAAGCTGGTTTCCTATTATAGGCGACGCGCTCTGTCTTCTGGCCGGTATTTTTACCTTAAACCTGTTGCGATTTTCCATACTGGTTTTTCTTGGTAAATTTTCCAGATATGCTACTGTGGCATATCTTGCCCATAGTGCCCTTATTGGTTAAGCTCCGTGAAAGACTGCCCCGTTCAAACAGGGGTCAGGGGGGCGGGGTGGGTACATTTAACCTATTTTTACTGATGTACAGCAGACAAGGCTGCTTGCAATGAAACATAAAATTTTACACAGCATCTACACAATCTTTGAAGACTGGAGTTCAAAGTCAAACCCACATTTGGCCTGTTGCAAAGGCTGCAGTACCTGTTGCACCCAAAATGTGACGATCACCGCCCTGGAAGGGGAAGATATCCTCCGTTATGTCATCACCAAGAAAATGGTGGACAAATTTGCAACCGCACTCCTGCAATCAACGGATTTCAGCCGGCCCAAGTACACCACAAACGACTTTGCCAAGGCCTGCCTGGATGGTCGGGATCTTGATCCCGAGATCCAGAGCGACAACGGAGGCTGCCCATTTTTAGAAAATAATCTCTGCACCATCTACCCTGTCCGCCCTTTCAGCTGCAGGCTTTTTGTCTCAGATGTTACCTGCAGTCCCGGAAATCCAGCCCAGGTATCCGACCTCCACCTTGAGGCCTCAACTGCTGTAACCCAGGTCATCGAACACTTAGGGCAAAAGGAGTACTGGGGAAATATGTTTGATGTGCTTTTGGCTCTCCTGGACATAGGTGAATACCGGGAAATAGCGGATCGATTCAATCAAACCCTGATAATCCAGGCACGCATGTGTACCCTCACGGCAAAACCTCTGCCCGGTTTTCTCCTCAGTGAAGAAGAGGGTCCCAAGGTTGCTCAACTCCTGGAAACCATCTTTGAAACCGAGGTTGACCACAAACGTATTGAAGATATCCTCAACGGCAAATAAGCCTGCAGAGAAAAACGGCCCCCGGAAAAGTTGCTTCCAGAGGCCGTTTTTTTTAGTCACATTTATCAAAGTTCAGAAAATTCTCTTAAGGGTACCTTGAAAAATAAGAATATTTGTTCAAACTCGAGTTGTTTGAGGAATTTTACCACAGGCATATAATTGATATTCCGAGGATAAAATTCTGAGAACACCGATGAATTTGGGCAAATTGGCAATCTTTCAAGGTGGCCTTTATTCAAAGAGAGCCTTGAACTCCCCGTAACCTTCTTTTTCCAGCTCTTCAAGCGGAATAAATCTCAAAGAGGCTGAGTTGATACAGTACCGAAGGCCGGTTGGTGCCGGACCATCATCGAAGATATGACCCAGATGGGAATCACCGCCTGCACTCCTCGCCTCTGTTCTGACCATGAGAAACTTCACATCTTTTTTTTCTACAATGTTTTCCGCCACCAGAGGTTTGGTAAAACTTGGCCACCCGGTACCCGAGTCAAACTTGTCTCTGGAACTAAAGAGGGGCTCCCCGGAAACGACGTCAACATAGATACCATCTTTTTTATTGTTCCAGAATTCGTTGTCAAAAGGGCGTTCTGTCTCATCTTTTTGTGTTACATCGTACTGAATCTGACTCAGCTTTGCCTTCAACTCCTCATCCGAAGGTTTGGTATATTTTTTTATATTGGCCTTATCCTTCCAGGTATTCTCCAGAAAACCGGCCCGACCCGAGCCAACCTTGTACGCTTCATAATGCACACTGTTTTTCTTATAGTAATCCTGATGATACTCTTCAGCAGGGTAAAAGGGCATTAATGGAAGAATCGCAGTTACAATGGGTCGACTGAATATCCCAGAGGCTCCAAGTGCTTTTTTTGACTCGTTTGCAGCTTGTTTTTCCTCATCATCTCCGTAAAAAATTGCAGTTTTATAGTGATTTCCGCGATCGGCAAACTGACCGCCAGGGTCTGTCGGGTCAATATAACGCCAAAAGGTGTCCAACAACTGTGAATAGGATATCTTTTTCGGGTCATATGTCACCTGAACCGATTCAATATGAGAGGTGCTGCCACTGGATACCTGCTCATAGCTTGGATTTTTTTCTTCTCCACCGCTATAGCCCGCCTTTACATCAATAACACCTTCAAGGGCCTCAAATGGTGGTTCCATACACCAGAAACATCCACCACCAAATACAGCGGTTTTATACTGAACAGGATTCTTTTCGCCAACGGCTACAGCATAAAGGCATAACACGGATGCCAGGGTCAGCAGTATCAGGTATTGCATAATTTTCCTCCGTTAAATTTCATCTGCACAACTCACAAGATAGGCATGGGATTCTTTTTTATCAAGAGCATCCAAGCAAGCCACTAGTTACTCTGCTTAAGTGTTATGCTACCGTTATTTTTTTCCCTCTGGAAGTATATTTTCTATTTCAAATTCCATGGACCATTGCTATAGTGCCCACCATGAAAAAGACAAATAACACCAAACGAACCAAGTTTATTTTTGTAACAGGTGGCGTTCTCTCCTCACTGGGGAAAGGCCTGGCTTCTGCAGCGATTGGAGCTCTTCTTGAAAGTAGAGGTCTCACTGTAACCTTCCAGAAACTGGACCCTTATATCAACGTTGATCCTGGTACCATGAATCCCTTCCAGCATGGTGAAGTATACGTCACAGACGACGGTGCTGAAACCGATCTGGATATGGGTCACTACGAGCGCTACACCAATGCGGTCATGGCCCAAAAAAACAACTACACCTCCGGACGAATATACTATTCCGTCATTCAAAAGGAACGACGGGGAGAATATCTTGGCGGTACAGTCCAGGTTATCCCCCATATCACCGATGAAATAAAGGCAGCCGTCAGACAGCTTGACGGAACAGTCGATGTCGCGATAATTGAAATAGGTGGAACCGTCGGTGATATTGAAGGACTTCCTTTTATTGAAGCCATTCGCCAACTTCGGGGTGACCTCGGCCGTGAGTACACTCTTTTTATTCACCTCACCCTGGTACCATATATTAAAACTGCGGGTGAAGTAAAAACCAAACCAACCCAGCACTCCGTAAGAGAACTGCGGGCAGATGGTATTCAACCTGATATTTTAGTTTGTCGTACCGAAGTCCCTCTTGAAAGCTCTTTAAAAGATAAGATCGCTCTTTTTTGTAACGTTCCAAAAGATGCCGTCATTACCGCGATCGATGTCGACACGATTTACGAACTCCCCCTGCACCTGCACAAAGAAGGTTTAGACACAAAGATCCTCGAACTACTCAACATATGGACGGGGCAACCAAACATTACCCAGTGGGAAAAACTGGTTCACAATATCCAGAACCCTAAAAATGAAGTCACCATCGCCATTACTGGAAAATATGTCGATCTGACCGAATCCTATAAAAGCCTGCATGAAGCCCTGGTTCATGGAGGGCTTGCCAATGGCACCAAGGTTAATCTTACCTATATCAGTGCTGAGGACCTTGAGTCCAAAAATGTTGCAAATCTTCTCGATTCCTGTGATGGAATTCTTGTGCCGGGTGGTTTTGGTGTACGGGGCGTGGAAGGAAAAATTAAAGCCATCAACTATGCCCGTCTCAACAAAATTCCTTTTTTTGGTATTTGTCTTGGTATGCAGCTTGCCGTGGTTGAATTCACCCGGGATATGCTGGGTCTTGCCAAAGCCAACTCCATTGAAATGGATGAAAAGACACCGGATCCTGTCATCTATCTCATTAAAGAGTGGTACGATTACCGAACACAGGAAATACAGCATCGTGACCAAGATTCTGATTTAGGCGGAACCCTGCGCCTTGGAGCCTATCCATGTCTCCTCAAAGAAGGTACCAACGCGTACAAGGCCTATCAGGCAGATGAGATCAGTGAGAGACATCGCCATCGCTTTGAATTCAACAACGACTATCGTCAACGACTGGAAGAAAAAGGCCTGGTTATTTCCGGAACATCTCCAGACAATAACCTGGTCGAAATTATAGAGATTGAAGATCACCCATGGTTTTTGGGTTGTCAATTCCATCCTGAGTTCAAATCCAAGCCAATGAAGCCACATCCTCTTTTTCGAGACTTCATCAGTGCAGCTCTGAAACACAAAGAGAGATAGACGCTCATGACAAATATTGCAGTCAACATAGATACGCCTGCCGGTCCACCAATTACCGTTGGAACAGACCAACCGCTGCTTCTCATTGGCGGCCCCTGTGCGCTTGAGTCGGAAGAGCTGGCCCGCACTGTTGCCGGGAAAATGATAGAGATCTGTGCAAGACTGGGAATCTCTTATGTTTTCAAGGCATCTTTTGATAAAGCCAACAGAACCTCTCTCAGCTCCTACCGGGGGCCTGGACTGAAGGATGGTCTGGCAACCCTTGCAAGAATTCGTAAAGATCTTGGGGTACCCGTCATCTCTGACGTCCACGACATCAGCCAGGTACCTGCAGCAGCTGAGGTTCTTGACATTATCCAGATTCCTGCATTTCTCTGTCGTCAAACCGACCTGCTGGTAGCAGCAGCAGAGACGGGCAAACCCGTGAACGTGAAAAAAGGGCAGTTTGTCTCACCCTGGGATATGAAAAATGCGGTGAACAAACTACGCGCTGCAGGGAGTACAAAGACCATGCTGGTTGAACGTGGTGCCTGCTTTGGTTATAACAACCTGGTTGTTGATATGCGCTCGTTGCCGGTTATGCGTTCTCTTGGCTGTCCGGTGATCTTTGATGCCACCCACTCGGTACAACTTCCAGGTGGGGCTGGCGGCGCGTCCAGCGGTCAACGTGAATTTATTGCACCACTGACCAGGGCCGCTGTAGCCGTTGGCATTGATGGTCTTTTTATGGAAATCCACCCAAACCCCGACAAGGCCCTTTGTGATGGCCCAAATTCTATTCCCTTAGATGAGGTCGAAGCACTCCTGCAGCGGCTAGTTCGCATCCGTGAGGCCACCTGTTCGTAATGCCTGGAAACTGTTCCGACTCCCCGGAAGGTTATCCTTCTGACTGTCAGGTTCTGGAAGGATACCGGACAAGGGTCAGGGAAAAACAGATTATGGAAAAAAGCCCCGACTACCAGCGTGCGCTGGCTAAAGCAAAAGAGATCCGACTCCTGCTCCTTGATGTGGATGGGGTACTCACCGATGGAACCCTCCTCTACACCGACAGTACTGCTGAAAGCAAGGCTTTCAACACTCAGGATGGTTTTGGTCTTCGCCTTCTTCTGGATGCTGGTATTGATGTCGGAATCATTACTGCCCGTAAATCCGAAGTTGTGGCAAGAAGAGCAAGAGAATTGAAAATGACCTACGTTTACCAGGGCATGGGTAATAAAAACGAGGCATTCAAAGAGATCATGAAAAGTTCCGGCTTTAAACCCTATGAGATTGCCTATATGGGGGATGACTGGCTCGATCTTGTCCTGCTGGTACAGGTGGGTCTTGCTTTAACTCCTGCCAATGGGGTACCCGAGGTAAAAGAGGTAGCCCATTTTATCACAGAACGGCAAGGCGGTCACGGTGCCGTTCGTGATGCTTGTAACCTTATTCTTAATGCGAAAGGTCTCACCGGGCAACTCCTGCAATCCTATAAGAGCAGATGAAACTTAACCGCAACATTATCTGGATCATTCCACTTTTTTTCATCATCACCTACCCTCTCTGGTCCATCCCCGTAGGTAATTTTCTCACACCAAGGGGTGGTTTTGACCCCGATATTAAACATCCACCGCCGAAAAACGCACAAAACTTTACCCTTGATAAAGTCAAAATTACTCAAAATCAAAACGGTAAAAAAACTGCATTTATTGTCGCAGACAAGGCCAGAACAGGCGATGTTCCTGACCTCCTGTTCATGGATAACGTGGATGCAGATATCTTTGATGAGGCGGGAAATATAACAAAAATTGTTGCCAAAAATGGTGAGTACAACACCGTTACAAAATTACTCACTCTCATCAATGACGTTGTTGTCAACAAAACTCAGGAGAAACAGTTTTTATATACAGATCTTCTCCATTACGACAACGAAAAACGAACCGTTCATTGCCCTGGCCCAACGCGTCTGGTAGCGGAAGGCGCCATCATTAACGGGGGACGGCTGAACTACGATATAAAAACCCAGACCTACGTCATTGATAAAAGAGTCCACTGTATTCTCGATGGTTTCATCAAACCATAACTCTATTTTGATTTGATTTTCTCACAGCTCTCCACCAAATAACTGCAATCAACAACAGACCAGCGAATATTCACATCCCAAAGTAGCATTCCAAATTGTGCTTTGCCGTTTTTCTGTGTCGCAGGGCGCGGGTCCTGACGAATCATCTGTTCAATGAGGATACGGATATTTCTCGCCGTTTCCTTCTCATAAGTCTTGCAGAAATCAAGGGCCTGGGAAGAGAAAGTTACAACCACTTCCGGTACCTCCCCTTTTGCATAACCGCACTCAGCTGTAACAATACTGTCACTGTAAGGCACATATGGTTTGATATCGATCACAGGGGTCTGATCAAGAAGGTCTACCCCGGAGAGGCGAAGAAAACATCCCTGTTTTCCTTTCACAACACCTTCGAGCCGTACGACTGAGAGTCCAAGATGATTGGGTCTGTGGGGGCTTCTAGTGGCAAATACCCCGATCCTTTTTTTTCCACCGAGCCACGGTGGCCGAACGGTATGTTTCCACCCTTCAGCGACACATCCATGGAAAAGAAAATGAATCCACACATGGGAAAACTGCTCAAGTCCCCGGGTCATTTCCTCGCGGTTATAGGGGGCAAACAGCTCAAGCTCGGCGGTTGCCGCAGAGACCATTCCAGGTTGTCTGGGGATTCCAAATTTTTCAGTAAAACAGGAGTGAATGAGCCCAATGGGGTGAACATCAATCATCTTATCGTTTTTATTCATTATATTTCCATACGCTATTACCACACCCCACCCGTAATACTTTATAAAAAAAAGTGTTACAAGTGCATTGACACGCCGTTTGGATCACGGTAAGGTAACACAAACATGTAAATCGTGTTACATTAATTCTTATCATAACAGAACTGGATAATTATGCATATCTCTGAAGGTGTACTTAGCTCCCCTGTACTGTTTACTGGCGGTGCCATTACCGCAGTTGGCACAGCTGTTGGCCTGAAGAGTCTTGATTATGATAAGATAATGACCGTGGCCATGCTGACCGCAACATTTTTTGTCGCCTCTCTCATCCACGTCCCCATCGGACCTGGGAATGTTCATCTCATCCTGGGTGGCCTGATGGGAATTGTGCTTGGATGGGGCTGTTTTCCGGCTATTCTCACCGCCCTTTTTCTCCAGGCCATATTCTTCCATTACGGGGGCCTCACCGTCATCGGGGTCAACACGAGCACCATGGCCCTGCCCGCACTGTTCTGCTACTACATTTTTCGTCCATGGATTAAAAATAATGGTAACAAGAGAAAGATTGCCGCCTTCTGCTGCGGTTTCTTCTCAATACTCTTTTCTTCACTTATCATGGCACTCGCTTTGGCCACAACCGACACAGGATTTCTTGGAGTTGCCAAACTGGTGATCGCAGCCCATCTGCCACTTATGGTGATAGAAGGTATTATCACTATGTTTACTGTCCTGTTTTTGAGCAAAGTACAACCAGAGTTTCTCGGCATAGGAGATTGATATGCAAGCAAGAACACTAATAACCGCTTTAGTTTTTGCCATCTTCCTCTCAGCGCATCCTTGTCTTGCCCATAAAGTCAGAATCTTTGCCTGGAATGAGGGGGACACTATCCACACAGAATCCAAGTTCAGTGGAGGAAAGCCGGCGCAACATGCTACAATCACTGTAATAGACAGCAATACTGGTTCTGAATTGCTCAATGGTGAAACAGATGCACAAGGGCTCTTCCAGTTCCCTTTTCCTGATTCCGATACAACCATCAAGGCCCTGGATATTATCGTCAACAGTGGTGACGGCCATAAAAACAGCTGGCATTTCGAACGCGAGCCATCCTCTGAAAAACAAATCATCAGCACTGTTGAAAACAGCGTCCCAGAGCCCCAATCCTTACCTACTCCACCGTACAATGAAGAGCAACTCACCCGCCTCATGGAAAGAGTGCTCGAAGAAAAGCTTGCTCCCATCCGTCGACAACTTGCAGAAAATGAAGAACGGTCTCCAGGTATTCAGGATATTCTTGGAGGTGTCGGATATATCCTGGGTCTTGCGGGAATTGCTGCCTATATGAAATCAAAAAAGAGATAAGGAGAGCCATGAAAATGAAAGTTTTTCCACAACTAAACCACCTTGCGCTAGCTCTAGTTTTTTGCTTTGTTGTCAGTGCACCTGTGCAGGCACATTTTGGCATGATCATCTCGGATTATCCTATCATCAGCCAGGAAAACAAGGAGGCAGCCTTAACCCTGAGTTTTGCCCACCCTTTTGAAAACCATACCATGGAGCTGGTCAAGCCCAAGACGTTCTTTGTCGTTGTAAACGGAGAACAACAAGACCTTACAGGCACCTTGAAAGAGATACAGCTCAACAATCACAAGGCCTGGAGTACATCCTTTTCCTTTCAACGTCCAGGAGTGTATCAGTTTATCATGGAGCCCCAGCCATATTGGGAGCCCAGCGAAGATCTCTCCATTATTCACTATACCAAAACCATTATTCCAGCATACGGAGATGATGAGGGCTGGGACACTCCTGCAGGACTGCCAACAGAAATCATCCCTCTACTGCGCCCTTTTGGCAACTATGCAGGTAACAGTTTTACAGGGCAGGTTCTGGTCAAGGGAATACCTGCAGCAAATGCTGAGGTGGAGGTAGAGTACTACAATCCCGCCAATACCTATAAAGCGCCCACAGATTATCATGTTACCCAGCTTGTCAAAACCGATGCAAACGGTGTGTTCAGTTTTACCTGTCCTCTTGCCGGTTGGTGGGGGTTCGCTGCCTTGACTGAAGCGGATTACACCATCAAAAATCCTCAGGGTGAAGAAAAAGGCGTTGAACTTGGTGCCGTTCTCTGGACCTATTTTCATTCTATTGACCAAACAACAAACTGATTGAGCACTTGGAAAGAGATAACCGTTCTGTATCTCCTGCTCAGCGACGACTCATTTATTCATTGGGAGAGCCACTATGATGGATGAAGATTTTGCACAGGGAACGTCTTTGCTTCATCACATTGATTCAAGAATAAAAATAGTCGTCGCGTTTTTCCTGGTAGGGATAATAGCCGTTACCGATAATTTCACCGTAATCGCGCTGGCACTGGCTGTTAGCCTGGTCCTCCTCACAGTTGCCCGCTTACCTGTCACCCTTGTTGCCAAACGACTCGTTGCGGCCAACAGCTTTATCTTCTTTCTGTGGCTTACACTGCCTCTGACCTATGGAGGGGAACTTGTCTATCAGACAAGTCTGTTTTCCATCAGCCATGAAGGGATCATCCTTTCCGCCCTGATCACCCTGAAAACCAATACCATTGTCCTTACTATCATAGCTTTGCTTGCAACCTCCACCATAGCAAGCCTGGGGCATGCCCTGGAAGGTTTACGCCTTCCGGGCAGGCTCTGTTTCCTGCTGCTTTTTTCCTATCGCTATATCTTTGTTATCCATCAGGAATACCTGAGACTTTCACGTGCGGCAAAGATGCGCTGCTTCCAACCGGCCACAAATATCCACACCTACAAAACCGTTGCATATCTCTTTGGAATGACACTGGTTAAAAGTTATAACCGTGGTGCACGCATACATCAGGCAATGCTCCTGAGGGGTTTTAACGGTCATCTCATCCCACTTACAAGCCATAGAATGAACCGTAATGATATTGTTTTTCTTTTTATGGGCCTCACGGCCTCGGCAGCTCTCGTTTTTCTCCACTTTACCTAATCTCCAGCATATGGTACTTCCACAGTACACGGTAACGAATAAGTTATACGTGTGATACCACTATTTCGTTTCCCCATAAGCCACTTTCGAGGTTGATGATGAAAATTGGAATTATTGGTCTTCCCCAGGCCGGAAAAAAAACTCTCTTTCAGGTTCTTACCGGCAATGAAATCCAGGACCGTGGAGGCAGCCCCAAGGCCCTGCCGGGATCAGCCGACATCCAGGATCTGCGCTTTGATAAACTGGTTTCCATGTACCAGCCAGCAAAACAGGCAAGAGCCCGGATCGATTTGATGTTGTTGCCCAAAATGGAAAAAGAAAATATCGCCAAAGGTGATATTTTCAGCGATATCGCCGATGTTGACGGTCTCTGTCATGTTGTACGTGCCTTTGAAGATGACAGTATCTACCATTCTGAAGGTTCCCTTGACCCGATGCGCGACGTAGAAATGGTCTATGCCGAACTGATCATGCACGACCAGATCTTTGTGGAAAAGAGGATAGAGCGGCTTGAAAAAGCTATCAAAAAGATCAAGGACGAAAAGCAGGAAAAGGAACTGGTCCTGATGAAAAAGTTCCAGGAGCACCTGGAAAATGAACTTCCCTTGCGCCTGTTAGACCTCACAGATGAAGAGCGTAATCTTATCCTCAGTTACCCATTCATCACCCTCAAAGAGCTCATCATCGCATTTAATGTTTCTGAGGACATGCTGGGCGACACCAGTCTGCTTGCAGATGCACGCCCCTTTTGCGAGAGACAGAAGGTCGAAGCGATGCTTGTCTGCGCCCAGGTTGAATCAGAAATTGCTCTTTTAGACTCAGAGGAAGAAAGGCAGGAGTTTTTAGCAGACCTCGGTATCGAAACACCCGCTCTTACTATAATGACCGGACTCTGCCTCAAGGCACTAGGCCTTATCTCCTTTTTTACCGTCGGAAGCGATGAAGTGAAACAATGGCTGGTGAAAAAAAACTCCGTCGCCCCGGTTGCAGCCGGTGTCATTCACTCTGACCTGCAACGTGGATTTATCAGGGCTGAACAGATGAGCTACGCCGAACTCATGGAGTTTGGTGGGGAGGCCGAGTTGAAAAAAGCCGGAAAAACCTACCTACAGGGTAAAGATTATATTGTGGCAGACGGCGACATTCTCAATATTCGCTTTAAGGTATAGCTGTCGCGTGCCACCCGTCCTGCATTGAGATAAAAGCCTGCAGATAAATACAAGATACAACAACGGAAGACCATGCTAGAACTTCGTAATGTCAGTTACACCTACCCGCAGGCAAAAAGTCCGATATTACACAATCTCTCTTTTTGTGTGGAAAATGAACATGCCGGTATAATTGGTCCGAACGGCTGCGGCAAAACCACCTTGCTTCACCTCATGGTCGGACTGCTCAAGCCGACAGAAGGTGAATTGTTCTTCCAGGGTGAACCGGTAACCACGAAACTCGACATGTACAACCTGCGGCGGCAGGTCGGTTTTCTGTTCCAAAGCTCTGATGATCAACTCTTTTCACCAACAGTCATCGAAGATGTCGCCTTTGGGCCGCTTAATCTCGGTTTTGCTCCTGCTGAAGCGCGGGCAATTGCGGAAAACACTCTCAAAAATCTTGGCTTGACAGGCTTTGAAGATCGTATCACCCACAAACTCTCCGGTGGTGAAAAAAAACTCGTGGCACTGGCCACCATACTTGCCATGCGTCCCAAAATACTTCTATTAGACGAGCCAACCAATAACCTTGACCCAAAAACCACCAGCCGTTTAATTGAAATTCTACAAAATCTTGAGCTCCGTCAGGTGATAATATCCCACGACTGGGATTTTCTCAGCCATACCACCACAACTCTCTACAAAATTGATCACGGCCATATCCATAAATGTGAAGAAGGTCATATCCATGTCCATCGTCATATCCATAAGGCAGGAGATCATCCACATGTGCATAATCTCAAGTAACAATATTATGACTATCGTCCTCAGGTCAGTCCTCCACCGTTTAGGTTTATGAAATTATTGAAATTTATCTCAAATTAACAGACATTCTAAAAATCTTCGTGGTGTATGAGATCAAACTGTTCTCCTGTTTAACCTAACTACAAAAAAATGTAACAAAATAGCTGGGCTCTCAATCGTTCGAACGAATATTGACAGATAACCTATCACTTAAAAAGTGCTAAATTTATGCCATTCTCTCGGATTTTATTATATTTTCAACAGTAATTTTCGTCACTTTCTACCACAAAATCACCTTTTTTTACGTTTCTCCTTGATATATCAACAAAAAAAAATTTAAATATGGTTATTAACAGAATAAATGTTTCGTACAATGTCGAAATGTTTAATCAGAGACGCTTCGTGAATGAAGTAAAAGCTTGGGGGGGGGAACAATCCAAGCTCCTAAAAATCATTTCAAGGACTATCTACATGCCATCTACAAATGAGCACAACATTGGGTATGCTTCGAAAAAGCATGACCGAAGAAAAGTTTTAAAAAAGATGACTATAGGTGCAGGAGTCATGGCTGGCTACAGCCTTCTCCCTGAAAAATGGACAACTCCGATAATTGGTCAAATTGCACTTCCAGCCCATGCAACAACAAGCGGAACAACGGCTATAGATGCAACAGATGTTACTTCGGGTACTTACAATACAACAGAAACATTCAGTCTCAGCAAATCACCCGACGACAGACGCTACACCTGGCTCAGCAAAACAGGGTCTGCTTATGGTGGCGAAATCAAATTTGTCTTCGATGGTGGAGATGAACTGGTAGTACCAGACGCCTCAGTTACCCACGGTGCGGACGGTAGCACCAGTAATCATTATCAGGCTTACTACTTTTGCGGTACTGATTTTGCCCCCGGCACTCCAGAGTACAACGGCAAACTGGCGTCGGTGTTTGCCGCTCCTGGCAGTTCAGCTTCCTCTGTAACACTTCACTACAACAAATAGGTTTGCTGTATTTGTTCTAAAATAAAGATTCTGTTGTTATCGACAGAATCTTTATCACCTTCCTTTACTCCCTTCTTCGTTTTTTTCCTTCATCGACTTTCTTATATATATTTTCACCCAGCGGAGCAGGTGAAGGGGATGGCTCACAATTCTGTACCAGAATAAGGAAAAAACCCTTGTATTCTTACCATAATACAGCATCGTCCACCACTGGCCAGGATATACAGTTTTGAAAAAAACATTCATAAATTCAGGTCTTGCAATTCCAGATAAGGTACAGAGGGGCCATCCGCTGTATGGCTCCCCAACATCCGAGATTCTCCTCTTTGTTTTGAAGGATTTTTTCAACAGCACATCATTATTCCAGGGTGTTATGTAATGAAAAAGAGGTAAAGCATTGAGCAGACGGGGATAACGTCCGGCTAACGTATCCCAGTTGATTTCAGACAATCTGTTTTCCACTACAGTCACGATATCGGCAACCGAAATCAACCTGTAAGGTTCATAGGTCAGAGGTGCCCGGAAGCCATGTTGAAAAAGATGCCACAGCATATCTTCGTCGGCCAAGGTAAAAGCCTCAGTATCACCAACCTCAAATCTTTTCCTGTTCTGATAGAGCCCCTCAAAGTCCAGCTGTTGGTAATAGGGTGGATCATCGGGAAAAAGTCCATGGTGGAGTTCAACACAGATTCGCATCCCTTCACGGTTTTTAAATAGTGGTGGAAGATGATAATAATCTTCTGGAAGTGGGTCGTCGCCGGAATGAAAACCAGTGGTCACCAACAGTGAATGGGCGCGGCCTACATCCTCTTTTGCAAGGAGAAGATCAATATCTCGCATGGGCCGTAAACCGATGTCTGGGTAGACCGTCTGGCAAAGAGCTGCCCCTTTGAGAACAAGACAGCGAATCCCATTGGATTCAAGCACAGGCAGGATCTCCTGCAAACAACCCATTAACAGAGAATTTGCCTGCTTATGGCGAAGCTTGAGCAACCGGAGACCTCGGATAAAATCACCCGGAAGATCGGCTTGTATCCGGGTCAGGTGCATATAGAGAAGCGGAGCCATGCCATGATGCTCGGCAGTGAAAAGCAGTTGATCCCAGTGCGTAAAACCTTTACACAGCCGGGCCAGTTCCTGCTCCTGAAAGTAATGTGATTCTCCCCTGGCACAGAGGTTAAGAAGGGATGTTGTTCTGTGATCGTTCATGGAAAAATTCAGGAAAGGCGTTGTTCAAGGCTTCATACAGCACGTCAAAGCTGCTGTACTTTAAGCGATAGATCGGGGTGGTTCTTGCTATACCAGCCAGGCGTTCTACGCCGTGATCCTTAAAATTCCTGGCATTTACATAACACTCCATCAATTGTGCACACCCCAATGCACCGCCTATGCGAGTTATTTCCGTCATCGAACCTGCAACATATTGTGGAAAAATGATAAGCGCTAAAGGAGGAGTCACCTGAATAAAGTGTGGATTCATCAAGCGGTGGGCAAGCATGATGCCACCCGGTCCAGCCACGGCACTCTCTTTATTAAAATCGACAAATGATTTCAATACCTTTAAGGAACCCGCCTTTAATGAAACGGGCCTTGTAAAAGGAATTATTTTCGGATTTGTACCTTGTAACAAAACCAGCTCATCCGTCAGATACCTCCATCCTCTGGACACCAGCCACGCGGTCAGAGTGCTTTTCCCGGAGCCACTCTTTCCAGGCAGTAATATACCGCCTTGTCCCGAATGAACAGCCCCCGCGTGAATGGCCAGCCCATCCTTTAAATCGACGATACATTGATAAATTATTTCATTTATCAAGGCGTAAGCCAACTCGTAACAATCATCTCCACAGTATAGTCGTCTCTCTTCACAGCCCAGCGTAAACCTTGAGTGAGCATAATCTACCTCAAGATCATAAACTGAACGTGGATTGTTCGACGTGTTATTTGGAAGATCACCACAAAGGAATTCAATCAGCTCTCGTGAATCACTGCCCTGCCAGTTAATTTTGATATTCT
The DNA here is from genome assembly GCF_005116575.1 of Desulforhopalus sp. IMCC35007. Lineage (GTDB taxonomy): Bacteria > Desulfobacterota > Desulfobulbia > Desulfobulbales > Desulfocapsaceae > Desulforhopalus_A. The sequence continues at coordinate 114,912 of NZ_SWCN01000002.1, read as the reverse complement.
GCTCAGCAAAACCGACATGAAAACTCCCTGTATTATGCATTGTCTTTCAAGAGTGCATCACTTGCAGCAAGGGAGGTTACGGCTGTAAGGACATCTTTTCGAATCTCATTTCTCTGCTCCGGATATTCTTTTTCGAGAAATGTGATAATTTCTTCTATTGAAGTACCACTTTCACACATCTTCCAAACCAGATAAGCGGTTTGATTCAGATATATTCCTGTGGCATTGGATACGGTATACAGGAGAATTTCATTATCAAATTCTTCCACCTTAAATTCAGGATTTACTCTATAATTCATCGCGCATTAGACGGGTTATTTACTATTAACTGTTTAATATCATTAAAACTATACAACAAACCACCATAAGTTATATCGTCCATCAGGGAAGATCGACAAAATCAGGATCATCACCCTTGGGAAGCACCCTCCATTCCTCACCTTCGTGATCAAAATCGGCAATCTTGTCGATATCCATCTTCAGATATTTTCCCTGCGCTGTGACTGCAACGCTGCCATCAGCCAGAATAATCTCACCCTCGGCCAGAAAATACCTGCTTTTTTCTGAAACTACTCTCGCCAGAACCCGTACTTCTTCGTTGAGAGGTACGGGTTTTCGAAATTTCATTGAAAAATCAATGGTAACACCCCAGATATCCTCTGAGCCTTTCACCATGATAACGCGGCCAATTGTCTCATCAAGTATAGTGGCAGCGATGCCTCCGTGCAGTCGGCCCGGGTAGCTCTGGTGTTCTTCTGCCGGTTTGAAAATGGCCATTAACCGGCCATCCTCCAATTCATAAAAATTACTCTTTAAGCCAAAGTTATTCGCCACTCCGCAGACAAAACACATCTTCGAATTGGGTTGTTTTTTTATAATTTTCAACCGCATACACAGCTACCTTCTGTTGAGGTTACATTCCCGGGTAAGCTCTATGGCCTTATCAAGTTGATGGAAGAACCGGTTAATCTCTTTGGTTTCACCTTCCTGGGTCGCCAAATGTTCATACATGGCAAAGAGTTTTGTCAGAACGTGTACGGCCTCTTCATCGTCTATCTCACCCAGGGCTTCCCATATTTCATTTTGTGTCCGCATATTTCTTCTCCTGCCTCAGATCTCAAAGGGGCTACCCATTATTTTCCTCACCACAACCAAAAGATAACTCCGGCGGCCCTTTCACAAGCATTTCCGCTATGGTCAGTTTAACCTTTGGGTGAAGATGCCTTTTCATGTGGAGAAGTTTATTTTCCAGCAGTGCCAGACGTCGAAGCAGAGGGGTCCGCTCAACAGGCCTTACAGTATCTTTCATCCCTTGTTTTTCCACTATCTCCTGGCAGACAAAGCATCCAGGAAAGTGCATGGATTGACCATCCGGCCGAGTTATTTTTGCCGGAACCCCATGGGTTCTGCAGACAAGCAGCCGGTGTTTATAGAGCTGGCAAAGGCCATCCTTATTGACAGGACACATGACCTGGGGTCTTTGACCCGATAGCTGAGCCTGTTCGCAGGCTTCCAGATATTTTTTTGCCCTGTCAACGAGGGCTTCCTGCTCTTTTTCTGCAAGCCCCCTCACCCCTTCCCAGAGGTATGCCCACTCTGCATAGGTGTGATGAAGAAAATAGGAATCACAACAGTTATCCGGGCAGCCTGTACAGCTAAAGTTCAATTCATCTGCGACCCGTTCGTACTCTTTTTGCAGCTCGGCGTAAATATCTTCTAAATCTCCGATTTCATTCAGAGAAAGTCTTAATTCCTTCATAGTTTTTCCTCTGAAAAACTCTCTACCTGATAGGTTTCAATGGATATCTCATCTGTTATCCAGCACTCTTTTGGCAGACCAGCCTTCAGACACAGATGTGCTAAAAAGAGCGAGGGGTCTGTAAGCTGCTCCCACACCTGGGGTAAGAAGGTTGCACTCTGCCTCCCTTTTTTTAAAATCACACCATCAATACCCGGCCGCAATTTTTCCAGCAGATCAGCACCACCCGTGTGACGAAGCTCGACTGCTGGAGTAAGTACTGACACCTCTATTTTTACCTGCCCCAACTCTTTTACAGTAAGAGGAGAAAAACGCTGGTCATCAAAGGCCGCGTGTAGCGCGTTGTCGCTGACGCCCTGCCATAGCGGGCCAACAGGCACCAAGTTACCGATACATCCCCGCAGTTTTCCTGCAAGGGTCAAGGTGACGAACACCGCCCTTTGCTGCAGTAAATCAGGATCGTTTGGCACCGCCACAGGACTTCCACCAGAAAATTTATGCACAAGTGTTTCCCGTGCAAGCCGAAGGAGAACGGCTCCCTGTTCGTTGGTGAGATGAGTTTTATTTACCATTCTACCCCCAGCATCATACAGTTTATCCCGCTGCCAATCCCAAGCAGTGCTCCTTTTTGTCCCGGGGTGTATACCTGTTGCTCCATGGCCATTGCCATGGTGATAGGCGCGGAAACTGAGCCGACGTTCCCCAGAATTGCGAGGGTTTCAAAATTTTTATCAGGAGATAAACCAAGGTTTTCAAAGAGAAGTCTGGCGTGGGCGGATCCCACCTGATGGCAAAAATACCGATCTATATCCTCTCTCCCCCAACCCTTCTTCGCCGAAAACCGCGTCCAAGTGCTCTGAGCAGTTTCAACGCCCCGGTGCAGCAGTTCCTCAGAATTTGTTGCCATCAGGGTTGAGTTACTCTCTTTCCCCCCATGACAGAGATCACTATGGCTTGTGTTGGCCTGCCAGGCTCCGTGAACCAAACGTACCCCGTCTTCTGAACCCTTTGTTTTTCGCATAAAAAGACCCACTGATCCAGAACCTATGGTAAGCGATGCAAAGGCTGGTTTGATGGATTTGCGGCTGAGTGTCGGGTCGCTCAGCAATGTAACAAGAGTTGACTCGAGTAGGTCTTCTGCTGTTTCTCCAGAAACAATAAGACCATTGCTAACCTGACCAAGTTCAATCATATTGGCCAGCATCACCATGCCGTCCAAAAAACCCAGACAGGCATTGGAAATATCAAAGATGAGCGCAGACTGTGGTAAGCCAAGATTATTGTGAACAAATGAGGCGGTGGCCGGCTCCATCATATCCCTTGAAACCGAGGTGAAAATAAGACAATCAATTTCTTTGGCATTGACGCCCGCCTTTTCAAGCACCCTTCTGCCTGCCATGGTGGCCGCATGACTGGGCTGTGTCCCCGGGTGCCAGAGTCTGCGCTGTTTGATACCACTCATCAATTCCAGGCGTCCCGCTGGCAGGTGCAGCCGCTCATAGACGGGTGCCAACCTTTTTTCAATATCTTCTGAGGTTATGGTGCGAGGTGGTAATTCATAACCAAATGTATCAAGACATACTTGGGAATAATGTATCATCGAAAATCTTACGTTTTTTACTTATCTTTTTTAAGAAGCACTGTCCTGCCCCTCAATCTTTATGATGTGCAATGGCTGTAAAAACACCCCGGCTGCGATGTGATAACAAAATCACAACTGCTGAAAGTCTGCTGTCGTGATCCATAAATCGCGAAAAGCTTTACTTCCCGAATGGTTATAGGGTCACCCGTTGAGATGCTGTAAGACCTTTTCCCTGGTAGCTGGCCGGGTAATCACCCCGTCAAAATCATTTCCAGCATCTGTCTCAGCTGTTTCAGTAAGGTTTAAAATTTTTGCCCGTTGTCCTGTGTATTGCTCAAGCTGGCGGATCGTTTTCGCAGCCTCTCTTCCTTGAAGCTCAGGACTGGTGGTGTCCAGGATGATAAGATCAAAATGCGTCAGAGACGCCTCATACATCGCCGATCGCCAGGTTTCTGCAATAGTCACCTGCCATCCTGATTCAATGAGGCTGCGGACAAAAACATTCTGGCTTTCAATATTACTGTCCACCACAAGGGCCCTGTTTGTAAGGTGTTGTTGTAATACCTCTAATATCTCTTTTCGGACCAGAGGTTTGGTGAGATAGTCGTCCATTCCGGCCTGGAGACATTTTTCTCTGTCTCCCACCATTGCATGGGCGGTGAGAGCCACAATGGGAATATGCCCCCCATGGGCATGCTCGTAAGATCGAATCCGTCTGGTTGCCTCAAGCCCGTCCATACCCTCCATCTGGATATCCATCAGGACAAACTGATATTTGCCGCTGCAGGCCTCTTCCACCGCCTCTTCGCCACTTGCAACCGAAAAGACATCAACCCCCAGCTGAACCAGAACCGTTTCAATAAGAACACGATTTATGTATTCATCTTCTGCGAGCAGAACCTTGGCACCCCGCAGGGCATAGGTTGCTTCTTCTTTAATGTTTTCAACTGTTTCCGAGGTCTGCTCCTCAAGAAACGAGATATCAGCAACCTCTTTGTACGGAAGGATAAACCAGAACCGGGTTCCTCGCTTGCCACTTTCAACACCGATCTCCCCTCCCATAAGCTTCACAAGCTGAGAGGTGATGGTCAGCCCAAGTCCCGTGGTGCCAATGGACAACGGCATGGCGACATGAGGCTTGAGCTCCTGCTTAAAGTAGTAGTTGATCTGCTCGAGTTTTTCTGCTGCAATGCCACAGCCTGTATCCTGTACCGTGAATTTCAGACGCAGATTGTTGTCTCCATCGTAACCATGGTTTTGAATAGCAATCGAAACACTCCCCTTGTCGGTGAATTTGATCGCATTATTAACAATATTGGTCACAATCTGAACCAGGCGCCCCTCATCGCCATGGACATGGGTGGGAACATCGGCATCGACTGTGCATGTGAAGGAAAGATCCTTGTCCTGGGCCGCCTGGCTCATCACATAGAGATCATGATCAAGACTCTCTTTAAGGTTGAAATCCTCGGCTAGAAACTCAATCTCTCCGGTTTCAATTCTTGAAAAATCAAGTATCTCATTGACCACAACGAGCAGCCTGTCTACAGAGGAGCCGACCATCTCCAGATAGAGTCGCTGGTCCGGTGAGAGCTCGGTTTCAAGCACAAGATCCGTCATCCCGACGATCCCACTCATCGAGGAACGGATTTCATGGCTCACATTCTCTAAAAACACCGACTTTACCCGGCTGGAAAGTTCAGCTCTTTTGAGGCCAGCCTCACATTCCAGACGATCAGCCTCGCAGAGCTGGGCACTTCGATTGCCAATAATTGCCTGTAGAGCTCTTTTTTTCAGCAGTTTATTGGTACGTTTTTGTTCAACCAGTTCCGCCTCTAACTGTTGTATTCGTTTTTCTAACTTTTCTCGATCAGACACAAAACCCTCCAGTCGCTGTTGGTTGCCACAATCAGCCGTTCACCAGTTGATGAGGTTAAACTGCTATGATTATTTCAGAAAAACAATATATATGGTCTGTAGCAGTGTAAAAACTATTGCCGCTTCTGTCTACAAGAGTCTTGGTTCAGTGGCAATCTACTCAATTTTTGTTCGACAAGCACGAGCTGTGTGCAGCCTCATTTTTTAAATCCCGCTGAACTCAATATGAGTGCCCGTTGTACACTACCAGATTCTTTCTTTATGTCTGATTTCCCAACACCTGTGGATTTTCTTATTTCTGGAAAAATCAAAGGGAATTGTCTGAGCTGTTATTTCCTTTACTTCATACCTTTCCACTACCGTATCATCGAGCTGAAATTTTCTAAAATTTGTGGAAAAAATCAACAGTCCTTCTGTGTCCAGTCGTGCCATGGCGAGATCTATCAGACGCTGATGATCTTTTTGAACATCAAAAACACGATTGTCTTTTTTGGTATTTGAAAAGGTCGGCGGATCAACAAAAATAAGATCAAACTTGGAATGGGCAGCCCCCAGCCATTCAAGACAGTCACCCTGTTCCACCTTGTGTTTCACCTCGGAAAATCCGTTTACGGCAAGATTTAACCTGGCCCAGTCAAGATAGGTGGAAGAAAGGTCAACGGTGGTGGTACTCGCAGCCCCTCCCATGGCGGCCTGGACTGTCGCTGCACCGGTATAGGCAAAAAGGTTGAGGAACCGTTTACCTTTTGCCTCTGAGTATATTTTCTGCCGAACAGGTCGGTGATCTAAAAACAGACCGGTATCAAGGTAGTCTGTAAAATTGACCAGCAGGGAACATGCTCCTTCCCTCACCTCATACAGCTTTTTTTTGCTATCTTTCTTCTCGTACTGACGGGTGCCTTTTTGCCGCTCTCTTCTTTTGACAAAGATCCGGTTGGAACGAACGCCAAGAACATCACGGATCACCTCCAGTCCATGGCGCAGACGACTCGCGGCCAGTTCTTCGTCAACGGTCTTTGGTGCTGCGTACTCCTGAACATGGATCCACTTGGAATACAAATCAATACTAAAATTATAATCGGGTAAATCACTGTGGTAGATTCGGTAACAACTGACCTTCTCCCGCTCCGCCCATTTCTGCATTTTTTTCATGTTTTTCAGCAGGCGGTTGGCAAACTCCCCCTTTTCCGCTGTTTCAACTTCACCAAGACGCCACTCAAATTCAGGTTCTGCATCAGCGTGAACCTCACCGATAAGCAGTCTGCAAGGGATCGAGCCGTTATAGAGTCTGTATTTTTTTTCCCAGGCAAAAGTAAAACTATCGGTCAAGTCAGGATTGGAGATGAATGCTCCGAGACGCCAACCCACAAAACGTTCTTTGGCAATGCGGCCATAGGCACGGTAAAGACGGGCGACATACTCGGTTTCCGACAAACGCTCCCCATAGGGAAGATTGGATAAAACCATGCCCTTACTGCTTGGCGGCTGCAAAAAAGCTAGTTCCGCCTGTCTGATTTGTATATAATCCTCCAGACCCGCCTGTTTTATATTCTTTTTGGCCGCACTCACGGCAACATGATCAGAATCATAACCGATAATAACAGGCCATTTTTTGAGCAGTCCGGCATCCTCTCTTTCCATGGCCTCGTCAACGAGGTGACGCCAGAGTTGATCATTGTGACCTGCCCATTCGTAAAAGCCAAAATAATTTCGACTGAGACCCGGTGCCGAGTCTCCAAACATCATGGCTGCCTCAATAAGCAGGGTGCCGCTGCCACACATGGGATCGATAAGATCTCCCCCTTCTTTCGGCCACCCGGAAAGAGCAACAATGGCAGCTCCCAGGGTTTCTTTTAATGGGGCTATGGTTCCTTTTGCCCGATAGCCCCGTCTGTGCAGACTCTCTCCAGACAGGTCAATAAAGAGTGTTGCCTCACTTCCTTCAAGATGGAGCTGGAACTGTACACCGGGCTTATCCCCGCGAACAGATGGGCGTTCACCCAGGCTGTCCCGGAACGAGTCAACCAGAGCGTCTTTTACTTTTAATGCCGCAAATTTACTGTGGTTGATTGGAGATTTTCCACTGATGGTACAGTTTATTGCAAACGAAGTTTTGACATTCATGTGCTCCTGCCAGCACACCTTTTTTGCCTTTTGATACAAGGTTTCTTCATTTTCAACGGGAAATGATGATATTTTAAGCAGGATACGGGAGGAAAAACGCGACCAGAGACAACAGCGGTAGGCTGTTTCCAAATCACTCTCCCAACTCACAACCCCCTGTCCCACTTCTATGTTTTTCCCACCAAATTGAGTAATTTCCTCTTGAACCAGAGACTCGACCCCGGTGGCGCAGGTTGCAACTACATTGTACATTTTCATATATTATACCTTTCACCTTATTTTGATGGATAACTGCCAACCATACTAACAGGTGATTATATACAGTCATTTGGAATACTGTTTATGAGTCGCGGCTGTCAGACATAAAACCTGCAGCCAAAAAACAAATGTTTCTTACCGTTTTCTCTACGTTTCTTCTTGACCTCTACAACAATCAGACTAAATTAGATATTAATTTTGTCCCACTGTTACTTATATAAAAAAAACTGCGTCTACGATACTATAAATGCGTTTATCAACCACAGGAGCCCCAATGAAGAGAAAAATTTTAACAACGCTTGTTTTGGCATGTACCATCACCTCATTTTTTCTCGTTTCTGGTTGTAGCAAAAAAAATGTTGTCCCGCCCGACGTGGGCGGTGATGGATCGTCTATGTCGGGTGGTAATGATATTAATTATCCACTGGCTGGAGGAGGTTTTTCAGAAGACAACCTGCCTGCAGAAGGAAGGCTTGACGACTCCACATACGGTTCCGCAGGTCAAAGCGGATTAAACGACCCAAGACACAACGCGGACCAACAATCCGATGAGTACAAAAGAGCCAATGGAAGATGTTCTCCCGGTCTTTTTCCTATCTATTTTGAATTTGACCAGGCTGGTGTCGGCTCTTCAATGACCGAGATCCTCATTAAAAATGCAGACTTTCTCAACTCTATGCCCAACTCACATGTTGTCATCGAAGGTAACTCAGACGAAAGGGGAACCAACGAATATAACCTGGCACTTGGAGAAAGAAGAGCGATCAACACCCAGCAGTACCTGATCAACCTGGGCGTTGACCCAGCTCGTATGAGAACCGTATCATTTGGAGAAGAAAGACCTCTTTTCCATGGCCAGGATGAAGATTCCTACAGTCATAACCGTCGGGTTGATTTTGGTTTAGAATAAGAAAAAGGGCCCAGAGCAAAAGCTCTGGGCCCTTTTCGGTTGAAGACATAACAGCTCTTATCTTTCTTTTTTTATCTTTTTTAGAATCAGTGACACGACCTCATCAACACTGATTTCTGTGGTATCAATTCTCACCGCATCTGCTGCCTGCATCAGGGGAGCTATCTGCCGCTCACTGTCATTTTTATCCCTTGTACGAGTCATAGCAAGAATCTCATTCAAGTCGGCATCAACCCCTTTGGCTTTGAGTTGACTAAAACGTCTTCTGGCCCTTTCCTCAGCTTTTGCATCAAGAAAAAATTTATATGCCGCATCCGGAAATACCACGGTTCCCATATCCCTACCCTCAGCTACAATGCCACCTTTCTCACCATAGTTTCTCTGTATCGTTGTAAGATAGTCCCTTACAACAGGCAAAGCCGAGACATTGGAGGCGACCATCGCCATTTCAGGAGTGCGGATTGCATCACTGACATCTCTGGTATTGACCAGAACCCCCACGTCACAGTTCTTGTCAAAAGCCGGAAGTAACTGCAGGTCAAGTGTTGCCAAAAGTCTTTTGATCGCACTGGAATCAGTCAGGTCAACCCCCTGTTCCTGCAAAAAAAGACCGACCCCACGATACATGGCTCCGGTGTCAAGATAGGTAAAGCCCGTGGCGGCGGCCACCATCCTACTCACGGTCGATTTACCAACCCCAGCAGGGCCATCTATGGTGATTATTTGCTGTTTATCAGACATAAGAAAATTCTTCCTCAACCCCTCAATTCATTGTATCCGCAATGTCCAACATAGCTACGGGAAAAATTATCCTCTGAAGCACTTATATATCCAGTTTCCTCGGTTGAAGTTGTAGTGCCTGTTCCAGATTAAAACCAATTTTGAATAGTTTGTCTTCAGTGAAATGGGCACCCTGTAGCTGCACGCCAACAGGAAGACCGGCCTGGGTAAAACCACCGGGAATTGACATACCCGGAATCCCTGCAAGATTTGCAGAAATTGTGAGTATATCAGACATATATACCGCAAGTGGATCATCGGTATTTTCCCCCATTTTCCAGGCAGCCATTGGAGTGACCGGAGAAATGAGAGCGTCACAGCTCTCAAAGGCCTTTTTAAAATCATTGAGGATAAGCGTTCTCACCTGGGAGGCTTTTTTATAATACGCATCATAATAGCCTGATGACAGCGCATAGGTGCCTATTAGAATCCGCCGTTTTACTTCCTCCCCGAAGCCTAATGACCGGGTCTCTTTATACATCTCAAGAAGGCTCTGGGTATTTTCCTTTCGATAGCCGTAAAGTGCCCCATCATAGCGGGCGAGGTTGGAACTCGCCTCTGAAGAAGCGATAAGATAGTAGACCGCCACACAATATTCGGTGTGAGGCAGTGAAATCTCGACTATTTCAGCCCCTTTTTCTTTGAGGACACCGATCGCATTGTTAATAACAGCCTCAACTTCGCTATCAAGACCTTCTGTGAAATATTCCTTGGGTACCCCTAATTTCATACCTTCTAATCCGGCAGTAAGAGACGCTGTGTAATCGGGTACTTCTCTCTTAACAGAGGTGGAATCCATGAAATCATGACCGGCAATCACCTTCATTACCCTCGCACAATCCTCAACCGTTCTGCTTAATGGCCCTATCTGGTCAAGGGATGAGGCAAAAGCCGTGAGACCGAAGCGGGAAACCCGGCCATAGGTGGGTTTCATACCCACAACACCACAAAGAGATGCGGGTTGTCTGATCGATCCGCCAGTGTCTGAACCAAGGGAGGCAACACACTCAAAGGAGGCAACTGAAGCCGCTGAGCCTCCAGATGATCCTCCGGCTACATAGCCTTTTTTATACGGATTTTGCGGAACTCCGAAACAGCAGGTTTCTGAAGTTGATCCCATGGCAAATTCGTCCATGGTGACTTTCCCAAGAATAACACCACCGGCTTCTTTTATTTTTCTCACCACGGTTGCATCATAGGGAGGAATAAAATTTTCCAGCATTCTGGAACCACAGGTCATTTTTAGATTTTTTGCACAAAGAAGATCTTTGAGTGATACCGGAATCCCGCATAATTCTCCAACCTTACCCTGTTTTCTGTTCTTATCCGCCTGTTCAGCCTGCCCAAGAGCACCCTCCCGGTCAACGGTGATAAAAGCCGAGACGTTTTGATCAATAGCCTCAATTCTATCGAGATAGCTCCGGGTAAGCTCAACGCTGGTAAGTTCGCCGGCCGCCATTTTTTCCAGAGCCTCTGAGAGGGATAATTCGTAGAGTTTCATGTACACCTCAAAAAAAAGCGGACACCTCAGTGTCCGATTCATAATTCAAAATAAAAATGATAAAGAGTCGCTAAATAATTTTTGGAACCTGAAAAAACTCACTATTATGCTCTGGTCCGTTTTTGAGAGCATCTTCCTGGGAAAGAGATTCTTTCACCAGATCTTCACGAAAGGCATTACTCACAGAAAATACATGAGTGGTCGCTTTTACATCCGTGGTGTCGAGTTCACCCAGCTTATCCACGTAGGAAAGAATGGTGTCAAGCTGACCTGTCATTGTTTCAAGTTCCTCTGCAGACAGATTCAGTCGAGCCAGGTTTGCAACATGTTCAACTTCTTTTTTACTAATTTTCATTTAGGTAACTGTATAAAATTAATTATTATTCTGATAAAAAGCATCCATGTATTCAGGGTTGAAATAGTTCTTGCCAGGAGTGAAATTTACAACAGAACGGGAAAAATAGTCCACCATTGTTTTATCAAACTGTGTTCCACTGCATTTATCAAGTTCTTCTAATGCCTGTTCCATGGACATATTGGTTCGGTAGTTTCTTCTTGATGTCATTGCATCATAACTATCTACCACGATAATAATTTTAGTCAAATCATCAAGTTTATCCCCTGTCAGCCCATCCGGATATCCTTTGCCGTCCATTCTTTCATGATGATGACGGATGATAAACTGTTCCCGGCTCATAAACCCCAGAGGTTTAATGATGTTTGCTCCAACACTCGGGTGCTTGCGAATCAACAACCATTCTTCCTCCGTCAATTTACCTGGTTTCTGGATGCAGGAAAGATCTATGACCAGCTTACCTATGTCATGAAATTGGGCCGCTCTTCTTAAAATCGTTATTTCACTTTCAGGTAGGTCCATGGCGTTACCGAGCAAAAGAGCATATTCCGTAACGCGCATTGTGTGCCCTGCCGTATAGAAATCCTTTTCCTCCATGGCGTTCTGGAGGCTTGTCATCAGTTGTACCGTCGCTTTTTCAAGGCTGTTACTGTAAGTAATTAAGAGTTCGTTCTGTTTTTCCAGCTGAGCCGCTTTCACCCTGACATCATCCTCCAGGGCAAGTTTATACTCCCTTTCCTGGAGCACATACATTCTTTTTTCCATAGCTCTTCGAATTTTAACATTAAAGATATCGAGATCTTCTATGGGTTTTGTTAAAAAATCGTAGGCACCGAGATTAATCGCCTTTACCGCATAATCCATTGAACCCGCACCTGTTAGAAAAAGAACAGGTATATCATAATTGAGATCATTGAGTTTTTTCATGGTCTCAAAACCATCCATTTCTGGCATGTTTATATCGAGAATAACCACATCATAGGTGTCATCTATCGCCTGTAGAACACCATATCCGTCTGCTGCTGTCTCCACCGTGTAGCCAAACATTTTTAAGATTTTTGAGATAGTCGTGCGGACCATAACATCATCGTCGGCTATGAGTATTTTTTTCGGTTCTTTTGTCACTGCAATTCTCCGGAGTTTGCTGTCTTTGAAAGGCAAAGATATTTCATCTCTTAACATTCCAATATGTTTTTGCCACTTCTTTTACCCTTTTAATAGCGGAATGGGGTGACTGCCCGCTTTATAAAATACGGTACATTTTATCATCTGAAAATAAGGGAAAAACGTGTATAGAGTCTGATCTCTGCAAATTAACCAAATAGCGTAAAACACCTTCATTTGCAGGTGTTGCAGCCTAACCACCTTCAAGATTCATTAATAACCTGCCATGATCAGGGTAATACCCATCAAATTCAACTGATACAAGAATCATCAGAAGCTTATTCCGATGGAAAACCTTTCCACCATGCTATTTGAATAGTTGCATATTCAATATTTCCGCGGCCTCCTGGATGAAGGATGTTAAGGGTGTATCCCTCTCCCCACCCCAAAATCTGTGAGACCTGTTGCACCAGAAAACCAAGAGAAATTTTTCTAACGAATAAAAAGACACTTCTGTTCCCTTACCGTGATGCACTTGCCAGTTAAATATTAGTATCTTTTTAAGGCCAATATTTTATTATCTGTCCGGGCATTTAACATGGTCAAACCCCAATTCATGTTCTTTAATTCGCCCGTTGGTATACCAAGGAAACCGGAATACGGACCTTGATAAAGATCATTATTAAAAATATAGTTCTACACTTGGTCTTTTAAATGCTCTGCGCTGTATGTGTAAACTCCATGCAACTTGCCAAGTGCAGATACATTAATTTGCCAATGGTTGTAGTATAGCTCAACAGCTGTTGCAGAAACAACAAACAGCACTGAAAAATACAAAAAAAAACGCAGTCCATGTTACCATGAACTGCGTTTTTATAAGATATGTTGCTAATTCAATCACATCGGAACAATCAACTTGTTGGTCTCTTCATTCCAGGTAACAATCAGGTACCAAAGCACCATAACACCAGCAATTACAAAAAGCGTAGGTCCATAACCTAAGGCCTCGGGCAGATAGACATAGGAACCAAGCACCCCATCCGCTTCATATTCTGCATCACGGAACCAGGCGGTCATAATAGAGGAAGTGATACTAAAAAATGGCACAACCATCATCAGTTTCACCTGTCCCTCACCTACCCGCCAGAGAGTTCCTGAGCCACAACCGCCTGCAAACATGGCACCAAGGCCAAATATAAAACCACCGACGATACCACCCCAGCCAAAGGTACCACGAACATAATTCGCGGTAGCAAGCACAGATTCACCTTCAGCTCGCATTGGAACTGCGTACTTTAAAACAGCAGCACCAATCGCCACAATAACGATGGAGAGCATTACTGATTTTGCAAGGGTACAGTCACCGGTCATATGAGGCTCTCGAAAACCCTGAACCATACACCATCTACCACGCTGCATTGTATATCCAAGACAGGCTGCTATAAGAATAACACCACTCAAGGACGCTATGTAGTCACTGTCTTCATTACCGGCATAAGCATATGAGGCGGCGATAATTCCAATAATGCCCAGTACACCAAGACCGTAAATTACACCTTTTGGCAAAGAGATTGTTTTAGAACCACCATCACCCCAGGTGATATGTTCCATTTCAAGATAGAGCAGTTTCAGTCCAAGGATGACACCAAAGACCAGACCAAACATCATGGTAAAACCATTTCCGGCAAGGTTACCAAGGGCGTTATAGAATCCACCGACATTACAACCACCGGCAAGTGTTGCACCAATTCCCATGAGAATACCGGCTATAACTGCTTTAACCATCTCCCTGTAGGGTGGAATGCGTAGGGCAAAATCTTTTCCTAAGCAAGCAGAAATAAAGGCTCCTACCACAAAACCAATACCGATCACCGAACCCGAATTAACAAAAATTGATCCGGGTGCCTCATCGTAATATGCAAAAACTCCGGCTTCGGAGCCAAAAAGACTGGCCGCACCGTACATAATCCAGTCACCCCAGTTCCTGATAGCTCCAACAGCACCCCAAGGTCTCCACCAGGCCATCATCATAACCGAGAAAAAGGCTACAACAACTCCTGTGACATAAGGGTTCCACTCCTTTTCACATAATAATCCGAACAGCTCTTTAGCCTTATTTTTAAAAACAGACTCCTCACTCATAACAAATGTCTCCTGGTTAAAATAAGCATACAAATACATCGATTTTCATGATATTTTTTTTACACAGCACCTCTTTATTTGTCAAGATAAAGGACTATATTCGCTATACGCTAACATATTATAGTAGCATTTAAATAATAATGCTATTTCCGGTACTTAGAAATACGCTTTTTTAGCTTCTTGACAGATAAAATTTGCTACAGTATTTATCAGGGTTGGGAATTTACGTTTATATACGTTTATGTGTCTTAAGAGTGCAAGTTATGTAGATTCACTTTAATTAATTTTTGTAGGAGAACAAAAATGAGCGATTTCAAAACAGTTGCAGACGACGTAGTTGCTAAAAGCGTTCTTGATGCTAAAGGGCTCAGCTGTCCTATGCCTCTATTACGTACCAAAAAAGAAATTGGTAAATTAGCCGCTGGAGAAATTCTTCAAGTCGACGGTACCGATCCAGGCTCTAGAAACGATATACCTGGGTGGTGTGAACGTTCAGGTCACGAATACCTCGGAGAGAAAGAAGGTTCCGGTTTCATCAGCTTCTTTATCAAAAAAGGTTGATTTCAATACAGTCCAATAATGTATTGATGAGTATCCCGCTCTGAATGTGTTTTCCATTTTTCGAAAACACATTCAGAGTATTTTTTATTATACACAACCATCTTTTTTGTGGAGGAAGTAAAAATGGCAAAAAGTTTAGGTATTTTTGTTACCACTCCTGATAACCTTGATCACGTCATTGGCATAACCAAAGCTGCGAAAGCCAAGGGTTCAAACGTTAAGGTTTTCTTTACCTGGAAAGCCACCACCTTAGCAAAAGACCCCAAGTTCCCAGGTCTTTGCAAACTTGCCGACGATGTATCCATCTGTGTTGACAGTTACAAAAAACAGGGTTTTTCAGTTGACGATGTTCCTGAAGGTCTGGATCCGAAGAAAATGGCTACCCAGGCTCAGCATGGTATTATAATCGAAGATTTCGATTGCTATTTAAGTCTGTAAGGAGAGAGTAATGGAATATAAAAAAGTATGTTTAATGTACAGACACGAAGATTACGCTCTTGATGGAATCCGTTCTGCTCTTGGTCTTGCTGTAGAAAATATGTATGCCTATGGCGTCGTTATGGACAAAGAGATTGATGAACTTGATGAACTCAATCAAGAAAGTATTGAAATGCTCCGCGATATGGAAGGCGAGGTTTTTTCAACGGTTGCTGCTAATGTTGAAAAAAATGGATTCGAAGCCATTACTATCGAAGAACTTGGTGAAAAACTCCGTGAAATGACTCACATCGTCCCATACGGAATTAAATAATTTTCCAGGAGCATAAAAATGAAAATACTCAATGTTTACAGATCAGAGCCTGATGAAACTGTACAAAAGCTCGTAGAAATAGTCACCCGTGACCGTGAAGCTGATACCTTCGACCTTTATGCGGGTAATCCGGATTACGATGCTCTTGTTGATAAAATTTTTGCAGCCGATCAAACAATCTGCTGGTGGTAATATAATCCTGTTATCTCTTGCACTGACTTAGCAGGGAGCATCCTTTAAGCTCCCTGCTCATCTTTTCATTATAACATTGTGGATAAGTGGTCTGAATTTTTGAATACCCTCAATGTTACTACCACCACATAAAACACGGTTCGTCAGTAAAACAACTATCCTGTTTTGCATTAAATCCAACCAAAATGATGTGCCGGTAAAACCAAGATGACCGAGAGTCTGCTTGGAATAATAACTGCCACTGCTCGACCTGTTTTCACTGGGTGTGTCAAAGCCTAGGACCCACCGTCCTCTTCGGGCTATCATCCTGTTTTTTATTTGGCAAAAAGACAGATTCGGGTGTGAATAACTTCCCTTATATATTTTTAGCAGAATTGAACAAAATTCAAGAACGGCCTTGGCCGAACCAAAGAGACCAGCGTGACCTGCCACTCCACCAATTGATCTGCAATTATCGTCATTGACCAAGCCATACAACTCTTTATTTGACCACTGGCAATGTCCAGTTGAACAGAAGGTCATATCTTTACCTTTTTCATTTCTGTTGAAAAACAGCCCATTATTTAGGCCCACAGGAGCTGTTATTTTGTTTTCCCAGAAAATATCCAGTGGTTCACCGCTTATTTTTTCAACTATTTTACCAAGAAGAATATATCCCAGATCACTATACACCTCTCCTTCCCCTGGTAAATACTCGGCTTCCTCCTCCAATATACGTTCGATAAGTATTCTTTCTCTTGTTTCCATAGGATGGGTAATGAGCTCGTGGAAAAACTCCCTGTGGGCAGGTAAGCCCGATGAATGTTCAAGAAGATGGAGGATATGTATATCTTTCTGCCAGGGTTGAGTAAGGTTAAAAAAATCGGCTAAAGGATCACTGAGGGCAATTTTCTTTTCTTCCAGTAGGACAAGTATGGCTAAAACGGTGACCAGTGGTTTCGTCAGAGAAGCCAGATCAAAAACTGTCTGGTTATCAACCTGTTCAAACTGGAAAGATCTTCCTGAATAACCGTAGGAGTAAACAACCTGGTCGACTGGGTTCAGAGCGTTATAGGTATAACCTACAGAACAACCCGTAAAAACGTTGTTTTGTATATTCTCAATGATGTTTTTTTTTAGACTGTACTCTATATCTTGCCGCAAGGTTGTATCCATTTTATCCGACTTATTATTATATTGAAATTTTTGTCTATTTTTACTAGGTTAGAGCGAGCTGAATGGTATAAATATATGTATGATATTTCGATAAAATCAGCACATACTTTCGTGTCAATTTTTTAGATATCAACAGAACTATCAACAATCAATAAACAGACTCTTGTTCATACATTCTTGATAGGTTGTTAATCGTATTGTTAATAACTCGATATAAACAAAACCGAGTACATACTAACTATTGTTTTGTTAAAAATATTTCTAATATATTTAAATATTTATATTGGTAATTAACATCTTAGACCTGATAATAACAGTAATATAAAAATATATAATAAGGCCCTTTGTCAAAGGAGTTTTTCTATGGCACTTCACTGTACAGTCAGTAAGAATGATTTTCAGGACGGATTAAACAGTCTGCAAAACATCACAAATAAAAAAGGAACTCTGGCAATACTTTCCAATGTTCTTATCGAAACGGGTAATGGTGGACTTACTCTTACAGGTACAGATCTTGAAGTTGGTCTCAGACTCTTTGTTCCAGCAGAGATACATGGAGATGGTTCTCTTACCCTTCCTTCCAAAAAAATATTTGAAATTGTCAGAGAATCAGGTTCTGAAACGATATCCATTGAAGAAACGGATAACAGTTGGGTTAACATTAAAGCAGGCTTGAGTACCTACAATCTTGCTGGAATGCCAAATGATGAGTTTCCAGAGTTTCCAGCCTATGAAGATGAAAATTTTTTCAGTTTTCAGTCATATATTTTTCTTGAGTTGATAGAAAAAATTATCTACTCAATCGCAAATGAGCAGGAGAATATCTATTCTTTAACCTCAGTGCTCTTTGAAAAAGAAAAACGAGACAACACGAACTACTTGAAAATGATATCATCCGATGGACACAGACTTTCCATCATGGAAAAAGATGTTTCTATTGATCTCGAGAATATGCAGCTCAACGATGTTACTCTTATCCCTAAAAAAGGTATCCAGGAGTGGAAAAAGTTCTGCGAGGGAAGAGATACTATTGAGATCTCTTTTGAGGAAAAACAGGTTGTACTCCGTGATAACAAAGCCGTCATGGTTATTCGTCTGAAAAGTGGTGAATTCCCTCAATATTCAGCCATTGTTAATGCGGTTGAATTGACCAACTGTGTAAAAATTAACAGAATTCCATTCTTAGATTCTTTAAAAAGGATAAATTTATTCACTGAAGATATTTTTCACACCATATCTTTGCAGATAGAACAGGGTAAGATGATTCTTTCTTCACAGAATGCAGATCTTGGTAATGCCAAAGACGAGCAGGCCATTATTTACAATGGTGAATCTTTAACACTTGGTTTTAACTGTAGATATTTTATAGAAACGCTACAGGTTATGGAGTGTGAAACCGTTGAAGCGTATATAAACTCCAACGCTAGTCCATGTCTTATGAAATCCGAGGAAGATAAGGGTTTTATAAGTATAATCATGCCTATGCAGCTGTAAGACAAAGACAAAAAATAAAATTTTTAAATAGAGGTTTAAGTGTGACTGAATCAAGCAACAACTATGATGCACAACAGATACAGGTTCTTGATGGTCTTGAGGCAGTAAGAAAACGACCTTCGATGTATATTGGTAATACTGCCGAAGAAGGTCTCCATCACCTTATTTGGGAAATTGTAGATAACAGTATAGATGAGGCACTGGCTGGTTACTGTAGCCGTATTAGAGTGACTATACATGAAGATAATTCTGTATCCGTGGAAGATGATGGTCGTGGCATTCCTGTTGATAAACATCCCACTGAAAACATGACAGCTCTTGAACTGGTCATGACCACCCTGCACGCAGGGGGTAAGTTTGATCATTCGAGTTATAAAGTTTCTGGAGGCCTTCATGGTGTAGGTGTTTCCGTTGTTAATGCTCTTTCCACAGATGCAACTGCTGAAATTCGCAGAAATGGGAAAATTTATAAACAATCCTACAAGCATGGAGAGATTACCGGCCCCCTCGAGATCATAGGTGAAAGCGAAAAGACTGGTACCAGAATAACTTTTAAAGCGGATCCTGAAATATTTACGGAAACCACTGTTTATAGTTATGAAACAGTAAAAAACAGAATTCGTGAACTCAGTTTTCTCAATAAAGGCTTGAGAATAGTACTTAAAGATGAGCGCAGTGGAGAGGAAGATAAATTTCACGCTGAGGGTGGTATTGTCTCCTATGTGGAATATCTCAACCGGAAGAGAACCCCGGTATTTGATGAGCCTATTCTGGTAAGCGGTGAAAAAGATGACGTTGAAGTAGAAATTGCCCTGCAACATTTTGACGGTTATTCTGAACGTTTATTTTCTTTTGTTAACAACATTAACACCCGTGAAGGTGGCAGTCACGTGGCCGGGTTCAGGTCTGCGCTCACCAAATGTATTAACAGGTATGCAAATGATGACATCATTCCAAAGAACATGCGGGAAAAGGTTGGAGGTGATGACATTCGTGAAGGTCTGACCTGTGTTATTTCTGTACGGGTTCCCAATCCACAATTCGAAGGGCAAACGAAAACAAAGCTTGGAAACAGTGAAGTAAAGTCCATTGTTGAATCCATTTGCAGTGAAAAGCTGACTCTATTTCTGGAACAGAATCCGATTATAGCAAAAAAGATACTTTCCAAGGTTGTTGATGCTGCAAGAGCCAGAGAAGCCGCGAAAAGAGCAAGAGATCTCTCCAGGAAAAAAGGTTCAACCAGTCTCTTAATGGCAGGAAAACTTGCGGAATGCCAGGAGAAAGATCCTGCTAAAAGAGAGATATTTATTGTGGAGGGAGACTCCGCTGGTGGATCTGCTAAACAGGGTAGAGACAGGTCGAATCAGGCAATTTTACCGCTCCGTGGTAAAATACTTAATGTAGAAAAGGCCCGTTTTGACCGTATTTTAGGCAGTGAAGAGATAAAACATCTTATAGGTGCCCTTGGTTGTGGTATTGGTAAAGATGAGTTTGATCTTGAAAAGCTCAGATATCATAAAGTTATCATCATGACCGATGCTGATGTGGATGGGGCGCATATCAGGACGTTGCTTCTCACCTTTCTTTACAGACAGATGCTGCCTCTGGTTGAGGGTGGATTTGTATATATTGGTCAACCTCCTCTCTATCGTCTTGGCCGAGGAAAAAAAGAGCAGTATTTTCTCGATGAGAATAAATTAAACAGCCATCTCTTTACCCAGGCCAGTCAAAATCTCAGCCTGGAAGCAAAAGATGTTGAAAATACCCTGATTGAAGGAGAATTTTTTATAGAACTCCTTGAAAAAATATCGGTGTATCAGCGGATCACCGCTTATATGAACAGAATGAACATCTGGGATGAAATGCTTTTTTTCCTCCTTGATAACAGCATTCGTTCAGCGGATCAGTTTAAAAATGAAGATTTTGTCAAAGAGTTAAAAGAAAAACTTCCAGAAGATAAGCTGGTCATTGGTAACGTCCGTTCCTGCAGGTGGCGTCCTGACTGTTATGAATTTGATGCTGCTGTTCGTGGCAAGGTGCAGATAATGATGACGGTAGGGCCTCAAATTCCGCTCATAAATGAATATAGAACGGCCCTTGGAATATTCTCAGTTATTCGACCATTTCTTAATTCCTCTTTTACGATCAAACAGTTAACTGCTGGTGGGCAGGAAAAAGCCATAGAGGTGGCTGACTGGAAAGAAATGCTCAAACAGATTCGTGATGAATCTTTCAAAGGAAGCCATCTTCAAAGGTACAAAGGTCTTGGTGAGATGAATCCTGAACAGCTTTGGGATACCACCATGAACCCTGAAAATAGAACTTTGATGCAGGTAACTGTCGATGATGCGGAAATTGCTGATGACATTTTCACGACACTAATGGGTGATAAGGTAGAACCAAGGCGCGATTTCATCCAAACCCACGCCCTTGAAGTTACTGATCTTGATATTTAAGTATCACATACATTTTCGAATTTAATTTCTACCCAGATATACTCTTATGAGCACAGAAACAGATAAAAGTACAGAGCAATTCCCTACTATTTCAATAGAAAAGGAATTACAGAAATCCTACCTTGATTACGCCATGAGCGTCATCGTAGGACGAGCCTTGCCCGATGTTCGCGATGGTTTAAAACCTGTTCATCGCCGGGCACTTTTTGCCATGCGGGAACTCGGTGTCCATTTCAACAGGCCCTATGTCAAATCCGCAAGAATCGTCGGTGATGTCATCGGTAAGTACCATCCCCACGGCGATACTGCAGCCTATGACACGATTGTAAGGATGGCCCAACCTTTTTCTCTTCGATACCCACTTGTAGACGGACAGGGAAACTTTGGATCTCTTGACGGTGATTCTCCCGCTGCGATGCGTTATACCGAAGCGAGGATGACCAGGATCGACAGAGAAATCGTCAATGATCTTGAAAAAGAGACAGTAGACTGGATACCCAACTACGATAACTCTCTTATGGAACCTTCGGTAATGCCGAGCAAGATTCCAAATCTTCTGATTAACGGATCCTCCGGTATTGCAGTTGGAATGGCGACAAATATTCCACCCCACAACCTGACTGAAGTCATCGATGCACTCATTGCTCTCATTGACAATAATAACATGACGGTTCATGAAATAATGTCTGTTATTACCGGGCCTGATTTTCCAACAGGCGGGCAGATATGTGGTCGTGCAGGCATTCGTGAAGCTTACGAGACCGGTCGTGGAGTCGTTATTATGCGAGCTCTTACGCATATAGAGAAAATAAAAGAAGGAAAGCGTGAAGCAATTATCATAACAGAGATCCCATATCAGGTAAATAAGGCCTCTCTGGTTGAAAAAATTGCCGAACTTGTCAAGGACAAAAAGATTAATTCAATTTCGGAAGTAAGGGATGAATCCGACAGGCATGGTCTACGGGTTGTTATAGAGCTGAAAAAGGATGAAATGTCTGACATTGCCTTAAATCAACTCTTTACCATGACCCAAATGCAGAAATCTTTTGGAATCAATCTGCTTGCTATCGTTAATAATAAACCAGAACTCCTGAATCTTAAGCAGATTCTGGAACATTTCATTTCCCATAGAAAAGTAATTGTCTATAGGCGTACAGCGTATGAACTTCGTAAAGCTGAGGAAAAAGCCCATATCCTGGAAGGTCTCAATATAGCCATTAACAATCTTGATGAGGTTGTCGCTTTGATCAAGGCTTCTAAAAATCCTTTAGAGGCAAAAGAAGGATTGATCAGCAGATTTGATCTCTCTGAGATTCAGGCTCAGACGATTCTCGACATGCGTTTACAAAGACTCACCGGCCTTGAGCGGGACAAGATTGCTAGTGACTATGCTGAAATTATAGCTGAAATTATCAAATTAAAAGAGATTCTTGGTAATGAAGTTCTGATCATGAATATCATCAGAGATGAATTCAATGAAATTAAAGAAACCTATGGTGATGACAGAAAAACGGAGATCATCGACGCCATTGATGAGATTCTTCCAGAAGACCTCATCGTACCAGAAGATATGGCGGTAACAGTGACCCATTCCGGATATATCAAAAGAAATCCAGTTTCACTCTACAGGTCGCAACATCGCGGTGGCAAGGGTGTGACAGGAGTGAAAAACATTGAAGAGGATTTTGTATCGAACCTCTATGTAGCATCAACCCTGGATACCTTCCTGTTCTTTACCAATCATGGTAAAGTATTCTGGAGAAAAGTCTATCAATTACCTCTTGCAGGAAGAACAGCTCGAGGCAAAGCCATTGTCAATCTTTTAAATCTTGCAGATGATGAGAAAATTGCGGCAATTCTCCCTATTAGCAGTTTTGAAGATGAAACAAATCAGAAAACTATCCTGATGGTGACCAAGTCTGGACGTATTAAAAAGACAAGTCTTCAGGAGTTTGCAAGACCCCTGCGTAAAGGTAAACGAGCATTAACTATTAACGAAGGCGATGAGATAATAGCTGCACATGTGCTCAACGGTGAAGATACTATCCTTCTTGTAACCCAAAAGGGTATGTGTATTCATTTCCAGGAATCTGACATTAGGACGATGGGGCGTACAGCTGCTGGTGTACGCGGAATACGGCTTGGTAAGGGTGATATGGTTGTCAGCGCTATTGTGGTAGAATCGGACAACTCAATTCTTATAGCCACGGAAAACGGCTATGGAAAGCGGAGCCCGATTGAGGAATATCGCCTGCAAAATCGTGGTGGAAAAGGTGTTCGAGGAATTAAACAGAGTGTCAGAAACGGCGATGTTATAGCTGCAAAGCAGGTTGACGATGAGGTAGAAGTTATTCTCATAGCTGACTCAGGCAAGATGATACGAATGGATTTAAGTACGATAAGGGTGATAGGAAGATCAACCCAGGGCGTTCGTTTGATCAATCTTGATGAGTCCGAGAGGGTTGTAAGTCTCGATAGTGTAGCAAAGGACAATAGTGAGGATGACGAAGATTTGGATATCGACGGAGATGATATTGCCACAGATGTCTCCAGTGAAAATGATCCTGTAGAATCTCCTGATGAAACCGATGTATCCGAAAGTGATGATTGATCTTTCTAAAATCGCTGTAATAGGCGCTGGCTCATGGGGTACGGCTCTTGCCATACTCCTGGGTCAAAAATTTACTAACGTTCAACTGTGGGCCCATAGAAAGGCTCACACTGACAAAATTCAGATAGATAGAGAAAACCAAAGATATCTTCCTGGTATTAAATTTCCTGCCTCGCTTTTTGTAACCAACGATCTGCAGCTGGCGGTCACAGATGCCAGCCTGATTGTTATGGTGGTTCCCTCCCACTCGTATAGAGATGTTTTCACAAAATTAATAGGGTATGTTGGTCCTGGATGCCCGATCATTTCTGCTGTTAAAGGGATTGAAAATGACAGTATGCTAACCATGACCCAGGTTATGGATGAGGTACTGTCGGATTATATTGCTCAAAACTGCAATGGGGATCCTGCGAACTATTACAATATTGAATTTGGTGTTCTTTCAGGACCTTCTTTTGCCAAGGAAGTAGCTAATGGTGTACCTACAGCTGTTACTGTCGGTTTTAAAAATATTGATCTCGCAAAAGAGATTCAACATGTTTTTGTAACCGACTATTTCCGGGTATACGCGAGTACCGATGTTATAGGTCTTGAGATTTCTGCAGCACTGAAAAACATAATAGCCATTGCAACAGGTGTGTGCGATGGTCTTGGTTATGGCTTAAATACGCGAGCCGCTCTTATTACCAGGGGGCTTGCCGAAATGAAAAGGCTGGGTCTTGCTCTTGGTGCAGAGGAAGCAACTTTTATGGGGTTAAGCGGGGTTGGTGATCTCCTTCTCACCTGTACTGGCAGTCTGAGCCGCAATAGAACTGTCGGATTAAAACTTGGTGAAGGAAAAAATCTTGCACAGATAAAAGATGAAATGGAAATGGTGGCCGAGGGAATTAAAACCACCCGGTCTGTTCATGAACTTGCTCAGAAGATGGGAATTGAAATGCCAATTCTTGAGCAAGTATACAAAATTATCTATGAAGATAAAAATTGCGCGGAGGCCGTAAATGACTTGCTCAAGAGAGAACTTAAAGTTGAGTAATTTTATTGATCGGACCAATCGTTGTTGGTGAACTCACTGTGGTCTGGTTTGGGAGGTTTTTCTTCAAAAAGACGTTGATCAAGCCATTTTTTAATCATATGTACTTCTTCCTTCACCTGGGCAAGGGCTTTTCCACGATGGCTTACTTTATTTTTTTCATCCATGGAAAGTTCAGCAAATGTCTTGTCAAACTCCTCAAAATAAAAGACGGGATCATACCCAAAACCGTTAGCACCTCTTCTTTCATCAATAATAATTCCTTCGCATCGCCCCTCATATGTAAGAGCAGGCCCAGATGGAACGGCAATAGAAAGGACACATTGAAAATATGCTTTTCGGTTGTCAACTCCCTTAAGTTCTTTCAAGAGCTTAGTGACATTCTCTTCATCGCTTGCATTTTCTCCGGAATAGCGGGCAGAGTAGACACCAGGGGCTCCATCCAATGCTTCAACAACCAGCCCAGAATCATCTGCTATGGCTGGTAATCCAAGAACCTTAGCAGTATGCAGGGCCTTTTTGTAGGCATTGTCATCAAAGGTTGCACCATCCTCTATTACATGTGGGATGGGACCAAAATCAGCAAGGGATCTGACTTCTATATCGAGATCTTTTAATATCTCTTTAAACTCACGAAGTTTATTTTGATTTGTCGTAGCAATGACGAGCATCGATAACATATTATTTTCCTTGTTATTATGTAGATTATTTGCTTCTGAGGCTTTTGTCGTACCTTTCCTGTTCACTGTAGATACAACCGCAGTACGGTTGTCTGTACAACTCTTTTTCAATAGAGAGGTCGATGCCCTGTTGCCAACCGGTTCTAAAGTCTTCATAGAGAAAGTTCAGCGAATACTGCTCGGCAAGTGTTTCACAACTTTTTTTTAGAAGCTCATGGTTTTGATAGCGGCTGTAGAGTAGTGTCGTCGTAAAACCATCATAACCATGTTCTGCAGCATATTCAGCGGTTTTCTGCAGGCGCATCTGATAACAGATGGGACAGCGAACCTCTTCTTTAAAAACAACTTTTTGCAAGAATTCGGTAAGGCCATACTTGTCTTCAGTAACGAGTGGTAGTTTTTCGGCGGTGGCATAGTCTTTTAAGGTGGTTAACCGTCGTTTAAACTCCTTAAATGGATGGATGTTCGGGTTATTAAAATAAGCGGTTACATCGTGGTTTTGTGTCCTCAGTATGCTAAGTGGATATATAGTACAGGGAGCACAACAGGCATGGAGAAGGATATTCACGTCTTTACCAGCTAAATTTTATAGTTTTTCGGATCAATATTATATTGATGTATTTTGTAATTGATAATTCTCAGACTGGTGTCGAGATCCTTTGCGGTTTTTGTCTGATTGCCATTATTTCTTTTGAGTCCCTCTATAATGAGTTCCTTTTCAAAATTTTCAACCGATACAGACAGAGAATAGGGATTATCTCTATGAGAGGATTCGGCAATCTGTAGTGTCGGTGGGAGATGTATGCCCTTAATGGCGTCTCCGTCACATATAATGACAGCCCGTTCAATGCAATTTTGCAGTTCCCGTACATTACCCGGCCAATGATATTTAATGAGCATATCTATTGCTGATGTAGATATGCGTTTGATTTTTTTGTTATTTTCCGATGAATATTTTTCAAGAAAAAATTCGGCAATGAGCAATATATCTGTTCTTCGTTCGCGCAAGGGTGGCATATAAACAGGAAAGACATTGAGTCTGTAATACAGATCTTCACGGAAATGCTTTTCAGCAACTGCATTTTCGAGGTCTCGGTTGGTAGCTGCAACCAGGCGAACATCACAGGTCATCTGTTTTGTCGAACCAAGCCTTTGAAATGTCCTTTCCTGGACAACATTGAGGAGTTTGACCTGGACGGAATTACTTATTTCACCAATCTCATCAAGAAAGAGAGTTCCTCCTTCAGCCTGTTCAAAGCGGCCAATTTTACGGTCAGTAGCTCCGGTAAAAGCTCCTCTTTCATGGCCGAAAAGTTCACTTTCAAGCAGGGTTTCAGGAAGAGCGGAACAGTTTACAACTACAAAAGGATGATCCTTTCTTTTACCGTTATAATGTAAAGCCTTGGCGACCAGAGTTTTTCCTGTTCCAGATTCGCCACGGAGCAGGACCGTGGCATTAGAATCGACAACCCTGTGAATCATCTCGTAGACATCCTGCATCCTTGAAGAATTACCGATTATGTCATTAATCTTGTTTTTTTCGGAGAGCTCTCTTTTAAGTTTGAGGTTTTCCGTAAACAGCTCTTCGGTTTCCCGGTTTACCTTTTGGATTCTAACCACAGTCTGCGCAATAATTGAGGATAGAACTGTCAGATATTGAAGATCAGTATTTGCCTGTTCTCCAATTCCGTCTTTATAGAATCTGTCAATACTGAGAGCACCTATGACGTTATGGCCGTTTTTTATAGGTACACAGAGAAACGATCTTTTCTGTTCAATAACATTTCCCCTTGCCCTTGTTCTATTGAGAAAGAGGGGTTCTTCTGATATCTGCGGAACTATAATGGGTTCACCCGTCGATACTACTCTGCCTGTGATGCCCTCACCAATTTTGTATTTCCCGCGTTTTCTGCTTTCTGCAGTAAGGCCGTAGGCAACTTCTATTTCAAGTTTGCCGGTCATTGGGTTGACTATGGTGACCGTACCGTTTTCCATCCCTTTCATTTCAGAGAGTATCTGCATCGCTTTTTCAAGGCAGTCTCGTAATTCAAGGGAAGAAGCCAGTTGTTTCGTAATTTCATAGAGAGCAGTTAGATCTTCCAACTGTTGTGATATATCGGTGTGCACAGCCATTATGTAAGATATTTTAAATTAAGGTTATAATATTATGTAACTATCAGGGTATTATAACAGGGTGGAGATATTTATCGAACCTTTATTACAAAAATGTTCTATATAGCATTAAATACAATTTTTTCAAAATCATATTATTGACAGATTATTTAACTAATGGTACAAAGTCTTCCACGGAGGAATGGCCGAGTGGTTGAAGGCGGCGGTCTTGAAAACCGTTGTACGAAAGTACCGTGGGTTCGAATCCTACTTCCTCCGCCAATCATATATTTCGGAGAGGTGACCGAGAGGCCGATGGTGCTCGCCTGCTAAGCGAGTGTGGGGGTAAAACTCCACCGAGGGTTCGAATCCCTCCCTCTCCGCCATATAAATTAAAAGAGCCCGTGAATTTTAACAATTCACGGGCTCTTTTTTGTAGAATGGTTTACAATCAATATCCCCAGAGTAAACTTTCCTTTATCCACCCTGTTAATCCGGAATCGTGTTTGATATTAACCCAACCGGATTTTCGTTGTAGTGTTTGAAAAACCACTCCATACTGAGCCTTTCCTACAATATCTGATTTTGTGCCAGGTTCTTTCCGTATATTAATCTTTTCCTCACTATTGCGGTTTACTTTAACAATGACGTGTGGACTATATTGGGTGAGAGATTTGTGAATCCAGCCTGAATCATTTTCAAAGTCTTTCACTTCATACCAATTGCCTTTTTTGCTTAATATGGTAAGAGGGTACCCGTCACCATATTCCCAAACTATAGAGTATTTTGTTCCTGGACCTTTGCGTAAATTAACTTTGTCGCCTTTTATACTTATCATCTCGGCGGACGCAGAAATAGCAGATATTAACAAGAACACAGAGACAAAAATTGTAGCTAGTGAAACCTTTAAAACACTGAATTTATTAGTAAATATTTTATCCATCTTGAAAAAACCACCTAAAAAATTTTAGTATTAATTAATCACCTAAAAGCATAGCTGTGACTCTATCCAGATCATCTAAAGAATAATATTCTATTTCAATTTTACCCCTGCTGCCATTTTGTGAAATAATAACCTTTGAGTTAAGTCTATTAGTGAGTTGAGTCGTTAATGCCATTCGATAAGACTTTGGAATTTCTTCGGTTATTTGTTGAGGACTTTTATGGCCAGAGGTTGTGGAAGGGGGTGATCCTGCTTTTTTTATTATTTTTTCCGCCTGCCGCACGGATAACCCGTTCTTAATTATGAGATCTCGTATTTCTCTCATTGCCATGGGATCATCAATGAGTTTCAACAGTGCTCTTGCATGGCCTTCAGAAAGTATTCCTTGTATAACATCTTCCTGGAATTGTTCGGGGAGTTTAAGTAAGCGGAGCAGGTTAGTAATTGTCGAGCGTTTTTTACCTACCCTTTTTGCTGTGTCCTCCTGGGTATAACCAAAACGCTCGATAAGTTTCCTATAAGCCTCCGCTTCTTCAATAGGATTTAAATCCGTCCTTTGAATGTTTTCAATAAGGGCCAATTCTAAAAGAGAATCGTCGTCTTCAACATCAAAGACAACAACAGGTACTACAGTAAGCCCAGCAAGTTTAGAAGCCCTTAGACGTCTTTCACCAGCTATTAGTTCATATTTACCATCAACTCCGTTTTTCACTATCAGGGGTTGTATAACGCCTTTTTCTTTGATGGAGTCGGAGAGTTCCTGAAGATCATCTTCTTTAAAATGAGTACGAGGTTGAAATTTATTTGGAATAATATCTTTTATATTACACTCAAAAAATTTTTCACTTTCATCTCCAAACAGTACGCCAACTCCTTGCCCTAATCCGGTTTTCATCACCATACTTATTTCCTTTGTTTATTAAGAAATTCCTTGGCAAGTTTCGTATAAGCAACTGCTCCAGTAGAGGATTTGTCGTAATCTAAAATTGATTTTCCATGACTTGGGCATTCGCTTAATCGAACATTTCGAGGTATCACAGTTGTAAATAGTTGATTTACAAAATGGTTTTTTAATTCTGCAGCAACTTGATGAGTAAGTTTGTTCCTTTTATCAAACATAGTCAGTACCAACCCCTCAATATAAAGTGCTTTGTTGAATGATTTTTTAACGGAACGTATTGTAGAAACAAGTTGAGCTAAACCTTCCATTGCGAAATATTCACATTGCATAGGTATCAAAACGGAATCACATGCAGTTAATGCATTGATTGTTAACAACCCTAAAGAAGGTGGGCAATCAATTAATATGTAATCATAATCCTGCGCAACTGGTTCCAGCATATATTTAAGTCGCAACTCTCTGTTTTCAACGCCGATCATTTCAATTTCTGCGGCAACCAAATCAATACTGGAAGGAACTATATCCAGATTAGGGGATTGAGTCGGCATGCGAACTTCTTGAACCGAATACCCGCTTGAATATGCATGATAAAGATGAATATGTACTTTTTTCATATTAATTCCAACTCCACTTGATGAATTTCCCTGTGGATCAGAATCAACAATTAAAACTTTTTTCTTTCGTTGAGCGAGGGCCGCTGCAAGATTAATTGACGTAGTTGTTTTACCAACGCCACCTTTTTGGTTTGCGATTGCAATTATTTTAGCATTTTTGTTCATTTATAACGTCTACCTCCATAGTATTTCGCTAAAAATAATCGGTTTTCACAAAAATATCTTCAAAATAATGAAAAATGTGCGAAAATTAAAGAAATCAGTAAAAAATCACTTGAACCGCATCAAGCATTATTAATGTTTCACGTGAAACATTGGATGAGAAGTATAATGAGTCCTGATTTTCTGATTATCAGTTTTTAGACTGTAAGAGAAGTGTTTGTTTTGAATTGGAAAGTATTTCAAAAGATTGTCGAGAGGGTGATGTTGTTAACATTACCGTGAGAGATGGGTTGTAGAAGTTTTGGTTGACCATCTTTTAAAACATTCTTGAATTCTCGGACGAGACTTATCTGGCAGGTAATTATATGGATCATACAAATGGATCCAAGGAGATATAATGATGGTCGAAAAGATTGTTAAACATCGTAAAGAGAACGAAAGACCTTTTTTTAGAGAATCTCACTATATCTGAGGAAGAACAATAGTTCACTGCCTTTAAATCTCACTTTTAGAAAGGGAGTTGATTCTAATCATGATAGCATAATAATTTTGCTATTGTTTGTGAAATAGAAAATTAGCGAGCAACAGTTATTAAAAACAATAGTATCAGGTTGTATGAGCATGATGAAATGAAATTATTTTCTGTGTTTGAATATAACAAAGAATTTATGACCGGTGACATTTGGTGAGATATTGCAAACGCACTATCAATATCATTTTGAGGAGTAACAGAAGTTTGGCAGCGATGCATCAACACAATAGCCTTGCATGTATATAATATCCTATCAAATAGAAAAATTGCGGTGAAAGAGAATAAAGGGTCTTCTGGTTTTGAAGAACCAAAGAAAAAATTCTTGAATTGGATCTGTCTTAGAAAAGGAAGAGGGGGTGAGAGTTTTCAAAAAACTTTCAGATATTTTTGAACAGGGAGAGACACCCACACTACCCAATTAATATCATCATATAAATTACGGAAAAGCCGAATTCCCTGTGGATAGATACATAGGACACATTAACCTTGGGGTTATGGAAATTATCATCGCCTATATGAGAACAACCTTTAAAAAATTTGTTTATCGAGAGGAGGGCAGCCGCTGAACTGCTTGGATGTTTTGTTGATTTTCTATGATCCTGATCATGTTGAGAAAATCAATTAAAAAGAGACCAAACAAAATTAAGAGATAACCTTGGATTTTCCCCCACCAAACACAGGAGAGAGATGAAGAGACTGTCGTCAACGTTAGCTGGATATATAGCCGTGGAATATAAAAGATGACGTAGATGTGTTCGGAGGTTAATTTTAGTTACGTTTAAGGAAAATGATAACTCAATATTCAACGTAGTAATTATAAAAACAAATATGGATTACGATTATTTTTAATGATTCTAATATGTTCGGTTAAATATAGTTCATCACGAAAACGCGTACCTGGGAGCATGAAGGTCATACTTTCTAGTGATAGTATAATTTACTCAAAGGTGAGCCCGAAACGAACAAGCTTTTAAATGTGTGTTGTTTTTAAAAACCTTAAATATATCAAAGACATAAGTGTAAAGTACTACTGTTTCTCGGAGAATTGTTAAGAACAGCAAATTATGGAAGGGAAATAACAACAAATGTACATTGACCGAAATTTATACTGCTCTCGCACATGATAATAAAAAAGGCCTTTAGCTCTTAATGAGCTAAAGGCCTTCTATATATGGCGTCCCCAACCGGATTCGAACCGGTGTTGTCGCCGTGAAAGGGCGATGTCCTGGACCTGACTAGACGATGGGGACAGTACAATTTTCCATGGTGGGTCGTGCGCGACTCGAACGCGCGACTCTCTGATTAAAAGTCAGATACTCTACCAACTGAGTTAACGACCCGTGGAGCGGTTTATATACAAAAACCTCGAAGAGGTGTCAATAAAAAATTAACATATTTTTGTTTTTTTTCCATCTAGGTCAAATAATCAGGAGTAAATTATACGTTTTCTTACGACAACAAATCCAGTAAGAACTATAATAAGGTTGTCGGTGATAACAAGTAGTGCTATATGAATCACTGTTAAAACATCGTTATTTTCCACAATAAAGTGGCGTCTTAGAAGTGTTTTTCTCTCTTCTAAACCTCAAGAAATTTTACATATATTATATTATGGGTTTGTTAAAGGGTTCGGGAAGTTTTGTTCGGTTCTCAGTGGAAGGCGAATTACCTGAAAATTTGCTTGATTATGTTGCAAGCCGGGTAGCCTCTTTTTCTTTTCAGGATATTGATGATACCTACGATGAATATTCAATTGGCTGGGTTTCCATTCTGAACATGTTTGATTCGCAATTCAAATACGCTTCATACGTGGCTGGTGACTATATAACCTTGACTCTTCGGGTTGATGAAAGAAAGGTCTCACCAGCAATTCTTAAAAAAGTCGTCCAGAAAGAAGAAGAACGTGAGCGCCTTGAAAAGGAGTTGCCCAAATTGAGTAGATCGATGAGGGTGCAAATTAAAGAGCGTGTACGTACAGAGTTGATGAGAAAGGCAATACCTATCCCCACCACCTATGAATTATGCTGGAGTCTAACGGATTCGACTCTTCTGTTTTTCAGCACAAATAAAAAGGCACAAGCTCTTTTGGAAGATTATTTTAAGGAGAGTTTTGGACTTCTTATCCGCCAGCAAATTCCTTATATAACGGCTGAACATCTTCTCGATGAGGAACAGGTCGCACAGCTTGCACGGATAACTCCAGAGATATTTGTCTAATATATTCAAAAATTAAGATGGGTTTGCCACTGAATGTGGCATATATTACATATGGATTTAGTTGATTTAATAGCAGAAAAACGTTTTCTGGGTCAGGAATTCTTAACCTGGCTTTGGTGGAAAAGTGAGGAGAGAGGTGGTAGTATCGAATTACCTGGAGATGGTGATATCACGGTGGTCTTTGAAAAGCATATGTTGCTCGAATCGGGTGAAGGTGAATCGAGCGAGAAGATAATATGCACAGGACTGCAGGCAGAACTTCAGGAGGCACGAACCGGTCTTCAAATGGGAAAAAAATTGGAGCAGGCCAGGATACTCATTAATCATAGTAATTATGAGTATAGCTTTACCCTTGCTGGTGCTCTGATGGAGTTCAGGAATGTTCGCTTGCCGAAAACAGAAGCCACAGAAAACGACAAAGGAGAGAACCCGGAAGAGGTCGAAGGGATGATTCTTGAACGTATTTATCTGTTTGAAGAGTTGATACGGGTAGTTAATACCTTGTTCAAGATGTTTCTCGTGGTACGGGTATCGGCTGAATGGCGGGAAGAACTGAGTAAAATAAGGAACTGGGTGGAAAAATCCGCTGTGGTTGTCTGAAAAATAATGTTGAACGGTAGGTAAATTATGGAGTTTGAAACAGTCATTGGGCTTGAAATACATGCTCAGTTGAATACGAAAACAAAGATTTTTTGCGGTTGCTCAACGACTTTTGGTGCTCCACCAAACAGCCACACCTGTCCGATCTGCCTTGGAATGCCTGGGGTTCTACCGGTGCTCAATAAGGCAGTCGTCGAGTCTGCGATAAAACTTGGTCTTGCGACCCATTCGGTGATTAATCGCTTTAATCAGTTTGCCAGGAAAAATTACTTTTATCCAGATTTGCCCAAAGGTTACCAGACCTCCCAGTTTGATCTACCTATCGTTGGCAGGGGTGAGATAGAAATAGAGGTAGACGGGGTAAAAAAGACCATAGGAATTACCCGAATTCATATGGAAGAGGATGCCGGAAAGCTCATTCATGATGAGGTTGAACCTGTATCCCATGTTGATCTGAACAGAACGGGTACCCCTCTTCTTGAAATCGTCTCCGAGCCGGATATGCGTTCTCCCGAAGAAGCGGTCGCCTATTTGAAGAAACTACACGCTATTGTCCGTTATCTTGGAATATGTGATGGCAATATGCAGGAGGGGAGTTTTCGCTGTGATGCGAATATATCACTTCGCCCCGTCGGCCAGAAGGAGTTTGGTACAAGGACAGAGCTGAAAAATATGAATTCATTTCGGCATGTTCAGCATGCTCTGGAATATGAGGTTCGACGTCAACGGGATATGCTCCTTGACGGGGAGACGATTGTTCAGGAGACTCTTTTATGGAATCCAGACAAGAACTGTTCTGAATCCATGCGTGGAAAGGAAGATGCGCACGATTATCGATATTTTCCCTGCCCTGATCTTGTCCCGGTGGAAATAAGTGATGAGTGGATTGAGCAGGTACGAAAATCCCTGCCTGAACTCCCCGATGAGAAAAAATCCCGCTTTGAATCGGAGTATGGTTTACCCGAATACGATGCTGTGTTGTTGACATCGGATAAAGAGTTGGCTGATTATTTTGAACAGGTCGTGGCAGCTGGAGTACAGGCCAAGAAGGCTTCCAACTGGATGATGACCGAACTCTTGCGAGAATTAAAAGGGGAGGAGATTTCAGATTGTAAAGTGACGCCTGCTCAACTTTCTTCGCTGCTTTTAATGGTAGAAAAAAATACTATCAGCGGCAAAATCGCCAAAACAGTATTTTTAGACATGATGGAGTCAGGTAAAGATCCCGAAACGATCGTCGAGGAGAAAAACCTGATTCAGGTTTCAGATGAGAGTGAGCTCATGGCGATAGTTGCAGAAATAATAGCAGCGAACCCGACCCAGGCGGAAGATTTTCGCAATGGTAAAAGCAAAATAATGGGATTTTTTGTTGGACAGTTAATGCAGAAGACAAAGGGAAAAGCAAACCCTAAAATGGCTAATGACCTGTTTGTAAAAGCACTTTCAGAGTAACGTCAGCTATCTGGAGATTGTGGATAAAGAACAATGGCAGCATAAGGGCGCGGGGCACAGAGGGCGTCTTCGTGACCGTTTTCTCGTCTCTGGAATAGCAGGGCTCAGTGATGCCGAGGTGTTAGAGCTCCTGCTCTCCTTTGGTACTCCCCGAAGTGACTGCAAAGAGGCTGCACGGGCACTGCTTCAACAATATGGAACGTTCTCCAAGGTGCTCGATGCCCCACCCGTCTCTCTTGCTAAAATCAAGGGAATAGGGCCAAAGAACAGCTTTGCCATACAGTTTATCCAGGCGGTTGCAGGTCATTATCTGAAAGACCGTATCCGAGGAAAAAGATACCTCCATTCATCAAAAGATGTGGCTGATTATCTCATTTATTCAATGAGAGGGCTTAAAATCGAGGTCCTCACTGTTTTATTTCTTGATTCTTCACATGCTATTATAGATTCAGAAATCGTCGCTGAGGGCACATTAAATGTGAATACCGTTTATCCACGGGAGATTATTAAACGGGCCTTGGATTTTCATGCGGCTGCCATTATCCTTGCCCACAATCACCCCTCAGGGGAGCTCAGACCTTCTCACCAGGATATCAGACTGACCAAGACGCTTTTTCTTCTCTGTAGCTGTATGCAAATACAGCTGCTCGATCATATTATTATCGGTAATGGCACTTTCAGCTTTGCCGATGATGGCATGATGACCACCATCCGGGAGACCTGTCAGCGAACCTTAAGTTCATTAACATCTTCGTAGATGACCAGTCTTTATCTGCATATTCCATTTTGTCTGCGAAAGTGTCTGTATTGTGCTTTTTCGTCCCGTGTGGCACCTTCTGCACTCCACGGTCGTTATGTCGACGCCCTGATGTGCGAGATCGATTTTCTACAACATCACCCGTCGGTGCAGGATCCCCTGAAAACGTTATTTATAGGCGGGGGGACACCCACCTGCATACCATCAGACCAACTAACCTCAATTATCGATCATTGCAGGAATACTTTTGGCTTTAGTGCGGGAGCAGAAATAAGCGTAGAGGCGAATCCTGGCACAGTGGATGAAGGCTACTGCGAAAGCCTGCTTATGGCAGGTGTCAACCGCCTCTCCATGGGTGTACAGTCTTTTTTTGATGAAGAGTTAAAGATATTAGGACGACTACACACAAGTTCTGAGGCCGAAGGTGCGATACTGGCGGCAAAACGGGCAGGTATAGCCAACATAAATATAGATCTGATGTATGGGCTCCCAGGACAGACGCCCAAGAGTTGGGTTTTGTCGCTTGAAAAGGCCCTTTCGTTAACACCGCAGCATCTCTCTTTATATCAGTTAATGGTGGAAGAGGGGACGCCTTTTCAGGTAATGGATGGAAAAAGTGAGCTCCTGCTACCGGTAGAGGATGAAATCCTTGAGATGGATGAAATAACCAGAGAGCTGACGGAAAATAGTGGCATTATCCAATATGAAACGTCAAATTATGCAATAGAGGGGAAGCAGTGCCTCCATAACATCAATTATTGGGAAAACCTGGATTATTTAGCAGCGGGAGCTGCAGCTGTAAGTTTTATAAAGGGTGTTCGGGAAAAACGCACTACAGATCCAAACCACTATATCAAACAGATTTCCACAGGAAAATCGGTCATTGTTGAAGAGGAACAGTTAACCATGGAAGAATCTTTCCGGGAAACAGTGATTATGGGGTTGCGATTGAAAAGAGGGGTTTCTACCAAAAATCTCCTCACAAGATATGGTCTAACCCCGGAAAAACATTATGGTTCAATTCTCACTCGTCTGCAACATCTGGGAATGGTAGAGCAGACCCCGTCACATTTAAAGATTACCGATAAAGGCTGGCCACTCTCCAACCAGATAATGGCTGAACTGGTATAATAAACGTTCCCGCTGTAACTTAAAAATATCGACGTATTCTGTAAATTCAAATCTTTGAGTTGTGCCTGATGGCTACAGCGACCACCTTTTTTTAAAGGGTAATATAATCTTCGGGTAGTTCCCCTACAGCCTGCAGACCATTAATAGAGCTGTTGATATGGGCTCGAACCGCGGCTCTGGCCTTTATACGGTCTCCGGTTGCAATAGCTTCCACAATATCAAGATGCTCTGTTGTGGGACTGTACTCAATCTTGAAAAAGGGATCGTAGAGGATCAGGTAGATTCGGGTTTTGTCGAGCAGTTCTTTAATGTAGGAACTCAGAACCTTGTTGCCCGACATTTCTGCAATTCTCAAATGGAAACTGTCGTTGGCTGCATAGTAATTATCAAGATTTTTCTTATCAAAGACTGCGGCTTCAAAATCAATAAATCCGTGCAGCTCTTCAATCTGGGCCCTGGTGCAGTGTTCAGCAGTTAAGCCAACTGCCATGCATTCAAGTTCTGCGCGAACCAGAAATGTCTCCTCAATTTCGCGTTTGGTGGGGGTTATGACAAAGGCCCCTCGATTAGGAATACTGTTGACCAGTCCTTCAGCTTCAAGTCTTTTTATGGCACTCCGCACGGGAGTACGACTTACGCCGAGTTTTTGTGCGAGAGTTACTTCCACAAGTTGACTTCCCTGTTTGATATACCGTTTTCTGATAGCTGTTTTCAGCTTGTGGTACACAGAATTCTCAGAGTTTTGTTTTGTTGAAGAGATCATTCTACAGAGTTGGTTGATGTTATACAGAATTTGTAGACCAGTGTTTATATTCCTTCAAAGACACATGTAACTATTTTTAGCACAATACACAAAATAAGTTGACATTACCCCTGTAAACAACGTACTAAATGTGTATTCATATATTGTATACAATTATCCAGTGCAACACAAGGGTTCCGAACATAAGAAATGGAATCACCTGTAGAGCATCAAAACCTACCCAAGGGAACGACCATGATTAACTCAATGATTGCAGGGATTCTGCCATATATGCCTAAAAAATTGGTGTGGATGTTTTCAAAAGAATACATTGCGGGACAAACCATAGAAGAGGCTATTGTAAATGCAAAAAAACTCAATGCCGAAGGAGTCATGACAACAATAGATGTCCTTGGTGAGTTTATTACCACCCTGGAAGAGGCTGAGAACAACAAGAACGAATATCTTCAAGTTGTAGATGCAGCCGAGAAAGCAGGGGTTGATGGAA
Organism: Desulforhopalus sp. IMCC35007; assembly: GCF_005116575.1. GTDB lineage: Bacteria > Desulfobacterota > Desulfobulbia > Desulfobulbales > Desulfocapsaceae > Desulforhopalus_A. The sequence continues at coordinate 76,915 of NZ_SWCN01000002.1, read as the reverse complement.
ATTATTCTCTTAAGCCGACTTTTTTCGGCCTGTTAATAGATAAAGATGTGGCCTATACTCATATACGCGAGGTCGTTGCAAAAGCCGCTTCATATAATAACTTTGTCCGCATTGATATGGAAGATTCTCCCTGTACAGATATGGAAATCGAAATGTACAGGAAGTTAAAAGAAGAGTTTCCCCGTAACGTCGGTCTGGTTGTGCAGTCCTGCCTCAGAAGGACCCACCGGGACATTGAAAACCTCAAAGCGGTCAACACAGAAGAAAGTCCGGTAAATCTCAGGGTCTGCAAAGGAATTTACGTGGAACCAGAGGCGATTGCCTATAAAAAATATGAAGAGATCAATGCACATTTCCTACGGGATGTTGAATTGATGTTCCAGGAAAAAATGTACCCGGGGATCGCCACCCATGATACCCCGCTTATTGAAGGGGCGTTTAAGCTTATTGAGAAATACAATGTACCCAAAGAGAGTTATGAATTCCAGATGCTCTATGGGGTAACCCCGGCCTTGAGAAAATCGATTGTGGATAAAGGGCATAGGATGCGTGTTTATGTTCCTTTTGGTAAAGACTGGTTTGGATATAGTACAAGAAGACTCAAAGAAAACCCAAAGATGGCAGGAGTAGTGCTGAAAGCACTTTTCAAAAAAGGTTGAGTTCAACCGTTTTCTTGGTGAGACAATGAACGACTAAAGACACCAGAGGAGTATAGTTATGAATCTTATGAATAATGCAGTTATCAACACCCCCCAGCCTGTAAATGAACCAATTTTAGGGTATGCACCAGGGAGTCCTGAGAAAAAAGCGGTGAAGGCTGCTCTTGCTGAAATGGCTGGAAAAGAGTTGGAAATACCTCTCATTATTGGCGGCCAAGCGGTGAAAACCGGCAATATGGGTAAAGCAGTCATGCCCCATGACCATAAACATGTACTGGCAACGTATCATAAAGCTGGGGCCAAAGAAGTTCAGATGGCCATTGAGGCGGCCATTAATGCTCAACAGATGTGGCAAAGTTTTCGCTGGGAAGAGCGATGTGCTATTTTCTTAAGGGTAGCGGATCTTCTGTCTACAAAATATAGGGCGTTGATCAATGCAGGTGCCATGCTGGCCGGTGGCAAAAACATCTTTCAGGCAGAGATAGATGCAGCCTGTGAATTTATTGATTTTCTCAGGTTTAATGTTCGTTATGCACAGGAAATCTACGAGCGACAACCCGTATCTTCCCCAGGCGTCTGGAACTATGTACAGCACAGACCACTGGAAGGCTTTGTGTTTGCGGTGACGCCTTTTAACTTTACAGCTATCGCAGGTAACCTGCCGACAGCACCCGCGATTATGGGTAACACTGTGGTGTGGAAACCTGCATCATCTCTTGTCTACACCCCCTATCTGATCATGCAGATCCTCGAAGAGGCTGGTTTACCCCCTGGGGTAATTAATTTTGTTCCGGGTTCAGGTGCCAGTGTCGGTGATGTCTGTCTGGCCGATTCACGCTTGTCCGGGGTACATTTTACCGGCTCCACCAGGGTTTTTCAGTCAATGTGGAAAACCATAGGCAGCAATATAGCAAATTACAGATCCTACCCACGAATTGTTGGGGAAACTGGAGGAAAAGACTTTGTTTTTGCTCATGCCAGTGCCGAGATAAAACCTCTTGCCACAGCCCTTGTCCGGGGTTCTTTTGAATATCAGGGGCAAAAGTGTTCTGCTGCCAGCCGCGCATATATTCCAAAATCGATCTGGCCTGCTGTTGAGGCCGAGGTGAGAGCACAGATGACCCGGATTAAGATGGGCTCACCCGTTGATTTCACAAATTTTGTGGGAGCAGTTATCGATAAAGCCGCTTTTGATTCCATCGCCGGCTACATCGACTATGCAAAAAATAATGACGGTGCCGAGGTTATCATCGGTGGAAATTGTGATGACAGTGTTGGTTACTTCATTGAGCCCACAGTAATTCTTGCATCAGACCCCCATTTTAAAACGATGGTTGAAGAAATATTCGGACCGGTTCTGACGATCTATGTCTATGAAGATGACAAATTTGAAGAGACCCTTGATTTGTGTGATACCTCATCCATGTACGCTTTAACCGGAGCAATTTTTGGTAATGACCGCAGGGCGGTGAGCTTTGCTGCAGGAAAACTCGAGCATGCAGCGGGTAACTTTTACATCAACGACAAGCCCACAGGTGCGGTGGTTGGTCAACAGCCCTTTGGTGGTGGTCGAGCCTCAGGAACCAACGATAAAGCAGGTTCTCAGGCGAATTTGATGCGCTGGGTGTCCACCCGAACCATAAAAGAGACCTTCGTCCCTCCCGCTGATTTTGTCTATCCATTTATGGATGAAAAATAGTAAAAAACGTCGTATTGGCCCCGCTTTCTCCCGGGACTTGTTCCTCCCCGGGAGAAAGTGGGCTGGCCTCCCGATTTTTTCCAACAGTTCTGTTCTTGCTCTTTTTTCTTCGTATATTTACTAAAATCCGCCGCATTTTTTTCCACCTTGGTTCGAGCAAGGTTTATTGCTATACTGCCTGTTCTGTCGGTTATTACCCATAAGATTATTTGAGCGAAAAATATCGGAAATTTAAAGAATACGCGAAGAGGTACATCTATGTTAGATGCATATAAACGAGACGCTAAAGCACGTAAGGATAAAGGATTACCACCATTACCACTGACACCACAACAGACGGAGGGAGTAATAAAACTTCTTCAACAGGGCAGTAGTGAAGGTTCATTTTTACTCGAACTGCTTGCCGGTCGAGTAGAACCTGGAGTGAGTAAATCCGCAAAAATCAAAGCAGCGTGGCTGAAAGCGGTCGCTCTTTCAGAGCTGAGTGTACCGGAGCTTACTCCTGCACAAGCGGTGGCCCTGCTGGCTGAGATGGGGGGGGGTTATAATGTTGAAGCCCTGGTCGAGTTACTGGAAGTTGAAGCCGTAGCTGAAGAAGCCGCCAACGCCTTGAAAAAACTGATTAAAGTGTATGATGGCTTTGACAGGGTTGCAGAGCTGTCCAGAACCAGCGCCTCCGCAAGAGATGTCATAGAATCCTGGGCTCAGGCGGAATGGTTCACCCTCGCTAAACCCCTTGCCCAAAAGATGGAGCTTACCGTTTACAAGGTTGATGGCGAAATAAATACCGATGATTTTTCTCCGGGAAACCAGGCGCAGTCCAGAGCAGATATTCCTCTTCATGCAGATTTTTTTGGTATGAAGAGGTTTCCCGATGGAATACAAACCATAGCAAAATTTCGCAGTGAGGGAAAACAGGTTGCCTTTGCAGGGGATGTGGTTGGTACCGGATCATCAAGAAAATCGGCGGTCAATTCCCTTCTCTGGCACACCGGTGACGACATTGCCGGGGTTCCCAACAAGAGGGTTGGCGGGGTTGTATTTGGGGGTACCATAGCTCCGATTTTCTATGCCACAGCCAGAGATGCGGGGATTATGCCCATCGAGTGTGAAATGGGTTCAATAAAAACCGGGGATATCCTCACTCTGGATGTGAACAACTGGCAACTGGCAGATCAGGCTGGAAATGTAGTACCAATGAAACCTGCATCTCCCGCTATTCTAGATGAATACCGTGTTGGCGGGCGTTTGAATCTGATTATCGGCAAACAACTGACCCGCGCTGCCTGTGACTTTTTAAACCGGAGTTTCCCGGATATCTTTGCAGAAGTGACAAACCCTCAACCAAAACCGGGCCAGGGGTACAGTCTTGCTCAGAAGATTGTCGGTAAGGCCTGCGGGCTTGAAGGTGTACTGCCCGGCACCGTTTGTGAGCCGAAAATGACCACCGTTGGCTCCCAGGACACCACCGGACCGATGACCATGCAGGAAATTGCGGAACTTGCCTGTCTTCGCTTTAAAGCAGGCATGTTTATGCAGTCGTTCTGTCATACGGCAGCCTATCCGAAGGCCTCTGATTTTGGTCGCTGGGAGATTATGCAGGAGATGACAGTCGCCTGCGGGGGGCTGAGCCTGAAGCCGGGGGATGGGGTTATCCATCCATGGCTCAACAAGATGTTGGTACCCGACACCGTTGGTACCGGTGGTGACTCCCATACCCGTTTCCCCCTGGGAATCTCTTTTCCTGCTGGATCCGGGTTGGTGGCCTTTGGAGCAGCGCTTGGGTTTATGCCCCTTGAGATGCCGGAATCGGTTCTGGTGCGTTTTAGCGGTAAACGAAAAGCCGGAATCACCGTAAGGGATATGGTCAATGCCATTCCTTACACGGCAATTAAAAAAGGACTGCTCACCGTTGAGAAGAAGGGCAAGAAAAATATCTTTGCAGGGGCTGTTCTAGAAATTGAAGGAGTGGATGATCTTTCTGTGGAGGAGGCTTTTGAGTTGACCGACGCATCAGCGGAACGAAGCGCTGCAGGTTGTGCGGTTCGTTTGCCTCTTGCTACAGTTGTTGCCAATGTAAGATCTAATGTTGAACTTTTGCAATCTCTTGTGGCAGACGGTTATCAAGATGCAACCTGCATTAACAGGCGGATTGCAGAGCTTGAGACCTGGTTGCAGAAACCTTCCCTGCTCGAGCGGGATGAGAATGCCCAGTATCTTGAAATTATAGATATAGATCTTGATAAGATTACCGAACCAATCCTTGCCTGTCCGAACGATCCAGATGATGTGAGACTTCTTTCACAGGTAGCTGGTCAAAAAATTGATGAGGCCTTTATCGGTTCCTGCATGACCCATCTGAGCCATCTCCAGGCGGCCTCAAAAATTCTCGAAGGTGAGGCTTACGCAAAGGCACAACTCTGGCTGGCACCGTCGACCCGTATGGATAAAAAGGCCATAGAAAAAGAAGGTGGTCTTTCTGTCTTTGGTCAGGTGGGAGGCAGGGTTGAAATTCCAGGCTGTAGTTTGTGCATGGGAAATCAGGCACGGGTTCGCCCTGGAGCGACTGTCATGTCGACCTCCACCCGAAATTTTGATAACAGACTGGGGGACGGTTCTCAGGTGTATCTTGCATCAACGGAGCTGACGGCAATAACGGCTCTTCAGGGGGTTATTCCGACAGTTGATGAGTACTTTGAGCTTTTTAAAAATAAACTGGAGATAAATTAACTCTTTACTCTGTGCTTAGCCCCTGGTCTTCAAGGGGCTAAACACAGAGTCTCTATCATATTTATAACGGTTCTGCGGGAGGGTGGACTGGACGGGTTTGTTTGATGTGGGCGGGTACCTGCTGCCGTTCCAGTACAGTTGCTATCTCAATACGGAGTTGATCCGGACATACCGGTTTTGATACATATCCATCCATTCCCGCAGCCAGACATTTTTCCCTGTCTCCTTTTACAGCATATGCCGTCATGGCAATTATTGGTACATGACGTCCCGTATTCCTCTCATCTCGACGGATAAATCGTGTTGTTTCGTACCCATCTAGCTTAGGCATCTGAATATCCATAAAAATGAGATCGAATTCCTCTTGTTTGTGTATTCTGATTGCCTCAAGACCATCTTCAGCGATGGTTACCTCCCAACCTTCTCTCTCCAGAATGGTTGTAGCAAGGGTTCTGTTGATATGTTCATCTTCGACCAGCAGGATGTTAAGCGGAGAGTGTTGTATATCAATTGATTGTACAGGCCGATTCTTCGGGGGGTGGGAAAGGGGAAATTCTCTCGCCTTGCCAGGAGAAAAGCAGATGGCAAATTGAAAACAGGTACCGACACCATGTTTACTGGTGACAGAGATCGTTCCTCCCATTATTTCAACAAGTTCTGCCGCTATAACCAGACCCAGACCAGTCCCGCGGTTATTTGAGTTTCTGGTCGTGCTGATTTGACTAAAAGCCTTGAATACCTTGGAAATTTCATTTTCAGGAATACCTATCCCCGTGTCTTTGATGAGAAAATCAAGTTCAACAGTTCCACCCACAATAGAGGTTTTTTCATATACAGAGATAGAAACTTCACCGGATTGGGTAAATTTTATACCATTACCAACAAGATTGATGAGTACCTGACTGAGTTTATAGCTGTCACCGATAAGAGCATCGGGGATCGATTCATCACATTCTACCCTGAGAGCTATGTTTTTTTCTGCAGCACCAATGGCCAGGATTTCAAGGGCTTCGGCTAAAACGTTGCGCAGACTGAAGGGTGCGAGTTCCAGTTCGAGCTTTCCTGCGTCAATTTTAGAAAAATCCAGGATATCGTTAATGAGTTTTAACAACCTGTCTGCAGAGCTGTGCACCATTTCCAGGTATGTTCGCTGTTGAGGAGAAATATCCGAGTGCAACACCAGGTTGGTCAACCCTATGATACCGTTCATGGGTGTGCGTATCTCATGACTCATGTTTGCCAGAAATGCGGATTTGTTTTTCTCTGCATTTTCAGCTGTTTCCTTGGCTTTTTTGAGTTCGTCAACGGCAAGTTTGCGACTGAGGGCAGCTCCAATCTGGCGGGCGACAAAGGCCATAAGGTCTTTATCTTTTTCTGTGTAGACAGTGTCATCGTAACTTTGGACGGCCACAGCACCAGAAATCTGATCCAGATAGAATGGGGCGCCAAGCCAGCTGGTGGGCCGACTTCCACGGGCGACAATTTTGTTGTTTCTACATATTTCATCAAAATTTTCCGGTGTGAGAAGAAGTACTTGCCTGTTCTGGAGTAGGTGACTGGTGAGGCTGAGCGGATCGTCGTTGAATTTGAATTCCAACCCCTGAAAATGCGGATCGTTATCGTCTGCAAAATAAGGAAACTGGATAAAGCGGCCCTCATCGGTGTTTTTCACCAGAGCGATAAAAAAATTTGGGGCGTGAATAATCCTACTTACAAGCTGATGGAGTTTGGCATAGAGAGAGTTAACGTCCACAGCATTCTGGGCCTCTTCGCTGATCTCATGCAGGGCGATCCTGAGCCGCTCTGAATATTCAACTTCAGCTATGGATTTCTGGAGTTCGAGGATGGTTCCCATGCTTTTGATCCGGGAGCCGATAACTTTGGCTAAGGTTTCAAGGGTGTTACAGAAATCAAGAGTGAAGGAGGAAATATCTTGTGTTCCACAATAGAAAATCGCAAAAAGATTGTTATTTATGAAGATAGGAACAAGAAAATGCCCCAAATGTGGCAACTTTTTCAGAATTGAAGATTGGCAGGTCGCTTTCTCTACTTGCAGTGGGGCTTTGTGATTCTCCAGCTGTTTGATTATGGGATCGTTCGCAGGCAGATACTCCGGCACTATCCGGTGCACATTATCCTTGAGGGCAAGGTTATTTTCAATTGGTGCTTGATAGTTTTGAGAATTCTTTTTTTTCAAAAAAATTTCGATGGAATATAATTGGAGACCATCAATTATTTTCCTGCGAAGAAAAGCTGCGAGTTGTTCCGTAGTTTGAGCCGAGGATTCACAGGTGGCAAGTTCCTGAATGAGCTCCAGAATTTTTGAGAGTTCAACGCTGGGGGAGTGGACGTGGGAAGTGTTCATTAAATACTCTCGATAGCAGATAAGTCAGATAGAACAAGCATAATTTGATACTCCCTTCCCCGGCCCCTCAACTAAGTACTTATGTATGATATCAAAAAAAAAGTCCGAGATGAAGGAACATCTCGCATTATTTTTTCCAGTTGCCTGTTCGTTTGCACAAATACTGTGCACTTTTGGGTTTTGTTGTGCTGTAAGACACTAATATTTGAATGATTTCGAATTGAGGTGAAACTAAATTTAACAAGAGGGTATTTCCATGCGTAGAGCAGAAATAAGGCTGAAACTTGTTTTGCTGGGCTTGATAATGATTGGACTGATGCTCCCCGAAGTCTCAATGTCTGCATTTAAAAGCGATACAAACTTGCATGAAATAGAGGGTGCCAACGACAAGTTTACAGGCGATTATTCCCAGATGGTAAAGCGGCGATTGATTCGGGTTCTGGTACCTTATAATCGTGCTTTCTTTTTCTTTGATGGAGCACAACCTAAAGGAATTTCGTACGAAACCGGCATCCAGTTCGAAAAATTTATCAACGAAAAGCAAAAGACCAAGAATTTAAAAATTAATGTGGTCTTTATACCCACCTCAAGAAGTAAACTCCTGGAAAAACTGGCCGAGGGGCGTGGGGATATCGCCATTGGCAATCTTACCATAACGGATGAACGCAGAAAAATAGTGGATTTCAGCACTCCATTTGCCAAGAATGTCAGTGAGATTGTGGTAACAGGGAGTTCGGTGGCAACATTGAAGAGCCCATACGATGTTGCAGGAATGGAAATTCATGTACGGAAGTCGAGTAGTTATTACGAGAATCTTCAGACCTTCAATGGGGTCTTAAAATCCGCAGGAAAGCAACCCGTTACAATCGTTGAGGCGGATGAACATCTTGAAGATTCGGATCTCTTAGAAATGGTTAATGCAGGCGTGATTCCGGCAGTGATTGTAGACACCCATAAGGCAAAACTCTGGAAAGAGGTTTTTGCCGATATTACCCTCCATGAACAGGCGAAGATTCATGACGGTGGCGAGATTGCCTGGGCTGTGAGAAAGAATAGTCCCGAACTGCAAGGGATAATTACAGAGTTTGCCAAAGGTCACAAAGCGGGAACACTCATTGGTAATGTTATTATCAACCGCTATCTCAAGAGTGCAAAATATATAAAGAATGCGGCCAGTGGTGCAGAAAGGAAAAAATTTGAGGAGACGATAGATTTTTTTAAAACGTATGCAAAAAAATATGACTTTGATTATCTGATGCTGGCAGCCCTTGCATATCAGGAATCAACCCTTGACCAGAACCTGGTAAGCTCTGTTGGTGCTGTAGGTGTTATGCAGATATTGCCCAGTACTGCAAAAGACAAGAACGTAGGGATATCAGATGTAAAAAATGTTGATTCGAACATTCATGCAGGCACCAAGTATCTCCACTTTATGGCGGACAAATATTTTCCGCCGGAAGGGGACCTTGATCCACTCAATCGGGCGTTTTTTACTTTCGCCTCCTATAATGCAGGACCGGCCAAAGTGGCCAGACTTCGCAGTGAGGCTAAAGAAATGGGGTTAGATCCTAACCTCTGGTTTGATAATGTTGAGGTTGTAGCAGCCAAGAGAATTGGCAGGGAAACGGTTCAGTATGTCAGTAATATTGTGAAATATTACGTTTCTTATAAACTGCTGTCTGAAAAATTTGACCAGGAGAGTGGACAAAAGCAGTAGCAGGGTAGCTACTCCTCGGCTCAAACCTGTTCTTGCGGAAAGATGTTTTTCCAAGAGAACAGGGTTTGTGGTATCGAGGATCGTTTGGCTGACCGAAGTTCTCTTTCGATTAAAACAAGGTTGCAAATTCACTCAGGTCCGTTTTCTTGTTTTTGCTTTTCAGAAAGTCTAGAAATGTAGCCCCCCTCTGGCTGAGAACTCTTGACTCTTCGACTCCAACGGTTCTGATAAACTTGATACACTCTTCAAAACCACCAACTTTTTCTGCTATATGGGCATCGCTGCCAAAGGTGAGATAGCCGTTATGTCTGGCTACGGCTGTGGCAAGTGCTGCACAGTTTTTCATACTTCCCTTGCGGGATGTGGTAAATGAGGAATTATTGATTTCCACAAGGACATTATAGTGGGCAGCCGTTTTTGCAACCTCATCGACGTCAATTGGGAAAGCGGGGTTGCCACCGTGAGCAAATACGTCTATTCTGCCCGATGCCATGGCCTGTATCACAGCCTCTGTATGCTGGTTTTTGGTGGTCGGGGTGATGATTGGTTCATGGAGGCTGCCGAGCACGATATCCAATTGCTCCTCAATGGCAGCATCAATGTCGAGTTCTCCTTTTATGTTCACAATATTGGCCTCAATCCCACGAAGAATTCCTACACCATGAAGGATTCTCGGGATAACGCGCATATTCATAAAATACCAGAAGTGCGGCGCACCAGGCATCTGCGGGCCGTGGTCTGTTATGGCCAGTAGTTTGATTCCGCGGGCTGCTGCAGCCTGAATGTTTTCAGCAAGAGTACTGTAGGCATGGCCACTGGCGATGGTGTGTGTGTGACTATCGACTTCAATGTGCATGGGTGAAACAACTCCCCGGTAAAGGTAATGCTTTTATCGCAATCTCAATTGGTGATCTGACAGAAGTGGGTGTCTACCCCTGTTCAGCCTTAACCCTGTTAATCAGTACGCCTATTTTTTCGATTTCCACCTCAACAATATCGCCGTCTTGAAGGGGACCTACACCATTGGGTGTTCCCGTAATGATGATATCTCCAGCCTCAAGGGTGAACATTTTTGAGACAAAGGCGATGATTTCAGGAATGGAAAAGATCATATGTCTGGTGTTGGACTGTTGGCGCACCTCACCGTTCACCCTGCACTCAATGTTAAGGTTCTGGGGATCTCCTATGTCTTCTACAGGTACAATGGCCGGTCCGATGGGGCCGAAAGTGTCGAGAGATTTTCCCCGATACCAGCCTGAGATGTCACCTTTTTGCAGGTTTCTCTGACTGACGTCGTTAAAGCAGGTAAAGCCGAGAATATGGTCCATGGCTTGTTCGACCGGTATATTTTTGATCCGATCTTTTATAATGATGGCAAGTTCCCCTTCGTGGTCCGTTCTACAGTTTGGAAAGTTATAATCGTCGAGGAAAGCCGGAAGAATAATCGTTTCTCCCGGTCCAATCAGGACATTGGGCGTTTTGGGAAAGAGCACCGGTTCGGTAGGAATTTTTTCATCAATGTTGCCGGTTTTTGAGACAGACTGGCTTTCTTTAATATGTTCAAGATAATTCAGTCCTAATGCCACAATCTTTGAAGGTTGGACCGGGTAGATGGTGCCATCGGCCATTGGCAGTTGCACGTTCATGGGGATCTCCTTGGAATACTGAATCTGAAAAAAGTTTACGTTAGGTGTGATGGATTATAGTTTTATCGCTAATAATTATAATTGTCATTTGTTTTGTGACTCAACCCCTTGTATAACGTTTTATTGGTGCGTTATCTTAATCTTGATCGGGGGTGACAATTGTCAAAGATATTATGGAGGTTACAATGAATATGCGCAGGGTAGTGTCACTGACACTGGTTATCTCTCTTGTACCGTTACTCATTACTTCTGTGGTTTTATATATTGTCCCTGAAGGCAGAGTTGCCTTCTGGTCAGACTGGAAAATGCTTGGTCTGACCAAAACTCAGTGGGGTGATATACACATCAATCTCGGTTGGCTTTTTCTACTTGCGGGTCTGTTACATCTGTATCTGAACTGGAAACCGATTGTACTCTATATGAAGAACAAGGCCAAAAAGCTGAAGGTCTTTACTGTTGAGTTTAACATAAGTTTTTTTCTGACTGTGGTTTGTGTTGCGGGAACTTTGATGGGGATTCCACCATTTTCTACCATTATTGATTTTGGTGCGTCTTTTAAGGAAGCTGCTGCCCTAAAATATGGTGAGCCGCCCTACGGTCACGCCGAACTTTCATCGTTGCAGACCCTGACCAGAAGAACCGGTCTTGATCTTGAACTGGTTATGGTTGAACTGTCGGCGGCCGGGCTTAAAAGCGAAGGGGAACAGCAGACGGTTCTTGAAGTGGCCCAACTCAACAAGGTGACTCCAAAAGAAGTATGGCAGATCATGCAAAAAGCCCAACCTGTGGCAGCAGTAGGGGAGAGACCGGTGTTTCCGGATGAACCGTTTCCAGGCTTTGGCAGAAAAACCCTTGAAGAAATCTGCAACACTTATGGATTTGATTGTAAAAATATAATTGCTGCACTCAGGGACAAAGGAGTTGTGGCCGGGAACAATCAAACGATAAAAGACATAGCAGACACCAACAACACTGATCCCCATCTTTTGTTTGAGTTGCTTCGTACCATTGTTACCTCGAATTAAACAGATTGAATGTTTAAGCGAAGAACCAGCTGTATTTGTACGGATACTCATAAAATATATGTTGCCTGTTCGAGAATAGTTAATGAATAAATCATAAGGTGTGCACACGATTCGATATGAAAGCAGCACGTAACTGCGGAGTAAGATATTGAGTGTAACAGCTGCAATCTGGAAAGTGGAATAATGTAAAAGATCTCGCTGCTGACCGGCATTTGGCCAGATCAAAGTCAGATATTGTAAAAGGAGTGAGGAGGTGTTCTGCTCGGATAAGGTTGGCTAAAACTGAGACGACGCAGATTTCTCTGATGCCGGTCTCACGACGATCGGTGACAGGCTGAGCAAAACAGGGGGCTGAGGAATTCGTTGAAGCAAGAAGTTGCCCCGTTTCTATGTTTTGGCAGAAAAGGCTAACCTGAAAATTGTTTTGATTTTAAACCGACCCTCTGGCCGTTAACATTTTGTACAATGAAAGTTCCGTTGGATATGAGGCGCGGGTTCCAGGTGCAGCGAAGGCGGACCTGATTGCCCACCCCAATTCTGTAGGTACGGGCTGAACCGACGTTTATGTTAAAACCCAGGCCCTGGCTTGAGACATCGTGGAGCATCACATCTATCTCTCTTCCAGCACTTGTCTCTAGAATAACTATACCACTTTGACCTTCTCTTGGTTCCACCCGTCTATTGAAGTTACACCTTGTCAGTTCAGCGCATTTATGACAACGAATGGATTTTTGCCTGACATCGGCAGGAATGGTGACATTTCTTTTGGCTTTACAGGCTGAACATCTAAATAATATCCGGTTGTTTATAACCTTAAAAATTACAGATTTTCCCATATGGCAGCCTCCAGTCGCAATGTACTTTCCGGGTTACCGTGAAGACATAAACATTTATGCTTCGCCTATGTGCTATCTTTAATACATTTTGTTCCTTTGTGAAAGGTAGTGCCTATCAAAATAAAGCTCAGTGAAGTGTTGATGTGCAAAAATTTAGCAGATTACTGTCCAACCAAATTTATGCTGTGCTGCTGCTTCAACAGTCTGGGAATGAGAGATAGCGATTGCCGTAATGCTTACAGGGAGGGACTCTTGACAAAAAATTCACAACGATTACGACCGTTTTTCTTGGCGCTATACAAAGCATTGTCAGCCATTGCCACGATCTGTTCAGGAGTAACCGGGTCTTCACCTGTGGATATAGTAACCACACCAAGACTTATGGTAATGTGATTCGCCGTTGCAGATGCAGCGTGTGGAATTGCCCGTTTTTCAATTGCATCCCTCATCTGTTCGGCTATATTTATAGCCCCATTTCGGTCGGTTTCTGGCAGCATCACCACAAATTCCTCTCCCCCATATCGAGCGATTACGTCCGGAACACGACAGATGACGTTTTTCAATACTGATCCAACCACTTTCAGACAATTATCTCCGGCCAAATGTCCATAAAAATCATTAAACTGCTTGAAATGATCAATATCCACCATGATAATTGATAAGAAGGCTCCTGAACGCTTTAATCTGTAGAATTCGGCGCTGATTGCACCATCAAAATATCTACGATTTACCAGGCCCGTCAGGCTGTCTGTCACTGCATTAAGCTGTGCTGTATCTCTCTCGACTTCCAGTTGCTGGACCAGTTTGTGGATCTGCAGCTCAGTCTCTTTGTGCTTTGCTATCTCGTTTGTAAGCTGTTCATTGATCCGTTCTAATGTCTCCTTTGCATCGGAAAGTTGAGTAGTACGTTCGGAAACCATCTTTTCTAAAAACTGATTTCGATCAACCAGCTCTTTCATCGGGTAGACTTCACCCTCTCGAACCAGATGGTAGGGAATAGATATACTGCTGTGGGTGATTTTCCAGCCTGCTGATTCCAGGCGGAATATTAACACCAGGCGTGCTGTCTCTCTTGATAAAATTTGGTCATCGATTGGCAGGTTGATGGTGAAAAATCCGGTCGCAACGGCAATTGTATCTGCCAATGACTGAATGGAGAGGTCTTTAATTTCGATACGTATGGGATCTTTTATCTGGGCGAAGTCCTGGCGGGTAATCGCAACCCATTCCTCTCTTTGTTTCACCAAAAAATCCCCCCCACCAGTAAAACCTGAGAAATCCTCGCTAAAATGCGCAGTGAGCTGATCATCGCGGGATGAATACATTCGTATGTAATCGTCAAATAGTTGTTGGATTACTTGGTGGTCGTTTTTTTTCATAGAGATGAATATTGATTTTCTTTAGTACTTCTTACAGAGGTTTCAGTGAAGAGGAGACATTTACTTTCTCTATTCATCAGACGGATATTGCAATGCGGTATTGTAGTATTTTCTTTTACCTGAGGCAGGTCGTCAAGAGTGAAGACTCCATTATTTAAAAAAACTCAATTTTACAGCTCAGGAGGCAGTCAGAAAAACCTGAGAAACAATCATCATTGGCCTTGTTCCTGAGAGGAATTGGAAGGAATTTATGCCATTTTGAGCGAAAATATTGCTCGATTATTGGATGAGATCGAGCAAGACAAACACTTGTAACATGATAAGACGACCCAGTGGTCTGACTGTATCTTCTCTGTAGTATAGTGGTCAGACTATGTATCCTGCCTGCAGTTGTTTGCTCTTTAATCGATGGTTTCCTGGTAGATTCGTAGAAAATTTCCTCCGAGTATTTTTAGTATATCGTCCTCGCTGTAGTTTCTGCGGAGGAGTTCTGCTGTAAATTTACCCAGTCCTGCATGGGTTTCAATCACATCTTTACTGGGGAGTTCCTGTTCGATCTGCAGGTAGTCTTTAAAGCTGTCACAGAGATCAAAACCAATACCAACATGTTCGACTCCCGCTATGGAGACAATATGATCAAGGTGGTCAACCAGATGGCTGACATCGATACCTTCATCCTCGTCACGGACAAACTTGTTAATTGAGTTCATGCCGATGACTCCGTTTTTTCGAGCAATGGCCGTGATTTGAACATCGGTGAGGTTACGCATCGATGAGGCAAGACTTCTGCAGTTTGAATGTGAGGCGATAACAGGTTGGCTGGTAATATCGATGACATCCCAAAAGCCTTCGTCGTTGAGGTGACTGACATCGATGAACATGCCAAGTTTTTCTGCCTCTTCAATCAGCTGGATTCCAAAGGAACTTATCCCGCTGCGCTGACCACTTTTTTTTGTGGTAAAAAAGGCTCCATCACCAACATAGTTACGACGACTCCAGACAAGCCCGAGTCCCCGTACCCCGAGTTCATAAAAGATGCGCAACAGGTGAATATCATTTTGTAGCGGCTCTGCGCCCTCAAGGGAGAGAAATATTGCGACCTGATTATTCTTGCGGGCTTGTACAGCTTCTGCTGTTGTTCTGCAAAGACAACATTTTCCAGGGGATTCATCGATTTCTTCGTGGAGGCAGGCAATCTGATCAAGGGCCCTTCTCAGCCCCATCTCGGGCAGAAAATAGTCGTGGATGAAGATGGCAGAGACAATCAGATTGAAACCTCCAGCCTTAAACTGTGGCAGGTAATCCCGTTCAATAACTTGTCTCTCCCCACGTTCACGCCGGTTGTGAACCTCGTAGGTGAGATCAAAATGGGCATCGACGATAAATGCCCTGTCATGGAGTTTTTGTATCTGTTGCTGCAAAGAGCTGTCCATTTCAGTATATTCCAATTTTTATAAAGTGATGGAACCTGTACCCAGGCCGGAGAGGTCAGACAGGCACACCGTAGATCCCATGTAGGAGAGACCGTTAGCAAGTGGGTTGGTCTGGCAAAAAAGTGGGGCGTCAAGATCAAAACGACTGATGACCGTCTTACAGCTTGCAAGCTGAGCGGCAGCCAGGACACTGAGGGGCGCCTCCATCATGGAGCCGATCATACACGGCAGGTCTGCTGATTCGGCTATGGCAATAATTTTCAAGGCATTATAGATGCCGCCGCATTTCATCAGTTTGATATTAATACCGTCAATGGCTCTCTGTTCGATGAATTTCAGGGCGTCCTGCGGTGAGAAGATACTCTCATCTGCAAAGACAGGAAAGAGAGTGTTTTCCCGCACAAATCTCATCCCATCCACGTCACTTGCAGCAACGGGTTGCTCTACAAGGTCTATGGGTACCTTTGCTCCCTCAAGTGCCCGGCAGACATACACCGCTTCTTTTGCTTTCCACCCCTGATTGGCATCAATACGGATCAAGACTTTCTCTCCGTAAGCATCGTGAATTCTCAGCAGTCTTTCTATATCGGTATCTGGATTCCCGCCTACTTTAATTTTAATGACACGATAGCCCTCTTCGATGCGCTCCCTGCATTCCGCCAGCATCTGATCAGGGCTGCCGAGGCTGATGGTGATATCTGTGTTGAGCTCCTGATTTTTTCCTCCGAGGAGCTGATAGAGGGGGACCCCCATGCTTTTTGCCAGGAGGTCATAGATCGCCATATCAATGGCAGCCTTTGCCGACATTGAACCGATCATACAGGAGTTGAGCTTTTGGAAAATGAGCTCGGCGTTTTCAAGTACCATTCCAGACAGCTGCTGACCAATATAATTAACCGCCCCCAAAATAGACTCCACTGTCTCACCGGTTATGACAGGAACAGGGGCAGCACTTCCGTATCCCGTATGGTTTTCGTCTGTGTGGATGATGACCAGAATGGAATCAACCTGGGAGATGGATCTCAGTGATGTTGTAAAGGTTCTGACCAGAGGAATGGGGACAAGCTGGCTGGTGATATGGGTAATTTTCATGATATTTTGTTTTACTTGGAGAGGTATCGATTAACTGAGATGAAGGTGTCGATATGATATTGACTGAAATCAGGGTCTTCGGGGTTGAAACTGTTTTCCCTGACCCAGCCACTTGCGTGGATAAATCTGTTTCTGCCGATACAAAGGGCAACATGGCTTACCTTACCCTTGGTTTTTCCAAAAAAGAGCAGGTCCCCGGGCAGAGCGTCGTTGTAGTTTTTTGAGAGAAAATTGTGACGCTGCTGCTCTATGGAATCCCTGGAAAGCTCAGTCGAGCAGAGGCGAAACACTGTCTGGATAAGTCCGGAACAGTCAAAACCTTTTGGGGAAATGCCTCCCCAGGTATACTGGTAGCCAAGAAAATCCTTTGCCTGTTGAACAAGGTTTTCCGGGCTCAAGGTCCTGTACGTTCCAAGACAGTTCTTCTCAACCCAGCCAATGCTGTGGTCGGGCAGGCAGACCCGGTACCAGTTGCCGTCTTCACCGTCTATTGTCAGTGTGCAGCCGATAACTCCATCGCGCAATCTCGGAGCCTGGTGAATTTTTTCCTGAAAAATAGTGGTGAAATGAGATGTTACCAGACCTTTATGGCCCACGGGACTTGGTAAAAAGCTGAGCTGGTCAGTGCTGATCCAGCTGCTGTAACCGTCTGCCTGGATAATGCGGCTGAAAAGTGGCTGGTGGTCGACAACCTCGACTTCTTCTCCAAGCAGGCCCTGGGTGGTTATCTCGCTGTTGTAGGAAGCTTCACGGTAATGGCTGCTCACACCGACGTTAATGGTTGCTTTTGTCGTCATAATCGCTGTCTCCATTTTCACTTATTAGGTCTGCCTGCCGCCTTGTCAATATTCTTTAAACTGATCGATGGCCTGTCGATCGTATCCTCTACTGGCAAGCAACAGCTGTCTGGTATACTGGTTCTGCGGTGTGTCCTGCTGCAGCTGTTGTTTCGTTATCTTTTCCACAATCTGCCCACGGTTCATAACTGTTACGTTTTCACACATATGGGAGACGACAGCAAGGTTGTGGCTTACCAGGATATAGGTGAGATTGCGTTGTTCGCGGATATCCTGGAGGAGATTGAGTACCTCCGCCTGGATGGAGACATCAAGGGCTGAGGTTGGTTCGTCTAAAAGCAGCACTTCCGGTTCAAGAATGAGTGCCCGTGCTATGGCCACCCTTTGTCGTTGGCCACCGGACAGCTGGTGAGGAAAACGAAAGCGGAATTTTGGATCGAGACCCACCTCTTTAAGAACCTGGGCCACCCGGTCATTGCCGTTGCCGAGGCGATGTATAGCCACAGGTTCTTTTAAGGTTTTATCTATGGTGTGACGTGGATGGAGAGAGCCATAGGGATCCTGAAAAACCATCTGTACCCTGCGATAAAATTCAATTGGCCGTTTTCTACGGTGCACCGTTTTTCCATCCACTTCAATCAAACCCGTCCAGTTCTGCAAAAGTCCTGCGATACAGTTCAGTACCGTTGATTTTCCGGAGCCCGACTCCCCCACAAGGCCAAAGCTTTCCCCCTTCTTGACGGAAAAAGAGACATCTTTCAGTGCGTGGTTTTTAGCCTTACCGTGGCCAAATATAATGTTGAGCTTATCAACCAGAAGCATCGGAGCCTCCAGTAATGTGTTGATTATAGTGCGCATCGAGCCAGGAGGCGTCACGTTTTAAAACGGGAAGACGTGTACTGCCGCCCTCAATTTTGGGGAGACAGTTGAGGAGGCCCCGGGTGTAGGGGTGGGTGGAGTCGTGAAGATCGGCAGCATTTATTGTTTCCATGATTCTACCACCATACATGATGATAACCCTGTCGCAAAAAGATGCGACGAGTTCAAGGTCGTGGGAAATCAAGATAAGTCCCATTCCCCTTGTTGTCACAAGATCATCGAGGATTGCAAGCACCTGAAGCTGGACGGTGACATCCAGAGCTGAGGTTGGTTCGTCGGCTATGAGCAGGCTTGGCTCCGGGATAAGCATCATAGCAATCATTATCCTCTGGCCCATGCCGCCGGAAACCTCGTGGGGATAGAGGTTGTACACCTGTTTGGGGTTTCTGATCTGTACAGCTGCCAGCATTTCCAGGGTTTTTTCTTTGGCCTCTTTTTGAGAGACCCGCCGGTGAATGGTATAGGCTTCCATGATCTGGTGGCCGACGGTGCGAACAGGATTGAGTGAATATTTAGGGTCTTGCATGACCATGGATATTTCTTTTCCGCGGATCCTGCGCATCTCTTTTTCTGACAGAGTGAGAAGGTCTTCTCCCTTAAAACGTATTTCGTCACAGACGACCTGTGCATAGGGTGGAAGCAGGCGCAATATGGCGCGACCGGTGACCGATTTCCCCGATCCGGACTCACCTACGATCCCGATTTTTTCCTTACCAAGGGAAAAGCTGACACCACAGGCGGCGGAGACATCACCTTTCGGGGAAGGGAAGGTGATGTTGAGGTTGGTTACGGTAAGAAGGTTTTCTGTATTCATCGGAGGCCTGAGTTAGCTGTCACTTTTTGGGTCGAGTACTTCTCTCAGACCGTCGCCAAAGAGGTTAAAGGCGAGGCTGACAATAAAAATTGCAGTTCCGGGCATGGTGATCACCCACCAGTGGTCGAGGATAAAGGCACGGCCACTGGAGGTCATGGCGCCCCACTCTGGTGAGGGTGGTTGTGCCCCGAGTCCCAGAAAGCCAAGCCCTGCTGCAGTTAAAATTATTCCGGCCATATCAAGGGTTACCCTGACAATCAGCGATGACAGACAGAGAGGCATTATATGTTTTGTGATGATGCGAAAGGAACTTGCGCCCTGAAGCCGTATGGCCTTTATGAAGTCTGAATTTCGGATGGTGATGGTTTCAGCACGGGAGATTCTTGCGTACGGAGGCCATGAGGTTATGGAGATTGCAATGATCGCATTTTCAATGCCAGGCCCGAGTGCGGCAACAAAGGCAAGCGCCAGGATGAGTTTAGGAAAGGCCAGAAAAATGTCGGTGATCCGCATGAGAACGGTATCAATAAAGCCGCCGAAATAGCCAGAAATGGTGCCAACGATAATACCCACCGGAGCGGCGATGATGGCAACTAGGCCAATCACATAGAGGGTGAGTCTTGAACCCCAGATGATCCTGCTGAAAATATCCCTGCCCATCTCATCTGTACCTAAAAAATATGTTGTTGATGGTGGGTGAAGGCGTGCTGCGAGGTTTGTGATGATGGGGTCAAACGGGGCAATGAGCGGGGCAAAGACAGAGGTGCAAATAAGAACTGCAATGATGAGCAGGCCGATAAGGGCGAGACGGTTTTGTTGAAACTGGAGAAGGCCGAGATAGAGCCTGCCGACGTTAGCCTGGAGGGCCGTGGCGGGACTGTCTGAAAGGAGCCACTGCCTTTTTCCTGAAACATTTTGTGAATAGTTATTTTCCATAATTCTGGTCGTCTTAACGCCCTTCAGCGAGCACGAGGGTCTGCTATTTTATATAGAAAATCAGAAAAGAGATTTACACTGAGAAAAATAACACCAACCACAATCGTGGACCCGAGGACCGAATTCATGTCCGCATTTAACAGTGAGTTGGTCAGATAAAGTCCCAGGCCAGGCCAGGCAAAGATAGTCTCCGTCAGAACAGATCCCTCAAGCAGGGAGCCAAAACTGAGGGCAATAACAGTAATAAGCGGAATACCGCAGTTCCCAAAGGCATGCCCCCAGATGACTTTCCACTCGGCAACTCCTTTTACCCTTGCCGTCAGGATGTACTCCTGACGTAACTGTTCTATCATAAAAGAACGGGTCATCCGGGAGAGATAGGCCATGCTGTAGTAGCCGAGAAGGCTTGCTGGCATGATCACGTGGGAGAGGGCATTTTTAAAAATATCCCACTCATGGGCGAGCAGGCTGTCAAGAAGCATGAGACCGGTTACAGGCTCGACAATATCCTCGTAAAAAACGTCCACCCGACCGGGACCGGGAAGCAGGTCAAGTTTTGCATAAAAGACCATCAGTGCCATTAAGGCCAGCCAGAAAATTGGCAGAGAGTAGCCGAGAAGGCCAACAACCCGAGCGATATGATCCCAGATACTCCCTCTGTAGACGGCGGAAAAAACCCCCAGCGGGATACCGACAAAAATACCAATCAAGGTGGCAAGAAAGGCGAGTTCAAAGGTGGCAGGGAATACTCTGAAAATATCCTCAAGAACTGGTTTTGCGGTAAGTGTCGAGGTCCCCAGGTCCCCTTGTAAAATCTTGCTCACATAGATAAAAAATTGTTTCCATAAGGGGAGATCAAGTCCCATTGCCAGACGAACCTTCTCATACACTTCAGGAGGCGCCTTATCACCCACCACTGCAAGAACGGGGTCGATGGGCACCACCCGGCCGATCAGAAAGGTGATGAGTAAAAGCCCAAAGAAGGTCACCCCAACCATGATCATGAGCTGGCCGACCTGGGTAGATGCTTTGCGAATTCTTTTTGAGCTGAGCTTTAACGGCATAGATAGGGGTGGCCTGTATGGGATCGTAAAAAGATTTTCATTATTTGTGGCTGGAGCGACTTGTGCTCAGTGAAGGTATAATGGTTACCCGAAATAATGATGAAATGCATAGTCTTTTTCTTTAAAGCCGGTAGCTCATGTGTGAAAATGTTGAAATTTATGAAACCTTGAAAAAATCCCGCAGAGAAAAACCTCTGCGGGATGAGACTGACACTTCGCTTTTATTTCGTTGTGTACTGGAAAAAGTTGCTGTCAAAGCTGGGTCCAAGAACAAAACCGTTGACGTTTGCTCTTTTTGCCAGAATTTCAATGTCCTGAAACATGATAACAAAGGGTGATGTTTCCTGGACTTCCCGCTGGAGCTCAAGGTACATTTCGGCCCTTTTGCTGGTGTCATTTTCAAGAACCGCAGCCTCTGTTTTCTTACTGAGTTCTGGAATATCCCAGGCGTTCCTCCAGGCAACTGTTTTGACTTTGGCATCATCGCTGTTATCAGGATTTCGAGCAAAGGTCTCAGCATTGGTATGAGGGTCCATGTAGTCCGGTCCCCACCGGCCAATGTAGATATCGTGCTTTCTGGCGCGGTACTTGGTCAGGGTCTGTTTCCCTTCACCTGGTATAATTTCAAGTTTGATATTTGCCAGGGCAAGTGTTGCCTGAATGGCGAGAGCCATAGAGGTAGTGGGTTCATTGTTCCGGGTGTCCATGGTGACGCTAAAGCCATTTTCAAGCCCAACTTCTTTTAAGAGTTCCTTGGCTTTTTCCACGTTGAGTGAAAACGGGTTTTCTTCCAGGGCACCGAGAAAGCCTTTTGGTAAAAATGCCTGGTGAATGGTAGCTTTGCCGTTGAGAATGGTTTGTTCCATTCCCTGGTAATCAATGAGATATTTAAAAGCCTGGCGAACCTGGGGAATCTTCAGGTACTCGTTTTTCTGGTTGAGGCCAAGGTAGAAGACGGCCCCTTTTGCTTTTTTACGGATCACAATGTCTTTGTTGTCAGCAAGCCCTTTCATATCATCTGACTGGAGATTACGGGCGATATCGATATCACCTTTTTCAAGAAGAAGTCGCTGTGTGGTGGATTCCGCGATGTGGCGGAGGACAACACGCTTTAGCTTGGCAGGTGTATTCCAGTAGGTATCATTTCTATCAAGAATCAATGATTCTGAGGGCTTCCATGATTTGAGGGTATAGGGGCCTGATCCGGCGTAGGCGGTTTTAAGCCAGTTGTAACCAAGATCACCATCTTTTTCATGGGCGAGGACCTCTTTTTTATCGACTATTGAACCTGGTGTTGAAGTAAGGCAATAGAGGAAAAATGTTGGGGCGTAGGGTTTATTGATGACCATTTTAACGTTGTAATCATCGACTTTGATAATAGTCTGATCGAGATTATCCGGGGTAAAACCAAATTGAGTCAGTATAAATGCAGGGGACTTGTCGAGTTTGACAACCCTTTGCAGGGAAAAGATAACATCATCTGCCGTCAGCTTATTTCCTGTGGGGAAGGTTATATTCTCACGAATCTTGAAAGTATAGGTGACACCGTCCTCGGCAATTTCCCAGCTTTCCGCAACACCGCCATAAATATTACTGACGTTATCCACATCGTAGTTAATCAGCCGGTCGTATGTGTTGGCGGCATATTCAGCTCCGGAAAACTCAAAAATTTCTGCGGGATCAAGAGTGATAATATCATCAATCTTGGTGCCCATAACCAGAAAGTCCTTCGGTGTTCCAGCCTGGGACAGGCTGGTTGTTAATAGGGCTAAACAACAGATAAACAGTAGCAGTTTTTTCATTCGTTTCCTCCTGAGTGTATTGAACGGTTTAAAATCAGGATGCTTTGCCGGCAGACTCTGCGGGACCCTGATTTTTGTTTCAGCCAGAAATCGGGTTTGGTAGCTGGATGAATCTAAAATACAACAGCAAAATCTATTCCATGTTGTAGCGATTGATCATGCCTGTCCCTGCAGGGATCGAAGAGACAGAGCCATATTTAATACTATACAATACAAGAAGATATCTGTATTTTTTCCACGTAATCGTGAGATTAATACCTTTATGGGCTGCGGTCAAAATTGGTTTACTGGCGTACCCACCTTTTGTGGAATACTTGACGATTATGGGTTTTCTGAACCGTAGGCTTCAAACCTTCCATCCTCATTTATGCGTATTATTACGGCACTTTTAGCCGGATCACCACTGATATTCATATTGATGGTACCTGAAACACCATCAAAGTCGCGTATTGTGGCAATGTGCTCCTTAATCTCGGTTCGAAGTTCAAAAAGATCGATATCGAGTGTATTCAGTTTGGAAATTGCTGCAAGGAGGAGGTTCGTTGCATCATAACCAAGAGCTGCAAAACCTGTAGGAAGTTTGCCGTTTTTTTTCTCGTAGTCTTTGACAAAGGTAAGGCTCTTGCCTGTGGTACCATATGGACTGAAGTGGGAGCTGAAAAAAAGTCCCTTGCAGAGATCTCCACAGTTTTTCATCAATTCTGAAGATTCCCAGGCGTCGCCGCCCAATACCGGCTTATCCCAGCCTGCGGCGCGAATCTGTTTGAGGATGCCGGGGAGCTCATGGGCAAATTGAGGGACAAAGACAACCTCCGCACCGGAGTTAACGATTGTCGTGAGCTGTGATCTCAGGTCGCCGGGGTTTGATTGGTAGTCTGCAAAGACTACAACTGCACCTGCGCCGCGCTGTTCTTCAAAGGATTTTTTAAAAAATTTAGCCAGTCCTTTTGAATAGGCATTATCTTTGTCATAGAGAACGGCAGCCTTTTGGGCATTGAACTGTTTGATGGCAAATTTAGCCATTGCCTCTCCCTGGAAATCATCAAGAAAACAGGAGCGAAAGACAAACGGCCGGTTAAGAGTAGTGGCGGGGTTTGTAGAGGTTGGGGTGATCATGGGGGCCTTGAAGGAGGAACAAATCCCTCCGACAGGGATGGCATTTGAACTGGCATTGGGACCGATTATCCCCAAAACCTTATCGCGGCTGATCAGCTTCAAGGCTCCACTGACAGATTTTTCAACATTCGATTCGTTATCAACGGTAATAAACTGGACAGGATACCTTGTTTGTCCGACGAGCAGACCACCTTGATCGTTGATTTGACTACCAAGTAATTCAGCTCCTGCAAGAGTATCTTCTCCGAGATCACGCAAAGAACCGGAAAGGGGAAGATTCAAGCCAATTAAGACTGCCTCTGCTGCATGGGTAGCGGGAGAAAATGAGCCAACCAGCAATAGTGTGAGCAGAATAATTGAAAAAAATTTACGACAATACAGCATTTTAATTCTCCAGTAATATGGTGTAAGAAAAGTGAAAAATAACCGAGATCATGGTATCTTGTGCGGCAGGCAAACAAGTTTTATGTAGGTAGAATGTTGAGTGTCTTGCCGATTTTTTATACAACTGTTCGTATAGCTTGTTTTTGCATGAAAATAATCTGTCATACGATACGTATCGTGGCTTATATTCTGTTGATCGGGATTAGTGTACATAAACGATAATCGTGTTTTTTGGCAAGGCTAAATCTTGGGGAGTGCACATGAAAAATCCTCTTAAGAGCTACATTTAACAGCGATTTTTCTTAGCGGATGATGTAATCCCAAAACGAAAGGATGAAGGAGCAGGAATTGGTACAGTTTTTCGGAAAAAATGGATTGCTCAGTAAATTAAAGAGGCGTATGGGCAAAAGCTCCGATGATACGGTAATTGCGGCTGGTTCTACCTTATCTTTGATGACTCAGGAGATGATCACTCCCCTTGATAAACCTATTTCAATAAACCGGGCAGTGCAGGTGTATAAAAAGTACATGCTTCAGGTTGGTTATTTAGAAAAAACTGATCTTCCCGATTTTGTCCGGAGCCTCAAAGAAGAGATGGCAGCGCGGGAGGAGGAACTCAAATACGAAATAACAAACGCAAAAGAGCTGATAAAAGAGGCAAAAGCAGAGGTGAAAAGCCTCACAAAACAACTCTCCAGATGTAAGGATGATGATGATCGGGAGTACGTTCAGGAAGAGCTTGATGCCGCTATGGATGAGCTGAGCCAGGAGGTCAGCGGCTGTGAAAAGTTGATTGAAGAGCTGGCTTTTTTCAAAAAAGATAAAAGAACGTTTCTTCTCAACTTTATCAACAGTGAAATTCATGGGGATGAATGGCAGGAGTTGAAGGCTGGGGAAGAGAGATAAGACGATTTTTCCAGGTAAAGATAGATGAAAAGTGTACCGGGCAGTACTACTTATGCTGCCCGGTATATCTTGTTAAGACGAAGAAAGCAAAGAAAAATCTGGTCCAGAGGAGATATGCTGCAGGCGTCTCATCATCTCTCTGGGGGCCTGGTTCAGTTCCTGTTTTGTCAGCATTATCTGGAGTTTTAAACGCTGCCAGAAGATGATTTCCCGAAGATTGTTAATGGATCTCTGGGAACTGCTATCCAGAGCATGGTCGTTGAGCGTGACGTTATGTTCTTTAGTATCCCGAGGCACGATATCAATTTCCAGCAGCGATTTTGGTTCTCCATTTTCCATAAGAAACATTCCAGATGCGCGGACAACACCTTGTACCTGTCCGTCCATACCTTCAAGGGTGAACTGTGTGCCTGCATGGGTGACAGAAATGGCACCTACCCCCGCCTGTCGAAGGCTCACAAGTTGTTCTCCCTCACCGCCTGCCCCAAGCCAGACCAGAAGCTTGTCAAAAATCGGATCATTTTCATCGATCCAGCTATTGCCGTCCATATCCAGTTCTGCCAGTTCAGTAAAACCACTTCCTGTGGTGGGTCCAAAGAGTTCAAGGCCATCAGTTATCAACCCGTCTCCATTGCGATCAAGGGCCAGGAACCCACAACCATCGGCCAAGCCGGAGATCTCCTCACAACTGCCATCGCCATCGAGATCAAAAGAAAAATAGGTGTTATCAAACATGGAAATATTCGCATCAAAGTTGAGCACGATGGGATCGATACCATGAATAATCCGGGAAAGACCAGTCGACTGAACCAATACCTCCTGGCGTTGCATCTGTACTCCCATGTTAAATGAGATGGTTTGACCGGATTCTGTTTGTACAGTTCCCTCTGTCTGAATAAAAATAGACTCCTGCTCTACATGTATGGCACTGCTGGTAAGGTTTGCCCGGCCGATGGAGAGTTGTGGCGCAGTGGTTTGTTGATTGCGGTTTTCAGTCTCGACATGTTTAATGTTGATTGAAGTACCAGATATACTTTTGACCATTGAAGACAGGGCGTTATGTCTTGTCTGGTCCTGATTTACAGAATCTGTTTCCTCCTGGTTTTTCTCAACCTTTTCAGGGGAAGTTCTGCACCATGATCCAGCCTGCTGGCTTGTAGTTGATGATTGAATGAGGGTAAAGAAATTTTCTTGAAAGGTATTTCCAGAAGGACTCTGGGAGGTCTGGAAAGAGGAAAAGGGGGTGGAATTGATCTGTTGCCAGATTGTGTTGTTGTAATCTACTTCCGTGTAGGTTCTCGCTGCATCCATGCTGACCGTAGTCGCAGCTATTTTCATTTTTGTTAACATCCTCCTTTGGGGTTTGCTGGTTATTGAGTAATAAAAACCTCTATCCATCGTTTCGGCTGATTATTGCCAAGACTTTACCATCTCGTCTAACATGACAGTGATTTCCATGGAGGTATTGCCCATGCAGGTAGTTGATGCCGATAGTACGGCTATCATAATGGATGAGGAAAGAACAGACTGACAAAGGATGGAGCGGGGGGATTATTTTGGTATGGCAGTAAAATAAGATGAAATATATTGGGCTGAAAAGAGTGATAACGATGACTGCAAGAGAGCAATTTGTAGGGATACCCGTTTTGGGGACTGCTGGCTAATTGTTAAGATTCGTCACCGAGCAACAAATAGGTGTTGATAATATTCAGCACTGTCTTGATCCGCTCTTGCTGGTCATTTGGGAACACTGTAATTACCTCGGTATAATCACTTTCGTCTGCACCAGCATAGGCCGTCAGAGAAAAATGATAGGTGGTGTTATCTTCCAGACCAGAAATGGTAAAGGAAGTGGCATCGCCGATGCATATGGGGGACTCTCCTTCATTTGCCTCATTCCCATCAAATGGTGGGGATGCCGCACCACCTTTTTTGTAGTACAGCTTATACCCCTCTACCAGACCTTCATTGGCTGACCAGGAAAAAGTATAGTCCTTTGCAAAGGACGGTACCGCAAAAAAGACCGCTAACGAGACGACGATGAAAGCTTTATGGATAAATCGCATAAAATCTCAAATATTTTGAATGAAACTGCCGAATGAAATGAGGAGCTGCATTTTAATAATGCAACGCTTAGCCTCTAGACTTCATAACATGATTTGGGGAAATTAATGCATAACATCAAACTATTTGCCTCAAGTTTATGTCTTAATTGAAGAATGCCTCATCATCCCTTCTGTGGCGGCGGAAACGTTTCAAAAATGAAAGTACCGGTGGCAAGATATTCTAGAAATTTTGCTGGGTCACACAGGGTGAGGCCGAGAGTAGAGACAAAATTTGTTTTTCAGCCATCCGGAAAATAGCAAATGATATGCCAACAATGACATAACTGAGGAATGTGCGACATTACAGGTCATTACATATCTCTTCTATCGGGAGGTGAAGCACAAAAAATGCACCCATGTCTGTACAAGAGACCGATTTTTGCACTTTTAAGCTGAAAACGCAAGACTCATTTTCCTCATACTTAAAAAAGTAAGAGAACAAAGAACGAATCACTGTCTCCGCGTTGAAGGTGGAGAGAATTTATTTCATCCCAATGTTAAACATAGCCTCAAGATCGTGGCGTGAAAAGGCTTTAAAAGCAAGCATTGTTTCTGATTTCAGTATGTTCTCTATGGTGAGAAGTTTTTTTGTAACAAGAGTTGCAAGGTCGTCATTGGTTTTGACACGGACGATTACGATCAGGTCATATTTTCCACTCACAGAATACACTTCAGAAATTCCTTCCATCTCTGCAAGCTGTTCAGCGACTTCGTTAATTTTTGTTCTTTCGATATTGAGGAGGATAATTGAGGTAACCATAGTGTGCTCCTTGTTTGGTCTTGAAACGAGCGAAATGGACAGGGCTATTGGGCTCTGATTTATATTTCAAATAATCGACGGTAGCCGCCTGTTATTTGTGCTATCTTACAGTATTTCACCCCGCTGTAAAATATGATATTTTATGGAGATAATGTGATGCCATGGCTTGTGGGACCAGGTAGGACCATGCATATTCGACTGTCTTTAATCGTGCAGCTATGCTGCACGAATCTTGATTGAGGTGGAACCTTAGCCTACGATCTTGCCTGCAAAAAGGAGGAGCTGTTCTGTCTGCTCGGCTTCGAGTTTTTCTGGGGTAGTGCACTTTTCGATAAAGAGTTCACCCGCGTTAATTGCCTTATGCGGTGATTGAAGTCGATTAAAGGCAGTAAAGACGGGCTCTGCATTATTCTCGTACGGCCCGCCACCTGTGACCAACAGCGCCTGTCGTTGTCCTTCTACGAGTGAGGCGTGGGTTGGTTTGTGATAGTCGGTGTAGAGTGAAAAAGTCCGGTCAATCATGGTTTTCAGTGGTCCTGCGAGTCCCCAGAAATAGAGAGGAGAGGTGAAGAGTACAAGGTCAGTGGTGACCATTTTTTCAAGAATGTCACTGGCATCGTCTTTTTGTACGCAGGCAACACTTTCAGGTTTTTCCTTGCATTTTCCACAGGCAAGACAGGCTTTGATGTTTTTGTCGAAGAGAAAAATAGATTCAATCTCATGGCCCATGGAGCGGAGTTTGTCTTCTACAATTCGCGCTGCCGTTGCAGTGTTTCCAGTTTTTCTTGCACCACCATGCAGTGTTAAGATTTTCACAGTGTCTCCTTTATAACCTAGAGTTTGATCGTGTTGTAATTGTCAGTGGCAAAACTATTAAGTAATTGTTCACTCATTTGTCAATGAGTTCTTCTTTTACAAATAGGCCCTGTCAATCGCTGGAGTTTTATGTATCGGGTAAATGTATTTGACTAATAGGAATTATGTATTTAAAAATTGAGATAAGTGTATCATTTACTTTTAGCCACAATTTTATAAGGAAAAGTACGATGAATCTTACTCTACACATAGCACAATCACTCGACCGTCAGATGGATAAGCTCATCCATTCCAGCAGAATATCGGAACAGGCTGTGTACAGGTTTCTCCAACTTCTGGAAGATATCAGGAAATATGGTGTGCACGGTGAGAAGGTGCTCATCAAACGAACCAGAAATGGCGAACAACGAATAAAGAACTGTGTCAAGTATGATTTGGGTGGGGGATTTAGACTGGTGACAGTTATGATCGGTGATAACCTCTTCGTTCCTTTTTTGGGCAGTCATGACGAAACAGACCAATGGCTTGACCGCCATAAAGCCGATGATTTTGTCGTAGATAATGCCGTTTACAGGAGTGAGCAGGTTGTTTTAGCGGACAATGAGGAGAATGACGTGTTATCCGAGGCAGAAGAGTTGGATGACACCGATACCTATGAACGTCAGCTTGAGGCAAAACTTGATGAAACGATTTTGCTTTCCATTTTTCAGGGTCTCAATCGAAATCGTAAAGATACGGTTCACGAGGGTGTTCAATCATAAATCTCCTTTGACAAATGAAGTAGTCCTTCACTTAAATCTGGGGCTTCAGCCTTTTACCATCTGCCCTCGCAAGCTGAAAATATAGCCTGTGAGCCTATTTACAGGAGGAAATTCCCTCCCTGAGTCCTGCAAGTTTCCCTGTACCCGAGTTTCAATACCAATCTCACCCCTCGAAGCATCGAGGCTAATGCACAGCCAGTTTTTTTGCTGGTTGCACAAGCTCGGCTGAGAGATCCTCCCTTGCAAGCTGGGTTCGCTCCCCGAAACGGGATTCATAGACGATAGCCTGGCTATCCAGATTCTATTTGGGACACATGGTATCCCCTGGAACCTCAAGAGCTGTGGTCTTATTTTTCCGACATAATTACTGCCAAAAGGAAGCATCTGGTGCGATATCGAGCTCATATCCAGAGCCACATTTTTTGGGGCAGTCTGATATGGTTTGACCCATCGGTATCATTTTTCCTGACGCTTCCATGTTCTTGGCAATCGCACTCATGGCGACATAGAGCGTGCTGGTATTGGAATCAGAGGAGATTCCCTCTTCCTTCCTAAATTCGGTGGTGGCACCTTTCATCGCTGCAAATCTTCTAGTTTCTAGGTGATGCAATACTCTTCATACCTTCGTTCAGCCGGAGGTACTCATGTCCGTCTCTGGTGTTAATGGACGCAAAACCGTCATCACAACTGCCATTTTCCTTGACCGTTGAGCTGGTAAAATATCTGAAACCAAACTCTCATTTTCGATGGCTTACTGAATTGTTGCGAAAAAGTTTTATCTTCTTAAGATACACCTCCACCGACAATACTCAGGTCAGGGAAATTGAATGAAACTATGGTGGCGATAGGGTATTTTGGCTCACTTGCCCTGAACTCAGGTGAAGAAAAATGATGAAAGAGTTACCGTTGATAGCCTTGGTGGGATGTAAAAGTTACAGGGCACAAATAAAAGGGAAATACAATGAGGCAACAGAGCAGAATTCAACTCAAGATCAGAGGAACAGTCATCGGCGGGGAGCAGCCATGCATATGCCTTCCCCTGGTAGCCAAGAGCTTGGAAGGACTTTTCAGTGAAGCAAAAGAGTTGGTGGCGTATAAGCCAGACATTCTGGAGTGGCGTGTCGATGGCTATAAAAAAATAGCAGATACCGATGAGTGTCTTGGGATTCTTAGGAAATTAAGGACAATTATCGGGGATATTCCCCTCATTTTTACCTGCAGGATTGAGAGTGAAGGTGGTATGCAGAGTATGTCTCAAACCAAGCGACTGGAGCTTATTTGTGGGGCCATCGACAGTGGTGAAGTCGACCTCGTCGATGTTGAACTCGCCAATGAAGACCATTTTCTTGATACTATCATAGGCCGTGCTCAAACATCAGGGGTCAAACTGATTTTCTCCCATCATAATTTTAAGGAAACCCCGCCTGAAAATGTTATCTGTGAGGTGCTGGAAAGGGCCCAGGCTCAAGGGGCGGATATTGCAAAAATTGCAGTGATGCCCAAATGCTATACAGATGTTCTGACCCTGCTGTCGGCCACCAATGTGAGTCGAAACGGGAAGATTGACATACCTATGATTACCATTTCCATGGGAATAGAAGGGGGCATAAGTCGACTGGCCGGGGGGCTTTTTGGTTCTGACATCACCTTTGCAGCAGGAAGAGAAAGCTCGGCACCAGGACAGCACGCGATAGCTGATCTCCGGTCTGCAATGTCTCTTTTGTACAGTCAAAAAGATTGAAAAAATAATAACAATTGATCCATGTCAAGGAATGAGGGCCCGTTGCAGGGTACAACTGTCACTGAATAACACAAATAAAGGCGCGGAAAAATTCCCGCTATCTTCGCTTCAGTTTCATTTCTGTATCAGCTTGAGAGGAAATGACGACGCACTACAGTAGAACGAAGCGCTTACACGAACAATAAGGAGTTGTTATGTTCTGTTTTCAATGTCAGGAAGCTGCAAAAGGAACCGGTTGTACAATAAAAGGTGTGTGTGGAAAACAGGAGTCCACCGCGAATCTTCAGGATCTCCTTATCTATGACCTCAAAGGCATTGCTGTTCTCGCCAAAGGACTGAAAGGAGCCGGAGCAATAGTTGGCAAGGAAGTGGGCCTGTTTCTCTCAGAGGGTCTTTTTACCACTATCACTAATGCAAATTTTGATAATGCCAGCCTTGAGAAATGGATTAAACGCTCCCAGGCAATAAAGCTGCAGTTGAAAAGTCAGTTTGATGCGCTTGCTTCCGAGGCGGACAAGGTATCGGTTTTTGGAAAACTCATGCGGTTTTTAGGAATGGGTGAGAAAAGTTCTCCATCTGATCAACTCGATGCATCGGCCCTGTGGTTCTCATCAGACTCTTCAACCTACCAGACCAAGGCCAAGACCGTGGGTGTTCTGGCCACTGAAAACGAAGATGTCCGTAGCTTACGTGAACTCCTTATTCTTGGTTTGAAAGGTATTGGTGCCTATGCTGAGCATGCAGCAGTACTTGGTGTTGAAAAAGAAGAGATCTATGATTTTGTTATCGAAGGCCTTGCATCAACCACCGAAGAACACAGTGTTGATGAAATGGTTGCCCTCGTACTAAAAGCTGGAGAAGTTGCCGTAACCACCATGGCAGCACTTGATGCAGCGAACACCACCGCTTACGGAAATCCTGAAATCACTGAGGTTAATATCGGTGTTGGCGACAAGCCTGGAATTCTTATCAGTGGCCATGACCTGAGAGATCTTGAAGAACTTCTCATCCAGGTACAGGGAACCGGTGTGGATGTTTACACCCACGGAGAAATGCTGCCCGCCAACTCATATCCCGGTTTTAAAAAATATGAGAATTTAAAAGGTAATTATGGTGGTTCCTGGTGGCATCAGAACGAAGATTTTGAAGCTTTCCATGGACCAATCCTGATGACCACGAACTGTATTATCCCGATTAAGGACTCAAACAGTTATAAAGACCGTATTTACACCACAGGAATGGCTGGTTACCCAGGTGTTACCCATATTGCCGACAGAGTAAATGGGAAACCAAAAGATTTTTCTGCTATTATTGCCCAGGCGAAAAGCTGTATAGCCCCTTCAGAGCTTGAGACAGGAACGATTATTGCTGGTTTTGCCCATAATCAGGTATTAGCCCTGGCGGACAAGGTGGTCGAGGCGGTCAAGTCCGGTGCTATCAAACGTTTTGTGGTAATGGCCGGATGTGATGGTCGACAAAAGGGCCGTGGATATTTTACGGAAGTTGCAGAGCAGTTACCAGAAGATGCAGTCATTCTGACAGCAGGCTGTGCAAAATACCGATATAATAAGCTTAATCTTGGCGATATTGGTGGAATTCCTCGGGTTCTTGATGCCGGTCAATGTAATGACAGCTATTCCCTTGCAGTTATTGCACTTAAACTCAAAGAAGTCTTTGAGCTCGATGATATAAATGAATTGCCCATTTCCTTTGACATTGCCTGGTATGAGCAGAAAGCGGTGGCTGTTCTTCTGGCTCTCCTGCATCTTGGTGTTAAGGGGATTCGTTTAGGACCAACTCTTCCTGCATTTGTATCACCTGCAGTGCTCAATGTGCTGGTTGAAAACTTTGATATCAAGCCAATTGGTAGCGTAGAAGAAGATGTTGCCTTGATGATGCAAGGCAAATAATCGAGCGAGCTTTTTGTTTCCAGCTGTAATGGGCAATCGAATACTTCGATTGCCCATTTTTTTTGATCTGTTCGACGATACAGTTGTCTCTGGCTTCAGGGTACTCTATATTGCGACAGACTTACTGTATTGCAGCGTCTTCTTTTGGTAATAAAAAATATAGTGGCGATTATACATTTATAAACATCTGATTATGCACGAAAAAGGAAAAACTTATGGTGGTACAACCGGATGGGCAGGAACCTGAAATGAACAAACCGAGGAGGCGAGGTTTGCATAGAGTTGGCTGGGCGGCGTATTATTCCTATCGAGGAATACGTGCAGCACTTGAAAATGAGGCCGCCTTTCGTCAGGAGCTTGCCTTGATGCTCGCCCTGCTGCCTCTTGCGTTCTGGCTCGGAGAAACGGTGGAGCAGCGGATACTGCTGATTGCACCCTGCGTTCTGGTCGTTGTGGTGGAACTATTGAACTCTGCAATCGAGGCGGTTGTTGATCGTATCGGTGCAGAAAAACATATTCTTTCCGGCCAGGCAAAGGACATGGGCTCTGCGGCAGTCTTTTTTAGTCTTTTTCTGGTGGTCCTGACCTGGGGATTGATTGCTTGGGACAGGTTTTTTGTTAGTTGAGATGAAAAATGTCGATTGTGGTCTGTCTGGTTGTTTTTCCGAGTTGCTCAGGGTCTTGCATTCGTAATGATGCGAGTTCAGCAAGGATTTCGGGTAAGTATTTTGGTTGATTCACTTCACCTTTTCTCCCGGCAAGAACCATATCGGGAGCGTCGGTTTCAAGAATGAGAGATGTCTCGGGTAATTTTGTGACCGTTGATCGTAGTTTTTTCGCACGTTCATGGGTGATAGCCCCGCCAATACCGAGAACAAAACCAAGGCCTATATATTGCTCAGCCTGTTGCAGGCTGCCGGTGAATGCATGTACTGTTCCCCCGGGTTTAAAATGTGTTCTCCTCAAGGTTGCCAGGATCTGATCGTGGGCTTTTCGTACATGGAGGATGACGGGAAGGTTATTTTTACTGGCAACTGCAAGCTGCTCTTCAAAAAGTTCCTGCTGTTTTTTCTGGTGTTCAGTGCTGTGATAGAAATCAAGACCAATTTCTCCGATGGCGACAAGAAGGTCCTTATTGCATAACTCCTCGAGCCGTTTGAGATCTCCGGGGCGATGCTGGCTGAGATAGAGGGGATGCATTCCGGCTGCACAATGTACCTTATGGTTTTGCCTGCAAATCTCAATTTGTTCGTTCCACCCGGAAGCAACAACACCAGGTATGATAAAGCCTTCTACTCCCACTTCTCCAGCTTCATCAATTACTTTGTCGATCTGTGCTTTTTCTTGCCAGAAATCGAGATGGCAGTGGCTGTCAATCAGTTGCATGGGGTAACCATCGGTTGAAGGGGAAATGTCTTGGCAAAAGAAGCTTTTACATTGTAACAATTTGGTGGAGTGTGCTAACGTTTTTTTCGACTATTTTAGATTATATCCAAATGGGTGGGGCTTGAGAACGAATTTTACAGGTGTGAGATATGGGTTCTGTTTTTCTTGATGGCAATGAGGCTGTGGCCAGGGCCGCAATACTCGCAGGTTGTGATTTCTTTGCCGGTTATCCTATTACGCCGGCAACCTCAATTTTTCACCATATGCTTGATTTTCTCCCACCACTGGGGAGAGTCTGTATGCAGGGAGAAGATGAAATTGCCTCCATTGGTTTTTGTCTTGGTGCTGCAGCCGGCGGGGCAAAAGTTATGACTGCAACGTCTGGTCCCGGGATAAGTCTTTTTAGTGAGCAGATTTCCTTTGCCATTGGCGCAGAAATTCCAATTGTGATCGTCGATGTTCAGCGTCTGGGACCCTCCACTGGTTCTGCCACCAAAGGGGCTGACGGCGATATTCAATTTCTGCGCTGGGGAAATAGTGGTGGTCTGCCCGTCATCGTGTTGGTTCCTGTTGATGTTAAAGATGCATTTGTGTTGACCTTGAGGGCCTTTCACTTTGCTCAAAAATATCGTTGTCCGGTGTTTATTGCCTCGAATAAGGAGGTGGGAATGGTCCGGGAAAGCGTTGATCTGGAGGTGTTTTCGGGTTTGGATGAGGACAAGGGTTGCAGCTGTGAATCTGAGAGTTTGAAGGTCGTTAATCCGGCTTCTTTGAGAACGAAGGAACTGGTAAGGCTTACGTCTTCAACCCATGGTGTGGATAATTATATCACCACAGACCCACAGGTAATTGGAGACGCTATTCTTAGAATGGAACAAAAACTTTTGAGTGCTTCCGGGGAGCTCTGCTGTATGGAGGTTGATGCAAACCCGGGTGATTCCACTCTGCTTGTCACCTATGGAGTGACAGCGCGCGCTGCAGCCGAGGCCCTTATTAGCCTGAGGAAACAGGGATACGGGGTTTCTTTACTGGTCATCAAAACCCTTTTCCCGGTAGCTGAAGGTGAACTTAAAAGTGAAATGAAAGGAAAAGAGAAAATTGTTGTGGTTGAGATGAACCGTGGCCAGTATGTACGTGAAATAGAGCGGCTTGCAGGCGACATTCCAGTACATTTCTATGGTCAGATGAACGGAGAGCTGATCACACCGGCCTCGATTGTAAGAGAGGTGTTACAATGAATACGGTACTCAATAGCAACAGACCTCTGTTTTTCTGTCCTGGTTGCAGCCATGAACGTGTTGTACATGGTGTCGACAGGGCAATTCAGAGTCTCGGCCTGCAAGGACATCAGGTCGCCATCGTAAGTGATATCGGCTGCTCTGGGTTATTTGACACTTTTTTTAACACCCACGCCCTGCACGGCCTCCATGGAAGGGCCTTAACCTATGCAACAGGTTTGAAAATGGTGCACCCGGAAATTACCGTTCTGGTGATTATGGGGGATGGTGGCCTGGGTATAGGAGGCGCCCATGTACTGGCAAGTTGCAGGAGAAACCTCGACATCACGCTGCTGGTTCTCAATAATTTTAACTATGGAATGACCGGTGGTCAGTGTTCAACCACCACTCCAGCATCAGATCAGACCGCCTCAAACTTTCTCAATAAACTCGAGGTGCCCATTGATATCTGTAGGGTTGCTGCGGCCGCTGGAGCCCTGTTTACCGAAAAAGTCATGGCAACGGATGGCGCTTTGGCGGAGACGATAAGCAGAAGTATTGAATTTCCAGGCTTTGCCCTGCTTGATATATGGGGCATTTGCCCCGGCAGGCACCTTAAAAAAAATCCGATCACCGCAGGTCAGCTTGAAAAGAAAATGCGAACTTCTGGTGGCGGACATAGCGTGTCTATCGGGCAAGATAGAGATTTACCAGCTGAAGAAATGGAAGTTTCTGTCCGGGAGGAATACGGTGAACATTACCGACGTCTGGCAGCTGTGACAAAAGAACCCCAGCCTCTTATAGAGATAGAAAGTAAGTTCAGTCCCCTGACCCATGAGAGGACCGAAGTGGTTATTTTAGGGTCGGCCGGTCAGTTTATCAATACGATCGGAGAGATCCTCTCAATTGGTGCAATGAGCAGTGGCCGTTGGGTGAGTCAGAAAAATGACTATCCGATAACGGTGTTAAGAGGCCATTCTATCTCCGAGGTGGTTGTTGATATAAAGCCTATTACTTATACCGGTATCAATAAGCCTGCTGTTATCATATGTGTGGGGCAGGAAGGTGTTGATCGGCGAAGAAAAATGTTTGCCGAGGCGGATGCGGATACTGTTATTATTGCATTTCCGGATCTCACGCTTCCAGTAACCGGGGCCAGAGTCATAATGTGTGATGGGGGAAATCTGAAGCTCAAGAAAGGCCAGAGGGGAATAGCAGCGCTTGCAGTGCTCGTTCAGACGGGGCTCATACTTGATTGTGATATGTTAAATAATGCGATAAAGACACGTTATTCCGGTATGATGGCTGATGTGTCTTTAGAGGTGGTCGCAACAATTCTAACCCCGTCATTGCCGCCAGAGATCAGTTAGCGGTTTTCATCGGTTCTTTCGAAAAGATTTCGCATCTGTTTTTGCCCATCCTTTTCGCGTGGTACATGGCAACATCCGCATTACGTATGAGTAAGTCAGGGTCCTCTCCATGGTCAGGACATATAGAAATGCCAATGGTTACGCTTACATTAAAGGCGCTGTTTTTTTTCTTGATTCGTTGGAGAACCGTCTGGCAGATTTTCTGGGCGACTTTGAGGATTTCTTCATCCTCATGATTTTCAAGAATCCCGATTACAAACTCATCCCCCCCCCAGCGACAGAGGATGTCAGATTCTCTCAGGCATGATTCCAGGGTTTTCCCCACTTCAGTTAACAGCTTATCTCCAGCGAGATGGCCATGGGTATCGTTGACGGACTTGAAATTATCCATGTCAAGGAAAAGGACTCCGACTTTCTGGTTATTTCTTGCCGCCTGCTTGAGATTTTGTAAAAGGAGATCATGGAAGAGTCTGCGATTGGGCAGACCGGTCAGCGCGTCGTGGTAGGCCATGAACTTCAGTTGCTCTTTTGCCTTGGTCAGGTCGGTGATATCATGAAGTGAGATTACAGCACCGAGTTTATCAACTTTGTCATGGACCATGGTTTGACCGTTTACCCTGAGCGTGTGGGCTATGCCCTGGTCGTTTCTTACGACGATCTGCAGGTTTTCAATGGTCTGGCCGTTGAGTGCCTTTCTCAAAGGACTCTGCTGTATAGTCGTCGGCGTTACTCCATCACCCTTAAACTGTTTGAGTTCGTCAATATCCATGCCCAGAGGATTCACTGTAGTGAAGCCGTAAAACAGGCGGCTCGCTCGGTTCATCAGGTTGATTTTTCCTGCAGAGTTACAGGCTATAATTCCATCCTGAACATTTTCTATAATAGCTTTCTGGAAGATCTGCTGTTTTTCAATTTGCAACTGTGCTTTTTTAAGCGGCGTAATATCAAGAAAATACCAGACCCTTCCGAGGTACAGATCGTCATTATGGATTGGATAGGTATGACGGTACAGGATTCGGCCATCTTTGAGATACACCTCATCGGTGCTGACTTCACGACGGTTGGCATAAAGCGAGGTTATCTTATCAATAAAGCCCTGTGGGTCACTTACCTTATCTAAAACACACTGAAGACTCGCTTCTTCGTTCCTGGAATTCTGAATGTCCTTTGGTATTCCCCAGATTTTAACAAACTCCTCGTTAAATGAGAGCATCTTCATATCGCTGCCTACCATAAGGATACCGCCAGGATTATGCTGATACTGGGCTTCAAGGATCGCCGCGTGCTCGCAGGAACTGTTACAGCCGTTGTTCCAACCATTCTGAGGGTTGAGAACCAAAAATCTATCCCCCCCATCCGTCAGGGTGGCTTGTATGGTTACCCTTTTTTTTACCTTGGCTGAAAGGACTAAAGTGGTAGTGAACAGTGAGCACGCGGTGGTCATGGTTTCGTAAAAGTCCAGAAACCGTTCGGCGTCATCAGTATTGAGAAACCGTGTGAAACGTGGGAGTTTTTTGGGGACTTTTTTCCATTCCAAAAGTGATTGGGCCATTTTATTGCTGAGCACGATCCTGGTTTCCGGACCGAGTTGCACAACTGCTATAGGGAGGTTGTTGAAAATGTGCATTGTTAATGTGTCTTCTCATTAATATGAAAGGGAACATATTTTAGTAAATATGTATAATCTTAGTAAGATAAGTAATATTTACTGCGACAAGGTTTCCCCTATTTCAATTGTGAAATTCAGGATACACGTATTTGGCAGGTAAATGCAATGAAATCATGCAGGAATGTGTTATAAAAGCTTACTGTCGAAAAAAGCCTTAGTCGTCCCAAAGATCAGAAAGCTTGTACGGAGAACCGGCCGGGGTGAAAAATGCACCGTCAAGGAAACGATAGCCAAGGTCCAGCTGGTTAATCGTCAGCATATCAGCCTCATCGAGGTCAAGTTGCAGAGATTTGAAGTTGCCTTCCAGGTGTTTGGTATGGACTGATTTCGCTATGACGATTGTTTTTCGTTGTAGTCCCCAGGCAATGAGAACCTGTGCTGCAGTTGCTTGGTATTTTAGGGCAAGCTTACAGATTACAGGGTGATGCACGAGAGAGGGTGTCTCGAAACCGTCGATCTCCGGTTGTTTTCCTGAGCCCAGCGGAGAGTAAGCGCTCAATTGAAGCCCGTGCTGGCGGCAGTATTCAATCATCTGAGGTTGCTGGAGATATGGATGCAGCTCAATCTGGTTGAGATAAGGTCTAATGGTGGCAAGGTCCAGGAGTTCCGTTAGGCGGGAAATGTTAAAATTGCTCACTCCGATATTTCTGCAAAGACCCTTTTTCACCATTTTCTCCATGGCACTCCAGGTCTCGATGATGGGCAGATCCTCCAGAGCAATAAATTGATCAGCTCGTTTTGGGAAGGTGATATCAGCTTTGAAACTGACGGGCCAGTGGATAAGAAAGAGGTCGAGGTGGCTGAGTTTGAGGTTTTTTAGAATACGTTCAAGGGCAGGACGCACATATTTGGGACCGTGGGCATTGTTCCATAGTTTGGAAGTAACCCAAAGGTCCTCCCGTCGTACTTTTCGGCTGCCAAGGGCGGCGGATAAGGCAACACCTATCTCTGTATCGTTGTTGTAGATTGAGGCGCAGTCAAAATGTCGATAACCGATATCAATGGCTGCAGAAATTGCCGGGCCGACTTCATTTCGAGCCATTTTCCAGGTTCCGAGTCCGAGGACCGGAATCTTCTGGGGGCTATCTCTTGGCCTCTCTTTCATTGCGGCTGCGCCCAAGTGGAAGTTGGCATACCCTCAATATGTTTTCGGGTGATAGCAGGCAACCATGCAGCCTTCGATCTCTCTCAGTTCCGGAGAGGCTTGAGTGCATTTTTCCGTCATTGAGGGGCAGCGCGGATGAAAGGTACACCCTGAAGGTGGGGCTATCGGTGAGGGCAGTTCACCGCGGAGGACAATCCTTTCCTTGTTTCTAAACGGATCGGCAACTGGTGTGGCTGACAGAAGCGCCCTTGTATATGGATGATGGGGACGTGCGAAAATATTCTCTCTTGAACCTGTTTCCACAGGTTTGCCAAGATACATGACCATCACCTCATCCGCGATATGTTTAACCACAGAAAGGTCATGGCTGATAAACATATAGGCCAGATCAAAGCGTTGCTGCAGGTCGGCAATAAGGTTAAGAATCTGGGCCTGAATAGAGACATCAAGGGCGGAGACCGGCTCATCCAGCACGATGATTTCGGGGTTGAGCATGAGCGCTCTTGCAACGGCAATCCTTTGACGCTGACCACCTGAAAACATATGGGGGTATCTGTCATAATGTTCAGGTCTTAGCCCAACAAGACGAATCATTTTCAGTGCCGCCTCCCGTCGCTCAGCCTTCTTCATTGAAGTGTTGACGAGGAGAGGTTCTTCAAGAGAATGGCCGATTTTCTGCCGTGGGTTCAGCGAGCCGTACGGGTCCTGAAAGACAATTTGTACCTTTTTATGCAGACGGCTTCTGGTTGACCTGCTGGCGTGGGAAACATCTTCATCGCCAATGATGAGCTGTCCTGAGGTGGGAGTCTCAATCATGGTGACCAGGCGGGCCATGGTTGATTTTCCGCAGCCGGACTCCCCAACAATAGCGAGGGTTTTACCCTTTTTCAAAGTAAAACTTGCACCATCAAGGGCTTTTAGGGTTGCCGGTTTCTTGAAAGTTCCACGGTCAACCTCATAATACCTTTTCAGATCTACTGCCTGCAATACAACCTCACCGCTCATGAATTCACCTCTTCAGGGTAGTTTGTCGGTTTTCCATTTTCTATGGGGTAATGACATAGAGCCCTGCCCTGTTCATCGCCTGCAGGGACGGGGGGAACAGTCCGACATTTATCTGTGGCATATTCGCAGCGGGGCGAGAAAAGGCAGCCTTTGGGTTTGTCAAACTGTCCGGGTACGACACCCGCGATAGAGGGGAGAATCTTTGACTTTGAACGTTCAGGCAGGGAATTGAGCAGTGCCTGGGTGTATGGGTGATGGGGATTTGAAAACAGGCCTTTGACCTTCTGTTTTTCAACCTGCTGTCCTGCATACTGGACAGCAACACGCTCCGCCGTTTCAGCTACAACTCCCATATCATGGGTGATGAGGATCAGGGACATCCCCTTTTCCTTCTGAAGTTTGAGTAGCAGATCGAGAATTTGGGCCTGAATAGTCACATCGAGTGCGGTTGTTGGTTCATCTGCAATCAGCAGCTGCGGGTTGCAGGAAATGGCCAGAGCTATCATGACTCTCTGGTTCATTCCACCTGAAAGCTGGTGGGGAAAAGCGGAGAGTCTTTTTTCCGGTTCCGGAATACCAACCAGTTCCAGCAATTCTATTGCCCTTTTTTTCCGCTGGGCACGGTTGAGGCCAAGATGAATTTTTAACGACTCCATGATCTGGAAACCGACGGTGAAACAAGGGTTGAGGCTGGTCATCGGTTCCTGGAAGATCATGGCCATTTTAGAACCGATTATTTTTCTCAGGTCGGGCTTGGCAATGGTTTTCAGGTCCTGGTTGTTAAATGAGAGCTTATCCGCGGTGACAGTTGCCGTCCAGGGGAGAAGACCCATAAGCGCCAGCATGGCAACGGATTTTCCAGAGCCGGACTCGCCAACAATGGAGACGATTTCACCAGGCTTAATATGGAGGGAGACGCTGTCTACCGCTGTAAACTGACCGCCAGCTGTCTGAAAGGAGACGGTGAGATTTTCAATTTCAAGTAATGGCATGTGCAGTTATGATCGTTTAAGTTTCGGATCTAAGGCATCCCGGAGGCCGTCACCCATGAGGTTGATGGCGAGAACAGTTGTGAGGATCGCAATACCGGGAA
The DNA here is from genome assembly GCF_005116575.1 of Desulforhopalus sp. IMCC35007. Taxonomy (GTDB): domain Bacteria; phylum Desulfobacterota; class Desulfobulbia; order Desulfobulbales; family Desulfocapsaceae; genus Desulforhopalus_A. The sequence goes on along the minus strand of NZ_SWCN01000002.1, from coordinate 34,698 downwards.
AGGTGACAACCCACCAGGCTCTGAGGATGAATTCTCGTGCCTCAGCAAGCATTGTCCCCCATTCAGGGGTTGGAGGTTGTGCTCCCATGCCCAAAAAACCGAGGGCGGCTGCATCCAGAATTGCTGTAGAAAAACTGAGAGCGGCCTGGACGATGAGTGGGGCCATACAGTTGGGTAGAATGGTAATAAACATCAGACGCAGGGTTTTGACCCCGATAACCCGCGCTGCTGTCACGTAGTCTTTGGTCATCTCTGAGAGGACCGCTGCACGGGTGAGACGTACATAATGAGGCTGCTGCACGATGGCAATGGCAATCATGGCATTGATGAGGCTTGGCCCGAGAATAGCGACAAGGACAAGGGCCAGGAGCAGACTTGGAAAAGCCAGGACAACATCCATTATCCGCATGATAAAGGTGTCGGTTTTTCCTCGAAAAAATCCGGCAATAAGACCGAGTATGACTCCAACTATCAGTGATACCGAGACGACAATACAGCCGATAAACAGTGAATATCTTGAGCCGTAGATCAGCCTTGACAGCATGTCACGGCCGATGGCATCGGTACCCAGTGGGAATCTGAATTCTCCACCGGTCTGCCAGAAGGGCGGCTGCAGCAGGGCCTCTCTGTATTGCTGATTGGGGGCATGTGGGGCAATGAAGTCAGCAAAGATAGCAATGAGCACTATGGCGATGAAAAAGAACAGGCCAATTACAGCACCACGGTTTTCACTGAAATAGGACCAGAATTCACTCAGAACCGCCTTAAATCCAGTGGGGCGATCATCAATTATTTCTTCTATGGTTGTCTCTGCCATTATGAGTCCGTATGACGAATTTGTGGATTAATTAAACCGTAAAGCAGGTCTACAGCAAGGTTGACCAGCATGACAATCGCAGCGATGAGAAGCAGGCCACCCTGAACTGCAGAGTAATCTCTTCTGAATATCGAATCGACCATCCATTTGCCAATACCGGGCCAGGAAAAGATGGTTTCGGTGAGAATTGCTCCGGCAAAGAGAACTCCGACTTGAAGCCCGATAACGGTGATGACAGGAATTAAGGCGTTTCGCAGGGCGTGTAGTCCTATGACGCGTTGAGGGCCCAGCCCTTTGGCCCTTGCTGTACGAACGTAATCTTCGCTGAGGACTTCGAGCATTGCAGAACGGGTCTGCCTGGCAATAACTGCAAGAGGGATTGTGCCCAGCACAATTGCAGGCAGTATCAGGTGGGAGAGTGCGGAGGCAAAGGCGCCGTCCTGTCCGGAGAGCAGGCTGTCTATGAGCATAAAACCCGTGACCGGTTCAAAATAATAGAGCAGGGAAATCCGGCCGGAGACAGGGGTCCAGCCGAGAATACCTGAAAAGAAAATAATTAGCAGCAGGCCCCACCAGAAGATTGGCATGGAGTACCCCGTAAGGGCACTGGTCATGACGGTATGGTCAAATGTTGACCCGCGTTTTGTGGCGGCAATCATTCCAGCCGGGAGCCCAAAAAGTATAGCAAGAATCATGGCACAGACAGACAATTCAACCGTAGCAGGAAACAGTGCGCCAAACTCTTCAAGTACCGGCCTCTTTGTGATAATGGAGGTTCCAAAATCACCACGGGCAAGATCCATCAGATAATAGCCGTACTGGACAATGACTGGTTTGTCGAATCCCATCTCTGTCATAAGTGCGGCATGCCTCTCTTCGCTCATACCGCGTTCTCCGGCCATCAGCATGACAGGATCGCCGGGCAGCAGGCGGATAAAAACAAAAGCTACGAGGGTAACACCGAAAAACGTGGGAAGAATTACGCCCAGTTTTTTTAGGAAATAAAGAAACATGTATGAGTTCTCTTGGGATGATTTTAGCGAGAAAAAGGCCGGGTAAAGGTTACCCGGCCTCTATTGTGGCTAAGAATCCTACTTCAGGTCAACACCGTAAAAGATATGGCCGCCGAAAGGATCGATGCGGAAATCTACAACTTCTTTACGTACTGGTTCAAAGACAACAGAGTGAGCGATGGTCGCCCATGGAGCCTGCTCTTTGAAGATAACCTGAGCCTCTTCGTAAAGTCTGGTTCGCTCTGCAGGATCAGCGACAACTTTAGCTTTTTGAATTGCGTCTTCAAATGGTTGATAACACCATTGGGCACGGTTAGCAGCGCCAACCCCATCACAGCCGAGAAGTACGGCGAGGAAGTTGTCAGGATCACCATTATCACCGGTCCAACCGAGGAGGACAGCCCCATCACGGTCCATATCTTTGGAACGCTTGAGGTACTCACCCCATTCGTAGGAGACGATTTCGACCTTTACACCAACTTCAGCAAAGTCCGCCTGGAGCAACTCAGCCATACGCCGTGCATTAGGATTGTATGGACGCTGTACGGGCATAGCCCAGATTTTCATGGACAGATCTTTTACGCCAGCCTCTTCAAGGGCTTTTTTGGCTGCAGCTGGATCATACATGTCATCGACAACGGCATCATTATAGGACCAGATAGTCGGTGGAATAGGGTTTTTAGCTTCTTTACCGGCGCCCTGAAATACCGCTTCGATAATTGCTTTCTTGTTGATAGCCTGGTTCAGCGCTTTGCGGACCTTAACATTATCAAAAGGGGCCATCTTGGTGTTATATGCCATGTAGCCGACATTCAGACCTTCTTTCTCGAGCAGGTTGATGTCTGCATCTGTTCTCATTGCTTCGAGATCTGCAGGGTTGGGGTATGGCATGACGTGACACTCGCCGGCTTTCAGCTTTTGATAGCGAACAGACGCATCAGGAGTGATGGCGAAAACGAGATTGTCAATTGGTGCTTTGCCTTCCCAGTAATCAGGGTTTGCCTTGTAACGGATTACCGCATCTTTCTGATATGCAACCAGTTGGAAAGGACCGGTTCCTACGGGCTCAAAGTCGATGATTTCTGGAGTACCGGCTTTCATCATTGCATCAGCATACTCGGCTGAGAATATGGAGGCGAAGTCCATTCCCAGATTAGCGATCATAGGAGCCTCAGGACGGTTGAGTATAAACTTTACGGTGTAGTCATCAACCTTGACGATCTCCTTGATAAGGGTCTGCATAGACATGCTGTTGAAGTACTCATAGGTTGCACCGCCGACTTTATGGAACGGATGGTTGGGGTCTAACTGGCGCATAAAGGTGAAGAGTACATCGTCTGCATTGAAATCGCGGGTAGGGGTGAATTTTGCAGTGGTGTGGAATTTTACGCCTTTACGAAGGTGAAAGGTATACTCCATACCGTCATCTGAAATATCCCAGCTTTCAGCAAGACCGGGTATTGCTTTGGTGGTACCTCTTTCAAATTTAACAAGACCATTGAATATCTGGCGTGATGAGGCATCAAAGGTCGTTCCTGCCGTATAAAAAGCAGGGTTAAAACCCTCAGGACTTCCCTCTGAACAATAAACCAGAGTTTTTCCGGCCGCACTCGCATTCATTGATGCCAACAGCATGGTGGCGCCGCAGAATGCTGCAATCAGATTCTTCGTGTTACGCATAATTCTAATCTCCTTTGTTGGAAGTAACAGACCCCCCTGTGAAACAATGGTCTGAGTTTGCGCTAGTATTTACAGGTAGCACCTATATTCACGATGAAAAGTACTCCCCATACTAGACGGTTACGGCTAAATAGTAAAACAGATTTAACAATATTTGGTAATAATGAACTTTATTTTCCCCGCTGAGAGTTCTTCCATTGTGAAAAAGGGTAACTGACGAGATTTGCGTTGTAATACCGTACATCTCCTGTGACCTCTTCTCCAATCCAATCAGGAATTTCAAAGGACTGGTCGACGGCTTCGAGTTCGATCTCCGCAAAAATGAGCCCGGCATTTTCTCCTTTAAATTCATCGATCTCCCAGGTAAATCCTGCAAAAGGTACTTTGTATCTGGTTTTTTCTATAAGGGGTTTGCGGCACAGACTGTCAAGCATTTCCCGTGCGTCCTGATAGGGAATGTCATACTCAAATTCCAGTCTTTTGCCGTCTTCATTGGGCCCTTTGACGGTGATAATTCCTCTCTCACCAATGGTACGTATTCGAAGGGTTGCCCCCTCTCCTGAATTAAGGTAGCCCTGGCAGTAGTCTTTTCCTGTACCGAGAGCCCTCCAGCTATTGTTTGTTATCAGGAATTTCTTCTCTATTTCATGGGCCATAGGTTTCTCCTGTGGTGCTGTTTGAATGTCGTTTCTGCGCCAGTTCAATAGCAGAGAAATTAAGAGTTGCGTGCACCGTCAGCACGGGGAAAAAAATTGCAATTGCGAAGATGTTTATCAGAGGAATCATGCTGATAAGAGCCGGCAGTACACCGATTCGAAAGGAAGGACTGGAATGTCTGGAGAGCCAGCGTATTTTTCTTCTAAGAGTCCATCTTCGCCTGGAGGCCGGGTAATCGATGAACATCAGAGCCGAATAATAGGTGTAGAGGAGAAACACTGCAACCTGACCGATTGCCGGGATAAAATTGACAAAAAGAGCGGTGATAGTGACAAGGATACCGAAAAAAGCGATTTTGAGTCCCTCAAAAATATCAATCAGTACACCAGCAAAAGAAAACTTTGCGTCGGGATCAAAGTCTTCCCCTGCAAAGATTTTTTCAGCCGAGATACTGAGAAAGGCATAACCCGGGGTTGTGAGGCTGTAGGCGAGAAGAAAAGCGAGGTAGAAGGCCAGGATTCGGGAAACGATGTGATAGAGCCAGTTACCGGCCACCAATGCCTTATTTTCAACCCAGCCGAGCATTGTGTCCGGGGAGGGGGCTGCTGAAAGAACTTGAGCGGAGAGTCCGTCCATAAAATCGATGGTTAACTGATAACCAATCCAGGTGAGCAGGATGGTAAACAGAACCAGGACTGAGCTCCATACAAAAAGAGATTTACGACTGATGATCAGCCAGAGGCTGCGCCTGAGAGGTTGCCACTCTGCGGTTGGACGTGAAGCTACATGGTGTTGCTTTTCCATCATATTTATTGGTATAAAGATAAGATTGTTTTGAGTATTTTCTAACCCCCAGGTACTGGCCAACGCTTCGGTGCTTGGGTGGTATATTTCAGTATCATCTTTTCAAAGCATTCAAATTATAGGTCTTTTTCCTTATCTGTAAAGGTTTGCTTTAAGACATTCCATGTAGTCCCAACGGGCAGCGAGTATGAGTATATCAGGCAAAAAGCAGAACAAAACAATCTATATATGCCAGCAGTGCGCCTACAAAAGTCTCAAGTGGCTGGGCCGTTGTCCTGAATGTGGGGAGTGGGAAACCCTGATCGAGGAGGTCGTAGCACCAAAGGGTGGCGGTCAAATTGTTCCAGGAAAACCGGTAGCCCTCCATCTTGCTCCCGATGGCGACGAAGAGCGAATGACCACAGATATTGAGGAACTTGACCGGGTTCTCGGCGGTGGAATTGTGCCCGGCTCTGTGGTTCTCATTGGCGGGGAGCCCGGTATTGGGAAATCAACGCTTATTTTGCACCTGCTCGAATCAATTGCCAGAAAAGATAGAAAAGTCCTTTACGTATCAGGGGAAGAATCCGCAAGACAGATCAAGATGCGGGCCAATCGTTTAGGTGTCATTCATCCCGGTGAATTTCTCGCAACTGAAAACGGAGTCGAGCAGATCATTGCCATGGCAACAGAGATGCGGCCTGCGCTTCTGGCCGTTGACTCCATTCAGACCTTGAGCAGTGCCGACGTCGCCTCCTCTCCCGGTTCTGTGACCCAGGTCAGAGAATCGGCCTATAGGCTGGTTGGGTTTGCCAAAAAGGAAAATATTCCCGTTATATTAGTAGGTCATGTAACGAAGGATGGTGCTATTGCAGGGCCGAAGGTGCTGGAACACATGGTCGATACGGTTCTCTATTTTGAAGGGGACCGAAGCCATGTTTTCCGAATTCTAAGGACCGTCAAAAACCGTTTTGGTTCCACCAATGAAATCGGGGTTTTTGAGATGAAGGAAGAAGGGCTGGTTCAGGTTTCCAATCCATCTGAGATCTTTCTGGCAGAGCGCCCTTTAAATGAACCCGGTTCCGTGGTTCTGCCAAGTGTTGAGGGAACCCGGCCGATTCTCGTTGAGGTCCAGGCTCTTGTCAGTCCGACCAATCTTGGAACCGCACGGCGCACCGCAATTGGGGCCGATCAGCAGCGCTTATCTCTTTTGTGCGCTGTTCTGGAAAAAAAAGCGGGCCTTGATATGTATGGCAACGATGTCTTTTTAAATATCGCAGGTGGGATACGTATTGATGAGCCCGCTTTGGATCTTGGGGTAATTTGCGCCCTTGCCTCGAGTCTTCTTGAAAAAAACATTCCTTCAAATACGGTTGTTTGCGGGGAGGTTGGCCTTGCAGGCGAAGTAAGGGCTGTGGGTCAGATAGATGTTAGGGTTCGGGAGGCTCAACGTCTTGGCTTTTCAAGAATCATTTTACCTAACAGCAATAAAGAGCGGTTAAACTGGAAGCCGACCATTGAACTCGTGGGTATCTCCAATATGCACCAATTGATGGATATTGTATTCAAGTAAAATGGCTGGTAATATTGATGATGTTATACAAATGTCCTGGTAGAAATGAGCACTTTGGCATACATGAATCAGCCAAAGATATGTATTTCAACGGTACGAAGGAGAGATTATGTCAGATTCCCACCATGAGCATCATGAAGATCACAGTGTCAATGTAAAGGTCGCTGTTTTTTTTGTTGTCGTTTTAGCGGTCATCACCTTTATCGGGTTGATGAATTAGATCCGGCTGTCGCTTTATTCTGTCGAAAATGATAGGTGCTGTCCGTGAAGTTATTAAGGTAGGGTTTTGAAAATGCAGAAAAATGGACCGGAAAGGGAAGTAGTTATTTTGATGGCGGATATGGTCCAGTATTCGCAAATATCTTCCGGGATGACCCCTGTTGAAATCAGAGATTTTCTCGTTAAATATCATGATCGCATCCATGAGATAACGGATTGCGAAGAAAATTTTCCCCTTGATAGTGAGCCGTCTGCAGGCGATGGCAGTCTGATGATCTTTGATAAACGTGAGGGGGAAGATCGTTCAGGTGTCTGCACCCGGGCACTGCAGGCCGCACTTCAGATGGCCAGAGCGATAGAGGGGGGAGCCCTTGCTCCCACCAGGATGGGTATTCTGCTCGGTGAGATTACCGAGGCACAGATTGGCGCTAAAATGGCAAAATTTGGTGCAAGTTTTGCCGTGGCGAATCGGCTGGAAGAGTTGTGCGGTTACTTTGGAACCACCCTTCTCATGGACCGGGAAGTGGCCAGATACCAGCAGGGTTTTGATCAGGATATTGTCAATATCGCCAAGGTCAGTCTGACCAGTGTGCTTCATCCGATGAACATTTTCACCATCTATCAGCCAGGGATTCATTGCAGCCCTGACATCGATCAGCAAAAGCTCCGCACCTTTATCTCTATGAAGAATGAAGCAATGGAGTTTTTCACCGGGAATCTCCAGCTGGGGATACGGCCAAATTTCCCCAAAGTACGTGATGAATTGCTGGAAACTCAGAATTATTTTATAGAAATGACTGGCCGCAAAGATATCGGCATTGATAGAATTCTGGAATATATACGCGAAACTCCCTTTCCGGCAAGTGACTTTGACAGGAGCGGCATGAAGCTCATGGAAAAGAAAAGGGACTCAATGGGGGAGCGTCTTTTTCATCTGTCCAAAGAGCTGATGAGGGCCATGAACCCTGACTTTTATCATAGCCTGGTGGTTGATACCAGATGGGAGCGATTCTTCAGACTGGAGTGGAAAAATGCCGGTGACGTAATCATTGAAATAGACAGCGTTCCGGATGGAATTTACTACCTTGTCTCCGGGACCGCCGAAACGTTTAATGGGTACAATGAGCTGCTTTCCACCATGGAATCCGGCATGGTTTTTGGCGAAATGGCCTATTTTGGCACAGAGAAAAAACGCACAGCCACCGTACGGGCGAAGACGGATGTGGTGCTGAGAAGAATATCCACCAGTGATTTTGAAAATCTGCCGGTAATCATAAAAATATTTGAGCAGATTGCCAACGCCAGACGCCAGGAAATTGGTGCAGATTCCAAAAGACCTCAAGACCAAATAGCAACTCCTTCCGCCTGATACAAAGACGGAAGGAGTTTTTTGAAATCACCTGATTTCTGTATTATTTTGCTCCGAGTACGATATAGGTTGCATAGTTACCGGATCGGACCCTGAGAAGAATCTTATCATTTTTCCCGGTTTCGCTTAAGATCTTGTTGAGATCTTTAAGGTTACTCACAGGTATCCTGTTAATTTCCTCCACCAGTTGTCCAGGCTTCATGCCTGCCTTTGCGGCGGGGCTTCCCGGCTCTACACTACTGACAATAAGACCACTGTTCATTTCGAACTCAAAACGTTCGGCAAGCTCTTTTGTCAACTCCTGCAGGGCGAGACCATATTCTTCAAGTGATTTAACACCCGTCACGCTGCCATGTTGATCAAAATCCGATGGCTGTTCACCAATTGTAACCTGTATTTTCTTTTCTCTGCCGTCACGAATGACCACTAGCATTGCCGTACTGTTCGGTGTAATAAGGGCTATCCTGTTGCGCAGATCCGACACATCTTCAAGGGTAGCATCATCGAGTTTAATGATGATATCACCACGCTTGAGACCTGCCGCACTGGCTGGAGAATCTGCTTGGACTTCACTGACGAGAATGCCTCCTGCCTGTTTCAGGCCAAAGGATTCAGCCAGATCCTTGTCAACATTCTGAATCACCACGCCAAGCCATCCCCTGGTCACTTTTCCATTTTCCATGAGTTGTTTCTCAATGGATTTCGCCATATTTATGGGGATAGCAAAGCCAATGCCCATATAGCCGCCGGTTTTTGAAAAGAGTGCTGTGTTGATGCCAACAGCCTCTCCCTGTGCATTGATGAGCGGACCACCACTGTTACCCGGATTGATTGCCGCATCTGTCTGGATAAAGTTTTCATACTCGTTGATGCCGACACTGGACCTTCCGGTGGCACTGACCACTCCAACCGTTACAGTCTGGCTGAGGCCAAAGGGGTTACCAATGGCAATAACCCACTCAGCAACCTCTAACGTAGAAGAGTCGCCAAGAGGGAGTACCGGCAGGTCAACCGCATTTTCGATTTTTATGAGAGCAACATCACTTTGAGGGTCGGTTCCCACAACTTTTCCAGTAAACTCTCTTTTGTCAGAAAGGATGACCTGGATGGTATCTGCTCCATCGACCACATGATTATTGGTGAGGATGAAACCTTTTTTATTGATAATAAAGCCGGAACCCTGGCCGCGTTGGACATAATCCTGCTGCTGTGGAAGCCGCTGGCGAAATTGGGGTCCAAAAAACTGTTCGAAGAAGGGATGATTAAACATCTCCTCAGCTCCGGAACTGCCATTCGAATTACCTTTGGTGGTTTTTTCCACTTTGATATGAACCACAGCCGGCATGGCCTTTTTAACCACACTGACAAAGGCTTTGGATGATTGATCCAAAATAGTAATGTCGTCTTTAAGGTCCCCTTTGGCAAAAACCTGACCTCCTGCAAGGGTAATGCAGAAGAAGAAAAATGTGACAAGGCCCAATCCTGTTGGCGCCACCTTCTTTCTGTTCATTGTATTTTCTCCTTTAATTGATTTCACTCGCGTGTGTGAACAATTTCACTTTCTGCGCTCTATGAAATCGGTGTTTTTTTTACTTAGGAGAAAAGGTAAACGTGAAGGATGAGGCGTCAAGAAACATTACTGAAATGTAATATTGCTTAAGGCTGTTGACCTTTCGAAAAGAAAAAAGCGCCCGACGGATATCCGTCAGGCGCTTCAAAAGACAAAGAAATCTATGATTAACTGCGGATCATATCAGCTATCTGAAAGGCGACCTCAAGGCTTTGTTCTGCATTGAGCCGTGGATCGCAGGAGGTGAGATAATTACTGGAGAGCTGTTCATCATTTATATTGTGGGCTCCACCGGTACACTCAGTTACATTATTACCGGTCATTTCGAGATGGATACCGCCGGGAATGGTTCCCTCTGACCAGTGGGTCTCAAAGAAACAGGTGATCTCCGAGAGAATATCATTAAAGTTTCTGGTTTTGTGCCCTGTCTTGGCGGTATAGGTGTTGGCGTGCATTGGGTCACAGTTCCAGACGATATTCTGTCCTTCCCGTTTCATTTCTCTGAGCAGTGGCGGGAGCACCTTTTCCACATTTTTCATGCCGAGACGGGTGATAATGGTGAGGCGGCCCGCTTCATTATGGGGATTGAGTTTCTCAACAAGCCTTTTCACATCATCCAGGTCGTAATTTGGTCCGATTTTAAGGCCAAGGGGGTTGTGAACACCCCGGAGGAATTCTACGTGGGCACCATCAAGTTGACGGGTCCGTTCACCAATCCAGAGCATGTGGGCGGAACAGTCATACCAGTCTCCGGTGATATGATCCTGACGGGTCATAGCCTCCTCGTACTGGAGAAGAAGGGCCTCATGGGAGGTGAACAGCTGGGTCTGGTTTATTTGCGGGGTATCAGCGGATATCCCGATGGTTTCCATGAACCGGATTGCCTGGCTGATCTGCTTACCCAGGCGGTCATAACTTCTGCCCAGAGGTGAGCCGGCAACAAATTCCTGATTCCATGCCTGAACCCGTTGCAGGGACCCAAACCCGCCTCTGGTAAATGCCCGGAGAAGATTCAGGGTTGAGGCCGCCATGTTATAGCCTTTGAGCATGTATTTAGGGTTGGGGACTCGTGACTCCGGCGTAAACTCGGCACAGTTGACCATATCCCCCCGGTAGGAGGGAAGCTCAATGCCGTCAATGGTCTCCATGTCAGCAGATCGAGGTTTGGCAAACTGGCCTGCAATCCGGCCAACTTTTACAACGGGCTTACCACCCGCGTAGGTAAGAACAACCGCCATCTGCAAAAGTACCTTTAAGGTCTCTCTGATGTTTGGCGCTGTGACATGGGAAAAATTTTCAGAACAATCACCACCCTGAAGCAGGAATGCATCACCGGTCACAGCTTTTGCGAGAAGTTCTTTGAGTGAGCGGATTTCCCCTGCAAAAACAAGTGGAGGCAGGGTACTAAGGTCAGTGAGAACCTTATCTACAGCATCCTGGTCCGGCCAGTTTGGCTGTTGCAGTGCTGTAAACTTTTTCCAACTTGATTTTGTCCAATTATCAGGTCCAGTAGACATAATTATCCCTTAATATATTTGATCATAATTCTTCTAATCCACGGCAGAACGGCTGGGATGGCTCTTCCAGGATTGACTCAGTAGCAGCAGCGCTCAACATCAAAGGCATTGAGAATTCGTAGCTCTCTTTCTCGCCTCTTTCCTTCTAATGGTTTGAGATAACACACGTTTTCAAGGAGGTGCGGGAGAGTTTCACTGTCTGGAATTGAATGTAACCCATATCCTAGAATCTTGCCAGTTTTAGTATCCAAAAGTTCGGCATCTCTGCCATTTGTAACGATTGCAAGAGGAATCTGGTGGTCAGGGACGAGAACCCTGGCTGCGGCAATGGCTGATCTTTCCCGGCTCACCAGTGAACCGGGGCCATAGCGCAGTATCATGGATGCCAGCCCCTGGTGGAAGACGGTGAGCTCAATAGTTGAGGTGACAAAACACCTTGAGAAAAGGGTTTCTATGGTGAGTCTGGTTTGCAGCTGATCTGGCGAATAGCCTTTTTCTTCAACCATCATCCTGCAGAGTTCCTGGCGAATACGTTCATCATCCGTGTCTGTGAGCTCATCTCCGGTCAGATAGTCTTTAAGAGTGCCGTAAATGAGGTGGTGTGGTTTAGGAATAGGCATTGTCTTTGGCCGGTGTTGGTTTGTCGGATTAAAATGGTTTCTCTTGATAGCAGAATAATAATCCCCAATGTTTTTTCAACCTCAGCCGGGCTGGTGTTTGCTTTTTGCTTGATGACGCTGGCGGACTGTATATGTGCTTGAGGAGCTGAGAACACCTCGGTCTGTCGGTTGGGATGATAATCCGTAATTTCAACAAAGCTCTGGAAAGCCTCGGCGGCGTCGTTATTCTCGACATCGGGTCGACATGCCCCTAAATACGGGCAATGTCACCCGTTGTCCACTGACAGGGAGGCTCGCCTCGCATAGAGTGAAGCCATGAAGCACGATACATTTTCATTCACATTCAACTGCGAGGTGCACTATGAAAAACCTGAAAAACTCCAGAGCAAAAGATGCCGGTTCCTCTAAAAGTAATTGGAGAGAGAAATATTTAGCAAAGATCCTTTCTGCGACCGTAGTAATCTTGCTGAGTAGTCCATTGGGCGCGATGGCTATGGTTGAACAATTTGTCCTTGATTTTAATGATAGTCATATCCGTGGGTACCAGGGTGAGGGTGCTACTATTTTCCTCAAAAAAAGTCTGAAGGAACAATACCCATGGCTGAATCTCTCTCGTCTTGAACTGCACAATGTTGTTTTGGTTGCAAAGTCGAAGAAGGGAAGGGGAGGGGCAGAGCTTCGGGTGGGAAACTGGGTAACACCAATGGCCGAAGTTGATGGGAACCCGCGAAGGTTTCATAATAGTGACCGTTCTTCCTTTGATCGGATTCGCCTTTGGAACCCTTCAAAAAACAGTCAGGGAGAATGGCAGATTGGATTGCATGGCAACCTTATTGTGCGAAAGGTTGTCTTGATGGTTGAGAATCACTCCCCGAGAGATTACCAGAAAAGAGGCAGGGGTAAGAGCTGGTAAAGGATTATCGTCGCAACTGCAATACCACGTTGTTGGCTACTGACAAACCAAAGATAATCTGGTAACCATTTTACTTTTAGAAGAGGAGGGTAATTCTCCTCTGGTGAGGTGGTTACTTTTTTGTGGGTTGGTTTATTGTTCAATGCAAAATAAAATAACGTATAAGGGATTATTTGTAACAGATCTTGATGGTACCCTTCTCACAGATGAGAAGAGGTTCAACCCCAAAGATCTCGCTGCATTGCAGGTACTGCGAAAAAAAGGCTATGCCACCGCCATAGCCACCGGGCGATCCGAATACTCGCTGTATAAGATGCTGGACTCCCTCCAAATGAGGGGGGAAGAGAATCTGCTCGCCGTAGATTTTATGATTGTTTGCACAGGCGCAGGAATCTTCGACTATCCCGGTCAGGCGCTACTCAAAAGCATCTCTCTTGATGAACAGGATGTTATGAAGATTGCAGAATATCTTGAGCAGTCTGCACTTGACTATATGGTACACAGACCCATACCTGAAACACACCACTTTCTCTACCGTTTTCATGGCACTGAAAATCCTGATTTTTCAAGACGGCTCAGCATCTATCAAGATTTCGCCTCGGCGCTTCCCACAGGCCCACTGGAACCGACGGGCAGTGCCACTGAGGTGCTCTGCATAGTACCCGGCCAGCAGGGAGAGGAGGTTGCCGCCAGATTGGCACAGAAGTTTCCAGAGTACAGCGTAATTCGGGCGACCTCCCCACTTGACGGCAGCTCGAGCTGGATTGAGATTTTTGATCCAGCTGTGTCAAAAAGTCAGTCGGTTGCCTGGCTGGCTGAAAAACTCTTTGTTTCCAGAGAAAAAACCTGCGCTGTGGGTAACGATTACAACGACGAGGATCTGCTCGCCTGGGCCGGTGGAAGCTATATTGTTGCCAATGGACCGGAACAGCTCAAGGATCTCTACTCCACCGTGGTCTCCAACAACGAAGGAGGGGTGAGTGAGGCTGTGCTGCGCTGGCTGCAGAGGGAGTGAATTATTTTTTGAGCAATATCTCCAGGGTCCCAGGTGGAATGCCTGGGTCGATTCCTGCAGCCTGATCGAGACGGGCAATGGAGGTAAGGTAGGCAAAATAAATTGAAATCAGGTCAGCACGGCTGGAAGTGTAGTTTAGCTGGGCATCGTTGTATTCTACCATATCGCCAAGGCCTGCCTGATATCTGCCTTCAGCGAGCTCAAGATTGCGCTGGGCAAGGCTCGTGGCGAGGCCTGCAATCTCGATGGATTCATAGTTTTCGACAGCACGGAGATGGTGGTCGGTGATATCTTTAATGATCGATAACTCCAGTTCCCGTCTGGATGCCCCGAGTTCGAGCATTTTTGCCCTTGCCTCGGCAATTTTCCCTTCAGTTTCGAAACCTGAAAAAATATCCCAGGTAAGAGTTGCTGTAACCTGCCACTGATCGGGGATGTTTTCCAGGTCGGTTTCATAGCCATCGTAGGATCCCGTTGCTCCAAGAAGTGGCCAGTTTTCTCCCCGCACCGCTTTGAGTGAGGCTTCAGCAGCAGAGAAGAGTTTCTCGATCTGCCGCAGTCCTGGCCTGTGATCTGGTGCAATTGCGAGGAGTTGGGAGAGAGAGTAGGGGAGAACCGGTGCAGATTTACTGAGGTTGTTAAGGTCAACCTCCTGGTCGCTGGCAACGAGGTACTGGCCATTATTTGGTTTTGTGCCTATTACCTGTTCAAGTTCCACCCTGGCAGACTGTAAATCAGCTTTGGCGCGTAACAGTTCCAGTCTGGCGTTGGCAAGTTCGAGTTCAGCGTTGGTTATGTCAATCTGGGTACGAATTCCGGCTTCATAGAACTTTCTGGCTCTGTGGAGGTGCTGTTCGTAGCTCTCTTTTTGTTCTCTTGCAACCTCTATCAGGTACCTTTTTTCCAGCACGTTATAGTAGGACTCTTTCACCTGCAGTACCACATTATGCAGATATTGTTCTATATTTGAGCGGGCAGCCTCTTCTGTCAGTCTGCTCGATTCAATTATGCCTGTGGTCTGGCCAAAATCGTAAATAAGCTGGGATGCACTGATACCTGCGCCTGCGACATTGTCTTCATCCACAGGGGAAAGTTTGTCGTAGTGGTTTCGGCCTAAAGATACGCCAAGCTGGAGGTGGGGAAGATAGGCTGCGGTCGCCTGTGTCATCCTTCCCTTGGTTTGCCGGTACTGCTGTACTGCAATTTCCAGCTGGGGGTTTTTGTCCAGGGCAAGGTCAAGAAAATCTCGAAGATACAATTTTTGAGCAGCAGCAACAGATGCCACATCAACACAAAACAGGCAACAGATGATGCAAAGTGACCTCAGCAGCATGGTGAACTCCTTGGGATCGGGGCCGGTACGGATCCGTCTATATTGCTTATAACTCATAGTAAGAGTCGTATTCTGGTTGACTTTTATTCCTTGATAACATTAGTGTTTACTGGAGATATCATTGTTTTCCTACCATATAGGATGGGTGAGGTAAAGCTCTCTTTGATTTCTCCTGATGAAGATTTTTCAGCGACAAAGAATAGCGCTTAAATTTGCTAAGGGGTTTTCCAATGTTCCTAAGATGTATTTCGATGGTCATATTAGCCGGATGCATGATTTTCAGCGGCTGCACTGAAGAGCAACAAAAGCAGCAGAGCTCCCGGCCAGCAGCACCGCCACTGTCGGTGAATGTGGTAACAGTGAAGAGTGAAAATGTTCCTATCTGGCTTGAATATACAGGAAAAACGGAAGCGAGCCAGCGGGTGGAGGTTCGGGCTCGGGCCGCAGGAAAGCTTGAAGAAGTTCTTTTTCAGGAAGGAGCTCACGTTGAGAAAGGACAGAAACTCTTTGTCATTGAGAAAAACAGCTATGAGGCTGCAGTGGCAAAAGCAAGGGCTAAAATTGAAAGCGATGAAGCTTCGCTGAAACTGGCAAAAGCAGATGTTGAGCGGTATCGACCTCTTGTCGCAGAGGGGCTTGCCCCCCGTGTGACCCTGGAGCAAAATGAAGCGCGGGTAGGTGAGCTGCAGGCAGCAATCAAAGCAGGCAGGGCTGCTCTTGATGAGGCACTTCTTAATCTGAGTTACACCGATGTTGTCTCACCCATTGCAGGAAAGATCAGCCGAAAGAATGTTGATGTCGGCAATATTGTGGGTTTCAGTGACAAAACACTTTTGACGACAATCATAGGTGATGATCCCATGCACGCCTATTTCAACCCCAATGAAGAGCAGTATCAGCTCGTTGAGCAGTATAAATCGAAAGAAATCCTGGATGCCAGAGTCACTGTTCCCAACAATTACGCAAAACTCATGGATCGCGGTTACTTCAAGGGCGTGGTTGATTTTAATGATAACCAGGTTGATCCCATGACGGGTACCATCACCATGAGGGCCACGGTCGCCAACCCAGAAAGCAAGCTTTTAGAGGGCACCTTTGTCTATGTGAATCTTTTTGTAACAGATAAGGCTGCATTCATGATGCTTGATCCGGGTGTTATTCAGGAGGATCAGAGGGGTAGTTTTGTCTATGTGGTAGACGAGACGGACAGTGCAAAGCGTGTTGATGTGAGCAGGGGTTTTGAAACCCGGCAGTACGCAGTTATTGTCAGGGGACTTGCTGGAGGTGAGCGGGTTATAGTAAACAGCCTGGCAAAAATCCGGCCGGGAACCAGGGTACAGGCAAATGATGTCACGGCAACTGAAGGCGTTATGGCCGTGATGAAGAAAAATGAGCTGATCCCTGTGAAGGAGTAGGTTATGCTTTCCGTTTTTTTTATTAAACGGCCTATCTTTGCAATGGTGATTTCCCTGCTCATTGTCATTGGTGGCATTGTTTCTCTTTTTATCCTGCCTGTTCAGGAGTATCCGGAAGTCACCCCGCCAACGGTGGTTGTCTCTGCCACATATACCGGCGCTAACGCCTATACCGTTGAAGAAACGGTGACCCGTCCTCTGGAGGACAAAATTAATGGCGTCCAGGGGATGATCTATATGCAGTCCTCCAGTACCAGTTCCGGTTCGAGTAAAATTAATATCTTTTTTGAGCCGGGGTACGATCTTGATATTGCCGCAGTGGATGTGCAGAACAAAGTTTCTGTTGCAACACCTCAGCTGCCGGCGGAAGTGACCCAGACTGGTGTCGTAGTGGATAAACAGTCTCCCAGTATTGTCTGTTTTGTAACCCTGACCGGAGATGGCTATACCGACAGTTTTTTGAGTAACTACGTAAATATTAATATTATCGATGAGTTGAGACGTATTCCAGGGGTTGGGAAAGCCGAAAATATGGGCGAAAAACGATACTCAATGCGGATCTGGCTCAACCCAGACAGGATACAGGCACTGGGGCTCAGTCCCGCCGAGATCATTAGTGCGGTGAAATCCCAGAACAGTCAGGCGGCTCTTGGTAAAATTGGTGCGCCGCCGACCTATTTCGATCAGCCGACGGAGTTTGTTCTCACCACCGACAGCCGCCTTGAAAATGTGGATCAATTTGAACAGATTGTGGTGAAGTTCAAAGATGATGGAACACTGGTGTACTTAAAAGATGTCGCCACCGTTGAACTTGGTGCCGAAAATTACAGTTGGAACGCCTTGTTTAACAAAGAGCCCGCAGCACTGGTGGGGATCTATCAGCTTCCTGGCTCTAATGCCCTTGATATAAAGAAAAAAATTGTAGAAACGATGGAAATTCTAAAAAACAGATTTCCAGAAGGTGTACAATATCAAATCCCCTATGACACCACTCTATTTGTTGAAGTGGCCATTAAAAATGTGGTGCAGAATCTCATCATTGCTGTGGCCCTTGTCATTCTTATCGTCTTTGTTTTTCTCGGCTCATGGCGACCGACTGTTATTGCAGCAGTGGCCATCCCGGTTTCTTTGGTGGGAACATTTGGTATACTGCTTGCCGCAGATTTTTCGATTAACTTTCTTACCCTTTTTGGTCTTATTCTCGCCATCGGTATTGTTGTGGATGATGTAATACTGGTCGTTGAAAACGTTGAAAGGATAATGGTTGAGCGGCCGGAACTGACCATCCCCCAGGTGGTAAAAGAGGCCATGCTCCAGTTGATCGGGCCGATCATCGCCACGACGCTTGTGCTGGTTGCGGTCTTTGTTCCGGTCTCACTCATGCCAGGTCTTACAGGGGCAATTTACAGGCAGTTCGCCCTGACAATTTGTTTTGCGGTGCTCATATCATCTCTCAATGCAATGACCCTCTCGCCTGCCTTAAGTGCTATTATTATCAGGCGCTTGCCCGATGGTCAGGGCAAATTATTGCTGTTTCGATTATTTGATCTTTTCTTTGATAAAATAACCGTAATCTATATTGCCATCGTTTCTTTTCTCATCAGAATACGCTGGCCACTTGTCTTGGTTTTTGCGGGGCTTCTTTATGGAACCTATTATATTTTCACGGTCACACCGACAGGTTTTGTACCAGAAGAGGATAAGGGCTCGTTTCTGGTAATGTTCAACCTCAAGCCGGGAACGGCACTTGGTAAAACAACCCAGGTGAGAAAAGAGGTGGAAAACATGCTTCTGGAGACTCCGGGGGTTGCAGATCTGGTAATCATAGATGGCTTTAATATGCTGACCTCAACCCTTGATTCCAGTGCCGGGACTGGCTTTGTCACTCTCACCCCATGGCAGCAAAGAAAGACGCCGGAGCTTTCTATTAACGGTGTTCTCGCAGCTATCAATGCAAAAGGTATGGCCATTGCCGACGCCACTGTTGCGGCTTTTAATATGCCAGGAATTCCGGGACTTGGTACCGTGGGTGGATTTGATTTCAGACTTCAGGACTATCTGGCAGGTGATCTCAACACCTTTGTCGATTACGCCAATAAACTGATTGCCGCTGCAAATGGAGATCCACGCATCACCCATGCCTACACCACCTATTCGCCCAATTATCCAATGATCAAGCTGGATATCGACAGGAAAAAGGTGGCTGCCCTCGGGGTCGACGTGTCAGATATTTTCATGACCTTGCAGGGCTATATGGGATCGATTTATGTCAATGATTTTACCAAATACGGTAAGGTTTTCAGGGTGTTTATTCAGGCGGATAAAGCCTTCAGGAGTGAGGCGGGCGATATAAACGGACTCTTCGTGAAAAATTATAAGGGCAATATGGTTCCTTTTGCTTCAGTTGCCAGCATCACAAAAATAATCGGCCCGGCCGATCTGCCCCACTACAATATGTACCGCTCAATAAATATCAACGGTTCAGCGGCTCCGGGATACAGCTCAGGCCAGGCAATGGAGGCCATGGCTGAGCTTGCGGAGGAGGTCCTACCGGCAGATAAAAGCTATGGCTTTGAATGGTCGGGGATGTCCTATCAGGAAAAACTTGCCGGAAATACCAAGATCTTTGTCTTTACCTTTGCAGTCCTTGTGGTCTATCTGGTGCTGGCAGCGCAGTACGAGAGCTGGATTTTACCTCTCATGATACTCATTCCGGTACCTCTCGTTATGCTCGGTGCCCTACTGGCCCAGAATTTGGCGGGACTCGACAATAATCTCTTTGCTCAGATCGGCCTTGTCCTGCTCATCGGGCTTTCTTCGAAAAATGCAATCCTCATTGTTGAAGTGGCAAAGGAGAAGAGAGAACAGGGGCTTTCAATAGTAGATTCCGCCATGGCAGCGGCAGGCCTTCGTTTTCGAGCAATCATGATGACGATTCTGTCTTTTGTCTTTGGCGTTGTGCCCCTTGCATTTGCGACGGGAGCCGGGGCTATGACAATGCGATCCATTGGGGTGATCGTTTTAGGCGGCATGGTCGCAGCGACCTTTATAAGTACAATGCTTGTCCCGGTTGTCTATGTTTTACTGGAGACTATGCGTGAGTATTTTGTTAGTGTGGAAGAGGAAGTTCGCAATCGAAGTATGATATAAGGACAAAAGAAAGGAGGGAGAATGAAAACAACATCTGCTGGGAGAAAATGTATAGGCTTTACCGCGGCCATGGGGACTGCGATGGTGTTTGCTGGTCTGTCATCAGCTTCAGCGGCTGGACCTGTTGCAGTGGCGCCAGCTGAGACCAGTGAGGTTGTGGTGGTTGCACCAGAATCCGCCCCTGTCCGTTTTACCTTAGGGGTGGGCGCCGGGTATCTGAGTGGAGAATCCAAGGAGTTTGTGTACTGGCCGGAGTATAACAATCACAAGGCAAGCGAGTTGACCTGGGAGATTGATAATCTGTACATGGTAGGTGTCACCGGAGATCTGCAGGTGGGGAGCTGGTTGAGCTTTAGCTTTGACGGCTGGTTTAAAGCCACAGATGGTGAGGGAACCATGGATGACTACGACTGGCAGGTCCCAGGCTATGAGTGGACAGACTGGTCGCACCATGAGGATACTGATGTGACTGATGGTTCGATTATTGATGTGAGTGCCAATTTCTCATTTTTCCAGAACTATAATGTCGTTCTTACCGGTATTGTCGGCTACAAAAGAGATAATTTTGGCTGGGAGTCACGGGGGGGATATTATACCTATTCCAGTGGAGGCTTTCGCAATTACTCCGGTTCTTTTGCCGATGGGGAGCTTGGAATCAGCTATGAACAGACCATGGATACCTTTTATGGAGGTTTGGGTTTTTCGGCGGAATTTACCCATAGATTTCGTCTTGCCGGTCGTGTGATCTATTCTCCTTTTGTCCAGGGTGAGGCGACCGATTACCACCATCTGCGAAATCTTGTCACCTATGACGATTTTGAAGATGGAGATCTCATCGCATTTGATATTACCGGAACCTTTGGCTTGACTGAAAAATTAGGGCTGGAGATCGGCTTTAGCTACCAGTCCTATGACACCATGCAGGGCGACAGTGAATGGCATTTCAACGATCAGGGAGTGGTTACCTATCTTGACAATGGTGCGGGGATGGATCAGACTTCAACGATGCTGACCGCCTCACTGCAGTATAGCTTTTAATTCAACGGGTATGCATAGAGGGGGCAGGTATCTGCTCCCTCATATATTCCCGATTTTTTGTTGTTATGCGACAATTTCTTATGGTCACTTTTTTCGTTCTGTTTGTCGGACTGGGTGCGGCAACACATCTACCGGCAGGGACGATCAACCCTTTCACTGCAGCCAATACTGAGCAGCTGATGAAGACCTCCTATCACCTGGCGCCGGGATATACGGTAATCGATGACGAAAACAGAACACTTTTTATCGATTACGATCACAGCCTCATCCATAATCTGTCGAAACACCTGTCTTCCTGCAGTTCTTTTGACCTCTCTGTCCCTGAGGCTCAGGATAGCTTTGCTGCAGCGCAGGAAGAAATCTTTGCCGAGGTGAAGATAGTTGAGGCAGGCAGCAAGCCGGCGGAGATGCAAAACAGTCTGCAAGCCTATACTGTTTTGTATGCTCCCCGTGCTCTGTTGCAGCGAAGAGTCACCGAGGCCTGTCTTGACCGGTTTGGTCTGCGTTTTGTATCTGAACCTGTAAAATTTGCGGTGGACAAAAGACGAAGCGATTTTGCTGATTTTGCCGAGATGGCAAGGCAAAATACGCTTGGGAAAACATTGAATCCACTGATTTACCGGCTTGATCTGAGCCACCTGCTCTCCCGCTTTGGTGGTTTACCCGTGCACAGCACCGGGCCGGGAGAGGCAATTGAATATTCTTTTTCCCTGGAAGATGAAACGAGTCTTCGCCTCCTGCAGCAAAAGCATTGTTCCAGCCGCTAGCCGTTATTTGTCATTGTTTTTTTGTAGAAGTATTTTGTTTGATTCTTCAAGTTCCAGCAAAACGACATCGGGATTCCAGTCCAGCCACTTTTTCTCTGGCTTATCATACAGACGGAAATGGGCACCCGCTGAGGCAGCGGCACCGACTTTTTCGTCATCTGGGGTGGCAAGGGCAATTCCACCTTTCATTATTGCTTCCAAAGATTCGGTTGAGACCTTGACGCCTGAGAAGAGCCCACCTTCGATTGTTGCTCCGCTGACATTCCAGAACCGGGTGTTGCTGCGGATGATAGCCCTGTAGCGATCTTTGATCGAAACGAAAATATACACTTTTTGAAAGGTTGGGGAGAGCTCGTAGTCGGTAACCTGGCCGATAAGTACCTGCCGGTAATAGACCGGTGAGCCGGGAGAAAGGGAGCCCAGATGCTTGGATTCGAGAACGATCCCCAGGCCATTTATGTTGGCAATCTTGTTTCGTGGCGGTTCGGGCAGGGCCACAAAGCTCCTCCTGGGAGCACCATCTCCGGGGAGAAAACTGAGAAATGAGCCAAAGACAATGGTGTCAACGTTCTTGACACCATTGAGATTTATCTCGGCCTCTGCCACCCAGAACATGGTGTTTTTTCTGAACAGTTCGCTAAGTGATTCATGGACAGAAACTTTGGCGACAATGGTCTTCAGGTCTCCAGAAAAGGAAAGGTGTTGTACTTTACCCACCTCAATGCCCTTGTAGCGGACAGAGGAACCTTCTTTCAGGCCTTTTGTATCCTGAAAGGTAACGGTTAGATCAATTTCGTCGGCATGCAGTGCCTCCTGCAGGTCGCTGTAGAGCGGATAAGGCTCGCCCGGTTGTTTTCTGTTGGATTTTTTAGGCGTATTGAAGCAGCCGATGCCGCCTGCAATAATGGACTGCAGGGAACCGGTCTGGAAACGTACTCCGCTCAGACCGCCGGAAAGCTGTAGTCCACTGGTGTTGTAAAATCTGGTCTGGTTGTTGACGAGATTCTTGTATTCATCATAGATAAGACATTTGACCAGGACACTTTGCTGATCTCCGGTCAGGCTGAAGTCCTCAATGATACCGATTTTAATATTCTTGTGAAGTATCGGGGCACCGATGGACAGGGAACTTGCGTCTTCTGCGAGGATACTGACTGTTTTACCGGAATGCTGCAGTTCCGGAACATCGGCTATGGCAGATTCGTAACTGTCATGGAGCTGGAAGATATGGTTTTCTTCGGGGCTGAAGTTTTTCTTTTTGGCGAGTTTATCAGGGGTGGTGAAACTGATACCACCGATTAACATCCTGGTCAGCGGCCCGGTCGAAAGTGATATGCCATCTTCAATGGAGGTTGACAGTTCAATTCCGGAATGGATCCAGAAAATAGATTTTTTACTCAGGAGATGCAGGTATTCTTCATACACATAAATATGGGTACGGATCTCTTTGCCAGAGGTGGCAAGATTGACATCGACGACAATACCAACGGGTATGTTCTTAAAATATACCGGAGAGTTTTTGTTGATCTCGGAGGGGCCCTCAGAGGTCAGCAAAAACGATTTTCCAGGGCGTAACGGTGGCGCTGAGGGAGGTTCTGTAAGAATATTAAAATGGTTTTTGAACTTCCCGGGACCCGGTTGGAAAGTGATGTAGGCGCCAGCGAGCAGGAGTTGCAGGTTCTGTATCCCGGTAGGAGTAATCTCTGGTTTCTCCATCCAGAATTTTGTTCCCTCCTTAAGAATCATTTCCGTCCTTGGATCAAGTAATATATGAGCCGTAACTGTTTTCTGTTCGTCGTTATCGATGCTTATTTCCTGAACAAATCCGGCTTCCAGCCCACGGTACATAATCTTGGTAGCTCCTTCGACAATATCCTTTCCTGAGGCAAGGGTGAGTGTCATGGGGATGCCATAATTCGCCGATTCGTAGTCTTTATAAAGTGAGAAAATGTGGCCGTTGATAACCTGAGGACTATCCTGAAGCTGGTCTGGAGTATGGAGGAGGATACCGCCTTTGAGCAGTGATGCCAGGGACTCAACACGAAGCTTTATGTTGGGGAGTTTACCGCTCAACTGGATGCCGGAGGCATTGCAGAATCTGCTGCCTTCTCTCACCAGATGGGCGAATTTTGGTTCTATAAAAAAATCAATAAGGATATTCTGATCCCTTTCCAAGGTATAGTTCTGGACTGTACCTATCTCAATATTTCTGTAATAAATTCCAGTTCCTGCCTGAATGGAACCAAGGGTTTCAGCCCTCAACTGCAGATGCAGACCAGGTGCCTCTGAAGAGACAGGAGGCGGTGACGAGAGACCTTTAAATGTATTCTGGCTCTTTTTTGAACTGCCGACCTGCACCCCGATATAGCTCCCTGAAAGTATGGTGTCCAGACCTGTGATCGAACTGGCTGAGAGTTCGGGGCGGACAATCCAGAACAGGGTATCATCGACCAGGTAATCCACTGCCTCCTTGTCGATTTTAACGGTTGCCTTGATCTGGTGGTTAGCAAGATCCGGGGTGATTTTTTTAACCAGTCCAATGGGGATACCCTTGGTGACGACCTGGGTTTTACCGGGGGTGAGTCCTGTTGCGTCGGCGAAAAAAATAGTTATGTCTTCTCCTGCATTCTTATAGCTGGAGTAGAGGATCGAGATGCAGATACAAAGGGCGACGATTGGTAAAATCCAAATTGCTGAAATACCTCTATTTTTGTTTACTACCGGTTCTGGTTTCATGGCGTATCTGTTTTCAGGGTTGAAATTGATTGGTATTTACTGCAGTCATCCCACATAATTCTTGGATCAAAGGTTATTGCGGCGGACATGGTTGTGGCGACAACAAGACAGAAATATGTCGCTGCCGGGGCGGTATGGATTGAGGTGAAAAATCCAAAATCGACCAGGACTGTCAGGAGGGCAATGACGAAAATATCAAGCATTGACCACCTGCCGATAAAGGCAATTGACCTGTACATAATGGTTTTATTGCGCAGGTAGCGGGTGGCCGCTGGATGGGTAGAGAGTAAAAGTATCCAGAGGCCGATGATCTTGAAAACCGGAACGAGAATGGAGGCTGAAAAAATTACAAGGCCAATGAAATACGATCCATGTTGGAAAAAATAGATGATACCATCCAGGATAGTCGACCTGTCAGGGACCCCAAGAAAATCCACTTCCATTATCGGCATGATGTTTGCCGGAACGATAAAAATCATTGAGGTGAGGACCAGGGCCCAGGTTTTACTGACACTTGCTGGAATGCGGTTGTGGATATTTGCACCACAGCAGGGGCAGTGTTGTCCTTCGAGGTGGCTGCTCAGCACCTTTCCGCAGGTGTGGCAAAGTGTCAGGTTCTGCTCTCGTCCCGTTGTAACCCCTGAAATGTTTTCTGCAGCTACGGGCGCCCTTTCATTTTGTGGCTTACCCTTATATTCAATGAGCCGCCAGAAGTAGTTTCTGTCCATGGCGGTGGAGATGGCCAGTGAAATAAGGACAAGGCTTGTAAAACAGAAAATTCCGGCGTTGTAAACGATCTCGGAGCTGTCCGCCATCTTGATAATTGTTATCATTATTCCAAGAAGATAGACCTCAGTCATGGCCCACTCCTCAAGGTGGAGATAGGTTTTGAACAGGGGGGCGAGGTAGGAGGGATAGCGCTTTTTCTGTAGATTAAAACTAATGACAAACATCATGGTAAGCAGTATGAGCGGCAGGGCTACTGCTGAGAGGAATACCGTCAAAGAGACAAAATAGTAGTCATTTTGGTAAAAGTTTACTATCGATTCGATTACATTGGCCGAATCACTGAACCCCAGGCTTTTAAAGGTCATGAGTGGCAACAATATGGCCGGCAGATATATGAGCAATCCGGTCAGAGACAGCACAAAGGCCTTTGACACAGAATCTTTTTTTGGTTTTCTGAGCCTTTTACCGCAACGGGGGCAGGAAATCGAATAGCCCAGAGGCGGATTCTTCTCGGGTAAAAGCAGGTCACAGTCGGGGCAGATTATGATGTTGATGTGTTCTTTCATACAGGGATAGTCAGGGTGAGTGCGAGGATACGTTAACCAGGGGATTTGTTTCCCGTAAACAATATACTATCTGGAAAGATGTCGTTTGTCATAAAAAATCGGTGGTCTCTATGTCCTGTTTTTTTTGGAAAACGACTGGAAATTCAGAAAATATTTGAAGAGAGTGAGTAATTAAAATGGCGAAAAAAACTTGGCTGCAGGTGACGGTAAAGACAGACCCTGCTCTCATTGAATCGATAGGCGACTTTCTCATGGGAGTGATGGATGCAGGTGTAGAGGCGGCCGCCATTGACGAACCGGATTACGGGACCATAAACGGCTACATCCAGGACCCGGATCCAGACCCTGCGGAAATAGAAAGAATTCTCGCCCAGATTTCAGGGTATCTGACAGAATTAAAGAATATTTTCAATGTTCCTCAGCCCGAACTCAGCTCAAAAATAATTGAGGACGAGGACTGGGGAAAAAACTGGAAAGAATTTTTCACCCCTTTTGCCATTGTGCCGGGGCTTATTATCGCCCCCACCTGGGAGCAGTATGAACCAAAGGCGGGTGAGATGGTGATTACCATGGATCCAGGGATGGCCTTTGGTACCGGCCATCATGCTACAACCAGCCTTACCCTCGAATTTATCCGTGAGAGCCTTGCGGGCACCAGCGGCAAACGGCTTCTGGATGTTGGCACAGGAACCGGCATATTAGGAATGGCAGGTCTGTTATTCAACGCCAGCGAGGTGACTGCAACCGACAACGATCCCGAGGCGGTGAAGGCTGCAACAGAAAATGTGGCCTTCAATGAGATGCAGGATAAAATGCAGGTCAGCCTGACCCCACTCTCGGAGATCGAGGGTGTTTATGACGTCGTCGTTGCCAATATCGTGCACGACGTTCTTCTCATTTTGGCCGATGATCTTATCAGGCTAACGGAAAAAGGCGGCTACCTCATCCTCTCAGGTCTTTTAGCAGAGGGCCAGGTTGGCAATATAAGAGAGGTGTTTTGCAGTAAAGGCCTGACCCTTGCCGGCGAAAAATACAGGGATGAATGGTCCGCGATCCGCTTTTTGAAGAAGTAGTTTACTGTGGCTGAGAGAAACATACTACTCTGACATTGCTTTTTACATGGGTGTCAGCTGATAGTCGGTATCGAAAATGATCCCTACACCGTCGTCATCCTGTCTGATGACAATACCGTTGGCTGTAACCCAGGTATGTTCACCTTTGATCTGTTTAAGGCTCTCCATGGAGAGGATAAACTTCAGCTTTTTGAGGTCGTGTACACTAAGGTAGAATTTAATACTTACCTTGGTGGCCAGGGGAAATCTGTGATCGGTTGTTACAAAGGCCCCGCCGGAACTGATGTTTGCAGCGACAGTATCAATGACTGGTGAGGCATCTGTTGTGTGTCTGTAGGATATCTTTGCCTGCAAATTGAGAGAAAATCTTTCCTGTTCCCTGCGGTTTGTTGACATGGTGGTATTTTCCTTTGGCGTATGGTAGAGGCCTGATCAGATAATGATGAATTTTCTTCATTCTTAATTACGGTAAGTAACAGGGCTTGTCAAATTAACTTTTTACGAGTTGAGCAGAGTTTAATGGTCGGTAAAATCAGATGAGACGCTTTTTCTTTGATCCAAAAACACGGCGTGGCGATAGAGTTATTCTTTCAAAAGAGGAATCGCGGCACATCAAAAAAGTGCTCCGCCTTGAGGTAGGGGCAGTGGTGGAGCTGCTGGATGGGGACGGTGGTTTGTTTCGTGGTGAAATTGGAACCCTCGACCGCTCGGTTGAGGTGGTGATTACTGCAACCCTTCACGCCGAAGATGAAGCTACCACAAGCCTTGAGGTTTATCAGGCAATCCTGAAAGGGGAAAAGATGGATACGGTGGTGCAAAAGTGTACGGAGCTCGGAGTCACCTCCATGGTTGCCCTGCAGAGTTCAAGATGCCAGGGAAAACTCGATCCCGTGCTGGCCGCCAAAAAACAGGGGCGCTGGCAGCGGATCGGCCTTGCCGCCTGTAAACAGTGCATGCGCCCAGTACCCATGGACATTGTGGAGCCGCTCTCTTTTACAGAGGCCATCTGCAGCGAACGGCTGGGGGAAAAAAGTTTGCGGATCCTTTTCTGGGAAGAAGAAAAAACTCTACACCTTCGAGATATCAAGGAGATAGAAACGGCAGATTCTATCGCCTTGCTGCTTGGGCCAGAAGGTGGTCTGAGCCCGGAAGAGGTGGAGCTGGCACGGCGGCACGGCTGGATAAGCGTGAGCCTTGGCGAGCGTATCCTTCGGGCTGAAACGGCAACCCTTACTGCTGTCTCGATTGTACAGTATCTCTCGGGCAGGTTATAATTTGATAACCTCGAAAAAAGCTTGATCCACTTCGTTGTAGGTCTTCTGCGACATTGCCTATACCGCAGGTATTGTCAAAAGGTCGCTGAAGACATTACGTCTCATATATCGAGCTTTTATCAGAGCCCGTCTGTACGGAAAAGATGTCTGTTTACGAGACCAGCATAATTTGAGTATTTACAAAATCTCTCATCACATAAAAGAGTGTTGTACCCATGAAAGAAGAGTTTTCCCGGTCAAATATCCTACAAAACAGTTGTTCTCCAATCTCCTTTGAAGAAGCACTGGAGGCAGAACATCTCATTGTGGATGTGCGCTCAGCTCCGGAGTACAGGGATGGGACAGTACCGGGCGCGGTCAACATTCCCCTTTTTGATGAAGACGAGCGCAGTGTAATCGGCACCATCTACAAACATGGTGGTCAGGATAAAGCCATAGACCAGGGATTTTCCTATGCGGAGGAAAAACTGGCAGGGCTTCTGAGCGCCTTTGAGCCGTTTCGCAATAAAAACATAGCAGTGTTTTGTGCACGGGGCGGGATGCGCTCAAGATCCATTGTCAATCTCCTGTCACAGTCCGGCTATACAGCGTGCCAGCTCATCGGGGGCTATAAAAAATATCGCCAGGGAATCCTTTCATTCCTCGAGAATTATTCCCCAAAACTTATTGTGCTCCATGGCCTGACCGGGACCGGGAAAACCCGCATCATTGAGGCGCTTGACTCCAGCATTGATCTCGAAGAGCTGGCACGGCACAGGAGTTCTCTTTTTGGGGGGCTCGACCGGGAGCCCAATGGTCAGCGGACCTTTGAAACCCTGCTGGTTCAAACCATAAAAAAACTCGGTCCGCCCCCCTATTTTGTTGAAGGGGAGAGCAGGAAGATCGGCCGGGTTTTCATTCCCAAACCTTTTGCCATGGCCATGAAAAGTGCCATCCTGGTGAACATCACCTGCAGTCTTGAGAAAAGAATCGAGCGCATCGTTGAAGATTATCCGGTGGAAGGGGCGCAGAAAAGGGCGGAGATCCTAAAAATTCTCCTGTCCCTCAAGCAGAATATGGGGACTGCCCAGGTTGCACATATGTGTGATCTTTTTAACCGCAATGAAATTCCTGAACTTGTACGGATTCTCCTCGTTGACTACTATGACAAGAGATACGCAAGAAGTATGAGCAGGTATGTCTTTGATCTGGAGGTCTCATCGGAAAGCATCGCAGATGCGGCAGAAGAACTGACCGCCTTTCGTCAGACTCTTTTGTAAGTCGTTAACCCCGATAAACGGGACAAGTACCTTCACGAAATCCAAGAGATAAGCCCAGACTTCGAATGAGTTTCTAAGGTACTAAATTCCTTTGATATACTGCCGGTGAGTGGTCGGCTGAAGGTGCTGCTGCAGCTCTTCTGCTGCCGCGCGGTCTCCCCGGATGCAATGTGCAAAATATTCTACAAGTTCTCTCTTCTCAACTGCCACTGTTGTCTCTGTTTGTATATCGCGTAAATCAATGAAAAAGCTGGAAAACATCTCCGAAATGTCGTGGATGATGTCGGTGTTGAGAAAGTTATGGCAGTGATAGAGGGCGTGGTAGTTACCCGCAGCCTTTTCTATCATAATGGCTGTGTTATTTACGGTATGCAGCTTGGCACTTTTCCTGCACGTTTCAAGACACTTCTCTTCAATTCTGCTTTTTTCACAACCGGTTACCTGCTGAAACAGACATTGCCGTGTGGTCATCAACAGTATGGGGTGATAGATGCTGTAGTACAGCTTGAAATTTTTGGGCTTTTTGATGGTTTTTATCTGAAAGTTTTTCAGTTCATTGGAGATAAAAGCGCCTTCACAGCCAAACATTTCTTTCAGGCAGATCAGCGTATGCGAATTGGCAATGTTGAGGTATGGCCCCGCAACCCATGCAATCCCTCTTTTGTGGGCCTCTTGTGCTATGCCGTAGTTATTGGTGACGATTTCCCGTGGCTGAAGATCTTCCAGCAGTTTAACCGCTCTTTCGTAAGATTCTCCGATGATAACTGGAGGAAACCAGGGGATCAGCTGATTGTTGTTGTGAAAGATCCGGGTGAGTGTGGAACTGTCTTCTGTAAGACAGCTGGGAATTTCAAAGTACACCCTTACGGATTCGTGGCAAAGAGCTAGATCTTTCTCGGAGGAAATCAACAGCGACAGAAAGGGTTGCGCCTCTTCTCTTTTTTCCTGTCTCAGGCGCGGCAGGGTGATCGGGGCGACGGGCTCTTTTGTACCGCCAACCGCAGATAAGATCTTCTTCTTTATTGTTGTCAATTCATGAAACGGTAGAAGAAGACCATCTTCGAGGTCGTCTAACAGCATGTTTTCAATATAAAATTCTGTATCGTTTACCTTTTTGAGTATTCGGCCAAGGTTGACTGCACTAAGGCTGTTTTCAGCCTCGGGGCCTGGGATTAAAAGGCTCGTGGAAGAAAAAGAGGTCACAAAATCAGGGCTTGTCAGGGTAAGCGTCAGAGGGGAGTTTTGTTTTCCTGCAAAAGTAAGGGTCAGGGGGGCCTTATCACCACTCAGCCGGTCGATTTTTGCTTTAACGGCTACAATGATGTCGGTTTTTTCGTCGTAAAGCTGACCTTTGGCCGTTTCAAGGTTTGTTTCAGGGGAAGAGGTAAAGTCTTTGGCCAGGTGAAGGGCTGAATTATCCCGGGGGTTGTCAATGAACATATCCCGGTTGATCTCACCTTTAAGATAACCGTTGGTAAAATCCCGGTTAAAGACCTTGTAGAGGATGCTACTGTCCACAACATCCGTGCTGTTGTTGCAGAGATTGTCCAGTTGTTTGCGGTAGGTCTCAACCACTGTATAGACGTAATGAAACTTCTTGATTCTCCCTTCGATCTTGAAGGAGTCCACCCCTGCCGCGGCAAGGCCTGCCAGGTCTTCAAACGCGCAATTGTCTTTAAGATTAAGAGGGAATTCCTTTCCCGCAGGGGTGGTGAGATACTGGTTTCTGCACGGCTGGCTGCATCTGCCACGGTTCCCTGATTTTCCGTCAAGCACCGAGCTGATATAACAGAGCCCGGAAAAGGACAGACAGTTTGAGCCATGGACAAAGACCTCCGTCCTGACCTTCCTGCCATGGGCGCTGCGGCTTAAGGCCTCTATCTCCTCAAGCTTCATCTCCCGCGAAAGGTTGACCCTGGAGACGCCAAGTTCAGCCAGAAAGTCAATCTGTCCCCTGTTGTGGGTTGTCAACTGGGTGGAGGCATGTACCTCAAGGCCCTTGAAATATTTGCTCGCCAGGTAGAGCATGCCGATATCCTGAAGGATAATGCCGTCAATACTGGTGTTGCTCAGCTCATTGAGCAGGGCCACAAAGGCTGGAATTTCGGGCTCGATAATGATGATATTTAAGGTGAGAAAGACCTTGCAGTTGTGGCTGTGTGCCAGGCGAAGGATGCCGTGCAGTTGTGCAAAGGTAATATTTTCGGCTCGGTTCCGCGCATTAAAACGATCGATACCACAATATACGGCATCGGCACCGGCTGCGATGGCCGCTTTGATGCAGTCAATATCTCCTCCCGGGGCCAGGAGTTCAATATGGTTCATGTTCTTCATAGTTGTGCAAAAGTATGGGAGCTGTGTACAGGGTGGCAGCAATTTTTAGACTTAGAGCTGTATCCCGAAAGAATGGAGGATGAAGACCATGAAAAAGTAGCTGATGACCGTGGCTCCAAGAGAAATGACAATGCTGGGGTAAAAGCTCAGTCCCAGCTTAAGTAGAATCGGCAGGGTGACAAAGAGGGCCAGAGAAGGCAGAATAAGCCAGAAGACGCTGGTTGCAAGGTTGCTCACCCGGGCAGTGTCCTTGGTTTCGTAGTAGAGCCAGAACATGGCAAGTACCGAAATCAATGGAACAGAGGCAAGTACTGCACCGATCAGAGTGCTGCGTTTGGCAATCTCTGAAATAAGCACAATAAGTGAGCTGGTAATGGCAATTTTTATGAGATAATAGGTCACGCTGAATACTTATCCTTGAACAATTCTTTTTCTACCACGCTCTCTAACCCGTTTTCAGCAGAAACCGCAGTATTATTCGAGATTATACCCCTAAATATTGCAAATGGTTTGCGTTTAGATATGCGAGATACAAGTAAACTACAGAGTCGTCAGTAAGGCAAGGAGAGGGATGGCTATTTTGAGCGCTGTCCCAAAGGGGCAGTCCCCTTTGAAACTACAATAATACGCAGCACTTCAAGAGCAATACAACATTCCAGAAAAATAAGGAGATGGGCGTAGGTAGAGAGGGATTTGGCCAGCGGTGTCAAAGAGCAGAGGAGAAAGAGCAGGCAGAAAATTGCAAACAACAGACAGGCGCGCAGCCTGACCGGTTTTACCCGGGCAGACCTGTACACCACGACAACAGTACAGAGGAGAATGGCCCCAAAATGCAGGACAAGCGCCTCGCTCGAGTACAGGGTTGCCAGATAGTGTATCTTGGTAAAGTAGAGATGCTGCATTACCCCGGCTTTATAGCCGGCCAGGAGCTCCAGTACAACCAGAGCCCCCAGCATGAGCATCTCGACCACAGTGATGGCATGAGAAAACAACTTCACAGTCTTTTCCTTCTTATTTATGAGGGTCTCCGGTCACTATGGGGTTTGTGCTGTCGTTTGACCAGCCTATCCAACCGTCTGAATAGATGGCGATATCTTCAAGGCCATAGGTGTCGGCAAAAAAGTATACTTCAGCTGCCCGCCAGCCACTGCCGCACATAAAGGAGAGGTGCTTGGTGGTATCAATCCCTTCTTTTTCCCAGAGGGCCAGAAACTCGGAGGCGTTGCGCATGGTTTTATCGGGGTTGCGGAAGTAGTCCATGCTGTAGGCATCTTTGATTCCCGCATAACCATAGATTGATCCGGGGATACGACCCTTGACCTTATGATAGCTGTATCCTGTGGATTCACCGATATGTTCCTGCCAGGTGCGGTTGTCCACAAGGGTGAAGGTATCGGGGTGGTTCAGGCCATCTTTCGTTTCTGCCATGGTGTCAATGACGTCCGCTGCTCCGGGAATGGTGGTGCCAAAGTCCGTTACAGCGGCGGGGGGATCGTGGCGCTCTGTCTCCAGCTTGTAGCCCGCAAGGGTCCAGGCCAGGGTGCCGCCGTTGAGAACCCTTACGTCTTTTACCCCAATATATCTCAGTACCGCTGCAATTCTATAGGATGCCAGTGGTTCTTCTGCGGTGACGATAACGGTATCATCCCTGGTAAAGCCAAATTCCAGGGCAAAATCAGACAGAGTCTTGTCATCTGCCAGCATCCACATCACAGGGTCTGTGGTGGTCGGTGGCTCAATGCGATCGGTGTTAATGTGAAAGGTGCCGGGGATATGGCCTTTAAGATACGATGTTTTCTCTTCTCCCCAGCTGGCCTCAACAATTTTTATCTGCCCAGCCTGTTCAAAGCTCTCTGGCTTTTTGCCGTCTAAGATCTCTTTTACGATGATCGCAGGAACAATACGCTGATAATTTTTGTATTTTTCCATGGGCAGCGTTGCATCGTCCGCCCACTGTTTCAGATCGTAGAGATAGAGGCTGGTAAAGCCATTGGCCTGCAGATAGTCAGCAACGGCCAGAGCATCCTTACCATTTGCGTCGTAGACAATAACATGCTTGTCTGCTGTGATGCCTTTTGTGGACAGGGTCTCTTTCAGGGTTTTGGTAAGATCCTTGTCATCAACCCTCAGCCAGTTGGCCGAAAAATCTACAGCTCCCCTGATATGACCACCCCGGCTGATACCATCCAGCTGCCAGCCGTTAAATGCATCGTTGAGTCTGGCGTCCACCACAACCCATGTTGGATCTGCTAATGCGCTGACAACCTCGGATGTTTTGGCCTGCGGGGGCCCACCTGCCGCAAGTATGTATGAGCCTGTCATAACTATTATGAGAAGCTGAACCTGTAGTATCTGTACTATTCTGGCTAATTTCTTCATTGAAGAAGCCTCCTGTATGTTTTGAAATACCAACGTTTATTCCCTGGTCCCGTAAGGGCCTGAATTACTGTGTAACCTCTGTAAAAGAGTCAGACGAGGGTAGTATAGAAAAGAGCGGAGCGTCAAGAAGGTAATCCTGATGGATGTGGCGCGCCCAATTGAGAAAACCTATGGGATGTTAAAAAACTTGTGTGGGTGTCTGCTGTTCAACGAAAATAGGGGTGATGTTTGTTTTCATGTTACTGTTATAACGTAAAAAAGTTTTCTTACATTTTTCTCGGCCCATCTGTCAATATAGTCTGAAGCTTTGAAAACGCTTTTTCTCTGTTTTGTATCGTCATATGGGCGATATTATATATTTTCCATTGAATGGAAGGCAGCATTGATACTTCTGGGTGAGCAAATAAACTCCAATTTGGCTCACCGCTTTTTACAGAAAGTAAAAATTCTTTATCACCCTCTTTGAGTAGGTCATGTACCTGACCTAATAAATTGTGGCGAGATTGGTAGAGTTCTTCAAGGCTAACTTCATCCGATGTCATTCCGATGAATTCACGCTTATATACCTCAGCGATGTCTTTAGGGCTTGGGTCGAGTAATTCCGCCATTGGACGATTATGGCTCATGAGATACACGAGGAAGCTGTTTTTGAGTTCCTCAGTAATGCCCTCGTTATCCAGTAAATATTTGTAACTACTCACCCCTATCATTATTCGGTGCTAAATCTTGTTTTGTAAGAGCGATCTGAATAGCAACGAGGGGATTAACTCCCATGGCCGCCATAGTTTGCAGATAACTTGAGATCCGACAATATGCATGAGCGTATTGTTGCTTCCGAAAGCATCCTGATACTTTCTGCTTCACTTTAGCCATTCGAAGATCCCTTTCTGCCCTGTTAT
>NZ_SWCN01000029.1 GCF_005116575.1 Desulforhopalus sp. IMCC35007 | reverse complement strand
GCCCTATTACAATGCATCTCAGGTGATTGTATAATTGAATCAAGCTGTTACAAAAAATATTGCCAAAAACCTGTCAAGCATTTTCTTCATCCCCATAAATTATTTTTAAAGGGGGGGAAGCAGTTACTCATCAAGAATAAATTTAGCCTTACCGCCCCCATTACCACGCTTGGCCATCTCACTGAACAGCTCCGATGGTTTGAGGAAGTACCCAAGGCTTTCCAGTGCCTCTTCCTGTATGGCTGCAAGATATTCCTGCCCTTGCTCCGTGGCTTCATCGATGTCACCATAGGCGATCCCATCGGGCTTCAGCAGTTCATCCCCATAGAGGTGCATCTTTTCGGAGAGGTACTTGTAAAAAATGAATCCGAGTATGTAATCTCTGAAATCATCAGCGCCCATCTTACCCCGCAGGGTATTGGCGATATTCCAGAGCTGTTGTTCAAGTTTTTCTTTTGCTGTCATCTGCTCCCCTGCAAATAAAAAAATTATACAGAAAATCTGAAATCTGTAAATGCGGAACTATAGTAGTATTAATATGTTAGAGATACAAGAGTTTTGCTTTTCCCATTCAAGAGACAAGCACATTTCTCCCCCCATTAACAATGACGGAATCAATCGTAAACGACAGGTTGTAGAGAAATTCCATGGCGTTTTTCCTGATAGTGTGCTTTTCATCAAAATGCTGGAAGCTGCCGGAAATAGTGCCGGGAAAAGAAAAAGGGCCTACAGCTTAAAAACTGTAGGCCCCTTAAATCACTGGTGGACGAGGCGGGATTCGAACCCGCGACCTTCGGCTTCGGAGGCCGACACTCTATCCAGCTGAGCTACCCGTCCGGGGTGAGGTATTACTTGGATAAGTGAGAGCTAATTACCACCAATGCCTTACCAGTGCAAGGTTTAACTGAGGCGGAGGATAGGTATTTTTGTCATTGTCTCTTTTTCAACCGCAACCGTTGACCAGTTCAAACCCTTCATGAAATCCAGCATAAGTTCCATACTGTTTTCATATAATTTCACGTATTCCAGGTTGTTGTTTGCCCATCCCTGAAAGAGACTCCCGGTAAAGAATTGCCTACGATCAAACCAGAGGAAGAAAACGAAAAGCCCCACTTCTTGTGAGAGATATTACTCTTTTAACAACTGTAAAAGTTCAATACTATCTTCAACTCCAAGCCGTCCGTTACCGTCCAGATCTCCGTTCCTCTCCGGACATTGGCTGATGTCAGGTGTACCACCTGCAGAAATATCCAGCAGGTTTATGACATCTTTCAGGTCTGTTGCACCATCACAATTCACATCACTATCAGCGTATGTCGCCTCTATATCGAGGTAATTAATATAGCCGATCTGCTCATACTTACCCATGACCAGAGTGAGCTTTTTATCTTTGACCTCGACCTTTTTTGTCCGCGTAATCCAGCTGTTATTTGTCACTTCATCGTCCATAAAGACAACGCCTTCAATAACAATATTCTGGTATCTCGTGCTGCTTCTTGAGCCCGCACAGGCGGTGACGTTATACGTCCCGTTGGGAAGGTCAAACTCAAAGACATCCTCCCGTCCCCAGTTGTCAATCACGGAACTCCCAAGGAGGGTTTTAGGTTCCGGGTCAATCCACTGATCCCAAAATGGATAAAAATCTGAGTCAGGTACTTCGGCGGCCTTCATCCAGCCATACCCCTGCGACGCATCATAAAGGCCATCGCCAATTTTCATATACGTATGACCGTTATAGACGATATTTCCGGTGGGCTGACCTTGTGGGTCCTGAAAATTGATGTAGTAGTTTCCAGGAGTACCATCTGATCTTGGATGCACGGAAAGGGGTGCGAGGTCTTCGATAGAGTTACTCTCCCCTCCCAGCTTCATACCGATCAGGCGTCTGAGATTATACATGAACCCACTGTCTCTATTATAGGCAACGGCTGCGCCGATAATCTTATCCACCTGACTATCGGCCGGGTTAACCTGATCTGCCTGCGGCAGACTGCTGTTATTGAGGCGATAAAAGTATTCATAATCTTCCAGACCATCTCGCATAAGTTCAAGACGGATGGACGGAACAAATCTGTGGTTATTTGCCCCGTAACTGATATTGTCGTTTGTCACCGAAGGAGGATACATCAAAAACAGATTGCCATTTTGGCCCGAGTTCAGAGGCTGGGTCCATGGATTAGTCTCCCAACCGTTAAACGCATAATAGGCAAAACCACGCAGCCTGTATTTCCAGAGAAACCAGCCCATCAACTTGGCATCGGCCCCAGAGCGATCTATGGTGATTGGATTAAAACGTGGAAGACGGGTGCCATGCAGGAAATAGATCCAGGTCTCTTCGTCGTGATGAAGCATCCTGTCAAAGGACATCTCTGGATCAAACTGCAGCCCCAGATGGGCAAGCCAGATATCGATTTTTGAATCTGTAAAGCTTGGGTGGTTATAGATTTCAGGCTTCGGCTCCTCTGACACCATCAGCTTTAACTGTGGTGCTGCCTTTTTAAGCTCCTGGGAATACCAGGCCACCGCATCATAATCCGCCTGATCCTGGGGTTCATTGGCGATGTAATAGTAGGCCTCATCAAGATATCCAAGGCCCTGCAAATAGTCCTGCATTGAGGTCATGTAGGAGAACCATTTTTTATTGAAAACAGAATTCGGATTATTTCCCGAATACCAATCCGAAGCCGACCGTATTGTACCACAAAATGTATTTGGCCGCGGATCAAGCGAGGCATCATTATCTTGAAAAGTTGCTGCCATAAAAGAGGGAAAGCCAACGCCAGCATTAAAGGGCGTGGAGAAGGTAGTACCCATGAACCCTGTACCATCAAGATACCTGGACGCGGGTTCTTCAAATCCCCAGATCCCGTCACCATCTGTCCAGGTTCCTGCAGCACAGTCATAATCGATATAAGGAGCACCACCTGTCGAGGTGAGACCGCCGGACCAGAGGACACCTTTTGGTGTCATCCTATGATCGACCATAAATTGCTTTATCTTATCCACGTACGACCAGTAGTCAGCCTTTGTTCCCTGCACTCCATATTTTGAGAGGATTGCTTGGTGATCAACATTCATCTGAGATTTGACGTTCAGGGTCTCAGGCAGGCTAAAGTTGAAGACATGCAGACGAACAGGGATGGACGTTGAGCCTAGCTGAACGGAGCTTATATAATCGCCTGGGCTTGTATTTATGGGGACATGGACGGAAAACCAGAAAGCTGTATTTTGACCAGCCACAACACTTACAGTATCCCCGTTTGCAATGGGCCATAGGGGGTCTGGATTTTGACCCGTTTTTGACAAATAGTCGGTGGGCGTTGAGATATTTACATATTTTACCTGAAATATCTCTGTTGTAATACCCCCACCAAAATCACCCACACTGACGGCAACAGTACCCGAGGCCTTGGGATTTATGACAATCTGAAACGGTTCAAATTCATTGCCAGCGGCATACACCTTTACCTCTGATCCGGTTAAACTGGGGACAGCAGTATCCTTAAACACTTTTTCCGCCGGGAGAGTTGTCCAGAAGGTATGGTTGGCCGTGGATTGGCTCAGACGGTAGGTATAGGATTCAAAATCGGCTATGGCCAGGAAAGGACGAAACAAAGTGGTGAAGAAAATAGCAAATAAGAGATAGCCTGCCAACTGATGGCCCTTGTATTTAGAGTTCATCATATCTCCCCACCAATAGCCCGTGCTTATTTGATTGATTGTTGCTCCAGATATTCTTCCCACTCAAGAGGCATCATGCTCTTTTTCAGGTTGTTACAGTTTTTGCAGCAGG
Source organism: Desulforhopalus sp. IMCC35007 (assembly GCF_005116575.1). Taxonomy (GTDB): domain Bacteria; phylum Desulfobacterota; class Desulfobulbia; order Desulfobulbales; family Desulfocapsaceae; genus Desulforhopalus_A. Next base: position 53,869 of record NZ_SWCN01000029.1, on the reverse strand, counting down.
GCACCAGATTATCCTTTGTTGAGCGTCCCCCTCGGGCAAGGGGGACCAGATGATCCATGGTAATATTTTTGTAGGCGACCTTTTTTTTACAATAATGGCAGAGGCCAGATGACGTCTTCTGCTGCCACCATCTGGTCTTTCTCAGCGTCTTGGCTTTTTCCCGTTCTGCTCTGATCTCTCCGTCTGCGGGGGCATCAAAATCAAAAAAATCGCGGGACATTACACCAGCTCTCCACAGAGCATTTGACGAACAGCTCCAATAAGATAAAGAGAACCGCCCACCACGATGAGGTCGTCTTCCCTGGCAGCATCCTGAGCCGCCTGCAGCGCATCTTTCACTTCTGTGAACCCTTCAGTTCTCGCTCTCTGCTCCTCTGTCATCAGAGAGCAGAGATGTTCCGGGGTTGCAGATCGCTCAGAATCGGGCCGGGTAACAAACACTTTTGAGAACAGGGGCATCATGCAATCAAGGGTCCCTTTAAGATCCTTATCAACCATGGAGCCCCAGATTCCTATAAGCCTGGAGCCGAAAAAACGCTCTTCCAGAGTCTTTGCCAAATTATTGACACCAGCGACATTATGCGCCCCATCAAGGAGATAGGTAAGATTTTTCATGCTTTTCTGTCCATTTTTGGTATTGGGAGAAGAGTATTCCTTTTGAAAATACTCCATCCTTCCCGGCCATTTCATCCGGGAAATACCGGCAATTATTTCAGGCAGATCCACATAAAAATCAAACTTCTCCAGGAGAAGCAGGGTAGCTATTGCAACGGATTCGTTTTCCTGTTGCACAAGGCTTGGGCTGGAAGACAGGAGCGGACCGATATGCAGAGCATCAAACGCATCCCCGCCAACCCAGACCCAGGTACCATCTTCATTCACATCGTAATCAAATTCCTGGGTAAAGCTATAGAGTGGTGCATTGCGATTGTTACAAGTCTCCAGAATTACCGCGGCGGCAACCGGATCAATCGCAGCCGAAACAACGGGCACCCCGTTTTTGATAATGCCTGCTTTTTCTCTCGCTATCGCGGTAAGGCTATCCCCCAGATACATCTCATGATCCATACTGATACTGGTAATCACAGAGATTAGAGGTGTGACCACATTGGTGGCATCCAGGCGCCCGCCCATGCCGGTTTCCAGCAGAACAATATCAACATCTGATTCGGCAAACCAGAGAAGACCAAGGGCTGTGGTAAACTCGAAATAGGTTATCTGTTCTTCACCCAGAACCTGGCAAATCCTGGTGCCGATCTCGGCAAAGGTCTCTTCGCTGATGAATTCACTACCAATTTTAAAACGTTCCCGAACAGAACTCAGATGGGGAGAGGTGTATACTCCTACACGGTAACCTGCCAGCCCCAGGGCACTTGAAAGTGCAGCACATACAGAGCCTTTGCCGTTGGTGCCTGCAATGTGAATACACTTCAGAGTTTTTTCAGGTCTTCCCACCTTGGCAAGAAAATCCTGCATGGCCTCCAGGCCCAGTTTAATCTTGTGCATCTGCAAGGCATCAAGGTGGGCTAAAATCTCATCGTATCTCATTTTGTCGTCCAATCATCAAATGGATGGTACGGGATGCAAGTGTCATAAAACGCTTCATCCACAATCGTTATTACACAGGTTTAAAAAAACACATGTCACTGTTCATCGTGCATACTCTGATGCACCCCAGTAATTGCTTCTTATTATACCGTTACCTTTGGGCTTTTTCTTTATAAATTCAGGCCTCAACTGTGTTTGCCTGGGATTGCTAAATAATAGTCAATTTTGCATAGTCCAGGTGGAGCGTTTTCAGGCCATGACGATCAAAGTGAATGTCAAGAGACCGGGTTTTCGACAACTTCGTCACCACCCCGGGACCAAAAAACGGGTGGGAAACCCTTAACCCAACGCTAAAATCTGCCATATCGAGTTTCTTGACCTTCTTTTTTACCGGCGGCGGCCCATAGGATTCTGACCTTGTCTGATAGCTCTGGAAACTGTCGGTTTCAACCTCAGCAATTCGATCGAACAGACCACCGCTGAGTTCACTTAAAAACGGGGACATGCCGGTTCTTTTGAATTGTCGGTCCGGAGTCATCAGCTGCCGTGGATAGGTCAGATAAAGATATTTTTTGGCCCTGGTTGCAGCGACATACAAAAGACGTCTTTCCTCTTCCCACTGTTCACCATAGACCGCAGAGCCATGAGGAAATCTGCCATCGGCAAGGCCAATGACAAAAACAGCTTCAAACTCGAGCCCTTTGGAGGAGTGTATGGTGGAGAGGACCAACCGCTCACCAGCCACCTCACCGGCGCTTGCTTCGTCGGGTGGATCAAGGGTTGTATCATCGATAAAGCCCTGCAACTCTTCATACCCGTCCATAATGCCTTTGAGCTGATCGAGATCTTTTTGTCTCTTGGGCCAATCATCTGCATAAAGCTGTTCAAAGATCGGCTGGTAATACTGCAGGGCGCGCTCAAAGAGTACAGCAGGTTTTTGATTGCCCGAGAGCAGGTCCTCAAACAGCGTGATCAGTCTGGCATACGCGGGCTGCCAGGCCTTTCCGGCGGAGTAATTCTTCAGGGCGGCAAACCAGTCCTCTGTGGCTGCAATAGTGTTCGATATCTTCTGGGCGGTGGCCGGGCCAACTTTTTCAAGCTGCAGGAGAATTCGATTCCATGACAAAGAGTCCTGAGGATTTACCAGAATACGCATAAAGGCAATCATATCCTTCATGTGAGCCGACTCTGTAAGTTTGAGCCCGCCCCTCTTCTCATAATCAAGGCTCTGCTGGCCCAGTTCAAGCTCTATCTTATAGGAATGAAAACTGGAACGAAACAGCACTGCGATATCACTGAGTGCTATACCACGACGAACCAGTTTGTTAATGGTCTGGACCACGAAGGCGGCTTCTTCCCGTTCATCTCTCCCGGCAAAGACCTTGGGCCGCCAGTCCCCTTCGATGCTGGTAAAAAGAGTTTTCGTATATTTTTCCGCCGCATTCTGAATGATGTCGTTGGTGAGTGAAAGAATGGGCTGCGTGGATCGATAATTCTCCTCAAGCTTAATAACCTTTGTGCCATCAAAGACTTTAGGAAAACGCATGATATTGTAAAAATCTGCCCCCCTGAAAGAATAGATAGACTGGGAGTCATCACCCACAACCATTACATTATCATGGGTATGGGCGGTCAGCCTGACAATGTCAGCCTGAATCAGATTGGTATCCTGATACTCATCCACCATAATATGGGAAAACCGTTCAGAGATTGTCCGTTGTGCCTCGGCAGATTCTGTCAGCAGACGCTTCCAGTTGACCAGGAGATCATCATAATCCATGAGCCCATGGTCAAACTTGAATTCCTGATAGTGTTTTTGCAGGATGAGAATATCATCAAGGTGATCAATGAGATGGCCATATTGATCCGCCACAAGATCCTCAATATCCATGGCCTTATTAATACAGCCACTGATCATATTGATAATGGCCCTCTTGCTGGGAAAACGCTTATCTTTTTTACCAAGCCCCAGTGAGGACTTGAGCAGATTGACAATCCCTTCCGCATCGGATCTGTCAATAATCGTAAAAGAAGAACCATAACCGAGCTCTCCACCATAGCGACGCAAAAGCATATTGGCCACGCCATGAAAGGTACCACCTAAAACTCTGTTACAGTTGTCGTTAAGAAGCCGGCCTGCTCGCCAGAGCATCTCCTGGCTTGCTTTTCTGGTGAAGGTAAGAAGAAGGATCGACTCGGGAGGCACACCACTTTTTACAAGATGGGCAACACGATACACAAGGGTCCGGGTCTTTCCACTGCCCGCACCGGCGATCACGAGGACCGGTCCATCCGTCGTCGTCACAGCCTCATACTGTGGTTCGTTGAGATCGTGGAGATTAATAATATCAGTGCTTTGGGCCATTGGTTTGAAAGGGTCGTCTGTAATCATGGCGGCTACTTTAACACAGTGTATTTGAGGTGGCAACGCTGGTTGACAAAATTGGGCTTCCTGCTATATATTGTTCGGGTTGCTAACCATACTGGTGTTTGATGTTCCCTGTACAAAAGCAAGACAATTTTGCCCCGCCACCTTAAAACAAAGGGGTGGCCGAGACTATTTATTGACTTTGAAAACTTGTCCACTGTCCCAAGAGAGACTATGAAAACAGACATTATATCCACACGACTGACTCAGGAAGCACTGGCTCAAATTTTTCCAAAAGAAAGAAGTAATGAATTTTTTGAAGCCCTTTTCGGGGATGCTTCAGAAGGTGCCTATGATATAGAACTTGCCTATCGGGGGATTAAAGACAAGACCCTGACCATGGATCTTCTGCTGCACGAACGCCCCAACTGCTGTCTTGCCTGTAATCTTACCCAGGGGCTTCCCCAGGTTTTTTCAAGACATCCAATTATTAATGTTGCAGGGATTGTCCGGGAAATCGATACACTTTTAGGGGACGTAGCAAGCTGCGGAGAGTGGAAACTGGGACACACGGAACAGCAGCAACGCAACATGCATGTTATCCCGCTGCACATTACTCTGACTGCAGTATAAAGCAGGGCAGCGCAAAGAATTACCCAACAAAAAAGGCCAGCTGATAATATCAGCTGGCCTTTTTTGCTCGTGTTTTAGTGGTGCCTTAAGACTCTGAAACTCTGGCGCGCCCCTCAGCTTTTGCATGGTAGAGGATATCGTCTGTTCTTTCCATCCATTGCTGCAAAGTCTCAGTTTTTTTCATTTCAGAAAGGCCAATGGAGATGCCGAGCTTGGTTGCATCATCGGCCCAGATTTCCAGAGAATCTATTGCAAGACAGAGTCTCTCGGCCAGTATTCGTGCGCTTTTCTTATCTGTCTGGTCTAAGACTATAAGAAACTCATCGCCGCCCATCCGCACAAGAAGATCGGTGGATCGTACTGCCCTTTTGAGTACACCTGCGACAGTCACAAGAACATTATCACCCACCTGATGGCCCAGGTTATCATTGATTGCTTTAAATTTATCAAGATCCATGGAAATCATCGACAGTGGATGGTGATATCTTTTTGCCCCATCCATCATGGCATGGATACGTTCTTCGAACACCCGCCGGTTGGACAATCCCGTCAGAGCGTCGTTACTTGCCTTTTCAAAAAGGTCTTCATACTCGAGGCCACGCCGCAAACATTCCGCCAGGATTTCAAGGGAATAATTTACCAGACTAACGTTATCTTCTGAGAGTTCACGTCCTTCTCTTAATATAAGAAATATACCCTCGTCACTGGCAGTCTCAAAAGTCCATTTATAGGCATACCTGCCATCTTTTTTGCTAAAAGAACCCAGGGCCAGTGATTTTTCATCAAAGAGTTGTTCTGCAAAGGCGATGGCGCTTCTTCGCTGGGGGCCATGTCCTGAACAAAACAGGTGTCTTTTCTTTCTGCGACTGTTGTTGTACCCTATGAGTTCATGGTTGACGAGTGGCATGAGCCAGACAGAATATGCTTCGATCATTCCGGTCAAGCTGAGAACACCAGCCATTCTTGCATGAAGTTTATTCGCGAGATTGAGTCGTTCCGACTGTTTTTTCAGATTATCAAGCTCCGCCATTATCTCCGCAAGCTGAGACAGTTTGCCTGCGGAATTGCTATATTGATATTCACTTGTCGAAATGGTCATATTGTGCATCCTGAGTGTGTTACATGGGTTAAAAAGTATCTTATAGTCTTTTATCGTCCACTCGAGAGAAAATCTTAACTATTTTTCTCTGTTTTCTCTTTTGCATAATGCATGCCAACAACAAACTGGCCCCTTGCCAGCAAAACATGTACTTATTTTTACGAAATATTTACCTCTGTTACAGCAAGGCCTCATATTTTTGACACTATGATTGCGGATACATCTTTTTTTTCAACCCCCCTCATCCTTTCTTTTGTCATTTTATTGACACACCAAGGTTAACCGGTTAATTTCACCCCATATAATACAGTTTATAGCTAACCTACCTTTTTGGATATCACCATGACGTTCCCCTCACTTGAGCAAATGCTCGGGCAGCTGTTTATCATCGGATTTAAAGGACTGCATCTCTCAGAATGTCCCAATATCGTTTGTGATATCGAGAAAAGATACCTTGGTGGCGTGATTCTCTTCGATCGACACCTCGCCACAAAAGCTCCAATCAACAATATTACCGGTGCAGTGCAGCTTCACCAGCTGACGGATGATTTGCAGAGCCTCGACAATACAAAACTCCTGATTGCAGTGGATCAGGAAGGCGGAAAAGTCAACAGATTCAGGGAAGAGTTTGGTTTTACGCTCTCTGCCAGTGCCAAAAAACTTGGGGATACACCAGACACTGCAGAAACAGCACAAATGGCCCGCCAGGTAGCACAAATGCTCAAGAATGTAGGGGTTAACTTCAACCTTGCCCCCGTCGTTGACCTGGACAGTAACCCGACTAATCCGATTATAGGCAAGGTCGAGCGCAGTTTCTCTGCCGACGCCGGGGAGGTTGCCCGGCACGCGTCAGTCTGGATAGCAGAGCATCGAAAGGCAGATATACTCACATGCCTTAAACATTTCCCCGGTCATGGCAGCTCGGAAAAAGACTCGCATCTTGGTGTGGTCGATATCAGTAACAGCTGGAAGTCGGACGAACTCGATCCCTATCAACAACTTATTAACACGGGGCTGGTGGATGCAATCATGGTGGGCCATCTTTACCACAAAGAAATGGACCCACATTTTCCTGCAACGCTATCCCGGCGGATCGTCACCGACCTTCTGAGACACGAGATGCACTACACAGGTATCGTCATATCCGACGACATGCAGATGAAGGCCATAACCGACAGATTTGGCCTTGCCAAGGCGTGTGTCATGGCAATAGCTGCTGGAGTTGATATGGTAATTATCGGAAACAATATTGATTATGATGCGGAAATTTTCAGCAGGATTCACACCTCTGCTTTGCAAGCCATTGACAATGGCACACTTAGTGAAGATAGAGTACGAAGCGCCTGGACACAGGTGAACACACTTAAATCACACATAAAATAACGATTATGCATACAGAGCAACAGACCAGCCACTCTCTTGTGATAGGCTACGTCTTATGGATTTTTGGTTTTCTGGGAGCACACCGCTTCTATTACGGGAAACAGATATCCGGGACCATTTACTTTTTTACTCTCGGACTTTTCCTTATCGGCTGGATTGTTGATCTTTTTCTTATTCCAGGAATGAATCAGGAGGCAGATATTCGTTATAATATCGGAGAAATTGACTACAACCTGGGCTGGTTACTTCTCACCTTTCTCGGTACATTCGGAATCCATAGAATGTATATGGGCAAGTGGATTTCCGGACTGATCTATCTCTGCACCTTTGGGCTGTTTGGTATTGGCTATATTTACGATTTCTGGACCCTCAACGATCAGATCAGCCTCCTCAACGGGACCAGTAACTATAGAGAAGATTAGCTCCCGTACCGTTTATCTGCACATACTTTAACTCAACGATCATTGCAGTACGACTCTCAAGCGGGGTCGTACTCTTTTTTTCTTCACAGCCCGCCTCCAGCCAAAAATTTAGCCAGTACAGTGGAGAGATCCCGCATGGAGATAGGCTTCATGCAATACTCATCTATCCCGGCTTCTTTGGCCTCTTCCTTTGAAACCAGATCAGAATATCCGGTAAAAAGAACTATGGGGATATCCGTCCGAATACATTTTATTCGCCGACTCAACTCCAGACCGGTAAGACCAGGCATCGTCAGATCGGTTAAAACAAGGTCAAAATCATCTGGAGAAGAGGAAAACAGTTCCAACGCTTCCTCAGGAGAAGTCTTTCCCACCACCCCATAGCCAAGGTTTTTCAGGATTTCTCCCGTCACCTGGACAACCTGGGCCTCATCATCAATGAGTATCACCCTTCCCTGGCCCCCCTTTAGCTGACCAAGATCAGCCATTACCGGAGAAGGCTCATAGGTGACCATGGGAAGGCGGATCCTGAATATCGTTCCTTTTCCCACTTCACTTTCCACATCGATGTGCCCTCCCTGGGCATTAATAATACCATGGACCATCGCAAGGCCCATCCCGGTCCCACGGGTCTTTTCTTTGGTTGAAAAATAAGGTTCAAAAATTCTTTCCAGATCTTCAGGTTCAATGCCACTGCCACTATCGGCAACGCTGAGTTCCACCCATTTTTTCCCGTCGCCTGAGGGAGGCAAAGCTGCGAGCTTTACCACAAGTGTTCCATGCTTTCCATTGAGTGCATGGGAAGCATTGGTGCAGAGATTGATCAGCACCTGGTGAATCTGCACAGGATCGATCAGCACGCGACCGCAGTTCTCATCCACATCTTCAATGATCGTCAGAGTGGAAGGCAGGGTCATCCGCATAAGCTTCATAACTTCTTTTATAATCGGATGAAGAAACTGATGGACTGCCTTCTTTTCAATGCTCCTCGAAAAAGTAAGAACCTGTTCAACCAGTGATTTTGCCCGCTTGGAAGCCTTTAATATCTCCGCGAGATAACTGTAAACGCGCTCTCCCTCGTAGCCGTCCTGCTCAAGTTTAAGGCGGATAATCTCGGTATAGCCCATGATGGGCGTCAGGACGTTGTTGAAATCATGGGCGACACCACCAGCCAAGGTTCCGATGGCCTCCATCTTCTGGGTGTGTCGAAGCTGTTTTTCGAGATTGTATTTTTCTGTTACATTCTGGGCAATTAGTATGATTCCGGTGGTTTCTCCCTCTTCATTGTTCACCGGAGAGGCGGTTATATCAAAAATAATTTCTTCACTCTGGCCGCCACTTACCTCTACTCTCTGGGTGGAGGTTTCAATCAGTCCGGTTTCAAGGGCTCTGGTAAACGCACAACCTTGACATTGACTATTTTTCGCGCAAAAAATTTCATGACAATTCCTGCCTATGGCATCTGGGAATGCAATACGTGTGGCCTCATTGACCCACTGAGCAACCAGATTGGTGTCAAAAAGAATCAGGATTCCTGAAAAGCCGTCAATTATCGCTTTTTTTTGAGCTTCGTTGTCTTTAAGTGCCGCCAGTAACTCAAGTTTATCTGTTAAGTCCAAAACATACTCTCTCTTGTTTATGTATGTACTCCAGCCCAGATCTTTTTCGGTAAAAGTCCATGTTAACGCTATGTTAGATATATCCTATTGAAAACACATCCCACAACCTGCGCCTTTTTCAAAATTGTACCACTGTCTCTAGCTGATTACAAAAAACTATTACAGATAGTTACGATATTTTTGATTTTTCTCCACAATAGCTATACCTTTCTTACCCTTGACTCTTTGAGCTGCATTCATTATTAATTGTGGAGTAAATGACACAACTCCCTTTTTATCAGTCAAAAAATTATTTAAACAGCTATGTTACTGAACAATAAACCATCCGAGAATTGTATAGAGCGGCCCGAAATTGAATACCCGTGCACCTGGAGCTACAAGGTTATTGGAGAAGACTGCACCTTACTCAAAGAGGTCATCACCTCCGCCTGTGCTCCACTGGATGTCTCCATCAGCCACTCCCATATGTCTTCAAAAGGGAAATACCACAGCCTCAACGCAGAGCTTGTGGTGACAAGTGAAGAGGTACGCCTCAGTATCTATGAAACTCTGAAAACCGCAGCGGCGGTAAAGATTGTCCTATAGGAAGCAGACCCATGATGGAAGCAGGACAGAGTGATAAGAAATCCCAACTGCTGCTCTCTCTTCGAGAAGCTGTGGGCCTTGTGCAGATGCTCCTTTTTAAAGCACTTCGAACCCGTCTTGAGAAACAACAGACAGGCCTGGAAAAAGCGGAGATTTCAATGCTTGCGGGATCAATCACCAACGAAGTTTTTGGTACGCCCAACCCTGAGCCTCGCTTTACGGCATTTAGAGCAAACAACTGGGGGACAATAGAGCAGGAACTGCTCGGCTTAAAAGACAGTTTAGGTTTTCTCTGCAGGCATTTAACAGATGCCCTGCGGATCCAGACCTTGTGTGACAGTCAGGAAGGCGAAGACAGTTCAGCAACCTTGCTCAAAGCCGCCGAATACGGCTATTTGATAGAAGAGCGTGAAATTCCTCTGCCATCCTCATTTATGACCATTATTCGTGAACTTGGAAAAGATCACGGCCTGATCATTCCACCGGTGCAGATCTCACCGGAAGACGACAACACTCTGGTCCACTAGCACAGACTCAAACACCACGGAATTCCCGAATCACTCAATATTTTGACCAGGATCAAGACCTATCTCAAAATCTACCCGGTGCCTTATGGAGTGGCCATTAATCTTGTAAGAACTACAAGGCAGGAGATTGGGTTTTATCCGGGGTCATTAGAGTTACACGAACCACTCCCCGCACCGAATTACAGATAAAGACAGCATCCGCCTTCTCCACATCACCTCTTGTCAAAACCTGCTCAAGAAGGGGCGGAGAGCTCTGCGAACGAGCCAGCAACTGTGCTCTCATAACCCCTGGAAGTATTCCACAGCTTAGGGGGGGAGTGAAATAGATGCCATCTTTTAAAATAATGATGTTACTGATACAGCCTTCGGTAACCTCTCCTCTAACATTGCAGAAAATTGCATCAAGTTCTCCTCTTTTTACCACCCTCCTGTACTCACTATCGTATTCAGGTCTACAGGTGGTTTTATAAGATCGGAATGGGCCACTATCAGAAACGGGAGCATCTGCAAACCGTATACGCTGAACAGCTGGCCGCTGCAGGGCATCTTCAGCAAGAGGCAATGTGAGAAAAGGAGGAAGCTCCCATGGAGTGGCCAAAACAGAAATCCGGCCATCTTTTTCAAGTACAAGACGGACACGCTGGTTTTCCGTTGAAAAACCCTCACTTTTGTTTTCCAGTTCAATGATCACCTTTTCGAGATCAACTGAGAACTTAAAAAACCGGGCTCCATTTTGCAAACGTCTGAGATGCTCGTCCAGCAAAAAAAAGCCAGACCCTTTACTCCATAAAATCGTTTCAAAAAGTTGAAGTTCTTCCTGCATTTGGTTAGAAACCTCCCTGTTAACCCCAAACAGCCTCGAGGCTGTGCATATTGGCTTGTGCCTGCCAAACATTCTTTTTTATACAGTTGAACGAACGCATCCTGTTCTGTATCAGGCTGAAACTAATACACAACAAAAGCTGGTCTGTCTGCTCAACGAAAATCCGGGTAACCGGCTTGAGAACTACATTTTCCCGTAGAATGGTTAAACTTATACGGTTTAAAAAAAACCCAGTAATCTGCAAAGATGACCAGCTCTTGAGAAAACGATTCGCTCTCCCGGCAGCAGCTTCCCTCAAGGAGCACTCCATAGGCTTAACCAACAAAACCTGCTAAACAATACGCCGGAATTCGTTTCCCATCGATTGTTTAAAGATGTATTCCCTGGTAGATCTCTGCCTGTAAATGCGACGAACAAGATATTTAACAGAGAGTAATAATTCACTATTTTAACACTCAGAACGGGATTCAGTCTTGATGGTAATTTATTTTTCAAAAGAAAAAACCAGCCACAAATCGACAAGTACAGACTCCTGAATCTGCTTTGTTATACATTCTTTTCAACAGACAAAAACGAGGGCAAAAGTTACCGGAAAAAATGGACATTACAGAGCGTTTCCTCCAGCCACTGTTTTGTTTTACTTATAATACCAATCAATATTTCTCATCCATTGCAGGACTAATGGAAATATCCTATACTTACCGGCGTTAAATTACTCTGTATATGTTGTAATTCGGTGAATTCTAGACTAGTATCACGGGTTGTTTCTTGCACGACAGAACACGCCTTTCAGAGTCATTTAATACTATTCATGCGGTTTTCGCCACCTTACAGGCACAACTAATAGTAAAACAAAGGAGAACACATCATGTCGCGAAAGATGGTAACTATTGACGGCAATCAGGCATGTACCCACGTTGCCTACGCCACAAGTGAAGTCATCACTCTTTACCCTATTACTCCATCGACCCCACTTGCAGCTGAAGCTGATACTAAATCAGCGACTTTGCAGAAGAACATATGGGGCACCGTACCCATTGTCAATCAGATGCAATCTGAAGCTGGTGTTGCCGGTTCCATCCATGGATCACTCACAACCGGAGCCCTCTGTACCACTTTTACGGCCTCCCAGGGCCTGCTCCTGATGATCCCCAACATGTACAAAATTGCGGGCGAACTGACCCCAACCGTTTTCCACGTTACTGCGCGTGCCATTGCCTGCCAGGGGCTGTCCATTTTCGGCGACCACAGTGATATCTATTCAGCCCGTGCAACCGGCTGGGCCATGCTTTGTGCTGAAAATGTGCAGCAGGCAATGGATATGTCACTTATCGCCACCCAGTCAACTCTCGCTTCACGCATTCCTTTTGTTCACTTTTTTGATGGTTTCAGAACCTCCCACGAAATTCAAAAAATTGAAGAAGTCAGCTTCGATCAGATGCGTGAGATGATTGATGAGGATCTGGTTGTTGCGCACAGATCGAGAGCCCTGTCTCCAGATCACCCAACCATTCGCGGTACCGCCCAAAACCCTGACGTTTATTTCACTGGTCGTGAGACCGTCAATAAATATTACAACGCCGTACCAAATATCGTTCAGGACACCATGAACAAGTTCGCGGCCATCACCGGTCGCCAGTACCATCTCTTTGACTATCATGGTGCCCCCGATGCAGAGAACGTCATTGTCATGATGGGTTCAGGCTGTGAAACCGCCGCTGCAACCGTGGATTACCTGATCAGCCAGGGAGAAAAAGTCGGTATGGTCATGGTTCGTCTCTATCGACCATTTGACTGCAAGGCTATGGTGAACGCCCTGCCTGAGACAGTTGGCCGGATCACCGTTCTTGACCGAACAAAAGAGCCCGGAGCACCTGGCGACCCACTCTACCTCGATGTACGTGCAGCAATCGGCGAAGCAGCTGAGACCAACAGCACCGTTTACCCACCAATTGTTCTCTCTGGTCGCTATGGTCTGGGGTCTGCTGAGTTTACCCCTGCAATGGTTAAGGCAGTCTTTGACAATATGAAGTCCATGGCTCCAAAGAGCAAATATTGCGTTGGACCAAACGACGATGTCACCTTTGCAAGCCTTGATTACGATCGTTCCTTTAACATCGAAGGTTCCGATGTCTACCGTGCGATGTTCTTTGGTCTCGGTTCCGATGGTACCGTTGGTGCCAATAAAAACACCATCAAAATTATTGGTACAGAGACACCAAACTCAGCGCAGGGTTACTTTGTTTACGACTCCAAAAAGTCTGGTTCTATCACAACCAGTCACCTGCGTTTTGGTAAGAACCCGGTAGTTGCTCCTTATCTGATCAATAAAGCAAACTTTATTGCCTGCCATAATTTCACCTTCCTCAATCAGGTTGACATGCTGAAAAACCTTGAAGATGGTGGAACCTTCCTCCTGACCACAGGCTTTAACAAAGACCAGGTATGGTCTGAGTTACCAGGTAAGGTTCAGCAGGATCTGATCAATAAAAAAGCAAAACTCTATATCATAGATGCTGTTTCTCTTGGACTGGCGTTAGGTCTTGGTGCCCGTATCAATATGATCATGCAGACCGCCTTCTTCCTCATTTCAGGAATTCTTACCCAGGAAGAAGCGATTGCAGCGATCAAAGGTGCAATCAAGAAAACCTACGGTAAAAAAGGTGACAAAGTCGTTGAAATGAACTACGGCGCGGTGGATGGTGCTGTTAAAAATATCGTGCAAGTTCCTCTTGGAAACACTGTAGACGGCAAACAAATTCCATCTGTTGTACCAGAGAACGCACCCAAGTTCGTCAAGGAAGTTACCGCAAAAATCATTGAAGGTAACGGCGACAGGTTGAAAGTTTCTCAGATTCCTGCTGATGGAACCTGGCCTACAGGCACCACCCAGTACGAAAAGAGAAATATCGCGGTATCCGTTCCACAATGGATTCCTGATAACTGTATCCAGTGTGGTCAATGTGCGCTTGTCTGCCCACATGCCGCCAACAGAATTAAGATTGTTCCTGAAATAAAAGATGCACCGGAATCATATCTTGCAAAAGATGCGGTTGGTAAGCAGTTCAAGGATCAAAAATTCACCCTGCAGATTTTCACCGAAGACTGCTGTGGCTGTACCCTCTGTGTAAGTGTTTGTCCTGCGAAAACAAAAGCACTCGTCATGATTCCAAACTCAGAGGAAGTCAAACAGCGTGAGTCCAAGAATGTCGAGTACTTCTTAAGCCTGCCTGAAATTAATCCTGCTGACATTAACGTTGCCACCATTAAAGGCAGCCAGTTAATGCGTCCACTTTTCGAGTTCTCCGGAGCCTGTGCCGGTTGTGGTGAGACTCCTTACGTGAAGCTGGTATCACAGATGTTCGGTGACAGACTGATGATCGGTAATGCCACTGGTTGTTCCTCCATTTATGGCGGTAACCTGCCAACAACCCCATACTGCAAGCGTGACGACGGACGCGGTCCTACCTGGGCAAACTCTCTGTTTGAAGACAATGCAGAGTTCGCAGCAGGTATGAGAACGACTGTTAATAAGCTTGCCGCTCAGGCGAAAGAACTTATCGCATCAGGTGTTGAAGCTGGAATTATCAGCCAGGAACTTGCTGACTCCATCCTCAAGGCTAGCCAGGCCACGCAGACCGAAATCGAGGCACAGCGCGTGCGGGTAGCAGAATTAAAGGCAGTTCTGGCCAAGAGCAGCAATGCTATAGCCAAACGCCTCGTGCCCGTCACCGATTATCTGGTGAAGAAATCTGTTTGGGCATTTGGTGGTGATGGCTGGGCCTATGATATTGGCTACGGTGGTGTTGATCATGTTCTGGCATCAGGCGAGAATGTTAACATTCTGGTACTCGATACAGAGGTCTACTCCAATACCGGTGGCCAGATGTCAAAATCCACCCCACGTGCAGCGACTGCTCAGTTTGCTGCAGGCGGCAAGAAAATGCCCAAGAAAAATATGGGTATGATCTTTGCCACCTATGGCAACGTCTACGTGGCTCAGATCAGTATAGGTGCCAACCCAAGCCAGGCTATCAAGGCAATTGCTGAAGCCGAAGCCTATGATGGACCATCACTGATTATCGCCTACTCACATTGTATTAACCATGGAATCAACATGGCTCTTGGTCTTGAGCAGCAGAAGAAAGCTGTAGCCTGTGGTCACTGGCCGCTCTACAGATACAATCCACAGCTTGAAGATGAGAATAAGAACCCACTGATTATCGACTCAAAAGCAGAGCCATCAATCAGCTTTGAAGAGTACGCACTGGGTGAAAACCGTTACAGAATGCTCAAACGTGTGAATGCTGCATCTGCTGATGCGCTCCTTGCTGAATCCCAGAAAGATGTTCTCAAAAGCTGGAAGTTCCTCAAGAGCCTCGCGGCAGCACTTGAGCCAGAAGCTGAAGAAAAAGAGTAGTCAGTACAGAACCTCCCATCTGGTACATTTCAGATGGGAGCATAGTTTATAAATAAAAAAGGGTGTGTGGAAAAATTTCCACACACCCTTTTTTATTTGATACTTATGTGATGACGGTTATTTGATGCCGGTCTCTTTTTTCTCTTTTTGGCTTTGCGCTTTCAATTCCTCGTATTCTTTGACAGAACGTTTAACTGATTCATCCTGCTCTTTTTTCATTTTGGCGACTTTATCCTTGATCTTATCTTCCCTGATCTCAAGCGCCTGGGCACCGAAAAGGGTTGCAGCCAGATATTTAAAGGAAAATAACATCAGCTCAACATCATCTTCTTTAAGTTTTTGAATCGTTTCCTCATCAAGCACATAGGTTTCGAGGAAGGAACTCTCAAAGATGAATCTGCGAAACGTTGCAAGGTCTGTCGACGCCATAAAAAACATGCGTTTGGCCTGCTCGGAAAGAGTCGCCTGAAGGCCAAAGGATTTCCGGCGCATGACAAGACGCAGCCAATCCTTGTTCATTTCATCTCTTACATCAACGCCCTGATCTTCTCTCCATTCGCGTACGGTCCATTCTTTATCTTCCTCAAAGCCTTTGCAGTGGTCTTCCCGGACGGTAAAAAAGAATTTTTCCTCCTGGGCAGTATTTTCCTTGCCGTCCGCATCTCTGCTTCCGCCTTCATGAAAATCTGCCATTCCTACGGGATAGTATCTGCAGGCAGTTGGCCTGTCCGTATAGACAGTGCAACCTTCCGGCGTAACAAAAGGACACTTATTGTCTTCCTCTCGCATTTTTATCATAATACCTGGCATATCTGTTTTTTCAAGATAGGTCGGCAAGGTATACTTGTGCAGAAATTCATGAGCAGGAATCCCCAATCTTTTCGTAAGCTGGAGGATATCGTACGGTGTCAGAATTATCTTGATACCACCGCAACAAGCTGTAAAACAACTCACGCCCGGATGACACCGGAATTTGATATGACTGTCCAGAGTAAGCTTTTTCGGTTCGATTGAAGATGGATTTTTGTCTTTGCCAAAGAGCATCTTCTCTTTTACGTTATTTGTTTCATTACTCATTACACCACCTAGATAAAATATTATTTTGGACCCCGCACGGGAGTTTCGATTTTTCCATATAGCCGCGTATAATAAACAGATGGTACGCTCGTGTAAACCTAATTCGATCTACCAACAAACCGATGCATCCGACTTTCACTACAAAGTGCTTCTTCCTTCAGTTTTCCTGTAGAATTGCTGCATCCCAGCCACCTAATCTCTTGCAGTTTTACGTTTTTTTTCGTATATCACAGACAGTTGTACCACATTATTAACCTTCAGCCAGTAACTTGGAGCAGTAAAGATTTTGCATAAACCAAAAATATTTTATAGAGCCATAGACTTAACCCATGTTGATACGGTAATTTATCATCTTCATGACGGGCCGGCAATTTCCCTCAAGATTGAAGGCATTGAGGAATACCTTGATTTCGAGCTCGAACGCGGTCATTTTTGTGACACTTCTGACATCGATGGTACCCTGCATTTTTTCCCAAAAGGAAATGCCTGATATTACAGCACACCTGCACCCCCGACCCAGATCATGACAGGTTCGGGGTCCGCACTCAATCTCCCTTTTTTTTGTGATACCCACGTCCACACGAGTCTTTGCGGGCACGCGGAAGGCAAGATGGAAGAATACGTACAGGCAGCTGTACAAAAAGGATTACAACACATTATCTTTCTTGAGCACATGGAGGAAGGTATTGTTACCCCCCACCCTTCCTGGCTGTCTGAAAAAGATTTTGACTTCTATTTCAGCGAAGGTCTGCGCCTGAAAAATAAATACCGGAACCTCATCAGGATCGGTCTTGGGGTCGAATGTGGCTACAATCCCGATTGCAAAAAAAGACTCCAGTCAAGACTGTCTGCCAGAAACTGGGATCAGATCGGCATTTCCTGCCATTTTCTAAAAATCAAAGACGAAGAGCAGCACCTCAATCTTCTCAGTAGAAGACCTGAGCATATCGAAAGAGCGCTCAGGCTTGGTCCAGAAAAGCTTTTTAGCATGTACCTCGAGACGCTGCATGAGGCGATTAGTGTTCTGAGCGGCTCGCTGCTTTGCCACCTTGATGCTGCTTTACGCTGGGTACCAGGGCATCATCTCAACGACCAGCATTATCTGAAAATAGATGAGATTCTCAGGACAGCTGCAACAAAAAACATGATCCTTGAGATCAACACCTCAGGGATAAAAATCAGGGGAGAACCATTTCCAGACACCAGGATACGCTCTCTGGCCCAGGCACATGGATTATCCTTTCAGCTGGGATCCGATGCACACAGGCCAGAAGATGTCGGAAACGGTTTTGAGCGGTTTACTGAGCCACCTTTTTGAGAAGCTTTTTAATAGCCTCTCCAAGCGTTACAGCATTAAACGGTTTATGCAGAATTGCATCAACTCCAGCCATATGAGCTGCCTCGTTGTCTTTGCTTTCATTCTGGGTAGTGACCATAATGATGGGTAACAATTTTGAACTGTACCTTTCTCTTACTTTTTCTGTCAGCTGTATGCCGGTTATCGCTGGCATATTCAAATCGGTGAGCAGCATGAGAGGCTTTTCTGTCGCCAGCCATTCTAAAGCTGAGGCTGGAAACTCAAACAGTACAGGATCGTAACCAAGTTCATGCAGGGTTGCCTTGTAGATATTAAGGATCATTCTCGAGTCATCAACCGCCACAATTTTTGGCCGTACAGTATGTTCCTCTTCACCGGTAATTTTCTGGGCAAAACTGTTTTTACCATGCTCCTTGAGCAGTTGATAATAGTGGTCCCGAATATCTTTATGGGTATGGGGCAGGTACACAAGAGCCAGTTCTTCAAAGACCTCATCGTCTGCCAGATTTAAAAAGATATTGTCGACCTGGGCGTTGACAATAATCTTGGCGATGTGTCTTGCCTCGTTTTCAGGACCACGCAGAAGGTTTTTAATACCCGCACCAAGAATCGGTGAAAAATTTTTATCGATTGCCCGGGCGGCTGCCACACAGACATGATCCTCACGGTCCGTCAGACCGGCAGTAAGCGTATATGCACCTTTTTTCAATGGCAGAAGAGCAAGGGCCTCATAGGCGGCAAAACGAACATTTGCGCTCTTAGGCTCATTCCCAAGAAGTTTTCTAATGGGTACCACCGCAGACTCATCGCCAATATCCCCCAGCACGTTTAAAGTATGAATCAAAAAATCAGGATCGTCCCGATGAAGATTTTCTATAAGAACAGGAACTGCTTTGGGTCCGATTTTTACCAGTTCAGATTTCGCAAAGCTCCGCATGTGGGCATAATGAGAGCGGATGGTATCATTGAGTTTTTCCAGTGAGATCTGATCCTGCACTTCAGCAAAGATAGAGAGAATCATATAATCAATTTCGTTGTCTGTACCCATTCTTTCGGCCAGCCGGTGCATCGCAGTCGGTGTTCCGACCTGACCGAGTGAAAAAACAGCGGCGGTGATAAGCTCCCGATTGGCCGCATAGAGATAATCTGTCAGGGTATTAATCGACTCCGGATCGCCAATGAGACCAAGAGTCTCTATAATGGTGTGAATCTCCGCCTCATTATCGCAGGTAGTAATTATTTCTAAAAGCTTAGGGACTGCTGATTCGAATTTTAATTCTCCCACCACCCGGATCAACTCGGTTCTATCGCCGATTGCAGGAGAATCGAGGAATTCAACCAGCTTCTCAGGATAGGCAAGCAAAATAGAGAGCAGGGTGTCACGTATTATGGGCATCTCTTCAACTATTTCAGGATGCTCCTGCAAAATAAAGAGAAAAAGAGGTACAGAAAAATCAACGTCAGCGCGGGAGAGCAGATAAATAAGGCGGTTTTGTGATTTCTGGTCCACGCCTCCCATATGAGACAGAACAAGCCGGGCTTTGAGAGCGTCACCTGTTTTAATGTTATCCTGAATTTCTTCGATCATGTGCTGTGCGTTCAGTTCAGCCATTCTAACCTCTGAAGAGAAAATTTTGTATTTATGTTGAACATATTGCTGGGTCATCCCCATCAGTCGGCTTATAATAGCACAGGCCCCTATCACTTGTCTAATTCAGCAAAGAATTTTACCTGTAAGACCAGGTCGACAAAGTAGTAGGGGCCTAAAAGACAGACTACTCTACGCTCGAATAATTATACGGGAAGCCAGTCTACACCCATACGGCGGATTACGTTAAAGCCTCCCGGTACCACCAGGGTGTCTTTAATGTCTACAGAGTTGAGAAAAACCTGCACTTCAAACGATCGTGATCCCGCATTACAGAAAATGATCATTTTCTTGTCTTTTGGCAGTTCAGTATACCGAGCCCTGACCTGATCATAGGGAAGAGATATCCACAGGTCGTCGCCAAATTTTTCGGCAAAAGGCGTCGCTTCCACGGCATGGCGTACATCGATCACAACCCAGTCCTTATTGGTTTTAGGTGCATTCAGCCACTCATTGAAGGTATCTATCTCGATCTGGTGCATTCTATTGCCACACAGGTTGTCTGCAATATAGGCGGCAGCATTGATCGGGTCAATGGCTGGGGAAAATGGCGGAGAGTAAGCCATTTCTATGGTACCAAAGTCGTCAATAGTTGCACCCGCAGAGATAGCTACAGCCGCAGCGTCAAGACGCACGGAGAGCCCGTCATTTACGGGGCCTGCTCCTTGCAGTCCGAGGACGCGACGGGTCTTTTTATCAAAGACCAGTTCTATAATAATAATCGCCTGTCCCGGATAAAAATGCGCCCTGTCTGCAGGGGAGGAGAGGGAAAAACCGGCGTCAAATCCCTCTGCAAGTGCCATCTCATAGCTCAGTCCAACTGAACCAACAGCAACATCAAAGGCTTTCACAATAAAACTTGCTACTCCACCCTTAAAAATTGAGGGAATCCCTGCCATATTATCTGCAGCAACCCGGCCTTCTCTGTTGGCCATGCTACCAAACGGAGCAACAAACTTTTTCCCGGAAACAAGATGAGTAATCTCAACGCAATCGCCTGCCGCATAGATATTCGGGTCGGAGGTCTGCATTCTTTCGTTTACCGTAATAGCTCCACGGTCGGAAGTCTGTAACCCTGCTTCTTTGGCAAGCTCTCCTCTTGGTCTGATTCCAGCCGCTATGATGACAAGATCAGCGTCAAGCGTCCTTTTACCGGTACGTACTCCGACGGCCAGGCCATCTTTTACCAGGATCTCTTCTGCACCTTCCCCCAGAAAGACTTCCACGTTGCTATCCCGGAGATTCTTTTCCATCATCCTTGCCAGAGGCTTATCCACAATTCTCGGCAACACCTGATCCATATATTCAATGAGCGCGGTCTCAACCCCCCAGAGATCGGTAAAGGCTTCGGCCATCTCTATACCTATGGCTCCTCCGCCGATAACCACGGCCTTACCAACCTTACCTTTGGCAATCATTTCTTTGATGGCAATGGCCTTGTGGAGATCACTTACGGTAAAGACATTTGGCGCATCGGTCCCAGGTATTGGCAAATCTATCGGCTTACTTCCTGTGGCAAGCATCAGGGTATCGTAGGGAAGATGTGTTTGTACCCCTGTTGCAAGACTCTCCACGAGAACCGTTTTAGCCTTGCGGTCAATGGACAAAGCTCTGGTTGAAGTCAAAGTTTTGACTCCTTTGGCATTTTCGAAAAAATATTCATCGCGAACCATATGGAAACTTGTCGATCGTAATTCTTTTTCGTCGGAAACATCACCTGCAACATAATACGGAATGCCACAGCCACCGTATGAGATGAGATTATCCTGATCCACGAGTGTCACCTCAGCATCAGCCATTAATCTTTTTATCCGACAGGCAGCTTTTGGCCCTGCGGCGACTCCACCAATGATCACTATCTTTTTGCCCATTGCTTTCCCTCTAAAAATACAAATTAGTAATTAGAAAAATAAAACGGAGTTGTTCTGTTTCACCGTGTAGTTATAATCATATGTACAATATTGACTCTAAACCTCAAGCCCTTTTGAACAAAATCGACACTTTATCGATTACCGGATCGGATAAGATCGAGTCGCAACCGCTCCCTGTTGTCAAAAAGTACCTTGCCCGACGCCCAGACAGCTGAAATAACCCCAAGACCTGTACCAGCGGCAATCAAAAACATGATCAGAATCTGGTATTTCACCGCCTCAACAGGTGGGGTTCCTCCTAGAATCTGACCCGTCATCATGCCGGGTAAACTGACAATACCTGCTGCAGCCATCGAATTAATGATGGGGACCATGCCGGTACGGATACAGTCCCGGCGTATATCAATGCTTGCATCTCTCCAGCCCTGGCCCAGGAGTAATCTCTGTTCCACTTCACTTTTACGACGATAAAGCTGATCCGTCATCTGATCTACAGCCAGGGCAATACCTGTCATGGTATTCCCCAGCAACATACCAAGCAGGGGAATCGCATATTGGGGACTATACCAGGGCTGGACATCAATTATGACCCAGAGTGCAATGAAGGTTACAGAAAAGGAAGAGACAAACATGGCACCGGTATTGATCATATAGCCGGCCAGACCTTTAATTTTTCTCTTTTGTCTCGCATAGACTTCACGTCCAGCGGCACAGAGCATGAAGAAGGACATGAGGAACACCAGCAGAAAGCTGGTGCTTGAAAAAAGATAGCGTAGAACAAGGCCGATCAGAAGAAGCTGTGCCGTCATTCTAACAGAAAATACAATGATTTTCTTTTCAAGCCCAAGTTTTAAAAATAAACTGAGAAGGGCCAGAACTATCATGAGCAAAGAGGCCAAAAGCAGATCAAAACTGCTCAAACTTATGACACCGCCTGTATGTACCACCGACTAATCTCCCACGCCTGGTGCTACTGAAGTCATTTTGTCTTTTGCCATATAAAGGATTCTATCGCTGACACGTGCAAGTTGACTCTGGTCATGGCTTACCCACAAAAGGGTGAGCTGCTCCTTATTTTTCAACCTCAACAGCAATGTCTCAACCAACTGGGTGTTATGAACATCAAGCGCTGAGGTGGGTTCATCAAGAAGAAGAATATCAGGACGAATCTGCAGGCTTCTCAGCAGAGCAAGCCGCTGCTTCTCACCGGTGGATAATTGACTCACCTGCCAATCCGCTATTTGCTCAGATAGGCCCAGTTGCGGGCTCATCTCCTGCAAATAGGCCAGGCTTTCAGGAGAGGTAAAATGAGCACCAACCTCATCATACCACCAGACGGAATCTGTCGGCAGCATAGTAACTTGAGAACGCCACCGAGGGGCGGCGAGCTGAGCCTTTGAAACCCCGTTTACAAGGACTTCCCCCGTTGAAGGAATCAGATCGGAGAGGGCACGAAACAGCTGGGTCTTGCCCACACCTGACGGACCACTGATGCCAAGACATTGTCCCCTTTCAAGAGAAAACGAATAGGGACCACAGTCTAAAAAAGACAGCCCGTGAACGTCAAAAAATACACTCATCAAACCACAGGAAAGGTAATGGTGAAGGTTGTCCCTTCTCCTTCGACACTTTCAACGGTAAGTTTGCCACCATGACTCTCTATAATGTTCTTGGTAATGGCAAGACCAAGTCCGGTTCCTTTATTCTTGTCGGTAAAAAAAGGCTCAAATATTTTTTTTGCTTTTTCCATGGACATGCCATTTCCGGTATCACGTATGGTGATTTCATTCGCCCCTTCGCCGTTCTTTCGAGTCGTAACCTGAAACTCCCCCCCCTCCTCCATTGCCTGCATGCCGTTCACAAAAATATTCAACAGCGCCCTGTAGAACAGATCATGGTCGATATCGTTTGGTGAGAGATCTGGTGAAAGATCAGCTATCAGATCGATATTCTTACGTTTGAGTTCTGGGGAAATAAACTCCAGTACCTTGCGCACGATATCGTTGATTCCTCTTTGCTGCAGATTCGGTTGCTGAGGCCTTGCAAAATCCAGAAATTCAACGACAATATTGTTGAGTCGTACGGTCTCATCCACGATAATCTTCGCGAGGTGTTCATTTCCCGGGGCTATTTTCTGAATCCTTTTGCCGAGTATCTCCGCGGTACTTCTCACGATACCAAGGGGACTTTTGATCTCGTGACTGACTGTTGCCACCATCGTCCCCAGATGTGCAAGACGTTCAGCCTGATTAAGTTTCTCCTCAAGTCTCTGACGCTCGATTGCACGTTTTTCGATTTTTTCGCCAGCCCTGGAAACAATTGAGCGCAGTACAAGAAAAAGAATCCCCATAACCAGACTGGAAACAACAATGATGCGGCCCTGGAATTTTATAATATGAGAATAGTTCCTTGAAAGGTCTTTTTCAATCTCAATCACCCCCATGATCAGCTCCCCTTCCCCATCATTTCTTACCTGTTTGAAGGGGATGAAGGTCTTCAGATCACATTTGACCTCATCCATAAGATGCAGGAGACTCAGTACCGAACCACTGTAGATGAGCCGGGAATTTGGCACCCCTTCAAGAGCCATCTGGTACTCAAATTTGCCCATATCTTTTTGGCCGATCAACTCTGGTATAGTGGAATACGATATGATGTTTCGAGAGGAATCATAGATGGTCACGGAGCGGATCTTCATCCCCTGAGTGACACTTTTTATTACAGAATCAAGCAGCTCAAACTGCTCAGGTTTTCGAAGGGCAATACCACCATAACGAATAACGGCGGGCAGGACAAAGCGTCTAAAAACCTGCTGGTTGATATTTTCAGCAAGAAGCAGCGAGTATTCCTCATTCTGTTCCAACATAACTTTACGGGCGTTGTCGGAAATGAGCCACGATAAAATGAGAGTGAAGAGCAGGAAGACCCCAAGACT
The DNA here is from genome assembly GCF_005116575.1 of Desulforhopalus sp. IMCC35007. Lineage (GTDB taxonomy): Bacteria > Desulfobacterota > Desulfobulbia > Desulfobulbales > Desulfocapsaceae > Desulforhopalus_A. Next base: position 29,593 of record NZ_SWCN01000029.1, on the reverse strand, counting down.
TGAAAAAGAGAAGTATTTTACCAGCTTAAATGACCCCAGGCCGGAGCCTGGGTCAGCATCTTTGATGACGTTAAAGGAATATTTCTCAGTCATCGGTTTGGCTCCAGTCGGAAAAACAGATATCGAAACCGGCGGGTGTTGTTCTGCGGACAGATAACAAAAGAGGTGGAAGCTTGATAGGTGCCCATAGGAAAACCGCTGCCAATTATGCCATTGCAGTCTACGGCATTAGGGTCAGGTGTAACAATCGGTGCCGCTTGAAAAGGAGGTAAAAGAGTCGGCCTGCCCCGTCTCTTTTACCCCGGTGCCTGGAAAAGATCACCTCAATTAGCTTTTTTCCTGAGGTAGGTTGGTGTCTCAAGGTACTCGTCATTCCAGTTGAGCGAGTTCGAGGTCTTACCTTCCGGAACATTTGATGCCCCAAGACTATCCAAGGCATCAAATTTTGAGCCTGGAAGACGGGCCACCCGTGGATGATTGTTTGGAGAGGCAGGAGTACCCTTCATGACCGGCTCCGACTCTTTTTTTACAGGAACAGGTTTACTCATACGGTCCTGAACCGGATTTATCGTATCCTGCTTATCAATCATATTACCAACACCTGTGGCGATAACTGTCACATGGAGTTCGTCACCCAGGGCATCATCGTAGAGAGCGCCGATAACCACCTTCGCATCATCATCAACTTTGTCCTGAATAAGGGCAGAAGCCTCCATAAACTCAGCCATGGTAAACGTTTCTTGAGAGGCGGAGATATTGATGAGAAGACCTCTTGCACCATCAATACCAAAATCTTCAAGGAGCTGGTTATCGATGGCCTTTCTTGCAGCCTCCGCAGCGCGCCCCTCACCAACAGCCACTCCCGAACCCATGATAGCTGGACCAACTTCCTGCATAACCGTTCGTAAGTCGGCAAAATCGGCATTAATAAGACCTGGCACATTGATAAGGTCGGTAATACCTTTAACGGCTTGCAAAAGAACGTTATCAGCCATGGCAAGCATATCAGAGAGCTTGCTGTTTTTCTGCATGATGGAGAGCAGACGGTCATTGGGAACCGTTATTATGGTATCAGCATATTTTTGTAATTCAGCCCAGCCCGCATCTGCGTTTCGAGCGCGAAATTTACCCTCGAAACTAAATGGTTTGGTGACAACAGCTACGGTCAGAGCTCCCAGTTCCTTACTTACTTTTGCCACAATGGGTGCGGCACCAGTTCCAGTCCCCCCGCCAAGTCCTGCAGTGACAAAGACCATATCACTGCCTTTTAAGGCTTCTTTGATCTCTTCCACGGATTCCATAGCAGCCATATTACCGGTTTCCGGATCCGCTCCGGCACCGAGCCCTTTGGTAATACTTGGGCCAATCTGCAGACAGATATCTGCCTTGGATTGATTTAACGCCTGCTTGTCGGTATTGGCTGCAATAAATTCAACGCCCTGCAATCTATTGGCAACCATTGTATTGATGGCATTTCCCCCTCCACCACCAACACCAAAAACCTTGACTACGGCTACGCCTTCCGATTCTGGTATTCTAAACGGCATAACAACCCCCTCATCTATTCCTTAAGCAACCACTTTCATGGATATAAAGTTCAACAATAATCCCATAAATACTACACATCTTAAAATCTCCACTCAAACACTAAAAACTATTTACATAATTTTTTTGAGCCAATCTTTCACCCTGCTCAAAACCGTGCTCTCAGGTCGGCCAGCAACATCATTATTTTTTCTTCCATAAAGAACCAGCCCTGCTGCCGTGGTACATCTTGGCGAATGGAGGGCGCCTGTCTTTCCTGTAATACCGGTAGGATAGCCAATTCTAACGGGTAAATCAAATATTTGTTCTGCAAGATCGACAAGATTTGCAAGAAGCGCGGTGCCCCCTGTTATAACAACACCACCATTAATCTTATTTTTCTGTCCAGAAGCCACTAATTCACTGTTCATCATCTCAAGGATTTCTACAACACGTGCCTCCAGGATGTCCACGAGAACCTTCTGAGTCACCTTTCTGGGCTCTCTATCACCGACGGTTGGAACATCAACAACAAGGTTTGGTTTTATAATCGAAGAAATAGCTCCACCATAATCCTCCTTCAGACGCTCTGCTTCCTGAAGAGGCGTTCGAAGGCCAACTGAAAGGTCGTTGGTCAGATTATGGCCTCCCAGACCAATCTCACAGGTGTGGCGTATAGTTCCGTCACAAAAAACGGCAAGATCAGTCGTGCCGCCACCGATATCAATAAGGGCAACGCCAAGTTCCATTTCATCTTTACTGAGAACGGCGTGGGAAGACGCGATGGACTCAAGAACAAGATCGGCCACCTCAAGCCCCGCCTTATTACAGCAGGTGACAAGGTTGTGTACTGCTGCGATATCAGCCGTCACAATATGCACATTTGTTACAAGACGAACCCCGGTCATCCCTATCGGATTTTGTATTCCGGTATGATCATCCACCATGTATTCCTGGGGCATGACATGGATGATTCGCTGATTTTCAGATATTTTAACTGTTCTGGCAGCAGCAATCACCTCGTTGATGTCGGCCTGTTTAATCTCACGATTATTTACCGCAACAATTCCAGGACTGTTAAATCCTTTTATATGGTTACCTGCAATTCCCACATACACATACTCGGATTGAAGGTCATAACCCGCATCCTCTTCTGCTAAATGAACGGCCTCCCGAATGGATGCGACAGTACTTTCGATATTGACTACAATACCTTTTTTCAGTCCTTGAGAGGGTACAGTTCCAACGCCAATCACGTTTATACCGCTATCAACAACCTCTCCCACCACACAACAGATTTTGGTTGTCCCAATGTCGAGGCCGACAACCAGCTCACCGATGTCTTTGACATGTTCGATGGGTTCCTGGGAGACTTGTATGTCCATATTATCTACATCGAGATCTAATTTTTTTTCATCCATTCGTTTTACTCAACCCTGACCGCTTTGTGCTACAAGCACTTTATCCTGCAGATAATCCATCTGAATATATTTAACTTCTGAAATCAAATCCTTGCCTTTCTCTTTTTTATACAGTGCTTTAAGAACCTCGACAAGTCTTCCATACTTACGTTTAGTGTTACCATTTCCAAAGAAAATTGGAAACGGATATTCTACAAGATACACAACCAATTCACCCTCCTTGGTTACGTGAATCTCAGACAATGACTGAACAGGAAGATGGGGATCATTTCTTCTTGCCTTGTTTAAAAAGATAAGGACCTCCTGTAATGCCGCATCACGAGTTTCTTGTTTTTCTATATCAGACAAGCCCGTGATCACCGGAAAATCGACCTTAGAGCCAGGGTTTACAGAGAGGAAAGACCTGCCCCTCTTATCGATATAAAATAATTCTGTCCCCTCCGTGGTCTTCTGGTGAAGAATGGCAAGAGGAATATTTTCTACGACATCAATCACAATTCCAGAAGGCCAGTTACGCCGAACTTTTGCCTGCGCCACCCAGGAGTTTGCAAGTAATTTTTTTTCTAACTCTTTGGTATCCAGGCCAATCAGACTTGTCTGATGAGCGATTACCCCGGCGGTCGACCTCAACTCTTCCCTGGAAAGAACCGATTCCCCAGATATGCTGATTTCAGCAACCTTAAAGTATTCAATTCGCTGCAGCCTCTTTTCTATACGCCCCGTCCCCCCGGAAATAACAAAAACAATCAGTATACTTGCAAAGACCAGCAGTCGAACAAGATTTTTATAACTTTTCGTCTCATCCCGGGATGAATACACGTTTTTTTCTGCGGGAGCGTTCCTTTTTATAAAACGCCGCAGACTCGACCGCCTGGTTTTAGGAGTTCCATACTCTCTACTTTTGCCGGGTATATTCCGAAGGGAGATATCCCCCGCCTGGTATTTACTCCTTTTGTTCCCTGGCGTTGCTGCAAAAATCTGTTTTATACGAGCGTACATATTCATAGCGATCCGCGGTTACAATTTAACAGAGACAGTCTTGACTTGATCGTAACTGGCACTTTGGAACAAGTTCTGGTTCATTATAGTACCTTACAGATTGAATTCCTGCTGGGTAGTTTAGATGATCTGTATTTCCGGCTCAAGAGTAAAACCAAAACGTTTTTTCACTTCCTGGGACACAATATCCGCAAGTTGAAGTACATCCGCAGCCGTTGCCTGCTTGGTATTAATGATAAAATTTGCATGCTTTTCGGAAACCATCGCACCACCAACCGCTCTCCCTTTCAGTCCACAGGCTTCTATCAATCTTCCTGCACTGTCACCAGCCGGATTTTTAAAAAAGGACCCTCCACTGGGATGCTTATGAGGATGGAGTAGGTTTCTTTTTTGCAAAAGGTCATCAAGTTTTTCTCTGATGGCCCCAGAATCACCTGGCCGAAGTTTGAGGCCCACATCCACTATAACTGCCCGACCAATATAGGACTGAAAACCTGGCCATTTTCTATAGCAAAAATCAAGGGATTCTGCGGTAAGTTTTTCGTAACCGTCTATGGTGACCAGGCCGACATCTGTCACAAGCTGAGACATCTCCCCGCCCCAGGCACCAGCATTCATGAAAACCGCACCACCCAAACTTCCAGGAATTCCATAACTGAACTCCGCTCCCGTCAGGCCCATCCTGCAACAGTGTGTATTGAGTCTGGTTACACTACATCCTGCTCCGACAGACAACCTGAAGATATCCTCTCCAATCTGCTCAGGCGTGCCGATCCTGGTAAAACTCCCCTTTAATACAATAACTACTCCACGGTACCCAGCATCACTCACCAGCAGGTTACTTCCCTTACCTATCACTCTCCAGGGGAGAGAAGCCCCCCGCAATAATTCCAGCAGGGAGATGAGCATTTCTTTATTTTGAACAGATACCAGGGCGTCTGCAGGGCCACCTATGGCAAAGGAGGTGTATGGTGCAAGCCTGCTGGCAAACCGAACCTCTCCGCAGGAGATGTCTTCTAGTCTTTTGCGAAGATCGGGAGTTATCATATTACATCCAAAGGTCCATCAAGGAGTTCAAGGAGTTCTTCCCCGACCCTGACAATATTGCCTGCTCCAAGGCTCAGCACCAGATCCCCCTCTTTTATTATTGGCAAAAGATTGCGTGCCATGGCTCCGACATCAGCCAGATAGTGTGCATACCGCTGCCCATGTTGCCGGGTGGCTTCGAGGAGCGTCTCACTGGACACCCCCTCAATGGGCGCCTCTGAAGCAGCATAGATATCACACATAACCAGGACATCTGCCTTGTGAAAGCAGGTTTGAAAGTCCTTAAACAAAGCTTTGGTCCTCGAATAACGATGGGGCTGAAAAAGGACGACGAGTCTTTTTTCAGGCCATGCCTGCTTTATTGCGTCGAGAGTTGCTTTGATTTCCGTAGGATGATGGCCGTAATCATCAACGACGGTAATTCCTTTTTTCTCCCCTTTCTTCTCCATTCTTCGCTGGACGCCAGCAAAACCTTCAAGGCCTGTTTTGATCTGAGCAAAACCGAGCTCGAGTTCCAGTCCAACACAAACTGCAGCAAGTGCATTGTACACATTATGAATGCCGGGAGGAGTAATTGACAGCTCACCAAGCTCACCTGTACTGTTTTTGACAACAAACTGAACCCGACCTTCCCGCCAGATAATTTTTTCGGCAAAAATATCAGCCTGGGGCGTTAAACCATAGGTCAGGGTCCTTTTTTTGATCTGCGGAAGAATATCCGCAATATTAACATCATCGAGACAAAGAATTGCCGCTCCGTAAAAAGGAATCTTGTCGATAAACTGGAGAAAAGTGTCCTTTATATGTTCAATATCATTATAATAATCAAGATGTTCCAGATCAATGTTTGTGACAACCTCTACCACGGGAGAGAGTTTCAGAAATGATCCGTCACTTTCATCTGCTTCTGCAACCAGAAACTCACCCTGGCCAAGTTTTGCATTCCCCCCAAGGGCATCGACTTTACCACCGATAACTATGGTCGGGTCAAGACCCGCTGAGGCAAGCATGGAGCTGACCATGGATGTCGTTGAAGTTTTACCATGGCTGCCCGCTATCGCAATTCCATATTTTTTAAGACGCATCAACTCTGCAAGCATCTCAGCTCTCATGATAACCGGTATCGCCTCAGCATTGGCTTGAACGACCTCGGGATTATCCTTTGAGATGGCCGATGAGGTCACCACAACATTTGCACCTTTAACCCATCTTTCATCGTGGCCTTTAAAAACTGTTCCGCCCAGCTTGACGAGCTTATCGGTAATCGGTGACAGGTATAGATCAGAGCCGGATACGGTGTATCCCAGGTTTAACAGCAGTTCTGCAATACCGCTCATCCCGATACCACCAATCCCGACAAAATGAATATGTTTGTTTTTCCGGTACATTATCTGCGACCCTTTATTTGCTCCAGACAGCATGCGACAATACGTTCAGGCGCATCCGGAAACGATAATTTTTTCATTGCAGCGGACATATTCATGAGTTTTGTCTCATCAAACAACAGCTCTGCCACGACATCTCCAAGTTTTTTGGCAGTGAGCGATTTCTGTTGAAATTGCAGGGCGCCTCCTCCTAAAACATAGTATTGACCGTTTTTTTCCTGATGATTATCTGCCGCATAGGGGTACGGTATTAAAATAGCAGGTTTGCCTAGAACAGACAATTCTGCAAGTGTCGTCGCCCCGGCCCTGGATACCACCAGATCAGCCTGGCTGTACACAAGCTCCATCTTCCTGAAAAAAGGTTCAACGACAGCTTCAACACCACAAGCCTTGTAAGCATCCCTTACTCCATCCACATCTTTATCACCGACCTGGTGGATAATTTTGACAGAGCCTATACGCTCTGCGCCAAGTAAGGCAATAGCTGAAGGAAGTATCTCGTTAATAGCCTTTGCTCCCTGACTTCCCCCGAGAATAAGAATGGTCCGTTTTTCTCCTCGAGCTTTAGTCCTTTGTCCTGCAAGAGCCCTGATATCGGAGCGAACTGGATTTCCGGTATAGACTATTTTGCCCTGATCAAAATGATCACCGCTTCCAGGTAGCGATAGACAGATTTTATTGACGATTGCCCCGAGTTTTCTATTGGCAAGACCGGGTACAGAATTTTGTTCGTGGATCACAGCGGGAATCCCCATGGATTTTCCAGCGGAAACGACCGGCCCCGTCACATAACCACCGACACCTAAGATTACGTCCGGTCTGAACTCCTTGATAATTCGCAATGCCTGCAGATATGCCCTTGGAAGGGTTACGATGGCTTTGATCAGCTGAACAATATTTTTGCCCTTCACCCCGTGACAATCAATGGTCTTACTCTCGTAACCATAGTTCAGAAGAGAGGCTGTATCAACTTTTCTCTTGGTTCCGACAAAAAGCACCGTTGTCCCAGGGAACTGCTTTTGAAACTCCTGGGCCGTCGCCACTGCAGGAAAAAGATGGCCTCCTGTTCCTCCACCAGTCAGCAGGAGACGTATATTGTTTCCTCTGGTCAACTCAGCAACCTCCATGCATTTGTCTCTGACTGTTAAGTTCCTGCACTGCGGCCTTAAAAACATTACCTCTGTGACCATAACTGTTAAACATGTCAAAACTTGCACATGCCGGAGAAAGTAACACCGTTTCTCCGGCAGCAGCAGCAGCAAAAGCCTTGCTCACGGCCTCTTCCATTGTTTTCGCCTGCAGACATACCGTGACGTCAGCAAGGCTCTCTCGTATTTCTTCCGCCGTTTCCCCTATGAGGACCACGGTATGCACTTTTTCCGCAACACTTTTTCTTAAAAGACGGTAATCATCACCTTTACCACGCCCCCCTGCAATAAGAACCACACCCTGGGGCATTTTCTCCAATGCTCCAACAACGGCGCCGGTATTAGTGGCTTTGGAATCATTGACAAAGGACACCTCGCGATGCTTTGCGACAAACTCAAGACGGTGTGGCAGAGTGCGAAATAACCGAAAACCTTTGTCAATTTGTGGTTGGGTCAGTCCCAATCGCCTCAGAGCCAGAAATGCAGCCGCAAAATTATAAGCGGCAAAGCCTCCTGAATCTGCAAATTCATAGAGAAAATCTTCTCGGTTTCCAGTATCTGTTGCAAGCCTGAACATCCTATCGGTGATTTGCAGTGAGCAATCATCAGAGGTACTGAACCGCTCCACCTTTACACCTTTAGGGACAACAACCTGTCCGCAGTACGGATCATCTCCATTTATAACCGCAAGCTGCCCCACCGACTGCTTTGAAAATACCATCTCTTTTGCGGCAATGTAACCTGCCATGGATTCGTGACGGTCAAGATGATCTGGTGTAACATTGAGCAGGATTGCTATATCCGGGGCAAAGTCGCCTGAGGCTTCGAGCTGAAAACTTGATACTTCAACAACAACAACATCATAGGAATCACTGGCAAGACAATATTCATACAGTGGTGTACCTATATTTCCTCCGACAAAAACCTTCTTGCCATTTGCGGCAAGGACTTCTCCTATGAGAGTGGTGACTGTGGTTTTTCCATTGGTACCCGTAACAGCCACCACGGGAACATTAAACTCATGAGCGACAACGGCAAGTTCTCCCGCGATTACCACTCCGACCTGTCGAAGGGATGCATATAACGGTCCTCTCAGGTCCACCCCAGGACTTGGCAACAGCACCTTACTCTGTACAATGAAGTCGAAACTGTGCCCCCCAGCCTCCCATTCCAGCGCATGTTCCTGTATAAACTGGCTCTCATCCAGCAAAAAACGCTCCTCAGACCTTGCATCAGAGACTCTAACCTTAGCCCCTCTTGCCAGACAGTATCTGACAGCGGCTTTGCCGGTAACTCCAAGACCGAGGATACAAACAGATTGCCCAGGATATATGAGTTCTTTATCTGCCATCAACGTAACTTCAATGTCGCCAGAGCCAGAAGCCCCAGAATTATAGAAACAATCCAAAATCTGACCACAACCTTGGATTCATGCCAGCCCTTTTTCTCATAGTGATGATGAAAAGGTGCCATTAAAAATATTCGCTTCCCTTTTGTCCACTTAAAATAACCAACCTGCAAAATAACAGATATCGCCTCCATCACAAAAACACCTCCAACTATGGCAAGGAGAAATTCCTGCTTGATAATGATGGCAATAGCACCTAAAGCACCGCCAAGAGCCAGGGAACCGACGTCTCCCATAAACATCTGGGCTGGAAAGGCATTGAACCATAAAAACCCAAGGCAGGCACCAAAGATTGTGCCGCAAAATATTGCCAGCTCTCCACTGCCCGCCACGTATGGCAACTGTAGATAATCAGAAAGTACCATATTTCCGGCAAGATAAGAAAACATCAGATAGACCGCCGTGGTGACGATAGTGGGGCCTGCTGCCAGGCCGTCAAGCCCGTCTGTGAGATTTACCGCATTTGAGGCGCCGACAATTACAATAACAGCAAAAACCACATAGAACACCCCAAGGTCAGGTCTGAAATTTTTAAGAAAAGGAAGACTCAAGTGGCCATCAAAACCTGGATGTATATAGATAAAAAGTCCTACCACAGAGGCTCCGGCAATCTGCAGGATCAGTTTTCCCCTGGCGCTTAATCCAGCCGAACTTTTCTTTGTAATCTTTTTCAGGTCATCAATTGAACCAATACAACCATAAAACAGGGTGACAAAGAGGCTCAACCAGACAAGAGGGTTATCAAGCCTTGCCCAGAGAACCGTCCCTACGGTTATGGCCGCCAGAATGAGTAGCCCTCCCATGGTAGGCACTCCCTGCTTGGCCAGATGTGTTGCCGGCCCATCATCACGCACAACCTGACCAATCTGGAAATGGCGCATGGTACGGATAAATATGGGTCCGAGCAAAAGCATTATGATAAAAGCCGTCACGGCTCCACCAATGGTCCGCAGGGTTATGTAGCGAAAGACATTGAAGCCACTAAAGCTTGTATGCAATGGATAGAGAAGATGATACAACATAGTTTGATTTCATACCTGTTTTTTAACTCCCAGAGGGTATACCTCGGAGATTTTTCTACGACAGTGAAGATTGCGCCATGGAGAAGCGTCTCACTGTTTAAATGTATCGACCATGGTTTCAAAACGTAGTCCACGGGATGCCTTAAAGAGGACAAGATCGCCATCGCCCAACTGTTTTGCTGCGATGAGGCCATGAAGATATTTTTCAACCTCGCTCTTGTCTTTTACGCTCAGAATCAAATTTCTAGCCCCACCGTTTTCTGTCATTCCTTTTACTATTTCTTCTCCCCATTCCCCACAAAAAACAACAAAGTCCAATCCTAAATCTGCAGCGCACTTGCCAATCTGGTAATGCGCCTTTGCCGATTCATCACCTAACTCGAGCATATCACCGATCACTGCGATCTTTTTGCCTGAGCCAATCTGTACAAGGGCTCGCAAGCCTGCCTCCATTGAAGAGGGGTTGGCGTTATAGGTATCATTGAGAATTTGAAAACCAAACTTTGAAGCCACAAGTTGCATGCGCTTATCAGGGGCTCGAAAATCGGCAAGACCAAGGGCAATCTCATCTATTGAGCAGCCCGCAGCAATGGCAGTCGCTGTGGCACAGAGTGCATTGATGACATTGTGCGTACCCGCAATATAAAGATGTATCTCCTTTTGCAGGTCATGGCAGTGCAGGGTGAAAGTCAGTGCACCTCCATCAATCAAGCGGATATCAGAAGCATATACATCCGGCACAAGGCCTTCAACCAGGCATCGAACACCAAAGGTAATTTTCTTTTGTCTGTATTTCTCTGATCGTTTTGTGATTCTTGTATCATCCAGATTTACGATAAGTGTACCGGTTTCTTTTGTTGCCTGAAAAAGTTCCTCTTTGGCGTCAGCCACTCCTTCTATGGAGTGAAGACCCAAGAGATGCGCTCCATGGATATTGGTGATACAGCTGATATCCGGATCCGCTATTTGAGCCAGTCTTTTGATTTCTCCCGGCACATTCATTCCCATTTCAAGCACTGCAGCCCTGTGATTCACACTGAGCGGTAAAAGTGAAAGAGGCAAACCGATCAGGTTATTGAAATTTCCTTCGGTTTTCAATACACAATTTTCCGGGTAGTTTTCGCCCTCAGGATATCTACGCTTGAGAATTGCGGCAATCATTTCTTTTACAGTGGTTTTGCCACAACTGCCGGTAAGACCGATTACCGGTAGATTGTTCTCCGATACGACTCTTTTTCTTCGGTAAGCGGCTAAATCTCCCAAGGCTTTCAGGGTATCAGTGACTATAATCTGCGTGATTTCGGAGTTTTCGTCAAGTACCGGATGATTGAGGATAAGACATTGTGCACCATTATTGGCAGCCTGGCTGGCGTAATCATGAGCGTCATGATTATCCCCCTGAAGTGCCACAAAGATACCTTTTGTGGTTTTCAACCGACTGTCTGTCACCACCGGACCAAGGAGGCGATCACTCTTCGTCCCCGAGAAACATTTACCCGAAACAGCATCTAAGATATGGGGTACAGTCCAGGAAAACAGAGCATCTTTTGCCTGCATACTGTCATCAAAATACTTTTTCCCTTTAATGGTCAGTTGGTACGGCTCATGCCCTTTTCCGGCAATAACCACAATATCACCTGCAGTCGCTGTTCTTACAGCGGTTTCAATAGCCTTATGTCTGTCACGTATCACCACACAGCCGCTTTCATTTTCAGTTCTCGTCATAAGCCAGTCAACCGGACGTATTACGCTGCCTGCAGACCTCACGCCTTCCAGAACCTGACTTACTATAAAATCAGGGTCTTCAGTTCTCGGATTATCATCCGTTATAATTGAGACATCACAGGTTCCAGCACCAATGGCTCCCATCAAAGGCCGTTTTCCTTTATCCCGGTCTCCACCGCAACCAAAAACCCCGTAAAGCTCCTTATGAGGCAGCTCCTTTGCTGTGGACAGAACCTTTTCCAGTGCATCCGGCGTATGTGCATAATCCACAAAAACTGTCGGCCCCGCAATTCCCCACGATTTTGTAAATATACGCTGCAGACGGCCCGGTGCCCCGGCAGTTTTGGCTACAGCTGAACACATTACCTTATCAGCCACTCCCAGAGCGCGGCACAGCCCCATGGCGACCATAATATTTTCGATATTATAGTATCCAACAAGCCGGGTATTGACCGAGACCGTATCCCCAAAGATATCCAGATGGAGCGTCGTTTCTTCCAGTGATGAATGGTGAGACAGTAATCTGATTTCTGCAGTTTCCGCAGTTCCCCAGCGGATGACATCTATGCCCAAATCTACACAGCACTGATGAAGCTGTGTAACCATTTCAGCCACCTCACCTTCATGCACTATTGCAGGAATGACCGCCGTCGCTTCAGCCTCCAGGTGTTGCCTGAACAGAAGCATTTTTGCCTGAAAATACTCAGCCATATTCCTGTGGTAGTCCAGATGATCCCTTGAAAGGTTGGTGAAAGCGGCGGCTCTGAATTTCAGGGTTCCCACCCTAGCCTGGGCTAGGGCATGGGAGGAAACCTCCATAACCACATTTTCAATGCCTGCGTCAACCATTTCTGCGAGAAGCTGTTGCAGAAGAAAAGGTTCCGGGGTTGTGAAACGGGTTGGTAGAATAGTCGTCAGCCCACCCGAGGTAGTATATCGGTTGTTGACTGTACCGATAACACCGACACTTTTCCCGGCCTCTTTGAGTATATCTTCAACGATGTAGGTAACAGTGGTTTTACCGTTAGTCCCTGTCACCGCGGCGAATGTGAGTTTTGTCGCAGGCTTGTCAAAAAAATTGGCAGCAATACTGGCATACGCCTTGTGGCTGTTCTCAACCTCGAGAAAGATGACTTCCGGATATGAACGTGAAGCTTCTTCTAAACGACCTGTTACCCCAAGGACGACTCTGGCACCACCACCAATAGCGCTGTTGATAAAACTATGTCCATCCGCGCCAGACCCTTGCAGGGCAACAAACAGGAAACCAGGCCTAACCTGCCTTGAATCAGAAGTAATCCCGTTAACACGTACTGCACTATTTTTTTGTGCATCGGTATTCAGCATCCCAGTACAAGGCACACCGGAAAGCAACGATGCGATACTGTGTTCTCTATGAGTTATTGTCATCAGACTCTACCTGCAAAATAAGTTTGCTGTTTACTGCAATGAACTGAAGTTACTTCTTTGACGTGCCTTCAGACAATTTGTCGATACTGAGGTCTTCCTGGCTCTCAAGTACTAACTTGCATTCCATATTGTCCTTAAGTGGGGTCCCTGGCGGAGGAGACTGATGTACGATTCTCCCCGTTCCTTCTATACTGATTACTATTGGAGAGCCTTCGAGTAAACGCAACCCTTTTCTCAAACTCAGGCCAACCAGATCTGGCATTGCTCCCGGAATCGAGATTATTTTTGCGGAAGTCTCTCCAGGTTCTTCAAAGGATTCTTCAGGGCTCTGCCCCTGAAAATTCCCTATTCTCAGCTGTTCAGGCTCCAGGACATCAGCTACGGTTGAGGAAATTTGCTGAAGCACCGATATCCGCTCAACCTTCTCATCAATGATTTCTTCAACCCGACGACTCTTGGTCTCTTGTTCCTCAACAGTTTCCGGATTACGCTGAACGACAAGCAGCAGATTTAACTCATGGCTGTCCGCAGGAATGGTAACGAAAGTGAGTTCATTTACCAGATATTGTTGCAATTCCCCAGCAGAATCTGTGGTGAGAAGAACACTATCATGCAAATAAAGTGAGGAGGAGTCTTCTTTCACCGCCATGCTTTCAAAGAGTTTTCTCACTTCAGGCAGAGGCTTGTGGGGAAAGCTGTCAACATAGCCCTCATCGGCGGTCATCCCTTCAAGCAGCACTTCTTCGCCACTTTCAATATCAAGAATTTTTTTTACAACGAAGGGGGAACGATCGCTCACCCCATTTAAAAGAACGGAATACCCGGCAAGCAGACTCATGGGTGTAGTGGATTCCGGGATCAAACCAAAAGAAATATCACTTTCTCCCAGCCGTTGGCTCTTTTTTACGATTTTGCCGGAGGACGTCTTGGTTGCAAAAAAATCTGTTCTTGCCTTATCCCCAAGCTTCAACCACTCCCAGAGACGCAACTGACCACCAAGACTCCCCGCTTCCTCAATCAGGCTCCAGGGCAGCTGCCCCCTACTATTATCTGCCATTTCATACAGGACAGCGCTTTCACGTAAAAACAGCCGGAAGGTATCGGGCAAAAACACCGGGGTAAAAAAAATGTTTTCTATGGCTCTCTGTGTATATTTGGTAAAGCTGTTCGGGTCGAATCCCGGATACTGGGCTCCACCAATAAGCTCCCCTGTACCACTCTCGATCACATAGGCAGCCGCCTTGAGCACTTCTTGGTTTTCGCCAATTGCTGCAACAAGATCTTCCAGAATTTTTTGAATTTTCAGATCAATTGTTAAAACAAGATCCTGCGTATTACTGAGAGGTTTTTGTGCTACCTGTTGCTGGTTTTTTCTGGTGGCAAGAAGACGATCATAGTAATATTCGACACCTGAGAGACCTATGCCGTCTTCGACATAACCTATCAGATGGGCGGCGTCTTTACCGTTGGGATAGTATCTCTTCTCTTCTTTTTGCAGATGGATACCCGGGAGGTCAAGATCTTTGATTTTCAGCTCCTGCTCCAGGCTGATGTCTTTAGCAACCCAGAGCCGGAGTACACCACTTTCTAATTGCCCTTTGAGCTTGTCGCCATCAATGGATAATATCGAGGCAAGCGAACTCGCGGTATCTGCAATAGAATCAATCTCACGGGTTCTGACATAAACAGCCACCCGCTCCATGGTAACGGCCAGCTGTTTAAGATTTCTATCGTAGATAGTCCCCCGGTCAAGGGCATTTTCAGCAAATTTTTTCTTCGCCTGGGATAACATTTCCCCAAACTGAGACGATAAATGATAGTGCTGTTCACACTGATAGAAGAAAACACAAAGCAGCCCAAGAAAAAAAATCAGCTTGCGGTTCTTTCTTGTCTTCTGAACCCGAAGCCTTGACTGCTTGGTCATATCAACGGTTAACGATAATCAAAAGTGCCAAACTGGCGATTAAAGACTCCAACCTGCCCGCGTTTCACTTCTGCCAGACCTAATTTCTCAGCTGCAAGATTTTTAACGCTAAGTTCAGATCCTAAAATCGCCTTTTCAGCAAGCAATTCTACGTTTTCCGTCTCCAGGAACCGGGTGGCCACACTCATCTCTGTGATTGAATGATCCATAGAGCTTATAGCTGAACTACACAACACGTTTAATATGAGGAGTACCGGAAGGATCCAGATAACAATTTTCCCAGCCTGCTTCCACTCAGCCAGCCTGGCAGCAAGGTTTAGCCCTTTGCGGGATCTCACATGCTGTCGAACACCTATTTTTACGGTTGAACGCGTATAGGACCCTAAGCTGTTATAATTTTCCATATTTCCCCCTCCATCTGACTATTTTTTCTCAGCAACCCTCAGTCGTGCACTGCGCGAGCGTGGGTTACCTGCTACTTCCTCTTCTGTGGGCAAAACCGGTTTACCGGTCAGCACCGTAAGAAATTCATTGTCTCTAAATTTTCGCTTTACTATCCTGTCTTCCAGTGAGTGAAAGGATATCACACAGAATCTGGCTCCCGGTTTGAGGTATTGCACACCGTCGTCCAGAATTTTTCCTAGATTTTCAAGCTCTGTGTTCACTGCAATGCGCAGTGCCTGAAACACCTTGGTTGCAACGTGGATTCTTTTTGGGTGAAATCGTTTTGGCACAGCCCTGGCAACAACCCCCACCAGTTGTTTGGTTGTCTCAATTTTTTCAGTTTTCCGATGGGCAACTATAGCTGCCGCAATTGGTCTTGCCTGCCGCTCTTCACCATAATAGAAGAAGATGTCAGCCAATTCTTCTTCGGATGCCGTCTGAAGGATTGAACCTGCAGTTACACTCCTGCGGCCATCCATACGCATATCAAGAAGTTCATCCTGCTGGAAACTAAAACCCCTATTGCCCATATCCAGCTGCAGAGAAGAAAGGCCAACGTCTATCATCATCCCGTCAACCTGCTCAATACCGACACTGTCAAGCCCTGCACTGATCTCAGCGAAATTACGGCGTTGAATCTGTAGCCGATCCTTAAACCCCTGCAATCTCTCTGTCGCTTTTGCTAGAGCATTCTCATCCCAGTCAAAGGCAATGACTTTTCCATCGGGCGCAGATAACTGCAGAATCCTTTCCGTATGCCCTCCCAGACCTAAGGTACCATCAACATAGGTCTTGCCACTGGTCGGAAGAAGATACGCCATACATTCATTGAGAAGCACCGAGGTATGAATCTTTTCTACGGGATGGATCATCAGAGTATTCCCAGTTTTGCAAGATTCGCCTTATGATTTTCAAAGCCCTCTCTTGTGGTCGCCGTTTCTCGGTACCACGCGTCTTTGTCCCAGATCTCGATCCAGTCAAGCATTCCGGTTAAAACCACTTCTTTATCAAGATTTACATCGGTTCTGAGATCGGGTGGAAGACGGATTCGCCCCTGTTTATCCAGTACACATTCACTCACACCACCAACAACATAGCGGACAAAGCTCCCAAGCTCTCCACCATGGGTCAGCAATTTCGTCTCAAGAATTTCCCATTCTGCAAGGGGGTAGGCACGGAGATGATCTTTCCAGGGCGCTATCATAAGGATGTCCGACCCGAGTTCACGCAGCACATCGCGAAAACGAGTGGGGAGATTTAATCGCCCCTTCGCATCCAAGATATGCTCTGTTCTGCTTCGGAATCTACTTTGCCCCATGACACCCCTTTTAAAACTACTCTAAACCATTCTGCCCCACTTTGCACCACCATACTCCTTTTTATATCAGTTCGAATCGTAGTGTCAAGAAAAAAATAGCCGCAACTTCAGGACGATAGGCAGAGAGAGAGGATATGGTAAACTTACCACATGTTGTAGGTTAACTGCGTCGACACACACAACATAGTGTATTATTCAAAGAAAACAGATAAATATACCCTAGCTATAAATAGGTTTGACTATTGAGAATACTTCTGTATTTTCAATACATTCACGTATAATGAAAAAAAGATAAAAAAATAGACAAAATGAGGGATGGTGCAAAGTGGGGCAAAAGGATGGTGTAAAGTGGGGCGAAGGAATGAGTCCTGAAAAGCACTAAGGCGAACTGAGTGGTTTCAGTTCGCCCGGTTGGTCTCTATTACTCTTATTTTGGATATATGCGCTTCTGCAGCCGTTCTAGTCAAGCAAGGTATTGTAATCTGTCTGACTGGTAAAGCTATGCTCTATACCCGGATAGCTTCCCTTCTTCACCTCTTGTCCATATGTGCGAATCGATTCTTTAATGAGCGGCGAGAGATCGGCAAACTTTTTCACAAATTTTGGCGTAAACTTCTCAAACATTCCAAGTAAATCATGGGTTACCAGCACCTGCCCGTCACAATGGACGCCAGCCCCAATGCCAACTGTCGGCATGGTCAGGGAAGCACTGATAACCTTGGCGAGGGTGTCAGGGACACATTCTAAAATAATACTAAAGGCTCCAGCTGCTTCAAGGGCCTTTGCTTCTGCCAAAAGTCTCCTGGCGTCTTCAATCCCTTTGCCTTGTACTTTATAGCCTCCAAGCTGACTTGCCGTCTGGGGGGTAAGGCCAATATGGGCCATGACGGGAATCCCCGCACCTACCAGAGCCTCCACGATACCGCAGACATTCAGGCCGCCTTCGAGTTTGATCGCATCACAATCGGCTTCTTTTAAAAATCGCAGGCCATTGTTAATCGCATCCCGCACACCGGTCTGATATGAACCGTAGGGCAGATCCCCCACGATAAAACTCTCCGGCGCACCACGGCGAACCGCTTTTGCATGATGAATCATCTCATCCATGGTAACGGGAACAGTTGAGTCATAACCGAGCATGACCATGCCAAGAGAATCTCCAACAAGAAGCATATCAACATCACACCCGGAAAGAAGACGAGCCATTGACGCATCATAGGCGGTCAACATGGCAATCTTCTCCCCCCTGCTCTTCATTGATCTGATTTCCGCAAGTGATTTACGCATGAGCTCCTCGCATACCTAAAATGGATCTTAGAAATTCAGGTTTAGTCTTTTCACTCAATACTGTGAAAACAACTTCCTTTGACAATTCTCTAAAACTTGCCGACCATAAGAAAACCTTTCAATCGCTTGTTCACTCATCAAAAAGTGACTGCTGAACTGCAGCCCGACGGGGCACTTTCCGTTTAAAATGTTCATAGGCCACCGCTGTTGCCACCCTGCCGCGTGGCGTTCGCTTTATAAAGCCTGATTGAATGAGAAACGGTTCGTACACATCTTCAAGGGTGTTTTTTTCTTCGCAGACTACCGTTGCCAGGGTCTCAAGTCCAATGGGCCCGCCTTCAAACTTGTCTATGATGGTCAACATGATCCGCCGGTCCATGTCATCGAGACCAAATTGATCAACACCAAGCATGTTCAGAGCATCGTCGGCGACCTTCTTGTTGATAATTTTGTTACCTGCAACCTCGGCAAAATCCCTCACCCTCCTCAGCAGACGATTAGCAATCCGAGGAGTTCCTCTGGAACGCCGCCCCAATTCCAGGGCACCACTGTCGTCTATCTGCATGCCTAAAATTCTGCCTGAACGCTGGACAATCGTAACAAGCTCTTCCGCTGAATAAAATTCGAGCCGCAGTATGACACCAAATCGATCCCGCAGAGGCGGTGTCAACAAACCTGTCCGGGTTGTAGCCCCAACAAGGGTGAAACGGGGCAGATCCATCTTCACGGAGCGGGCTCCTGGCCCCTGGCCGATGATAAGATCGAGCTGGTAATCCTCCATGGCGGGATAGAGCACTTCTTCCACGGCATGATTCAGGCGATGGATTTCATCAATAAAAAGGACATCACCCTCCTGCAGACTGGTGAGAATAGCGGCCAGATCTCCCTGTTTTTCGATAACAGGCCCAGAGGTTACCTTAATCCCTGCCCCCATCTCACTGGCGATAATATAAGACAACGTTGTCTTGCCAAGACCAGGGAAACCATGAAAAAGAACATGATCAAGGGGCTCGCCGCGACCGCGGGCCGCCTGGATAAAGATGGAGAGACTTCTTCTAACCTGCTCCTGACCGATATACTCATCAAGACTCTTCGGCCTCAGCGAATTGTCGTTGCCCGGCTCTCGAGCCTGAATTTCGGGACTTACAAGTCTGCTTTCTGCGCTAATATCTTCTTCAATATTCATGCAAGTGACCTCAGTGCCAGACGAATAAGATCTTCAACCTTGAGTTTTGCAAATTCTTCGTCACCAACCTGCTTTTTCACTGCTGAAAGTGCTGATTGAGCCACACTATCAGGATAACCAAGGTTTGATAAAGCTGAAAGTGCATCGGAGACCTCAGAGCCACCCTGAAGAGTTACCGGAGCGGTAATGCCCACGGCTCCTCCACCATAGGCCAGGTGTCCCACTTTTTCCTTGAGATCGACACAGATACGCTCGGCAGTTCTCTTCCCCACCCCCGGAAGAGTGGTCAACCGCTTTATATCTCCCGCACTGATGGCCTGACAGATATCGGCGACCTTCAACCCGGACAATATTGACAAGGCAAGCTTTGGACCGATACCGGATACCGTTTTCAGTATGAGAAAAAGCTCCTTTTCCTCTTCTTCCAGAAATCCATAGAGGGTAATGGCATCCTCCCTCACATTGGTGTGAATAAAAAGAAAGACCTGCTCATTTTTTTCTGGCATCCGGGCAATGGCATCCGTGGTGACGATCGTCTCATAGCCGACACCCCCGACATCAATCACGGCACGATCGGTTGTTTTATACAGAACTTTTCCGCTCAGGGTGGCAATCATATTGATTCAGAGGTTGAGTTGATTGGCGTGACAAATAGCCACTGCAAGGGCATCGGATGCATCGGAACTCGGGGTGCCGGAGAGGTTCAGTAACATCCGGACCATGTGCTGCATCTGGCCTTTTTCCGCCTGCCCATAGCCGCTTACCGCCTGCTTGATCGTCCGCGGGGTGTAGTCAAAGACCTGCATACCGTTTTGCATGGCAGCAACAATTGCAGCCCCACGGGCTTGACCAAGTTTTAAGGCAGAGCGGGGGTTGTCCGCCAAAAAAACATCTTCCACAGCAGTAACGACAGGGTTATGAACCTGGATCACTTCATTTATACCATCAAAAATCTCGTTCAGCCTGAAGTTGAGCGGGTATTTAACAGTGGTCTTCACCACCCCGCAGGCAACAAAATATAAGCGCCCTCTATCCGCCTCGATAACGCCATAACCTGTGACCCGGCTCCCTGGATCTATACCTAAAATCCGCTCCACTCAAATCCTACTGAGACAACAATTCCATCAGATCATCATCAATATCAAAATTTGCATAGACATTTTGCACATCATCATGATCCTCCAGACTGTCCATCAGCTTCATCAGGGATTTGCCGATCTTTTCATCCGTCACTTCGACCGTATTTTGCGGAACCATGGAAATATTGGCCTCCAGCACAACGACACCCGCTCCTTCCAGTGCTTCCCGAACATCATTAAAGTCTTCCGGTGCGGAAAAAATCTGGAACTCGCTTTCCTCTTCAACGACGTCTTCGGCGCCAGCTTCCAGCGCCATATCCATAAGCTCTTCTTCGGTAATTCCTTCTTTACCTACCAGAAAAAGACCTTTTTTATCAAACATCCAGCCAACACAACCTGTTTCTCCAAGGTTACCGTTATTTTTGGAGAAATAGTGACGGACATCCGCAACGGTTCGGTTACGGTTATCGGTCAGACACTCCACGAGAACTGCTACACCGCCGGGGCCGTAGCCCTCATACATAATTTCATCGTACACTTCGCCTGCAATTTCACCGGTACCTTTTTTGATCGCCCTGGTGATATTGTCCTTTGGCATATTCTCAGATTTGGCCGTGGCAATGGCAGAGCGTAGACGCGGATTCCCTTCGGGATCACCACCACCGCTCCTTGCGGCCACGGTTATTTCCTTGATCAGACGGGTAAAAACTTTCCCGCGCTTTGCATCGATAGCGCCTTTTTTTCTCTTAATTGTTGACCACTTAGAATGTCCTGACATATATCACACCCATTTTTATTTATTATTCATGTAACAAATTTTCTACTTTTGTAACCAACTAACAACGTTTTTTGAACTCCATTCCCAACAGAAAGACTTCACGACTCTCTACCCGCGAACTTTTCGGTTTTAAGACCTTGACCATTGTGAACCGCTTTTTCACATCTTCAACAAATTGAGGGAAATCTTCACCCTGGAACACCTTACAGAGATAATGCCCGTTATTCAGTAGCAGTTCTTCAGTAAGAGACAGTGTATGTCGGACAAGATTGAGTGACTGCTGGGCATCCGCCCACTTGCTCCCGGTTGTCTTTGGCGCCAGATCGGAGACAAGAACTTTGAATGCCGGCCTGAATTTCCGTACAGCCACCAGCAGTTCCGGTTCCATGATATCCTGACAGAGCCAGTGAATCGGGGCACCATTTTGCCTTGGGCTCTTATCCGCCTGCTGAAGATCCACCCCTACGACGATCCCTCTTGGCCCAATCACCTCGGAGGCAAACAGAGACCAGCTCCCGGGGTAACATCCCAGATCCAGCACGCTATCCCCATATTTCAAGAACTTATACTTCTGCTGAACCTCTTCAATCTTATATACGGAGCGGGCCGGGTAATTTTCTTTTTTTGCTTTTTTCGAATAGTAGTCGTTTATTTTACGCACGTTTTAGTCCATTTATTTTTCTTTGACAAGACGAAAACCGGGATCGACCTGCCAGCGGGTTATTCCCGTATCTGACGATCACCTTCAGACTGAAGAAACTCTTTAATCCATTGAAGAGCGCCCGCTTTATCGTTCACGCTGCCATCCACCCGGGCTATTTCCAGCTCACTCATGATGCGGCCAAAAAGTGGGCCTGGGGTCAGTCCAAATTCCACAATAAGATCGTTGCCTGTGATAAGCTTTGGCCCCTTTACAACCGGCTCAATGGTTTCAATGTATATTTTCTGAACCTCAGCAAAGAGGTGAGACAGTTCCTCTTCCATTTGCTGTGGCTTTTTCTCTCCTTCACTGGCCAGACTGTCTGCCATGGCAAGAAGAAACAGGCCTGCGAGCTTTTCTCCCGCCCGCTGACTCAGTTTCAGGGCCGCTCTTGGAGACAGTTCTTCACTCCTTTGAACATTACACAGATGAAAGGGGTGCATATGCATGCCGATCAAGTCACCGACAAGCTCGGTATCCACGTGGCTCCACTTCGATTTTCTGGCATATGATTGAAAGATCTTTTTCCCGGATTCATCATGACCATAAAAGGTCACTCTGCCATCTTTATCCTCTCGAACAGCTCTGGTTTTGGGCTTTCCCACATCGTGCATGAGAGCCGCCCACTTCAGCCCTCTGACCACCTGAGGATTGTCAAGATATTCAAGGAACAGTTGCCCGTGGGCAGGGTAATAATTCTCGGGTGCAGCTATAATTTTCTCCATCATCTTTAACGCGAGAAAACTGTGGCCCAGTACGTCAAGATGATGAAACTCGGGCTGTTCCACCCCGTCGCCTGCATAGAGTTCCGGCAATAACAGTGGCAGCAGCCCATCTTCGGCCATCAGTTCCAGGGTCTGCGATGTTCTGGAGGACTGGAAAATAGCCTGTAACTCATGACAGATTCTCTCCACTGCAACCGAGGTGATACCACTTGCACAGCGGGTCACATCCATTCTGGTCTGTTTCTCCAGCTCAAAGCCAAAGACGGCACAGAGCCGGTATCCACGGATGAGTCGCACAGGATCGTCAACAAAGGCACGGGGAAGAGATCTGACGACACCCTTTTGCAGATCAGCCCGGCCTCCTGTTGGATCGATGAGGGAAAGTTCATTTTTTATAACAAGCCCTGCAAGATCTGCTGCCATGGCATTTACAGTAAAATCTCTCAGATGTAAATCTTCTTCAATGCTTACAGCGCCACCACGATAAGAAGAAAAGTCCACCTGCTCCCCATCCGCCACAACCCTGACCGCAGGTTCATCCCCTTCTGCCAGAGCAACAATAGTGCCGGTGCCGAGCTCTTCACACAAAAACGCTGCACAACGATATGGGTCGTTTGCAACGGTAATATCCAGATCATTTGAGATTCTTTCAAGCAGATAGTCCCGTACCGTCCCGCCTACCAGGTAGAGTGGCTGCGCCGTTCTCAGCCCCACTCTCACAAGAGCGTCGAGCAGGTGAGGTGAATAATTTGCACTGAGGAGAAATCCCATATTAAATCAACTCTGTTGCACAGTAACTTTTATACCAGTTTTTCTCTCGACGTTTCCAAAGCAGAGTAACCATTGACGCACCACAACATAACTACTATAACCAGAAACCCCAAAGGATACCAGACCACATTCGTTCAACCGGCATTGCCATTTCAACCAATATGCAGACAGAATCCCTATCACCTTATATTTATCTGGCCCCCTTACGCGGCCTCACCGATGCCCTCTTCAGAGAGGTTCTTTTTAAACATTTCAAAGGGTTCGACGCCGCAGTAGCGCCATTTATCAACCCCCAGGGAGCCTCCGCCTACGATGACAAAATGCTCAGTGATGTGTTGCCCGAAAACAATCGCGGGGTAACAATCATCCCCCAGCTGCTCAACACCCACCCGGATCACTTTCTCCTGCTCGCCAAAAGACTCACAGATATTGGCTACACCCACATCAACTGGAATCTTGGCTGTCCGGCACCCATGATTGCCAAGAAAAAGAGAGGCTCGGGTCTGCTCCCCTACCCCGACGAAATTATCAATCTCCTGGAAAAAGTCATGCCTCAGCTGGAAATTGAACTGTCCATCAAGACAAGACTTGGATACTTCGACCAGTCCGAGATAGAACACCTGCTCCCACGACTTGCCGACTTTCCTTTGAAAGAAATCATTATCCATGCACGCCTTGGCAAACAACTCTACAAAGGTACAACCTCACCCTCAGGCTTTCGCCAGTGTCTGAGGCTCAGCCCGCATACTCTCACCTATAACGGGGATGTAAACGATCTGGCCACCTACAACGAGCTGAACCAGACCTTACCAGAAATAAACCGCTGGATGCTGGGCAGAGGGGCACTTGGCAACCCTCTCATCGCTGAAGAGATTAAAGGTATTTGCACAGACACCGATACAGAAAAGAAGGTGCGGCTGCAAAAATTCCACGAGGAACTCCTCGACCGCTATAAGATAAGACTCTCTGGCGCAAGCCATATTCTCGGCCGCCTGAAGCAGCTCTGGGCCCGTTTGATTTATTTTTTCACCGGGAAAGAAAAACTGCTCAAGAAAATTCTAAAAAGCCGTACTCTGGAGACCTATCAGGAAGCGGTGGATCAGGTTTTTTCTTAAAGTTTACCGGGTCAATGATGCAGACATGCACCCCAAAACAAACAGCATTTACTGCAAGACCCAATCCCTGTAGGCATCACCCTGCATGGGTTCCGTCACCATAACACTCGTGCCAGAGGCGCTCACACAGGTGACTTCTCTGGTTGTCATATGCTCCGGCAATTTTCTTCCATATCGCACCACTAGAGATGCAGCAATAGCAAGATCTCTTTGTCTTGCCGCCTCATCTGCATACTGGTCAACTTTCTTTAACACCGCCGTAGGCCCCGGCCAGTCTTCCATACGCAACATCGCATCTCCGGCCTGAACAAGTCTTTCCAGCCGCTCATTGTCCTGTGCATCACGCCCCAGAATCAACCATCCGCCACCTGGAAGAAGCAGTTGCCTCCCAACCAGCAAACCACGCACATCCAACACAGAGACCTGGGCGGCTTCTAAAATCGACTGGTCCGAGTAGAGCTGCTTGATGCGTCTACTGAGTATCGGATCAGCAAGAATACAGCCACCCGCCGGGGTGGGATAGTCGCGAATACCAAATTCTTTTGCAAGAGCAATCTGAGCAGAACGGCCCCGCCCGCTCATTCTAAGCAGCTTGCTCCGATCCACCCAACCTCTTAGCTCTGGCTCTGTTTCTTTCATAAGTTGCGCACACAGTGGCCGAAGCAAAAGAGACTTGGTCTCGGAATCCCGCTCAATCACATTCATCGTATCCCGGCGCTGTGACATGGGACGCTGTCCGAGCACTTCACCCGAGATAAGAAAAGAGGCTCCGCATTCATCGAGCATGGCTTTTGCTCTTTTGAACATCATTATCTTACAGTCGATGCAGGGATTGAAATTCTTGCCAAAACCATGCTCCGGGTTGTGCAGCAGCCTTAAGTAGCCCTGACTGATATCTTCTACCTGGACGCAAATCCCATATTTTTTAAGCATCAACGCTTTATGAGCGTCAACATCGGCGAGAATGTCATAATTAAAAAAGGGGGTTACAAACTGTACAGCCAACACTTCAACACCCTGAGCCATCACGACACGGGTGGCCAGGATAGAATCAAGCCCACCTGAAAACAGGGCGAGCGCTTTTATATTTTTCAACAGACTTCAACTCCTTTCGCGAGTAAATCTTTGGCCCAGGCCTGGGTCTGCTCAGTTGCCGAATCACCCGCCAGCATGCGAACAATTTCTGCCACCCGCTGGTCACTGGATAACCTGAACACCCTGGTCTGGGTCCGTCCTTCCTGCACTCCTTTTGCAACCTGGAAATGCAGATGTCCTCTTGCAGCAATCTGCGGCAAGTGGGTAATACAAAACACCTGATGGTGCGTTGCCAGTTCCTGAATCTTCCGGGAAACCGCCTCTGCGGCCTCACCCCCGATTCCGGAATCAACTTCATCAAAGATAACGGTCTCTACCATATCTTTTTTGGCCAGCAGACACTTCATTGCCAGCATCAATCTGGAGAGTTCTCCCCCCGAGGCGATTTTGGCAAGGGGTTTCGGTGACTCACCAAGGTTAGCCGAGAAATAAAACTCTCCTCGATCCCAGCCGGTAGCGCGCATCATCCCGGAAGTCTGCTCAACGTCTGTCCAATGCACAGTAAAACGGGGCCTGTCAAAAGCAAGGGAGGTCAGCTCCTTTTCCATTGCTTTCTCAAGCTTTTGGGCAGTAGCCCGTCGTTTGGCGGAAAGTGCTGCAGCCATGGCACACATCGTTTTTTCAAGGGAGAGGACTTCAGCCTCAAGGGCTGCTATCTCTTTTTCCATGTTTTCCAGCTGCTTCAGTTCGACCTCTCCACTCTCAGCAAACTCAAGAATCTGGCCGATGGTCTCCCCAAATTTTCTTTTTAACTGCTGGAGCAGATTAAGACGTTCGTTCACCTGGTCAAGGCGATAGGGGTCCGTCTCAAGAGAGTCTTTATATGCACGCAACTCCGCCACATAGTCTTCTGCCATAAAGGTAAAACCACTGATCTCTTCGGCAAGTTTGACCACCCCGGGATCAAGTTCTGCCAGCTGACTGACGTTTTGTCTGAGCTGAGTCAAGCCGTCCATTAGATCGTAGGAGAGAAGCTTATAGCTCGCTTGACTGAGATTGATAAGGGCTTGAGCATTTTTAAGACGCTTCTTTTCAGCAAGAAGCTCTTCATCTTCACCTTCCATAAGACCTGCGTCACGGATCTCAGCCACCTGAAACCGTAAAAAATCCTGTCGCTGTTCTTTTTCCCGTTCTTTTACCTTCAACCCTTCCAGACTCGCCTTTTTTTCCTGCCATTTCTGGTACTGCCCTTTTAAATGAGCGCGTTCCTCCAGATGGTCACCAATGGTATCAAGGTAATCAAGATGAAGGCTCGCCTGCAACAGCTGTTGATGGTCGTGCTGACTGGCCACATTGAGCAGTTCCTCGGTTAAGGCTGACACCGTTTTGGCCGTTGCAAATGATCCATTCACATAAAACCTGCTTCTTCCGGCCACATTAAGGATTCGCTTGATAACAAGAGAATGTTCCCGGCCAAAGCCTCCTTCATCGAGTTTATCAAGGAGTTCCGTGTGTTCAGGTCTTATTTCAAACAATGCCTCAACCTCACAATTCTCCTCCCCACTGCGAATCCAGTCCGATGAGGTCCTGCCTCCGGAGAGCAAGTGAATAGCTCGGAGCATTATAGATTTACCCGCACCGGTTTCACCGGTCATCACCACCAGACCGCCGCTAGAATTTTGTTCAAAACTCAATTCCAGCGTTTCAATCAAAGCAAGATTTTTAACTCTTAGTTCACAAAGCATCAGTTCTTTCGCCGAAAGTTATAAAAAAAGTCCCCGCTTGACTCCAATGCAAAAGGACTGTAATTTATCAGAGATTCCCGAGGCCGAATCGCGACCAGACAACTCGCCGTCCGTCCATTCTTTGTATCCTTTAATGCACAAAAGTCCAACATGAAAGAAAAAACAGACCTCAGTGCCAGCCTGGAAGATTACATAGAGGCTATCTATCATATTATAGAAGAAAAGCTCGTGGCCAGGAGTAAGGAAATCGCCGCTCGCCTCAAAGTAAGTCGCGCCTCAGTCACCGAAGCCCTCCGCGCACTCTCCAAAAAAGAGCTCATACACTACGCACCCTATGAGGCTATCACCTTAACAGAGAAAGGTAAAGAGGTCGCCGAGGACGTTATCTTTCGCCATGAAGCCCTCAAGCGATTTTTCATTGAGGTCCTTGCCATAAACCAGTCAACGGCAGAGGAAGGTGCCTGTAAAATTGAACACACAGCACCTCCTGAAATCATTGAAAGAATGATCAATTTCACTGAATTTATGCAAATTTGCCCAAGGGGTGGTGATGTGATGATCAAAGGTTTTGCCGAATACTGTAAAAGTGGCAAAACCAGTGACAGCTGCAACTCCTGCATCTCCAGTTGTGGGGAAATGCAGGATGATTCCTGACGTATTGTAACAGATAACCAATCTGTTTATCCGTTACCAATAATACCCTCTACCTCCCCATCCTCTGGGAAGCGGTTCAGCGCTTTTTTGGAGTAAATAAGGTTATTGTCTACAACAACCTCAAAGACTCCACCCTCTGAAGGGATAAGTTCCACGTTGGCAGTATATTTTTCTTTCAGCAGCGCCCCCAAACTGGAGGCTCTTGGCTCGTAGTTTCACTTAGTGCAATATTCTATTGTAACTTTCATTGTCGTATCTCACTTTCATGGGGCAGATTTTTTTGTTCAGACCTCATTACCCGTAGCCGCCACCATGCATATATTAAGGGTTTCAGGTACATTGTGTGTCTGATGACAGTAGGCATTTTAGTAATGGATATCAACTCAACGTATTAAATAATGAAAAAAATAGAACCTCCAGACAACCTTTTGCAGCGCCTCAACAAACTCAACGAAAACGAGGAAAACAGACTCAATCCACTTGCAACATTTTCCAGGAACTGCAGAAGAAGAAAAGAAGAAACGGTAACCGGCTATCGCCAAAACTTCGCCCTTGATGCAGACCGTATTCTTCACTCCCGTGCCTACAGTCGTTACATAGATAAAACCCAGGTCTTTTCACTTATCGAAAACGATCATATCACCCACCGAGTCCTCCACGTACAGCTTGTGGCCCGGGTGGCAAGAACTATCGGCAGATTCCTGCAGCTTAACGAAGATCTGATTGAGGCCATCGCCCTTGGCCACGATATCGGCCACCCGCCCTTTGGCCATGATGGTGAAAAGTTCCTCGCAGATATCTGCATTGACCATGGCCTCCCCGCCTTCCAGCATAATATCCAGTCGGTTCGATTTCTCGATAGACTCGAGCGTAAAGGCCGTGGCTGGAACCTCAGCCTCCAGGTACTCGACGGCATTCTCTGCCATGATGGTGAGGTACACTTTCAACATGTCGAGCATGTTCCCCTTGTCTCTTTTGATGCTTTTGAAGAAAAATTGAAAAATAAATCAAAAGACCCAAAACTCTCACTCTCTCCAGGGACCCTGGAAGCCTGCGTTGTCCGCATGGCCGATACCATAGCCTACATCGGCAGAGACATTGAAGACGCCATTATACTCGGGCTTATTACAAGAGAAGATATTCCTAAAGAATGTAGCAAAAAGCTCGGTAACACCAACGGCAACATTGTCTATAGTCTTGTTACCGACATTATTGAAAACAGTGAGATTTCAGGGAAACGTCCGTTTGTGGGCTTTAGTGCAGGAACTTCAGAGATTCTGCTCAGATTAAAGCGTTTCAATTACCAAAAAATCTATCTGGCGCCAGAAACAAAGACCCAAACGCCTCTCATTGCCAACTGCTACAAGGCACTTTTTGACCACTACCTGACCTGTCTTACAACAGAGCAAAAAACATTACCGGATGATGTGGACATCATGCTGGACATCCCGTCATCGCCGAGCTCGACCTACACCCCAGAAGAAAGGGTCAGAGATTTTATTTCGGGAATGACAGATGACTTTTTTATCCGGCAGGCAAAACTGATCGGCTGTGAAGTTCCTCAGAAAATGAAACACCCTTAACTCAACTTTCGGGATTAAGTTTCAGGCACTCTCAATTCACTTTTTGCGATGCCTACTGAATCAAGTGCTGTGTCCATTAACGTTGCAAAGAATATTTGGATAGTCTTCTCACAAAATGCTCCCAGTTCCTGAATCTGCTTTACAGCCAATGTTAAGACGC
>NZ_SWCN01000028.1 GCF_005116575.1 Desulforhopalus sp. IMCC35007 | reverse complement strand
GCAAAGAGGATCCACCCGTTCCCATTCCGAACACGGAAGTTAAGCTCTTTAGCGCCGATGGTACTGCACGGGCGACTGTGTGGGAGAGTAGGTCATCGCCGTATCTTTACACCAATCCCCAATCAACATTTATGTTGATTGGGGATTTTTTTTATTCTATTAACGACTGGGATTACACGGAAAACAGTGCAAGGCAGGATGGGTACATATTCCCTTCCCCACCTCAGGCACAACTAGTTTTACGGTGGTCATAGCAAAGAGGATCCAGCCGTTCCCATTCCAAGCACGGAAATTAACTCTCTCGGAGTCTCGCCCCGCTCCCTTACCTACCTCTCTCGGAGTCTCACTTCGCTTACTTACCTGGTGCTCTCTTCTCATTCGATCAAATTTTTCATTCTCTTCAGCAAATTCCTTTAAATGACAGCTCCATCAATCTGATCAGTAGCCAATATTTCAAGTTTAAAGTATGTGTTGTCAAAAGTGAGAATTTGACGAATGGATTGTAATTTTTCTTTACATTCAGAAGCTGTGCACGATTGATATAATATCCGTCAACCCTTTTATCTGAAATACTTTTTGACTATTTTCCCCCCTCAGGTAAATTCGTTCTGCACCTGGCTGACAGGACTCCAATTGACGATTCTTTGATCGACACTCATATTATTAATTCCTAAAAATAGATCTTGATTATGGTATAGTGAAATCTTCAGATTTGATTTATTTTTTGCAAAATGACCATGCTCAGATATTCACAGGAAAGAAGCTTGCATTGAAAATAGGTTTTTAATATATATCTTAGCCAAAGCTTCCAGCCTGTTTTTGAAATTTCATTTCCATAGTAGCCTATTACCATCTACATAATTTTTTATGCCTTGAGCTCACTAATGAATCAGAATTTATCTATTATTATCCTCGCTGCCGGCAAAGGCACGAGAATGAAATCGCAAAATGCAAAAGTTCTTCACGAAGTGTTTTATGCACCGATGATTGAACATGTACTCCATGCAACAATCCAATTACATGCAGAAAAGACTGTAGTCGTCGTTGGTCATCAACAGGAGCGGGTTAAAAATCAACTTTTATCTTTTGAAGTCATTTTTGCTGAACAAACCGAGCAACTCGGAACGGGTCATGCTGTACTATCTGCTGAAAAAGCTCTTGAAGGGGTTACTGGTACCATAATGATTCTTTGCGGAGATACCCCCCTTATTCGCCCGCAAATGCTTGAAGAGCTCCTTGAATTCCACCGTTTGAATAACTCTCACGTTACCCTTCTCACAACTCATCTCAGCGATCCGACGAATTACGGCAGGATTATCTCAGATCAAACTGGCAACATCCTTTCGATAGTAGAGCAAAAGGATGCCAACGATGAACAGCTGCGCATTTCTGAAATTAATGCAGGGATTTACTGTGTAGATAAACAATTCCTTTTCTCTACGCTTCAGGAAGTTGGCACCAATAACAGTCAGGGCGAAGTCTACCTTACAGACATTGTTCACTTAGCTGTCGCTAAAGGCCTTCGAGTCAAGAAATATACAACGTCTGACACCATTGATGTTCTTGGGGTAAATTCACGTTTAGAGCTCTCTTTAGCCCAGACCGAATTACAACTGAGAAGAAATAAAGAACTCATGAGCAATGGTGTGTCCATGATTAATCCCGAAACAATTCGAGTGTCCAAAGACTCCGATATTCTTGCAGACTCCTTGATTGAGGCTTGCGTACAGATTTGCCAGGGGTCGGTAATAGGACGGAAAACTGTCGTTGAAACAGGTGCAGTATTAAAACATTGCCGGGTAGGTGATGGAGCAATCATAGGAGCCCATTGCTATCTCGTCAACACAACTGTCGATAAAGGCGAGTCTGTAGCTCCTAACACAACCTGTATTGCATAGATTATACGTACCGTTACATTCATCTGTCAGTTATCCTACGGCACTACTCTACAAATTTATGAGGACTATTGTATGAGCGATCTAAAAAAAATGTATTCTACTATTCTTGGCGACAGTTTTCCTGCCGATATGACGATCTCTTTTGGCAACCAGAAACTTATCTACAAAAAGAAAAGCTGGGGAATTAAACAAGATGACGACAGCATAGATGAACGTGGCGTACGCTATGGGGAAAATCCAGATCAGGAAGCTGCTCTCTATGAACTGGTTAATGGGAATTTGACTCTAGGAGATTGTAAATTCATTGAACCAGGCAATGGTCTCGTCTCGGCTATCAAGGTAGAAGACATGCTTCAGGTTGGGAAGCACCCAGGGAAAATCAATCTAACCGATATCGATAACGGCCTTAACATCATTAAATACTTAATGAAAAAGCCAGCAGCGGTCATTCTAAAGCATAATAACCCCTGTGGTGCTGCTTGGGATACCGACCTCCCCACGGCTTTTCACAGGGCTCTCAGGTGTGACAGGATTGCGGCCTTTGGCGGAGCTGTGGTACTTAACAGAACCTGCGATGTTACTACTGCCGAGTTGCTTGCAAAAAATTACCTTGAAGTGGTCTGTGCTCCTGACTTTGCTGAGGGTAGCCTTGATATTCTTAAAAAAGCTAAAAACCTTCGAATAATACAAATCTCTGATATTTCCCGGCTCGCTGATTTTGAAAAATACCGTTTTGTTGACTTCAAAAGTCTTATTGACGGAGGAATAATTGTTCAACAGTCGGCTGTAAATTCTATCCGTTCAATCAATGATCTCAAAGCGGCATCTGCTACCTGGAAGGAAAAAACATATACCTGTGAACGAAGCCCCAGCCAGCGTGAAATTGACGATATGCTCTTTGGCTGGGCCATTGAGCACGGAGTTACATCAAATTCGGTGCTATATGTCAAAGATGGTTGCACTGTAGGGATAGGAACAGGGGAACAGGACCGTGTAGGCGTTGCTGAAATTGCTGTACAAAAGGCCTATGTAAAATATGCTGATATCACCTGTTTTGATGCCCATGGTATCGGTTACGCTGATTTAGTGCTTGCGATAAAGAAAGGTCAAAGAAACATGACCGAAAAAGAAGCGATAGATGCAAAGGTTCAGCAGGACAAGGCTGGAATTCCCGGTTCAGTTATGATTTCAGATGCTTTTTTTCCATTCAGAGATGGAGCCGACGTGGGTATTGCCCAAGGTGTATCGGCGATTCTCCAGGCAGGCGGATCCATGAGAGATTTTGAAACAATTGAGGCCTGTAATGAGGCAAATCCAAAAGTTGCTATGATGTTTACCGGGCAAAGGTCTTTCAAACATTAATCTGAATCGTATTCTGCAACAATTTTGTGGCGCATCTCATAAAAATAGGGCCCGCCGACAAGTTCATCGCGGGCCTGTCATTATTTTCATGCATCTTTTCCCGTTACTTTTCCCGTTACAGTACATCGACAACACTTACATACTGAACCTTGGCTGAATATTGTGGACTGCAACTCCTCAGCGCATCTAGTGTTGCAGCATGAGGATGAGCAATTCCTATTCCAACGCCACCTTGGAGGGCCGTAGCTACAAGTTTATCAAGCTGGCCACAGATATGTTCACGGGTAAGTATATTATCGAGGAAAACGTGTCGTCTGGCGCTTCTTATCCCCTGTTCTCGAGCACTTTCCAGGCCAACACTGTTCGAACTTGTATAGCTGTCTACGAAAAAAAGCGATCGATGTCCCAGTTCCGTCATTATTTGGATCATGGCATTTTTATCTTCGGTGAATAAAGATCCCATATGATTATTAACACCAACAGCATGGGGAACTTCAGCTAGGCACCGACGTAATTTTTGTAGCTGCACCTCAGGGGAATCGCTTACAAGCAGTGCTCCTGGTCCGGGATCAAAGGCTGCTGAGTTTGGCTGAAGTGGTAAATGGAGAAAAACAGTCTTCCCCTGCGAATAGGCACGTTGTTCAAGTATTTTAGTGTAAGGCGCGTAGGGGAGAAAAGACAAAGTAAGCTCAAGGGGCATATCTAAAAGTTCTTCTCCTAAAGCTAGGTTGTAACCAATATCATCAACAATAACGGCCACTTTTGGTAACGAAACTTCTCTTCGTAATTTTTCTATATCGGCCACAAGTGCCTCTTTTTCCTTACTGTGGCCCTCTTCTTTACTTTCTTTGTTGAGGTCCTGTGTTTTGTACTTTGGAAGAGCAACTGGCGGGTCTGGTTCTTCAAAAACAATATTGTTTTTAAGTGACGGCATGATTTCCTGGGCAAAAACCGTGCGAAAAAATATCACATACCCTGCTGTACAAAGAGAGAAAATGAGGAAGAGAAATAACAAGATAAAGAGAAATAATCGTCCTGCACTTGGAAAGAGCCAATTTTTTTTGCTGGATTTCTTTTTCCTTTGTCGGGATGTTGTTTTGCGCACAGCCATTAGTTCCAG
Source organism: Desulforhopalus sp. IMCC35007 (assembly GCF_005116575.1). GTDB lineage: Bacteria > Desulfobacterota > Desulfobulbia > Desulfobulbales > Desulfocapsaceae > Desulforhopalus_A. The sequence goes on along the minus strand of NZ_SWCN01000028.1, from coordinate 53,797 downwards.
GCCTTGAAAAAATTGATCATCTCAATCACAACCGTTTGCAATCGTTTATTTATCCCTTTTGAGGATAAAATAACCAAGGGCCTGTAATAGCTCGCATTCACCACGAACGTCGAGTGAATCAAATGTTCTAAGCTCGTTGCATGCATTTTGAATCGCCCTTTCTGCGTGTTCTCTTGCGTCAGTAAAGCCATTATTGCGATTTATGACCTTAATGACGGTCTTGAGACCAATATCTTTATTTTCCGTTCCTGCCTTTAACGCCTGCATCAAAAGCATTTTGTCAGCACTGTCTGCCTTTTGCAGCGCAAGTATCAGGGGGAGTGTCATTTTACCTTCAGCAAGATCATTGCCAACGGCTTTACCTGTTTTAGCAGAATCACCAAGATAATCTAAAATATCGTCGATAATCTGGAAAGCACAGCCGAGATTTTCACCATATTTTCTAAGGGCTGTAACAGATTTTTCGTCAGCACCCGCAAAGATTGCTCCCACCTCACAGGCTGCTGCGATCAGCAAACCAGTTTTTCCCATGATAGCATTATAGTAATCAATCTCTGAGAGGTTGTGTTTTTCTGCATTCTGGAGTTGCATAAACTCACCATCAACCATCCCCTTTGTCGCTCTGCAAAAGCTCGCCAGCCCCTTGCTTCCAGCATATTCAGAGACAAGAGCCATGGAATGAGCGTGAAGAAAATCACCTGCTAAAATGGCTGCAACTATGTCAAATTCTTTGTAGACGGCGGGCTTTCCTCTTCTGGTAGCAGATCCATCGATGATATCATCATGGAAGAGTGTCGCTGCATGGAGATATTCAAAGGCCATCCCTAGCCTGTAAGCGTCCTTTGATCGATTGCCGCACAATCTTGAACAAATTACGACAAGCAGTGGACGAACACGCTTACCTCCATTGAAAAGGCCATAATCCAAAACCTTCTGCAGGAGAGGGTCAGTTTCAGCTCCCATTGATGCAAGGTCTGCTCGCATATAGCAATCTATCTCAGCAGCTTCTTTCTTTACAAGATCCAGCAGGTCAGTCATAACATTGTCTATTTTAATTAGGTTCCCTTCTTTGATAACAAATCAACAGTTTGAGGAAAAAAAGTTTCTCACATCATTAAGCTCACGGGTAACAGGAGCTGGTGGCAGGCTTTTCAAAAAGGTACGCCCGTAGCCCTTTGTATATAACCGAACATCCATAATTGCGACAACACCAGTATCGGTAACAGAACGAAGAAGCCGCCCCACCCCCTGCTTAAGGGAGAGAACCGCCCTTGGAACCTGATATTCAAAAAAGGGGTTCCCCCCCTCACTGCGAACCCGCTCAATCCTCGTCTGCAACACGGGATCTGTGGGGACCTCAAAGGGCAGTTTATCTATGATAACACAGCTCAGAGACTCTCCACTGACATCAACACCTTCCCAGAAACTGGCAACTGCAATAAGAACACTGTGTGTCTCTTTTCTAAATGTATCCAGAAGCGCATTTTTAGCCGACCTTCCCTGCACTAAAATCTTATAATCAAGCTCAGTTTCCAGAAAATCGGCGATATGGTCCATATTTTTAAAGCTTGTGCACAACACCAGCCCTCTACCTGCACTCGCTTTCAGAAGTTGTGCAACTCTATTGCCAAGTTTCTCCTGGTATCTCTGGTCTATGGGCTCTGGAAAAGTCCGTTCAGGGACATAGATAAGAGAATTATGCTCATAGTCAAATGGAGAGGTGAACTGAAGGCATCTGGTTTCCTCCCCAAGGCCAAGTCGCTTTTTAATATAGGAAAAAGATGTCCCGGTTGAAAGGGTTGCCGACGTCATTATACAGGCTTCAACAGCGTTATACAGGTACTCTGAGAGAAGGTTTGAGACTTCTAAAGGCGTTGCTGACAATGCAACGGACCGCTCACGTTTTTCGTACCAGCGAATCAGCTCAGTTTCCTCCTGCTCTGATTTTATGGCAATATCTCTGAGTTTCTCAGCCAGTTCCTCACTCCTTCCGGCAAACGACGACCAGGCTTCACCGTATTTGGACAAAGCGGTCATTTCCTTTGCAAGATGCTTAAAACCAGTATTTACAAGATCAACCTCCTCAAGCCAGGCCTCCGGGCTTATCTTATCAATAAAGGTATCAAGATAAAATCTTCCCAATTCCTTAGGGAAAAGAGCCGCGAAGTTCTCTCCTCTTTTGCGTAAACCGGTTAACTGTGGCAGCAGCGTGTCTATCTTTTCTGCCGAAAGATCATTCTTGGCCTGCTGCTCAATATCATTGAGTAGATCAATTAACTGATAATGGCTAAAACTGCATGAGAAAAAAAGACTGGCCACATCTTCAATATGATGAGCTTCATCAAAGATCACGGTCTCATAGCGGGGTAATATGTCGCCAAAACCCTCTTTTTTTAGGGCGAGATCAGAGAAAAAAAGATGATGATTGACAATCAGCAGACGCGCAGCCCCTGCCTTTCTTCGTAGTTGAGTAATAAAACACTCGGCTCCATCCGGGCAATTGCTCCCAAGACATTGACTTGATCTTGCTGATATCTGCGACCATAAATCACCCTTCTCTCCAAGCCAGCCCAATTCCGCTTTATCTCCTGTAGAGGTGGTCTTCAACCAATTGTCAATTCTAGCCACGTCGGAATCAGCACCAGCAGAAAGTTGTGGATTGGATCGATACTGATACCATCTGTAAAGACAAAGATAATTTTCCCTGCCCTTTACACAGACAACCGGTAGATCTTCCCCCACAATTTGTTGTATAAGAGGAATATCCTTAAATATTATCTGATCCTGCAAATTCAGTGTGGCTGTCGATACAACAATCTTTTTCCCCGATAAGACTGCGGGAATAAGGTATGCGAGAGTTTTTCCGATTCCTGTTTCGGCCTCTATCACCAGGCATCTTTCGGCTGGCGTGGCGCTTTTCTTTCCCAGAGACAGCACTTCTTCAATAGCAGCAGCCATCAATTGCTGTCCCTCACGGGGCTGAAAACCGCTCAAGACTTCGGCCAGATAGCCATTTTCACCAAATATATCATTTAACTGTAACATGTATTCACCGGGTAGAGAGCAGGGCCTACTATACACCAGAATATCGGTACTCGGCATACGAATTTCGATCTTTCCCGCTTCAACTCTAAAAATATTCGTACACCATTGCTTTTTTTTGCTGTACTGTAAGATTCTATGCTACAAATATGAGAGACAATCTCTTCATACCTCAATTTTACTTTAGTTGCGCTGAAGCCATGGTTGAATTTCATTTTACACAACCTCTTACAGGAGATAGTCCTGTTCAACTCCTCGAAAAAGATGAGGTCGTAGCGGTTGTCGACGACTCCCAAGAGATTACTCTTCTGCTTTCCCACTACCTTAACAGTCAGGGCTTTACCGTTGTACAGGCAGCAAGTGCCGCAGCATTCCAGGATCTATTACAATCAAAAAACATTGCTCTTGTCCTCCTGGATATTGGCCTTCCGGACCGTAACGGTAATGAACTGCTCAAGGACATTGTTCCTGCCTATCCTGATCTTGGAATAATTATGGTAACCGGTACTACGGATATAGATATTGCTCTCGGTTGCCTGCGTCAGGGAGCCGATGATTATCTCACTAAGCCGGTCTCTATCAAGGATTTTTCCCGGACTGTTCTTAACACTTTAAAAAAAAGAAGACTTGTCATTAACGGTCGACGCTTTCAAAAAGAATTGGAAATGACCAACAACCGACTGCGCTTTCTTCATCAACTCAACTATAAAATTAATACTGTCTACCTCAACGTACGCGAGTTGAAAGCTATTCTAAAAGCCATCCTTATCGGAATAACTGCCGATGAAGGTTTACGTTTTAACCGAGCCTTTCTCGCCCTGTTGGACAAGCAGACAGGACGTCTTAACGGGCACATAGCAATTGGGACCTCATCAAGGGAGATGGCGGGTCAGATATGGGAATCCATTAAACAACAGGGTCTTCAATTCGATGATATTCTCAACAGCGGCCTAGGAGATCAGAACCCCACCGACCCGATCACTGAGAGTATCATTAAATCGCTCAGTGTTTCTACCGCCGACCAAGATAATATCCTTGCCCATGCTCTGCGGAATAAAAAAACAGTCCATGTGGAGCAAGGCCGGGCAGAAGGCTGCCACGTTCCTTCATCCCTTATTGAAATTCTACAGCAATCCTCTTTTATCGTCACACCACTCTATTCACCGAGTAGGTCCTTTGGGGTAATTATCGTTGATAACTTTATAACCCAGGCCCCCATTACCCCGGCAGATATTACCGATCTGGAAATATACGCCAGTCAGGCCAGCCTTGCCATCGAACATAGTTATCTGTACGAGGAAATGGCTCACAAAATAGCCGAACTCGAGTCGGTTACCACAGAGCTCAAAAAAAATAAGGACCTTCTATTAAAAGCCGAACGGACCATCACCATCAACCGAATCTCGTCCCAGCTTCTGCATGCTCTCAGAAACCCTATCACCTCAATTGGCGGGACCGCCCGGTTGCTCACGAGAAAATCAAAGGATCCTTATACCACAGAGTTTTTAAAAATAATTACCGGAGAAACGGATAAAATAGAACGGACTCTCGAAGATCTCTTTAGCTACGCAGAAGAGAGTGAACTGCCTCCAACACCCTTTCATCTTTATTCGATCATAAGAGAAACGGCTTTTATTTTTTACTCCCGCTTCAAGGATTATAACATCGAATATGAACTGAAGCTGGATGAGGCCGGTCCCCTGCTCTGTCTGAACGAGAATAAAATACGCCAGGTATTTTCACATTTAATACGAAACAGCACGGAAGCGATGGTTCAGGGTGGCAGGCTAACAATTGAAGGTATTGAAAGAGAAAACAACGTAACAATATGTATTAGCGACACTGGCCCCGGAATCCCGGAAGAACTTCTACAACGCGCAATGGAACCTTTTTATACAACAAAAATGTATGGGAATGGGATGGGACTCGCTCTGGTCAAACAAATTGTAACAACTCATAACGGGTCATTTTCCTTGGAAAATAACCAGCCCCACGGCCTTAAGGCAACAGTAACTCTGCCAAAACCTTAACCTTCACAAAGTGAAAATGATGCGGAACGTTACATTTCTTTTACAAAAATCAGCCCTGTCATTTACCACGAGGATTTAATCACGCAACAATGAGATAAGACATGCACTCAAGGACAGTGCGGCAATACATTTGAGGGTTGCACCAAACGCTATGACAAACTGTGCGGTATCAACATCACTTTTACTGAGGAGCATCAAGCCGTTAACGCTAAAATAAGAAAAAAGAACAGTAGCAAGCGTAGCCCCAACCACCATGCCAAAATTCCTGGCCGTAGCTAATATTCCCGCAGTGGCTCCTATGCAGCCATCTCCAACCTTAGAGAGGACAGAAGCACTGTTTGGCGAGAGAAAAATTGACTGGCCTGCTCCCATTGCAGCCAGAAGTGATAAGATCCACCAGACAGAACTGTCGGCAGAAAGTCCCGAGAGGCCTGCCAACGCAAGGCAACTGACCAACAGTCCAAATGATGTGAGGTATTTTGCCCCGATTTTGTCATACAAGAACCCTGCCGTCGGTGACAAGAGGACCAGGGTTCCTGGGACCGCCATCATAGCCAGCCCAATTTGTTTACTGGAAAAATGCAGGACATAGTCAAGATAAAAAGGGATGAGCACAAGGACACTGAACAGCGAAAGAAAAGAAAAACCTGCTGTAGTTACACCGACCCAATAGTAGCGATTACCGATAAGAGACAGGGGTAAGATAGGATGCACAGTACTTCGTTCTACATGGACAAAAACAACAAGTATAAGTATTAATACAGTAAGTTTGATCCCAAAAGCAATAAACCCGGTTTGATTCACGCTTTGTAAAATATTCAGACCCAAAGCCACAATAGCGACCCAACAAAAACTCCCTCCCCAATCAAAAGACTCTGGTTGCAGATTTGTACGATGATGCAGTTGAGATCTGAAAAGAAGGAAACCAAGCAAACTGACAATCAGGCTCACCAGGCCTAAAAGTAAGAAGATGCTTTTCCAGAGGAAGTGATTCAACAAATAACCACAGACAAGAGGCCCGGTCAATAAACCGCAGGCGGTTGCGATGCCGACGATACCAAGATTGCGGCCAAGGTTTTTTACCGGGAAAGAAATCTTGATGAGAGCAGGCCCGGAAGCCATCATCATTGAGGCTCCAAGTCCCTGAATAAATCTTGAGAAAAGAAGAAAAGAAAAACCGCCGGAAAAAAAACTTAACCACGCTCCCATTGAAAACACGAGCAACCCGCCAAGATAGATATTCTCTAATCCCTTTCGGTCAGCAATTCTTCCCCAGAAAACAAGTGTAATTGTAATAGTAAGAAGATAGATAGTGACAATCTGTTCTGCCTCTTCAATAGGTAGACGATAATAGCGCATAAGGGTGGGGATGGCGATATTTACCATCCCACTATCCAAAGTGGAGAGAAAGACCCCGGCCATAACCACCAATAGAGCAAACCACTTCATTTCTTTTCTCTCTGAAAGTGATTGCATATAAGCGGTGTCTCCTTAAAACACAAAAAAGCCCAGTGGATTCATCCACTGGGCTTTGACAACTACGAGGCGTAATACGTGGTATTTCTCAAATTAGAACTTCAGAGATACACGAACACCACCCTCGAACACATCATCATCACCAACAGCGTCGCCTGCTACAAGGTAAGCAAGAATGAACTCAGCATTCAGGTTATCCATGAGTGCATAGGTAAGTTTACCATCGAATTCAAGACCGAGTTCGTCTTCACCCATTGCATTATCTTCAGCGAGCATTGCGTACCAAACGTCGGCATCAAATGTCAGTTTGTCCATTGGCTTAACAGTAACACCTGCGTTGAAAGCTGCAATGTTTGTGATACCATCAGCAGGAGAACCGGTAGGTGCAGTGTTATCGAATACGCCAAGGCCTAATATCTCAGACCAGTAGTAAGAACGACCTCTTGGATTCATGAATGCATCATCGCCAGTTGCATAGAATGCTTGACCATGAGCGATACCCGCATTGGCACCACCAGCAACCAAGAATGCATCACCATCTACATCCTGAATGGTGTAACCGTTATAGATAAAGGTACCCCAAAGAGATACAGCATCCATCTTCACGTCTATGTCAGTACCGACGAAGAAATTATCCATATCTCCTGCAGCTGTGGAACTGGTTACCACAGTCTCCAATGGCTCTCCAATTGCAACTACTACATCCTCAGTTGTATCCGTAGTACCACTGCTTGCAGCATCGTATACAAAGTAAGGGCTCATGGAAATAGCATCGCTGATCTTAACAGAGGCAACAGCACCAAAATAACCGCGATCAAAATCCGCTCCACCACCATCTTCAGTCTGTACAGCAATGTAGAAAGGAGTCACACTTACATTGCCAAAATTACCTGTTACCATGATACCAGAGAAATCATCATCAAAGAGGAAACCGCGGGCAATAGTTGCACCCTGGATACCCAATTTAACATTGGTTGTGCCAAGATTAAAATCAGCATATGAGTTCTTCACTCTAAAGGTATCACCATCAGCTCCGATATCTCCACCGTTGTCATCACCCCAGACAGAGTTGAACTCAAATTTATTAACAAATTTGAAGTCATCGTTGAATTTCGCGGTATAATAGAGACGGGTACGATTGTCCATACGCCAGTAATCAGAACCTTGAGTAAAATTATCCTGATAGAAAGCACGTGTACGCCAGTAACCACCAAACTGACTCTCAACAGCAGAGGCGGTAGTTGCAGCAACACCACCAGCGACCATAAGGCCTAAAGCCGAAGCAATTATCTTCTTCATTGTTAAATTCTCCTGAGTATTTTTCTAACCCACAAGCGGGCCGTTTATCCTTTACCGAAGCTACAGCATGTATTCACCAAGACAATTGGTAAACATCCGGTAAGTTTCTTCCTTCTTTCGCCTGTACGTTAAACCTGCCAAAACTCTTTGTCAAGATTTTTTTACTCAGAAGTATAATTTTTTATACTGATTTTTTTTATTTATTATCAGACTGTTTTTTCTTGTAAAAATCCAGGTCGTAAAGGGTTAGCCTGGTATCACTCATGCCAGGAAGTAAACCAACAAAGGATCCACTGTATGGCATATTGACAACATAGAGCCTTCCACTCCCGGTGTATATACTCTGAGATTCAGCCTGAACATCTTGAGGGGGCTCTGTTTTCTGGAAAAGATAATCTACAATATATCCTTTGTATTGTCCGGTCCTCCAGGCTTCCGTCAGTTCCGAACCATTCCAGGCCAGACCAACCACTGTACCACCATCGTAGGATCGTATTCTTTTGAAAAAACCCAGCATGCCACTTTTATTTTTATTGACCACAACCTCAGATAAGCCGTCCTTGTCAACATCAGTCACCAGGATTCTTGCTGGTACAAATTTGAGTTCCCTGTCAGCGTCTTCATCAACAGAAAGACCTGTTTGCGACTGTTCATCAACTGCAGCCCCCTGGCTTGGCCCTATATAAGTTTTACTTCCACCAAAGGTTTCACTACTTACCCAAAGAAGCTCATTGTCATTACTAAAGACCCGGAGTTTCTCATCATTATCGAGCATAACCAGTTCTGCCCCCTTCTTGCCATCAAGCTCTGCGTAAGAAAAATCAAAGAGATCCACACCATCTGGGATAGGCAGTAATTTTTTTTCTGTGAGACTGAAGTCCTTGTTGAGTTCTAACTGATAAACTCCTTTTCCAATAAAATCGGTTTTGGTTCTCCCGCGCTTTTGTCCGGCAAGGATCAGGTTCTCTGTGCTGTCTTTCATCGGTCTGAGATACCAGCCGATTTCTTGAGCCATGGTTGTAAAACCACTTGTTTTACTCCAGACGACAATTCTTGAAGCGACCCGTAGTTCATTCGTCGCACTGATATATATCTCCAGCTTGCCATCTGCATCGATATCAGCCACATTAAGAGCATGCCCCCGTAACCCAGGGGGTAATTTCATTTCATCGACTGGAATAATTTTCCTTTCCTGACTTTGATAGATATTTAACGTTGAAGGGGTAAGACTTATCAATTCATCCGTTCCATCTCCATCGATATCTCCAACAGCACAGGCTATCATCTCGCCGGAAACGGATAAAGTTTTCTTGATTCCGTTGGCCTTTGCCTCAATTCCGTGCAGATCCGACTCGACAATCGTTCCGCTATACAGACCCTTTTTGTACTCCACTTCTGGATGTTCTGTCGTAAATCCGGAGACACTCGTATCAACAGCCGACCTCCCTGCCCCGTCAGCACTTCTCTTGCCAAACATTTTTTCTACAATCTCTGAAATAAGAGCATCACAGTCAGAAATAATATCATCCTGTTTCTCTGATATCTTGGAAAAACTCAGTACTTCCTTCGTCGTGTCAAAGGGATACATTGTAACCTGGACATTGACGCCCTTGGCAAGAGCGTAAATCGCACCCGTTACCAGGTAATCCGCATCCCCTTCAATCAAGGATTTCGCCTTAGAATTCTTCTGCGCAAGTGCCGCGAGCTGTTCTTTACTCAGGACACGATCAATAACCTCAATATTATCGTCTGAGGCCAGCCGGCTCATGATCATGGTCCGCACACTATCCCTTAAGTAAGCATATTTTTGTGCTGATTTGTTATCGAAGCTTGAAAAAATCAGCTTATATTCTTTCCCAGAATCGGCAGCAAGAACCACCCCTGTAAAACCCTGAAAAAAACCCATGCAAAGAATGATGATAAAAGATAAACGCATGCCTTCACCTGATAAATATTGATGCAGTACGCTTCAAGGAAGCGAAACTGCGGTATCTGTAATTTACAAAACTATCTATATCTTACTTCCGTGTTACTGGCAAGGCTGTCTACAGCTATTTTACACCTCTATAAGTAGAGTTACACTACGATACAAACGACTCTTCTCTCCTTGAATGATGACCTCTTTGAAACACTGACACTGGTGGTTTTCATAGCGAAATCCCCTTGACTTTTCCGGAGAATCGATACAAAATGTACACATAATATATGATAAATATCTGTCTACTTTTTCAGGTTATTCTGCAACAATTCAAGACGTATCTCCCGTGATTTCAATGAGATTAAAAACCCTCATCATATTTTCAATCGCTCTCAGCTGCTGCTGTACAGGTAAACTGCAGGCAGAAGAAAGAAGTACACACCATGCATACAGGGTAACATCCTATAACCTTGGAGCAATACTCGATTTTCATAAAAAAAATCAGTGTTTGATTCGAATAATTTCAAACCGCTCATGATCACCTCCAGCACAGCGGACATACTCAATAACGAGCTGCACCCCACTGTCTCCTGGGTGGAAACGGTCCCACACACCAGTTCCAGTAAAGGCATTGCAGTTTCAGCCGAGTATGAGGCGAGCGAGAATTTCTTAGTCACTGGTGCTTTTGGAATGACGAAAAATCTCTGGGCACCAGAGAGCATAGACTATGAAAATGAGGCCAGCTGGGAAGCCAATCTTGGTTTTATCTACAAGCTCGTCGACAATCTCTCCTACGAACTCCACTTTGGTTACATGGATACAGGTAACCTCTTTACAGACCAGTCTTCATATTCCGATGTAGAAAGCATTATTATGGTAAGCAATAGAATTACCATGAGTTTCTAACAGAAAGAACCTTTACCCACCCCTTCACCAAAAACTGTTCTGTTCTTTCCTTTTCACCGGCTTGACTTCTCTTCTCACTTGGAATAATAATCATCTTCAGTAAAAATAGAGCTTTACTCTTTCCAGAACTCGCATTTATGTAACAGGCATTGACAGTATGTTGGGGAACGCGTCAAACTACTCCAGCAAAGTGTAACCTTTACCGCCTGTTTTCTTTCCCTGAGGGGGAGTGTACATATTACCAAGGACCTCCTGATGACTGCGCTCTCCACTCTATCAAACCAGGATAATAAAACATACAATATACTGATGTATTCCCATGATACCTATGGGCTCGGCCACATCCGCAGAACAATGGCCATCGCAAATCATCTGCGCGACAAAAACACCAACGTTCTGATACTGACGGGCTCCCCCCTTGCCGGTCGTTTCAAATTCCCAGAGCAGGTAGACTTCGTCAGAATTCCCGGGATGATCAAGCACACCAACGACGAATATAAATCTCTTTCAATCAAAATTGACGAGAAACAGGCTCTCTCCATTCGGACCAATATAATATTAGCCACAGCTCAAACCTTTAGACCACATCTGTTCATCGTAGATAAGGAGCCACTCGGTCTAAAAAAAGAAGTTCTTCCTACATTGAATTGGTTTAAGAATGAAAGTCCTGAAACCAAAACCGTCCTCGGGCTCCGTGACATACTCGACGACTCAACTGTTATCCAGGAGGATTGGAAAGAAAAAAACGTATACTCCTATCTTGATGAACTCTACGGAGAAATATGGGTGTATGGAAATCAGGAAATCTATGATCCCATCGAGATGTACAACATTCCTGCCTCCATACATGACAGGGTCAAGTTTACCGGCTACATCCCCAGAAAAACTCTCAGCAACAAAGATAAAAAGGCAGTCCGGAGACGCTATCGAATTATGGAGGATGATAAATTCGTCCTGGTCACTACCGGCGGAGGCGGTGACGGCTTTGAAATGATCAACCATTTCCTTGAAATGCACGACTATTACCCAAGCTCTCTGCCCTTTAAGTCCATAATTATTACAGGGCCCTTCATGCCGAAAAAGGCTCGGGAACACTTAAAAAAAAGAGCAAATAAATTCGGTATAAAAGTACTCCCTTTTCATCCACGAATGGAGGAACTGATGGGAGCCGCTGATCTTGTTATTTCCATGGGCGGCTACAATACTATCTGCGAAATACTCACCCAGCAGACGCCGGCACTCATCATCCCCAGAGAATACCCAAGAAAAGAGCAGCTTATCCGTGCAGAACGGCTTAAAAAGCAAGGTCTTCTTGATTTCATTCCCTGGAAAGAAGTAACGCCACAAAATCTACGGGAGAAAGTGTTCGACCTGATAAACCAGCAGGACGCCTATGTCAAAAGTATAAACTCGTTTGAGCTCTCCGGCCTGGACACAATGCTTGCCAGACTCACCGCTTTCAAGAACATTGAGGCAATTCCGGCCCAAACAGAAACGATCACCCAATTGGAACCTTTCGCCTGCCTATAACTCTTTTCTTCATATCCTCCAATGAACCAGTATAAAACCGAATCTACACCAAAAACTCTTGCCTATATTCTCAAAGGCTACCCCAGAATTTCAGAAACATTTATCTCCAACGAAATTCTTCTCCTTGAAAAACTTGGCTTTCAGATGCACCTGTTCCCGATGCGGCAGCCACGAGAAAATTTTTCCCATGCCTCAGTCAAGAAAATCAATGCAGAGGTAAGCTACCTGCCAACGGAACTTGGCGAAAACCTCGTAAAACTCCTTATACCGAACCTCCTTCTTGCAATCAAACATCCTAAGCGCTTTACAAGGACTGTACGACTGGCGGCACAGGGGAGTACTACAAACCGACTGGCAACGCTTAAACATTTTCTCCAGGCAGGCTACATGAGTTACTATTTCCTTATGGAGAATACAGATATTACCCATCTTCACGGTCACTTTGCCCATTCTCCAACCTCTGTCACCCGCTTTGCCTCATCATTTTCAGGAATCCCTTACAGCTTTACTGCCCATGCCAAAGACATTTACACATCCAAAAAGGACAAGCTTCGCCAGAGAATTCAGGAGGCAAAGTTTGTTGTGACCTGTACCAAACACAATCAGAAATACCTTGAGGAGATAAAGGGGGATTGTCCGACCCCAATCCATTGCATTTATCACGGCATCGACCTTGACCTTTTTCAAAACAGCACAGGTGAAAAAATACCAACAGAACCCCATCAAATTTTTACTGTTGCCCGACTCACTGCAAAAAAAGGCTTGCCAACAATATATCAGGCTCTCGCCCTGCTTAAACAAAAAGGACTCAGCTTCACTCATACCTTGATCGGGGATGGAGATGACCGGGATCAGATAATGGCACTCATCAAGGACCTTGATCTGGAAAAAGAGTGTCACTGGCTGGGAACCCAGACCCATGAAGAGGTGTTGAAACAGTTTAAAAAGAGTGATCTCTTTGTCCTTGGTTGCGAGATCGCGGCAAATGGTGACCGAGACGGGATTCCAAACGTCATTGTTGAGAGTCTAGCCATGGGTATCCCGGCTCTCTCCACCCATGTTTCTGCTCTTCCTGAAATACTTGTCCATGAACAGACCGGACTCCTTGTCCCGCCCAAAGACCCTGCTGCCATGGCCGAGGCCATGGAACGTATTCTCACAGATCAGGCCCTCAGAAAAAAGATCATTACCGAAGGTAAAAAACGGGTCACAACCCAGTTTGACAATAAACTGTTAATCCAAGAACTGGCGCAGATATTCCGCAGTCAGGTGCCTGAACTTGCTTAGTTATGGATGACAAATGACGAGAGAAATTCCAGAAAAAACAACTCTTATTGGTCTTATTCGACACGGCGAAACCGAATGGAATACCCAAAAAAGAATCCAGGGTTCAGGTAATTCTCCCCTCACCCCAAAAGGGGTCAGCCGAACCAGAGAATGGGCCAGGACACTGCAACAATGGCCGTGGGACCAGATACATGCCAGTGATCTCGGTCGGGTTAAACAGACGGTAACTATCCTCAACAAAGACCTGCAACTCCCTGTTTTTTTTGATGAGAGGCTCAGAGAACAGCATTGGGGTGAGTGGGAGGGTCTCACACTTTCTTCAATTAAGACGGATCACAGAATTGAACTGGAAAGACAGGTCGCCAGAGGCTGGGAGTTTACCGCCCCCGGTGGAGAAGCCAGAAGCAGTGTACGCAACAGGGTTTTTGCCTGCCTTGAACAGATCGTGACAGAGGCACCCGGAAAAAAGATACTTGTTGTCTGTCATATGGGAATCATAAAAACCATACTCTATCACATAAGTAACCGCGCTTTTCGCCCCGAAGAAACAGGTTTTATTCAGAACAACCTGTTCCACATCATCAGCGGTGACCAAGACGGATTTAAGCTTGAATGCCTGAATATTCCAAGACAGAGTAACGGATGAAAATTTCTTATTACTGTCAACATGTCCTCGGCATCGGGCATCTTCGCAGAAGCCTTGAAGTAGTAAAATCTCTGATGAAAGACCATGAGGTCACCCTTATCCTCGGCGGCCCTCCGGTATCAATTGACACCACAGGTTGTAAAATCCTGAAGCTGCCGGGTCTGCAGATGGATAGAGAATTTAACAACCTCATTCCATCAGACAACAAGCTCACTCTTGAAGGTACCAAACAAAAGCGACAAGAGCTTCTGTACAACCACTTTGTGTCCTCAACACCGGATTGTTTTATCACAGAACTATACCCCTTTGGCCGAAAAGCGTTTCGCTTTGAACTCGACCCGGTTCTGACAGCCATCAAATCAAAGGAACTTCCAGAGTGTAAATGTATCTGCAGTGTCAGAGATATTCTTGTAGAAAAAACACAGGGAAAAGAAAAATTTGAAAAGAGGGTCATTGCTACACTCAACAAATATTATTCGGCCATCCTGGTCCACGCAGACCCTGCTGTTGTTGAACTCAGCGAAACATTTGAGCCGTTAGCTGAGATCCAGACACCACTCTACTACACCGGATATGTCAATGAAACATTAACTGCAAGCAACAGATCCATTCGCAATGAGGTGAATATGGGCCAGCAGGATAGCCTTATTGTCGCAAGTGCAGGAGGGGGAAGCGTTGGCAGCGAATTGTTTTTTGCCGTCATCTCGGCCTTCAAAGGCCTACTCAAGACCTCTCCTCTTGCGAGACTGCAAATTTTTACTGGGCCCTACTGTGACGCCCAAATGTATGAAGATCTTGTGGCACACACCTCAGAAAATATTAAGGTCGACCGTTTCAGCAACTCCTTTACCGACTGGCTGATGGCAGCTGATCTCTCTATTTCCATGGCGGGCTACAATACCTGCATGAATCTTCTGCAAACTGGAGTTCCCGCTCTGGTACTACCGTTTACCCAAAACCGCGAGCAGCATCTTCGCGCCAGCAAATTGAGTTGCGCTGCGCCGATAGAGGTCCTCGATAAAACAGACCTGAATACGGAAATATTACTGGCCAAAATGATCCGTCAGCTCCAACTTCAACACCAAAAAACGTCGGTTCAGCTCGACGGCGCCGCTCGTAGCCTTGAGATAATCAATACGCTTCTCACAATAGGTAAGTAATCAAATGACCAGACCCTCCTCACAAATTTACCGAACCCGCCTGCCGGACCTACCCAGACAGCTGATAACGGCAATTGACAAGGGCTGTCAGAGGAGCACTACACCTCCTGTTGTTTTTTTTCGGGCAGACGATATAGGAATCCCCTCCCGACAATTCTCCCAGCTCATAGAAATTTTTCATCGCCACCGTATGCCGCTGTGCCTGGCAACCGTGCCCGGCTGGCTTACACCTGAAAGGTATAAGGAGCTGAAAATACTCACAGGAAACTCCAAAGAACAATGGTGCTG
The DNA here is from genome assembly GCF_005116575.1 of Desulforhopalus sp. IMCC35007. Taxonomy (GTDB): domain Bacteria; phylum Desulfobacterota; class Desulfobulbia; order Desulfobulbales; family Desulfocapsaceae; genus Desulforhopalus_A. The sequence goes on along the minus strand of NZ_SWCN01000028.1, from coordinate 38,215 downwards.
GCACCAGCATGGCTATGTGCATCGCAACTTCGAACCTAAAACCATGAAAAAACAAGAGTTTGGTCCTGGAGTATCGGCAACTGGAGCAATGAACATCACAGCTCGCCTGTTACGAGGAAAAAAAAGGCTCGACAATATTTTAGGGGATCACAATCAGCCTGTCTTTACTCCACCATGGAACCGCTGCAGCAAGGACACCCTCGACGCCCTGCAGCAACTGGGCTTCAAGGCAGTTTCAAGAAGCCTTAGGGCAAAACCACCAACCACTCGAGCGTTTCCAGACTTCCAGGTGAGCGTTGACCTGCATACCAGAAAAGAAGCTACCGCTGAAGAAGGGCTCCACAAGCTGCTGGCAGAGATTGAAGAGGGACTCACTTTAGACAGATGCGGAATAATGCTCCATCACCAGAGAATGAATGGTCGCGCGGTGGCACTGCTCGACACGCTTCTCTCTTGCCTTAAACAGGCACCCCAGATCTCCTTTGTCCATTTTGGAGATCTTCTGTGAGATACCCCTGTGGTAATTTGTAACAAGACTAGCCTGTCAACTCATGACAACGACTGGTTTCATCCCTATTATCAGAAAAGTCACAGCAGCATACGATATTTTTACATATGTTCATCCATAAAAGGGTAAATGGGTGAACGGTCAAATATCCAACGCCCCAATCCCCGGAGTGACCAACTCCATAATCATCTTAACCATAGAAGTGTCCGATGAATAATTCATATAAAAAACTTGTTGACCAATTCAGTAAACTTGCCCATCTCGAACATGCACTCACCTTTCTCCAGTGGGACCATATGGTCATGATGCCTCCAGGGGGTAACACCCCCAGATCTGCAGCTATTGCCGAGCTGACGAGCTTGCACCACCAAGAATTGACATCATCCAAAACAGGTGAACTCCTGGATCAGGTAACAGCTGAAACAGCGGTAGAGGAGCAGAGTATAAAAGAGATGCGCCGGGAATACCAGCAGGCCGTTTGTCTCCCCGCAGATCTTGTAAGGGCGCAATCCCTGGCCGGTTCAAAATGTGAGCATGACTGGAGAAATCAGCGCCAGCAAAACGACTGGCCCGGATTTTTGAAAAACTTCAGGCCTGTCGTCCTCTTGGCACGACAAGAGGCCCAGGCAAGATTTGATGCTGCGATCGAGCCGCTTGCAAGCCCCTACGATGCCATGCTCGACCTCTATTGCGCCGGGGACAGTGCAGGCTTTATTGCAAATATCTTCACCCGCCTGAAAAAAGAACTCCCCAACCTGCTCCAGGAGGTGATGGAAAAACAGAAACAGAATCCAACCAGACTAGCGACGTCTTCCTACCCCATCGAGGCACAGAAAGAACTCAACCGGCAGCTCATGAAATCCCTTGGTTTTAATTTTGATCACGGCAGGATGGATGTCAGTGCCCATCCGTTTAGTACAGGTTGCCGCGGTGATCAACGCATTACTACACGGTTTCGGGAAGGGGATTTCTTAGACGCCCTCCTGGCAACAGCCCATGAGACCGGACATGCCAGCTATGAAGACGGCCTGCCTGAACAGTGGGACAACCTGCCCATCGGCCATGCCCGCAATCTCTCCCTCCACGAAAGCCAAAGCCTGTTCTTTGAAAAACAGATTTTTCTCTCGGCCCCGTTTATCCATTATTTCACCTCTTTTATCCATACCCATCTGCCCGAGACTCTGAAATATAGCGGGAAACAACTCAGAGACGCAGCAATCTCAGTTCAACCAAGCTATATACGGGTGGAGGCTGACGAGGTAACCTATCCCCTCCACGTTATCCTGCGCTTTGAAATTGAAAAAGAACTGATAAATGGTCAGATCGAAGCAGAAGACATCCCTGAGCTCTGGGACCATAAAATGACAGAAAGTCTTGGCCTGTCTACAAAGGATAATTACAAAGATGGCTGCATGCAGGATATGCACTGGACTGACGGTTCTTTTGGTTACTTTCCTTCATACACAATGGGTGCACTCAACAGCGCACAGTTTTTTGCAACCATAAAAAAGACCTTCCCGGACTGGGAGAAAAACCTTCGTGCTGGAGATATCTCTTTTATCAGAAGGTGGCTCAAAGAAAACATCTGGTCAAAGGCCTCCAGTATGGCTGGACAGGACATTATTATTTCAGCTACTGGCGAGAAAACAAATGCGAATTTCTTTCTCAGCCATTTAAGAGATCGCTACCTGAAAGATCTGTACTAACCACCATTATACGGCGAAAAAAATCGAGATGGACACAAGACAGCTTGAATACTTGAAATAACAAGAATTCAAGCTGCAAGTTTCAAAAAACCAAAACGTTGAACCGCATCTTTTCATCAACGCTGAAATTCATATAACTGGACATGCCTTCAGCGCCAAGAACTGTATAAATATTTTTTATGCTGTAAACGATCGGCCAAAAACACTGTGGCAGTTGTTATCCACACTCTTTGCCAACATAGAGATTGGAACAGCCATCGGTTGCAGACACACCGGCTGCAACACCTGGGGTCTTTACCCTCTTGGGTCATAAGCAGGCTGAGCAAAACATTTCGAAACGAGAAAACAGATGTGCCGTAAGGCTATACGGCCACAATATTTTTTAAATTTATCTCAATGATTTGCACCTCTTGCCCGTACTGTTGTATACTTTCAATGGTAAGGCTTAAAAAATACTCTCAACTCTCTCACTATGTTACACAAAAGGAGTAACTTTATAATATGGAATTGACAAAAAACCAGGCAGCATTGATTCTAGATGCCTCAGAAGATGGCGAAATTACCGTTGATATTGCCTTATCAGATGAAGCAAATCTCGCAGGAGCTCTCTGTCAGGCTATTGCGACAAAGCTGATGAACGATGAGAATTTCCAGACGGAGCTGATGCAGATGGTTGAGGGTGATACGATGAACTAAAGTTTGCAAACCTCATCCGCCCACCGGCTTATCCACTGGTGGGCCCGGCTTTGGCAAGCAAAGCATCTCTCTAAAACAGCTTCACCCGCCGGGCCTCCCTCTCCAGCTTTACAGCAGTATGATGCAATATTCCTCTGAAATCTCTCAACATTGACAACGACCAGATAAGCAGCTAGATTTATAGGTTAGTACAAAACTGCCATCCCTTTGGCGACACCCCAATTTCTTTATTCGCAGAAGGCTGTATAAGATATGAGCCGCTTAGTTGCCCTACCTCTGTCGAAATCCCTCCAGATGGCCTACCAGTCTATCAGAGTTCGCTTTTTCAGGTCCCTGGTAACAACAATGAGTCTGGTACTGGCGGTAGCATTTCTCACCTTCATCCAGACAGGTAACGACATGGCATCAGGCCTGCTCCACTCCGGAGAACCAACGATGGAGAGAAATCTCAGCAAGGCAGGCTACGACATCAACCCGGAAACCCATGTCATCGAGAGCTCGGCCAAACAGCGCTGGATTGTTTTTCTCTCCCTTCTTACCTGTGTAGTGGGCATCATCAACGCCCAGCTGATGTCAGTGACGGAACGATTCAGGGAGATTGGAACCCTCAAATGCCTTGGCGCACTTGACCGGTTCATCGTGCGAATTTTCGTCATTGAGGCAACTCTGCAAGGGGTAACAGGAGGATTTGCAGGCGCTCTTCTTGGCGGTGGCGTTGGAGTGCTCTCTACACTTATCAAATTTGGGTTATCCTCTTTCGCTTTCATTCCCTGGTCAACCATCGGTCTGACGATGTTCTATGCAATGTGCATCGGCACAGTGCTCAGCCTCGTTGGCGTGCTGTATCCCGCCATTGTCGCCTCAAGAATGCAGCCGGTTGAAGCCATGCGTGTTGAGCAATAAGTCAGTTGTAGAATAAGGACAGGTTATGAGCGAAAGTAAAAATATCGTCAGGGTCTCCGAAGTCACAAAGGATTTCGATCTCGGCAAGATCGTGGTCAAGGTGCTAAAAGGTATAAACTTGCAGATCGAAGCCGGGAAATATATATCCATCATGGGCCCATCGGGTTCCGGGAAATCGACTCTTTTTAATATGATCGGCGGCCTCGACAAACCGACAAGTGGTAAAGTCTTTATTGACGAGGTGGATATAGCCCAGCTCGACGCCTACGAACTGGCCTGGCTCCGCTGTAGAAAAATCGGTTACATTTTCCAGACCTTTAACCTTATTCCTGTGATGACAGCCCTTGAGAACATAACGATCCCCATGACCTTTGCCGGAATCTCCGCAGACGATGCAGCCAAACGTGGAATGGCACTTCTTGATCAGGTGGGCCTTGGGGGCCGGCATAGTCACCGTCCATCGGAACTGTCCGGAGGTCAGCAGCAACGTGTTGCCGTTGCCCGGGCTCTGGCTAACAGCCCTTCTATTATCCTGGCCGATGAACCTACCGGTAACCTTGATCTCAGTACTGGAGAGGATATCATCAAGCTCTTAAAAAACATGAGCCTTGAACGTGGGGTCACCGTTATCTCCGCCACCCACGACTACAAGATGCTCAACGTTTCAGATCAGGTCATCTGGATCAGGGATGGGAGAATTGATAAAATACAGGAAAGGGATGAATTGGATATCAGAACCGGCGGTCTTGAAAGTGCCCAGTAACCACCTGCTCAAAAACCTCTTTGTTACCCTCTTTTAAGGACTCAGACGGGGAACACTGTTAACTATTAATCTTTTCAAGAAACTGAATGCGAATTTTACCAGCTTTTCTCCTACTGTGCCTTCTTTCAACTCTAACTGCACTGGTTCCTCCACCAGTTACAGCAGATGAGTCAGGGGTCCGTCTTCGCAATACTGTCACAACTCTCAGCAGTTTTGACAGCAGATCAACGGGCTCTACCGGCTACCATAAAAGCGTTACCTATATTAAAAACAGCCTTGAATCAATGGGCTTAGAACCCCAGAGTTACTACTATGAGCTGCCCGTCCGCCGCTTTCTCGGGGCTGAACTCACCTTTAAAAATCAGCAGTTGCCACTTTCTCCCCTGATCTACAATGCAATCAGCCCCGAGGCAACCGATGGAACCATAAAAGCTCCCGTCTATTATGTCGGTAAAGGACAACTGGATGAGCTTGATGGGAAAAAAATCAAGGGCAGTATTGTTCTGCTTGATTTTGAATCCGGGCGCAACTGGCAACTTCTCGCCTCTCTGGGGGCGAAGGCAGCAATTTACTTACAAAAACCAAACAGTCAGGGGAAAATATTTTTTACCGAAAAAGAGGAACTCACCCCTTTACAATTTCCCTGTTTTATCATGAACTATGAAAAAGCAGAGGAAGTCTTCGGCCCTCTGAACAACCAGTCTTCTCCCATTGCCGAGTCAGTGGAACTGACCTCCCGCTGCGTTTGGGAAAAAAACCTGGCTGAAAATATTTACACGGTCATTGAAGGCTCTGACCCGGACCTCAAACAGCAGTTGCTCATCGTTGAAGCTTTTTTTGATAATCAGGAATTTGTCGCCAACAACTCCCCCGGTGCAGATTCGGCAAGCTCCATTGCCACATTTCTCGAACTCGCCGAGTCCTTCAGGAAGAATCCACCCAAAAGATCGATACTGCTGCTTGCCACAAGCGGGCATGCCCAGACTCTTGCCGGCATGCGCGATGCTATCTGGAGTCTTAATGCACGGTCAAAGGATTTACGCGATTCGAAGAAAACCCTCAGCCAGGAGCTCTTACGGCAGCAGGAAACCCAACAACTCCTGCAGTCTCTTCGCTTTCCTCTGACCAAAGACAGCACAAGAGACAAGGCCATCAGCCTGGCAATCCGCCAAAGTATCAACAGCGCGGTCGATATCCTGTCCCGCCAGCTTATCCAGCTTCGCATGGATGACGGTGGTGAGTCTCAAAAAGAGCTCATTGCCCAAACAGCGAACCAGCGATTTCTTTTTAGACGTCTGGGTTGGGCCGAATCTTTTCACAACCTCCCTGAAGTGGAACTTGATCTCTTACAACAGATTGTACCCCAGGCAATAGAGCGGACTGAACGTACCATCGAAGACATTCAACGCCAGCAACAGACCCTTGCTTCAGCCGTGACTTTTAGAAATACGGTCAGGGAGTATGAGATAGCGGCAAGCGTCAGTCTACACCTTTCAGGCCATGGTAATGGTGTAGGCGCTTTCAACAAAGGCTGGCTCTACAATCTCAAACAATCGGTAAACAGAACCGGTATCTACAGTATCATTGCTCAAACCCTGGAAGAGGCGGCCGGGACCTTGCCAAAGTCCCTGAAGATCAGCTACCAGGACACCTTGCGGCCAAGCCATTTGCGCACCTGGGACTCGTGGTTCTTCGACCGCCCCAGCCTCGGCGGAGAAGTCACAGCCCTTGCTGGTTATCTGGGCCTTACCTTCGTGACTACAGGCGACGGCAGGCAGCTCTGGGGAACACCGGGCGATGTAGTGGAAAAGGTCGACTGGCCCTATCTTCTCGAACAGTTTCACCTGGTAGAACATCTCATCTCTACCCTGGCTAGTACCGACCGATTACATGACGACAAATTCCCCTCGGATGGTTTTGTTACGGTAAATGCAAGAACAAATCTTCTTCTCCAAGGGGAGCTTTTCGCCAATTTTCCTGCCAGTAATACCACTATTCTCGGATATCAGGGCTTAAATAAATATTATGCTATGGTTGACCAGCTCGGCTATTTTACCATCAAGGGCCTGGCCGATAAAAAGCATGTCCTGGATAAACTGGTCATTGAAGGCTACCGCTACGATCCTCTATCCGGTAAGGCAATCTGGGCCATTGACAAAAAAGAGACCGGCAAAGATAACTACCGCCTGAAACTGCTGCGTAAATCCATGCAAACCGACCTCGTTATGTTCAACTGCCGGGAGACAACTCTCTTTGACCTGCTGGAACCGCGAAGTTTTGCCTTCATGACTAAAATCCATCTCTTTGACGGCCGCAGAGATGCCCCACCGGAACACTTCTGGTACAGCCGTATCGATACGCGGAATTCCATTATATCTTCGATCTACACAGAACCGGGTACCATGCTCAAACTGACGCTCTCGGATACTGTTCTCACCAATAAAATGATTTTGACCAACAGCTCAGAGGATAACCACTCAGGGACGGGCTACCTGGTCGATGACTATCCTGCCATCATAAATACAACCTTTCATGCAGCAAAAGATGCCTGGACCCTCCTCACCCCCCGCATTAACAATCTTGAGACCCATGGGATTTTTGACAAGCGGATCAACGACCTGAAAAATAGAGGTATGGCAGCCCTTGCCCTCAGCGAAACAGGTTTTGTCCACTTTAACTATTCCCAGGCAAGAGAAAAGGCCGCAGAGTCCCTGGCCCTCGCCGCACGTGTCTATGTGCAGATTGAAAAAACCCAGAAGGATGTCCTCTTTGGTGTTCTCTTTTATATCGCTCTTTTTGTCCCTTTTGCCTTTGTGATGGAAAGATTCCTTTTCAGCTTTGCCAATATCTACAAACGAATCGTCGCTTTCAGTGCAATTCTTATCCTCCTCATCACGATCATCTACAATGTCCATCCCGCATTTGAACTCGCCTACAGTCCCATGGTCGTCATCCTTGCTTTTTTCATCATCGCCCTGTCGTTTATGGTAACCCTCATCATCTTCTTTCGTTTTGAAGATGAGATGGAACTGCTTCAGCGCCGAGCAAGCCATAAACGCCCTGAGGAGATCAGCCGATGGAAGGCCTTTACCGCTGCTTTTTTTCTGGGGGTTTCCAATCTCAGACGCAGAAGAATACGTACAATCCTGACATGTACCACGCTCATTATCTTAACCTTTACCATAATGAGCTTTACCACCATCAAATCCAACCAACAGCAGGTCCGGCTTCCCTTTCAGACCAATGCACCTTACCAGGGATTACTCCTGAATAAGGTGAACCGGCAGAGTCTGCCACCCCAGGCAACGGACATCCTGGTTACCTCCATGGCAAGCATCAGCCGACCTGCACCTCGGGTGTGGCTAGAGAGCAACGACCCCTCAAAACCTGTTTCGATCCCCTTGAAAAATGGCTCCATTGAGCTTGATGCCCATGGATTAATCGGGCTTGATGCCAACGAATCCTACGTCACAGGACTCGACCGCCTGCTCACAAGCGGCAGATGGTTTACAGATGCGGACCGCACAACAATCATCCTCGAAGAACAGATGGCTGCAAACCTTGGTCTCAGCAAGGGGAATTCCCAGGAAGTGGAGTTGTGGGGGAGCCCATTTACGGTCATTGGAACCTTTAATGCAGAAAGCTTTGACAAGACACTTGATCTCGATGGGGAACCACTCACGCCCGTCATTTTCCCCGAGGAAGCTGCCGTAGAAATGACCGAAGAAGAACTTGAAGCGATGGAATCAGGCGATGACCTCCGCTCCTTCCAAAGCCGCTACCAGCATATTCCGGCCGGTCAGATTGCCATCATCCCCGCCAGAACCTTACTGGCCGCGGGAGGCGTTCTTAAAAACATAGCCGTACGTCCCAAGGATCCAGGTAGTATCAGAACGATTGCAACGGAGCTCACAGACCGGTTCAACCTGGCAATTTTCACAGGGGAAAAAGATGGCGTCTGGCTCTACAATATCAGCGATACCATGAACTACAGTGGCGTCCCCAATATTATCATTCCCCTGCTTATCTCCATCCTCATTGTGCTAAACACCATGATCAGTTCAGTCTATGAACGTAAAGGGGAGATTGCGGTATACACCTCAGTGGGCCTTGCACCTTCCCACGTTGCTTTTCTGTTTGTGGCCGAGGCGATGGCTCTTGCTGTTATCTCTGTGGTTCTTGGCTATCTTGTGGCACAGGTTTCAGCGGCTATACTCTCAGCCACTTCCCTCTGGGCAGGCATTACGGTGAACTACTCCTCCATGGCAGGGGTTGCTGCGATGATACTTGTCATCATGGTGGTTCTGATCTCTGTCATCTACCCTTCAAGAGTTGCTGCACGCATTGCTATCCCCGATGTGAACCGGACCTTCAAACTGCCGAAGCCAGTCGATAACACGATTACAGTGACACTTCCCTTTTTAATGAAATTCCGGGAGCACGACTCCATTGGCGGCTTCATCCACTCCTATCTCACCAGCCATAGAGACATCTCCCATGGTCTTTTTTCAACGGGTCCGGTTGAAGTGATTTTCAGTTGTTCAACAGAAAAGGAAATTGCAGAAATGGTGCACCAATCTCAGAGCCCTCATGATCTGAACTGCCTGCATCTCAGGACAAATGTCTGGCTGGCCCCCTTTGATTTTGGCATCATGCAAACTGCTGATATTCAATTCTGTCCAGCAAAAGAAGGTGAGGATTTCCTCGAAATAAAAATTACGCTTAAGCGGCAATCTGGAGAATCGGGTATCTGGCAAAGGATAAACACCTCATTTCTTCATGAATTTAGAAAACAACTACTGATCTGGCGGTCTCTGGACGAATCTGCCCACCGCGAACTTGAGGCATCTTTTCAACACTCCATCGGTAAAAATGAGGCCACCGGCGATGCTATCTTAACTCATGCGCAGTTGGGGGATGCCTGAGATGTCTGCCTACAACCAACCTTCAGCTCTCAGATCTATCCGACTGCGGGCCCCTCTTCTAGGGTTGCTGCTGGCAGCTGTAATCTGCCTGCTTACCCCGTTTAATAATATATACCTGCGGGCCACCCCACTTGGCGGCGGCCATTTTCCCCTGGCACCGTTTTTTATTTTTCTGCTGCTCACTGTTTTCGTCACACTCATCAGCTGGGCGTTCAAAGCAAAACTTCTACTCAAGGGCCCGGAACTGCTTGTTGTTTGGATTGAGATGGTGGTTGGCTCAGGTATTGCCTACACTGGTTTTGCCAGAACCTTTCTCATAAATCTTACTGCTCCTGTACAGTTCGCGACCCCTGGCAACCGCTGGGAAGAAGTCCTTCACCCTCTCATCCCGCCGGCCCTCACCCCGACAAACAGGGAGGCGATCGAGCTTCTTTACAACGGGCTTCCCGGCAGCCGTGACATGGATGTCCTCACAATCGCAACAACTATTCCCTGGTCTGCCTGGATCCAGCCTCTTCTCCTCTGGGGCAGCTTTATTCTCGTCTCCTATCTGGTCATGCTGTTTTTAGTCAACATTCTTTCTCGGCAGTGGATACACAATGAAAGAATGAATTTTCCACTGCTTAAAGTACCCGAGATGATCGGCAATGCCGTCAGCGAAGGGAAGACGGCACAGTTTTTTTTGAACCGGTTTCTTCTTACAGGTATCTCAATACCTGTGGTTCTCCATCTGGTGAATGGACTCAACCTGTACTACCCTTCTATACCTGCCATTCCCACTCTCTTTCTTGCTGGACCATATTTTTCTGAAACCGGAATCCTGACGGGTTTTCAAAAACTCAAAATTTATCTCTACCCGTCCTTCATCGGTTTTGCCTTCCTCACCTCGCGGCAGATCTCATTTTCCTTCTGGGCCTTCTTTCTTTTCGGCTGCCTTTTTTACGGTATACTGGGCCTGATGGGGTACTCTATTCCAGGTTCCGAGCTCGGTGTCACCTTCGGTCCGACACTTGCAAGACCTGAAGAGATGCAGATGATTGGTGCCTATGGAATTTTCTTTCTCTTTCTGGTCTGGCTGGCCCGCCTGCATCTCCTTGATGTGTGCAGGCAATCATTCTTTTTAAAAAGCCCATCACCGGATCGCTCCGAGTGGTTCGACGTGCGTATCTCTTTCTGGGGTGCAGTCTGCGGTTTTGCTTTTCTTATTACCTGGTATGTGCAGCTTGGCATGACCATATCCACTGCATTTCTTGTGGTGGGAGCATTTTTCATGATCATGCTTGTGGCAACCAGAATCATCTGCCAGGGTGGACTTGCTTATTTTACTCTCACAGCAGCCCCAACAGATGGAATTATAGCTCTTTTTGGAGCGAAGGTATTTGCTGGAGCCAGTGGTCTTCTTGCTGGAATGAGCCAAAAAGTACTCTTTGTTGATCTCCGTGAATCGCTGATGCCTTCCCTCCTGCATGGCCGCCACCTTCACCAGAACAGACATCCAGCTCTTTTACTTTTTTCAGGCCTGGCTCTGACCATTGTCGTTTCAATGACAGCCTCCATCCTGAGCATGATGATCCTTTGCTACAAATACGGTATCCGCGAATTACAACTCGACTGGGCAACCCAGACCAGTACCACTGTCTACGAAAACATTTACCGGCTTGTCGCCACTGAAACGGTCACTGGCAGCTGGGTTTTCATTTTCGCTCTGATCGGTGCAGTACTGATGCTCATCATGGTCACCTGCTACCACAGACTCTACTGGTGGCCGATTCACCCCATCGGGTACCTGACGGCCTACAGTTCTGCCATGCGAATTCTCTGGGTGAGTTTTTTTATTGGCTGGGCCTGTAATGCGCTGTGTATGCGTTATGGTGGTGTTACACTGTTTCGAAAACTCCAGTTTTTCTTTATTGGCCTTATTATTGGCGACTTTCTCATGGGAGGTTGCTGGGGGATTGTTGGGCTCTTCACGGACATCAGCTACCAGGTTCTACCAGATTAACAGGAGAAGACAGAATCACCTGTCCCGCTACCCCCGGCTCTGTAAATATTATGTATGATGACAAAGAACTAAAAGAATATCGAGACCTCCTGCCGCCCCCCACTCACTTTGAGGAAGGATTTGACTGGAAGACGATTATCGGTGCCATTTTCATAGGTTTTCTGATGATGCCAGGTTCAATGTATCTGCAACTGGTCATCGGCCAGGGCATTGGTCCAGCCGCACGCTGGGTAACCATCATCTTGTTTGCGGAAATTGCCAAACGGGCTCACTCAGACCTCAAGCAGCAAGAGATCTTTCTCCTGTACTATATGGCCGGGGCAGCACTGGCGTCCCCTTTTTCGGGACTTCTCTGGAACCAGTATCTTGTTCAATCAGATGCGGCCAGAATGTTGGGAGTTACGGAGTTCATTCCTACCTGGATTGCACCAGGGCCCGATTCCGTCTCCATGGTGGAACGTTCGTTTTTTCACAGGGACTGGCTGATCCCGATTCTTCTCCTCGTCGGTTCCCAGATCATTCAGCGAATCGACCACTTTGGCCTGGGCTACGCCCTCTACAGAATCACCTCCGATGTGGAAAAACTCCCCTTTCCCATGGCGCCAGTGGCAGCCCTTGGCACGATGGCTCTGGCCGAATCCGCTGAAGAAAAAAAAGAAAGCTGGAAATGGCGGGTTTTTGCAATAGGCGGAGTCATTGGCCTTGCCTTTGGTTTTGTCTATGTCCTTCTCCCTATCATTTCAGGACTTATTTTCACCGAGCAGATCCGAATTATCCCCATTCCCTGGATTGAACTCACCCGGTACACAGAAAATATCCTGCCAGCGGTTGCAACGGGCCTGCAGCTTGACCTCGGCCTGTTGTTTATTGGAATGGTTCTGCCTTTCTGGGCGGTTATTGGCGGGCTCATCGGCCTGATCATAACTATCATCCTCAACCCCATTCTCTATTCGGCGGGTATCTTAAACAGATGGCATCCCGGTATGGCAACTGTGGACACCGTTTTTGCCAACAACTTTGACTTTTACATGAGCTTTGGTATTGGCCTGGGTCTTGCCATTGGTGCCATAGGTATCTGGTCAGTCATTTCATCGTTCAGGACAAAAGATGCGGGCAGAGGCACCCTGCATGACCTGTTTCATCCACCGCCTGGAAGAGGTGACTTTAATTTCTGGATCGCCATAGCCATCTATTTCTTCTCAACCCTCGCATACGTCGGCCTCTGTGTCTGGCTGGTGCCCTCTTTTCCGTGGGTATTTTTCCTTGGCTACGGCTTTATCTACACCCCGATAATCTCCTACATCACAGCACGAATGGAAGGAATTGCCGGACAGTTTGTCAGTCTGCCACTTGTCAGAGAGGCAAGCTTTATTGCCGGAGCAAGATTCTTTGGCTATCAGGGCATTGAAATCTGGTATGCTCCAATCCCGATTCACAATTACGGCGAGGCAACCGTTCAGTTCAGGCAAATAGAACTGACCGGTACCTCCCTTCGTGGTATCATTAAAGCAGAGCTTCTGGTTTTTCCCATTGTTATGGTCGCCAGTCTGGTCTTCTCCCAGTTTATCTGGAGGCTTGCCCCTATCCCCTCAGCAAACTATCCGTTTGCTCAGGAACTCTGGCACCTGCAGGCTCTCAATACTCTGCTTATGCAGACATCAACCCTTGAGGGGAATTCTTTGTTCTATCAGGCACTCAACGGAACTACAGTCGCCTCCGGCCTGGGGTTTGGTCTGCTGATGTATATGGTCCTCTCACTTTTTGGTCTCCCGGTTTTACTCATCTACGGAGTTGTACGGGGGCTGGGCCAGTCCACTCCCCATGGCCTGATCCTTGAAGTTGCAGGTGCGCTGCTTGGCCGATACTATTTCCTGAAAAAATTCGGTCCCATGTGGCGACAGTACGCTCCTGTACTGCTGGCCGGTTTTTCCTGCGGAATGGGCCTGAGTGGTATGTTCGCCATGGGCTTTGCCCTCATCATGAAATCCCTTGGGCATATGGCCTATTAAGGCCAGGTATCATCAGATATTTACCTCAATTTGATAATTTCGATACCGCTGCAGCTCCTCACTGGAATCATACCAATTCTCTACTTGACACCTCTTTTGCAGAGCCCCATTGTCTCAAACAGGGGAGTGAGTTGATCTTGAAGAAAACAGGAATGAGGATCTTATGAAAATAACGTTATTACAGTTGACAGTAATGCTCTGCTTACTCCCTTTCGCCGCCGCTGCGGATTCTGCAACAGGAAAGCCTGTACCTATCTCCATTGCCGGCATCTCCCTTGGCAGCGAAATCTCTGCCTATCCAGATATCATCGACTCGAATTTCATGAAAGAGATGGTGGTCACCGACTGGCATGGCTTTCGAAAAGGTGTCATTGGCTATGGTGTCTGTCTACACAAGGACACCATCCTCAAAATTGACATGAAATACGAAGATAAAAGTAAGGAATTCTACAACACACTGCTGAAAAAGATTAAAATTCAGTATGGAGATCCGGATACCTGGAGTGGAGATTCTTTCGGTGTCAAATATATCTGGAAATGGCATTTCACCGACAAAGACAACAATGAGGTCATCCTGAAACTGCAGCACAACAGCAAAGATTCCAACGAAACAATAGGCAATATGATCAAATTATCCTACCCCGGTAAAATTGCCGAAGAACGTCGCTGCTTTAATGAGATGTGTGAGCAGAATATGATGAAATTCGATCCCAGCCGCCAGGAAGAACTGAAAAAAAGTGACTGGCCTCATCTCATACCGCAAGCACAATAGTGAATAATACAGCTCCATCCAGGCTCAGGCCAATTGCCTGGAACGGCATTCGGCTGAACGTTCCGAACCATTGGGAAGCTATCGTCTCAGCACCTGGACACCTTATCTTTGAAGACGATTTCAACCCTGTTTTTCATATCCGCTGGAGTCATCTCAGTGAACTGCGTCCTCACAAATGGCAGCAACAAAGTGATTCCTGGTGGGAGAAACTGGGTGTTAACAGCAGTCCAGCGACCTTGCCCGTTGAGTTGAAACCGCTTGCAGATACATTTACTCACCTCCGCTATTATAAGGGTAAAGACCCCCTTGCAAACGGAGGAATCTGCTATTGTGACAGTTGTCATACCCTCATTCTTTTTCAACAACTCAACCACACGAATCTACAGGAACAGGAAACAGCTAAAGCCCTTAACTCCCTGTCATGTCATGATTTAGACGGCAGTCTCTGGCAAATTCAGGATATTTCACTCCGTCTTCCTGAAGATCATTTTCTAAAAGATTACAGTTTTAAGGCAGGGCTTACCCGTATCTCTTTTACCGCAGGGAGCAGCAACCTGCAGTTCTGCAGGCTGAGCCAGGCGAAGAGCCGCCTGGCAGCACAGCCTTTACCACAAATCCTCCAGACCCTTGCAGGCGTAAAAGGCCTCAATCTTTCCATCGATTCAACGAACACAGTCTGCACAGGCCAGAGAACTCCGTCTGTGGCAAGACAGCTGCTCTATAGGATGAGAAAGGAAAAACCATTTATCCAGGCAAAAATATGGAGGCCTCCCGAGTATGACCGCCTCCTTGCCTATATTGCCTCGTCACCCCATCCTTTAGCTCCAACGGATCTCATTTCATACTATGAAAATTTCAAAATTGTTGAGTAAGAATAAAGCCGATAAGCCTGTACATCCGGTCACCCGCACAGAATCCCTGGCCTGCATACCTGAAAAGTCATCTGCGGTAGAATGGAGTCAACAAGATAATGGCGAGATCATCATTGAGTATCCTCTGCAGTTAAAACCTTTTTTCATTAGCCTGAGTAAGAGATTCAACAAGGGGGTAGAGCAGAAATTGAGCAAAAAACTGCAGCTCGATGCCATCGGTAGCAGGGTCTGGCTGATGATAGACGGTACAACAGATGTAAAGACCATCATTAAGGAGATGGCCCCGGCTACAGACCTTTCCCTGCAGGAAGCGGAAATCTCCGTCACCACCTTTTTACGCGAACTCGGCAGGCGCGGACTGATCCTCCTGAAATAGTCTACTTAGCAGGCAGTGAGCCCATCTTATGGGCAAGAATCTGCAGATCATTCCAGGTTGCCTTTTTCATCTCCGGGTTCTGTAGAAGATAGCTGGGATGATACGTGGTGAGCACGGGGATTGCTCCTCCACCCGGAAGTGTATAATCGTGAAACTTCCCTCGCAGCCGGGAGAGAGGCAGAGAGCGCTCCAGAACTGCACGCGCCGCAACCATGCCCATGGTACAGATATACTGGGGGCGTATCAGGTCTATCTGTTTTTTTAGAAAACCCACGCAGGTCTGGACGTGGCTGGCCTTAGGCTGGCAAGTATCCGATATCGCACACTTGATCACATTAGTAATGAAAACATCCTGTGCATCGATTTTCATGGCAGCAAGCATGCGAAAGAGCATCTGATCCTGCTGCAGGCCAAAGAGTTGACCGGCAACAGGTGCCGTGGTTCCGGAAAGTGACAACCAGTCCCCTATAATCATGAGACGGACCGGAATGTCTCCTCTGCCTGCAACCGGATATATTCGTTTTTGGTGCAGTTCACAGTCTCTACAGGACGCAACCTCCTTTTCGATGTCGGCTATTGTAAATATCGACTCTGTTGAAACCTTTGTTGTTTCCTTTCTCTCCAGAATTGTACCGGCAGCAGGGAGTTCCTGATCAGAAAGAGACTCCACAGGCTTTATTACAGAAGGGATTGGAGGGCTTAGGCTGAGAAATTTGCGTATCTCATCACCCAGTGGTAGCGAATCGATACCAATCTCTTCATGGTATTTCAGCAGAGACTGCAGCCCTGCATAAAAATCTAGCTGATTATCCGCCAAAACCGCCTCGTCTTATGAAATTCATTGTCTCACCTCAATACCGGAAAGCCCCCGGCTTTGGACCAATTTAATACATTTTACACCGTGAATATAAACACATAAGGCAAATGTGAAATCTATACTGTATCTCGGTTTTGAACAATATTTTTGATTGTAAAAGCACTCTTAAGATCTTTCAAAAGGAAAATAGAAAATACTCCACTCGTCACTAACGTCTGGTTTTTGTCCCCGAAAAACACCAAAATAGTTAAATATTATGTATTTACTTCCTGAAACGGTTTCAATTTTCTTGTCAATTTTCAGTTTATTCGGCACTCCCGCTAAATGACTGAAAAAAGGTGTAACATCAGAGGTCATGAGAACAGCCCCGTTATTGTCCACCCAACTCATTTTCAGAAAAAACGTCTTTAGTACCGGATAAGAGTCGGTAAGACTCCTGTCGAATACGAGTTCTCCGGTGAAACGGGCTCCATTTTCCTCCTGGATCAGTGAGTACTCTAAAATCATATCTTTTGTTGTGAAAACCCCGTCCTGTTTGTCTTCATCTGAATATGCAATCCGGCTGTCCACATGGGAAATCGTCCCGGCTTCCGGCACAATAAACCTTGCACACCCGACCAACAAGAAACAACAAAGAGCAATCAGCGACCACAGCTTCATTATCTTATCCATAGAATATTATTCCTTTTTTATGTTTTTCAAAAAATATAGGGGTATAACTGTATGCTGTGCCACAAACAACAATATAGTAATCAATGCACCACAAATTAGATAATATTTTTTGTTATCCTTGATAAAGTACAGCCATTCGTATCATTTTTTGGTAATTATTGAACATATGATTATTAATCTAGAAGAGAATGTCACAGCTGTTTTCGAATGGATCAAACTTACACAATGAGGTATTGCTCTTGACCAAAGAAGAATTTAGTCTTGCAAGAAAAAAACTTGGCAAGACTCAAAAACAACTTTCAGAACTCCTTGGCATGTCACTCAAGACCATTCATAGCTATGAGCAAGGGTGGCGTACAATTCCTAACCACATAGAAAAACACATTTATTTTTTGCTCATTAACCAGCGAGGAAGAAAAGACGGGCTCCAACCCTGCTGGGAGTTGAAAAAATGTACCATTAAAGAGAATTGTCCTGCATGGGAATTTCAGAGTGGACACCTTTGCTGGTATCTCAGTGGCACCCTGTGTGAATGTACGCTTGACACTACCAAAAAAGAGAAACTTGAAATATGCAAACAATGTTCGATATTTACGGACCTGCTCTCCTAGCTGAACACAACACTCTAGGTGTGGGTCGTAAACAGTATCTATAAAATGTTATCCGGAGTAAATGATCATGCCGATTTATGAATACAAATGTAAGGACTGTAACAAAGAATTTGAACTGCTCACAACTTCCGCTAAAGATGATCAGAAGATCCAATGTCCTACCTGCAAAAGCGCCAATGTCACCAAATTGATTTCTGCGGGAGCACCGCTCAGTGGTATTGGAATCCCGCTTGCCTCCTCTGGATGCGGAGGCAATTCACGCTTCTCCTGAGCGTCATAAAACAAGGATTCCGTGAGAGTCCTCAATAAAGAGCAATGGCGGTCAAAGGGGCGGAAAAAAAATTTCCCGCCCCTTTAATCATTTTTCTTATCAGTTTCGTCGAGGTCGTCGAGGTCGTCCCGGTCGTCTTGATCATCTTTAGCGGACGTTGTTTTCCTGGAAAAATCGTAGACTTTTTCGTTTGGTTTCAACAGTTGGAACTTTTCCCGGGCTATTTTTTCCAGATAGACGGGATCGGTAAGAAGTTTATCTATTTCTTCCTGCAATTCTACATTTGCTTTTTGGAGTTCACTCGACTGTTGTTGCAACCGTTTAAATTCTGATTTTTTGCTCATATAGGAGACAATCCCCAGCCCAGGAGCAAAGAATAACCACAGAAGAGCCAGCAGGACGATAATTACCGCCTGCTTTTTGAAACGATTTTTTTCGTGGGCCGAAGATTTTTGAGAAGGCCTCGGTTTTCTATTTGGAATTGCCATAATATATTTTCACTATGTGTACAACACGACCAGTTTATTTAATCAGTAGTTGTCTCCTCGGCCTCTGCACACGCTACGATCAAAAGACAAAAAAATATCCCATTGCAGAAAAAGAGCTGGAGAACGCAATCTTGATCCCCGTCTGCCCGGAACAGCTTGGTGGTTTACCTACTCCAAGAGACGCCGCAGATCTCATAGGTGGAGATGGCGATGACGTCCTTGACCATAATGCCCTCGTGGTCACGAGAAACGGTGTTGATGTCACATCCGAATTTACCCTGGGGGCTGAACAAACCCTGAAGGTGGCTCAATTACTGGGGGTTACAAAAGCTCTCCTCAAAGCACGCAGTCCCTCCTGCGGAGTAACCGGCAATAAAGGAGTTACCGCAGCTCTTTTGCAAAAAAACAATATAGAAACTGTTGAAATTGATTAAAACACACTTGTTGCATCACCTTCCTCACCGATTTAAGCCTGCGGTGAAGATGAATCCGCAGGCTTGAATCGAAGTACCTTTAATATGACAATACCCGATTCGTATAAAAGATAGAGTGGGCCTCCCATTAACAGCATATTTACAATATCGGGTGTCGGTGTCAAAAGGGCAGAGAGAATGGCGATTAAAAGCAGGGCGTAGCGCCTGTTCTTTTCAAAGAATGTACGACTGAAAACCCCTACCTTGGCAGAAAAAACCATAAATATGGGCAGCTCGAAGATCGTCCCGAAAGCAAGTATAAATATGGTCACAAAATTAACAAATTTACCTATAGAGATCACCGGTTTCAACTCCTCTGAGCCAAAACCAAGGAGAAATTTAATTCCAAACGGCAAGGTAATAAAATAACAGAAGATGGTTCCCACGTAAAATAAAAGACAGGTAAAGAAAATAAAGAAAAACAACTGGCCAGGCCCGACACCAAAGGGTTTTCCCATTGCCCGCCAGAGTACTGTGGCAAACCATGGCATTAACGCATAGAGCGCCGCAAAAAGGGAAAGTTTGACATGCGCAAGAAATGGCCCGGCCACAGAAAAGAAATAAAGTTTATTCGCAAGGTGCTGTTGTACAAACTGGAGCAGTTGTGGGGAGAGGAAAAAAACAACCAGGGTCAGCAGCGCAAGAATCAGAGCCAGATTACGAATCGATTTTCGCAATTCACCTACAAAGGTAATAAGTTTTATATGTGCAGCCATGGAAGGATCGCGGGATTCAGGTGATTTTTGCGTCTCTTATAAAAAGGACAACATTGAACAGTAACACATCAGAAGGCTAACGTATCAGAAGCATGTTAAAAATGCAATTTTATAGAGGTTGATTTCACCCCTCAGCCGTGCTAAACATGAATTTTTCTAACGCAACTTAATCAAGGGTGGCTTAAATAATTCAGTATTTCAACCGATCTTTACCAGGTGAGAAATAATAACTACAGAAGCCTCCCCCAAATCAACCTAAATGAACTCTTATGCTTGAATTACGATTTATACGCGAAAACCTTGAACTCGTTAAAGAAAAATGTATCAAGAGAGGAATGGACACAACTCTTGTCGACAACTTTGCCTCCATAGACAAAAAGCGTCTTGCCCTCCTGTCTGAGGTTGAAGGACTTAAGGCAAAACGCAACAGTGTCTCAGACCAGATTGCAGAACTCAAGAAAGGCAACGCTGAGCAAAAAAGCCAGGCTGACCCTCTTATCGTTGAGATGCGGCAAACCAGTCAGAAAATCAAAGAAATGGATGGGGAACTCAATGCAATCGAGGAGAGCTTATCAGAGATTGTGATGGCCATTCCCAACCTTTGCCACGATAGTGTGCCCGTTGGCCAGGATGATGGAGACAATATCCTGATGCGAACCTGGGGTGAAAAACCAAACTTTTCTTTTACCCCTAAAACCCACTGGGAAATCGGCGCTGATCTCAACATCATCGACTTTGATACCGCAGCCAAACTGGCTGGATCCCGCTTTGCACTGCTTAAGGGCTTTGCCTCGAAACTTGAACGTGCACTCATCAATTTTTTTCTTGACCTCCATACGCAAAAACATGGCTACACGGAGGTACTGCCACCATTTCTGGTAAACACCCCAACCATGACCGCAACGGGTCAGTTACCTAAATTTGAGGAAGATCTTTTCAAAATTAAGGACTGGGATCTCTACCTCATCCCCACGGCCGAGGTACCTGTAACCAATATTCACCGTGACGAAACGATCAACGAAAAAGATCTACCCATAAAATATACGGCTTACACGCCATGTTTCAGATCAGAGGCAGGAAGCCACGGCAGGGATACCAGAGGACTTATCCGCCAGCACCAATTTGATAAGGTTGAGCTCGTCAAGTTCACTACGCCTGAGACCTCCGAGCAGGAACTGGAGAGTTTACTTGTTGAGGCCGAAACTGTACTCCAGCTTCTAGGCCTTCACTACCGTGTCGTCACCTTATGTAGCGGTGATCTCGGTTTTTCCTCGTGCAAGACCTATGACATAGAGGTGTGGTTACCTGGGCAAAATGCATACAGAGAAATTTCCTCCTGCTCCAATTTTCTCGATTTTCAAGCCCGCCGGGGTTCGATCAGGTACAGGCCTGATGGGCAGAAGAAATCCAGACTGGTCCATACCTTAAATGGTTCTGGTCTTGCGGTGGGGAGAACCCTGCTCGCTATACTTGAAAATTATCAACAAGAAGATGGCAGTGTGACGATTCCGGAAATACTGCTGCCATATTTTGAAAAGCGGTTTTAGTTTTCGTCTCGCCTTGTAGGATGTGTGATCTGTTGTAGGAGCTGTTCTTTTTGATCGCTCCCGCAACGGGTCAAACATGTGACAGAATACACCCAGCAAACAGGTTATTGCTGAGGCACCGGTCTTTCAGTAAAATCTTCAAAGACAACACTGAGCGCAGAGGCGATCAGGACAAAAATCCCGAAAAAACTCTCCGCTGAAAAGAAGGTTTTTAGCCTTTCTTTTTGGTGGGCGCCAAACGAACACGAATCTCAATTTCTTCTATCTCGTCATTGAATTTGAGGGTCTGAACAAACCCCGCTACGGTGCCTGCCAGTGCTTCCTGAATGTACTCTTTTATGGGTATTTTATTACCATTCACCAAAAGCGCCGTGATTTCACCACCGTGCTTTTGGGTAAGAAATCGTTTTTCAATAAAAAGTGCAATCTCCTTTGCCTCATCAAGACGAAAAACATAGTCGCCAGGCACCCCCTCAACATTGGTTGCAACTGCAATGACCCCGTGCACTTCATCCCGCAATTTCTGGTCATTATTACAAAACACCTCTATTTTGGGTATTTTCCGTGCCCTTTTAAAACCTTCGCCTATCACAATATCCACATCCGGGAAATAGCGATGGGCTAGGGTTCTCAGGGATAGATCTGAGTTTGCCGTCTGCAGTATCATCTGATCAGGCGCCACGAGCATAACACTGTCGGCTCCTGCCTCTTTATGCTTAAAGGTATCGGTTCCCGGGGTGTCAAAGGCGATTCCGGTGTCATTGGATGACTTGATGACGGCCACTCTGTAACCAAGCTTTTTCAACTCCGCCACCACCTGGCAGACCAAGGTAGTCTTGCCGCTGTCATGCCAACCAATAAACGATACAATCGATGACATTTCCTCTCCTTTATGTAAAGTAAGGTTTCCTCTGTTTGGCCATTATCCCCAATATATTTGATATTTGGCTCATTGTATAACTATTTCAATAGGGTGGTGATGGAAAATGAGATTCAGCACCATTGTCGCCAAGCGGATGGGCCTTCAGGAATACCAGCATTTGGGCAGGAGCACCAAGCAAGGAGCCAACCGCACATCAGTACAGTGGTACAGTCGTGGAGTACCGCAGGGTCAATGGCTCTGGTTGTTTATGAGAGGCTTAGGTGTTAATGAGAATCAAGGGTTTTAAGACCGACGACGACATCTTCAAGTTCAGGTCTGACGTTGATATCTTCAACAATCACCTTAGTTATAACCCCTCGCAGGTCGATAAAGATAAGTGCTCTTTCTGCGGTACCATCCGATCTGAGGATACCATAGGCTGAAGCAACTCCACCGTGGGGCCAGAAGTCCGAGAGAACATCGAACCAGAGCGTTCCCATCTGGGTAGTCCAGGCATGAAGGGTTGGAATATTGTCCACCGTGATCCCCAGTAAAACAGCATTGTGTTCATCGAAAATCTTTTTGGCAATATTATATCCCGGCCACTGATCAGAGCATACTGGCGTCCAGGCAGCGGGCACAAAAGACAGCACCACGTTTTTTGTGCCTTGAAACTGATGAAGAGCAATGCGATGCCCGCCGATAGATGGCAACGAAAACTCCGGCGCAGGATCTCCAGGGGCTACTTTGAGCTGGCTATCTACCGGTTTCAGCTGACCTGGATCGTAGATATAATCGAGTTTGGTCACGTTTTTCGAGTAACCCGGTGTTAAAACCCAGCAAAAGAACAACAGATGACAGACTATTTTCAGTAAATGTTTCATGGTTGTTCTCCTCAATAGCTCCTTCTATAAGCCGCTATTGGTAATTATATCCTGAATAAAATCTTCCGTTGTGTAAAAACCACCAGAATTTCGTAGGATATTAACAGGTTCTTTTGCCCCCTTTAATTTGTAACCGACAAATCCAGGGGTACCTTTGCCTCCAAGGGCGTTATACATACTCATATCCTTGTCTGCAAAAAGAGGAAATTGCACATCATAGGTATCCGCAAAATGCTCCACTTCAAATTGAGAATTAGATGCACCAAGACCAATGATTTTAATGGTCACTCCCTTAACAGGTCCTTGCTTGATTTTCTCATAGAATTCATTGACCAGGGGTGCTTCCTTCTGGCAATAGGGACAATACATACTAAAAAGCTCGATTATAAGCAGATCCGTCTTTATATCCGAGAGTTTAAACATCTCCCCTGCAGCAACGTCCAGGCCAAGATAGTCGCGAAAACTCTGATTTTCAGGAGCTGGCAGAAGAAGTTCGGGTAATATCGAACCGTCACTTGTCTCAGCTGAAAAAGATAATGAACTGCAGCATATTAAAAATCCAAACAGACAACACATAATAAGTTTCTTCATCATTGATCCATCCTGGCAGTTATTTTTTGTAACCGATGACTCCATCTTGTTGTACAACGTTTCATGAGCACATAACTATAAGACTTCTTTCTACCCCTGCATAGCGTAAACCTATTTAACCCGTCAGCTATGATGAAAACACATCAAAAAAAAGGCGGAGAATCGTCAAGATTCACCGCCTATTCTGCTTACTTCCGGTCAAATAAAGCTGGGATGAGCCTGATATAACCATGGATTTTCTTTATTTAAAAGAATTACTCATACTTGTGTAGACTATGAAGAATATCCACTTCCTCTTTTGGTTTATATCCAGTTTTAATTGACTCAAGTGACCCTGCTATCGCAAAAACGGACATGTATACATGGGTCAGATAAAACGCGACAATCCCCATACCAAGGACATTATGAATTATAGTCAACAATCGAACTGTTTCAATATCCGCGCCCATTCCCCAGATAATATATCCGGTAAACGCCATCACACCACCGCCAAAAATTGCAAACCAGAAATACATTTTCTGTCCTGCATTAAACTTGGCTGCAGGAACTGGTACCTTCTTCTTGCTCAGATACCCACCCAAGATAAACATCCACTTAATATCGTGAAGTTGTGGCAACATGTCTTTGAGCCACATCATGAACATCATCACACAAGGCAGCGCAAAAACTATTGCCGAAACAAGGTGAGTGTAGCGTGCAAGCCGAATTAATGAACCGCCACCGAGAAAACTACCAAAAATGATCATAAGTCCAGTCACTACCAACAGAGAGAAACTGATGGCTGCAACAAAATGGACAATTCGTGCATAAAGCGAAAAAAAGTAAATCTGTGGCCCATCATGGTCAAAATGCTTGGCACCTATGATCATATAATGGAGGAAAAATACTGTTGGTACCACTGTTATGATAGCCAGAAATATTTTCCAGAACCACTCCCCCTGCAAAAAAGTGAACAACTGACCGTACTCCTGCCAGTTTCCCGTAACCACACCAATGAGGTTGTGGAAATAATCAGCGGATGACCCCGCTGCAACACCTGCGAGCGCCCCACCTTCCTGGGCGGACGCCACTGTAGCTATTCCTGCCACAAGAAACAATGTAAGCAGGAACACAGAATGAACTAATCTCTGCATGATACGCCCCTGTAAAAAGAGCACTTCCCCTTCACCGATGAGGTGAAGGGGACGCTTACTTTTGGTTATGACTAATGTCTTTGATTACTCTTTATACGCCTTACTCCAGCCCCAGGCATTCACACCCGAACCACGCTGGAAGACCCGCTCGCGATAGACGTCGGCTACAATATCAGCGTCTCCTGCCAGAAGTGCTTTGGTAGCGCACATACCGGCACAAAGAGGCACCTTGCCTTCTGCGATACGGTTTTGGCCATACAGATGTTTTTCCTCTGCACTGAAGTCCTCTTCAGGACCACCGGCACAGAACGTACACTTGTCCATTGCGCCGCGAGCCCCAAAAACATTGCCTTTAGGAAACTGAGGGGCACCAAAAGGACAGGCCATAAAGCAGTAGCCACACCCAATACAGGTCTTTTTGTTCACCAGAACAATGCCATCGGCACGCTGATAGATCGCATCAACCGGACAGACTGCGATACAGGGTGCATCAGCGCAATGCATGCATGAGACCGAAATCGACTTCTCGCCAGGTTTACCCTGATCGAGAGTGATTACCCGGCGACGGTTCACACCGACCGGCACATGATTTCCTTCCTTACAGGCGACGACACAACCGCTACAATCGATACAACGGTCGACATCACATAAAAATTTTACTCTTGCCATTTCATATCCTCCTCATCAGGCCTTGGCTATTTTACACAGTCCATCTTTTGTGGCCTGAATCTGTGTGATAATGTCATATCCATAGTTAGTGACAGCATTTCCGACTTCACCGACAACGTATGGTGCGGTTCCCTCGGGATATTTGTCAGCATAGGATTTGCCCTGCAGAATTCCTGCAAAGTGATATGGAAGGAAGATTGTTTTCTCATCAACCCTCTCGGTATGAAAGGCTTTAACGGTGATTTTGGCACCTTCAGGTGACTCAACCGTCATCATACTACCGTCACGGATACCAAGATCATTGGCCAGACGAGGATTGATCTCAGCATACATTTCAGGCTGGAGCTCAGCAAGATACTGGTTGCTGCGGGTTTCAGCGCCGGCTCCCATGTGCTCTACCATACGACCAGTGGTAATGACATACGGGAACTCTTTAACGAGATCCGGCTTCTGCTCCGACTCAAAACGTGTATCAACACGGAAATGATCCGGCTTATCCTTAAAGGTAGGATACTTGGCAATAAGATCAGGACGCGGTGTATGAAGTGGCTCTCTGTGAATAGGAACCTGATCAGGGAAGTTCCAGACGACACAGCGAGCGCGGGCATTACCAAACGGCGCCATACCCCGTGCAATTGCATCTTTAATGGTCTTCTGGGACAAATCCGTCTTCCAGTTGGTGCCTGGTACGACGTCCTTGAACTCAGAATAGCCGCCTTCGACTTCACTGCCTGGATTGCAGACACCTTTTGCAGCCAGCTGATTTTCAACCCGACCACTTGCCTCATATTTCATCTCGTCACCGAAACGATTTCTAAAAGGCAATCCACCTTTAGCAACCGATTTCGAGACATCATAGAGAATCGGTGTACCGGGATGCTCCTCAGTCCAGCAAGGCCATGGCAGACCATAATATTCCCCGTCACATGGTCCACCTATGGCCTGAAGGGTATCAACATCAAAGGTATGCCAGTTTTCCATATGCAGTTTAATTCGCTCAGGAGTCTGGCCATTGTAACCTATGGTCAATGAACCCTTGCCAAGCTCACGGGTGATATCTTCAGGTAACTGTTTGATGTTCTTGTAAAATGGCTCAGCAAAACCAAGCTTTTTCACCAGAAGTTCCATGATCTGATAATCATCTTTACAGTTATGGACCGGATCGACCACCTTGTTACGCCACTGAATCTGACGAGACGTTGAGGAAACACTTCCTGAAGTCTCATACTGGCTGGCACTTGGCAGCAGATAGACGTTATCTGTCTCACATGCAACCGCTGCCATGGTTGGGAAAGGATCGACAATGACAAGCAGATCCAGCTTATCATAGGCTCTCTTTACCCGGGTATACTGGGAGTTGGAGTTCGATCCACAACCCCATTGAACCAATGCCTTAATGGGGGTATCCTGATAGATTTTTTCCTCTCCCAGAACACCTTCATACCAGCGAGCCAGAGTAAACCCGGGCTTGCTCATATCTTCTTTTGATTTGAATCTTCCTGCTATCCACTCATAATCAACATCCCACACCTTACACCAGTGCTTCCATGAACCTTCGGCCAGGCCATAATAGGCAGGAAGGGTATCTGCAAGAATTCCCATATCCGTTGCGCCCTGAACATTGTCATGGCCACGGAAAATGTTGGTACCACCACCGGATTTACCCATATTTCCAAGAACCAGCTGCAGAATACAGAACGTTCTTGTGATGGAACTACCGATATGATGCTGGGTTCCTCCCATACACCAGGTCAGACTGGTAGGTCGGTTATTGGCAAGCAGTTCAGCGATACGCAGGGTCTCACTGGCAGGAATACCCGTAATGTTCTCGACCTCTTCGGGAGTATAGTCCTTAGCAACCGCGACCATCTCTTCGTAACCGGACACACGGGTTCTGATGAATTCTTTATCTTCCCAGCCATTTGTTACTATCGCGTTTATCAGGCCCAGCATGAAAGCTGCATCGGTACCAGGACGTATACGCACGTAGTCCGTCCCCTTGGCGGCA
Organism: Desulforhopalus sp. IMCC35007; assembly: GCF_005116575.1. Lineage (GTDB taxonomy): Bacteria > Desulfobacterota > Desulfobulbia > Desulfobulbales > Desulfocapsaceae > Desulforhopalus_A. The sequence continues at coordinate 10,941 of NZ_SWCN01000028.1, read as the reverse complement.
AGCTTGGTCCGCCGTGGATCGACCACGATGATTGGTGCATTATTTTTCTCTTTCGCATAGAGAATATGCTGCATGGAAATTGGATGTGCTTCTGGCGCATTTGAACCGATAAAGATCATACTTTTCGCATGTCGTATATCGTTCAAGCTGTTGGTCATTGCTCCGTAACCCCAAGTATTGGCGACACCTGCCACCGTTGTTGAGTGTCAGATACGGGCCTGGTGATCGACGTTATTTGACCCCCAGAAAGCAGCAAATTTACGATGCTGATAAGCCATCTCGTTTGAAACCTTTGCACTACCCAGAAACATCAAAGAGTCCGGTCCATCTTTTTCACGCATGGCAAGCATTTTGTCGCCAATCTCGTTTATTGCCTGATCCCAGGTGAGATTGGTCCACTTACCGTTGACTTTCTTCATTGGGTTTTTCAGACGCTTGGGACTGGTAACCATATCGATAGCACCGGCACCTTTACAGCAGTGTCCGCCATATGAAACAGGGTGATCGGCAGCAATTTCCTGACGAACCCATACTCCATTATGTACTTCGGCTTCAATACCACAGCCCACGGCACAATAGGTACAGATGGTCCTGACAGTTTGGGAACCTGGATATGGTTCTTTTTTGTCTGCAGCCTGTGCTTTGGTTGTCATCTTAGCGGTCATAGCAACGCCGGTCAGAGCCGCAGTCGCAGCAGACAACTTTAAGAAAGATCGCCTTGCAACCTTTGGATTGAGTGTCACTCTGCTTCCGCTTGTCGTGCCGGCATGCGAGGACGTCTTCATTTTACTTCGAGCCATTGATTATTCTCCTATTGAAAAGAACACTTTTAACGTAAAGTTTTGTAGTATTTCTTAAAACTCTCACTCTCGTGGTAAAGCGTTTCATCCGAACGGTCGACCGTCGGGGCGGACTTCGCCTTCACTGGTTGAACAATGGCTGCTGTTCCTACAACAGCGGCAGTTCCAGCCAGGATGTGCTTAAGGAACGAACGCCTTTTGCCTTCTTCCTGTTTCATGTAAATCCTCCTTTTCCTCTCATTTTTACTCAAGAGCGCGGCATCTGCAGAACAGATTACACGCTATTCAACTCAAAACCTGACAGATATAAAACGCCAGGAAACGTGCCTTTGGAAAATCCATTCGTTAAGCACCGTAATGAGTTACGAATCAAGGCACTAACCCCGGCCAACAGATGCCGAGATAAGTGTCATCACGAAATTCATTACACTACAAATGAATTTCTATGGCACTAAACCGCTACAACCAAACTTTTTTCCAGATCGAGGTACCCTCCCAGTACCCTGCAACAGAGATAGTAAAAGTCGCACTGCTTATTTTCTTTTAACTTTGCCGTAAACTTTTCTGCAAAAGGCTCAAGGAATTCTTCAAGTAGTCGAGCCTGTAGCTCCTTGACCTTTGCTGTCGATTCTTTTTTTTCCTCTTCAACTAAAGAGGCAAAGGTGTCAAGCATCACAACGAGCGAATCTTCAGGCTCTGACACCTCCTCAACCTTTACAAGGCCCGCATCCTTCATGAGATCACGCATGGCGACAAGGGCCTGGCCATAACTGCGGCCATCGAAGTAGTAGGAAGCATTGCTGGCTATTTGCGCCCCCTCAAAAGGATCAGTGAAAAGTTGATAGTATTCACCCTGAAGCTCTTCTAAGGTTTTCACGGCAAGAGCCCTGGATATTTCCTTCACCGCACTATCGAAACGGGGGCTTATCTGCTCACGACTCAAGGCCGAGAAAGTACCACGCCAGCGGCTCATTTTTTCCGCATCAGGTTCTTCAACGAAAAAGGATTTCACAAGGTCGATGAACCTAAGACGTATGCGGACCAACTCACTGTCATTCATTTCATTCATAACTATTCTGTCTCAAAAAGATTAATGACCCTGCAATCTTCACAGTATTCAAAATGACTCGTATCTACAGCTTCTTTCTGCTTGAGAATTTCCATAACCCGGTCAAAACTTTTCTTGGTCCCAAACACCTTACCGCATTTCTTGCAGGCCATAGCTTCGGCCTCGGCCAAGGTTACACCGGCAAAAAAGCCATTACTGAAGGTAAATTGTGGAGAAAGAGAAAGAGCTTTTTCAGGACAGACCCGGGCACAAATACCACAACCGACACAGAGGGCACCGACATGATTGAGCTGCAGGACAGAGCTGTCTGTCTGCATCGCCCCTATCCGGCAATCGTTAAGACAGGCCATACATTGGGTACAACGATCAACGTTACAGGAAACCGAGGCAAAAGGAGCATAGCCCTCAGGCTCAAAACTGACATCTTTACCACTTTTCTGCCACAGGGCGGATAAGGCTGAGGCAATCGATTGCCTGCGATTCACAAAGGGTTTGGCTTCTAGAGGCTCATCAACGAGTGCACCAGAGGTTGTCTCGGCAAGACCAGCAAAGTCATCAGCCGAACAGATGGCAACAGCGTCGGTTTTCCCAAACAGTTGGTCCGTTACTTTGTGGGCAAATGACACCTGTCTTTTAAAAAGCCCTCCGCCTGAAGCCGCATCCATTTTGTCTAAGACAACGATCCTACGCACTCCACGCTGAAGAAGAACAAGAAAATGAAAGAGTGACAAACTGCCAACATTTTCAAATTCAAGAAAAAATACATTTTCAAAACTCTTCTGTTGATTTTTCCACCACAGACGGTGCAGGGCTTTTTCATCTCCAAGAACGACCGTGCCCCCCAAAGGCAGCTCGACCCTTCCCAGATATTCCGTAAAAGCCGTATCACTGAACCTCTCATTCTGCAAAGCCCCTGTGGGACAGACTGCAACACAGGCACCACATTCCTGACACTTCAGGGCATCAACGACAACACCTTTTTCACCCTGAACTACAGCACCGTGGGAGCAGCTGGACACACACAGATCACACCCATGCCCCAACTTTGCGCTGTACTGGCACAAGGTTTTATTATGGGTGATAACCTCATCTATCTGGCTGGGAAAAAGACTTGCAAAATACTGTTGCAGATCTTTGCTGTGAAAAATGGCATTTGTGGATCCATCTTTGATGTCAATCTTTGGTTCCCCAAGAATAAGAACTGCAGGAAAGTCTGCGGTCAGATTAAGCGCGCCATGGATATCTATTGCATCAGCCTGACAGACCTTCTCACACTCTTTGCAAAAGGTGCAGGCACTAAAATCCACAAACAGATTTTCAGAAATACAGGATTCAGGACAGCTCGTACCGCAGGCCCCGCAATAGGTGCATTTTTCCAGATCTATCGCTGAGCGAACCTGATACTCAACCTTACAACCGTCAACCCGTGGGGCCAGATGTATCCGGCTGGCGGTCGGGATCTCAATATCGTAGCCGGCAACCAGTAACGGGCTGATATCTAAAAGACCACCATAGGTATCCATAAAGTCCTTAAGCTCGACTGCACTGCTGCCTATAACACAGAGTCGAGTATCCATCTCGATTGTGTAACTCCGGAAGTTGACACTGTTCTGTCGATGAAGCTCAGCATCTGCTATGATCTGTAAGCTCTTTGAAGAATAATTGCTTAACGCGTGATTGAGGAAAAGTGTTGGTGAAAGAGGAAAGGCAGCTTCTGGCGATATGGAAGAAAAGCCCCCGGAAAGAAGCACGGTTTTTTTCTGATCAGGAGAAAAACCCTTACCAGGGTGGAGGTTGACTTCAGACATCTTGAGTTCAGGTGCACTCGAACCTTCCTGAACCAGTTGACACGTGGAAAAAAGTTTAGCCATGAATTTTAAACCTTCGTTACACATTGCTGCAGAGTCACCCCTGCCACCAACAGTAATTTTCTATGTGTTGTCGGACTGTTACACAAAATCAAATGAAATATTCGATAGTAATGGCCCATGAACAACAGAACTACCCCTCTGTTATTGCTGGTCATTATAAGAAAGTCTAGCGCCAAATTAAATCAGCACAGCACCTTTTGTTTTGTAAGGTTTTCACAACGAGCGGTGTAAGTTATTTCCCTACAAATTATGACTTGTTTGATTTGAAATAATCTTTTTCCGTCCAGAGGACTGCACGGCGGCTCAATTCAGCTGCATTTTTGAGGCCAAGCTTTTGCTTTACCCGGTCCCGGTACGTTCCAATTGTCTTCAGACCAAGCTTCATCCTCTCAGCAATTTCGCGGGTTGAGAGCCCTGAGCCGATAAGACGGAACACTTCAAGTTCCCGGTCTGTTAAAAGATCCACAGTGGGCGCTGCTGGAGTATCTGGCTGCATCTGCAGGCGGTCCAGAAAACGTTCCATAATGGAGTGACTGACATGGATCTTGCCATTTCTAATATTTCTAAGCGCAGAGATAACATTCTCACTGGCCTCCTTTTTCATGATATAACCTCTGGCACCAGCCCGAATAGCCCGCTCCGCCCAGACCTGTTCATCATGCATGGAAAGGACCAGAATCAGGAGAGAACTTCTCTGTTTTGACAGCTCTTTCACGAGATCAAGACCATTATCCCCTGCAAGGGTAATATCAACAATTGCAAGATCAGGCGATTCATCCTCGATCACCTTCCTGGCGCTTGCAATATCCTCAGCCAGCCCGCAGACAATAAAATCCTCCTCCTGGTTGAGCAGCTCTCCCATACCCATGCGAAAGATGGGGTGGTCGTCTACAATAATTACTCTTGATTTCATTCTTTACCTTCACCGGTCACTGAAATCAGTGTACCGCCTTCTTTTCCAGAACTGATAACGAGCACAGCTCCAATAGCCTTAGCTCTGTACTTCATGGTATGAAAGCCAAGCCCCGTGGCAGCAGGGGTCGCATCAACCCCTATACCATCATCAACAATTCTGACGGAGAACTTTCCTTCCTCCACCTGCACGTAGACACCGATGTTTTGAGGCTTCCCATGCCGGGCGGCATTAAATACAGCTTCTCGGATAATATAATGGAGATGGGTTGCTGTATTTTTTCCAAGGTCATCACTTTTTCCTTCCCAGGAAAGATCAAAATTCACCTTAAAAATATTCTCTACCTCAACCACCAACTCTTCTATCGCAGATTCCAGACCATATTCTATGACATGCACAGGGTAGAGTCCATGGGACAATCTTCTGGTTTTTTCTATCGCATCTTTAATAAGATCCCGAATTGTCCCCAATTGTTTGGATCTTTCCGGTGCCTCAACAGAAAGTCGCTGCTCCAGTGCCTTACTCAGCAACTCCACTCCAGTAAGATGAGAGCCGAGATCATCATGGAGGTTTCGGCCGATATTGGAGCGCTCTTCTTCACTCACAGCGATAATCTGCCGCTCAAGCCGGGCAAGCTCCTCTTCTGAACACTGACGCAAAACATGCAGCCACATCCCCTCAAGCAGCATCGTCATCTGCCTGATATCGGAGTTATCATATTTTTCGCCGTTATTACAAACGCCTGCAACGACCACAATCTTTCCATCATTGTAAATTGGCACATCGAGATGCCTAAACACCTCTTTTGTGTAAGGATAACAATCCACGAGGCTAGTCCCCTGACTGTTGACGATAACCGCAGTCTTTCGCATAACCGCCTTACCTGGCAGGCCACCCTCTTCAACTGTTCTGGCCTGGTTGAGTTCGCCTTCACGGGCGACGACATCCTCCTCACTGCTCACAATAAAGGAGCAGATAGTGATATGACTCTGCGTGCTGTTTACCAGGGCAAGATAGCCCTCTTCACTCCGGGTTATCTGGACGATGCGCCTCAGAATGAAGTCATATTTATCCTGCAGAGAGTATTTCTCCATCATTCCAAGGCGCAACAGGGTATCAAGCCGCAATTCATCACGGTGGAGCAGCAGTTCATTCCTGATTCGGTCCTCCACCATCCTGTTGGCCAGGTGGCTGAGGTCCTCAAACTCCCTGAACACCAGATCTTCTGTTGATATTTTTTCTTTTGAATCCGTCGCAGCTCTAAAAAAATGGGTAAAACGACTGATTCCCTGTTTGATCTTCAGGGAATAAAAAAAGGTACTCAATAATAAAAAAATTACCGCAACGGCAAAGAGGACTATGAAAGTGAAGACGTTTTTGAAAGAAATTCTTCTATAGGTTTCCGTCTCGTTTTTAATACTCAGCTCCATGGCATCCATAAACATGGCTGCCCCAAGTCCCCAGCCCCATTCCTGGTATACCTGAACGTAACACAGTTTCTGCTGGCGGCTGCCCCAGCCTTCTTTTTGAATGGTGTAGTGGACATATCCATTCTGACTTCCGGTGGTGGAAGCATGGTAGAGCGCGTCTCCATATTTTTTCCCATCGGCATCAACCAGAGTCGAAATGGACCGCCCCACCAGCCGCTCGTTCTGATTGGTGAGGATCGTACCGTCCAGCCGGAAACAGAAGACCTCCCCATCTTTACCAAATTGAATATTCTGAATTCTGGCAAGTACCTCATGCTTGAGGGCCTCTTCAAGATCGTCACTGTAAATACCGGCACCAATGAACCAGTCCAGTGGAGGAAAATATTTCACAAAGGAGACCTTAGGAAACACCTTACCGGGATAGGCAGGTTTTTTCAGGGTGTAGCGATAGAGGCCAGCCTCTTTTTCAGATATAATTTTTGAAATATCCCCGACAATATCGACGCCAACAATCCTCTCAAATTCAAGGGCACTCTTGCCTTCAAAAAAAGGTTCGTCTGCAAACAGATCGATTCTGGCCTCTTTCAACCGGCCGGAAAAGTAGTAGCCTCTCTCATTGTTCCAGCGCATTGGGCGAAGAAGTTCGATCACCATCGACCGGATCTCATCAATACTTCGTTCATCCTTGTACAATCTGTAGTTATGGGAGGCAATGGTATAGGCAGCCTGCACTCTTTCCCTGATTTCCGCCTCCACCCTCAGGGCGCTTTGACGCCTGCGATAATCGATGAGCTCCACAACTTTATCGAGTTCTTCTTTTACCCGGTTCTCGTACTGGCTCCTGTAGGTATTACGTATATTTTCAATACTTTCCTGGTATGCCTGATATTCATTGATTGCCCAGAAAATCCCGATAAAAAAAGCAAGTGAGGTAATTACCACCAAAGACGCGTAAAATGGAGCGGATGAAAGAGAGATTTTTTTAAAGAGTCGCATACAGATATTTGAGCAATAGAAGGAGTATAGATATATCAGTTTCCAGCTTTAATCTCTTCCACCTCAGGATATATTTGGGTCAGATAGACAGCGTCAAGCCCCTGATGGTCATCAACCCCATACTCGAGAACCAGGCCATTTAAATTAAAACGTCCTCCCTGCTCCATGGCCGCGATAAAACGCTCTCTGGTTAATCCATTTTTGACAGAACGGGCAATTTCGCAGAACAACTTGCCAACGATAAAGCCTTCATAACTGGTAAAACTGATGGGAGCGTCGTGTTGATACTTTGCCATGGCTCTCTTGAATTCACGGGTGAGACCAACACCGGTATCCTGCGGGGAAGGGACAACCTGGGAGACAATCACGTTTTCACCATACCTTCCAAGTGCCTCACGGAGGCTGTCTGTACCTACAAAAGAGATATTACAGAAGGTCACATCGCCAGTGTATTTGTTCTTGCTCAATTTAATAAACTCTGCACAGGCGGAATAGGCACCAACCAGCACCACTGCCTCCGGACTGCCTTTATAGATATCTCTCATGGCACCCATTACAGCAACCGTATTTCTTTCATAACTGCCCTTTGACACCAGAGCCATCGATCTCCTGGCCAGCGCAATTTCAATTCCTTTAAGGCCTGCAAAGCCGTAGCTGTCGTTTTGATAAAAACAGGCAATCCGGCTCAGCTTTTTTTCTTCGACCAGATATGAGGCCAGTTTTTCCATCTCCTGAAAATAACTTGCCCTGACGTTTATCACATACTTATTAAACGGTTTACGTAAAAACTCAGCTCCGGTAAATGGCCCGAAAAAGGGGATACCCGCATCTGTTATAATAGGTGCAACAGCCTTAGATGTCGGCGTCCCAACTGCACCAATCAGGGCAAAAACCTGATCATCGTAAATAAAGGCTTTAGTATTTCTGACAGCTTTATCCGGCTCATAACCGTCATCTCTTGTTAACAAAATGATCTCACGACCATGGACCCCTCCACTTTCATTCGCATCAGCAAAGGCGGCAAGCAGGCCGGAGCGCATCTCAAGCCCGAGGTTCTGAGCGGGTCCACTCAGGGCGCAGGACTGTCCAAGCACAAGGGGACCAAAGACCTTTAACGGGGTCCCGTACACTTGTATTGGCATAAAAAACAAAACAAAAAGGATAATCCGGTTACTTGTCTTCATAGATATTTCAACCTCGGCTCAGCTGGAAACCGTGTTTTGGTGTCAGCTCCTGGGCATGGACTTCATTCATTCGACTCAGCGGGAATTACGCTGGGATTCATTTCGCCCCAATGCTTGTAAAGCCTGCATGAGGAGCGACCAGCCTTCAGCCAGATCATTTTTATGAAAACCAATGACTACATGCTGGTTTCAGGACAATCTATAACGGACGCAAAAGGCAGTTCAGAATAGGGAAAAAAAATGGTAAAAGCAAGGGCAATAGCAATGGACGCGGTAGCTTGACAAGATTTACAGTGCATCCTACCAGTTAACAAGAGTCCCAGACACCGTCGGAAGAGAAGATCAACAGGCCTTGTTATAAAGATAACAAACGAGGAAGAAAAGGTACTTGAAATTGTCAGCGACTCCATATAGGCTAGCCTCCACCAATAATTTCCTTTATCCCACTACAAAATTGAGAGATATGAGTACAGCAAATGTCGCAAGCACCAGCCTGACAATGAGTTCAGTCACAACCGTCATCACACCTGAAGGATCCAGTGAAAAAATTGAACAGGTCGCCATTGAATCCCCCTACTCCATTGCACTAAATGACGAGACTATCGGCTCATCTATGGTTCTCCCCGTCGCTCTGGAGGAATTTGGGGCAGGCTTTCTTTTTGGCCAGGGATATATCAAAAAACCTGAAGAAGTACGAGAGGTCATCGTCTGCCCTGAAGGGAGAATCGCGGTTTTTGCCGACGTTGATGTCAGCGAACCCAAAGAGGTCATTATCACCTCGGGCTGTGGCGGTACTGGTAAAATATCAAAGGAAATGCTGGAAGGCGCCTTTGAACCGCTGGCGGAATGTACCATTACATTTCCTGAAATAGCCGATTTTATAAGGCAGTCGCTGCAATACTCCCCTCTCGGACCACAGACCCACTGTGTTCACGGTTGTGGTTTCTGGCAGGATGGGAAACTTCAGGTGTATTACGAGGATGTCGGCAGACATAATGCTGTCGACAAGGTTCTGGGCGCCATCCTGCTTGGCAAAATCACCCCCAGAGGCGCCATCTACACTACAGGCCGCCTGACATCCGACATGGTGCTTAAATGCGCTCGAATAGGAATTCCCATCATAATGTCCCGCACGGCCCCATCTTCGCTTGGACTTGCCATCGCAAGAAGGGCCGGAGCAACCCTTGCGGCCTACGCCAGACCTGACCGGCTCAATATCTTCCATGCGCCACAGCGGATAGTCAAATAACCTGTCCCTGAGCCAAAACTGGGTTACAGACAGGATACGGTCACAATTTTAGATCGTCTCACAAAAAAATGGGCTGCACAGAGACACAACTCTGCACAGCCCTCTGTTCAAAAAACCTGGCTGGTTGTCTTAAAAAAGCTGCAGAAGTAAAGGCGCAGAAAAACACCGGCCAGCTGTAAAGAATTCAAAGCCTCTCAATCTTCCAGCCCCAACGCGATCAGCTTTTCAAGAAAAGCAGGAAAGTCAAGGCCATACACGGCTGCAGCCTGAGGCATCAGACTGGTCGGGGTCATCCCCGGGATGGTATTGGTTTCCAGGAGATACAGCTGACCACTGTCTGCTAAGATCATGTCTGTCCGCGAATACCCTCTGAGCCTTAAGGCCTTATGGGCAAGGGTTGCATACTGTTTTGCCAGCCCACTGATTTCCTCACTGATTCGTGCAGGACAGATTTCTTCAGAGGCACCCGCTTTATATTTGGCATCATAGTCAAAAAAAGAAAAGCCTTCACCCGGCACAATTTCAATAACGGGTAACGCCTGAACATCACGATTACCAAGCACCCCCACGGTGAGTTCTTTTCCATGAATATATTTTTCCACCATCACTTCATCGTCGAGCTCCTGGGCCTTGTGGATACCGACAAGTAACTCACCCAAGGTCTTTGCCAGAGTCAGCCCCAGGCTTGAGCCTTCCCTCACCGGTTTGATGACCACAGGAAGCCCAAACCGCTCCACCAGTGCGGGACCATCAATTTCATCATCGCCACTGACCACAATCCAGTCGGCCACAGGAAGATCGTTGAGGCGGTACAACTCCTTGGCCAGATTTTTATCCATGGCAATAGCGCTCCCCAAAACTCCGGACCCCTGATAGGGAACACCAAGGAGATCGAGAAACCCCTGCATGGTCCCATCCTCTCCGTATAGGCCATGGAGTAAAATAAAGGCAAAATCAATTTCAGGAGCATCAGCGGCGAGTTTTGCAAGATCAGTCGAAGGGTCGTACCGCCGAACAATAAATTTTTCAGGATCCAGATTACTCTCGACTCCTTTTGCACCATTAAGAGAAACCTGTCGCTCGCCGGAAACCCCACCCGCGATAAGAGCGATATGCAGTTTTTCTTTTTCCATAGAGTGTATCCTTTTTATTTCTAAAGTTATAAGAGCTTGCGTCCATTCCCTACCCTTGCTTTCAAATGGTATCTACCTGCCATTACAGGGTATTGCTGTGTACTTTAACACAGTAACAACAATGGTGCACATAAAGGTTGTTTTAAAAAAGAGAGGACAAACAGCCTGTAACCTAAATTCCCGGGCTATTGTAACGATGCCGGTGGCGTGACACCCAATTTAGTATAAAGTTCAATCTGGCGTTTTGTGGTTTCTCCAATCTGAAGCTGTTGTCCCGGCACTTCAAAGCATTCAAT
>NZ_SWCN01000027.1 GCF_005116575.1 Desulforhopalus sp. IMCC35007 | reverse complement strand
ATTGTTATCGCTTTAACCGTAGATTTAAGTTGGCAGATATGGTTGCTTCCCTCCTCAAATACTGTTTAAAAACTCCACCGATGCCATACCGACTGTTGAAAATGGCTGAAGTTCGGTGGTAATCAGAAAAAAAATTGTAGGAGGATATATGTATTCTTCTCTTAATAAATCAGTCTCATACGAAGCATTGTTACATTTTATCGAAACCTTTGAAAAATCTTATGACGTCAGGTCAAATTCTTCTGAACCGCAACTGGCCAATACGAGCACCGTGGAAGGAATGATTCAAGTTGCTAACGACTTATTGTTGGGATCTGCAACAGCTACAGCACATCACCTTTTTTAGGAGCTTCCCTTATAGAGGAAACGGCAACTGATTAATTGTCTTGCATCTCACATTGTAATAATTGAGCAGAATACCAGTTTTGTGATGAACTCTTTAACAGGGAGATCGTGTTAGTTGCCTTCCTGTATCCGTCTACTTCAGCGACCAGATTCATTAATTTGAGGAACTATACCAACGATATTTATTCTCATATGCGAGCTTTAGCTGTTTGAAAAGCAATATTTCTGTCCTTTATAAATAACCTCCGCATCATTTCCAGCAAATGAATACGGACCAATGCAACCTCCATAACCCGGCCATCTGCTTGGAAATGGGAGAAAAGGGTCTTTGCTGGAAAAAACACAAAGACTCTCACCAGACAAAATTCCTGATTTTGATATAAGTCAAAGTAGCATCCCCCCTTCTCTGTTAGCATCCTATTATAGGTGTTGAACCAGGCTCTGAATTAACAGGTACGCTGGGAGGTCTGTTGTGGAGAAATACAGAAGCAAAGGGATAAAGGACATCATCGCTGAATTTCCCGGAGTCGAGAAAATTCTCGAGGAATATGGCATTGGCTGTGGCCCTTGCACCGTTGGCATCTGTCAGCTAAAGGATATTCTTGAAATCCATCAAATACCCAGAGAAGCAGAAGAAGAGCTGATGTGCCGCATCGAGGCTGCTATCTACCCTGAAAGAAATCTCCACGTTTCGTCGCACAGTGCAGGAAAGCTGACATCTTCAGGTAAGCAGGTTTTTTCTGCTCCACTCCAGGTTCTGGTCGATGAGCATAAACTCATCAAACGCTGGCTACTGCTGATACCACAGCTGATTAAAGACTTCGACTTCACTTCTGCAGAGGACCGACGGGTAGTTGAACACGGTATCGACTTCATCCGCTCCTATGCCGACCACCTGCATCATGGCAAGGAAGAAGACATTCTCTTCACTTATTTCGATGACACTGCGGAAATATTTCGTGTCATCTATGAAGATCACCGGAAAGCACGAGCCCTTGTTCAAGAAATGCTCTATGCCCTTGATACAGTAAACATTGAAGTTCTTACCTCTAACTTGCAGGAATATGCCGCTCTCCTGTCAGAGCATATCCACAAGGAGGATGAAGTACTCTTTCCCTGGCTGGACAGCAGGCTGGCGAAGGAACAAGTAAATGAACTCACAACCCGTTTTGAAAATTTTGACAGAAGACTTGCTTTGAATGACCGAAAATTTCAGCTCTTCATCGAAGGACTTGAGCATCAGTTTAGCTGACACAACTTACCTGCACGCCCCACAAACTGCAGAGAACAAGGATCACGAAACAGAAGGAGAATAAACCATGTGTGAGAGCTATCATGTACAATGCCAGTGCGGCAGAAAAAGTGCAGAGATTTTTTTTGGTAAGATGCTCCTCGATGAAAAATCCGTCACCACCCTCTTCTGCCCTGACTGTGGTCAGGGACAAGAACACGACCGACCCGAGAGGGTTTGGGACAACGGATGGATACTTGAGTTGGATATGGATATCATCAGGTCCCATGCATCCACTTTCGGAATAGATAGAGATCAACTGAATGCGAGTTGGATCTTCGACCAAGGCTATGTCACCTGGGTCGGTATCACTCCGGATGACACCGCAACACGCAACATGGAACGGGAAGAAATTCAAGCTCTTGCCAAAACTGACCTGCTGGCCTACATCCAGGCGATGAAAGAATGGGGCCTCACGCGGGAAAAACGCTTTATCAGTGAAGGTTGGCGAAAAATGAGGTAACCGAGCACAATCAGCAGGCTGTCTTGAGACCGATAAGGTGTCAGGCAAGGTGTTTCGAGTTCCACCCCGAATCACACACTGTTTACTGTGTCACGTGGCAACACTTGTTGTTGCCTGTACTCCACTTTCCACTACACTCATATGCGCGAAGAGAGACTCAATTGCTGGGAGTTCAAAAAGTGCGGCGGAGAACCAGGCGGCAAGAACGTTCAAGACATGGGGGGCCAGCCGCCCTTGATGACTCCTTCGACGGTATAAACAGCGGAATTAATGCAGGAAGAACAGACGATCTGGTACTGCGAGCAGATTATTTCGGAGTTGCAGAGGTCTACAGACCTGAAATCAACGGCTGATTCGCTTGTCAAGGTCGCCCTAAAAATGGGGGATGGACAATATCACCTTGGACGTGGCTAAATACTTCCCGGTCTGAGCCTGCCATCCTGGACCAGCGGGAGCATTTGAACAGGATATTACGCAAATATTTCACACTTGAATCAATGCTCATCAACCAACGAGAAATCAATAGTTCGCCTGGCCATGATGAACGCTTACATTCGGACCTCCAGGGTCCGCTTCTTTTTCTGCCAAACTTTGCAGGCAGGGGGTGAACCATGGAACAAAAGCAACCAGATACTTCGCGACCTCGACTGGGGGTAGTGGTCGGTGGATCCGGGTTGGTCGGTGGTACTATTGTCAACTACTTCAAAAGCAAAGCGGAAGACCAGATTGATGTTCGGGCTCCGAACTCCAAAAAAATGTCCCTGCGGGAACCTGACGATATCCGCAAGTATCTGCTGGATCTGCAGCCCGACTTCATCGTTAATGCAGCAATCTCCAACATCAACGCTGACGAAAAGCTTTCTTTCGATATTAATTATCTTGGTCCGTATCTCCTTGCTAAAACTGCCATTGAGCTGAACATCCCATACATCCATATCAGTTCTGCCGCGACCCTGAAACTGGGCAGCAAAATTTCCGAAGACGAGCAGCGTGATTTCTCGCCCGGTCTCTCCAATTACACCCGTTCCAAACTTATGGCGGAAAGAACTCTGGCCCATCTACACCGCACCGAGGACCTGGACTACACCGTGGTCAGGCTTGCCGCCGTCTACGGTAACCATGACCACAAGATTCAGGGCATCCAGCGAATGATGTTTGCCGTAGCCGACGAATCGATGCCGGTAATGTTCACCAAAAAAGGTGTTTTACATTCCTATTCCAACTGCCGAAAGCTACCCTATTTCATTGATCATGTCCTCAATCACCGTGACGAATTCTGCGGTGGCGACTACAATTTCGTCGATCGCAATCCGGTGGAACTCAGAGAGCTGATACTTGCCATCAAAACTTTTCTGGAGGTCAAATACCCGAAGGATATCTGTGTCCCCTACCCACTGGCTCGCTTCGGTCAGCGCTCGACCACCCTGTTGCTGAGGGTGCTGCGCAAATTCGGATTGAAGGCGGATCTGCCGCCGGAGCTGATCTTTCTCCGCCAGTTTTACATTTCCCAGACCCTCAATTGCGATCGGTTGCAGCGTTCGAGTTTTGTCGATCCAATGCCCGATGTGAACATTCTAAGCATGCTGCCGGAGATGATTTTTTACTATCTCACCCGCTGGAACCACCAGAACCTGATATCTACTTTCAAAGAGAAGACAGCGGAGAGCAACAGCTTCTGCAATACCTTCATCCATCAACCCGACCAACTGCTTGATGCAGTCCATGCAGGCCAGCTGGATGCGAAAAACTATACGATAAAATGCACTTCCCAGGTCGATACAACGAAGTCAGCAGTAATATAACAGGACTCACTAAAAACTGCAGGGCCAGGTAGCAGAAAGCGAGTATTCAAAGTGTACCAGAAGTAGTGATATTGTTGTGTGAAAAAAACCAGTATGTACCAAGTGGTACACTATGCCAAAACCTGGATATTGAACGAGGCCAATATTTTATTCAATTAGACTCGTTACTATCCAAAGGCTGCCCGAGCCATGAACCGGGGCCGAGTACCCGGCGCCTATGTGCCTGATGCCCTTTATAAACAAGTCGTTCAGCAATGATAAGGGTCTTGACCTCTTTATTGGTTGTAGTTGAGAGTTTATGGCCCGGTATATTGAGCAATAACAAGAGTAATGTTATCTGTTCCTCCCTTTGCCAAAGCATAATCGACAAGAGAATCTGCCGTTTTTTTGAGATCTTCAGCCTTTCGAAGTTCGGCCTCAATAATCTCCGGCAATACCGGATTGTGAAAGCCATCGGTAGTCAGTAAGAGAAAATCTCCCACTTCGAGAGACACCACACCTGTCTCCGGTCCTTCCATGGCGTTACCCAATGCCTGGTCAAGAATGTTTCGTGAATAGTGATCGGCTACTTCTTCCAGAGAAATCTCGCCCTCTTCCACCAGATATCTTGCAAGATTCTGGTCTTTGGTTATTGGCAGCAACTTCTCCCCTCTGTACATAGTCAAGCGACTGTCTCCGACGTGAACCCAGAAAGCTGAATTATCTCTTATAAAAACACAGAGAAGAGTAGTGCCCAGACCATAAAGTTGTTCGTCTTTTTCTCCGAGTTCTATAAGAAATTTATCTGTCTCGACCGCCAATGACGAGAGCATATCAGTTTCTTTCCCCCGTGGAATACAGGATAAATTTGCCATTTTACCCCTGACGATCTCAGCTGCATAATCTCCTGCGGCTTGCCCTCCCATTCCATCGGCCACAGCAAAGAGGATAGTCTCGTCCTTAAATTTTTTAATGAGGAACCTGTCTTCATTAGACTTTCTGACAAGCCCGACGTGGGTGGTTGCATAGAAAGAAAAGTTATCCACAATTAATTTAAAAGAGTGCTCTTCTTCCTGCACCATTTTGTAAAATCCACAACTTTTACACGTATCTATTTTTTCCGCGTATGTGCCGGAGATTTTGTGATCACAAAAAGTACCTGCAATAAGCCAGCAGGCTCTTCCACCATTCAGCCCGTTGTTAAACATATGAAACGTGTTTTCAGCGGCTGCAGGACAGACACCTTCCTTCTCTGCTTTGTTTCCACCAGGTTGGCGGCCACATTCTTTGTATTTCCAACAGTTCATTTTTGATTTCGTCATTACCGTCACTGAATAGGCGTTATCGATTTCTCGGTTTACTTGACCTTTGTATTGTTAACGCTAAAAGAAAGATTAAGGTCATTTGATCGTCTGCTGAAATCCTCGATTAACCGATCAAAATCATCTTGCTGTTGGTATTCACAACTCAGAGTAATAGTGGTGCTTATTTCATGATTTTTCTTGATCAACTTATTCGGGTATGTATTTTCTGCCCCCAGCGTATTTATCGCCTCAGCAGCATTGTGATAGCGTTTTTTTTCACGGTGCTGGGTTGCTTTCAAGATAAATTCCCTCAATTTTGGGATGATATCAGGTTTACAAACGATTGGGTCAGGAAGGATTCTCTCCTTGTGACTTTGATACATTTCGGTGATTTCTCTATTGGAAAAGGGCTTTTTGCCGGTGACAAGCTCAAATGCAGTTATCCCGAGGGCGTATATATCACTGGACTGATCAGCCTGACTCCCTTCAAGGAGTTCAGGCGCCTGATAGGCAAAAGCACCACCTATTTGTTCGTCCTCAGTGCCGATTTCACAAGCCAAACCAAAGTCCAGTATTTTTACACGATCGTCCGGCAGTACCATTATATTTGCCGGATTTATATCCCGGTGTACTATCCCTTTATCGTGGGCATATCTCAAGCCAGCACATACCTGATAGATGATTTTTAAAGCAAGCAGCTGGGGAATAACTCTTAGACGTGCAAGGAGGTCTTGCAGGGATTCCCCTTCAAGATATTCTGAAATAATGAAAACCGTTTTATACCTTTCTTCAAAATCATATACCTTGAGAATATTGTCGTGGTTGAGTGATGCAATTATCTGTGCCTCATTCTTAAAGTGCAAAAGGAAACTATGATCAACTACCATATGGTGTCGCATCATTTTAACAGCAACAGCCATTCTCAAGTCTTTGTGGATAGCTTTATAAACAATTGAATAGGCACCTCTACCTATTATATCCGTCAATATATATTTCCCTATTTTTCGATCGGCGACAGGGCGTTTTGAGTCAAATTGACTTGCTACAATTTCAGTAACTAAGGATAGAAGCTCTGGGTTGTTATGCGACATGTTGTCAATCTGGTGCTTGTTGAGCACCCACAGATTCATGTCTGTTTCAGCTTCTGCATGTGCTTCACTGGGCTCACCGGTAAACAAACCAAGTATTCCGACAATATCACCTTTCCCCCAGTGCCCCGCCGGATAGAGTTCTCCATTTTTTTCAACAACCGTCAGGCAGGTACCTTCCTGGATGATATAAGCGGTCTCTCCTCTCGTTCCCTGGACAAGAAAACGTTCGCCAGCTCTGATCGATATATATTTCAATTCCTCAAGAAATGAATCATCCAACGTGTCGAGCAGAAATTTGAGCAATTTCGTTGGGTTGTCACTTTCTTCTTCCTGACGGCTGACCAGCTGAAAAAAATCGCATTTTATACATGAGTCACGTTTTGCATGAAAGGGGCCCTGTTTTTCACCATCACAGAATGTTCCGGCCACCGCCCAGCATATTCGCCCACCATTCTTTCCTCTGTTTGTGCCATCAAAAGAATGGTCGAGAACCGCTGGACATATCCCCATTTCCAAAACGTTACTGCCGTTTGGTTCTCTCCCGCATTTTTTGAATTCCCAACAGTTGAGTTTTTTCTCAATCATGTGCATCCATTGACTCGAAAGACGAGTGGTTAGGGTTTTGGAAATAAGGTAGTCCAAGACTCTATTTCTTCGAAAAATCAGATAAACTCAGCAGGTCCATGGCCGACGTACGGTTCCGCTCCCCGCTTCTTACAATACCACATCGTGGTAGCTGGAAATAGCCAACCCTACCTCACTTAAGCTACCAGCGATACAATATTTACTACAATCATCGAACTTTCATAAAATGAAATTGACCTAAATCAATTTAATTGAATCTTTTTATGATAAAATATGATAAGCGCAAAATGCGATTACTCTACGCACCAAGTTTAAATTTAAGTCTCGAAGTAGATCTAGATTTGCATTTTCTGATGTACGGAGAACCACCACAGAAGTGGCATTGGACCAGGATTTTTTAATTGATTTAGATCATTACCAGTACAAAGACCGCAAAACCTTTCTTCAAAATGTTGCTACGCGTGATAGCTTGAAGATGACAACACCATACACGAGATGAAGATTTTTAAAAAAACCCAAAACATACCTCTTGATTGGGTGCAATTGTGCAAATAAAAACATCAAACACAATACTCTACTGCAGAAAATGGAAAGAGACAGTTTCCTTCTATAGAGATGTGCTGAAACTTGATCTGCATTTCGTCAATGATTGGTTTGTTGAATTTTCTTTAAATAGTGGAGCAAGACTGAGCATCGCAAACGAAGAGAGTGCATCGATCAAGAGCTGTAGCGGCAATGGTATTACTATATGTTTTCAGATAGATGATATTCAAATTATGCACACTTGCTTGATGAACTTGAGGGTCAATCCAACCCAGATAAAGGTGATTTGGGGATCCAAGGCATTTTATGTTTACGATCCTGAAGGAAATAGAATTGAATTTTGGTCAGAAACGCTCGGCAATGTAGATGGTTAGAAGTTGTGCTGTTGTTTGAGACTAACAGACAACATCAATTGGCTTAAGTATCGATAAGCGGAAAGTTGATTGGTTCAAAAAGGTTCCGCATAGAAAAATCTCAACTACATATCAAAAGGGCAACCATGAGAATTAAAAAAAATACCACTAAGAGACAAATAAACTCAATTCGTCTAGCAGTGCTTACTACCAGTGTCTGTTTTATTATCAGTCTCAGTCTTGCATCTGAAGTACACCTCCCCGAAAAACATTCACCGGAACAACCTGCTGAACTGCATCTTTCACACGATTTGAAAGAAGTTTTAAATCAGGAGATGAACGAGATTGAGAAAGGGATGATGGCAATCATCCCAGCAATTGCAGCAGGTAATTGGCAGGCGCTTGCCCAGTTGGCGCAAAAAATCAAAGACAGCTTTATTCTCAAGCAAAAGCTTACCGAAGACCAGATGCAAGAACTCCATCATTCTTTACCGAGCGGATTTATTGAAATGGATCAAGAGTTTCACACAACAGCCGGAAAATTGGCCCATGCCGCTCATCAGAGCGATGGAGAGCTTGTGAACTTTTATTTCTATAAGCTTCACAGTCAATGCATGAGTTGCCACGCAAAATATGCACCCAAACGGTTTTCTAACTTAAAAAGCAGCCACCAGGCTGGGACAGGTCATCATTAAAGACGATTAAATGCCCCACCAGCATCAACCGCTCACGGTCGTGTTAGTGACTTAAGAATGATTTAATACCGATTTCGCCAGGCTTACTTGGGGGCTTTGTCCCTGAGGTAACTATAGAATTGTTCCCGATGACTCAATCAGGAGAAATGATATGATTAAAGCCAATAACGGTAATGAGACAGAAAAAGTAACCGCCTCTCAAGAAAATACATTCCTCAACCCAACCCCCATGCTCGATGAGTTGGAAAACGGGCTTTGGCCCAGCTTCATTTCCGGTCTCAAAGAGTTGGCCGAGCGTACCAGAAAACCAATACTGCGCGGCTTGCTGGACCAGCTCGAGTACTCCTATCAGACCAAGACAGGCTACTGGCAGGGAAGTCTCGTGACGGTTCACGGTTACGGCAGTGGGGTTGTCGGCCGCCGCAGTATGATCAAAGATAAGATTCCAGAGGCTGCCGAGTTTCATACCTTCCGTGTGCAACCCGCCCCCGGATTGCACTACAACACCAAAATGTTGCGTAATCTCTGCGATACCTGGGAAAAACACGGTTCCGGATTAATTGCCCTGCATGGGCAGACCGGAGATATCATGCTGCAGGGAATTGAAGAGGCTAAAGTTCAGGAATGCTTTGATGAGATTAATCAGGCAGGTTGGGATCTTGGAGGAGCAGGTGCAGCTATGCGGTCCGCCGCCTCGTGTGTTGGTCCCGCCCGATGTGAACATGCCTGTTATGACACGTTAAAACTGCATTACAAAACACTAACCCATTTTGTGAGTGAAATTCACCGGCCGCAATATAATTATAAATTCAAATTCAAGTTTTCCGGATGCCCCAACGACTGCACCAACTCCATTTTTCGCTCTGATATGGCGGTTATCGGCATGTGGAAAGATTCGATCCAGGTGGATGCGGCAGCGGTACAAACCTGGATTGACAAAAACAGCATTGATTCCCTGGTGAATATTGTCATCAATAATTGTCCGACCCGGGCCATCTTACTAAAAAAAGGGAAAATGGTCATTGATAACAAAAACTGTATCCGTTGCATGCACTGCATTAACGTGATGCCCCAGGCCCTGTCTCCTGGCAAAGAACGAGGAGTGACTCTGCTGCTTGGCGGCAAGAACGTCCTGAAAGTAGGCACAATGGGCGGGACAATGATCGTGCCGTTCCACAAGATGGAAACAGATGAAGATGTCCAGAACTTCATACACCTCAGTGAAACCATCATTGAATGGTGGAATGACAATGGCTTTGATCACGAGCGCATCGGCGAAACCATTGAACGGGTCGGGTTGAAGCAGTTTCTTGACGGCGTAGGCCTGGAAGCCTCAATCGATATGGTGACACAACCACGGAGTAATCCTTACTACAAGTCTGAATATTGATGAGGATAGAGGAGAAGATCATGAATACAAAAAGAACCTGGAAAACTGTTGAATCAGGCCCTCGTGATTATCAGGAAGCTCTTCATCCGGTAGTAAGAAAGAATTATGGAAAATGGCACTACCACGAGATGCTTAAACCCGGAGTCTTAAAACATGTTGCCGAAAACGGTGATATCCTTTTCACGGTCAGGGCTGGCACTCCGCGTCAGGATTCGGTCGATCTGATCAGACGGATATGCGACATAGCAGACAAATATGCAGATGGCTATCTTCGTTTTACCGTTCGTAATAATGTGGAATTCATGACCTCAGATGAAACAAACGTTGAATTGTTGATCAAGGAGCTTACAGCAATTGGCCTGCCTGTCGGAGGAGCAGGTCCCTGCGTTTCTGCAATAGCCCATACGCAGGGGTGGCTGCATTGTGATATCCCGGCAACCGATGCCTCCGGAGTGGTCAAGGCCCTCATGGACAGCTTGATTGACGATTTCAAGAGCTTGCGGATGCCCAGCAAGGTGCGGCTTTCAACTTCCTGTTGTGCCATTAACTGTGGTGGCCAGGTAGACATTGCCATTGTTGTCAAACACACCCGGCCTCCCCGCATCAATCACGAGATCCTGGGAAATATCTGTGAAATGCCCAAGGTTGTCGCCCGCTGTCCGGTTGCGGCAATACGGCCGGAGGTTGTCAATGACAAACCATCTCTTATTGTCGACAATGATAAATGCATGTACTGCGGAGCCTGTTTTGGTGCCTGTCCGGCAATGGAAATTAATCACCCGGAACATTCAAAATTTGCAATCTGGGTGGGTGGTAAAAATTCCAATGCCCGGTCTAAACCCTCTGTCATGAGCCTGGTTGCTCATAATCTGCCCAATAACCCACCGCGCTGGCCGGAAGTTACACAGGTTGTCGGCCAAATCTTAGCAGCTTTCAAAAAAGAGGGGCGCCCCTGGGAGCGAATGGGCGAGTGGATTGCCCGGGTCGGCTGGAAACATTTTTTTGAAGCAACCGGGCTGGTTTTCGACAAGGATATGATAGACAGCTATCGTCATGCCAGAACCACCTTTAACCAGTCGGCACATCTGCGGTTTTAGGAGGAGATTCTTCTGTAATGGTGCCCTATCCCCTTATTGAAGGATTTAAGCGGGTCGCATTTTACTGGACGAAAGAAGGAGCGGAATCATGCAAATAAATCCTAAAGAATCCAACTCTCTGCTCGACTCTGCATTAAACTATCATTTTCCTGAATATAGCGAAGAACAGGGAATCCAAAAAGTCGTTGCCTTTGGAGATCATAGCCACAAATGCCCCATCTATGTCAAGCAGACTCCTTCATGCACTGCAGGATGCCCTGCCGGCAATGATATTCGCGCCTGGCTCACCCTGGTCCAGCATAGCGAAAAAAGAAAGCGCAGCTGGCAGGAATCCTACGAACTTGCCTGGCATGAGGCGAGCAAGACCACACCTTTTCCTGCCGTCTGCGGTCGGGTCTGTCCGCACCCCTGTGAAACTAAATGCAACCGGAGTAAAAAAGATGATGGTGCCGTCAATATCAGTTCCTTTGAGCGGTTTATCGGAGACTATGGCATCAGGGCCGGATTACGACATAAAAAACTTACAACAGAGATCAAGGACAAAAAAATCGCCATAATCGGTGCCGGTCCGGCCGGTCTCAGCTGTGCCTTTCAGCTGGCACGGCGGGGCTTTCAGGCAACTGTATTCGAGGCCTTTGCCCAACCGGGTGGAATGTTGCGATATGGCATTCCTCCTTACCGACTGCCACGCAATATTCTGGATGGTGAGATTGATGCTATCGTCAAGACAGGAGTGAAGATCATCTGCAATACGGTTATCGGTATTGATAAATCCCTTGATCAACTGGCAGCCGAATTTGATAAAATTTTCATTGGTATCGGGGCGCATAAGGGAGTCCAGCTTGGAGTCGCTGGAGAAGAAGCTCCCAACGTCTTCAGCGCAGTGAGATTTCTGAGGATGATCAACTCTGGCGAGCCTGTACAGCTTGGCACAAAGGTGCTTGTCGTTGGTGGTGGTCATAGTGCTCTCGTTATTGCCCGCGTCGCCCGGCGTCTCGGAGCAGAGGTCACGGTGTTATACAGGAGAACCATTGTGGAGATGCCGGCCACAGAGGAAGAAGTAAGCGAGGCCTTGGACGAAGGTGTTGAGATTCGATACCTGATCGCCCCGGTTGGTATCCGAACCGAAAATGGCCGAGCTGTTGCTGTGTTGTGCACCCAAATGAAACTCGGAGACTTAGACAAAACCGGCCGGCGGCGGCCAATCCCCGTTGAAGACTCTCATATAATAGTCGAATGTACTGCCCTGATTCTGGCAATCAGTCAGCGCCCTGACTGGAAGGATGCCAAACGCTATGTCAGTGCTAACGGCTGGCTCAAGCCTGACAAAGATTGGTCCATTGACGAATCTATGTATGCAGGTGGCGACGTCATAAGCCCTGATCGGGTAACCACGGCTATCGGCCATGGCCGCCTGGCCGCAGAACGAATAGCGGCTTCGCTGGAAGGTAAACCCTTCCAACCGCCGAACTACTCAGAGATCATCACCGAAGAAAAATTGCGTCTCAGCTATTACGAAAAGAGAGAACGCAATGAACGGCACTGGATGCCAGTAAATAATCGCTTCGATGGTACTATTGACCTGGAGATCGATTTTGGTATAACAGAAGAACAGTTCCGTGCGGAAGCCTTGCGCTGTATGAGCTGTGGTCTGTGCTTTGAATGTAACCAGTGCATGATTTACTGCCCCCAGCACGCAATCTCAGAATTTCCTGACAATCCGGTCGGACAGGTTATGTATACAGACTATACAAAGTGTATTGGCTGCCATATCTGCGCCCTGACATGTCCCTGCGGCTACATCCAGATGGGAATGGGCGAAGGGCTATGAAATGGGAACCAACCTTTGACCGTTCAAGCTGACAATCAGGGCTATTGACAGAGCGACCGCCATAGGTACAAAATTTTAACGTGGCAAGTAATCAGCATTGCTATCTTGGACCAGCGGGAGTATTTGAACGAAAACCTACGGTTATTCTCTAACCCATGTTTAACACAGCAAAAATAATATCTAAAAAATATAAACATATACAGCCGTTACATATTTCCAGTGGCACTACATTCGCATTATTTTGCATCGGTTGACAATTTTACAAAGGATTCCCAGCGACCAGAATCTTCGGTGAAGTACCTTTGTGAACCTCTCTATCTGTCAATTGAGGCTATAACCGCCGATAACCAGAACCTCAGCAGTTTTAATTTTTTCTGCAAGTTCAAGAAACTCTTCGTCCACTTTACAAACGATATTCGGTTCGCATTTTTTGCAGGCAGGATTTGACATTCATTGTGCTGAGTTTCATAAATTCCGATTCCATGCCTGTCGGCAGCCTGTACTGCCTTTACAAGGCGATTCGTAGTACTGTCATTTAGAGGACTTCCGGAAAAACCCAATACTGTAATACCCACCTGCATTCTCCTTCCAACCGCCACTTACGTTTGATTTGAGACAGAAACAATCCAGATCTATCTAGTTGTTATTCTGTTGTAATTAATGTTCATATTTATAAATATTAACACCTTGCTAACCAAGAACTTCACTCAGCTTTGCCTGAAAATAATCAAGGCTTATCTGCCGTATTTCGACCGGTACTTGGGTCAGATCATAAAACTCGAGTATTTCTTCATCTGAGAGGGGGTTGATGCCCGTATCCATCAACAGAAATCGATCATAACGACCAAAGTTTTGGCGAATATCCACTTCATCCCAACCCGCAGCCGCCATCATGTTAGGAAAGCAGCGGACCCAGCCGGGGGTTATAATCATTGAGCGATTTTGCTCTAATCCATCTATACTTTCGTCGCAAAACGCTTCAAGACAGTTTTTGGCCTCAAGAATTTTCCCGCTATGGTTATTGATAATCTGGCACATATCCGGATGACAGCCATTGCCAAAAAGAACTCTGGCATTTGTTCCTTCTGTTGCGGCATCCTGTAGGGCCTGTTTCAAGGTGATTTCGAGTTTATCTAAATTCCAATGCAGTCCGGGATCGAGCCAGGTAATGTCAATACCTCTATACTCTTCAGGTAAAACAGCCAAAAGTTCATCGGCGAAAACTTGGCAGGCGATTATTTTTTTCTTAACCATAGTATTGTCCTATCCTGCAATTAGTGTCTTTTTCTGATGCGCTTGAGCAGATAAACAGCGTGGTAAGAAAAAGAATTTCAATAAATGGGAAATGAGCCTTTCCAGAGAAAACTATAACACACATTCAATTTTGCTGATTGACCACAAAAGAAATCCAAGGTACCTCTTCCTCGCTCGAACCTCCCCATTTATACAGCAAATCTGTTAAGATTCCAGGTGCCGTGGTCTTTTGCCGTAACAACACGAGTTCAACACATCTTGTCATTTGCTAAAGAAACTTGTCAGGTTTACAAAAGAAACTCCATGCGGCAAATTTAAGAAAAACACCACATGGAGCTAAAATCCTTTCTGATACTTGTCGGTTTATAGGAAGACTAACAGTTAGATTGCCACTTACCTGTTGAATACCAGAGATCAGGTCGCCGACCCGATCGCAAAGTGGTTATGCAGGAATCATAATCACACAAATGACTTTATCATCTGTAGATAACTTCCAGAAGCCGATAAATAGGAACAAGTACGTTTAGCCCTTCAAAAAGATCACCTGAAATTAAGCCAAAACCGCTTTTGCACATGCTTTGGCATTTGCTACGTCCTCCTCATTTGGATGGCCAGTCATCTGTTTAACCATACCTGCCCATGCCTTATCAGATAAATTAAGCTTCTTCTGTACCGGTTCGTGCATTGATTCCGCAAGAGCTCCCTGGCAGTCAAAACAGCCTACGTATTCAATACCTTTTTCTTTACATGCCGCTTTTATGGGTTCTGCAAATCCATCCATGTCCTGCTCCGGATAGGCTGGGGCGAAATGGGTGATGAAACCAGCCATTTTTTGGCCCGAACTTGCCTGAAGGACACTCAAACATTCTTTTACGGGTGTTGTCAGGCTACCCGAGTGTAACGGCGAACCAATGAAAATCACGTCGTATAGAGCCACATCACCGGGAGTGATGTCTTCAAGCTTTTTACAGTCTGCCTCATGCGCCAGAGATGCCTCTTCCCAGATAGCTTTAGCGATCTTTTCCGTATTTCCACTCTGGCTGAAAAATGTAATTAAGACTTTCATAGTATAAACTCCGGTTATTGAACGTACGATTAATAATGGACCACTGGATTAGATAATAGCGTTAAACAAGCGGTCTGTTTTTTGGTTTAAAAAATGCTGAAAACCGGCCTGCACTTATCCCGTTATTTTCAAGATAGATTTACATCCTAAATGAAGTCGCATAAGAACTCTGTAGCAGCTGCTACAGAGTTGAAGAAAAAAAGAGGCCTTTCTTTTCTAATATGGCCATTACTTCGCGTCCGCTTCACTTCTTATCCAGTCAGTAAAGTCTGCGACTTTTGGGATACTGGCCTTTTGCATCATCGAAGTAATAAAATATCTCGGAGTCGGTGGAACAATTCCCTCTTCAAGTTCAAAAGGTACACATAAGAGGTTCTCATCGATATACCATTTCGCATTATGACGATTCCCAAGAGCTACCCCTAACCCAAGTTCGGCGGCCTTGAGAGCATGCAGAGAATAGCTGAAGGTAAGTATCTTTTGTCTCTTGAACCATGGATATGATTGCAATATCACATTCCAGCTCACCAATCGTCGCTCTGTTTCTATCAGCGGAATACCTGCCAGACTGTCCACGGAAACAATTGTATGTCTTCGCAATAAATCTGGTGCAGCAAGGACGACGACCTCATCCGGGAGAAGACGTGCACTCTGTACATCCTTCAGAGCCTCAAATCGATATTCAATAGCGCAATCTATACTCTTGTCTTCTAAATCCAGAATCATTTTATCAATAAGTCGTAAATTAAGATCCGGATGAGTTTTCAGGAACCTGTCAATACGAGGCAGTAGCCAGGTTACGATAAAGCTCGGCGGGGCAGAAACGGTTAATGTCTCACGCTTGGCATCCTTTGCCACGCTATACGTAGCGTTAGCGATACTATCAAGAGCTGGCTCGATCATCTTGAAATAGTCCTGCCCTCCCGTTGTGAGAAAAAGGCGTTTGCTGCGCCGGTGGAACAATTTGACCTGGAAATGGTCTTCGATCTTGGCAATCTGATGACTGATTGATGATTGAGTCACATTCAATTCGTCCGCTGCGGCACGAACACTGCCAAGCCGAGCAACTGCCTCAAATGCGAGGACTGCTGTTAAAGGAGGTAGTTTTCTCATATAATTAGAATCTTACCTAAAATTGTTCGTTTTTGTTCATATATTTGATGAATTTATATCATTTTATTTATGATATGTCAGATGCTATTTTAGCATAAATGAAGCAAGAACGATGACTGTTTACAGCGAACCACAACCCAGAACGAAAAAGTACGTATAACCAAAAAGATCGAACCTGCCAGGAGATTTGTAGGAATGTGGCGGTGGAGCTTGTTCACTATTCTCTCAACGAAAGGGTGAAAATGATGCAAAAGCTGATGAGCGTAATAAGCCTAATAGCAATTTTTGTCATGAATGCACTTGCAGGACCTGCTCACGCAGAAAAACCGATCGTAATAAAATTCTCTCACGTCGCAGATGAGAACACTCCGAAAGGTCAAATGGCATTAAAATTTAAGGAGTTAGTCGCTCAACGTTTGACCGGGAAGGTTGTGGTTGAGCTATTTTCGAACAGTCAACTTTATGATGATAACACTGTTCTCGAGGCAATGTTACTGGGCGATGTGCAAATGGCTGCACCTTCAGTTTCAAAATTTGGTGCCTATAGCAAAGAGATACAGGTGTTTGATCTCCCTTTCCTGTTCGACAATCGACAGGCACTTGAAAGATTCCAGACCTCCCCCAACGGTCGGCAATTACTTCATTCCCTCAACGAAAAAGGGTTAATTGGTCTGGGATATTTGAATGATGATCTCAAAATATTATCGGCAACGAAGCGTCTGAAAGTTCCTGCCGATGCTGCAGGTCTCAGGTTTAGAATTCAACCTTCTCAGGTATTGGCAGCTCAATTCAATGTTCTTCATGCCACATCATTAAAAAAGCCTTTTTCACAAATCTCAACACTGCTGCAAGATAATGCCGTAGATGGACAGGAGAATACCTGGACAAATATCTTTTCCAAAAACATATTCCTAGAACAGCCCTATATTACAGTGTCGAATCATGGTGTCGTCAGTTTTCTCGTGGTTACTTCCACTGCTTTCTGGCAAAACCTGAGCGATCCGATCCGACAGGAAATACAACAAGCACTTCATGAAGCAATTGCTTTTGGTAACAATCTCACCGAACAATACAGTAGTTATGCACGTCAAAAAATAACCGCCTCTCATCGTACAGAAATCATAACGCTTTCTGATATTGAAAGATTGCAGTGGAAGAACACCATGAAATCTGTCTGGCAGGAATTTGAGGGTGAAATAGGAAGAAAGCTGATTGAAGCAGCTTACCAATCGAATCAGCCGAACAACTTTGCTCGGAATCCAGAAACCAACGGTATCTGATATTGTCAGGGCACGACATCACTCAAAAGTTGCTCACATGACAAGCGAAACAATGTTCCATTTGTCTGCTGCAACAAGAGCTGTCCCGGTTTTTGCTCTGTGAACCGGACTTAGTGCAGTATTTTATTAGACCAGTGCACGGCGAATTTGACCAGACCGGTGAAATGCTTGAGCTGTAATTTTTCTTTGAGGTTTTCACGGTAGGTACCAATTGTTTTGATGCTGAGGTGGAGACGATCGGCAATTTCCTTGGTGGAAAAGCCCTCCCCGATCAATCGAAGCACCTCGAGTTCACGGTTGGTGAGAACATCCAGGGGAGACCTGCTGTCAACATTCTGCTGGCTGGTGATGCGCTTAAACACCTTCTCCTTCACTGTAGAGCTGGCGTAGATGTCGCCTTTCAGAACGCAGCGGATGGCCTCAACCACGAGAGGGATTGCCTCTTGTTTCATGATATAACCACTGGCCCCGGCCATAAGTGCTCTCTCCGCGTAAAGAGATTCGTCATACATGGAAAGCACCAACATAGGCAGACCATAGTTTTTTTTTATTTCCTGTACGAGATCAATGCCGTTGCCGTCTTTCAAGGAAATGTCGACAACAACCAGGTCGGGTTGTAAACGGTCTATAGCCTCGCCGGTTTTTCTTATCGACTCGACACTGCCGCATACCAGGAGATCCTCTTCCGTGTTGATCAGCTCACTCATTCCAAGACAGAAAATGGGGTGATCATCAACAATAAGTATCTTATGTTTTTTTTGCGGGGCCATCCGTTCTCTCCGCTGTACATTTTAGTGGTGTATACTTTCCGTTTTTTTCATGAAGACATGGATGATCGTTCCACTTTCACTCTTCCCGGTGATTTCGAGAAAAGCGCCAATAACCAGAACCCGGTATTTCATAATCTGCAGGCCAATCCCTTTTCCTTTCTGTTTATCATCTATACCTCGACCGTCATCAATAATCCAGAGATGAATATATTCATCTTTTTGTTCAAGTGATATATCAATAGATGATGCATCTGAGTGTTTTACCGCGTTATTAACTGCTTCCTGGACGATATAATAGAGATGTGTCGCCAGGGTGTTATCGTGAAACTTCAAGGAAGGATCACCACTGAAGGTACAATGGATAGCAGTCGCCAACTGCGTCTTTTCCGCAATTTCGTTGAGCGCCGACTGCAGCCCATACGCCACCAGATGGACCGGACAGAGTCCTCTTGCCAAGTCACGTGCCTTAGAGGCTGCTTCCCCTATCAGGTCGACAATTTTTTCAGCCAGACGTTCCCCGTCACCATTATTTTTTTTAATGGTCGCTTTTAAAGCCGAGATAAGTCCACCAATTCCAATGAGATGTGGACAAAGATCATCATGGAGATCCTGACCGATGGTCTGGCGGACATTGTCACCAATATCCATTAACTGTCTGGTCAGTCTTTTGGTTTCAGTAATATCACGGAGAATGACCACACTGCCGGCAAACTGATGAAGGTGGTCCCGAAAGGCGGCACCACTGATGCTGACATTGCGGATCTCACCAGTCCTGGTATATCGTTTTGTTTCTGTAGCCGGCAGGACCGTTCCCTCCCGGATAGTATTGATCATCAACTCTGTTTCCGGCCAATTTTCCACTGGTACAAAATGGTCCAGTTTGTTGCCGAGACATTCCTCAAGGCTCCAGCCAAAGACAGTACTAAATGCAGGGTTAAAATACGTCACACCGCCTTCCATGTCATAGATAACAATAGGATCAGCGGCAGCTTCCATTACCGAACGATAACGTTCTTCACTTTCCCTGAGGCTGTTTTCCGCTTCCTGCCGGACCTGAATCTGCTGCTTCAAATTACTGCTGTAATCGCCCAGCTGTTCCATAAACCTGTTGAAAAACATGGCCAGCTGACCAAGCTCGTCTTTTGAAGTTACCGCCATCCGCAGGCTGAAATCACCTTTACTGGCATCGGTGAATTTTTCCATTAAATTGCGTAAAGGACTGGTAATCGAGTCACTGATCTTAAAGGTGAGCGTCAGAACCAACAACATGGTGATAATGAATGTAACCATAACCAGGGTTCGAATGGTTTGAAGCGGTCCATAGAATTCCTCCTGATAACTGGCCGCTCCGACGATCCAGTCATAATCTTCTATGTAGCTGAAGTAACATAGCTTGGAACGCGGCTCGGTTTCCCCCGGATTCTTCCAGGAATAGACCACCCTGCCGTTTTTCTGGGTAAGGATGGAGCCAAGATATTCATTTGGCAATCCTTCCACTCTCAGGATATTGACGCCTTCAAGTTGAGGATGAATAATCGCTGTGCCTTCATTGTTCATCACAAAGGCATAGCCTGTTTGGCCAAACTTCACATCAAGAACGCTTTGCCTGAAGTCATCAACATTGACCAGCCCCTTAAACTCCTCGCGATAAGAGGAAACTGAAATCAACCAGTCCCATGGTGTGAAATGGATCATATAAAGGGCTTTAGGACGGCTCTTGGGCTCATCGGGGTTTTTCCAGTCATATTCAAGATAGCCACGCTCTTTCACTAACAGGTCTCTGACGAAGGAATATTCTGAAACATCCGTCTGCAGCAGGGATTTTTGCGGATGAACAACGACGATGCCACTGCTGTTGAGACAGTATATATATCCTGATTCTCCAATAGTCTGACTCAGCAACACCCGCCTGGCCCTCTCTTTGGCTTCCTGTTCCGTAAGTAACCCACTCTTGTAATCCTGATAGAGTGATTCGATAATCTGGAGATTTTTTTCAGCGGCGCTGCGCAGATAATTCTTAATGGAAACAGTCAGAGACGTCGTTACAAGGTTGTAGATTGTGGTTGAGGTGTTGTGTAATTCACTTTCAATATTCTTTTCTATGGTATCGCGGGTAATAACATAGACAGTTGCAAAGCCTATAGACAGGGAAAGGGTGAACAAAAGCGAATAGTAGAAAAGAAGCTTGTGGCGAATCCGTGTTCCGGCAAACATATCCTCTCCATTTTTTCCAGATGATACGATTCTGTTCAATCCATCACCCATGTCTCAGTTGCATTCTATTGCTATGACTTGGGACAAACTTGTGCAAAGTTGGAGATGGTTGGAGACTCACTAGTAACAAAAATCGGAGAACAGGAGAAGAGTTAGTACCGGACCGGTTGTTTTCTTTGCATTTATTCAAGAAAACAACCGGCAAGACATGTACCTCTCAAAGGGTGCTGAACTGAGCACCCGACAAGCGAATACTAAAAAAAGTCCCGGCTTTGTTCCCATCCACCGGGCTGAGCCTTTCTGCTTGTTTTGGGGATGTTAATCTTCAACGAAAATTTTCTCGATTCAATTTTTCAGAAAACCGTGGGCCTCCTCCGGGCTTTCATAGATATGCGGCGGTACACCGCGTTTTTCCAGGGCATCGCCCAGCTTCATCCTGAGAAAGGCACTGGTGGTATATCGGCTGACCTTGGAAAAATAATTCTCTACCAGCGTCTGCTGCATCGCTGCATATTCATCAATCAGGTCGGCATCGATGACAAACTGATCGTAGTTGCCGATGGCGGGGACCTTTCTCCCCAGGGGTTTGAGAAGACGGGCAATGGTATCCCCGATTGCATTGACATCATCGATGGATTTGACCTTATATCCTGCAAGATTAGCAAACAGAGTTTCGGTATCGTGATCAAAGGTGATCCGGTCTTCGACCGAAATATTCAGAAGATCATCCTTCAACTCCATTTTAGCGGGTTTAAAAATGCGCGCGTCCATCCGTTTAAGCGGCTCACGGATGACAGGTTTGAAATCCATATGATCGAGAATGTCTTTCTGAAGATCCAGGCCGGGGGCGATTTCAATCAGTTCAGGCCCCTCTGTTCCCAACTCAAAGACGCATCGTTCCGTAATATAGAGTATCTTCCTCTTTGACTTTGCTCCATAAGAACCGCTGAAAGTAATATGATTCACCTTATCAACGAATTTTCTCAGACGCCCCTCTTCTTTGATAATAAGGCGGCCGTCATCGATCTCATATTTCATCCCCCCGGCGGTGAATGTGCCCATGAACACGACCTTTTTGGAATTCTGGCTGATATTAATGAATCCCCCGGCCCCGGACAATTTCTTGCCAAACTTGCTCACGTTGACATTCCCGGCCCGGTCAGCTTCGGCCATGCCCAGAAAGGCCACGTCCACGCCCCCACCGTTATAAAAATCGAATTGATATGGCTGATCAATGACGGCAGTGGCGTTGGTGGCGGCCCCGAAATTGCCTCCCCCGGCCGGAAGCCCACCTATGACTCCGGGTTCGGCCGTCATGGTCATAAAATCGAGGATCTGCTCCTCGTTGGCCACGCTGGCAATGCCTTCCGGTACCCCGATGCCGAGATTGACCACACAGTTTGGTTTGATCTCAAAAGCGGCGCGTCTGGCAATAACCTTTCGACAACACAGTTCCATGGCTGGAATCGCGTCCATGGGAACCTCCATTTCCCCACTGAAGGCAGGATTGTAGGGTTCCCCCAATGTCTGCCAGTGGTTTTCAGGACGAGCCACCACCACGCAGTCAACAAGGATACCGGGAATCTTGACCTGCCGTGAATTAAGGGTCCCAGCCCGACACACCCGCTCAACCTGAGCTATGACCAGTCCACCGGAATTTCTTGCGGCCATGGCAATGGAAAGGGACTCTAAGGTCAGGGCCTCTTTCTCCATAGTGATATTGCCATTGGTGTCGGCTGTGGTTCCCCGGATAACCGCTATATTGATCGGCAGGGTTTTATAATAAAGATATTCTTTGCCATCGATCTCCATGAGCCGGACGATATTCTCCGTGGTCTTCTCGTTGAGCTTGCCGCCACCGTTGCGGGGATCGACAAAGGTTCCCAGGCCGACATCGGAGAATATACCGGATTTCTGCGAAGCAATGTTGCGATACATATGACTGATAATGCCCTGAGGCAGGTTATAAGCCACCACCTTATTTTCCACGACCAACTTCTGAATTTTCGGAGCCAATCCCCAGTGACCGCCGATAATACGTTTTATGAGTCCTTCGTGGGCCAGATGATTAAGGCCTTTATTGGTGTCGTTACCGGGCCCGGTGGCAACCGCGAACATCAGGGTCAGGTCTTTTGGGGCCCCTGTCTCGAGATAGTATTGCTCCAGTGCAGCGGCGATCTCCTCACATACCCCGACACTTGCAAAACCGCCAACTGCGATAGTGTCGTTGTCCCTGATCATGCGAACGGCCTCTTCCGCAGAAACAATTTTATCCTTCTTGGTATAGGTTGTCTGGAACTGGTTGAGCAGGGTTTTAAATGTCCTGGTTTGCGTAAAAGGCTTTTCCATCGGCATTGAGACTCTCCATCATACTCCAGGAATACCGGAGCATAGCAATAGGTTTAATCTAGAAAGGTTCCCTTGACACGTACTACCAATCTTTACAGCGCCGGCAGGCTTCTTTCATGGTCTCCCTGACCTGACCGGTTCCACTACAGAGCACGGTAACGTCGTTTCTGTCATACCAGACGCCATCTGCATCCATCCTTAAATTTCGATTCCATATCCCGAACCTGTTTAATACCCACAGGAATTTTCATGCTTTTTTCCATAAAGCAATGGATGTTATCCGCTGAAAGCCTCCGGCCCAATCAGCCGGAGAGGCGCTCAACCAGGATCTCAGTAATATCCCGGGGCCTTAGACTCTCCTCGACATTTGCCCCTTTCACCCCATCTTCAAACATGGTCAGGCAGAACGGACAGTTGGAAAGCAGTGTCTGCGCGCCGGTCGCAGCGGCCATTTCCACCCTTTTAATACTAATCCTCGTACCGAGTTTCTCCTCAGCCAGAATCCTGCCGCCCCCGGCACTGCAGCAAAATGCCTGGTCGCGGTTTTTCGCCATTTCGACGAGATGGCCCCCCGCCGCTTTTATCAGCTGTCGAGGCGCTGCATAGATACCGTTATGCCGGCCGAGATAGCAGGAATCATGATAGGTACAGTCAAAGCTCTCCGGCCTGAGTGGTAATTTGCCTTCTTGTACCAGCCCGGCCAGGAAAACTGCATGGGATTCAACGTGGACGGTCAGGCCAAGATCCCGGTAGTCTTTTGCTAAGGTGTTGAAACAGTGCGGGCAGGACGTGACGATTTTCGTAACGCCATATCTTTGCAGGGCCTCGATATTTTCCACAGCCAGAGTCTGATAGAGATATTCGTTGCCCATCTTACGTACCGGTTCACCGCAACACTTTTCTTCCTTGCCAAGAATGCCGACTTTAATACCAGCGGCATGGCACAGGGTGACGAAATCCCTGGCAACTTTCATGTTGCGCTTGTCAAAACTTGCGTAGCAGCCAACAAAATAAAGAACATCGACATGAGGATCATCGGCAAGGCTGGGCACATTCAAACCCTCCGCCCAATCACCCCGGGCCGCATAGCCCATCCCCAATGGATTGCCGTTCACTTCAACCTGCTCCATGGCGGCCATGACTTCCTCGCCGGGAAATTCTCCCTCCATCAGCACCAGGTTACGCCGCATTTCGATGATCTTGTTGACATGTTCAATCGAAGCCGGACATATATCCTGACAGGCACGGCAGGTCGTACAGGACCAGATGGCATCTTTTACCACGGCATCGATAAGATCCATTGCCGGATTGGTCGCGGCGATCTCGCCTATTCGATTGATAAGCTTCATCGGGGAAAGAGGTTTGTCCGTGGCAAATGCCGGGCACCTGTCCTGACAACGCTTACAGAGCGTACAGGCGTCGCTGTCAAAGATATCCTTCCAGCTCAGCTCGGTTACCTGCCGGGCGCCAAAGTTCTCGATCTCTTCATTCTCCAGATCAACGGTGGCAAGTTTGCCGACGGGACCACGGTCAGCAAAAAAACAGTTCAGACTCGTGGTCAATATGTGTCGAAATTTGGTGTACGGAATCAAAGAGATAAACAGCATCGCCAGGAGCAGATGGAGCCACCAGAGCCCCCTGTGCAAGGTGAGGAGAGACTGTTCAGTCATACCGCCGCTCAGTCCTTTTGCAACCACCAGCCCAAGCGGCGACCAGTACGAAAGAGGAGTGTTCATTTCGGTCACTGCCATTCTCGCTCCCTCTATCAAAAAACCGGTCAGCAGGATTGTAAACAAAAGCGAGTGCATGATGACATCATCACGCCTGGTCTCAAGTCCCGGAGGCCGGACGATCCAACGTCGCACCAGCAGACCGGACAACATCAGGATTGCCGCGCCGCCTGCGATATCCAGAACAATACTGAAGATCTTATAAAAGGTACCTTTGAGGAAGACAAAATCAAAAAGCAGGTCGGTAAAATCAGCCTGGACCACGATGAGCGACGTACCGATAAAAAGCGCCACAAATCCCCAGAAAAAAATGGCGTGGGCAACTCCCGGCCCCTTCACTCGCAATACCCGGGTCTGGAGCAACACGTTGCGCACCATTGCCGCCAGCCTGGCTGCCGGTTGATCGCTTCGCTTTATGGGCTGACCCAGCCTATAGATCCTGATGCGCTGTAGAGTGCCATACACAAGAACAGAGACAGCCGCAAGGGCCAACAGATACATGGGTGCGAGTGTCGTTAGCCCATGACCCACATTCCAGTAAATTTCACGGGTGAATTCCATTACGGTCTCCGGATTTTTTACGTGCAAGTTTTTGTAAAGAAAAGGAACGGCTCAAAGCCATTCCTTTTCTTTTCTTAACGGGTCAGACCCGCACCGATAACAATACGCTGAACCTCACTTGTACCCTCGTAAATCTCGGTAATCTTCGCATCACGCATCATTCTCTCTACGGGGAAATCGCGGGTATAGCCGTAGCCACCATGCAACTGCACAGCCTGAGTTGTAATCTTCATTGCGGTTTCACTGGCAAAAAGTTTGGCCATGGCCGACTCCTGGGAGTAAGACAGGCCGTTGCTGGCACGGTAGGCTGCGTTATAGACCAGTAGCCTTGCCGCTTCGACCTGGGTTGCCATATCGGCCAATTGAAACTGGACCCCCTGAAAGGCGCTGAGCGGTTTATTGAACTGCTCTCTGTCGGTGACATATTTAACAGTGGCATCGAGTGCGCCCTGGGCAATGCCAAGGGCCTGAGAAGCAATACCGATCCGCCCGCCATCCAGGGTTTTCATGGCGACCTTGAAGCCTTTGCCTTCTTCGCCCAGTAAATTTTCCAGCGGCACCTGGCAATTTTCAAAGACCAGCTCCATGGTTGGCGATGAGCGGATACCCATTTTTTTCTCTTTTTTGCCGAAACTGAATCCTGGAGTCCCTTTCTCAACGATAAAGGCACTGATCCCGTGATGCTTCTCGGCATTTTTGTCTGTCCTGGCAAAAACGATATAGGTTTCCGCCTCTCCGGCGTTGGTTATAAAAATTTTACTGCCGTTGACAAGCCAGTTCCCACCTTCTCGCATAGCGGTTGTTCTCGTTCCCCCGGCATCAGAGCCTGCGGAAGGCTCGGTCAGCCCGAAAGCACCCATGGCCTCACCTGTGGCCAGTGGCGTAAGAAATTTCTTTTTCTGTTCGTAGGTACCGAAAAGATTGATGGGATTAGAGCCGAGTGAGAGGTGGGCAGACAGCGTTACCCCGGTTGAGGCGCATACCCTCGACAACTCTTCCACCGCGATCGCATAGCTGATATAATCAGCTCCTGCTCCCCCATATTCCTCAGGAAAAACGATGCCTGTCAAGCCAAGGTCGGCAAGTCTTGCAAACATCAGGTCACGGTCAAAAAGCTCCTGCTCATCACGCTCGTCCGCCGATGGTGCGAGCTCTGTCTCGGCAAAAGTTCTTACCATGTCGCGGATGAGATTCTGTTCTTCGGTCAATTCAAAGTTCATCGTATTGCTCCCATTGGTTGGTGTTTGGCTCTATCTATTACTTTAGTGGTTCATGTTCCTACAATCCCATCAATATTGATAAAATCCTCTGCCGCTTTTTCGACCCAGCCAGCCGGACTCAACGTATTGGCGAAGCAGAGGACAGGGGCGATATTTCGGATCGCCAATGCCCTGGTGCAGGGTAGTCAGAATCGCCAGACACGTATCAAGACCAATAAGATCTGCAAGTTCCAGAGGCCCCATGGGATGGTTCATGCCAAGCTTCATCACCGTGTCGATGGACTCCTTGCTACCAACGCCTTGAAAGAGGCAGAATATGGCCTCATTGATCATCGGCAGCAGAATTCTGTTGGCAATAAAACCGGGGAAATCACTGGCGACTGCTGGAGTTTTTCCCATTTTTTCGGCAAGTTCTACGGTTGTCCGGTAGGTCTCATCGGAGGTGGAAAGGGCCCGGATAACCTCAACCAGTTTCATCACCGGCACCGGATTCATGAAATGCATGCCGATCACCTTTTCAGATCTTCTCGTCCGGGAGGCAATACGACCAATTGGAATAGAAGAAGTGTTGGAGGAGAGAATCGCATGGGGGGGACAGACTTCGTCGAGCTGGCAAAAAATCTTGAATTTTATCTCCTGATTTTCAGAAGCAGCTTCAACCACAAAGTCAGCCGATTGCATTTTAGTCATATCGGTACTGGGGGTAATCCGGCCAAGAATACTCCGCACTTCACTGTCGGATATTTTTCCTTTTTCCGCACTGCGGCGCAGGTTTTTAGTTATTGCCGCCATCCCCCGCTCAACGAATTCAGTGGATATATCATGAAGAATAACCTGCATCCCGCTTGCTGCTGCAACCTGGGCTATCCCCCCGCCCATCTGACCTGCCCCGATAACACCAAATGTATTTACCTGCATGATCTGCTCCTCTATTTGTTTTCGGCGAGCCAAAATCGTTCTGTTTATCCCGCCCTGTCTGGATTCTGAATTACGATGAACTCGCAAAAAGCCTAACTACAAGATGGTTATGTAAAAAACTGCATATGCGAGGCGCGCAAAATATCTTTTATTTCGGCGTACTA
This sequence comes from Desulforhopalus sp. IMCC35007, assembly GCF_005116575.1. Classification (GTDB taxonomy): domain Bacteria; phylum Desulfobacterota; class Desulfobulbia; order Desulfobulbales; family Desulfocapsaceae; genus Desulforhopalus_A. The sequence continues at coordinate 37,275 of NZ_SWCN01000027.1, read as the reverse complement.
ACGTACGTCGTAATGAGAAATATTGTGCAGCAACGAAGCAGATGAAGGATTTTTCGACGCCATCACTTATTGCTCACCACCATGGCCATACCCATGCCACCGCCAATACACATGCTGATCAGCCCGGTTGCGTAGTTGTTGCGCTGCATCTGGCTGATCGTGGTGATCATCTGCCTGGCCCCGGTGCAACCAACAGGATGGCCCATGGAGATTGCACTGCCGAGCTGGTTTGGTTTTTCAATGTCAATGCCAAGCTCAAGCATGCAACCGATCGCCTGGGAGGCAAAAGCCTCATTCAGTTCAATCAGCTCGATATCGCCAATGGTCATTTTTGCCTGTTTCAGAGCACGATTGATTGCCGGAACTGGACCAAGGCCCATGAACGCCGGATCAAGTCCCCCGGAGGCGAAACTCTCAATGGTCAGGAGCGGTTTCAGATCAAGCTGCCGGGCCTTTTCCTCACTCATCAGCAGCACCGCTGCTGCGCCGTCGTTGATACCGGAGGCGTTGCCCGCAGTAACGGTTCCATTTTCAGCAAATACCGGCCTGAGCCTGGCAAGTTTTTCCATGTCGGTGGCCATTGGTCGTTCATCACGGTCAACGACGATTTCCCCCTTGCGGGACGTCACCTTCACCGGAACAATTTCCTCGGCAAAATATCCTTTGTTAATCCCCTCCATTGCCCTGGTATGACTGAGACAGGCCAGTCGGTCCTGATCTTCACGACTGATATTGTATTTCCCGGCAATATTTTCGGCGGTAACCCCCATATGGTAACCATAGAATATTTCATACAGGGCATCATAGACCATCAGATCAAGGACCTCGCCAACCCCCGTGAGTTCCATACGGTAGCCCCAGCGCGCTTTACTCATTGCCATCGGTGCCTGGCTCATATTCTCCTGACCACCGGCCAGCACTACATCCGCCTGCCCGGTCATGATCGACTGGGCCGCAAGAGCGATCGCTTTCAGTCCCGAGCCACACACTTTATTGACACCAAATGCAGGAGTTTCCTTACATATTCCCGCTCTGATCATGGCCTGCCGCGCAGGATTCTGCCCCTGTCCGGCCTGCAGGACATTGCCCATGATGACCTCGTCTATGGCAATCTCTCTTGCCGCTGTATCCCAGTTAGCGTACCTGTTCTCCATGGCAAGTTCTTCCTGGTTGGCCAGTTTTTTGGGTACAGTCTGGTTGAAATCACTGCCCTTTGCCGGCCGCAGGCTAACTTTTTCTAGAGTGTTGCGCAGGACCAAAGCCCCCAGGTCAACGACCGGTACATCTTTCAAAGTACCGCCAAACGCACCTACAGCCGTCCTGCATCCACTGACAATAACAACTTTATTCATATGCTTATCGCTCCAGTAAGGGTTGATCGAGATGACGCTCTTGCATCACACTTGCCGGCACATTGTGGTTAACCAGTCCCGCTCAACGCACATGGCGATCCTGGCCAAACCATTCCTGATGCCGCAGTTTCGCTTTCATGGTCTTACCGGTTGCCGTTTTGGGCAGCTGGCAGAATTCAACAGTCTTTGGTGATTTATACTCCGCATGATTTTTCCGGCAGAAATCGATAATTTCTTCCCCGGTGGGATTTGTACCATATTTGGGAACGACAAATGCCTTCGGCACTTCGCCCCAGACTGGATCCGGGATTGCAACTACAGCTACTTCCAGAACATCAGGATGCTGGTAGATAATATCCTCAATTTCAATGGAAGAAATGATGTCACCACCCCTGACGATGACATCGCTGGTTCGATCCATCACCTGGATATACCCGTCAGGATGTATGACCCCCAGGTCACCGCTGTGAAACCACCCATCCCGGAAAGCCCTTTGGGTTGCCTCGTGGTCTTTGTAATAGCCGAGCATGACATTATTGCCCCGCATCACCACCTCCCCCATGGTCTGCCCATCAGCCGGTACAGGCTGCATCGTCAGTGGATCAACCACCTCCATATGGATGCTGGTGGTATATGCGACCCCCTGTCTCGCTTTCATTCTCGATACTTTTTCTGGATCAAGTTCAATCCACGATGGTTGCCAGGCACAGACACTGTGCGGGCCATGAAGCTCAGTCAGGCAGTAGACATGGGTGACGTTTGCACCAATTTCCTCCATCCCCTGGATGATCGTGGGCGAAGGAGAGGCCCCGGCGGTAAGAATTTCCAGGGGACGGTGCAGTCTCACCCTGGCCGCCTCCGGAGAGCAGATCATCCTGAGCAGGGTCGTCGGTGCAGCGCAGAGATGGGAGACATTTTCTTTTTCAATAAACTGAAAAATCTCTGTCGGCAGACATTCTCGCAGACAGACATGGGTTGCCCCCACCGCGGTAACCGCCCATGGAAAACTCCAGCCATTGCAGTGAAACATTGGCAGGGTCCAGAGATACACGGAGGCAGGTTTCAGCGAGGACTCGACGATCTCACCCAGGGTATGCAGGTACGTTGAACGGTGACTGTACATAACCCCTTTCGGTTTGCCTGTCGTTCCGGAGGTATAATTGATGGAGATCAACGCGTTTTCATCAATAATGCCTTCAACCACGGGCGGTGTCTTTGCCCTTCCCAGGAGAAAAGATTCATATTCCGGACCCTGCAAAAGGAGTGAACAGCTGTTTTCACAGATGTTGACGAACAGTTTAACCTTGGCAAAATCGCCAACCACAGCAAGGATCTGCGCTACATATTCGTTATCGACAAAAACAGCCTTTGCTTCGGAATGGTTGATGATATGAAGATATTCCTGGCCCGATAACTGGGTATTGACACATACCAGGACAGCGCCAATCATGGGAATGGCGTAATGCGCCTCTAAAAGAGGCGGTGTATTGGGACAGATGAAAACCACCTTGTCGCCGGGGCCGATACCCTTTTCCAACAGCGAATGTGCCAGCTGGTGGATGCGCTCCTGAAATTCACGGTAGGTGTACCTGCGATCTCCATAGACCACGGCAACCTTGTTCGGATAGACCCGAGCGCTCCGGGCGAGAAACGAAACCGGACTGAGCATGTCACTGTTCACACTTTGCCTGAACACCAATGGAACTCCTGTATTATTATTTCGTGGAGGAACGTATCCCCGCACAGCGTGGCGACCGAAAAAAGTGGTCGTCAGGCGAGTATTAACAAAATTCCCGCAGATCTTTGCGCCCGATGATGGACGCCTTACAACCTGTCAGATAAAAACCAGTTTAAGTCTGTTGCATTACAGCGTTCTATGTATAGTGAGAAAAATATTTGATTTAACGACATGAAACAATCGGCACAAAACTTATTTCTATCTGGGAAAAAAACTGAAAAGCTCTAGGTTCACAACCTAGAAAGTACCGTCGGATTAAAGGCTGTCCACGACGGCATGAAACAGGACGCATGGAACAACAGCTTTTACGTCACGTTCTGTTTGCCAACGTAGGTTATGGTATTGATACAAGTGACAGGCTTGAACTGATGGCCCAAAATGGAGACACGCATCGGGCAGGTGGATCAGGCCGGCGAAAAAAAGGACGGCCCGTCTGGATTCATCATCCGAGGCAACCATGTCATTGTTCTGAATTTCAATGCCGCCTTTGACAACCCTGAGGTGATAAACAAGAAGGCGACGATACCACGCACACTCTGTCCGTGATCCAGTTCAAATAGAGTTTGCCCGGTACATTCAGCTTACCCCACTCATGCTGGGCTGGCAGCGTATTGATAGTATCTGCTGCGGCGTAGAACAACCTTCTCTGCCAGCACCGAGAACTGCCTTGAACCATTTCTCGAACCATTAACTCCCGATTTTGCAGGAAAAACCAAAGATTCTCAAGAGGATCAGGAGAGACATGACCAGGAAACTGCAGTTGATCAAGGTACAGGAGATGACAGCCAGTTTTGGCACGGATGTAATTCAAACGGCAGGCGGTTTTTTCCTTGCCCGAAATTGTCTTTATCAGGGTTTTGTAGCAGATAATTTTCACGGCCCGGGGCTTCAGGTTCTTGATTTTTCCCACCCTTTTTTTCGCAGGGGATAAGATTCATCTGCAATCTTAAACTCATTCCTGAACGTACGGTTTTACCTTCTTCCGGAAGTTGCAGTTTTAGGTCAAGGCGTAATTTACCAAACGGAATTTGAAGAAAAACAGGAATGAGCCTTAGTCGCTGGATTAGCATGCCTCTTTTTATCGGCAGTGCAAGTCTCTATCCAGTCCTTACCCCCTACTGCCCTGTTGTCTTGCATCTTGCCTAACATGATTTCTTTCTGTATAACAATACAGAATGCGGCGTAGTTTCTACAAAACTTCTTGTTCAGCATGGGGCAACCCACATGACCATTTTAACCATTTTCCTTGATTGAACGTATTCGATACATTGATTCAAAAATGTAAAATTGGAAAGAGATGACAGAACTCGACATTTGCGGTTTAAAAACAGAATTCTAAGCTAATAAAAGCATGAATTTTTCTCAAAAAAAATCAGTATCTACCCTTCGCTTTTATGAAGCAATAATCTCAAGCGGCTCTGTAGGGATGGCGGTCTGCGATTTTTCAGGTCAGTACCTGGAAGTGAACAATGGAATGTGTCAGATGGTTGGCAAAACCAGATCTCAGATTCTTCGGCAAAACATCAACTCTCTGGATTCATGGAAACAATCCGGTTTATTAGATGCGGCACGAGCTGTAATCAGAGAAAAAAAGGAGAGACATGGTGAAGTGTCTGTTACTTCATCCACTGGGAAAGCAGTCACTGTCAATTATCATATAATGCCTTTTGTTGCGGAAAAGCAGGATTATTTACTTTTTATTTTCAATGATATCAGCAGAAGAAAACAAGTTGAGGAGCAACTCAGACATTCTCGGGACTTGATGGACTATGTCATATCTCATGCTCGAAGTGCAATTGCTGTGCATGACAGGGACTTGAATTATATTTATGTCAGTGATCGATATCTCAAAGAATACAAAATAAAGGAAGAAAAAGTCATTGGTAAGCATCATTATGAGGTATTTCCTGATCTCCCTCAAAAATGGAGAGATGTTCATCAGAAATGTCTGAAAGGTGAAGTATTAAGTTCTGAGGAAGACTCCTATTCTAGAGATGATGGTTCCGTTGATTGGACACGATGGGAATGCCGCCCATGGTATGAATCTGACGGTACCATTGGAGGTATTATTGTCTACACTGAGGTTATAACAGAGCGAAAAACGATTGAAGATCAACTGCGCAAAAGCCAGGAACAATTGAAACTTGCGATTGAAGGTTCAGATTTAGGTTTATGGGACTGGAATTTACAAACCGGAGAAACGTTCTTCAATGACAAATATCTAAGCATGCTTGGCTATGCTCCTACCGAGCATTCTCACACAAAAGAAACCTGGTTAAAACTTCTGCATCCAGAAGACAAAAAACGTGTTCTCAGAGCATTAGATGAAAACCTGAGAAACAACGAAAACTGGAATATCGAGTTTCGTCTTCGAGGGAAAAATGGCGATTACAAATGGATTCTCGGCCGAGGAAAAGTTGTTGAAAAAGATGCCGAAGGAAATCCACTGAGGGCGTCAGGGACGCACCTGGATATTTCCGACCGAAAACGTGCAGAAGAAGACCTGCTGAAGCTGCATAAACTTGAGTCCGTTGGAGTATTGGCAGGTGGAATCGCCCACGATTTCAACAACATTTTGGTATCCATTTTAGGTAACATCAATTTAGCTCGTCTTGATTCTCAGCTTACGCCAGAAACACAAAAACTCCTAATCGAGGCAGAAAAGGCATCATTTCGTGCGAAGGGTCTCACCCAACAATTGCTTACCTTTTCAAAAGGGGGTGAGCCAATAAAAGAAGCAGCGTCTCTCAAAGAAGTTGTTCAGGACTCTGCTGAATTTATTCTCCATGGGGAGAAATCTATAGCAAAATATGAATTCGTTGATGATCTCTGGCTGGTTGAAATCGACAAAGGCCAGATCAGCCAGGTAGTACAAAATATTATTCTCAACGCTAACCAGGCTATGCCTGATGGCGGCACAATTGAAATTGTCTGCGAAAACTATACTCAAAAAGAACAGGCCAGCACAATTTCTCTACGCGCAGGTAACTACATTAAGCTGAGCATAAAAGACTGCGGTGTAGGCATCCCAGCCAACATACTTGGAAGGATTTTCGATCCGTATTTTTCAACAAAACAAGAAGGCAGCGGTCTCGGACTGGCTATCACCTTCTCAATAATAAAAAAGCATAATGGTCATATTCAGGTAGAGTCAACATCGGCCTGCGGGACAATATTTACAATCTTTCTCCCTGCTTCAACGCAGACCCACCAGGAAGCCCAGAAAGAAAAAATTATTGATACAGATCCTGCTAAAATAAAAGTTATGGTAATGGATGATGAAGAAATGGTCAGGAATATGTCTCAGGCTATGCTGACAAGCATGGGACATGAAACAGTCCTCGCCAAAGATGGAGGTGAAGCTGTATCGTTATACAAACAGGCAATGGAAAGCGATTCTCCTATAGATTTAACAATTATGGACCTGACAATCTCTGGAGGCATGGGGGGAAAAGAATCTGTAAAAGCAATATTGTCTCTAGATAAAAAGGCCAAAGTGATAGTATCAAGTGGTTATTCTACCGATCCAATCATGTCCAGTCATCATGAATATGGCTTTTGTGGGGCTCTTGTTAAACCATATCAACTACATGAACTCGTCCGAGCAATAAAGGAAGCTTTTACAAACTCCCAAAAATAACTTAACCTCGCCTGTCAAAAACTGAAATATTTAACATGCGGGATTACATGACCATTGCAGATAAGTATCCTCAACTATTGAGATCGCTGATCGGCTGTACTCGATTGTGCCGGTAATGGTGGTACTGTGCGGGGTGATCAGCCCACTGTCAATCAACAAAGTCGGCTGACATCTAAAGGACGGGTCAGAACCTCAATCGACATTAGCCTCAGAATGGTAAACATTTTGGGCGACAACCCGATTTCGGCCACCGTTTTTAGCCTGATACAAGCGATCATCAGCCTGGTTGATCAGGCTCTCAACCGTTTCAGCATATTCGATACTCTGCACACCCAGGCTTGCGGTTATAGTTTGACGTCGCGGTAATTCGCCCGATTCAATGTCAGCCACAACTAATCGCAGTTTTTCCGCCACTTTGATTGCCTGGGCCAGATTAGTCTGTGACAGCAGAATCAGGAATTCTTCGCCGCCCCAGCGAGCGACATGATCCGTCTGCCTGATGTTTGCAGACAGCCGTGAAGCGACTTCAATCAGCATCCGGTCGCCAAACCCATGACCAAAGCTGTCGTTCAAATGCTTGAATCGATCAAGATCGAGCATGATTACCGAAAACGTCTGCCCATATCGCATAAATTTGCCGTACTCCATTTTCAATAGTGCATTCATCTCGCGGCGATTAGCCACCCCGGTCAAATCATCGGTGCGGGATGCCTTGTCGAACTGGCTGCTGATCAACCGGTATCGCGCCTGACTCTCGGCGCGCAGATACTCATAAATCAGTGCCATTATTGCCAGGGCCAGAAAAGAGGCGATAAAGCGTGTCTTGAAAAGAATACTGTACTCTGCAATCGCAAAAGGCAGGTTAGGTATGAACATCAACAACAGGGTTAAGACAGTGAGTCCAGCGACCACGCAGATGCCTCGTCGCAGACCCTGAAGAAAAGTTATCAGGGCAAGCAGAGAGTAACACCATAGCGGACCCGTACCTTCGACACCACCACTGATAATCAGGTAAAGGAACAAATAACTTGCAGCCAGAGAAACCCCGTTTTTACCGTAACGCAGGTCGATAGTCGACCGCATAAGCAGCAAAGAACCGAGGCCGACCACAGCGGGTAAAATCAGGTTCGCAGCAAGTAAAAACTTGCCATCAACCAGCGCATTGATCCCGAAGGCGAGGAGAAAAACACCGCCGATAAGCCCAATCAGCAGGTTGAGTTGATAACTGCGTTTTCTTTCCGCTTCGCTGAAGTCCATTATCGGGTCCATAAAATCGGCGTACTCGTTGGTTAGATGATAAGTACTTGCCTTTTGGGGCAAACTAAAAAAATGGTCTTCAGACGGGATCTGTTTAATCGACTCCTTACAGGCTACCTTCTCAGGCTGATTTAGGCAATTTTTTTTCTGCCTCGCTTATTGCGCTTAACCTTACCGTTACAGGATATTTTCTACAAAAATGTTCCTATAATTCTCAAAAGTTGTCAACAGTTCCCCCAACAGAAAACCAAAGTACCTGACCATCACAGGGTGGCTCATCTTCGCTGAGATACAGGTCGCACAGGTCGGAGGAGATACAATCTGCTAAGAGGCTGTTTCTTTTCAAGATCAAACTCTTCCCAAAAACCAAAAGTTGATACGTATAGTTCCTGTATCTCTCCAGATACGCTCTACCATCTGAAAGCTCTTTTAACCAGACAGGCAAGACCCTGCCTTCATAGAAAAAATATACAGTTATCAGTCAAAAAAAGCACAGACGTTGAATCGGCAATTTAGACAGGTCGGTCAGTTACTACAGCTTTTTGTCGTCTTGAATACGTACTGGCTATGCATTCTAAATGGTTTGGCCTTCAGAGAGTAATTTAATGTTTTCGAGTGCTTTGGGCCAACAGGAGTCGAACATCTCGACAAACGACGGATGGGTGTACATTTCAATGGCTAAGATCGTTTTGCCTTCAGACTCGGACAAAAGATATTTCTCTGTGGTGCCGATCCATTGCCGTGCTGTTTCACTTTCCGTTTCTTCAATTCCTTCTTGAGTTATCATTGCAACATTTTTAGCCAAAATACAGTTGTGGGGTTCAAAGATCTCTAATATTGCTTTCGTTCCACCCATATTCGGATCAACAAATTTAACAGTCGCCCCGGCCTCCCATCGGCCTTCAAAACCAGAGTTCTCTGAAAAAGCCTTCACCCACTGTTCATATTTCCCAGGTTCAAGCATGGTGTTCCAAACATGACTTCTATCTGCATCAATTTTTATTGAATAGCGTAATGTCTTCATTTGTTCCTCCTCTGCATAACCACTAAATAACATATCAATTGCCCGACCTTCATGCCACTATGTGGCACATACTCATATAGTATGTAATTTGGGGAAAAATAATGTCAAACGATATCTACCAATTTGGGTAAGAATAAACAGAAGCTACCAGGGTTTCTAGCAAGACTCAGGAAGCAGTTGAGGAACACCAGATAAATTCGTTCTAAGCAGGTTTTCCCGGAAGGTCTCTCGCTATAACGAATGGAATGCAACGTTGCGAGGAGTTGAGCAAACCCTGCACCTCACTGATTCACTTTGAAAAAATAAGAATGCTGTTTGCCGGGATTGTTATGGATGTTGAAAAATGCAGACCGTGCATACCGCCACCGGATACGTATATTTCTCCTCCATTGCCGGTACCCCAGGGATTGGCCCAGTTATCATACACATCGCTGTTGATCACCTCTTTCCAATAGCCGTTAATCGGAAAGCCCAGCTCATAACTATTGAAAGTAGACTCATTCAAGCTGGCTACAACAACTACATCATAACCCTCCCGGGGAACCCAGCGGTGAAAGGCTAAAATACGATTATCATTACTTGCATGATACACATTGATACCGTCACCTCTCAGTCCTTTCTGGGATCTTCGGACGGCAATGACCTCTCGGGTAAATTGAAGAAAATCCACCATGGCTTTGTCGCCCTGATCCAGGCCTTCCCACCAGATCAGGAAGGGGTGCTGGGGATTATCACTCCACTGCTTGTCTTCAAGCATTTCCTGCCCCATAAAAATATGAGGAATACCTGCTGCCGTGAGCGTTAGCCCCATTGCAACCCGCGATCGACTCCGTGCGTACCAGGAACGGCTGTTGGAACTATCGGCGATTTTGGGAATGCGCCAACCCCTGTCATGCCTGACCAGGTCGTGATTTTCAGTACATTGAACCGCCCGCCATCTATCATTGAGTATCGGTGATGCAATTTCTCTGCCGATACGTTCCATATCAACAAATGCAGATGCCCCTTGGGCAGACTGACCAATGGCACTCCGGACCGCATCCCTCAGCCCGTCATTCTGAATCGCATCAAAACCGGCACCATTTTGCGAGGCTGGCTTAACGATTGCCGACTCTACCGGCCAACATTCTGCGATGTGAATGGCCTCTGGTTTAATGTATTTACATGTCTCAGTAACATATTTGCAGAACAGCCAGCCGTGATAACCCCCTACGTTTTTTATGACACTGACCTCATCGTAACGAAAGCCATCGCAATGGTATTCAGTCAGAAAATACGTCGCGTTGTCAATCAGGAACTGTTTGACATTATCCTTCCAGTATGCAAAGACCAGTCCCCCAGCCCAGCCCCGGTCGGTAAAATAGAGGCTGTCATTTAGATTCCCGCGCGATTTGCAATCAAAAAAGAAAATACTCCTATCATTGGCAATCGATTCACCGCCGGAAAAATCACCTCCGGCATGGTTATAGACAACATCGAGCAGAACCGCGATATTATAGAGATGGCACATGTCAACCATAACCTTCAGTTGATTGGCAGTGCCCTGTATATCCTCGAGGCGATATGGAGAAAAACCAGGATTGATGGCCAACAGTTGCGTGTTTATTGACGCCAGATACGTTTGTAAAGCAGCATCGGTATCTCGGACACCGTAATCCGTCTCTGGCGAAAAGTAATCTACACCGTTATAACCGAGACTGAAAGTACCCGAAAACTCTTCAATAGGTAGAGGCTGGATGGCGTTTATACCCAGATTTTTCAGGTAAGGGAGTTTTGCAATGATTTCAAAAAATGTCCCATTGTTTCTATTTGCTGGAAAATACCAGACTCCGATGTGTAACTGGTAAATAATCAGCTCGTGAAAAGGCGGGGGCCGAAAGTCTTGATCGTGCCAGGGAAAAGAGCGCGGATCGATGAGAAGACAATGGCAATTCGGCCACATGGGATCATCCGTCAGATCACGGGCATACGGGTCACGTTTCAACCCTTCCATGCCGCCGTCCGGACCCACCACGTAATACATATAGCTTTCGCTAGCCGTAAGACCAGGGACAAAACCAACCCAGAAGCCACCACCTTTTTGTTGAAGAGCTGCAGTTGCATTATTCTTCCAATCTCCCTGTTCGGTCTTTTGGTAATCCCAACGAACCCAAACCTCCCGAGCAGATGGTGCCCAGACACGAAAAGTCGCACCTTCCCCCGTACCGAGCAAATTACCGCCCATAGGGGTATTGTCATCTACATGATCAAGACTTGCAAAATGTTGTCCATTCATAGTTCTCCCACTCCCTCAATGGCCTTGCTCTATACTGTTACGGGTTCAACTTGCTGATCAAGAAATCTCCCTTCAGGATGGCACAATATGTTGTATTCACATCAACTCTCAATGTTGAACGATTTGAGAAAAATGAAAACATGGTGTTTTCCCCATCAGATGGTCCAGGCTAACTCAGCCTGATCTATGAGCTGGGTTGTCAAGGCTTTTTGCACGTTTTCCATCATAGTAAGCTTGCCAGTGGTAACACAGTCCTGCTGCAGTTCGCACGCAGAGCAGTCAGGACAATTGGGCAAACGAGTATATTGGAAGATCGATGCGGGATCAGCCAGATCCTCAACGACGATGCGGGCCAGCTCCTCCTCTTTCGTGTCATCTGCCAGCTTGCTCCCGGCCTCTTCTGCAGAAAAACCTTCAGCCCGCCAGTCGAGATATCGATCCACCATTTCGTAGTAGGGGTTTTTATCGTCCTCACGAGTTTTAAGAAATTTTTTAAAATTATCCCTCGCCCGTTCGAAATGCCCGAGTTTGTACCATGTCTGGCTCAGCATGAAGGCTACATTATATTGTGTCCAGGGCGATTCCTGTTTCAAGCTAATGCCAAATACATCCACGAATGAAGTTGGACTACCCAGTTTTTCCAATACTTCTGCGATCTTTATCAACTCCTCATCGGAGCAGCTTTTGAGTTTGAGTGCGTTTGGTTCAATCTTGTCAAGATCCAGCATGATCGGCGTATCGTTTATAACTGGGGGCGGTACGTTTTTGCGGCCCATGGCTGACACCTCTGGTACATAGCAAAAAACCGAAGGAAATCCCATGAAGGATACGTCGCGCAGATAGACATTTCGACCCTTGGAATGAAAAAAGCCAATCAACCGTCGAACCTCCTCAACATGGGAGTCACCCTGGGTCCACACCTGAGGGTCGAACTCATAGGAGGGATTCTCGGCAAACAGGCTGAGTGGATACTGCCCTCGATTGTCCTTGGTAAATTGTGCGAATTCGATATACCGTGCATACATCGAATTTTCATCATTCTTGGTAAAATAGGATGCCTCTTCCATGGGTTTTGCCAGAGCAGTTTCGTCGAACATGGCATCACTGGCAATTCCTTGGTAGATCTCAGTCAGGCAGCGGCTCAAGGCAACCTGAAAACAGGTGTCGCAGCCCACGTTAAGTCGATATGTATGTTTTTCGGGGTATTCAACTATAAGACCAAGTGAAGGGATTTTTTGCCCGGCTGAAAAATCTTTAATTGTCACCCGATACCTGCCGCAGGCTTCAATGGCCTTAATGATTTCTACCTCCGGTTCGTATTGCGCTAAATATTCATGAGGTATAGTTGGAGGCGTCATCTGGCCGAAGAAAACCTCTGCAGCGCCCCATCGTTCAAGTATTTCACACAGTCCTTGATATATTGCTTCAGCTCTCGTGTTGCCTGCGGCCATTCCATTTGAACCAATTGTGAGCAGCAAAAGGTTTAACGGGAGCGGAATAACTTTCCGGTTCTTCGTGTCAAAAAACGGTACAGCAACCACACCGGGGGCCCCGTTCGTTTTCACCCTGGCGTGATACGACATCATGAACTCACTTCGGCCGGCTCCATTATAGCGAACGATATCGCTGGTCACTTCATCCGGCAAAGAAGAAAATTCGTCATGTGTCAAATAACACTCATCCGGCATATAGTAAAATCCATAGTTTTGTTTAAATTGGGAGACAATAGTTCGTGGGAAGATTGCGAAGAGGCCATTTTGCATTCGTTCGACGAACTCGGCATAAGCACTTGCCAAAGAAAATTCGGCGGTTCGACCTTTGCCATTGGCCCGGAAACCTCCTTTTTCCTCAGGCAATGACAGGCTTACAGAAAATAATTCCGGGTAGGGGTTGCCGTAAAAAGATTCTTCAGGCAACAATCCAATCTGGGCTAATAGTGTCCTCAGCAAGGTGATGGTCTGCTGCGCGCTTCGTTCTTTGTACGGACGGTGAATGGTTTCAAACATGACTACCTCATGATTTTTAATAGGTGGATGTGAACCATAGGTTTGTCTGACAAATCATGTACATAAGTAACCAACAGAAATTACAAACCAACTAAAAGTTTGATCGGCCTGTATTTCCCATACCATACTGACAGCAGGGTCTTTAAAATGTCGGATATCTAATAAAAGGATTGACCCATCGCCCAAAAGGCGGTGCGGCTTGTAACCATTCCTGCTCCATCTGAAAGAGCAATGGTGAGCTCAATGGTGTGAAAAAGGGCATGCATTGTGGTACTGGAAAATTTTGTACCAGTTGAGGTGGGAAGCCGGCCCGAAAAAACTGAGGCCCCTCCCAGGGTAGCCCCCATGGATGTTGTGTCTGGAGAAATTCCTGATTTTGAGCAGATACACCTGGCAGCTGCCCAGAGACAGGTTGCGCAATCAAGGCTGTTTTCGGAAAAAATCTCATATCTGTATTCTCCGTTTTTTAAAATAGCGCGTTTTTCTGGGGATTGATTTAAAGCAAGGTATGGGGACATTCCTGATGGTATCGGGTTAAGCATAGAGATATCCCTCTTAAATGGTCATCCGACCTCGCAACATTTCCCTCATCGATATTTGCATGGCAACTCAAGATCTCTCCTCGCCATTTGGTGTGGATTTAAACCATACCAAATGGCGGGGATTACCAATTATCGCAGGACATTTCAGGTTTAAAAGACAGGTCGCCCGAAATCGCCGAGGCCGCCTTGATAATAGGATTGGGGGCCTTGGAGATCGCTAGCCCGTTGCGGATCGAACCTCTGCGGATCAAACCTCTGCGGGTCATACCTTAGAGCATTACTACGCAAACATTGCTGCTGGACCTGGCTGGCTGCCTGATATTGTGATTGATTCTGCCCCAAATCCTGGCCAAGAACATTGGCCCTGGCTGCCGCGCTGGCTATTGCCTCATCACCCGGCTTTTTAGTAAGGGCCTCTTCAATCTGGGCTAATGTTTCTTCAATTGACTTGGAATATTGCGCTACTCTTTGTTGCAGTTGGAGCAGTTGTTGTTGTTGATACTGAAGTGCTATTCGCTGCATTTCAGCAGTTTGTTCGGCTGTGGGCTGAACTGGAGGAAAAGACATTGGCATCATAGGCATTGATGAGAATTGAAACATAGCTGCGGCCTCCTCAGTAATTGGAATGTTAAATACAGGAACAAGCATTGTACGGTGAAAAATCCAATTTAAAAACCGATACTTTTCAATATGTTACCAATAACAATGACATGAACAGGTCTCAGCTCAATCGAATCGCCAAGAGCTCTTCTCTATCGATACTTCTACAACCCTCCTCTTTTGAAATTTACCTGTAAACAAGGTGACCAGAGTGACCGTGAACTTACCTATGCGGAGCAAGTAAAACGACCAGGCCACCTCACCCCCTTAGCCAGCATTTCTCATGAGTATTGTGATTACAAACTCAACGACCTGCTTTCATTTTAAAATATTGACTATCGCAGAAAACAGAGTCTTTTTCGTTTCAGATCAAAAGCTCACCCTACGACTCAATAGATTTTATCCCGCTTTTTAAAGTGTTATCTTCTCCCTGGCTTGAGCCATCAACGAGCCGTTAAGGTTGGCCTGTACACTGACCTCAGCCGATCCACTCTGGAATTCCTCTTTTTTCCAGTTACAACGCCAGATGAAATAGCCACCGGTTCGAAGGAAAGGCAGGTCACCGGAACGTAATTTTCTACGACCTTGATTCAAGATCATGCTGACACTCACGCCTTTGGCCGGTGTTGCCAAACTTCCATCAGCCATTAAAATTCTGGCACCAATGAGAGTGTAAATCCACCGCTTGTTACGCCGACTGAAGATATCTTTTATGACAAGCTTTTCCACAGGTTGCTCTGGCCGCGGCACGTAGATCGGGATCAACCTGGTACAGCGGTGGATGCCCAACTGATCTGTTTTAACCTCAAATGATACCTGAATCAGATAGTTGCCAGCCACCCCGGCAGCCTTCGGATCAAAGAAAGCCGTGTAGATGCCGTCTTCAGGCTGAGGGTCAGCTTGTCTTCCATCGTCTGTAAGTTCGATCCGCACCCGTTCCCGCTCGTAGATATCCCGGCCGTCAGCCATGATCTGGGCAGCAAACAATCCAAGCTTCGTCAAATCCGGATCAACCTTGTCTCCGTTCAAGGCTTGATCGTCCAATTTGATCTCCTTAAGCTGGTTAGCATACTGCTTGAGCAAATCGTCAATGGACCGGGTGGGAAAAGTGATGCTGGCACTGGCTTTACCCCCTGTAAGCGGTTTGCCGGCCAGCTGCGCCTTGAAGGACAGTAGAACCTGATCGTTGTACAGATACTTGGGATCCAGAGACGCCAGACATTCTACGTCTGAATCGGCCATAACTGCCGTTGTGATCGCAAGGGGCTTGTTGCCGCCACCGCCCTTGTGGTCGACTATGAGCGTCCAGGCTCCTGCCTCGGGGTGGACGACGCGATAATAGGCATGGCTTGAGCCCTGGAAAAAACAAACATCCGCAGTACCTGGAGAATAGACTCTGCCTGATGGGGATCTGATCCCGAAGACAACCTCCACGCCCGAACGCGGCCATGCTGCCGAGAAAAAGGCCTCGCGGGTAATCCGGTTTATATATGCGGTTTCCTCCAGGTGGCCCCCTGGGGTCAGCGGCACCGAGGACAGGTGGGCAACACCGCCGCAACCGACATGGCCCATAATGTCATAGTAGATTTCCTGCAGCTTATGAAGGTCCGCCGCGGACTCAACGGAATAAACGGCACCGGTGCCGGTGCGGACGGCGATATTGTTGAGGACTGCTATATCGCTGGCCGGGCCCAAAGCAATCGTATAGACCTTCACATTTTCATCTGTAATTCCGTCTAGGAATATATCGTCAATCAGCGGTGGCGGCTCTGTATGATAGCCATCGCTGAGAAAAACAATGGCGCGCGGCCGTCCGGTATCTGCCCCGAGTGTTGTAACTCCACGCTGCAGTGCTTCGCGAAGATCTGTCATCCCGCCTGAGGTGATCGGGTCGATAAGATTGTGAGCATCGTCCTTGTCATCCTGGGAGTCTATGGCGGTGAGGGCCATATCTTCGACAGCGGACGCGGCAAACGAGACCAGTCCCGTCCGGTCGTTAATCTGCAAAATATCGATCATCTGCTTGGCTCGTTCCTTAGCCGGATCCATGTATCCGGAATAGCCCATGCTGCCCGAGCGATCGATTACCTGGACGATGTCTGAAGGCTGGCAGGAAAAACCGGTGGCGTTGGCAACCACCAGCGCATAATCCTGACGCAGCCCAGCCAAAGACGGCACTCCTGTGGCCACGTTCACCGCTTCCACCTCAATGCGATATTGCCCGACCTGGGGGGGATTAACCACAACCTTCTGCACATTGTTGCGGATGTCGGTGATGCTGTCTGCGGTGGCTTCGGTTCCGGAAGCCACATGAATGACCCGCAGGAACAGCCTATTCTGGATCACGGCACCTGCCGGGTCACGCCACACCAGCGTCACCATGAGGGGTATGGCCGTCGACGCGACATGGACATCATAGCTGCGAATATCACCTGTCGCGACGGCGCTTGACAGGTCGTCGTCGAACTGCACACGACCGGTACCTGTCGGGAACAGTGTGTTGGTCAGGTCAACGCGGCCCCAGCCTTGAGCGTTGTGAGGTATTCCCATTCCCATATCAACCGCACCGTTGACAATCAATGCCTTCACAAGGGCGGCGGAAGGCGTGTGTCCACGCTGCTCGATCAGGTACTGGCGGATCAGTGCACAGCAACCAGCGGTTATAGGAGCGGCCATACTGGTACCGCTCATCCAGCAGTAATTATCTGCTGCGGTGGGGCCAGACCCTGGAGGCACATCCGGAGCATTGTGATCACCGCCGTAAAGGATTGGTTGGCCCGGAAGACCATATCCAACCGCCTCGGCATGTGTCCAGGTCCCATCCTCGTCCCCGGTTCCTCCTAGGCCATCAGGGCCGCAATCGTTGGTGGACACTGAGGCGCGTGTTGAGAGAATCCAGCTCCCCGGTGCGACGACATCCGGTTTTCTTCGGTTGTTCTGCACCGGGCCGGGACAGCTGAAATCCGCTACCTGATTCTGGTTATCAGCGGCTGCGGCGACCCCATGCAGCACCGGCCCTCCTGGATACGTCGTTGCAGGATAGGCAGGGCTATTGGGAAACCTGACCGAGGCTGGCAAAGTGGGTTGTACGCTTTCACTCGCACCAACTGTCAACACGTTTTTCCCTGAGGCCGGTGCATTGACCCTTTTCGGAGCATCATTGCCAGCCGCAAAAACTATGAGAAATTCCCGGTTGTTGAAGGCAAAGTCATCACACCGGGAGGTGAATAAATTGTAAACACCGTCTGACTCATGATACGACCACGAATTTGTGTGAATCCGGGCTCCATCATCGCGTGCCACGTCGAAAAACCCGACCCTCGGATCGACCGGAATACCCGTCAATTCACGGTTGGAATCCATGGTGGACTGAAAGACGACCTGGGCTGCAGGGGCCATACCCTGAATGTGACCATTAGAGAGGGTGCCGTTGCCAAGCACTGACCCTGCGACATGGGTGCCATGGTTATCAATGTCGCTGGCATCCCCTGGGCGGGCAAGGGCATGAATGGCTACAATCCGGCCCTGGAAATCATCATGCAGAGTGGCATCATCTACGCCTGTGTCCAGACCTGTATCGGCGATTGCGATAATTTGGCCGTTCCCATTCAGGCCGTGGTAATTGTGCAGCACATCGGCACGGATGATGTCTGCAGCCACGTTATTGGACAGGGTGGGAGGACTGTAAGGGGCAAGACGTTGCACCTGGGGAATAGCGGCAATGGCTGCTACCAGTGACGTGTCGGCATACAGTATGATCACCTGCCCACTCATCCGGATAATACGTGCTCCCAGGCTACGTATGGCATCCACCACAACAAGCGGGTCCTCCCCGGCAAAGACAACAGCCTCAATATTCCCTACCTGATCGGGGCTCCGGGCCGGGACGGGACGAAGAGATTTTAAGGTCAGGGCACCACTTTTGGGGGCGTCTGTCGGACCCGCCAGCTCGACCGGTTCAGTTGCAAGCGGAGAAATGGCATCCGATTCAGGGAGCGCATTCCGCACCTCAGGCGCAAGAAGAAGCGGGTCAACCTTGAATGCAGAAGAGTAGGGAGAAACCGACTCAACAAACGTAAGCTGCCTCACCTTATTTATCTTGTCGCTCTCAACGGAAAACAGGTATTGATCTGGGGCCACACTTTCAACCAAGACAACGCCCATCCGCTCAAGCGTTGTCTTCCAGTCAGGGTGCATGGGCCCGATGAGACACATGATGTGATGGCTTCGACCTGAAGGCAGTGCTGCCCCGGCAGCTCCTGCAGCCGTTGAGACTGCAGAGGGCCGCCTGGTATCCATGCTGAACCCGCCTATCTTTATCTCATGCTGGTCAGGTAGCTCGCGTACCCGACATCCTGCTGTACGCAGAACCTGCAGCCCCCCTTCTTCGATACGGACAAGAAGTGATTGTCCATAGTTTGCCAGAATTTCACCACCTTGCTGATCAATCAACTCAGCAATTCGATTCAATCTTTTGCCTGTATAGACTATCGCTTTCTTGCTCATACTGTCACCTCCATACAACTTTTATTTAGAACAGTTTTGGCCGTATGTTTCTGATGAAAAACTGGTATTTACCGCTCTACTTTCAATGTATCTGGAGTTGATCTTCTCGCTTGTTCAAAGAAAAGTTTGGATCAATCAGCTCTCCCCTCAATCATGTATCCTTTCTAACGATCAATGACTTTAATATTGTGCTTGTATCTTCGAACATTCACGGTAGGTACTAAGAACTTTCTCCCCAGGCACCGAGAGAAGAAAATATATACAATTGAGTTTTCCCAGTTCTGGTATGCGAGGTCAGAAAAAACAAAAAGCCGAACCACCTTTTCTCAAGGCAGCTCGGCTATCCGTTAAGACCCGTTGCTTTCCGTGCCTGCCTTGCAGCAGGGTCGGCTTTATCTTATCTGAATCATATTTGATAATATATTTTATAATAAAGGTTAAAGGGAAATCAATACCACTGCGTAATACCGGTTTGATATTAGACTAAAAACAGAAGAAAGTGTGGAGCCATGTTTTGCAATACCATGCAGTAAACGGTTCATTTGACAGATAATATTTCTATTACCACTTCCGAATGCTATGGTAAAAAGTCAGATTATGCTTCCTGTTCATTTGTTGAGTGTAATTGTTTTCCCAAATTCTATTTCGCCCCCAACTTGAAGAATTTTTAAGATAGGATGCGGCGACAAAATTTACCTTTAACGGAGATCTCTCCAATCGATTCTTTGTCGACCATTCGAAATTGGCCAAAGGCTGTTTGAACATCCGCCCTGATAACAGCCATGTCACAGGAATTAATCAGAGCTGGCAGTGCGATGCCATTCAGGGTTAAGCAGTACTACTCCGTCACATTGACAGGCGAATACACCCTCATATATAATTTAGGGTAAAGATAATTTTCATCATGAGATAAAGCCGACCCTGCTGCAAGGCAGGCACGGAAAGCAACGGGTCTTAACGGATAGCCGAGCTGCCTTAGAAACAGGTGGCCCGGCTTTTTTAATGGGAGATCCCTTTGAAAGGTCTTGAAAGTTGTTTTAGCTACTTATGATGACAGTAAGCAGCATGCTCACCTGAGAAATGTATAAACTCGGCATAACGAAGTGAGCTTCACAAGCATTCAACAACGATGGCGAAAAGTCGGGTCCCTCAAGCCAGCGTTTAAACTGGGGAGGATTTGGGTTCATATAGAAGTGAGGAGCAAGACAACGATCTCAATGAACTGCCTTGTAGCTCGGAATACTCCGGAACAATGACATTTAAGAGGTGTTTAAGAGAAAATCTGGACTGAAAGCAGCGTCTTGTACAATTGGATCGAGATGTTTATGAGGCGATCATTATACCATGGTTGGGAAAAATACGGTCTGTACCACAATCTTTTTTAAACCACAGTGTCCTTAAGAGAGGTTAGAAATGAAAAGAGTGAAAAGTATCTACCGGCCTTTAGTCTTGCTATGTTTTTTTCTCTTCCCATGCTGTCCCGCCTACGGTGACAGTACCAGTGCCCAGATTGGTTCCGGTCTCATTCGCTATAGCGAACCGATGAATCAACAATATCGTTTAGACTGGTGTCTGGACTGGACAGTCCAGTGCGGAGAGCCTGCAGCTACGGCCTGGTGCAAACAGAATAATCTATCCCGTTCTAATAGCTGGAAGCAAGCTGCAAACATTGGCAAGACCACTCCTACTAAAACTCTAAAAAGTGGTAAAATATGTGACAAAGATTTCTGTGACGGTTTCTCTGAGATCGTCTGTGAAAATCCTGAACCAGGCATTTTTTACGATTTTATTCAAAAAGCACCAAGTGCAAAATGGACGAATGCCTGGCAAATCTTGCCCTATCCTGGCAGTGGCTCAGATGATAAAGGGTTTGTCCGTGTATTAAACAGTGTCAAACTTGAAAACCAACGCACATATCGCGAAGTATTGGAGACCCATCCACACTGGCAACCTCGAGGGCGCATAGTTGGCCGCTATTCAAATATCAACCTGCCTGCCCATGGTACAGAGTTTCGTGCAGAGCTTGGTTTTATTGACGGGGCTGGAGTCTCAGATGGAGTATACTTCGAAATCTGGGCCGAATTTCCACAATACAATGGTATACCCCTTCGACGTGAATATCACAAAAAAATGAACGGATATCTTATCAGTGATTTCAGCCAGGATCTGTCTCTGTTTAGCAATATGACAGGAACAATTGCTCTTTCTATTGATGCCGGAGAAAAATCGTCTGCACAGGATTGGGCTGTTTGGGTAAGGCCCCGGCTGGTGTCAATGAAAAATGAATATGCTTTTGCATCTTTTATAGGTGGGGCCATAGGTTCAAAACGTAGTGGTAACACGCTTATAAATCCTTGGGGTGGCAAGTCCGGTTATCTTTATGGCGATGTTGTATTGTATCTGGCTTTTGCTCATGTCACCTCAAATCACCCAATCAGAATTGATTCCTATTATAAAGAGCAATTTATGGGTACCACTAATCTTGGGTCAGTTCATTCCGGTCAAAAAGAAAAGTGGTTCACTTTACGAAGAACTCAGGAGGGACCTTGGCGTGAAACCGTTGTTTTCAACGGCACATATGTGGGTGATTTACGTTATACAATCTCAAAGATAGGAGAGTAAATTCAAGAAGCTTGTTTTTGTAGTTTTGTCGTAAACTTTTGCAAAAGTGCGACCAAATTGCATTGCCGCCAATATGCAGTATAAAAAAACGATTTAAAATCATATTATTACGGTCGAGATTCGAGGTCACCTCGAATCTCGTTGTCGGAGAACATGCGCTGTGCCAGCAATGAGCTGTAACAAAAAGAACTCTTTCATTTGCATGGGTCAGAATAGATAGATCTGCAAAAATGAAGTTGCATTGCGCTCCGGGCTACCGACTATTTTTTCAAAGCCGCTGTGATCCTGCTGCTCGAATGTCTTGCCCCCACGATGTTTCTTGCCACAGGGCCAATTTGGAGTTCAGAGAGGGGGCCGGTAACGAAAATCCGATCATGCCACTGGAGGGATGGTGTTATCACCGGAAATCCACAGGCAGCTGTCTTGAGTTTGAACTCCTTAACTGCCTGGTTCACGAAACCGCCATCGGGACGTTTTTCCACAAAACCTGTGGCCAGAACAATTCTTTGACACTCATATCGACCTTGCCGCCCAGTCAGCAGGGCACTTCCGTTTTGACATTTCGCATCGGTTATATCGTCAGTGATGCAAGTAAGTTGATGCCGTGCCGCCGCTTTGTCCAACGCAAGTTTCATGTCTCCGGGAACACTGCCTTTGGCTCTGGCGGCCACTATCTGCTGACGTCGTTGTTCAATCGGTGAACGGTAGAACCCTTCCGTATACCTTGGACCTATCCAGCCTGGAGCAAAATCGAAATTACTGACATACACCTCCTTTCGGGAAATCAACAGCACTTCAGCGTTCAATTGTTCAGTCACTTTCAGAGAAAGATGTCCACCACTGATACCACCACCGATCACCCCAACCGGACCATCGGCCCGCAAACCATCAAGGCGAAAGCCGGGATCGAACACATGATCTACCGATACTCCCATTTCTCTGAGACGGGTCGCCCAGGTCGGCCACAGGGGTTGTTCACTCATTCCGAGCGCAAGTAGCACAAATCGAGCATTGATCGTCTCCTCCGCAGTCACAACACTTACATACTCGACGTTATTGTGAAGTTCTAAAGCGCGGCCTTTTATGTGCAAAGACTCCAGTTGATGGTCATCTACCACCATCCTGCAATGCGCATCAAATAATTCCACGGATGGCCTGTTTTTAGGGGCGATAAAATTGGTGTCTTTTCTGATTTCTGGTAGTGCGGCGTAGCGACGCAGTGAGAAGGGATGGATGTCAATATGGTGCACCGAGGAAGAGCGTAAATACTTCATTCCACAATTTCTGGCGCAACGTCGCCATTCATGGAGCAGTTCTATGTGGGGATCTAAAATTCGAATATCATCGTGCGTCAGATGGGTCTGTTGACGCAAACAATGCGCCAGATGAACTCCGTGAATACCGCCGCCAATGATGAGCATTTCAAGCATGTAATTATTTTCTCCGTTTTACTGCATAAGCTTCCACATGCCAGTCCAGGCATATGCACTCTACTGCCTTATCTGTTGAATCACTGGATCGAAATATCCCTGTCAGAGCATCACTCAAGCTGTGATTTAAATGCTGCAAACTCAAGTCGCAGGTTCTGCAATTCGTGGCGTAGACTGTCTATTTGCTCTTGCAGATCGCCAGTGCAGTTATTTTCTTTCCGGACAATTACTGTTTCAACTTTTGCCTGGGGTACTGCCTCAACGACAGCCTCATCCGGATCTCCACTCAAGAGATGTGTGTAGCGAGCTTCTTTGCGGCCCGGCAGGCGGGGCAGCTTTTTGACCAGTTCCATGTCTTCAAGGCTGGAGATAGTTTCCTGAACCTCGTCAAGGGTCTTAAAAGCATACAGGCGTTCTGTTCGCCCACGGATTTCACCAATGGTCTGGGGACCGCGGACTAAAAGTATACAAATGACGGATTCTTCGCGGGTTAACAACTTCAGCTCTTTTGAGAAAATCTGTTCGTATTTTGGAACTCGGCTAACGTTGCTTTGCCTGACCAGTTTTCTCTCCTGCAAACCTTTTAATCCGTAAAGAACCGTTTCTTCGTCATACGATACTACTGGATTTCTGTTGGACTTCTGGTTGCAGGCATTTGTTAAAGCATTGAGTGAAAGAGGATAGTAGTCAGGTGTTGCCATTTCCTTTTCCATCAAACATCCAAGCAATCGAACCTCGTTATCAGTAAGCAAAATTTCCATAATTTTTCACCATTGTGTTGTATAGCGTTTGTCCAGATCAAATGAAGTATTTCTCTTGGTTTCACAAGTACTCTCCAGTTGATCTCATACATTTATACAACCTGTATTTTTTTTTGCATAGAAGTATGTCCGGCGAACTCAAATGTTGTTCAGCCTCCAAGGTTGCCCCTCTTTCAGCGTTGAACACTACCCCGTTTATAGAGAAAAAATATTTCTTCTCTTTAAAACTCTTTCTGGTTGATTGAGGGTTTTTGGAAAGAAAAGACGTCTGGCTTTTGAGGGGTCATCTCTGGAAGCTGAAAAGGACGATTGTAAGAGTCAACATCTCTTTGCCGGATGTTGGCTTCGACCTCCTTGGTTCGACAGGTATTTATGGTGCCCCATTGACCGGTAATTTCCCGCGACTGTGCTCGACCGTCTTCAAAATGACTTCGCTCATGAATATGTAGTCGTATTCGAATCAGATGGATTGTTCACCGAGATGAACGGTATATGAAAATGTAACACAGGTTATCTGGCCAAGCTCTGCAGGAAACGGATGAGTGTTAAAATCCCTTGTAACACGTTTATGGCCAATCGGCTGAACATCATAACAATCGGCATCAACGATAAGCATTGTCAAACTCCATCGTTTCGATAGACTTTGACAATCACTTTCACATTGCTGAACGTGTCGGGCCACACCTGAAAAAAAATGTACCGGCACCAATGATACAATACTCGCCAAAACACTGAACTTATCTGTGTCGGGGAACAGTTGACTCTCCAGAGGTACTGTAAATCGGTCACCTTCTGTCCTCAAGCAAAACGGCCGCTCCGTATCCGGCCGGGTCCACTTACAGCCGGATCTACAATCAGATACCCTTGCCATGAATCGTCCAGATGAATATATCAGACAGATAACCGACAAGGTAAGGTTTGAGCTTTCTGTATCCGATGTTAGGTTCCAGTTGTTTTTGGCGGTTCCTGCCTCTGTGCTGTTGTACTTTTTTCACCAGCTCAAATGTCATTTATCGAGACGCCAGCAAGGACTGGATATCGAGTATTTTTTCCTGGCCCCCTATATATCCTTCCTCAATAGCGTGCGATACCCGGTCAAAATTCATCATCCTCAACTCTCCAAGACGGGGCTGGATCAATATATCTGGTCTGTCCACTGCCAGATTTATACGACTGATACGTTCCTCCATGATTTCAATAGAGGTTGTGATTGTCTCAATGATGTCTGGTGTGGCAGCATCGTTTTGTCGGGTCGATGAATGGATATTTTTTATATTGTTTTCAATGGCTTCATAATAGCCAAATATTCTCTTGGTAATCGTATTGCGTTCGTTTTTCTCTGCTTCAAGGGCTTCCGGTGATACAAACTGGTTCTTTGAATCATTCTTGCCTGTGGGTATGTTTTTTCGGCGTGAAACTATCCTGGTATTAAGATCAACGGCAATGACAATCTCGGCGCCCATTGCGCGTGCTACACCAACAGGTACTGGATCAACAAGTCCCCCATCTACCAGCCAGCACCCGTTCATCTTCACCGGAGCAAAAAGCGCCGGGTACGACATTGTTGCCCTGAGGGCGCTGATGATATTTCCTGACTTGAGCACGACTTTTTCTCCACGTTCAAGATCTGTCGCCACCATTGCCAGCGGTATGCTAAGGTCTTCAAAGTATTTAATGTTGGTGTGCATTGAAAAGAGTTCAGTAACCCTTTTTGTACCGTTCAGAATACCTGACCGTGAAAACGCCATATCAAAATAGGAAAATATTCTTTTCCCATCCATGCGAAGTACAAATTCCTTGAGGGAGCGAAGACCTCCACCGGCATAAATTGCACCGACATATGCCCCCACACTGCAGCCTGCGATGATATCAATGGGGATGCCCGCGTTCTCTAATGCTTCGATAATGCCTATATGTGCCCATCCCTTAGATGCACCGCATCCAAGAGCGAGTCCGAGTTTCTTACGAGATGGCATGATCTTTGAGCTCCTTTCACAGAAGATGAGACCTCAAGCAGCTGATATCCATCCCCCCTCACCCCGTTAAACATCTTCACGCGCTGTTATGATATTGCCTGCTAAACCCCCAGAATCTTTTCGACCATACATAAAATACGGTAGCAAAGGACCGTATTAATTCAGCCAGGGTAGCTCTTTAATTGTTACACCCAACAGTATTGCCTCACGCCATCCTCATAAGAAAAACCTTCTCATATGCCTGTATTGCTAACGATACTGAGACTGAATCCTTATAGTGGGAAAGTGGGACTCTTTTGTTTAGTCTCAAGTTCAGACGCACACCTTCGACAAAAACTGGTCGTCGGGAGGGCCTGGAGCCGAGCCAGGCTGATAGGCTCCCGACATTCTTCGCAAATCCCATAGGTGCCGCTCATCATCTTTGTTAGCGCACCCTCGATCTCCGAGAGTCTCTGCCTGTCCCGCGCCTTGATTCGGCCAAGAAGGTCAGCCAGTGTGACTTTCTGGGCCTCTTCTTCTCGTTCAATATCATGTTCACTTAACGCATGCCAATCCGATTCAAGTCCATAGAGGTGATTAAAAATTTCCCGACGTTCTCTTAAAAGTAGTTCCTTAAGATGTCTTCGATCATTTTCATTCATACACTTATTCCTCCACTATTCTGGAAATAATTTTGAAATTTAACCGTGTCAGAATGCTTCTTTTCAGACAAATTTTCGGAATAATCTCCTATGGACTGATAAGCAAGAATCTCAACAGGATCTCATAACAAAGGTGCATGCAGGAACTTTACCGAGCTTTTCTCCTGCCATTTCAATACGAAGTCAACCGCTGATGCTTTTGCCGTCATATCGACAAGTGCATCAGCGGCGTCTTTTTCATTCAATTTTTATTACCCTGTCTGCAGCGGGACCTTTCTGGCCCTCGACAATTTCAAAACTCACCCGCTCCCCCTCGGTCAGAGATTTAAAGCCAGCGACCTGAATTGCCGAATGGTGAACGAAAATATCCTTGCCACCATCTTGTTCGATAAAACCATAGCCTTTTGCATCGTTAAACCACTTTACTTTTCCCTCTGGCATGTTGCATACTCCCTGTTAAATGAATAAAAACTACATCTTCCTGCCATCTTCGAGCAGGAATATCCTGCACAAATCCTCTTGTTGTAAAACTGGGCAGTCCGCAAATAAACATCTGCCTGCTTTTAAAATTTCTTTTCCCCCATTTCTTCCTCTGATTGCGAAATCTGCTCATGGCAGGCTTGCAAGACATACCTACTGAAATGTAAACTCAGCTTTTGGAATGCCACCCGGGTCCTCCAAATCAGTCCCTTACTCGTCGGGTCGGTGACCAGAGTCGTCGATAGTACCCGCCCGTCTACTCTATTTATGAGGTGTTCACTGCAATTTTTTAAATCGTATACGAGAATATCCATGATAATTTCATCATCAGGGGCGAATCGATTAACAGAATGCTGGAATGACACGCCCTTTCTTGAAAGGTCGTAAATTATCATCACTGCAGGTTCTCCACAATTTGCAAGTGCCACAATACCAGACATTCGATACCTTCTTGCAGTACGCCTGCTGACAGGCTGCTGTTTATCCGTTTTTTTTCGAGTGCCCATGTCAATTTTTTCTTGCAGATCTGAACGTATTCTGCGGCACAAAAATGATTGTTACGCTTGTCATGAGCCCAGCAAACCTTTTATTTGTTTTTCATAACAATCGGGGCAACAGCCATGACTCATGGCCGTACCTCTTTTCCATAAATAATCTTCCAGGTGCACCCATTCCCCCTGCCCCTGTTCCACCTTTCTGTCGTCTCTGATTTTTTTGCAGTACGCGCATATTGGTAAAATTTTTTCATACATGGCAGTTCTCTTGAGAGCTGCCTGTTTTTCAAAGTAATTTCCCAGTTTCAGTATCAGTTTTTCAACATCAAATGGCTTTTCAATAAAATCTTCGGCACCCAGGCGAAGGGCCTGAACCGCAAGTTCGACATTTCCTCTACCTGTGAGGATAAACACCCCTGTTTCAGGGTTACATTTTTTAATCTCCTGCAAGACATCAAGGCCGCTCATTCCAGGCATAGCCAGATCGGTCACCACCGTGTCGAAAGGTTTATTCCTGAATTGCGCCAGCGCCTCTTCACCGCATTTTGCGTTTGTTACAATGAGTTGACTTCTTTGCAGGTAATAATTGAGTGATTCAAGAATAGCTGGCTCATCATCTACCAGCATGACAGTTTTTCCATTGAGGTCCATGTCATTTGTCCTGCTTTTTTTCCGAGGTACATTCAAAAATGCAATCTGCATTTTCCTCTACCGGCTCACCCAAATTTATAACGCCCCTCTGAATTCCAATTGGTATTTGACAAACTTCCGCCTCGCATTCTGGTAATCATCAGGGCTGTAATGCTTGAGATTTTCATCTCTATCGAAAAAGTTTTGGTAATACGCCACCAAACGTTGCAGGCCATTTTCATTCTGGCCAACTTTCTTCCTGCTTTTAGTGTCCAAAGGCATTCCAGCAACATTTTTCATTTTTCCCTCTGTGTTTTCCCAGTCAGACGACTGCACTCAAAAAACCGCAAAAGCCTTCCTTTATTTCTCTGCATCACGAAAAATGAATGACTTGAATCGTGAAAACGTAGTATTTCTATGGCGAATTATTGACAAAAAACAAGGGAAAAACAATATGGCAGCTAACAAGAAAATACGGTATGAAAATGCCGTACTACAATAGATATATGATTAAATGTATTATATTTTTTTTTGGTTCTTATTCCTCAGTTTTTTCTCGGTATTATCTCGATCGGACTCCACCGTCCCCACGGAGACCCAGAAGAGACATGCCATCTCCTTAGACGTTGTATTCTGCCGTACATCGGGGACAATCAGCAATTTACAAGAGGCCAGACTGGCATTGATCGAACAATATTTGGTGGTTGTTCTGGGACAACATCCACAACACTTTTTCTGAGAGTTTTTTCAAATAATCCTCTGTTATTCTGCTCTTTCCTGCTCTGGGGTTGTTATTTCAAATCAAAAACCATTGAGACACCCACCCCTAACAACAGCACCCTGTCCTATTGACATATAGCATGGTAATCGCCTAGAATTAGT
Source organism: Desulforhopalus sp. IMCC35007 (assembly GCF_005116575.1). GTDB lineage: Bacteria > Desulfobacterota > Desulfobulbia > Desulfobulbales > Desulfocapsaceae > Desulforhopalus_A. Next base: position 8,419 of record NZ_SWCN01000027.1, on the reverse strand, counting down.
TGAACATAATTTGTTTATAATCATATAAGACAAGGCCAAACCTGCCGGAAGGCAGGGACGGAAAACCACGGGTCTTTGTAAAGAAAGCCGGGTTACCTTACATGAGGTAACCCGGCTTTTTTTCTGCTGTTTGGCAGCAACAATCAAGAAATATCTGTAAAGATGCACAGCTGCGGATGAAGGATAGTAATACATCAATCGATTCTAATAAAAGGTGACACTTATGAGAGTACAGCCAAAAAGAATCATGTGTACTGTTGATTTCTCCGATTTCACTGCTGAGACGCTTGGCTACAGTGTAGCATTATGTAAGGAGTTTAACGCGGCTCTACTGCTTGTTCACATCATCACCGCCGTGGACACTTACCCCGGGCAGGAGAGAATGACCGTCGATCATGTAAAACTTCAAGAAAAAAATATTCTGAGTGCCCGGAAGCAACTTGGAAATATGGTAGAAAACCTGACAATAGACCACGAAATTATTGTCCTTGAGGGAAATCCAGCGGATAAGATATGCCGGCTTGCCCTGGAAAAAGAAACAGATCTGGTCATCACCGCCACCCATGGGAAGTCTGGAATTAAAAAATTATTGCTCGGTTCCGTAACAGAAAAACTCATAAAAACAATTCATTGCCCACTGCTTATACTCAACACTCGTAAGTATGATCCCGTATCTTTAACCGACTATGAAATGAAGCTGAAAAAAATCCTGGTGGGATGTGATTTTTCACCGGATTCCAAACTTGCTTTTGACTATGGACTCAGTCTGGCACAGGAATTTCAGGCGGAGGTTTACCTGACACATGTCATAAAACCCACGGAACATGTTGAATTGAAAGCCTCAGATTATATCAATATTATCCCTGGAAATTTTGCCCACTGGAACAGCTCGGATTATTTTGAAATGCAGGAAAAAGTGACGGCGAAAAATCGAGACAGAATTAATGAGCTCCGTAAAAGACTAGAGGGGCAACTGTATTATATGCTGCCTGAAGAATGTAAACACTGGTGCACCCCCCATACCGACGTGCTTACAGGGGAACCATATAAGGAGTTGGTACAGTTTGCCAAAGTACAAGAAGTGGACATGATTGTGTTGGGGATTCGGGGCCATACGCTTTGGGAAAAACTCCTGGTGGGTTCCACAACTGATCGCGTCATACGCCATGCGCCCTGTCCGGTACTGGTCGTTCGAGAGATGGGAGGATAATTCAGGTATTCCAGAGACAAAAAGCCCTTAACAGACAGCTTGACCCGATAAAATTGCGGCAATATTCCTGGCGAGGGTCAAATTAAAAAATGTCAGGATCTTGTATGAAGGCTCAGACAAGACCGCAGTCGAAGTTGATGAGATTTCCCGGTGTGATATTTCAGGAGAAATACTGTAAGTGATCGACTTCTCTGTAACCAGGAGGCTGGTATGGTAAAAGATACCGACAAGAACACCTTTTCCGAATTGCGACTGCAAGCTCAGACTCTCCTTGCTGGGAAGCCGGAACTGCCAGATACCCTCCAGGGGGATGTCCAGAAATTGATCCACGAACTCGACACCTATCAGATCGAACTGGAACTGCAAAACGAAGAGCTCCGCAGCACCCAGGAAGAACTCGAGAAATCCCGTCACCGCTATGCCGATCTCTATGACTTCGCACCAATCGCCTATCTGACCGTGAGTGACAAAGGGCTGATCCTGGAGGCAAACCTGACCGCTGGAGATATGTTGGGGGTGGCGAGAGCACAGCTGCTCAACCGACCATTTTCAGAGTTTATCGTGACTGAAGATCAGGATCTGTTCTATCTCCACCGAAAAAAATTACTGGAAACCCGGATGCAACAATCCTACCAGATACGCATCCAGAAAAAAGACGGCTCGTTCTTTCTTGGTCTGGTGGAAGCGGTCATACGGGGTGGCAGCAGCGATCCACCGGGGCAATTTCTGCTGATGGTAAATGACATTTCTGCCCATAAGGAGATCGAACTGGCGAGACTTCGCCGCTTGAAAAACAGATACCAGGCGATCGTCATGGATCAAAATGAGATGATCTGTCGCTTTGATCCCCAAGGCAGGATTACCTTCGTCAACGATGCCTACTGTCGATATTTCAGTGTGAGCCATACAGACCTGGTTGGCAGGAAGTTCATGCCAAATTTCCATGAGGACGATGTACATTTGGTGGGCGATCTTTTAAAGAGCCTGACACCGCAGAAACCGGACAAAACCATTGAACTCAGGGCGCACCTGGGTGACGGCACAATGGTCTGGCAGCAGTGGTGTGGCAGAGCCATATATGACAACGAAGAAAATGTGCTCAGGTACCAGGCGGTCGGCAGGGATATTACAAAAATAAAACAAGCGGAAGAGAAATTGCAAAATGAGACAAAATTGCGACAACTCTTTCTCGATGCACTTCCCTGTATTGCAATGCTTTTGCAATTTGATACCCGCGAGATTGTGGCTTCCAATAAGGCTGCTGTGGCGGTAGGAGCGGTGCCCGGCATGAGATGTTATACAAGCTGGATACAAAGAGATCATCCCTGTACCTGGTGCCTTGCCCCCGAAATTCGCTCAACAAAGGAACCCTTAAACAATCAATTCTGGGCTTTAGGCATATATTGGGATGCCTACTGGGTTCCGGTTACAGAAAATTTTTATCTTCACTATCTCTTTGACATTACAGAAAAAGAAAGAAACAGAGAAGCCTTAAACAAGATAAACGAAGAGTTGGAGCAGCGAGTTATGGAGCGGACCCTTGAACTGCAGCAGTCACACGCACAGTTGCTCCATTCAGAAAAACTTGCCGCCATTGGCAAACTTGCCGCCTCTATCGCCCACGAATTCAATAATCCTCTCCAGAGTGTCATGACCATTGTCCAGGGGATAGAAGAGTACTCTCCTCTTGAAGATAAAGAAAAACATCTTCTCACCCTGGCACTCCAGGAATGCAGCAGGATGAAGAATCTCATCGCTGATCTCAGGGATTTTTTCCAGCCGACCTCCGGTGCAACTGTGCATGTTGACCTTCATGCCCTTCTTGACGGACTCCTTTTAATCAGCAAAAAAGACTATAGCAGTCGAAATATTAAAATTATAAAAAAATATGGTAACGACGTCCTTCCTGTAATGGCTGTGGCAGATCAGCTGAAACAGGTCTTTATCAATCTCCTCAACAATGCGGCTGACGCCTGTGAAAACGGTGGGACAATCACCCTCACTACACAAAAAATCGGGGAACACATTGCAGTCCATATCGAGGATAACGGCAAAGGCATAGTCGTGGCAGATATAGACCACATCTTTGAGCCGTTTTTCACCACTAAGCCTGAACTCAAGGGTACAGGCCTTGGTTTATCCGTAAGTTATGGGATAATAAAGCAACATGGCGGACGTATAGATGTAAAAAGTGAACCTGGCAAGGGATCGACATTTTCCGTTTTGCTGCCCATTGAGAGCGCCAATAATGATCAATAAATCAATACTTCTCGTCGATGACGAAGAAATCATTCTCTCATCAATTGCCTGGGTTCTTGAAAAAAACAACTTCAAGGTAACAACTGCGATAAATGGCCGGGAAGCAATAGACCTCCTTGAGGCAAATCGCTATGATTTGATCATTACCGATCTGAGAATGAACGGGATAGATGGTGTGGCCGTATTGAAACAGGCCAAAATTCTCTCACCCGATACCAGAGCAATTATCCTGACCGGATATGGTGATGTTGAATCTGCGGTCAAAACACTCAAGCTGGGAGCCGATGATTACCTGCAAAAACCATGTAATATTGAGGACCTTCTCTATAGAGTAAGTCGTAGCTTTGAAACGCAGGACCTGGTTGTCAAACTACGAGAGCAGAATGAGCAGCTCAAAAATGAAATAGCCTCGAGAAAGGCCATTGAAATAAAACTCCAGGAATCACATGCCAATCTAGAGGAGCAGGTGGAGAAAAGGACAGCGGAACTCAATTCTTCCGTTGATGAATTGAAAACTGTTTTAAACACATTGTTCATGAAAGAAAAAGAGCTGAAAAAAAAGAACCGGGAACTCTTGGAAACCAACACTACTCTCAGCACCCTTTTAAAGAGAAGAGAACAGGAACATAAAGATATCAAGCAGGATATGGCCGCCCAGACAAGGGAAATGGTCCTGCCGCTATTGAGAAAAGCACAGAAGGGAGCAACCGGTTATACAAAGAACTATATAGAAACGGCGAAAGCAAACTTACTGGATATTTCCTCAGAACATTCACATGATATTGTTCTGACCAATGCGAAGTTGTCGCCCCGAGAATTACAGATTGTCCACTATATCAGGCAGGATAAAACATCAAAGGAGATGGCAGATATTCTAAACCTGAAAGTGAGCACCATAGAATCGTATCGAGAAAATATCAGAAAAAAACTGCGGCTGACAAATCAGAAAACTAACCTCAAGAAATTCATCACTTCACACCTTTAGTACGGTATTTCGTCACCGTACTTTCTCACCAATTACAGCATTGCCTATCCTGCGCTGTTACCCCATAATTCATCTCAGGTCACCTGTGAATTCTGCCTTGTAGGTCAGAACCGGCTCTGAATTGAGGTGCTCTCTGTTTTCAACAGCAGGATTGTTGATAGGAACAACTACACTTGCTGCCGGAGGGTTAAATTTTGAATGTAAAGAAGAGTCGGAAAGATAACAGGCAAAACCTACTTGCATCATCTGCGATCCCTCAAATGAGTGGTAAAGGCGTGAAGAGCGAAAATGACCTGCGATGTCAGCTGATGTGTTGTCAGGATCAGTTTGGGAGGAAAAATAACAGGAACCATTACGGTTCCAACGATCACCACGAGAAAAGACGGCAATCAATCAGGTTTGAGACGAAAGGCATAGTAGTGCTGACAGGCTTTGAGGAACCGGTTGTAGCCAATATTTACGACATCGCACCAGGTGGAGTATCCTTTGTACATGCCGACAAGAAGAATATAAACAACGTTGATCTCAAGATGGAAATACTCATCTATGACAGTCACACGGACTTTGATTATTTCATAGGTCAAATCAGTGGTCGGGGTAAGTTCATGGAATTAGTATCTGATCCGATAAACAAGTTACCCGTCTGGAGATACGGTGTTGAGTTTTCAGATATCGACAGTCCGCAACATAGCCGGTTGCAAACATGTTACAGCCTGATGAGCTACCGACGATTCGTCGCTCAGCAAGCGGTTATGGACAATAGCAAATAAACCGTAGGAAGATGGCAACCTTAATACAAGAAACTCACTTTTAGCACGAGGAGGGTGCGTGAGGGACAGGCCCATGTTGTCTGGCAGAACCGATAATATACATTTATCCAAGGAGGTTCAAAATGTTCGATTTATTACCACTAAAACGTCGCAGTATGGTTCCGAATATTTTCTCAGAGATGGATGATATGATCAAAAAAACGTGGTTTGACTTTCCTTTTCACAATTTGCAGGAAGATATGGATATCAACTGGAGTCCGCGTATTGACGTAAGCGAGACCGACAATAGCCTTGAGATTGTGGCGGACCTTCCAGGCATGGAAAAAAAAGACATTCGCGTCTCTCTCGAGGATAATCTGTTGACTATCAAAGGTGAAAGAAAGGAAGAAAAAGAAAGCAAAGACAAGCGGTACCATACCATAGAGCGTCGCAGTGGTTCTTTTTATCGCGCCATCCGATTGCCGCTTGAGGTTGAAAAGGACAAGATTGATGCAACTTTTAAAGATGGGGTTCTGACCCTCAATCTCCCAAAATCCAAGGAAGCCAAAGAAAAAGTTGCCCAGATTGCCATAAAATAGAAAGGGGGAAGGATAGGGATTTCCTGAAACAACCGCAGAGGATTTCCCTATCCGTTCCCATTGCAACGCTGAAGAAATCACATCACCTACGATACAGAGGGCAAAAATACACAACTGCCCTTTTGACTCATAAGGAACTGCAATGTTTTCAACTGAAAGACTGTCCCCTAAAACTGTTTTTTGCAATGCCCTGATGAAGAGCGACGCTGCTGATTTCAAAGTCGTCTTCTGGGACAAAAGTGAGCGTGAGTTTGGCAGCGGCAAAGATTTCATACTTCATTTTAAAAATGAAGAGGTCTTAAAAAATGTGCTCGTTAATGCACCGCTTGGATTCGGCGAAGGCTATATGAATGGAGACATAGAAGTCGAGGGTGATATCAGAAAGGTTGTGAAGATTGGATATCTGTGCGATCGACTCCAGGTCGGTAAAAAACACTTCTTGTTCAACATCTTCAAACACGGTGTGCTCCAGAGAAACGGGATGAAGGCAGATATGGAAAACATCGCATATCACTATGATCTCGGGAACGATTTCTATCAGTTGTGGCTTGACCCGGAGATGGTGTATTCCTGTGCTTATTTTGAAACCGACAAGGATTCGCTGGAAATGGCACAGCTCCAGAAAATCAATCTATGTTGCCGCAAGCTGCAGCTGCAGCCAAATGAAAGTCTACTGGATATCGGTTGTGGATGGGGAAGTTTGCTTATAAACGCTGCAAAAAATTTCGGTATCCAAGGAGTTGGTATCACCCTGTCAAAACAGCAGTTGGAGTATGGAAAGCAGCAGGTGCAAAAAGAGGGTCTGCAAGACCGTGTCCGTCTTGAATATCTCGATTATCGTGATCTTCCCCAATTGAACCAGACTTTTGACAAGGTTATATCGGTGGGCATGTTCGAGCATGTCGGCAAGGCCAATATGCAGAACTTCCTGAAAAATACGAGAACGGTGCTGCGACCAAACGGCCTCCTCCTCCTTCATACCATTGGCAAGACGGTAGAAGGACCTACCAACAGTTGGATAAGAAAACATATCTTTCCGGGATGTTACCTTCCTGACCTTGGTTCTATTCTGAAGAATTCCACCAGCCTGGGGTTGAACTTTATTGATTGTGAAAATCTGCGTAATCACTACAGCAAAACCCTCGATCACTGGAGCCAGCGTTTTGAAGAAAATGAAGCAAAGATCCTTTCCATGTTTGATGACCGTTTTGTCAGGATGTGGCGTTTTTATCTGGCGGGTTGTTCCGCAGTATTTCGACTTGGAACCGTCCATCTTTTCCAGTTGTTATTTTCGGCAGGGGTCAGAAATGACTTGCCTTTAACTCGGGAATGGATGCTTGCAGGAACTTCTGCACAGGTGAGAGCCGACTAATGTAATATTTAAAAAAAATGAACTCCTTGAATATACCTCAAGATGAGATGTCTGTACTCAGGTTCTACAATGGGCAATGTCAAAAAAACATGATAAATGCGGATGGGAGTATTGGGCAACGGGTCGTTGTGAGTGCCCTGTGTCGACACTAACCCGCACAATTTACTAATAAATCAAGTTATTGCGAGATGGCTGTACATGTTTTGAACGTAGATGAAATAGTACTGGATCTCGTTGTTTGAGGACGTCTGTGATTTCCCTGCTGCTGTTGCAGATGAGCTGGGATTTTGCATTATCTATCACCTGAACAGGAGAATGGAACATGCCGGAAGGAACAGTGAAGTGGTTTAACGATGCTAAGGGCTTTGGCTTTATTGAGCAAGACGGGGGGCAAGATGTTTTTGTACACCATTCCGCGATTCAGGGTGTTGGGTTTAAGTCTCTCACAGAAGGTGAGCGCGTCAGTTTTGATATTTTATTTGGCCAGAAAGGTCCCGCCGCCGAACGGGTGGAAAAAATATAAAAACCAGCGGTTGATTTGACCGCTGACAATGTTGCCTCAAGTATCAGCGGCTGTTGATTGTTTTTACCTACGATGTATGGGAGCAAATGTAATTCAAAGGTTCTATCCGCATGTCTCCTGAACATTGTGCGTATCCGGTTATGTGTATATCAGCACTGCATTTTTCACAAACGACCGGCGTTTTAAATAATTACACAGCGTTCGCCGGTCAGTTCATGCTGCGGTATCTTCTGCAGTATTTTTACAGCCAAAATAGCCAGGACGTCATCACGATAGAAATTTTACAGCAATGAAGCATATGGAGAGTTTTTATAACCTCATCACCTTTAGATACACATCAGATAAGAGAGAAAGTGCCATGAAAATGACCGACGTACAAACAAAAGCAAAGAATCTTGGTATCAAACCCAAAAAATTTAAAAAAGCAGATCTCATACGAAAAATTCAGGTTGAAGAAGGCAATAATCCCTGTTTTCAAACCAATGAACAGCGTTGCAACCAGGAAGATTGCTGCTGGCGCAAGGAATGCCTCGGGTGAACCGCAGGGAGATAGGGCTATATCTCCCTGCATCAACCTGTAAATTTTTCTTTTCATCCTGAAAATCGGGTAAAGCGCACACTATTTAGTATTCACTCCCAAGTACTTCAAGAGCAGCCTGTCTCTGGCCACCGATTCGGTGGACCATCTATAGCTGCCCATGACAGTCTGGACCTTTGTGGTT
>NZ_SWCN01000026.1 GCF_005116575.1 Desulforhopalus sp. IMCC35007 | reverse complement strand
TCGGTGAAGCATTGCGAAAAACGGTGGAGAATGTTTGTCCGCTGTTCCACTTCTCGTAACAACAACGCCCCTCCGTCAGAAGTGATAGTCCCGCCATTAAAATCTGCAACGATTTCTCGTCTACCTAGATTCAACTCAGAAAGCCCTAAGAGTCTGTAATTAGGTGAATAAATATTGTTATAATAGTATAATGTGCATGACTTAATAAGATAACCCCGAAAAAGGCGTGCACATGATTCGATACAGGAGCAGCAAGCAGCTCACGCTCGACGGATTCACCCTGCCATTTGGCGGCAAGCTGAATCCTGACAACAGGTGGGTGAAGTGGAGCGAAATTATTCCCTGGGATGACCTTGCTGTCGGTTACTACAAACCCATGAGTGATCGATACGGTCGACCAAGTAAAGATGCCAGGATTGTGATCGGAGCTATTATTATCAAGCACAAACTGACACTGAGCGATGAAGAAACAGTCCTGCAAATCCAGGAGAATCCGTATCTCCAGTACTTCATTGGCTTTTCTAGCTACAAGGATGAACCACCATTTGCACCTAGTTTGTTTGTGGATATTCGTAAACGGATGGGCCAAGAGGTTTTTAGCTCATTTGAGCAGGTAATTCTTGAGAAAATTGGTATTGGTGGAAAGACAAGTATCAAGCCAGTTGTGAATAAAGGTAAGTTGCTGGTTGATGCCACCGTTGCTGAGCAGGCAATTCGATATCCGACGGACTTGAATTTGCTCAATGAAGCCAGAGAAATCTCTGAGCAGCTGATCGATGAGCTGTACGCATTGAGCGACTATTCAAAGAAACCTCGGACTTATCGTAAAAAAGCGAGAAAGCTGTATTTGAACCTGGCGAAAAACAAAAAACCAGGCTTGAATTTGAGGCGTCGTGGCCTTCGAGAGCAACTCCAATTCTTGAGAAGAAACCTGAAGCATATTTCTTGCTTGCTTGATCATCTTGGAAGTACGCCGTTTCCTTTGGAGTACAAGTTGCAGCGGAAGTATTGGATCATTCAGCATCTCTACAATCAACAAGACGGGATGTACAGAAGTAAGCAGAGGCGTTGTGATGATCGGATCGTATCCATATCACAACCCCATGTTCGCCCTATAGTACGTGGCAAGGCAAGCAAGAGTACAGAATTTGGTGCCAAGATCAATATCAGCATGACCGATGGTTTAGCTTTTGTAGATCATCTCGGCTGGGATGCCTTTAATGAGAGCAAGGACTTGAAGCAGCAAGTCGAGGAATATCGTCGAAGATACGGCTATTACCCGGAAGTGGTTCTTGCTGATCAGTTGTATGGAACACAGGACAACAGAAGGTACCTCAAGGAAAACGGGATTCGATTCGGTGGAAAGGCTTTGGGACGCCCACCCAAACAGACGATTGAAAATAGAGATCGCCTCAAGCAAATCAAATCGCAACGTATGCAGGACAGTCGGGAGAGAATACCAATCGAAGGCAAATTCGGCCAAGGCAAGAATGGGTACCGATTAAACTATATTCGGGCTAGGCTTCAGAAAACCTCTGAAGCCTGGATCAATAGTATTTTCCTGGTAATGAACCTGAAGGTTCTATGGGAAAATTTGGATAAAAAAATAAAAAAAACGCTTTTCTCAGAGTGGTGTTTGTTGATTAAGCATGACTGGGCTCGTCCACTATGGAAACTGAATCACTTCTGCTGGTTGCCCTCAATTTTTTGATGGACGGATAGCCACTTTTCTGAGGAAGCTCTACCTAAGGCTTGAAATGAACCATATTCTTTTGTACACTCTGTTTTCATAAGGTCACCTTTGTTGATATTATTAACGTCTTGATATCACGCTAATTATACAACAATTGTGGCCTTTTTTGTTCAATTTAATGAGATATTCGGGCTAAACTTCCCCTTACTACTTGGTTTCTGGCTATCTACTTCATAACTCAATCTAAAGATGGCTTATCGGCTCTCCATTTGAGAAGGCTACTTGGAATTTCTGTAAATGCGGCCTTCAGGTTGAAGCAAAAAATTCAGCATGTCATGAAGAGTTCTGATGATTCTCTACGTCTTGATAACCTTGTTGAGCTTGATGATGTGTACTGGGGTGGTAAAAAAAGTGGAAAATGAGGTCGCGGAGCATCTGGTAAAATACCATTTCTCGCAGCAGTCTCCCATAACGATAATGGTCACCCAATTCACATGCGGATGAGTAAAGTTAAAGCATTTACCTCCAATGAAATTGAGAGATGGGCTTTAAGGCGCCTCGACGATAATTGTGTCGTAGTTACAGATGGCTTTAGGTCATTTTCTAGTATTTGCCATGTAGTGGATCTTCATCATTCAATCAACACTGCTGGGATATATGAAGATCCTGACAACAAGTTTTTTCATTGGGTCAATACCATGATTGGCAATGTCAAAAGGTCTATTCACGGTACATATCATTCCGTAAGTTCCGAACACTTGCCTAGATATTTAGCTGAATTCAATTTTCGATTTAATAACAGGTTTAATATGGGATCCATGATTGAGATTTTGATTAAGCAGGCGATTAAAACCGAACCTCTACCTCAGTATAAATTAAAACGTGCTGAAGAATGGGGGTAATCAGAATAGCTTTTCATCGGAATGTATACTTGAACCTATAAGCATAAAATGTTGAGCAAAACCTTTTTTTACCAAGTCAAGCCCTGCTGTAATTCGCTCATTGTCACCAGGAAAAACAACAACCAGGTCAGCCGGTTCAAGCTGGACTTCAGCGTGGGAATAGTAAATTGCTGTTGCTGTCTGGATCGTGGCGATCAGGCAGATGAAGCAGATGAAAATAGCGCTCCATTTTAATAGGGGTTTTTCAATCATTTCGGTGTTTTTTAGACGTTGTTTACGATAATTGCCATTACTGGCTGTTACATTGGCTCAACCACTGTTCAACCTGTAGTTCTGTTGTCGGGTGGTTCCATTTCTGTTGCATGAAGCCGATAATTGCAGTCATCTCCTCCGTGGTGACCCTGGTCATGGCTGGCATGATCTGGTTGAAGGTGGTGTCGCCTACAGTTATCTCACCTCTTAGGCCATTGCGGATGATGCAGGGCAGGTGGGAGACGTCTTCTTTTAAAAATCTGGAATTATGGATGGGCGGGTAGACTTTTAAAAAGCCTTCGCCCTCATGGCCATGGCATCTGGCACAGTTGGCCGTGTAAAGCTGCTCTGGGCTCAAGGGTTCAGCAGACCAGGTTAAGGTACTGCAGGTGAGTATGGTTACAAGACTGAGCAGGGCCATAAGGCAAAGGGAGGTTATATTACTTTTCATCAATAAACACCTTCAGGTCTGAAATGAGTCGGTCCACTTCCTTAGCGTCCGTACCGTCATAATAGCCACGGATTTTTTTATTCTTGTCCACCAAAACAAAAGAGCCGCTATGGATATAGCCGCCCGGGCTGTTTTCATCTTTGAGCGCGCCAAGCATATAGTTGTTTTTGGCTATGGCAAAGATCTCTTCCTGGGGACCGGTCAACAACTGCCATCTTTTTGCTTCGATGCCGAGACCCTCTGCATAGTTATGGAGCACTTCGACGGTATCGGTTTCCGGGTCGACGGTGTGGGATACGAGCAGCAGATCCGGAGTATCAGGGAACGCCTCGTAAATCCGGAACATTTGTCTTTTCATGAGGGGGCAGATTGTGGGACAGGTTGTAAAGAAGAAATCGGTCACGTAGACCTTGTCCTGTATAATTGCTTCGGTAACGACCTCGTTATCCTGATTATGGAAGCTGAAGGGGTGGCTTACTTCTCCGTATACCCTGAACTTCTCGTCATTGCTGCCTTTGCAGGCGCTAAGTGCAAGAAGCAGACAGAGCAAAAGAAATATTAAAGCGTTTTGCTGCTTGAGTTTTACGTTAGGTGTCGGGATGTGATTATTGCGATACATCATAGGATTAATGGGTAAAACAGGCTTGTTAGTAGGTATATGTAAACGTGTCATTTCTACTTAACCACCTTGGCTTTGAGGTGTCTATTCATTTATGGCCATCTTGAAAAATTGCCAATTTGCCCAACTTCATCGGTATGTTCAGAATTTTATCTTCGGAGGTAAGGTAAAATGAGAAGGTTGGTTCACCTCCCGAGTTTTATGCTATACATAGCATGTTCGACAAGAACTAACTCAACGCAGTCATATGCTACAATTAAAGGAGAACCAGCCATGCGTTGCGGGCATCAGCCCGCGTTAGAAATATTTGCTCATCGTGTGTGGACAGGTTTTGCCACCAAACGAACACCGAGGGCGGCACATACCCGGTTGATAGTGTCAAAGCGTGGCTTGGCATTGGGCTTGAGCGCTTTGTATAACGCCTCTCTGGTAAGACCCGAGGCTTGAGCAATTTCACTCATTCCGCGTGCCTTAGCGGCAACACCCAGTGCATGAGCAAGCTCGGCAGCGTCTCCATCTTCAATAACCATAGTCACATAGGCGGCGATGTCTTCTTCACTGCTCAGTTGTTTAGCCATATCAAAATCTGGCAGATCAGCAATACTTATTTTTTTGGGCATAATTCAATCCTCTAGCATAGTTCCGAGTTGTTTGGCTTTGGCAATGTCTGCTACTTGAGAGCTCTTATCTCCGCCTCCAAGCATCACGATTAAGGTATCTCCACGCTTGACGTAATACATTCGCCAGCCAGGGCCAAAGTATTCTCTCATCTCAAATATGCCGTCACCAACAGACTTAACATCACCAAGATTACCGCGCTGTGCCTTGTCAAGGCGGCGGCTCAATCTGAGACGGGTCATGCGGTCTTTAAGGCCATCAAGCCAGGAGTCAAATTCTGGAAGCGTTTTAACTGTTAGCATATAGAATATGTATCCGATCGATTACAAAATGTCAAGAGAGACAGAACTCCAATGTGTGTTCGAGGTGTCTATTCATTTATCATAAACGAAGAGAAAGCCAGAAGAGTCATGATACCAAAGAGAAAGCTGTTGAGTGAGACAAAAAGTATTTTGTAACGCGGATTGCTGTTTAAAAAGAGATAGAGCAGAAAGCCAGTGATAAAAACAGGCGCACCGGTTGCAAGGATCAGTCGGCCAGTATGGGATAAAAAGCCGGGTATAACGGTAAGAGAAAGAACAATGGTTAAAAATGAGAGCAGCCAGATGGCGATGATTTTCTTGACCCGTGACACGGAAAAGCGGGTGATAAGGTTGGTGAAATCGCCTTTTTGTCTATAGTCTTCCGCGTATTGAAGAAGGATGAGGCAGAAGTGGGGCGGCTGCCAGAGGAAAAACAGTGCCATTACTGCCCAGATGAGCGGCGCAAAAGAGGCGCCGCCTGCAGAGGTCCAGCCTATGTATGGCGGGATAGCTCCAACGATTCCGCCTGGAATGAGGGCAAACTCCGAGACCTGTTTGAGCGGGGTATAGATCAGGTTGTACGTGACCAGGGCGACCAGGCCAAGTGCCATTGGCAGGAGGTTACCAGCGCAGAGATAGAGCAGGATAAGCCCAAGCAGACAATTGACAACGGCAAAGATGGAAGCTGCTTTTCTGGAGATGAGACCACTTGCAACGGGGCGGTTTCGGGTCCTTATGTAGGATGCATCAGCTTCTTTTTCCTGCACGGAGTTAAAAGATGCAGCTCCGCAGGCAAGGAAAAATACGCCGAAAAAATTCAGCAAAAAATCACTGGAGAATGCAGGTCTGGCCAGAAGATAGCCGAAGGCTGCGGAACAGGCGACCATTGCGACAAGCGGTACTTTCGCTGTTTGATGGAATAATTTGAGTTGGGTGAGTAGTTTGTTGTGCATGGAGAAGGGAATTGAGAGACTTAATGGGAGAAGGGATGCAAATCATTTCACCCTTCGGGCAGGTCGACATAGTGTACTCTTCTTTGTTACATCAAGAATTGCCTGCAGAAAGGCAGTTCTGAATGCGCATTGATTCGCACACTATCTTGGCCTGTCAAATTTGCAGATGAAGAGAAAGAAAATCTACCAATTGCTCGCCTTGTTCCAATGCAAAGATTCTTATTCTTCCTCTTCAAGCCATTCTTCATACTCTTCATTGGGAACCACCCTGAGCTTTGCCGTCATGTAGGAGTGGTCTGTGCCGCAATATTCTGCACAGAAGATGTCAAATTCTCCTTCCTCCTTTGGTGTAAAAGTCAGGTAGGTTGGCAGCCCTTTTACCGCATCCACTTTCACTCGAAAGGCAGGGATAAAGAAGCTATGGATCACATCAAGGGACTCTATGTTCAGCTTGACAGGGGTGTTAACCGGTACCACCAGTTCATTTTCTGTTTCTTTGTCATTGTCGTAGATAAAGATCCAGGAAAACATCTGGCCCAGAACTTCTACTTCGATGGCGTCATCAGGAACGTTGCGCAGCCCGGTATACGACGACCAGCCAATCCAGAACATTGAAAGGGCAATGAATGTGGGAATGATGCTCCAGATTAATTCGAGCTTCCAGTCGCCCCGTATGTCGGATGGAACCGGGTTTTTGCTTCGCCTGTACCGGACGACAAAATAGATCATCACCGCTGTTATTCCAATAAGCAGAATAAGAGATACTCCAAAAATGTACCAAAAGGCACGATCCACCCCTAAGACTGGGTCCATATTTTATCCCCTTTGATAGCTTGGTCGAACATTTCCCATAGCTATCTGAGTATTGAGCAAAAAGAGTTACGTTAAAATAATGTGGTTATCTCACTACCGATACGCGACATCCCAGAATGTGAAACTGATCATTATAGCCAGAAAACCGACAGTACTGAGAAATGATACTTTTATCGCTATGCTTTCATATTTCAGATGCATGAAAAATAACAGAACCAGGCTGACCTTAAAGCAGGCGATGCCAAGGGCAATGGGAACGTTGAAGATGCCCATGTGAACATAGCTTACCCCTACGGTGACTCCTGTGAGGATAAGCAGGCTGATCAGGACAAGTGCCAGTTGCTTATAGCTCATCATATGTTGGATACTAGAATCTTTACTCATAACAGTTTCTCTCTCTTACAGAACCAGATAAAATAAGGGGAAGACAAAGATCCAGATAAGATCCACCAGATGCCAGTAGAGCCCCGAGTTTTCCAGCATGGCAAAGCGCTCGGCATGAATCTTGTTGCTGGCAACCAGCACAAAGCTGATGGCGAGCAGGGTCATGCCGATAATGACATGCAGACCATGCAGCCCGGTGATCACATAGTAGAGACCAAAGAAGATGTTTTGCCCCGGTGGACCGTTAATCAGTGTCTCTGAATTGGGATAGATGTCGTGGTGGAACTTGGCGCCCCACTCAAAATACTTATTAATGAGAAAGACAATACCACAGATAAAGGAAAAGCCGATCAGCGACAGCGAAAGCTTTTTTGAGCCAAGGCGTATAGCCGTGATGGAGGCCGCCACGGTAAAACTGCTCAGGAGCAGAATGATGGTGTTAATCGCACCGATCACCCTGTTGAGTTGCCTCCCACCTTCAACAAAGTCTGTGGGGTAGGCATGGAAATATGCGGCGTAAAGAACAAACATCCCGCCAAATAAAATAATTTCGGAATAGAGGAATAGCCACATTCCCAGGCGGATTCCGATGAAGTCTATAGGTTTATTCATGATTGAGCGGCCTTTTTTAACACCTCAGAAAAATCGTAAGGATAATCTTTGACAGACGGTGCCGTCACAAAGTTGTGTACTGGTGGAGGAGAGGGAACAGACCATTCAAGGGTAACCCCACCCCATGGATTTTCGGGGGCGACCACTTTTTCTCTAAGACTCATGACCAGGTTGTACAACATTAGCAGGAGGCCGATAACCATAATGATCCCGCCTATGCCGGCAAGGGCATTTCCCTGAGCGAACTGGGGCAGATAATCGAAGTAACGGCGTGGCATACCCATCATTCCAAGGACGAACATCGGAACATAATGGAACATGAAACCGACTGTAATGAGAGTCGCTGCGATGTAGGCTTTTTTGATATTATACATAACCCCAAACATTTTCGGCCACCAGAAGTGCAGTCCGGCAAAAAAAGCAAAACCGGCACCACCAAACATGGTGAAATGGAAGTGGGCTACGATAAACTGGGTGTCATGCACATGGATATTGGTACCCGCTGCGCCTATGACCAGGCCCGTCAAACCGCCGACGGTAAACAGGTAGATGAATATCAGGGCGTAAAGTAGAGGCGGTGTCATCTCGATCGATGCCTTGTACAGGGTGGCAACCCAGGAAAACACTTTGATTGCCGTCGGGATGGCCACAAGATAGGTGAGCAGGGAGAAAATAAAAACCGCTGTGTCACTTATTCCACTGGTATACATGTGGTGGGCCCAGACGAGGGATCCGGCAACTGCGATTCCCATAGAGGACCAGACAATAGCCTTGTATCCGAAAATTGCCTTTCTGGAAAATGTTGGAATCACCTCGGAGATGATACCCATACCGGGCAGTATCATCACATACACGACAGGGTGAGAATACATCCAGAACAGATGCTGGTAGAGAACCGGATCGCCGCCCTTGTCGGGGTCAAAGAGTCCGATACCAAAGGCCCGTTCAAAGATGACGAGGAGCAGGGTGATTGAAATCACGGGTGTTGCCAGTAACTGAACCCAGCCTGTGGCGTAGAGGGACCAGGTAAAAAGAGGGATCTGCATCCAGCCCATCTCTTTTACTCTCATCCTGTGCACGGTGGTAATAAAGTTGAGGCCGGTCAGCATGGAAGACATCCCAAGGATGAATGCGGCCGTCAAGGTAAGCGGGACGCTATGGTTGGTCGTCACACTAAAGGGGACATAAAAGGTCCAGCCGGTATCAGGAAAACCGCCCCCCGTGAAGAGTGAAACAATGGCCAGCAGACCGCCAAGCATATACAGGTACCAGGACAGGAGGTTCAGCCTTGGAAAGAAAACATCATCAGCTCCCAGTTGGATGGGCAGGATAAAATTACCAAAAATAGCTGGTATTGCAGGGATAATAAAGAGGAAGATCATGATCACCCCGTGCAGGGTGAAGGCAGAGTTATACAGTTTTGCCCCCATGATCGTCGGTCCTATGGACATCAGCTCTATGCGAATAAGAAGTCCGAGGATGATGGCCACGGTAAACCAGAACATAACAGCCCAGAGGTACATAATGGCAAGCCGTTTATGATCGTGGGTGAGCAGCCACGCTTTGATTCCGGTAAGGTGCGCCGGGGCCGGGGTATCGAAAAATGATTTTACATCAGACATGATGAGTTTTCCATTCTATCCATTTTTAAACGGTTACTGACGGTCTTTTCTGAGTGTGCGTACGAGGAAAAAACCACCAACACCAATCAGTACCATAACAGATATTTTCATGATCCTGAAAATGCTGCGATTTCGCTCCGGGTCGCCGCTCAGGCAATAAGCCAGAAAGCGACGAATTGATGTGGTTGGCGTGCCTTTTTCGGCTTCGGCAATTGCCAGGTCTACATCTCCTGGAAGAAATGCACCGTACACATACTTGATTATTTTACCGTCTCGGCCTACAGCGACAAGGGCAGAAGGGTGGATGAATAAGCCGTCCCCCGAAGGCTTGAAGGTGTATCCGATACTCTCTGTGACCTGCTGGATATTATGCGTGTCGCCAGTGAGGAAATGCCATGAAGCTGTTGAGAATTCACCTTTGAGCATGTGGGTGTAATTTCTCTTTGCCTTGTCGGCGTCTTTGGGTGTTTCCGTATGATCAAAGCTGAACGTTATTATATTAAAAGAGTTGCTGTCAAGAGATGTCTGCTGCATTGCCATCGCCAGGTTCGCCATATCAAAGGAGCATACCCGCGGGCAGTTAAAGTATACAGGCAGCACCAGAGTCGGCTTGTCGATGAGCTGCCCAAGCGTTACGTCTTCGCCTTTTTCGTTTTGAAAAACTGCATCAAGGGGAAGAAAATCTCCCCCTTTTTCAACAACTCCTGTGGGTTGCTCGACTTCTACCGCCCCATCCTGGGCATAGATCATCCCTCCTGTGGTTCCTGAAAGTAACAGGAGCAGAAGAGGGATGAGGTAGAGTCGAACACGTCGAACCATTACTATTTCTGAGCACCAGTGCTGAGATTAACAACGATGGTAGCATTAAAAACGTGTTTCATCCTGAAAGAGTCTCTGTCGCCACCGTAACCAAGAATGACTGTGGTGTCTGCTGCCGGATCGATAACCCCGTCCTTTTCATCCCCGGAGTTCAGTGGAATAGAAAATTCAATCGTTGTCGTATCACCTTCCTCGGTGCCGCCAACAACGGTGACGTTGTCTTTACCGCCGACTTTGTCATCCATCTTGTGCTGGGTTGCGGCCATACCAAAATCGTCTTCAATTTTAACCTTACCATCCTTTACATAACCGATGATGATGTTTGCATCTTTCATCTTTGAGGATGGATTAAAACCTACTGCTACCCAGCCTTTTGTTGGGGCAGAAAGTTTGACCGCAAGTTGATCGCCTTCCACACTCCAGTCAAAAGTCATTTTGTCAGCGGTAATACTATGCTGATACTCAACACTCTGGGCTGGAAGCACCATACAGGTTAACAACGCAAATAGTACGGCTGCGGTGGTAGCAAAGGTCCTCTTGAACATAAATTTTCTCCTTTAAGTTGTTAGTGTAGAAATTGGTTGTATTTTCATCCGCCGTATATGATTTCTCCACCGGAAAAACCGAGACCGCCGGCACATGCAAGACAGAGAGTGTAGAGCAAAAACATCTTGCCAACGCCTGCGCCCTGAATATTTTCCCGGATAGAGTATGCAAGCAAGAGAGTCAGGACAATAGCCAGAACTATCTTTATGGTTATGAAGATGCTCATGGTTCCACCGAAAAACTGCTGCCAGTCCAGGTAACCGGCAAATATCGTAGGAATAATAAAGATGAGGGCGAGTACGGAACAGTGCAGGGAAGTTTTTAAAAATACAGCTTTTCTGGTGACAAAGGCAACCAGACCAAAAAAGAAACAGCCGATGACCATACCCATTGGAATGTGAGTGAGGGCAGGGTGGAGCGGGTGGGCGAAGCCGATAGCTTCGAGAGTGCTGAAAATAAATTCTGTCATATTTCACCTCGGTGTCATATTTCTCACTTCTGAAACAGCTGTCACGTAAACTGACATGCTACACGGCTACCTGTGTCTGCATGTGTTTAATACTATGGCACAATTATAGAAGAATCAAGCAGGTGAATCGAGAGACTGAAATTTTATTTTGCTAAAGAAGCACCAGTCTCCCATAGCTCATCAATACTGTGTTATCGGATGGTTGCCAATATAAAAAACACGGCAATGGCTACCAAAGACGGACAGGATATTGTTTTATGCCGGGTCTGCGTTCTTTTTTCGACTGCCGATAATCCTGGCAGGACTGCCTACAGCGATGGCATAATCGGGCAGATCTTTTGTCACCACCGATCCCGCACCAATAACGCAACCTTTGCCGATGGTCACTCCATCAAGAATGGTGGCCGAGGCCCCGATCCAGGTGTTGGCTCCGACAGTTATAGGACCGCGGGAATAAATTCCCTGGTACATGATAGGTTTGTCGAGATCATCGAGGTTGTAGCGGGCGCCACCAATATAACAGTTTCCTGCGATGAGGACGTTGTTCTCAAGGATTATCTTGCTGATGCTGGTGAGGATGACATGGGCCCCGATATCGCATTCATCCCCTATGAGCAGCGGACCATGTTTTGCCTGGATGACGGAGCCCTTGCTGATGACTGTGCGGTCACCGATAGACATGATACTTTCCGGCCCGGTGCCGCCATCCAGCAGAGTGTGGTCATCAATGGCAACGTTGTCGCCAACACTGATATTGCCTGGATTACGAAGAATGATCCCCCTGCCTAATATGAAGCCACGGCCGCAGGATTGAAAGAGTGAGGAGAGGGAGAGTTTTCTCAGCAGATAGCCGAGACCGCCACCAAGGTTCGTTAATAAAAGCTGGGAGGTCTCGAAGACGATCAGTTGGAAAAAGCTGGAATTACGGCCCAGCACTTTCTCCCGGTAGCGGGTGAGAGGGTTGCCCCCCTGGTACAGCTGCTTTGAAAGAACCTCTTTTTCCATATCCTGCTTGTTGTGGCTCTGTGTGTCTGTCATGGGATGCGAAGTAATTATTGATGGTGTTTTCCAAGATACTTATACCCGCAAGGAAAGTTGAAAAGTATTTCCTCTGTTGCGGGGGTGTATAAGGCCCTTGGTGGTTGCGGACCTCAGCTGGCTTGAGGGATTTGCAGCCAGTTATTTTCTCTGTACCAGCGGGCAGACTCTATGATGCCCGCTTCATTGCTCCAGATCGGGGTGTACCCCAGCACATCCTGCATTTTCCTGGTGGAAAAGTTTCTGTCCTTTGAATAAAAGGCGACTCTTCGGCGATAGATTGGAGGTTCAATTTTAAAAGGTCTGCAGAGGGCTTCGCAGATGTCACCCAAGAGGAAAAATGGGCCAATGGGAAGTCTCAGAATCCTGAGTCTGGTATTGTACTCTTTTGCGATGATGGCGGCCATATCTTCCAGACGGATGGGTTCTGTGGCTCCGATAATAAACGCCTCACCAAGGGCTTTTTCTGCGGTTGCAGCAAGGATAATGGCATTGGTCAGATCGTCTACATGGACAAGGTGGTACCAGCATTTGCCTTTTCCCAAAATAGGAAAGACCTTTGCCACCGCCATTTTATAGAGCTTCAGTAAGCGCTTTTCACCCGGTCCGTAGATGGCACAGGGGCGGATAATGCTAAAAGGGAAAGGGGTGGTGCTGGTAAACTCCCTCAGCCAGTCCTCTGCCTCAACTTTTGTTCGCTGGTATCCGTCGCCGGGGCTAAAGGGCGAGTTCTCATCCCCCGGAGGATTGGGGATATGGCCATGCACTCCCATGGTAGAGACGTGGACAAGGCGTTTGAAGCCTGGGTTTTTCAGAGCTTCCTGGACAATGAGCTGGGTGGAAACCAGATGAACATTTCTATAGTCCTGCTCGGTACTTTTTGCCTCTCGAAAGGCGGCGGCGACATGAAAAACATAGTCCACATCTTTCATTGCGACCTGTACGGTGCTTTCATCGTACACCTCGCCACGAAACCAGGTGACGGGCATGCCGTCAAAAGGGGTTATGTTCGAGGTGGCTCTTGCTATGGCGTTGACCTGGAGGCCCTGGGCCACCAATTTTTTAACCAGAACCGTGCCGGTAAAGCCGGTGGCCCCTGTTACGAGTACTTTTGTGCCGGTTGGGATAGTATTTGTCATTGAACTTTTGTCGGGTTATTCAAATTTGTTGGGCTCCTGAAAAGCTTCCTCCGTATCGTTGTAGCTCGTAGGCGCCAATTCACTGTCCCCCATGTTGGTACGAGCGAATCGGCTGCTAGAATGCTGCACCTGATACATCGTGCTTTTTCTGGAGCCTGCCTTTAGTTGTAGAATGTTTTATCAGACTTTACACAATCGTGATTTCGCCCAGTCGTACAACTCGTCCACCCTTCGTTTATGGGCTGCGTAAACATGGTCCTTTTCTACAAAGGCGCGGCCATTCCTACCGAGTTTCAAGCGTAATTTTGCATTTTTGGCAAGCTCTATAATGCCCGCACCAAATGCTTTGGGTTTGGCCTCAGCCAGGTAGGCTTCGTTTTCGGTGACGATCTGGGTGTGGGTGTAGAGCTTTGTCAGCAGGACCGGTTTCCCTGAGTGGAGATAAGGAAAAATCTTCATGGGGGTATTCACGCCTCTCACCCGTGGAGCCACAAGAATGTCGGCATCTGCAAGATACGCGTCGAGTTGATCAAAGGGGCGGGGGCCGAGAAAATGGATATTTTTCTCTACGCCCAGATCGGTTGCTTTTTGTTTGTAACGCTCAATATCCTCTGGAACACCACCAATAATGACGAGTTCAACCTCGACCTTTTCTTTCACAACGTAAGGAAAACTCTCAATAAGCAGGTCAACTCCCTGGTATTCTTCGAGGTTGCCGCAATACAGCAAGATCAGGCCATCGGATTTGATCTCGTTTCTGATCAGTCCCGTCGGTTCCATGTCGGGATTTTTCAGCTGAGAGATATCATGGAGGGTGATGGTTTTGGACGATTCATTTTGCTCGCACAGTTCCCGCAGCGCGTGGCAGACCGGAGCGTTTGCCAGAGCACCTTTCATGGCGTGCGCCTCAAACCAGTTAAATATTTTTGCTAATGGTTTTAAGCGTGGATTTTTTTCGACCATCTGCTGGGCGATGGAGGAGTCGATGTCGTAGATATATGGAATTTTGTATATCAACTTCATCATCATTGCCATAAAGACGGCCTCTTCGCCGGCGTGGATGATGGAGTATTTGTTTTTATGCACCATTTTCCAGGTGTAAAAAAACATAAAGAAATCGATATACAGTTTCTTCAGTGAGAATCCGGGGCGGACATTTTTGACATAACCGCAAAAAGGGACCCGATACAGTTGCACGTTGGGCAGATCAATATCTTCTCCTTCCGGGTATGCAATGATATCGACATCGGTGTCGTTTCTTTCTGAGAGAGCCTGAAGAATGAGGAAGGCGTCAATGGGAGTCCCTCTGTTAATAAAAAACGGGTGAGGACTAAGTTTTAATATCTTCATTTGTTTGTTGTCAGTGTCCATGTAATTCTTGTTAGTGTGCTATGCATCTTTAAATCCGTCTGGGTGATTAGAATGCCAGTTCCACGCAGTTTGGAGGATACTTTCAAGAGAATTGAATTGCGGTTTCCAACCAAGTTCCCGGATGATCAGCTCAGCTGATCCCACGAGTGCTGCCGGATCACCGGGCCGCCGTTCTGCATAGCTGTGTGGTATCGTTTTCTTCGTCACTGCTTCAGCGGTTTTAATGACATCAAGAATGGAATAGCCGTTACCGTTGCCAAGATTGTACTTCTTGCTTGCCCCGCCTGCAAGGAGATGGAGCAATGAGAGGTGGTGGGCCTGCGCCAGGTCCTCTATGTGAATATAATCTCTGATACAGGTTCCATCCTGGGTGGGATAATCGGAACCGAAAATAGTCAGTTTTTCCCGTTGTCCCAGTGCCGTTTGCAGGACCAGTGGGATGAGGTGGGTCTCGGGATCATGATCTTCACCGATCTCACCCTCAGAATCAGCACCGGCCGCATTGAAATATCTCAAGCAGACGGATTTTAAATTGTGGGCGTGGTCGAGATCGCCCAGTATCTGTTCCATCATCAGTTTGGAGCGCCCGTAGGGATTGATCGGGTTTTGCGGAAAATCCTCAAGTAACGGAAGTTGCTCCGGCTCTCCGTAGGTCGCACAGGTGGACGAGAAGATGAAGTTGAGAATATTGTGCTCCACCATCTCGGTCAGCAGGGTCAGGGTGGCAGCGATATTATTCTGGTAATACTTCAGCGGCAGCTGCATGGATTCTCCCACGTAGCAAAACGCTGCAAAATGCATGACCGCTTCAATCCTGTGTTCTGAGAAGATCTTTTTGAGGAGGGCTGTGTCCGCCATTTCCCCCTCGTAGAAGGGACCCCATTGGACAGCCTGACGATGTCCGTAGCTGAGGTTGTCAAGGACTACCGGGGTCATGCCGTTTTTGTGGAGATACTTGCACATGTGGGAGCCGATGTAGCCAGCTCCTCCAACGACGAGGATTTCTTTCATTGCAAACTTCCTATATTGTTTTGATCATTAATTTTAAGCACTGTATTTGTTATTGTATATCCAAATTTGACTTATTTTTTAGTATGTATTGAACTCATTACCTGCTGAGCTGCGATGTTTCCTGCTCCAATTGCCCGGGGGTCCAGAGTAATAATCTGGCCATTTCATCAGAAATAGTGGTCAACAGTTCTGGATCTGGGGGGCATGGGCTGTCTGGGAAAAGCCTGCGGTAGATGAGATCATCCAGGTGGAAGGTCATTTCATGGTCAACACAGTATCGGGTAAGGCCTGTATAGAATGCATGGTCTGAGATCGGTTGCCCTTTCTCGATCAGAGAAGTCAGGTAGAACTGTATCACATAAGGAAGAGCATTGCCAAAAAGTTGGAAGGCTATTTTGCACTGCTGATGATTTAAAACACCCAGGTATCGAGTCCGGTAGAGTCGAAAAAGTTGATTGCTGTCCTCTGCCGGGCTGCCGTAGGGTAGATTGCTGAAAGAAAGAACATCTTTGACTTTTCTGCTCGGGAAAAGATGTTGCAAAGCCTTTAAAACCACATCAAAGGCGGTGGTGAATTTCACCCCTACCACCTGAATAACATCACCTGGACTATTTTCTTCCCGATCGACAATTTTATAATGACCAAGGATGCGGTCGGAGGCCATGGGTTTGCCATCGGTTGTGCCGGGAACATAGCCGACATGGGTTGATTGGATGGATACCTGATTGTTTTCCTCCCTGAGTGCTTTCTGGGTTGTCAGGTGAAACTCTTGTACGGTGCTGTCTTTGGCTTCCCAGGGTTTTGAGGGGTCAGGACAATCTTCCCAGTGGGTACCTTCAATGGAATAGTTTTTCCAGGGGACGATAAACAGGAACCTGGAGCCATCTCCTTTGGCGTTGCGAACTTTTGTGGCAAAAGAGGTGGCAGAGTTAAACAGGGAGGGCACTATGACGTTCAATCCCCTGATCAGCGAGAGTTTTTGCAGCTCGACAGGCAGTGGCCGCAGTTCAAGATCATCCTGAAACCAGGAGCCGGTGCAGAGGGCTATTTTTTTCGTCAGCAGACAAAAGGTTTTCTTTTCGAGTTTGTCCTCGACAAAGACGGCAAGGTGATCCCTTGTCCTTCTCTTGATCTTTACCACCTTCATCTGGTTGGCGATTTTCCCACCAAGTTTGGCTGCACTCTGTAAAAGGCCGATGACAACCCGTTCTGGTTCAAGACAGATGCCATCATACCAGAGTGCGCCACCACGGATGTTTTCTTCTGCCATGTGTGGAAAGCGTCTGGCAACTTCTTGTCTGGAGAGGATCTCCGGGCGTTTATTGAGGTTTTTGGTTAATTTGTTTCCACAGACCAGTTTTTCGATCGTGCCATACATTAAAAAAGCAAGGCGAAAGGCCTCATTACCTTTCATGGTATAGCCACTGGTGGGCAGCAGGCACGGCAGAGGTTTTACCTGATGGGGAAACAGATGGTAAAAACGTTGTTTTTCCCGGATGGATTCCACGACACGTTTTATATCAAGGGTCTGCAGATAGCGCAGTCCTCCATGGATAACCTTTTGAGAATTGGCGGAGGTGTGTTCGCAGAAATCATCCTGTTCAAGTAAAACAGGACTGATACCGTTTAATGCTGAGGTGTAGGCCATTGAGGCCCCATATATACCACCACCGACAATGATAAGATCATGGATTGTCGTGTCGTTTTCAGGAGAATAGCGTTTCATGTTTTCTGGGTAAAACGGATATACCCGTATGGTTTATTTATTATTTTTTCAGGGGAGGTGGTCAGTTGGCTGGAAAACAGCTGCTGGAGGGTATCGTTGGGTTTTCAGTTTTCCGGACAGCCCATGTTGGAAAGGTGCTGTGCTGTGCCCGATCCTCTCCTGTCATCAGAATTATTTTTACTGGGCTGCCTGGCTTTTGCATAGGTTACTGACCGGCGCGGTTTTTGAGCAGATTGTCGAAGTATTCAATGGTTTTCACCAGACCATCTTCGAGCTTGACCTTAGGGGTCCAGTCCAGTTTTTGCTGGGCAAGGCTGATCTCAGGCTTTCTCTGTTTGGGGTCATCCTGGGGCAGGTCGACAAAGGTGAGCTGTGACTTTGAGTTTGACATGGTAATAATACGTTCAGCCAGTTCTTTAATCGTGAACTCTCCGGGATTTCCCATGTTCATCGGGCCGATAAAATCGTCGCCGGCAGACATGAAGCGGATCATCAGTTCAATGAGATCATCCACATAGCAAAAAGAACGGGTCTGTTCTCCGTCCCCATAAATGGTAATGGGTTTATTCTGCAGGGCCTGAATGATGAAATTAGAAACGACACGGCCATCATTGGGGTGCATGTTCGGGCCATAGGTGTTGAACAGTCGACCCACCCTTATATTGACCCTGTGCTGGCGATGATAATCAAAAAAGAGGGTTTCAGCGCAGCGTTTACCTTCGTCGTAGCAGGATCTGATTCCGATTGGATTTACATTTCCCCAGTAGGACTCCGGTTGCGGATGGATAGCAGGGTCGCCATAGACTTCACTGGTGGAGGCCTGGAAGATTTTGGCTTTTACTCTTTTGGCCAGACCGAGCATGTTGATTGCTCCGTGCACACTTGTCTTGAGGGTCTGGACCGGGTCATGCTGGTAATGAATAGGCGATGCTGGGCAGGCAAGATTATATATTTCATCAATTTCCAGATAGAGCGGGAAGGTGATGTCGTGGCGTATTAGCTCGAAATAGGGATGTCCAATCAGGTCAACAATATTGTCTTTTGAGCCGGTGAAATAGTTGTCAAGACAGAGAACCTCACAGGATTCTTCAAGCAATCGTTTGCATAAATGTGAGCCAAGGAAGCCAGCACCGCCGGTGACGAGAATTCTTTTTTGTTCTTTTTTCATAATATTGACCTGATATCTTACGTTGTACGCCTATTTCAACAGCGTATGCACCCTTCGAAAAGGAAATGGTAGAGCCTGAGTGTACAAGAAATGCATCTATACTATACAAAGTGTATCTTTCCCATGAAAAGCGGTAACAGTGGGTGAATTTTTTTCGGAATTCAATTGTCTTTTTGTGTGTATCTCATTGTAATGATGGAAATACCTGTGTGAATTATGTAACGACAGCCGGTCATCTTTCTCCAATCTCATAGTGTGGTCACTCTTTTTTTTGATTGTCGTTCTTCCTGTGCCTATAGTTATGTCTTTACCGTGTAGGGTTCCGTGATTCTGGCTTGATCGGGACTTCTATGCATTATGAATAATTATGGTTTGTTATGGCAGTTGAGAAAGATTTACCCTTGAGAGGAGTAACTGTACTGGAGCTTGGTCATATGGTCATGGGCCCCACCTGCGGTCTGGTTCTGGGCGATCTGGGCGCAGACGTCTACAAGGTTGAACCCACTGGCAGCGGTGATGACACCCGTTGGCTGAAAAACTTTGGTTCTGGTTTTTTCACCTTTTTAAACAGGAATAAAAAAAGTATTTCCATAGACTTAAAATCCGATCAGGGTCGGGATGTATTTTATCAACTTGTTCAGGTGGCCGATGTTGTGATCGAGAATTTTGGTCCCG
This sequence comes from Desulforhopalus sp. IMCC35007, assembly GCF_005116575.1. Taxonomy (GTDB): domain Bacteria; phylum Desulfobacterota; class Desulfobulbia; order Desulfobulbales; family Desulfocapsaceae; genus Desulforhopalus_A. Next base: position 50,693 of record NZ_SWCN01000026.1, on the reverse strand, counting down.
GTACTGTGGAGCGGCTTGGGGTGGACTACGATAGTTGCAAGAAGATGAACCCTGGTCTTATCTACTGTTCCCTGAAGGGTTTTATGCCAGGGCCCTATGAAAAAAGGTTTGCTCTCGATGAGGTGGTACAGATGATGGGAGGCCTTGCCTATATGACCGGGCCTTCAGGCAGGCCGCTCAGGGCTGGCGCTTCTGTGACCGATATTTTTGGTGGCAGTTTTGGTGTGATAGGAATCCTGGCGGCTCTCTATGAGAGAAAAACGTCCGGGAAAGGTACCTTTGTTCAGGCAGGGCTCTATGAATCTGTCGCCTTTCTGGTTGGCCAGCATATGGCGGTTGCAGCTGTTACCGGGGAGGCGCCTCAACCCATGCCGGAGCGGGGAAGGTCCTGGGCGGTGTATGATCTTTTTACCACAGCAGATAACAAAGAGGTCTTTATCGGTATAACCTCAGATCGACACTGGTCAAGATTCTGCCGGGTTTTCGATTTTTCAGACTGGCAGGATAATCAGGAGCTTGCCACAAACCAGTTGCGCATAGAGGCGCGGGAGTGGTTGCTGCCTGAACTGACGAGACGATTATCACTGCTTTCTCAAACGGAACTGATGGATAAGGCTGAGCAGGCAGGGATCCCTTTTGGACCGGTGAATCAGCCGGTGGATCTCAAAGATGATGTTCACATGAATGAATCGGACTCCCTTTGTCTGGTGAAAACTCCTGCCGGTCAAATGGCGAAGCTTCCAAAAATTCCGCTTCGCCTTGACGGCAGCTCTTTTGGTATTCGGCATCAGCCGCCAGGGGTCGGGGAAGGGACCCTGGAGCTTTTACAGAAAACAGGTATGACTGAGGCTGAGATTGAGCGTCTTGTCCTGCAGGGAGTTCTTCAGGTAGAACAATAATGGCTATTCTTCGTTCTGAAAAAATTTCAGCCTACTCCCATGCGGCTACAATTCCGGTCTTTGTTGCTGGAACGCTTCTTCTTGCCATTATTGGATCAGGAAATCTTGCAATGCAGGTTGCTTCCATTGTTTATGGACTTTCCGCAATTTTTCTGTTTAGCGCCAGTTTTTTGTATCACGCCAATAAAAGAGCAGAAAATGACAGGAGCCTGTGGAGAAAATTTGACCACATGGCAATTTTTTGTCTTATCGCCGGGACCTATACGCCGATCTGCTTTTTTTACCTCGAGGGCCCTATGAAGTGGTCTATTCTTGGCGCTCAGTGGGGACTTGTCATTGCGGGTACTCTTTTTAAGTTCTATTTCATTAATGCCCCACGCTATATCGGGACCCTGATTTATCTTATTATGGGCTGGATTGTTCTGGTTCCCATTGCAACCCTGGTGCGAACCATGCCCCAAACCGGTCTCATTCTCCTTACCGCAGGCGGTGTACTGTATACCGTGGGTGCAGTAATCTACGGTTTTAAATGGCCAAATCCTATGCCGCGTTTTTTTGGGTTTCACGAGATTTTCCATTTCTTCGTCTCAGGGGGTGCGATTTTGCATTTGCTGATGGTCTGTTATTGTCTGAAAGATGTCATAGCAATTTAATTCTGGCTGTAGTTATCGTGCAGGTGAACCGGTTTCCCTTCTCCTTTCATCATTTTTTCTGCAGTAGACAAAACAAGGGAGGTCGAGAAACAGAAAAATATTGACCCGTTGCAATAATATGATATCATATTGTCTGATACGCTATGTATGATATAATATTGTATGAAATAATATGAGCTGAAATTCAAGGAAGTGGAACAGGTTTATGTCTATAGTTTTAGTAGGTGGAGAAAAGGGTGGGACCGGTAAGACGACACTGGCAACAAATATGGCAGCTCTTCTTGCCCTCGAAGGCAAAGATGTGCTGTTGATTGATACCGATCGGCAGGGTACCGCCTCGTTTTGGGCTGCCGTGCGCGAAGAGGCGGAGGTAGAGCCGCGTATTGCCAGTGTACAGAAATTTGGCAAAGGTTTAGCAGGACAGGTTCAGGATCTGGCCAATCGTTACGATGAGGTGATTATCGATGCCGGTGGGCGTGATTCCATGGAACTCAGGTATGCACTTGGAGTCTGTGACAGGGCGTACGTCCCGGTACAGCCCTTTCAATTTGATATCTGGACCATCAGGCAGATGGATGAACTGGTCTCCATGGCAAAGGGGTTTAATCCCAAGCTACAGGCCTCGATCGTACTCAATAGGGTTTCGACAAATCCTGTGGTACGCGAGGATAAGGAAACGAGGGAGTTTTTTGCAGGAGAAGGTTTTGAACATCTGTCGATTATGGAACCTATTCTCCACGAACGTATATCATTTCGAAAATCTGCAAGGGATGGATTGTCTGTTACGGAATGGAAGCAGGACAAGAAGGCAAGTGCAGAAATGAATCAGTTTTTCAGGGAGATTTATTGTGGCTGAAAATAAGAAATCGGTTCTTCGTTCTACCCCGACAATCAAAAAAACATCGGATCTTGATAAATTCGCAGCAGCAGCTGGTAAAGACAGTGTTGCAGTTGATAAGGTCTACCCGTGGGAAGACCCCAGAATTCGGGAGGATGTGAAGAAGAATCTGCCTCTTCGCCTCCCCGAGCCGTTGTATATGAAACTGAAATACATCGCCGACCATACACCCTACAGCATGAATTCTTTTATCCTCGAGAAGCTGACGGAGGAGATAGAAGAAGAGATTCAATCTCTGCTTGGATAACATTCGATCTCCTTGGTTGCAGGTTTTTCTCAGCTTCTCGACATACTCGCTGTATCGTCGAGAAGCTCCGAAAAAAGCTGCGGCCCGGATAACAAACCTTTTGAAAAAACGATGAGCGCCTGCTTACGACACCATTGTTACAAGGTGGTGTCGTAAGCAGGCCGATCTATGGCTTCATTTCATACTGATCTTTCATGCTGAAAACATAGGTTTCCCAAAGGTAGTCAAACCTCTTTTTGTCTTCTACAGGTCGTTTAATCATGCTCCGGCAGATGGTTTGCTGGACCAACGTCATTGATCCCTTGGTGTAGAGTTGCAGGGCAAATTTGGCAAAATCCCGTATCATTACATCAAAAATCTGATCGAGTAACTGTTCATCGATTCCCAGCAGTTTGGCGTTTTCAAGAATCAGTTGTCCATAGACGACCAGGGTGAAAAGTTCGCCTAAATTCAGGAGAAAGTCGAAATCCTTGATCTGTTCCTTGCCAGGCTTACCGAGGACAAGAAACAGCTTGAGGAGCCTGATCTGTTTTTTGAAGATGCTGATGTTAGGCAGATTGTACTGGTTGTAAATTTTTTTATAGTCGTGGAATCTGGTTTTTCCAAGACCTTTGGTTGCCCCCTGGTGAAAGAGGAAATCATCATTTTCAGGAGCTGTCCTGCTTTCAATATCCGGGTATTTTCCTGGTTTGAAGAAGTAGTTGGCCATAAACTTGACAATGAGCGCCATATTAACATGGACGGTGCCTTCCAGTTTTGGCAGGGCGCGGATATCGCGTGCGGCCATTTCAAAATACATATCCTTTTCGAAGCCTTTGGCTGCGATAACATCCCAGAGACCGTTAATAACCTCTTCACCCTGGGTGGTGACCTTCATTTTGACCATGGGGGTGAACAGCAGGTACCTGCGATCATCCGGGCCTGCGGCGCGCATATAATCTATGGCCCGAAGGGCAAAGAGCTTCATGGCGGCGAGCCGTACATAGGCGTCGACGAAAAGCTCTCTTATATGCACAAAATCGGTGACATAATGGTCAAAAAGATGGCGATGACAGGCATGGTTCAAGGCCTCGTAATAGGCATGGGTACAAATCCCAATGGAGGCCCAGCCAAGATTGAATTTTCCGACGTTTACGGTATTTAAGGCCATATCCCAGGCATCTCTGCCTTTGGCAAGGATCTCGTCTTCACCGATGGGGTAATCGCTGAGCTTATATTCAGCCACATAGTTTTGTGAGTTGAGAACGTTTTTGACGAGCTCATATTTTTCATGTTTTGGCTGTGCTACAAAAAACACATATTCGCCAGAGTCAGTGAATTTACCAAAGGTAGAAACAAGCCCTGCTTCATTGGCGTTGCCAATATAGTATTTCGAGCCGTTGGCCAGATAACTGCCGTCGGCTTGAGGGGTAAGTCCCATGTCACTGGTGTAGATGTCTGCACCATGTTCCTTTTCCGAGAGGCCGAAGGCGAAAATTGCACCTGTGTCAAGAAGCTCCGCTGTTTTCTTTTTTATCCCTTCATTATTGCTCATCCATATTGGGCCAAGCCCGAGAATAGTGACCTGCCAGGTATACCAGTAACTCAGACCATAGAAGCCCAGGACTTCATTGATAGCGCAGTTTCTATAGGTATCCCAACGCTTGGCACCTTCGCCGTATTGACTGGTGGTTAAAAAGGTGGCAAAAAGCTTTTCTTTTTTTGAAAACTCCAGAAAATCGGCATACCAGACCCTTTCGTGGTCGTCATGTTTGAGCTGTTCCTTACCTTTATCTTCAAAGAATTGAATAGTTTTTCGGACAAGATCTCTGGATTCCTGGTCGAGATGTTGATAGGCTTCATTTTTTGGATGTAACAGTAAGCCCCGGGTAACCACAATCTTGTCTTTTTGTGATGTATTGTTTAGCACACCCTCACTTGTAGACGTCAACAACATGACAAAAGCCTCCTTGTTAAAGTACATTGATTCGCACGTTTTTTCTTGTTAACGTGCGTTAACTTTCCCGGTAAAAAAAACTTATCTTTTATGTCAGTAAGCCAACGAGTAACCTGTGGAACATACGTTGATATTTTTTATGCATTTCTTCGTGGGTGTCGGACGCTTTTTTCGAAACATACAAACCAAAAAAACCGTTACAGGTAGAAAGAAGGAGCATCGCCACTTCTTCTGCATCATCTGATTTTAAACTTCCCTCCTCCATGCACTCCTGAACCCGCTGAACCATGAAATGCCGACTGATGGTCGCATCCTGGGTCAGGGCGCCTTTAACTTTGTGTTCAACGGTGTGGTCCATGGTAAGAAACAGAATTTCGTAATATTTCTTCTGCTCCGTTGCAAATGCAAAAAATCTTTCAGAGGCATGCTTGAGTCTTTCAAGGCCAGTGTTGTCACTCAGTGAAGATTGTAGATACGAGTTAAAGGTACGAAAACCTTCCCGCAACACCTGGTGGTGAAGGGATTCCTTGTTTTCAAAATGACGGTAGATGGCGGTGGCTGAAATGCCAGCGCGTCGAGCAACCTGGCGCATGCTCATACCCTTGTAACCATGCTGCAGATAGATATCACAGGCAGCCGATAGTATGGTTTCTTTAGTGTCTCTCATGTTAACACCTGTTAACACAAAGGCAAATATTTAGCAATAATTTATAAATTGGAAACGAAAAAGAGATAAAAGTAAGTGATTTTGCTGATTCCGGTTCCTTATTTCTATTTATCTCTAAATACTCAGCAAATTTGACAATGACAGAGTTTTTCGAGATAATTCGCATGTAAACAAAATGCATTTCATACAACCATAAGAGAGAGGCAAAAAATAATGGCAGTTTTTTATCCGATAGTGTCAGTTAGAAAGATTAAAAATAATTTTGCCTGCTGTTTATGCACTGGATTGGTTTTTCTCGCGATACCCCTTGCGGCACAAGAGAACGATCTGATCGATATGAGCATCGAGGATCTCATGGCTATCCAGGTGACATCGGTGAGCAAAAAGGCCCAGAGTCTCTCAGACAGCGCGGCAGCGGTCTTTGTTATTACCGCAGACGATATAAAGGCGTCAGCGGCTACCTCAATCCCTGAACTTTTACGGATGGTGCCGGGCCTCAGTGTTGCCCGCATTGATTCGAGCAAGTGGGCGATCAGTGCCAGGGGATTTAATTCGAGGTTCTCGGATAAACTGCTTGTACTCATGGATGGTCGAACCGTTTACAGCCCTCTCTATTCCGGAGTCTACTGGGAGGTTCAGGATACGGTTCTGGAGGATATCGAAAGAATTGAGGTGGTCAGGGGCCCGGGGGGAACCGTCTGGGGAGCAAATGCGGTAAATGGGGTTATCAATATTATTACCAAACATGCAGCGGATACACTCGGAGGACTTGCCACCGTCGGTGGTGGTACAGAAGAAAGGGCCTTTGCCGCAGGGCGTTACGGTGCGACCCTGGCAGAAGGAATTTATGGCAGGTTTTACAGCAAGGGCAGCTATCGGGATAGTTACCAGTTCGCTACAGGTGACGATGCCGGGGATTCCTGGCAGGACTACCGGGCTGGTTTTCGTGTAGATGGAAGTATGGCATCCACGAACAGTTTTAATGTTCAGGGAGATATTTATAAAGGTGATCTCAATCAGGAACTTGAATTTCCCGTTTTAGGGGAGCCCTATTACTATACTGACGATGCTGAAGCTGATACCGTCGGAGGTAATATCCTTGGATCATGGACACAATATCTGGCAAAGTGGGGAGAGTTGGATTTTCAGTTGTACTATGACCGTGCCAGTCGTGAAGAACCGGCTGCCTACGAAGAATCCGATACTCTTGATTTTGAGTTTAAACACCATGTGGCGCTTGGTGATAGAAATGATCTGATCTGGGGAATGAATTATCGCTATATCAGTATGGGGTTTGATAACACCTTTTGGACAAGTATGGACCCGGAAGACGACGACACCCAGCTTATCAGTTTTTTTCTCCAGGATGAATATAAGGCAATAAAAGATAAGCTCACCGTGACCATCGGTTCTAAATTTGAGCACAATGATTATACCGGTTACGAGGTTCAGCCGAGTATAAGGGCACTATTCGCCCCTCAGGAACACCATAAAATATGGGGATCCATAGCCAGGGCTGTCAGAACTCCCCACAGGGTAGAACGGGATTCTACCGTCGTAACCGTGGTGTTACCGCCTTCCTCTGGACCAAACGCTTTTCCCGTTCAGGCGGTGGGAGGTCTGGCTTCTAATGATGATTTTGATTCCCAGGAGGTGGTCGCCTACGAAGGGGGATATCGCTATCTGGCAAGTGAGAATCTCTCTTTTGATCTGGCGTTATTTTATAACGATTATGACAAGCTGCGCAGTTTTGCTATTAGCCCATATTTTAACGGCAGTTATGCGGAGGTGTACAATCATGTTTTTAATGAGGCGGAAGGTTCAACACATGGTGTTGAGCTTGCTGTTGCCTGGCAGGTCAGCGAGCCCCTGAAATTAGATTTTGCCTACTCCTACATAAAAGAAGATCTGACAGATATTTATACAAGTTGGGGGAGTGAGGCACCGACAAATCAGTTGTCCCTCAGAGCGAACTGGCAGATCAGCGATACTCTGGTGTTGGACGTCTGGGGACGTTATGTTGATGATGCTGCCTGCATGTATGTAAAGTCCTACTCTTCAAGGTATGATTACACCATTGAGGATTACTTCACTGCGGATGTTCAGATAACTTATAGTCCTACCAAAAATCTTGATGTATCCCTTGTTGGTCAAAATCTGATTGAAGAAAGTCATGAAGAATATGTTCAGGAGTTCTGGTCAAAACCAACTGAGGTGGAGCGCGGTGTGTATCTGAAAGCAACCTACCGTTTTTAAGAAAGTGCGATGAGGTCTGTTGCTATGGTGCATAAATGAGCCGCCTGTTTGCCGGAAAAACCAGATGTTGGCGATGTCTGTTGCTTGCCTGTCTGTTGAACATCTCCTTTATATTGTGTAGTTTTCTTGCTTTTGCTGAAGCAGAAAATGAATATGCGGTGAAAGCCGCCTTTATTGCTAATTTTATTGTTCTGACGGAATGGCCAGACGATGGAAGCAGTAAAGCTTTGGATGTGGTAACGCTCTGTGTTGTGAGTGACAGCCCTCTTCCGAGACCACTTCAGGGGTTAGAGGGAAAACAGGTGGGCAGCAAAACAATCCATGTCGTCACCGCCACACCGGACACCACCTTACCGGCCTGCCAGGTTGTCTTCTATATGCAGGATGTGGATTCGGAAAATCTTGTTCGAACCCTGACCGCCGTTCGTTTTGCACCTGTCCTTACAATAGGCGAAAATAACAACGTCACCAGGCTTGGGGGAACCATGCATTTTTATGAGAAGCAGGGGCGTTTGAGGTTTGTAATCAATCTTAAAGCAGTAACAGAGCAAAAATTAAAAATGAGTTCACGGTTGTTGCAAGTAGCCACCCTAATAAATGACTAAAATTAAAAATAATAATAATCAAGCTGTGGGATTCTTCTGTCTTTCCTCAATTCGGACAAAACTCGAGCTGGTTCTGTTAATGACGGCTCTTTTGGGTATCTGTCTGCTCAGCGGAACCCTTGCAATTTCCGAGCGGAAAAATGCAAGCAAGAGGCTGATCAGCGAATTGACAACCATGGCCGATGTCGTTGCATGGAACAGTAGTGTTAATTTGATCTTTGATGATAAAAAAGGTGCCACCGAGGCCCTGGTATCACTTGATAAAAAGCCTGATATCGCTTTTGCCTGTATTTATGACAAAGCCGGTAATGTCTATGCACAGTATCAAAAATCTGGCGGTACAGCATTTACAGTGGAGCAGGTTGATTCTGTCTTTCCACAAAATTTACGGCTTGGGTCAGTTTTTGAGAAACAAGGTTTACTGGCACAAATAACCCAGGATTATTGTTTTGTGCTGCGGCCGATTCTGGTAAACGGCATGGTTGAAGGATCATTATTGCTGGTTGACAATATGAACCAGCTACAAGAGCGTCTTCGTAACTTTTTTGTACTCCTTAGTTTTGCAATCGGTGCCATCCTTGTGGTGGTCTTTGGTGTATCGATCTGGGCGCAGAAGCTCTTCACCGCTCCACTGAACAGTCTGATTCTCAGTATGGAAAAGGTGACTAAAGATAAGGTGTATGACGCCTATGTTGAAAAGAAAAGCAGGGACGAGTTTGGAGAGCTGATTGATCATTTCAATGAAATGATAGCTGAGATTCATAGCCGGGACGACGAGCTTCGCAGCTATAGCCAGGATCTCGAGGAAAAGGTTGCCCAAAGAACGGATGCTCTCACTTTTGCCAAAAAGGAACTGGAGGCAAGTGTTGAGGATTTACTCAAGGCAAGGGATGTGGCGGAAGAAGCGAACAGGGCCAAAAGTCAGTTCCTGGCAAATATGAGCCATGAAATACGTACCCCGATGAACGGAGTTCTTGGAATGACAGAACTTCTGCTTGGGACAGAACTGACAAGGTCTCAGCGACAGTTCGCCTCAACCATTCAGGATTCGGGTGAATCTTTGTTGGAAATTATCAATGATATATTGGATTTTTCAAAGATTGAAGCGGGCAAACTTGAGCTGGAATCCGTGCCTTTTAATCTGCAGGAGCTGATTGAAGACGTTATTCAGTTGCTTTCGGTGAAAAGCCGGGCTCAGCGGGTTGAGCTGGCGGCCCTTATTCCACCGGATTGCCAAACCTCAATTACAGCAGATTCTCACCGCTTACGTCAGATTCTCGTAAACCTCGTTGGTAATGCAGTTAAATTTACTGAAAATGGAGAGGTGGTGATCAGGGTGGAGACCCGCAACACAGAGTCGGGCGTTGATCTGTCAATCTCGATTAAGGATACAGGAATAGGCATCAGTCTGAAAAATCAGGAAAAACTGTTCAAACCTTTTTCCCAGGCGGATGGAACAAGTACCAGAAAATATGGTGGCACTGGGCTTGGCCTTGTTATTTCAAGGGAATTGATTGAGCTGATGGGAGGGCATCTTACCCTAGTGAGTGAGTTGGGGAAAGGGTCTGACTTCTCATTTACCATTCCTGTGAAACTTGCCGAACCTCAGAGGGTGGAAAGCCTTGAAGATGATAGAAAAAGTCTTGCCGGACTGCGAGTCCTCGCAATTGATGACAACGCTACCAATCGCGAGATTCTCAGCCACCAGACGGCGTTTTGGAATATGCACTGTGAACTGGCAGAAAATGGACCAGCAGGACTGAAGAAAGTTGATGAGTCACTGCAAAATGGAGCGTACGACCTTATTCTGCTGGATTTAGATATGCCGGAGATGGATGGAATGGAGGTGGCCCAGCGGCTAAAAACGAATCCACTGACCCGTTCTATTCCGATAGTTATGCTTACATCGGTTGGTGCCTACGGAGATATACAGAAAAGCAGGGATATTGGTATTGATCTCTATCTGACCAAACCTCTTCGCCAGCGCGATCTTTATTCTGCAATATATTCAGTTGTCTATGAACCTGAAAAGATCGTCAGTAGAGAGGCGCAGAATGAGATTCAAGAGCATAAAGCAAGACAAGCGAGAAAATTTGGTTTAAAAGTCCTTGTCGTCGAGGATAATAGCACTAACCAGCTCGTTGCCATAAAAATGTTGCGTAAACTGGGCTGCGAAGCTCAGGTTGTCGGCAATGGGCAGGAGGCTGTAGACGCTTTTGGCAAATCCCAGTATGATCTGATTCTCATGGATTGTCAGATGCCGGTTATGGACGGATTTCAGGCAACCAAAAGAATTCGCGAAATTGAGAGTGGTTCACCTGAAAAAGGGAGAACGCCCATTGTCGCCCTGACAGCCAATGCTCTTCTCGGTGACAGAGAGACCTGTGTGGAAGTGGGAATGGATGATTATATCAGTAAGCCGTTTCTGCTTGAACAGATGGCGTCAACCTTATCCTACTGGTTTCCTGAAGGTGGTGGCGCAGAACGCAATGGAGCAGGAGAGAACCAAGGTCTTGTCGTTGACCAGACTCCTCCAGACAACGATGCAGGCGAACCGATTCTTGAGCGTGGTCTGTTAGAGCAGATACGTGAATTACAGATGGATGATGAACCTGATCTGGTCTCGGAGGTGATTTCAACCTACCTTCAGGACACAGAACAGATTATGAAGAATTTACTGACTGCTGATTTTACTGCAGCAAATAACATGGTAAAAAGCAGCGCGCACACGCTAAAATCCAGCAGTGCCAATGTGGGCGCCATGAGGCTTTCCGTCATGGCTAAACGACTGGAAGAGCGGTATGAAGGCAATAGCCCTGAAGAAAATAAAGTACTTATTCAGAAATTGCAGGTATGCTATGGCAGAACCAAAACCGAACTGAAAAAAGAACTGAACTAAACGAATTTTGGCAGTTACCATGACAAAAAAACCTCTCGCACTGGTTGTAGATGACGATAACGCCTCACGTATAACTATGGTGGCGGCGCTCAGAAAAGCCGGCTTTGAAACAGAACAGGCAGACAATGGTGAGAAGGCGGTTGATGTATTCACCCTGAGACAGCCTGATCTGGTTTTTCTGGATGTGATGATGCCCGGCATGGATGGTTTTGATACCTGCAGGGCTATCAGGGCATGTCCTGGGGGGGAATATGTTCAGATTCTCATGGTCACAGGTCTGGACGATACAAAATCTATCGAAAAATCCTTTCTTGCAGGAGGAAATGATTTTGTCTCAAAACCAATAAACTGGGCGGTTTTTGGACACCGTGCACGTTATATGTTGAGGGCGGGCAAGGCGTTAAAAGATGCCTATCTCAGCCGGGGCCTTCTCGCACAGACCCAGGATGTTGCCAAGATCGGCAACTGGAAAATTGATTTCCAGACCGGCCTCTGTACCATCTCTTCCGAGGCCATGGTGCTTCTTGGTTTTGGAGCCGAAGTAAAAGAAGATCTTTCAATTTCTGAAATGCTGGATCTTTTGATCGGCCAGCATAAGCCTGATGTGTATGATACGGTTGTTGATTCAATTCGAGGCCGGGAATCTTTCACGATCAATTTTCAAAGAGAAACACCCCAAGGCTCCGCTCAGCACATCTATATGCGGGGGGAAACCCTGCTCAATGAGAATCGAAAGCCCGATTTTCTCCTCGGCGTGGTGCAGGATATCACCAGGATGAAGCGGGCTGAGGATGAGATCAGATACCTTGCTTTTTATGATAGCTTAACCGGCCTTGCCAACAGAACCCTGTTTCTTGACAGGCTAAAGAAGATCATTGAATATTCAGAGCGCAATGGACGTTCCTTTGCTCTGCTCTTTATGGATATTGATAATTTTAAGCAGATAAATGATACAATGGGTCATTACGCCGGTGATATCCTGCTTAAAAATACAGCCGCAATCATTAAAAAGTGTACAAGAAAAAGCGATACCGTTGGTATCAAAGGTCTCAATTCACCGGGCAATCTGGTTGCCAGGCACGGTGGGGATGAGTTTGTGCTGATTCTGGCTGAAATTGCCTCGCCGGAAAGTGCAGCGATAGTAGCCAGGAGACTGCTTGAGGCAATACCGCAGCCTCAGATTATTGAGAATCAGGAAATATCTGTGACAACCAGCATCGGTATCAGTGTTTATCCGGAGGATGGTACCGATACCGATGTACTGTTCAGGCATGCTGATACGGCGATGTATCATGCCAAGAAAATTGGCAGAAATAATTTTCAGTTTTTTGATGAGTCTTTCAATGCAGCTGCTGTGGCCAGGTTTTCACTTGAACAGGATCTAAAAGTAGCCCTGGCAAATGACGATTTTATCCTCTATTTTCAGCCCCAGTTTAATCTTATTGATCAAAAGGTGGTTGGGGTCGAAGCACTCATCCGCTGGAATCACAGAGAAAAAGGCTTTATTGCCCCTGATCAGTTTATCGCTATTGCTGAAGATTGCGGTCTTATTGTCGAAATCAACAAGTGGGTTATCCGGGCGGCCTGTGAACAAAGTCGAAAATGGAGTAACAAGGGACTGGCTGATGTTCGTATTGCCGTCAATCTTTCAGGGTATAGACTTGGCGAACAGGATATTGTGGGTACTCTGAAAGCAAATCTGGACAAATTCTCCCTGAGCGGTCGTAACATAGAGGTTGAGGTTACTGAAAATGTCCTCATGCAGAATACAGAAGCCATCGTTGAGACCCTTAAAGGGATGAAAGAGCTTGGTGTAAGGGTGTCTCTTGATGATTTTGGTACCGGCTACTCCTCATTGAGTTATCTCACATCTTTTCAGGTCGATGTGATAAAAATAGACCGGTCTTTTGTCATGGGTTGTATCAGTAATAATAAAAATAAAGTCATTATCAAGGCTATTATTGCGATGGGGCACAGCCTTGGAATGAAAATTGTTGCCGAGGGGGTGGAGACCCTGGAACAGTTTGAGTTTTTGAAAAAATACGATTGTGACGAGTGCCAGGGCTACTATTTTTCCCCGGCTGTTCCTGCAATTGAAATTGAACAACGTCTTTTAAAGGCGTCGGCAGCGGTGAAAAGAGCGTAGCAGGTATCAAAAGCCACCTTTATTTTAGATGTTAAAAGAGCCTCCCCACTTATTTTCTAGTTCCGTCCCATTCTTCCTGCAGTCCGCAACCCGTTAACCGATAATTGCTTACCACACCCTTTTGAAGCCGGTAACCCTGTAGGCTGTTTTTTTCGTCTGATTGTTGCAATGTGACACTGTCGCTGACTATTTGTAATTTTTGCATATCTTAAAGTTTTGCTCAGGGTTTTATGTAGGGAATCCAGTGTGTAATGGTGTTGGATAATTGTTGATTTTCTCTTGTTGTCGTTAAAAAAGTGTTCACATCGCTGAGAAGGTTCTGGTCCATTCTGTTCACCGCCCAGGCAAGCATCTCTTCCTTGGCCAGTTGCAGGATCGGGCTGAGCCGGGCCGACTCATATTGGGCTGCAAGGTAGCAGATGACCGGTGCATCATGAACAAAGGCATCTATATCCCCCTTGATGAGAGCGGAGACCGCTTTTTCAGAGGAGCTGAACCTTGTAATATTCGCCCTGTGAATTGTTCTGGTGACGAAAAAGTCGCCAGTTGTGTTTGTTATCGTGCCAATAGCAGGCTTGTTACCCATGAGGCTAAAAATGCCTTTTGAGTAGCGCTTGGCCTCTTGCGACCTGACCAGCAGCAGTTGGCCAGAGCGCATGTAAGGTTGGGTAAAGCTCACTCTGTATGCACGTTTTGGGGTGATGGTCATTCCGGACATGATGATGTCAATCTTACCCGCCTCAAGGCTTGGAATCTGTTTGTCCCAATCCAGCTCAATAAATTTTACCGGCCTTTTGAGATAGACTCCGAGTTGCTGGGCTAAATCTATCTCCAGTCCCTGGAGACGGCCGTCAATTTTATAGACCATTGGAGGCATGTCGGCTGAAATCCCAACCCGTAGCGGAGGTGTGTTGTATGCATTTGGGTTACTAGTGTGATTGTTTTGTATGGCGGGTGTGCAGCCAAGTGTAAGGAGAAGGGTGAAGAGGCTGTAGAGTAGAGGCAGAGCTGGTAATTGGCGAGAACAAATCATTGTCGGGCTCCTGTACAAATAGTGTTCTTGAATGTGTCGAGCCTCACTATTACCTTGAAAACATGGGAGATGCAAGGAACATGGGGTGTTTCCTTGAAGGCTGACCGAAGCTCAGGACGGGAGGCGTATTGACCACGCGTGGTTACATCATTATGTTTCTTTATGAGCGAAAACCCTGGAAGCATGTATTACAAATCAATACCTTGGTGGCTGGTGAAAAGAATATTTCGAGATATCCTGCTGATTATATGGAGTGTTGGCCTTTGGGGATGTTCAGTTGTTCCGACAGGCGATTTTAACAATGTCGGGCCAGGCGCTGGCCAGGGTAGAAAACTGGTTGTCTGGATGTTGTCTGATATCCACTATAAAAATAAGGGCTATTCGGGGGTTTTTGAGTCTGCAATACAGGATCTCAATGAAAATATAGGTCCTGTGGATATGGGAATTATGGCTGGTGACCTCATTCAGTCAAGAAGTCCAGTATCAGTCTTTGAAAGTTTTTTACAGGCAAGAAATGGTTCAAAAGTTTCAGAGTGGTATGAAATTGCAGGCAATCATGATGTTCGTTCTGGAACACTTTTCTATGAGTATTTCAAGAAACCTGCCTACTATGCAGTGGAAACCGGTAACCTCCTGTTTCTTTTTCTCTCGGATCAGTCCGTATCCTCAAGAACAGATATCTCCGATGAGGCTTTTTTCTGGTGGCGAAATATGGTGGAGGGCAACAGAGACCGGATAATTATAACCGTGAGCCATGCACAACTTGCAAACAGCGGTCTTCTGGGATCGAGTGTGAGCAGCAGGGTTATTCATCGGTCCAGCCGCTTTGAAAATGTACTGAAAAAAGAAAATGTTGCATTGTGGATTTCCGGTCACTGCCATTTGCCCCAGACACTGACTGGTACCATGAGTGTACGTAACAATCTGGGTGGAACCTGTTTTGTCAATGTCAGCTCTATCAGCAATGAGCTGTTACTCGACAGTGAATCGAGGATTTTCTATTTTCAGGACGGTTCAGACATTGTCTGGATACGCTCTCGAAATCACACCCGGAAGAAATTCAACACTGCCCTTGATGTCCCTCTGCGACTGAATCATCCATTTAACTGGGGTGAGAAAAAATCCAGTAGCTCAAAGGTGTTAGAAGAGGCTATTTAAACAACTGGCCTTATATTGTAGGCAGGGACAACAATAAAAGGAATTACCGCACACACTGTTGTCAGATGCTGTACGAAAAATGCATGACGAAAATGTGGCGGGGTAAAGAAACTCAAACAAAAAGGACATAATGAGACTGTTTAAGAAAAAAACCCTGACGGGTCTTGCAAGAACATGTGGTTGAGCGGCTAAAATCGGTCCGGCGGATCTGTCGGACGCACTTGCTGGCCTTCAATTTAATCGTGATGAAAATCTTCTGGTCGGTATTGAAACCTCCGATGATGCGGCTGTCTATAAGCTGAGTGACGATATCGCAATGATCAACACGGTGGACTTTATCACTCCACCTGTGGATGATCCTTATTGGTTTGGACAGATTTCTGCTGCAAATTCCATTTCAGATGTTTACTCAATGGGTGGAAAGCCTCTGACAGCCCTGAATGTTGTTATGTTTCCTGCAGGTTATCTGGATATGGGGATACTAAAAGAGATATTACGCGGTGGCAACGACAAGGTGGTTGAAGCGGGCGCATGTCTGGTTGGAGGACATACCGTTGATGACAATGAACCCAAATACGGTCTTTGTGTAAACGGTACTGTTCATCCGGATCACATCATAACCAATGCGGGTGCACAGCCGGGAGATGGACTGGTGCTGACAAAACCTCTTGGCTCAGGGGTTCTTTTTAATGCGGTGAGGGCCGGAAAGTTCCCGCTAAAGGAGCTTGAGCGGGATGTTCTGCCTCTTGTCGCTGCGTTAAACGGTCTTGCCATGGAAAAAGCACTCAACTATGAGCTGCACGCCTGTACAGATATTACAGGTTTTGGAATTCTGGGACATCTTTTTGAGGTGTGCAACGGCAGTGGTGTCCAGGCAACGCTCAACTACAAGGCCTTACAATTTTACTCCGGCGCCTATGAAATGTACAAAAAAGGTCAGACAACCGGGAGTAACCGGGCAAACCGTGAGCTTGTTGCCAGATTTTCGCTCGCTGTCGAGCGAGAGCTTTCCGCAGTTGATGAAGAGTTACTCTACGATCCTCAGACCTCCGGCGGACTGCTGCTGGCCCTGCCGCTTCAGGAAGCCAGGAAACTCGTTATAGAGCTGAGTAATGCCGGGATAAAAGAGGCTGTTTTGGTGGGGGAGGTAACTGATGGCCCCGCGGGGGTGATCATTGCCTGAGGATGGAAAGAGATAATGTCGCCCTGTTGAAACTGATGAATGGAGTACGCGTTGAATTGGCGGCAATCGTATGTTGGTGTTGCAGGTCCATTTGACAGTTCAGTGTAGAGCTATGAGGTGAAGTTGGTTTGCCGGAACCTCAAGTCTTATGAAAACTCACGTACTGTTGGTCCATTTTTAATATATGGTCAATAATCCAGTTTCGGATGAGTTTGAGCAGCGAAGTAGTGAAGATAATCTGGCCGTTTTCAATATCTTCATGTAAACGGTTGACCTGTTTACTGAAATCACTGTGTATCCGGCGATGTTTTGTAAAATCCGGGTAGCCAATTTCTGTGAGATAGTTTTCCTCTGATTTGAAATGGTAATCGATGTAGTCAACGAGGTTGTCCAGGACCCGCGTCCGGGTGACCGTTGTGTTTTCAACGCTGTCATTGAGTAGAGCTTCATGAAGTTCATTGTAGAGGTCAAATAACTTTTTGTGCTGTCCGTCAAGTTCTTCATGCTGAACGCTAAAAGAATCATCCCAATCTATTCGAGCCATAGTTGTTCCCGTCGTAAAGAATTGCTGAGCGTAGTGGTTACCACTATTGTATTGCCTGTACTTTTGCGCGTAAAGGAAAAAAGATATGAATATGTGATTCAGGCTACCTTGGAGAATACAGGATATCCTTTGTTTAATCCTTCTTGGTTTTGAATGCTGAAAGAGAATTGTTAATAGAATTGTGTATTGTTATAAAGGTGTTAAACCCTGAAATTTCAAAGACCTCCAGCACGTGATCCTGCATGGCGCAAGTGGCAAAACAGTAAGGACCGTCTTTAAATGCTTTAGCAGTATTGAGAATAATCCTCAGACCGGCACTGGAGATGTACTCGAGGTCATTGAAGTCAAAGACAAGGTTCCCTTTCGGTGAGACGACAAATGACTGAAGTTCATCTTCAAAAAGAGGGGCTGAGTTTGAATCAAGACGACCAGCAAGACTTACAATCGTTGTGTTATCTTCTGTTTTTATGACAGTTTTCATATTCTGTTTGCAGAGGATTAGTTTTCTGCACTCTCCTTGTAGGTTTTTGTGAAGTGAAAAACATTCTTTCCGTCTGTGCGGTTATAGCTGCAGTTATCACTGAATTTATGGACAAAAAGAATACCCAGTCCACCACACTTCCTGCTTTCTACCGGTGTCGTTGTATCTGCTGATTTGCATTGAGTAGGATCAAATGGAGGTCCACCATCTGTAAGTTGTACCCTTATCTGGCAAGCCGTTTTTTGCATGCTGACTTCAATAGGACATTTTTTACATCCCCCCCCATGTTCAATGATGTTTGTTATAAGTTCATCTAAAACGAGATTCAGCTGCAAAACGTCCTTTTTGGTCATTTTCCATTCTTTACTTATGATGGCCAGGTGTTTCGAGAGCGTCGTCAGACCATCCTGATCTTTCAATATTTTAAAGATGTGGTTCATATCACAATATGGTAACTCCTGCCTGTTTAAGGCAACAGAGCTGTGCCTGGGTCAGGTTTTTACGTTCCCACTGGTATACTTCACGAATCAAGGCTTTAAGGGATAAGGCCGTTGTTTCGGGAAACTGTTCCTGTATTTTTGTATAATGTTCACGGCTAATGGTCAGAACCGTCGATTTCTTACCGGCTTTAAGTAAAAAGAGTGATGGTATGACCCCTAAAAGTGACAACGTCCCGAGGAGATTTCCCTGGTGAAAGTGTTGTACAACCTGTTTGGTATTGCCACTTTTTTTCATCAGTGTTAGCTCTCCTGATAATATAATATATGCCCTGCCATAGTCATCTCCCTCTTCAAAAATGGTTTCATCTTCACTAAAATGTTGACGTTCAGCCACAAAAGCAAGCAGTTTAATTGCCTTTAGCGGCAAGGCGGAAAAAAAATCCAGTTCCTGAAGCAGGGCAAGGTTCTCCTGCATTTCTGAAGGCTGTTTATTGCTTTCCATAGATGAGCTCATGGAGTGCTCCTTTTTGTTCGATGAGGGCCTGATACGTGCCAAATTCTACAAATTTGCCATTTTTTGTGACGGCGATTTTGTCGAAATTTTCTATAATATCAATCCGGTGGACGACGGCAATGACGGTACGTTTGCCTTTCCATCTTGTCGTCATCAGCTTTTGAATTCTGGCCTGGGATTTATTATCCAGAGCCGAGGTGGCTTCATCCATTAAGATAATTTTGGGCTGCTTGAGAAGTACCCTGGCAATGGCCAGTTTTTGTCGTTGTCCACCTGAGAGCTTATCGCCCATATTTCCGACATTAAAATCCATACCAATTTTTGCAATTTTTTCCAGATAATCCTCTTCTATGAGTAGATGAGTGATTGACTGATTGATAATCTCCTGGGCTCCTGGCAGGCCAGGACGGATTTTACCAAAAAATATGTTGTTGAGAATAGACTGATTGGGAAGGTAGCTTGTTTCACAATAAAAGTTGAATAATCCGGGTTTAATGCTGTTGCACCAGTCTGGAAAGCGCATTCTGGCCTGAAGAATTTTGTCCCGTAACTTCTCTGGAAGAGATGTCATGGAGTGGATGCCAGGAGTGAAGGCGAGTGCAATGGAGAGAAGCAGGGTTTGATCGGCCGGGGAGATTTGATCGAGGGTAGTGTTTTTGAGCCCCTTAATGATCTTTTCACATTCCTTGATATTTTCAAAAGAAACCGGACTTTTTTCAAAAAACAGATCCATGCTTTCCAGTCCGGAAAACAGATCGACGGCTTCTACGGCAAGTGTTTCGCCAAGCTGGAGGAGTGGCAGGTGTAGGTTTTCCTGTCTCAGGAAGAGAAGAAAGTTTTTATTTTCAGGGAGCAGGTGTGGGCCAAAATTGGGGTTGGTGCTGGAGCCGAAGATGATATTTTCACCAACACTGGAGTTATGGTGATAGCTGTCTCTGCTGTAAAATTCCACAGATTTTTTTAGTTTATCTCCAAATTTTTCCCGCAGCTTTTTACGGATTCGAATGATCGTCTCCATGGTTTTGGTGTCATCAGGGCCAACGGTACTCTCAAGACCAAAGCGCATTACATCCACAAAGAGTCCCACCTGTTGTAAGACAAGAATCATCTTGTCAAGATCGACAACTTCTTTCGGATCTCCGGATGCAGAGAGCGTGGTAGTTGCCCGTTTGGCGTAAAGGAGATTCTCCCGAATGGTATCGGTAAAAATAAAGGGATTTTGTGAAACGTAGCCGATATTTTCAATGACCTCCTGTTTGCTCAAACTCGACAACTCAACCCCGTCTATTTGTATTGAGCCTTGTGAATACGCATACATTTTGCCAATACATTGGATGAGAGTACTCTTGCCACTGCCTGAGAATCCAACCACCGCGAGGTGTTCACCCGGCTTGAGAGAAAACGTAATGTCCGAGAGCAGACGATGGCCATCTGAGGTCTGAAACGAAAGCCCCTGAACTTCGATGCCGCCGGTCAATGGTTGTTTTGGTGCGGAGGAGCATTCAACCGGGAATTCAGGGAGGGCGTCAAAGTAATTCATGGTGCGGTAATACTGGACTGAGGCATCCTGATAGGTCTGGTAGAAATCAATGAGTTCTTTCCAGGGATCAAAAAGTTTTTCCTGGGCCGAGAGAAACGCGACCATTGCACCAAGTTCCAGCTGACCATTCATAATGAGGTAGCCGCCGTAGATAAAAATGATAAATGGACCAAGGCCGACGAAATAATTGTTGGCGGTTTTAATGGCAAACCGAAAAAGGGACCAGCGTATTCTGATTTTTTTAAGCTGATCGGTTAAATGGCCAAATTTCCTGTTCTCTTCGGCGAAGGCTCCGTGAACCTGCACTTCATGGATACCGGAGATGGATTCGGCGATTTGACTTGAGGTTCTGCGGGACAGGTCCACCCTTTTTTTGTTGGCTCTATTGGCTTTTTTCTGAAGGATAGGCAGGACAAAGACGATAACAGGGTAGAGAAGCAGCGTTACCGTTGCAAGTTTTGTGTTAAGCCACAGCAGGTAGACTGCAAAGGCCAGCAAGGTTAAAATGTTGGTAACTGGTACAGCAAAAGCCATCCCGGCAAAACTTCCGGCAGTACTGAGTTCGGTCATGAGTGACGACACAACCATGCCGGGTTGGGTGGTACGAAAAAAACCTAAAGGCAGCGAGAGAATATGTGCGTAGACCTCCTTACGCATGGTGTTAATGGCATTTTCACCGATCAGGGCCTGCAGATAATTGATTGCCAGCTTCAGGCCTCCTGCGGCGGTAATGGCGATAATATAAATGGCGCTGTAGACCAGTAGTCCGTCGAAGTTTTTTAAGGCTATGGAGTCGTTGATTATTCTTTTTTGAACCTCCAGCGGGACGACTCTGGCAAAGACAATTAAAATGATAACCAGCAGCAGAATAAGCTGTAGCTTTAAATTTCCCGCAAATACCCAATGGAATAGAGATATTTGAGTGATCCGCTTTTTTGGTTTTTTTTGTTTCATATGTCGGTGTTAACGAAGTTTCTGCAATGACCATTTATGTCATTGTCACCACGTTTGTTGTGCCAAAACGATCTCTATTGGTGTTGTGTAACTCAGACATGTCGTCACTATCAATTACAAGAAGGAGTTTCCTCTGGGAGGTTTGAGCCGGTGTTCATGAAAACAGATCGGGGTCTTAATGGTATCTGCAATATAAATCTCTTTCTCGTTCAATAATTTACTTCTTTATTCAATTGTATAGCATGATGGTTGAGTATACCACAATGGCTTTTCATGGCCTGTGGTGCCGAATCTGTCGGACGGAATGTTATCGTCTTTTCTCTTGAGAAGATATTGCTCTGTTCATTAGTGCCGTTGAGGAAGAGTAAAATAACAGCCTTGGTATCAAAATGGTCGGAGTTGTGGACGCTCCGGTTCGCTTTTGAGACCATCTAAACACCTATTCTCAGGCAGAAGGCTGTGGCTATTGACAAATAGACATCCATCATATAAAAATAGCGGTTGCGTGTAAATGTACAATACTCGTTTTCCAGTGTCTGAAATTGTTTGTGATATGTATCTGCAATTACATGCTTTATGTTTGATAACGCAATAAATGCGTTTCCTTTTTTATAGAGCTCTTGGGTCAATGAGTACATTGTCAGCTGAAGCATTGTCTTGGACGAAGAAACAAGTAAAAATTTGAGATTTTAAAATATATTTCTCAACGGATTCATATGTTCCCCTTCGCCAGAGCTTTTTCCGGTCTGCACATGATACCTTCGACTATCAGAAAAAATGTGTTTCTACATATTGGCTCGTTGCGCGAAAAATATTTAACAGCAGTATCTGTTCATGATCAAGGCTTAGAGGGTTCCAGAGACGTCACCTGTCAGCGTTTCTGTGGTTAGGAGGCGAAATTTTTACTATTTTATATTAATGCAGTGCAATGTGGTCTTTTATTATGACTTGAAGGCTTGCAGGAGATCCGGAAGGTGGCTTACGTGCTGAATCGATGTAATTTCCAGGGTGTTGAGTAAATCAAGAGGTTTAAGGATGAAAATTGATGATTTAGAAAAGATGGAAAGCGAAGATGTTAGCAGTCTGTCTTCAGTTGAAAGAAGGAATTTTTTAAAGATCGGATTTGCCGTAACGGGAATGTACCTGGGTGGAAGTGTGTTGTCTCTTGTTTCCGTGAAAAATGCCCATGGAGCATCGGCATCCGGTGTAGTCCCAGAACTGGGGAAATATCCATACAATCCTCATTACAGTATGGTCTTGAGGGAGAAACTTTGCATAGACTGTGAACGTTGCAAAGATGCCTGCGTTAAAACAAATAATGTTCCCAGTTATGGCTTCAGGACAACCATCTTAGAAAAGAGACATTCTCTTGGAGAAGATAAGTATGAGACAATTTTTGTACCGGTCCTCTGTAATCACTGTAATCGGCCGCCATGTGTAAGAGTGTGTCCGACGACAGCAACCTGGAAGGATGAGAAAACCGGTATCGTTGTTATGGAACCGAGCCGCTGTATTGGTTGTAAAACCTGTATGGCTGCTTGTCCCTATAATGCCCGGTATTTTAAAGAAGAAGCAAGAACCGTGGATAAATGTGATTTTTGTTTCCAGTCAAGGTTATCCAAGGGAGTGATGACCCCTGCTTGTGTCGAGGCGTGTCCAGCGGATGTTCGAGTGTTCGGAAACTTAGCTGATCCTGCAAGCCGGGTTTCCCAGCTCGTTCACTCACCGGAGACTATGGTTTGGGTGTTACGTCCGGAGACAGGTGCTATCCCAAATGTGTTTTATATAAATTCCTGAGACTGATTGTAATGTGTTCATCCATTTCAAAACATGTGGAATGAAGATGATACGTAGGAGAAAAAAATGAAGAAGCTTTTGATGTTGATGGTACTCGGTGTTTTCCTGCTTACCGGTGCATTGCTCTGGGCCAGTGGTGATGGTCAGGAGCAGGAGGAATATGATGAAGATACCTATGGTCCAAAAGATCCCATTATCTGGGTAAAACCAGTTAAATCAGTTGTCTTCGAACATAAGGTTCATACCATGCAGGGAGGTCTTGAGTGTGACTCCTGCCATGATGATCTCTTTGAGATGGAAGCGGGGGTAGCTGAAGAAAATGAAGATTTTACCATGAAAACACTTTATGAAGGTGGTTATTGCGGTGCCTGTCATGATGGATCCACAGCCTTTGCTTCAAATACTCGTTGCACAGCCTGCCATATCGGGGCTCGGGGACAAGCTCGATTGCTCGGAGCGGATGGGGCAACTGAGAAAACGCACTAATTTGAATATCAAATAGAACGATGTTTATGTTGAAGGAGAAGGGGAATGAAGGGAAATAATACGACCACAATGCCGACATCATCAGTGACAGTTCCAGGAAATAAATTGATGTGGCTGAGTCTGTTTTTGATTTTTATTGGTGTGGCCGGGGCCGTTTACGCTCAAGTGATCGGTCATCACCATGCATTTGCAAACACCCGTGAGATGCCCTGGGGAATGCTTATCGGCGTATATGCCTATTTTGCTATTGTTTCTACAGGCCTTTGTCTTCTTGCTGCGTTTAGTCATGCCTTCGGGGGGAATCAGATGGCGCCGTTGGCCAACAGGATGGTGTGGTTATCGATAATCACTCTGCTCGGAGCTTTTACCGTTATTGGTCTTGAAATCGAAAATGTCTGGCGGATGCCGCTGGGGGTGATTCTACATCCCAATGTGACCTCGAATATCTGGTGGATGGGAACATTATATGGCATAGCTGTTGGGGTTATGTTTCTAGAGCTCTTGCTGATATTAACCAAACGCTATTCGATCGCTATTATCCTGGGAGTTGTCGCGGCAATTACTGAGGCCCTTGCCAACAGTAATCTTGGTTCAGTCTTTGCGTCCCTTCAAGCGAAACCTTTCTGGTATGGTTCTCAGCTTCCCATATTTTTTCTTTCATGTGCCGTCTTATCCGGGGCTGCAGCTATTGTGATGTTCACACACTTCAGTCATCTTCTGCAAAGACGTCAGATGGCTACGGATACTTTTCAGGGTTTGCAGACTGCCGGCAAGGTCATGGTTCTTATGACGTTTCTTGTGACTCTTGCAACTGTATGGAAATTTATCAACGCGTATGCGAGTAACGACGAAATGATAATGGCAGCCGATTCTCTTTTTAAAGGACCATTGGCTATAAATTTTTGGGTTTTTGAAATTGGTTTAGGTCTGGTTCTGCCAGGTTTACTCCTGGCAATTACCCGTTTGAAATCTATATCTGTCATGACTGCAGCCGCTATTATGGTTCTGGTTGGACAATTCTTCTCGCGTTTCAACTTAGTGGTCTCCGGGCAGATTATTCCAAGCGATTACGGATTTGTCGGAGTCCCACAATATCTACCCTATACGCCAACAGTTTCTGAATATCTTATAGTCGTTGCGGGGCTGGGGGTCGTTGGGTTTGGTTTCTTAATCGGAGAGCGCTTTTTTGATGAAACTTTTCGCACGAGTGCGCACTGAGAGATTTTCCCTGTAGTAGCCTGGGTTATTAGAAAAATGAAAAAGGTCTGTCCAACTGTGTTGGACAGACCTTTTTTCATTGGAAAGAAGATAACAAAAACTTTTCCGGTACATCAGGAAAAGTTTTTAAATACTGTAAATATCAACTTTTGTTTGGGTCGAAATATTTGAATTTCTGCTCATTGAGAATATTGTCTACAGAACGCATATTTCCCTTCATATAGAAAATGTTGGGTTTTGTGTCATCTGCAGGACGAATAACCCATACTTGTTCTTCAAGTTGATGGACGAGCTTATAGACAATGTTTTCAGGATCTGTGAGGTTACCGAAAGTTCTTGAGCCCGTCGGACAAGCAGCTGAACACCCCGTCTCTGTTTCTCCTTGAGAAAGTCTTTTGTCCCAGCAAAAATCACACTTGTCAACTGCACGTTTTTCAACATTAAAATAGCGTGCATCATATGGACAGGCGAGAATGCATGTCTTGCAACCAATACATTTTTTGTTTTCCATAAGGACAATGCCTGTAACCGGATCTTTATAAGTTGCCTTTGTAGGACACGCTCGTACACATGCAGGCTTGTTACACTGGTTGCAGAGCACAGGAATAAACTCAACTTGCTTGTCAAGTTTACCTGTGTATTTTTTTGTCAGGATCCGGGTTCTGTACCCATACTCTGGTACGTGATTTGTCATGTTGCAGGCGTCAACACATTTTTCACAGTCAATACAGAGAGACTGACGAATAACCATGCTATAGTGTGGATTATAGGGGTATTTTTCAACAAAAACTCCTCCCCCTGATGCCTGGGCTTTGCCAATTACGGAGGTGAGTGACAGTATTGTTCCACCAGCGTATACCCCGGCAATGGAAAGGCCGAGTTTAAGGAATTTTCTTCGTTCCTGAACGGTGACTGACCCCGTCCCTTCATTTATTAGTTTATCCAAGCTTAATTTGGGATACTTCATGATATCTTATCCTTTTACCTATTCATTCAGTTTGGTGGTGATACTGTCTCTGTTCCTGGTTCTTAGTGCCTTATAAATTTTTTCGAAGTCTATGCTTATCTCCCGTTTATCGGGATGAACCAGTATGACAGGAGAGTTACTCAGGGTATCACCAAATTCTATGGTGACGTTTCATGGCATCTTCTTCCGTTTCACCTTCTTCCATAAAGTGGATAGCACCACAACCAGGGCAGATATAGCCGCCCTCAGGGACAATCTCATGTTTTTCAAGTTGATGGCCGTTGAGCATTTTTTCTCCAGCAAAGTAGGTAAGGGCAATAAAGCCGATGCCAAACAGTGAGGCCATGATTTCATGCAGGCTCGGAGTGTAGCTCAGTAGATCAGAAGCTTCAACAACACCAAGTGAGTGGTACACAGACTCCATCTGGCCCGGAATGACGATATCATAGCGCATGTAAAAGATACCTATCATCATGAGCCCTGTTGCCACTAAGATCAAATTAAAATTATTTCCCCTGGAACGGATCAGTAGATAAAGAGGTAAAAACATGCCGAGAAAAACTTCAAATAGCCAAAAATTGACTGCATAATCGCCTGTTAAGAGCGACATAATTATCAATTCTTTACCTTCTGAGACCATTCCTGTTAAAATTTTCCAGATAGTGAAGAAGATAATTACGGAGATAAGGAAGATCGTGACTTGAGTTACTGCTTTAACGGCGCGCTCCATACGTTGGTTCATGATTTCGGGATTGATTTTCCAACCCAGCGTCGTGAAAAAAAGAATAGCGCAACCGCCTGACATTGCGGCAGAGAAAATAAAATAGATGGGGAGGTAAGGGCCATACCAGAATGGACGACCATGGAGCATTCCAAAGACAGCTCCAAGATTACTATGTGCTGCAACTCCGACAACTAAACCAAAGAAGCCCATCAGCCTTGAGAGTGTATGGTTTTGCTCGAGTAAAAAGTAGTATTCAATGATCATGAAGAGCAGATATGCACCATACAGAGTTCCCATCCACCACATGTTGGACACAAAATTTGGAGAGAAAACATTCCAGATAGCCATTCTGAAAGGGTTCTCAATGTCAAAGAAAATGATGCAAAACCCACCAAACATAAAGATGATCGACATGAAGACCGCACGTTTAGCTATGGGCATAAATGCTTCCCCGCCAAAAACGTGGCCTATGGAAGAAATAATACAGAGGCCCGTTGAGGTAACGACACAAAATATGTACACCGCAATGAGGAGCCCCCAAGAAATTTCCCGGGTTACCCCATAGACATGGTGATATCCCACGTATAATGCATGCAGCCCAAATGCGAGTCCAGCCATGGTCATAAGGAGAAAAAAACCCATTATGATTTTGTAGCCGGGGCTTGCATCTTTCAAGGCTGTAAGGCCATGAAATCCCCATCTTTTTGAAATGTTAACAATTCTGGCGGTCATTTTTTCCTCTCTTGATTATATTTATCACTCGATAAAATGGAAATAAGATAGATCCCGTTGATTCCACTACATTGGAAAGATACCGGGATGCAGCTTAGTGGTTGCTCTTTTTAGGGGCATCTATTGTTGTTTCTTCCTCTGCCAGTTCCACTGCTCCTTTTACTCCGATATGGCAAACAGTACACCGAGTAAGGTACCCGAAGGCTTGTGATGAATCATGGCAGGTACCACAGTATCTTTTATGAAGGTCTGTGAGGTATTGTCTCTTTTCAGCAGGATTGTCAGAAATAAAGGGTTTCTGATCTTCAACGCCACCCTGTTTCATAGTGAAAACTTCTTTATGACAAGATTCACAGGAAAGTTCACCCTTTCCTACATGAATCGAGTGATCAAAAACGACTGATTTTACCGGTTGTGTAAAAATGATTTTTTCAGTGGGAGCAAAGTGACACGAACCACATTGGCCGGCAGAATCAAATGCATCGCTGCCGTTATGACACGCCCCGCAGGTTTGCCCTTCGGCCATTGCTTTCATGGTGAAGGTTTCGCGCTGTGAATCGGCTTTGGATTCCATTGCAAAAATGTCATCATGGCAGTCGGCACATTCAAGTCCGGCTTCCATAGTATGAATTTTATGGTCAAAGGTGGCCATGGCGGGTTCTTTCCAGACAATTGGTGCTTCAGGACCATAGGTGTCAGCATCGTAACTCTCATCGGCCAACCCATTACCAACAAGAAGGAGATATGCTGAAAAGATCAAGAAACATTTTTTCAATAAAGTGCTTTGGGTCATAGTGGTGCTCCGGTAGAAATTAATCAGAATAAAACAAAGTATTTGTAGAGCTTCTCAGACAAGCTCCTAATCAGCCATTTTGGGTTTGTTATAGCTCTATGTAACCGTTCTAATTCCATAAACTATTAGAAAGCCGGGAGTATGTATAATGCCCTCTAAGAGTGTTATCTCAATCTTGCATTCACAAAATACAGATCAAATGATTTGTCATCGTAAAACGACATGTTGCATTCATAAAAAACACTTTATAAACGCATCACTGCATGAGTACAAGTGTTCTGTTCTTTGCTACCCTCAGGAATTGATAATTCCAGCGAATAAGCTTTGTGATTGACGGTTGAATTATGTATACGTTTTCAGCTTTGCTGTCTCGCATATTCGGCAGGTCAGCGTAGAATCCGACTCATCAATTGCAAACTTCAGGTGTTAAATTTCTTTATTGAGCTGAGCAACACGTTCGGCAGCATGAATGATATTTTGCAGAATTTTCGTTTCTTCCTTGCCAATTCCCGCTTCCCGATA
The DNA here is from genome assembly GCF_005116575.1 of Desulforhopalus sp. IMCC35007. Taxonomy (GTDB): domain Bacteria; phylum Desulfobacterota; class Desulfobulbia; order Desulfobulbales; family Desulfocapsaceae; genus Desulforhopalus_A. The sequence goes on along the minus strand of NZ_SWCN01000026.1, from coordinate 22,401 downwards.
TGAATCAGCTAATAATTGAGCATAGTTAATGATACCGTTCGATAAATTATTACTTTCATTGATAATGGCAGCAAGTTGTTCGTTGCGAGGTTGTTGATTGCCATTCACAGCTGAGCGACTGCCATTTCTTTCAAGGAGATCATTTACTGCGTCTATAAACATGGCTATTTCGGAACAGGCATCATTGTTGTAGCTGATACCACTGGCGAGCACAGCAGGGTCTTCAGTTTGTCGAATAATATGGAGCAAAGGCACCATTGTTTTTTTATAGAGAAAGAGCAGTGAAAAGCTAATGAGACAAATGACCGCGGCAAGAGCACCGATCATTACTGTTTGAAATTGCACAACCTTTGCTCGCATCTGACTGACAATGATTCTGTCAAATTGCATCAAATACTCTGCAAGTATGCGCATTTTATTTTGCAGATTGAGACTGTGGGCCGTTTTGTCTTTACTGGATAGAATTGCTTTTGATGCGATGGCCAAGCCCGAAAGGTCAAACTGTTTTGCCATGTCAAGTCGATACTCACCGGGAATAAGTGTGTTTTCCTGGAGCCTTGTGAGCGACGAATTTAGAACCTTAAGCTGGTTTGCCGTACTGATAATCTGCTCCCAGTCTTTTTCAATCAGAGAGGTCGTTATCTGTTCACGAATTGTGGAGAACTGAAAAAGCATTTCCTCACTTTGAGTGCTGATTGCACTATATCTTTCGGTGAGCTGGTATTGGCGGATACTGAAGATGATAACTAAAATAAGTAGGGAAGCAACACCTGCAAAAGATATGTAACCCATTTTTTTTAAGGACCGCATGGATTATCCCTTTTTTAGTTTTGAGTGAATACACTTGTCAGCCGCAGGACAGGTTTTGCATTGATGTATATCAACAGTGTCTGCTTGAATCTCGTTCGTACAATGGCGGGTTATTATGATCTCTAAATCTTCCTCATCGAGAGTTTCGACCTCAAGTAGGATAGCAGCCAGTCGTTTGAGAAGGTAGTATTTCTCTTGAAGGATTGATGTCGCTTCCTGGCTACAGGTTTCAAGGAGCTCTTTTATTTCTTTGTCGATAGTCTCCGAGGTTTTATCGCTCATTTCCATTCGTCTGGCGCCACCACCAAGAAAACCGGCGTTATCGACGATCATGGCTTGAGGTCCAACTGCATCACTCATTCCCCACTTGCAAATCATATTGGTCGCGAGTTCAGTTGCCTGGGCTATATCACCCTGGGCGCCGGTTGTTCGCTCTTGAAAAGCCAATTCTTCCGCGGCTCTTCCTCCCATGAGGATGGTAATTCTGCTCTTGAGATACTTGTAACAATAACTGTTTCTATCACTCACCGCGAGCTGCTGCGTCTGCCCTAGGGCCAGTCCTCGAGGGATAATGGTTATTTTATGGATGGGGTCAGAGTTCGGTAATAACTTAGCCAGTATGGCATGACCTGCTTCATGATAGGCAAGCACTTCCCGGTCGCTTTCGGAGATGATCATACCTTTTCGCTCAACCCCCATCATGATACGATCACGGGCATGCTCAAAATCAATATAATCAACGTAATTCTTTTTGTCCCTGGCGGCCAGAAGAGCGGCCTCGTTGACAAGATTAGCAAGCTCTGCACCTGTAAAACCAGGAACCATACTGGCAATTTTTGCCATATTAAAATCTGGTGCAAGAGCTACTTTGGCACCATGAACTTGAAGAATCTTCTCTCTTCCCTTTGTGTCGGGTGGTAGTATATTAACTTGCCGATCAAACCGCCCCGGGCGCCTTAAAGCCGGGTCCAGAATATCAGGTCTATTCGTTGCAGCTAAAACAATAATTGTATCAGAGGTGCTGAAACCATCCATTTCAACAAGCAGGGCATTAAGTGTCTGACTTCTTTCGTCTTGTCCACTGGCCGTATCCCCTCCTGCTCTTCTTCCGCCAACAGCGTCGATTTCATCAATAAAGATAATACATGGCGCTTTGGCTTTGGCGTCTTTGAAAATATCTCTTACTCTTGAAGCGCCAACACCTACAAACATCTCTACAAAGTCGGAGCCACTAAAACTGTAAAACGGAACTTTTGCCTCCCCGGCTATTGCTCTTGCGAGCAATGTTTTGCCAGTGCCGGGAGGGCCTTGGAGCAATATCCCCTTAGGACTGACTGCTCCTATCTGGCTATACTGATCAGGATCTTTCAAAAAACTGACAATTTCTTGTAATTCTTCAAGGGCTTCAGGCACCCCAGCAACATCATCAAATGTGATTGCTTTGTGGGGACCGTCTGGCAAAATGATTTTATCCGATGCAAACTTGTTGTCATCCTCGCTCTTTTTTTTCTTGATCAGGGAAAGAACAACTGTAAGGGAAAGTAAAATAATATAGATGAGGGCGATGGTCTGAAAAATTTGATCCGAGCGGTCTTTTTTGAAAATGATCTGGATATCTTTTTCTTGAAGCTCGGAAATGAGTTTTTCAGGATCAGGTACAGTTGTCTCATAACTGTCCCCATCAGCATGTTGCACGATAACTCTATTGCCGATAAAAGTTATTGTCGCAAGATTGTGATGTGTTAGACAATAGCGAAATTCACTGTAGTTTACTGTCCGGAAGGTGTGTTCTACATTCCAAATTCCATAACCGAGAATGAGCAGTATGGTAAAAAGAAAAAACAGTATGAGATTGCGGAGTAAAATTGACATCTAATTGTTAAATAATCCCATTAAGTTCCATTTATTAACCTACTTGAGTATTGACCTCAAAGCTCATTTGGAACGAGCAGCGTTTTACAACAGCCGTGTTTTAAACCACCCTTCGACCAAACCCACTCAGCGAAAAGCTGGCCGGGATAAGCGTCTCGAAGGCCTCTCTTGGTTTGCTGTCTGCTGGTAGAATTGAGTTTCTAATTTTGAAGCCACTTCTCTTTTTCCAGCCTTATTATGACAGCCTTTTCGGGTAAAGAACTAAGGCATTACGACCATGTGATGATTTTCTTGCATCATATAAGAAATAAAAAGATAAGAAAGTTGTGAGGTTACAACTTCTATTCAGGTTATTCTCCAGGAAAGCCTTTGATAGAATAAAAGCCAGAGAGGGGCGAGTCTCTCCAGCCGAAAAAAACTCACGACAATACGAATTTGTCGTGAGTTTATATAATACCCTATAAAACAGAAAATTTACATAGTGCCAAACGTAGCGCCAAACAGACTTTTCAATAGTTCAATAGGGCCACCGGTGGAAATAAAAGCACTGGATAAACAGACAAGACCCCAAACCCCAATCATTGCAGCACAGGCACCTGAAACATACATCCCAACCTTGTGAAGTTCACTACTGGTTTGTTCTACTTCATGGACCGTAGTTTTAGAAACCGACATTTCTCTGGCAATTGCTTTTCTTTCCACTTTAGATACCTCTTTTTATTTGTATTTTTTGGGAGATCCGGGCGAGTGTAGACTTAGCCTGTAATTGCTTTGAATAAATTACTTAAAAGTTCGGCTGGGCCGCCACTGGTGACCATACCGGCAATTAGACTAACAACTGCCCAGCAGCCAATGAGTACCGATGCAACACCGATCACACCAACACCTATTTGACCATTTCCAATACTGACGGTATCAAGGGCTACACTTTTGTCTCTGGTTATTGCGGTTGCATTTTTCATTGTTTCTCCTATTTGTGGGCTGTTTCTTTAATTTTTAGTGGATATACCAGTTCTAAAGCACGTTTCATGCCAAATTATAATAATCGAAAACTAAACGTACCTGAGCACACAAGTATTCAACGTGGCAACTGTGTGTAAGGTGAAACAAGATAATTTAAAAGGAAATCTATTGCAAGAATGGGAGACAGAAAAGACAAAATAGTGTTGCGAAAGTGTAGCTAGTGGAGTGATATATGTTGCATTACTGTTGCGCGCAACGTTATTGCAACACAATTAAAATGCTAACTGTTGCTGTTTGTGGAGGGTAGTGTCGCATTGTCATAGACAATTCCAAGTCGCTGCATTTTACGATAAAGAGTAGATCGATCAATTTTGAGCATGCGTGATGCTTTCGCCTTATTGCCGCGTGCACGCCTCAGGATATCAATAATTTCATCTTTTTCGCTCACATACGGGAGAAGAGTTGAGCTTTGCCGAGTCAGTGTGTGAATATCTGTCGCGGGATCAGTCCCTGGAATTGCGTTTTGGATTTCTTCTGGAAAGTGAACGAGCGAGATAGTCGTTCCCTCACATAATACACAAGCTCTTTCGATAACATGGCGAAGCTCGCGAACGTTACCCGGCCATGAGTATTGAACAAGTCTCTCCATAGCCTGGTCGGAAATGCCATGAATATTTCGTTTCAGTTTCTCACGGAAAAGCGAAAGAAAGTGGTGGGCCAGGATAGGAACTGAGTCTTTTAAACGACGCAAGGGGGGTAATTTAACTTCAACGACCTTGAGTCGATAATAAAGATCTTCACGGAAACTCCCGTCTTTTATTTTCTGGGTAAAATCAATATTGGTCGCGGCGATAATTCTGACATCGACTTCGACTGGGGTATCCTGGCCAACTGGCGTGAAGGTCTTTTCCTGGAGAAACCTGAGTAAACGCAATTGCATGCGAGGTGAAATGTCCCCGATCTCGTCAAGAAATAGTGTCCCCTTATCTGCAAGCATGAGTCGACCCTGGCGGTCCGCGTTCGCACCAGTAAACGCCCCTTTTTTGTGGCCAAAAAGCTCACTTTCCAAGAGTTCTTCGGTAATCGCCCCACAGTCAACTTTGATGAGTGGCATATCTCGCCGGGAGCTTTCAGCATGCAAAGCCTCTGCTGCCAGTTCCTTGCCGGTACCGGATTCACCGGTTACCAAAATAGCCGTATCAACTTTACCAACATTTTCAATGAGTTTGTAGATAGCTCGTATTTCAGGACTCGACCCCACATAGCCATGGAAAGAGTTTCTGAAATTGGTGTCTACTTCTGCTGCAGGGAGGGTGATATCCCTTGCGACTATGACAACTCCATCGAATTCATCAAATCCGTCTTTCAATGGGGCCGCATTAAGACTAATGATTCGAAGATTTTCATCGGATATTTTACATTCGATCTGATGTTCCCTTACTTCTTTACCGGTTGACAATACCTGTTTTGCATCCTGCAGGCAGGCCTTTGCCATTGTACTTTGGTAGGATTCTAGGTCTCTCTGGTTTGTAGACGAAGAAGAGAGAAGCCATTGTTTTGCAGTTTCATTGAGTTGTACAATTTTCATCTCATTATCTATGGTGACGATGGCATCCCGCACCGAGCTGAAAATTGTTTCAAGATAACGTTTAAATTTATCATTTTCCTGCTGAAGTCTTTTCTTTTCGTTTTCCAGGCGCCAGTGTTTCAGCGCCTGTCGAACAAACTTCAGCAGTGTTTCTTTGTTTACGGGTTTGGAAATGTAATCAAATGCGCCGTAACGGACGGCATCAGCGGCGGTATCGAGATTTGGATACCCAGTTACCATCACTACAGGGCATTTGATATCAGATTCCCTGATTGCATGAAGAAGATCCGTTCCTTTTTTCTCCTCGAGAACGATGTCACTGATGATAAGATCAAACTCTTGGTTTTTGATTGCAACTAATGCTTCATCAAAAGTAGCAGCCGTCGTTATAGGTCCATATCCTTCCCGGGCGAGAAACATCTCAAAAGTCAGACGAATACTCGCTTCATCATCAACTATAAGGATTCGACTCTCTTCTTCCTGGTAGGTTTGATTGTCCATTTCAGTGCCTTACTCCTGTAAAGCTGACATTCATTTCAATGTTCCCCTGGAGTCTATCGCATACCTGTAGAACACTGAACCGAGAATCCCGGTTTTTTCCCCTTTACCGGGGTTAGGTGCCAAGTGCGGGAAGTTCTAATATCATTTTGGTATATTTATGCATAATTGAATCAACCTTTATCATGCCTCCGTGGTCCTGAATGATGCCATAACTGATACTCAGCCCCAGTCCGGTTCCCTTGCCGGACGGTTTTGTGGTAAAAAACGGTTGAAATATTTTCTTCAGAATTCCTTGGGGAACGCCCGTGCCGGAATCTTTGATGAAAATCTGAATGATAGATCCGTTTTCCTCATTTAAAATTGTATGAAAGTTAATTTCGATTTTTTTATCGGGAGAAGTGTTGGGGTACCGCTCATTTAAAGAATACCGTGCGTTACTTATCAAGTTGAGAATAACTTGCTGTAATTGGGTGAAATTACCCATTACCTGATACGGGACATTCGGATAATCCACTTGTATTTTGATACCATCTCTCGTGCACTGATGCTTTACAAGAGAGAGGCTATCCTTGATGACTTGAAGAATGTCAATAGGTTCTTTGCCTTTGTCGCTTTCACGGGCAAAAGAGAGCAGGTTTTTAGTGATGAGGGCAATTCTTTCGCCTTCGTTGACTATTCTTTTTAGGAGTTCAGCCTGCAGAGAATCTTTTTCACTGTCGTCGAGCAGCAGTTGCGCAAAATTAATGATTCCGGTGATTGGATTGTTGACCTCATGGGCGACGCCTGCAGCAAGTTCACCGATCGCGGCCATTTGAGCCGTTCTCAGAGAGTCAGCTTTCCTCATCTCATCCCCGGTCAGTTCCCTTGCTATAAGAAGAATTTTCCGAACTGTTTCATCTTTGTCTTTTACGGGTGATATTGTCAGTAAATATTCGCCAGCCAGGCCCGGAAGTGTGGTCTCTTCAGCGCGCGAAGAGCAGGTAAGTAAAAAATCTTCGAGCGGACATTTGAGATGTGGCGAGCTGCCCCCATGGATGATTTTACAAATTCCCTGGCCTAAAATTGCGGGGAGCTGTTTTTTAGCAGCGTGGAGTGCCGCGTCGTTGGCATCAATAATTATGCCGTCAGGAGTAACGACAAACACCGGGTCTTGAATTGCGTGGAAAAGTTCATTCTCTACATTAGTCAGACAAAGCATATGCGTTTAAGAAATTTCCGGTAGATTGTTACCTAAACCATGCACACGCACAATAAGAAAATAATTTATTTATGTAAAACAATATGTTGCACTCACAATGCTTATTGTAGCAATCACATATCCTGAGTATTATTTTCTTTTAATTGCTCCCCTTCGGGACCGGCGATTTCACCGAATCTGTCGTGTTAGCAGAGCTTTGACGTATGTATATACGGCTGTAGCTCCGGTGCCTCACATATCCGTCAACCTTACCGGTTGCAAGATTTAGGTGTTAATTGTTATGGCTTGTTGACAAGATCTTAACATACCCTGGACTTGAAAAAGCTGTATTTTTTCAATTAGGTTTTTAATAACGTAATTGGATCAACGCGGATTTGCAACTCAAACAAAGGAATAATCTGCGCTAAAAAATATCAGAGATTAACGCTATAGTGACCTTTTTGAGAATGGCAGCACTCTTGTTTGCTGTTTCATAATTTTTGACAATACATCTTTTGCTTCATCACCTATTGTCCTGTCTATCTTTCATTAATCCTCGTCCATTTCAGTGCTGATCATTGATCGATCATACATCAATTTTGCCAGATAAAGAAATGGGGTGTCGATTGCTGCTACGATCCATTTAAGCAAATAAGTCGTGATGAGGATCTGCACGAATTCACTATTGGGAAGAAGACCCCAAAAGGCGATGAAGGTGAAGAGTACAGTGTCGATGAGTTGGCTGACCATGGTACTGGCGTTATTGCGGAGCCAGAGGTATTTGTCACTTGGAAAAAGGTTTTTCCAAATATTATATGACCATACATCATGAAGCTGAGAGAAGCCGTAGGCAATGAGAGAGGCCAGGGCAATGCGTGGTAGGATGGCAAAGATGTTGTTGAGACTTTCCTGAATAAAATCAAATTCATTCGGTTTAAAATTCAGGGCAATGTTCATGATGATTACTGTTGCGGCAAGAGAAAAGAAACCGATAAAAACAGCTTTTCTCGCAGCCTTTTTACCGTAATTTTCCGACAGAATATCAGTGACCAGAAAAGAGGAGGCATAGGTGATATTACCAAGGGTAACCCCTATGGAAAGGAGGTCCACCATTTTGAGCACCTGAATATTAGCGAGAATGGTAGAAATCGGAATCCAGATATAGAGGCCGATTTTACCAAATAAACGATAGGAAATAATGATAGCGAAGAAATTGGCCAGTAAGAGAAGAAGCCAGAGAGATTCGTTGGAAAAATGTGATAGGGCAAGGTTCATAGTGGTCATGCAGGGGCCTCAGAAAGAAAATCGTCATTCAAAATGGATAGAAATGGGAGAAATGACAGAGGAGACGGCTGAGCCTTTAAACGAACCAATAGAAGAGTATCCTCGGTTTTGATAAGGCGGGTAGCCGTGACCGCCGTCGGGTTACCCCCGAAAAATAACCACACAATTTATCAGAACTTATCTACTCGAGCAAGCAAAGATACTTCTCAGAAGAAAAAAAATGCATTAGGGTGACAAAGAGCTGGTACTCAACAGTGCCAGGGAGGTAGATAAAAAACAACAGATAAACCGTGTAAACGCACATTATGAAAAATAATGCTTACTTGCCAGTCAAACAGAAACAGGTTTCGACACTGGTATTCGAACAACTCAGAGACAGTATTTTCAGGGGGCAACTCAAACCTGGAGAGCAACTTCTCCCGGAAAGAGACCTCGCGGATACAATGCGGGTCAGCCGCACGTCGGTCAGGAATGCTATCACTCAGCTAATCACAATGGGCTATCTGGAGACGCGTCAAGGTAAAGGAACTTTTGTAGTGAATCGGGATGTTTCAGATTCCAACAATCCGTTTGCCTCTATTATTTCACCGGGAAAGTCCACAGTGGATGAACTTCTGGAGTTCAGAATAGGTCTGGGATTACACGGTTCAACGCTTGCTGCCGAAAGGGCCACGGAGAGCGATATTGTTTTCCTTGAGGACACCCTGAAGCGTGAGGAAGGTGTCGTTCCCACAGCGGAGACCGAGACAGAGGCGGATATTGCTTTTCATATGGGTATTGCCTATGCAACGCACAATTCAGTCTATGTCGATTTGACCAAACGGTTTTATGAGTACATGTTCTTTCGGATAAAGGAGTTACATTCGTTTCTTTATGAAGTGCAGGCAAATCTTGAAGCGGTGGAACGGCAGCATTTGGTCATTCTGGAAGGCATTAAAACGCACAACCCGAAGGTGGCTCGAGATGGAATGCGCAATCATATACAGTTTTTACGGGAAATAATTTATTCGTATTCTAAACGTTGACTGGCCTCTATTTTTCGCCTACAAAAAAACCTGAAAACAGTCAGATGTTTTCAGGTTTTTTGTTATAAAAAAGCTTGATCTTGTTAGTTTTTTACTGCCCTGCAGTTAAAAGACGTTAACCGGCTTTTGGTTGCTGTAAAGGGTTTTTAATGTTTGAAGTAGAGGTGTTTAAACTCTTCTGCTGCTGCTCGCAATGACTCTACATTTGCAAGGTCTGTTGTCTGCTTACATTTCATGCTGAATACGAGCATTTTATGCAGGGCCGCAATCTTTTTATCGTAATCAGCCGCGTCGAATTTGATTCTCTGGGTCATGAAGTACTGGGTGACAATATCCTGGATGTATTCAGCATGTTTGTCTTTGTTGGTGACCCAACGGACCAGCTGATTGATGTCTTTGCCGCTTTCAAGCTCAGTAATACTCTTCATCGATTTTTCGATGGTGCCCGCATGTTCGATAATCAGATTCATCCTGAGTTCGTCGTCATAGATACCACAGGGGATTTCACAATGAGCCTGGGCACTTGCCATGTAAAACCCGAGTGAAACGAAAAGGACTGCCAGTGAAAGAGCAATTTTTTTCATACTTACCTCTCTGTTGGTTAATTTGAATAAGAAACTGACTGTGGTGCTACGGATTTTCTCCTGGGAGAATCGTCACTATAAAAGAAACCATTTTGTTTTACGCGCCGGTCATGACGATTGAACTGTTTGTACAATCGCACCGAAGACATCAAAAAAATATGAAGTGTTGAAGTTGCTAGGATTACCCTACGAATATAGTGAAGATCAACGGATAGTCAATAGTAATTATTACTATTGTGGGTCTTCTTTCACTTTGATCAGGACCAGGGTGATATCGTCCTGCTGGTGAACATTGCCATAAAAATTCTGCACTTCAAGGAAGAGTCTCTCCTGTATTTCCCGGGCCGATTTATTGGCATATTGTCTTATAATTTCTTTGATACGTTCACGCCCAAAGAGCAAACCCTCTTGGTTTGTGGCCTCGCTGATGCCGTCAGTTCCTATGAGAATAATATCTCCTGGCATAAGAGAATGAGTAATATTTTCTTCAAATTCGTAGCGACTATCAATGCCAAGGACCAGACCTGCACCTTCCAGTTGGCTGAACGAATCTGTCATGACATGATAGAACAGGGGTGGCTCGTGACCGGCACGAATCCAAGTAAGCTTTTTAGATTGTGGGCTAATTTCTACAAAAAACATCGAGGTAAACCGTCCAGATTTTTCGCAGTCATTGGAGATATACTGATTGACTTCGTGTATGAGTGAGGCTGGGTTTCTGTATCTCTTTATGGCGGAGGTTAGAAAAGCCCGGACTGAAGTCATGAGCATGGCAGCCCCGATCCCATGACCCACCGCATCCGCTACGACTACGCCAAGTGACTGGTTTGGCAAAAGAAAATAGTCGTAATAATCACCGCCAGTTTGATCGCAATAGATGGAAGAGCCACTGATGTCGAATCCTTTGAGAAAGGGGCTTGATTGGGGAAGGAGATTTTGCTGCACTTCTTCTGCCAGCTTTAAAGAGCTTATCAATTTAAAGCGGTGGCGTAAGCCGTCGATCATTTGATTGGTATGTCCGGCTATGAAGCCAAATTCGTCCTGGGTGACAACTGGAACTTTGCTCGAAAGGTCACCACTACTCACCTTAATGAGTATTTCAGTCTCGTTTTTAAATAGAAGCTGGAGATTTTTTGAGTACGAGAGAATCAAATTGACAATTAAAATAATGAGCACGGAAACAATAAAGAAAACTTCAATGATAACGGTCATGGTGACATCATGAATTGCGTTGGCATTCTGAATATTGTCTGCCAGCCATTGAATATCACGGGTAAAGATAAGAATGATCACAATGGCAACAAGGATTGATGCTGTTACCGCAACCAGGGTGAATTTCTGAGTTACAGGGAATAATTTTTCAGGAATTGAAGCAACACACTGGTCCTGCATTGCCCGTAAAATTATACTTCGTTCCCCTGCAAGTGCTGAGTCAAGACCGATAAAAAGGCCGGCGATAATGCAGCCAATCATTGGAGACAGGGTATAGATAAACGGAAGGTCGTAGCGTATAAGATTATGACCGTTCATCAGAATTCCTGCAAAGATACAGATTGAAAAATCGAGAACAAAAGCTCTTTGTGGCCGCTGCAGTAGGGGGGCAGAGTGGATAAATATTTTACTGAGAAAGGGGCGAAAAATAAGGGGAGGTATAAAACTGAAAAAAATTATGGCCCCCAGTTTCACGGGGGGCATCTGCTCGAGAAAAGGTCAGACCTGACCTCCATAATAAGAAAGGGCAAGTATTGCAAAAGTGTACTGCAAAAATACTCTCATAAGATATTCTATTATGAAGGTTTTATTGAAAAAAGACTTATTGCCTACAAATTACGAACATGTTGTCTGTTGTCAAGCTCGTACCTATTCTTATGCCAGGTAATGGGCGATGTGATGAGATAAAATGCGCGTGCGAAGTATGCACATTGGCTGCAAGAAGAGAGTTGTCGGAAGGCTCGTATTACACCCAAAAAGGCTGCAGTATCTTATCTACTATAGCCTTTTTGTGAGGTGAAATATCCTGTACATCAGCCAAAACGGCCTGTGATATAATCTTCTGTCAACTGGTGAAGCGGGTTGGTAAAGACCTTTTCGGTGGCTCCGACTTCAATGAGATCGCCCAGATGGAAGTAGGCTGTTCGCTGGGAGACCCTGGCCGCCTGTTGCATGGAATGGGTCACAATGACGATGGAAAACTGGGTCCGCAGTTCGGCAATCAGTTCCTCTACCCGTGCGGTTGCTATGGGATCGAGGGCGGAACAGGGTTCATCCATCAGAATGACCTCGGGGCTTACTGCAATGGTTCTTGCAATACAGAGTCGCTGTTGCTGGCCACCGGACAGGCCTGTGCCGGGATCCTGCAGGCGGTCTTTCACTTCATCCCACAAGCCTGCCCGGATCAGTGAGGTCTCAATAATTTCATCGAGTTCATCTTTATTTTTGGTCAAGCCATGAATTTTAGGCCCGTAAGCGATGTTGTCATATATTGACTTGGGAAAGGGATTGGGTTTCTGGAATACCATGCCAACTCTGGCGCGAAGGGGGACGACATCAACGGAGGGGTGATAAATATCAGTCCCGTCAAGTTTGACTTCTCCCGTAACCCTGCAGGACAACACGGTGTCGTTCATTCGGTTGAGGCATCGGAGAAAGGTCGATTTTCCACACCCTGAAGGTCCAATCATGGCAAGGACTTCATTGCTTGCCACATCGATGCTCATCTTGTTTATGGCTTGTTTATCTCCATAGAAAACCTGAATATCTCTACAGGTCATCCGTGGAGTATCTACAAATGGAGTGCCAACGGTTTTACGGGCTGTTGCAAGAGTTTTGCTCTGCTCGGCCTCTTCTAGCATCTCTTCACTGAGCATGGTTGGAAAGGCGTTGCTGGCGTGGTTGGCTGTAAGTTCCATAATATGTCTCTTTCTTTGGCTGCTTTTCTCTTACATATCGGGGCTCTAAAGACCTTGATGTCCTTAGAGCCCCGATGCTGCTGTATCTGGTGATTCTGCCGATAGTTGTGATTGGAAAATTATTTCATCTCAAGGGTTTTGAGAGCAGCGACGTTTTCATGGTACTGCTTTCTTTCAGCTGCTGGCATAGGTATCAGACCCTTATCGGCAAGATAACCGTCTTCGCCCCAGGCTTTTTCGCTGGTAAATTCGTCAAGGTATCCTTTCATTCCAGGGATAACGTCAACATGTGCTTTTTTTACGTAGAAATAAAGAGGGCGTGAAACAGGATAGGAGCCATCTGCAATCGCTTCGAAGGTAGGAGGCATATCTTCGATGAAAGAACCCTGGATCACATCGCTGTTCTGGTCAAGAAAGGAGAAACCGAAGATACCAACGGCTGCAGGATTGGCCTGAAGTTTTTGCACGATGAGGTTATCGTTTTCACCAGCCTCAACATACGCACCATCTTCACGTACTGTCTGACTGAGTGCTTTGTATCCTTCTTTGTCCGTCTTTTTCATGGCTTTGATAACGTCAAAACTGTCGGCGCCAGTTTCCATTGCGAGTTCAACAAAGGCATCCCGGGTTCCGGATGTTGGAGGTGGTCCAAGAACTTCAATTTTGGTTGGAGGCAGGTTGGAATTAATCTCATTCCATGTTTTGTATGGGTTAGGAATAATTTTTCCTGGATTTTTTGGATCAGGTACGTCTTTAGCAAGTGCTAAAAAGATTTCCTGTCGGGTGAGCTTGAGCGGTGCAACGGACTTAGAATGAGCAAGTACGATTCCGTCATAACCAATCTTTACTTCAACGATGTCGTTCACACCGTTTTCTGCACATTTTTCCATTTCGGAACTTTTAATAGCCCGAGATGCGTTGGTGATATCGGGGTGGTTTATCCCAACACCGCCACAGAAAAGTTTGAATCCACCACCCGATCCGGTTGACTCAATTTTCGGAGTCTTGTAGCCTGTGGTTTTGCCAAACTGCTCGGCGACCACAGTGGCAAAAGGGTACACTGTTGAGGACCCAACAATAGAAATATAATCTCTGGCGGCAAGAGCAGGTCCACAAAGTAAAAGCGACAAAGCGCCTGCTGCTGCAATAGTCTTCAATTTCATTTTTCGTTTCTCCTTAGAATTTAATGTACTGTCTGATTTGTAAAGTTGTGCCATGTCTGGCCAGTCGCTGGCTATTAGAACAGGCTATTATTAGGATTCTGTTACCATTTAATTTCAAATTTCTTACGCAGGAAAACCGCCAGACTGTTCATCGCTATCAGAAAGGCGAGCAGGATCATAATTGCTGCAGAGGTTTTCTCCGTAAAGGCACGTTCAGGGCTATCTGCCCAGAGATAGATCTGTACCGGCAAAACAGCCGAAGGATCAGTAAACGAGCCTGGTACATCCACAATAAAAGCCACCATCCCTATCATGAGGAGAGGGGCCGTTTCACCAAGGGCCTGGGCCATACCGATAATTGTTCCGGTAAGCATACCGGGAAGGGCAAGGGGCAGCACATGGTGGGTCACCGTCTGCATCTTTGACGCACCAATACCAAGAGCCGCCTCACGAATGGACGGAGGAACAGATTTCAGGGACGCCCTTCCCGCAATAATGATTGTCGGCAGGGTCATCAGAGTGAGTACCAGTCCGCCCACAATGGGCGTTGAGCGGGGCAGGCCCCAGAAATTAATAAAAATAGCAAGGCCGAGCAGACCAAAAATAATAGAAGGCACGGCTGCGAGGTTGTTGATGTTCACCTCAATGATATCTGTCCAGCGATTTGCCGGGGCAAATTCTTCAAGGTAGACAGCGGCGGCAACTCCAATGGGAAAAGAAAGCGATAAGGTAATGAGTAGGGTGAGAAGAGAGCCTTTTGCAGCGCCCAGAATTCCGGCAAGTTCAGGTTCTCTTGAATCCCCCGAGGTGAAAAAGGTCGTGTTGAATTTCTTTTCAAGCATGCCCTCGGCAGTGAGACGGTCAATCCATTTGAGTTGCAGATCCTTGAGTCGCCTGTTTGACTCAGGAACGTCACGCTGGTACTTGCCCTTGATCAGCATATCAACGTCATCATCGGCAAGCACCCATATCTTTTGTGTGGTGCCTATCAGTTTTGGGGTCTCTTCCACAAGTTCTTGCATCGTGTAGGCGGCAGACGGGCTGATAAGGCTATAGAGCAGCTTTTTATCCTGTCGTTTCGTGACCTCTGGAAACATTTTGAGCAGAGATTTTTTCACCAGCCCCGGAAAATCGGCTTTGGAGATGTTTGCATCGGTGAAAAGATCCTTATTGAATGAGACTTCAATTTCAATATAGGTCTGGGTAAATGCAGAGTATCCGTCTGAAATAATTGTGTAAAACAGGAAAAACACAAAGCAGAGCGAAGCGATGATCGCTGAGAGTCCCATTCGCTTGAATATTTTTTCCGCACGGTATCTTCGGCGCAATTTTGGGCCTGGTTCGAGGAGATTAGTCATTGTCTGTATGATTGTTGAGATGGTTATTTGTCATGAAATTCATTATGCAATAGAGGCGTCGCCAACCTATTCATACTGTTCCCGGTATTTGCGTACCACTCGAAGGGCGATTACGTTTAGCAATAGTGTAAAGACAAAGAGCAGTAGACCAAGGGCAAAGGCTGCCAGAGTTTTGGGGCTGTCAAACTCCTGATCACCAACGAGCAAGGTAACGATTTGTACGGTAACTGTGGTAACTGCCGAAAGCGGATTAAAGGAAAGATTGGCAGAGAGTCCTGCAGCCATAACCACAATCATGGTTTCTCCAATTGCCCTTGAAACTGCAAGAAGTATGGAACCAACGATTCCGGGGAGCGCTGCAGGGATGACCACATAACGGATTGTCTCGAAATGGGTGGCTCCGAGGCCAAAAGATCCATCGCGCATGGATTGAGGAACGGCATGGATGACATCGTCTGAGAGTGATGAAACAAACGGGATTATCATAATTCCCATTACGAGTCCTGCGGCAAGTGCGCTCTCCGATGAAACGGTAAATCCTGTTGCAGAACCAAGATCCCGGATAAGTGGCGCCACTGTGAGGGCTGCGAAAAAGCCGTATACGACGGTCGGAATACCTGCCAGTATCTCAAGAATAGGTTTGGCCCAGGTGCGAAAGGTTGGACTTGCATATTCAGATAAATAAATAGCTGAGAGCAATCCGATGGGGATTGCAACCATCATGGCAATAACGGCAATGAGGAGCGTGCCTGCAAAAACAGGTACGGCGCCGAAAGCACCTGATGAGCCCGCCTGATCAACGCGCATTGCTGTTTGCGGGCTCCAGTCGAGACCAAAGATAAAATCAGTCAGAGGTACGGACTGGAAAAAACGAATGGCCTCAAAGAGTACAGAGAGCACAATCCCCAGGGTGGTGAGTATCGCAACACCGGAGCAACAGATGAGGAAAGCCATACCTGTTGTTTCAACAATGTTTCTGGCCCGCAAATCCTTTGTAATCTTTTTGTAAGCAATACATCCCGGTACAATGCAGGCCACTATAACCAGCCCTGCGACGAGGTTGCTGGCAAATTCGCTCAGGAGGTTATAGGTTTTTGCTGCGGCCTGGACCGCCTCACCGGAATGGCCCGCCCCAAATCCTCCATAGGCGATATTTTTTACCTCATTGAGGACAAGAGTCAGTTCATTTGCGGAGAGTTGTTGCAGATCAGCCGGGAGACTGCGGGTTACCAGGACACTGATGATCTTGTCTTCAAAAAAGATCCATAAAGCAAAAATGATCAAGGCCGGGGCCGCACTGCATATTGCGGTGAATACCCCATAATGCGTTGGTAGAGAATGGAGCTCTTTCATTCCACCTGAGGCAGCTGCAATGGAATTTGCCCGCCTGGTGCCTAAGTAATATGCGGCAATCGAGAGGAGCAGGACGCAGGGTGTGATATATGAAAACATATTTTTTATCGAGCCTGAGGGCTAAATGGGTTAAATGAACTGAAGGGCTGAAAGTTATTCATCTCAATTGAAACGGGTTATTGTTCCTTCGACGAGATAGACAACTTCTTCGGCTATATTTACGGCTCTATCGCCAATCCGTTCGAGATGACGAGCCAGCAGATAGGTGTTGATGTGGTAACCTGGATGCTCCGGGTCACCCTTTATCCTCAGTTTGATATCCTCGTAGCACTGGTTTCTGAAGTCATCGACAAAATCGTCGTCGAGGAAAACCGTTTTCGCCAGGGCGGAATCCCTGTTGATGAGAGAATCGATAGACTTTTTCAGCATGCCGATGACTTTTTTTGACATGGGTGAAAAGTCGTAAAGATCAACATCGGATCGGTTAAACTTTGCGATATTATCAACTCGCATTGCTATGTTAACCGCCATATCCGCAATACGTTCCATCTCGTTGTTGATTTTAATTACCGCGATAATAAACCTGAGATCCCTGGCAACGGGTTGGTGCAGGGCTAGAATCTTCAAACAATCTTCTTCAATTTCAACTTCCAGATCATCAACCTCATAGTCTGAGTTTATAATTGCCTGGGTGAGTTTGGAGTCGTATGAGGCTATGAGGGCAGTAGACACTCGTATTTTTTCTTCAACGATTGAGCTTAGGTGCAGGAGCTTCTTGTTGAGTTTGTTGAGTTCGTGGGTGAATGTAAAATGATGGTCCATATATCTTGTGTCCTGTGCTGTTCATCTGATTGTTGTGAGAGTGGATTCCCTTTGAAGCCTCTCGATTGATCAGCATAATAGAGAGCCTTTGTTTTTGTCCGATTAGGTAATTGTTAGAATACAGTTAGAGGAGCAGGCAGGGGTTGCGGTCGGGCTAAAAATGATACAGGATAGAGGCGTGTAAAAAAACAGCAGGCCAAGAGTTGGCAGGTTAAGGCAGATGCGCCTTTGATCAAAAATGAAAAACTCTTGTCAGATTTTTCCGACATCCGGAAAAGTACCTTCAAGCAGGTTTCAGCTCACCGGCAAAATCTTCCGAGGTACATCATGAAAACAAAACAGACAGAAGAAAATGGGAAAAGTTAATGTTCTGGTGGTGGAAGACGAGGCGGATATTCAACAACTCGTGAGCTATAATCTTATCCGGGCAGGCTTTCATGTCACCTGTGCCGACAATGGTGAAGAGGCCCTGGACAGGTTGCGATCTGAGGAAATTGATTGCGTACTTCTCGACTTAATGCTCCCTGGCATGAGCGGGCTTGAGGTCTGCAAAGCAATCCGGAAGGTTGAAAGCACCAACACCTCGCCCCTCCCCATTATCATGCTCACAGCAAAGGGTGAAGAGGAGGATGTGGTTGCAGGGCTTGAGTGCGGTGCCGATGATTACATTACCAAACCCTTTAGCCCAAAGGTTCTTATTGCCCGGGTAAAAGCGGTTGTCAAGCGCGCGGTAACCAATCAGGTTGATTCCAGCGAATCAAAGGGGGTGCTTATCGTAGTCGACGGGCTGGAGATCGACAAAAGGCGCCACGAAGTGAAGCTGGACGGACAAGAGATTGTGCTCACCACGACTGAATTCAGTATCCTCACATTATTGGCGGGGAAGCCCGGCTGGGTTTTTACCAGGCAGCAGATCATAGATTATGTGCGGGGGTACGATTTCCTTATTACTCCAAGGGCAATTGACGTGCAGATCTTTGGTCTGAGAAAGAAAATGGGGGAACACGGATCGTTCATAGAAACAGTTCGTGGTATCGGGTATCGCTATAAATCCACTGTAGAAAACAGCAATAAATCATGATTAAACCAAAGAAAATAGTCTGGCAGATTTTCCCGGCCAATGTGATTACCCTGATCGTCGCTATTATGATAGTCAGCTGGTACGGTGCGACGACCCTGCAGGAATTTTATCTGCAGGAAACCGAGGCAGATCTTGAGGCCCGAGCCCATCTTTTAAGTGCAAAAATTACCGATTATCTTGAGAGCGGAAGTATCCAGGAGTTAAGGACCTATTGTGTCTCTGCCGGTCGGCTGTCGGGGACACGGATAACCATTGTCGATAACACCGGGGTGGTGCTTGCTGATTCCAACGAAAATCCCGAGGTGATGGATAATCATCGTAGTCGGGATGAAATCGAATTGGCCTTTAAAGGTGAGGTGGGCAAATCACGCCGTTTCAGCCGTACCCTCGACGATAACCGTATTTATGTAGCCATTCCTCTGCAGCTTCGGGATCTTCGTTCGGGGCTGGAAAAAACGGATGGGCTTATCTCGCTGGTCATCCGAACCTCCGTCTCTGTTACATCCCTGGATAAAACCATCGAGCAGATTAAGATCCGTATCATTGTGGGCTCCATTGCTGTTCTCTTACTGGCGGGGGTTGTGACCCTGCTGATTTCAAGGAATGTGAGTCGTCCTCTTGAGCTGATGAAAAAAAGTGCAGAGCGTTTTGCCCGTGGGGATTTCAGTGAGAGAATGCTTCCCTTGGCCAAAAAGACAGCCTCCCTTGAGATTGTGACGCTGGCCGCCTCCATGGACCGGATGGCAGTATTGCTTGATGAAAAGATACAGGCCATTGTTACCCATCGGAATCAATTGGAAACGGTATTTTCCAGTATGGTAGAAGCAGTTATTGCAATTGATACGGAAGAACGGGTGATAAGTATCAACGAGGCGGCGGCCAGACTTTTTGACATGGATAAAAAAACGGCTACCGGTAAGGTCGTGCAGCAGATTGTTCGCAATGTGAAGCTGCAAAACGAAATCAGCAAGACCTTGCAGACCCAGGAAACGGTGGCAGATGAAATAATCCTTCATGAGAAAGACGGGGATCGCTTCCTGCAGACCAATGTGGTGAACCTGAGTAATGGTCTGGGTGAATATGTTGGAGTCTTGGTGGTGATGAATGATGTAACACGGCTCAGGCGTCTTGAAAATATACGAAGGGACTTCGTCGCGAACGTCTCCCATGAGCTTCGTACACCGATTACCTCAATCCAGGGCTATGTTGAGACTTTGCTCGACGGAGCTCTTGACAGTCGTGAGGATTCTGAAAAGTTCCTCCAGATTGTTTTGCGGCAATCCCATCGGCTCAATTCCATAATTGATGATCTTCTCTGTCTTTCAAGAATTGAAGAAGACGCAAAGAATGGCCAGATTCAACGTTCACAGGAATCTTTGCGGCCTGTCCTAGAGTCGGCGATACAGACCTGCCAGATGAAGGCCGATCAGGCAGGCGTGCAACTTGAGTTGAACTGCCTCGATGATATTGATCTTGTCATGAATGGCCCACTTATTGAACAGGCCATCATTAATTTGATTGTTAATGCTATAGCCTACAGTAAACCCTCCGGCATGGTAACGGTGCAGTGCAGTGTCGTGGAGTCTGAGCCTGGACAGGTGATTACAGTCAGTGTCATTGATAGTGGCATTGGCATAAAAAAAGAACATCTGCCACGTCTGTTTGAACGATTTTACCGCAGTGATAAGGCAAGAAGCAGAGCAGTCGGCGGCACTGGTCTTGGGCTTGCCATAGTCAAACATATAGCCCAGTCCCATGGGGGGAAGGTGGTAGTTGAAAGTGTTGAAGGTCAGGGTTCGACCTTCAGTCTGATCTTTGCCACCGGTGAGAATGTCTAGCCAATGAGAAAAGGAAGGTCTTTTTCACGGGTATTATCAAAAGATTTTGACAAGTTGACGGGTTCGATCTATATTGGCCACCATAGAGTTATATGCGGGATTAACTCAGTGGTAGAGTGTTAGCTTCCCAAGCTGAAAGTCGCGCGTTCGAATCGCGTATCCCGCTCCAAATAAATCAGGCACTTATCGAATTTTCGGTAGGTGCCTTTTTGTTTTCCCCTACCTATGACCGGGGTGATTAATCCATTTATACTGTTACGATGCTGTGGAGTTATTGAGCACGAAACTAACAGTTCTTCTGAAGGGAATGTCAAAGAAATTCTGGAAGAATCAATAATCTACAACACTCCATTGATCGCCATTTTTGTGGAAACAACCTCTGCTTTTCAGATGTGCCCCAAATGCTCTATTTACTTTGGGTTTTGTAGGGCATGATCAAGTTCAAACTAACAGGAAAAACCTTTCTGATTGCCGTTGATAAGATCGTTAATATTGCCAAGGGCTCCTTCAAGATATATGGTGCGCTTCAAGATCTGAATTCTACCAAATACACAACGGAGTTTACTCATGCCGTCAATCGAAGTGCTAATCGCATTTACAGCCGCTGCTTTATTAATGAATATCTCGCCAGGACCTTCAAATCTATATGTGATGGCAAGGGCTATAGCGCAAGGTACGCAGGGTGGTATTGTCGCAGCAATGGGGCTGGCAGTCGGCAGCTTAGTGCATGTCGTCGCCACCGTACTTGGGTTATCTGCAATTTTCGCTCATTCACCAACCCTCTACATGATAGTAAAACTAACAGGAGCAGCATACCTGATATACTTGGGTATAACTTATTGGAAATCAAAAACCTCTGGTGGCAATGAAGCGATTCAGCGGCCCCAAGAGAAACCGCTGCTATCTGTCTTTCAGCAAAGCGTTATAGTTGAAGTGACTAACCCCAAGACAGCGTTATTTTTTATCGCGTTGTTACCCCAGTTTGTTGTACCTGAATCCGGGCCGGTATCTCAGCAACTGCTTGTGCTCGGCATTATCGTTACTATTTCGGCCTTGCCCTGCGATATACTCGTTGCAGTATCTTCCAGTAAAATCTCAAATTGGCTGGTGAAACACGAACGAGCACAACAAATTCAAGATCGCATATCTGGATCAATCCTTTTCGCTATGGGTGCATATATTGTGTCTGATGAGATTATCAACTCGAAGGTATGATTTAAGCCCTTGCGCTTCAACCTGAGGCTATTCCTGTAACGGTCATGGAGAAGTTCTCATCAATCCCTAACAACATAAAAAGGTATTTTTGACCTTTGGGGCATCAACGATATCCTGACAAGAAAAAAGCATTCTCATATCTAAGATGGTTCCAGAAAATCACAGAGAGGACTTGATTATCGATTATCAGAATTTATCGAAACCTTGAACGACCATATTTCAGATCGAACCGCGGTTTTTACTTACCTTGTTACTTACACAGTCCGACAAAATCAAATGACCATGGCCTATAGACCTGATTTACAGGAAATTGAAAAAGCATACCAGGAAGTAATACTTCACTGGTGCGAGATTGATGATCAACTCGATGATTTGAAGATAGGTAGAAAAGATACTCCATTTGACCAGAGGTTAATGGACAACATGATGTACGCCTGGGAGTATATAGATTCTTTTATAAAAGAGAATGAATACAGTTTATTCTCAAAAGAAGGTGGGCCGAACATGCTTGAAATTAATCACAGAGTCCACTATGGCCAGGATTATACTCTCAGAGAGGAATACCTCAAAGCCATTGACGCAACCACAGAGAAATTTTCCAGGCAGATTGTACCCATTCGAAAATATTACAAAAGAAAGACCGCCCTCCAGACTTCAGTCAGTAAAATTGCCTCAGAGGTGTATATAGCCATTCTCGGGCAACCGCAGCTCTTTATCGAGGGCAACCATAGAACCTAAATTCCCGGGCTATTGTAACGATGCCGGTGGCGTGACACCCAATTTAGTATAAAGTTCAATCTGGCGTTTTGTGGTTTCTCCAATCTGAAGCTGTTGTCCCGGCACTTCAAAGCATTCAAT
>NZ_SWCN01000082.1 GCF_005116575.1 Desulforhopalus sp. IMCC35007 | reverse complement strand
CATACCCGGATAAGGCTTCTATTTTCCATCGGGAAATCTGCTCTCTATAAAGTCCTCTACTACGGCAATACTCACTCAGCTCAACTTCATTGAAAGAAGCAGTTTCAATAACAACGGCGAGTTTGTCGCCTGCGGACCAATTTTCAGGTTTACTTTTATCTCCTGGCACAGCCACCCCTTTGTCTCTGTATGATTTTCTCCATTTATAGAGTGTAACATCTGAAACTCCTGTCTCACCACATAATTGTCGAATAGATTTAGGGTTGGGAGGCATCATTTTTTTGATTACTGATTCTTTGAACTTATCTGAGTAACGTTTTGACACCAGAGACTCTCACTTCGCCCATTTGTTATATGTGAAAATATTTGAGGTGCAAATTATTCTGACACATAGGGGTACCAAAGAAATTGAAGAAAGAGGTCGCAGATGATGTTCGATCAATATTCTATACCACTTAGAAAGGGCCCCAGCTTTTAGGACCACTGGATAAGTTATGAAAGTATGCATAGTTTCTCAAACAAACCAGCAAGGAGAAATTATGAAAAAGCAAAGAAGAAAACATACAGCAGCATTCAAAGCAC
>NZ_SWCN01000025.1 GCF_005116575.1 Desulforhopalus sp. IMCC35007 | reverse complement strand
TCTGCAAGCTCAAACCTTTTTGAAATTGTATTTTGTTTTTAGGCATGTCCCTCCTCCTGTTTTTTAGAGGTATTATGACACACCTGGTAGGACAAATAGTGTCCTACCTCAATACTCTTCTCACCTCGACTGAACTTTAGGGGTAATCAGAAAAGCTATTAAAAAAGTGTAATTTAACTTCGCCTGTTACTCCACTCCCAGGAGGCAAAAGCAGATCAACGTTTGAAGACATTTATCACACGACCCAAACAATAAAAAACAACAAAATCAAATCCATAATACTTGTTACTTCAACCTACCATATGCCTCGCGCACTGTTTCTTCTTAAATTAAACCTCAGCTTTTTAGATCGGACCTCTCTCACACAATACTTCCCAGTACCAGTACAACAAAACCGGTTCTTCCGGTTTAAGCGTACTTGAGGTGAAAAAGATATAGAAAAAAGAATGGACATGTAGTCCTTATCAAAGCGACCAAGCAAAAGATAAGGAGGATTCTACATGTCCACGAGTCTACTTTACCACGGATTCGGTATAGTTGGATATACCTATATCCGGACCGATTATCGAGAAGGTAATATCATTTACACAATATCGAGGAAGAGGTTCAATCTCCGTTGCCCGGTATGTAAAAGCAAGCGGATCATTAGGCATGGTTCTCTGCCTCGTTGGTTTCACGCCCTGCCCATAGGGAGGAAAGCGATCTATATTAAAACCGAGGTCCACCGAGTTGAATACAAAGACTGTAGAGCCATACGCCAGTCAGAGATTGGTTTTGCAGATCCTCGTTTGACATACACAAGATCCCTGGAAAGGTACGTGCTCAATCTGGCTAGATATATGACAATTTCAGATGTTTCAAAACATTTGGGTTTGAGTTGGGACCTTATTAAAAGCATTCAAAAAAGATATCTTCAAAAGAAGTATAGTCACCCCAATCTCAATGAGTTGAAGCAAATTGCCATTGATGAGATCTACGTCGGGTCACGAGGCTATCTTACAGTTGTAATGGATATCCATAACGGTGCAGTGGTTTTTGTCGGCGATGGTAAAGGTAGTGAAGCCCTGGAGCCATTCTGGGCAAGGCTGCGGCGATATCGGAAGGTGAAGATTGAAGCTGTCGCGATAGATATGTCACCGGCATATATCAAAGCAGTAGGTCAAAATCTGAAGAAGGCGGTAATCGTTTTTGATCATTTCCATGTGATCAAAATGATGAATGAAAAGATATCCGACTTCAGGAGACATCTGCATAATGTCACAGCAGATAAATTGCAGCGATCAGTTCTCAAGGGAACCCGCTGGTTGTTGTTAACAGCGAGAGAGAAACTTGAAACCAAAGAAAAATCAGTAGAGCGCTTGAGACAAGCCCTGGAAATTAACAAGCCCTTAGCCACGGTGTACTACATGAAAGAGGATTTGCGACAAGTTTGGGGTTGGGGTGATGATAAGCAGGCTGCCGAATGGCATTTGAAGAGTTGGATAGAGATGGCCAGAAACTCAGGCATAGATATGTTGTTGAGGTTCGCGAAAACCCTAGAGAGGCACCTTGATAGCATATTGGCCTATTTTGATTTTGATGGTTTATCCACAGGACCTCTTGAGGGAACCAACAACAAAATAAAAACTATGCAGAGGAAAGCATATGGCTATAGAGACATGGATTTTTTCAAACTGAAGATAATGGCACTTCACGAGACAAAGTACGCTTTAGTCGGATGAACCGCAAAAATCATCTTAAGACTCTGATTGAGAGTACAAATCTATGTCATTTTGACAATTCGTTGTCTTTAAACCTGTCAGCATACAAAGTTGCTGCAGCTACAAGATAGTGCTCACATAGAAAACCACATTTTACATGAGCATTTTGATTACAAACTCAACTACATGATTTCATTTTTTAAAATAGACTATCGCAAAAAACAGTGTGTTTTTCGTTTCAAATCAAAAGCTCACCCTTCGGATCAATAGATTTTTCCGCAGGTGCAGCGTTACAAGCCGCTTGCAGTAATTTACTACCGGAGTCTGCGCTTACCCTGCTTCATGGCTTGTGCCTCAACCTGCGAAAAACTTTATTGATCAAAAATGCGGGTTAGACTCCTGACCAACCGAAAAACAAATATATAACGAAGCCGAATACATTTAACATCTTGACTATAGTATCGCTCGACGATACTATTTGACTATGATTAAAAGTTTCAAATGCAAAAAGACTGAGAAAGTCTACATAAGGAAAACGGTGAAGGCCTTTCCTGAAAACATTCTTGTCAGAGCAAGAAGAAAGCTTTTAATGATCAATGCGTCCTCTTCTGTGAAAGATCTTGAAATTCCACCGGCTAACAGACTGGAAAAGTTGACCGGGGATCGTGAGGGGGCATATTCGATTCGTATTAATGATCAATGGAGGATTTGTTTTTATTTTAAAAACGGTGACGCTTTTGATGTAGAAATAGTGGATTATCACTAAGGAGACGCACCATGACAAACTTAATAGCTCTTGAGCACCCAGGATTAATATTACAGGAAGAGTTTCTTGAGCCCTTAGAGCTGTCGGCATACAAAGTTGCTGCAGATACAGGATTGAGTCGGACTGCACTTGGAGAAATCATCAAAGGAAAACGATCAATCAGCGAGAAGACTGGGCTTATACTTGCTCGATACTTTGGCCTTTCTGATGATTATTTTCTCAAACTGCAAATGCATTATAATTTAGATAAATTAAAGCAGACAGAAAAAGAATCTCTTAAGAAAATTGTAAAATTTGTTCAAAAGAAAAAGACAAAATCGGCTGGAGATGATTTGCTCAAGGCCTAATTGATTGTTTTCATTCAACAAAATAAGAAATTAGCTTGAATGCGCCGCACTAAAATTTTTGAGCCTTGTTGTATGTTGAAAAGCGCGTTGACAAAAGATTGTAGTCAATTGGAGAGCTCGCCTTAATCATGCTCCATTAATACAGGGCATGTTTTTATACCTCACTAATCAACAATATGTTTCTCAGTGAACTGAGCCAGCAGTTCATGGATATTGTAGGGCGGACGGACCTGGAAGTAGTGGTCCACAATGGAGTGCCCGATTTCATGGGCGATGACCCGGAGTTTGGTGTCATCGACAGAGATGTAGATGGTCTTTTCCTTGAGGGAATAATAGGCGATATGGTTGGCGGTTTTACCATATTTCGTCTTATACATTGCCCCAACCGCCCTGCGGTCAGGAAGCAGCACAACGGTGATCCGAAAGTTCGCCGGGAACATATCCAGCACAACTTCCGCCTTTTCAATAATGACATCAAGCTTGGCAAGGACCTCATCCTGAACGGTGACTATCTGCTTGTTTTTCAGATAGTAGCCCAGTTTACGCCCCAGGACAAGCTCATCGTTAAAATCACGGAGCAGCTGTTGATTGCTATAACGCAATGTCACATATCTGCTTTGCAACTCGGCTTGAGCCCCTGGAGGAATCAGAAGAACCAGCAGAAAAAACAGCAGTATGCTGATTGTTCGTCTATTCATTCCTGGCAGTGTAATATTGGCAATGTTTGGCGATCTTGCAGTTGTACTCCTGCATGGACCAGCAGAGGCTGGCAAGCTGCTCTTTTTCGTTTTCCGGCAGGTTCAGTGCTGCAACCTGGTCGATAAGAACCTTGAGCGCCTTGCTGTTTTGACCGATTTCCTGGAAAGTGTTGGATGCCTTACTGTTGAAATCATTTATCTTTTGTGCAAGCTCCTTGCCTTCATCCTTTTCACGCAGATGAATGGTGGTGTTCAGCCTTCCTTTCAGCATATCATCCAGGGTTGCTTCAAATCGATATAAAGGGCCTACAACCCTGTGAGACAGGAGCAGGGAGGCGAGCATGACAAGGCCGCCGCCAAGCACGATAAGCAGCCAGTTGGCGGCAAGTCCCTGCTTAAAAAGCATTAAGGGCGTCTGACCCAGTTGCAGCTCCTGGTTTGAATAGGAAATCGTCAGGGAATCTGCCGACAGAAAACCCAACAGCACATTAAAGAGTATGCCACCACCTACCACAATGAGGAATGCACTGAGAAGCAGTTTCCCCTGATAATCTTTTTTAATAAAATACTTTCTCCGTTTCATCGATTTACCCATGGAATTTCTTAACCGTTATGAATTGTAATGGAGGCCTTGTTACGTAACTCATGGAGCCAGGCATCAATCTGCTCCTGGTGTTTGTACTCTTCAAGCATCTTTTTGACATGCTCGCGGTCCGGAAGTGCAGGCTGAACACCGGAATCTTCGACCACCTTGTCCAGTCGGATGGCGTACCGATCACTTCCGGTATCAAATTTTATCTGATACTCGCCGGGGCGAAGACCTGCGAGCAGCATTTTCATGGAATCGGCAAGATCATCAAAGAGCACTTCGTTTTGCGGCCCCTCATCTGAAGCAATGGTCGCTGTCTCCTCCACGGTTACCGGCAATCTTGTAAAGGTAACCCTTTTCCCGGACAGATTGAGGTAGGCGTCAATCTCGGCTTCGGTGACCACAGCTGTAGGTGCATCGTACATGCGGTCCATCAAAGTTTTGATAAGAGATTCTTCATAGAAGGTTTTAAGCAAAAGCCTGAAACTTTCTTCTTTATCGAGATTCTGACGCTGTGCTTCCTGAATCAACAGTTCACGGGTTATGGCGGAGTCTAGTAATTCTGCATACTCGTCACTATGGTAGCCTGCCCTCTTTCCTTCCGTGGTAAGGGTATTTTTAGAGAGATTATGACCATTGACGGTGGCCGCAACATTGTTTACATCCATCTGCTTTTCGGGCCAGACAAAGTAGAGGGTGAACAGGGTTGCAACCCAGATAATACCGGCTATTGTGATGATATACTTCATAAGGGTTTCTTCTCAACTGGTTAAGAAAATGATGACCTCGTAAAAAGCTCGACCTGCTTCGTTTATAACATTTCACGAGTGTATCAAATTTGATCCGTTATAGACAGATTTGTCTTCAAGATTATCGTAAAAATGAAATAAATTACAAATGGATAATTGATATAGAGAATATTTATTTCGAAAATTTTATGCAGTGTAGCATTTGCCATAATAAAAATAGAGTTTTTCTGTTATGATCTAACCTTAAATCACACCTGCCAGAGTACACCTTATACTCTTCAATACACACGGAAAAGAATATGCACAGCTATAAAGAACGTCAGGAAGAACTGCAAAACGCCCCCAAAACCTGGCTTATCACCGGTGTCGCCGGCTTTATCGGCTCCAACCTACTGGAAACTTTGTTAAAACTTGACCAGAATGTTGTCGGCCTTGATAATTTTTCAACGGGATTTCAGCATAATTTTGACGAGGTCGAAAAGCTGGTAAGCCCCAAGCAGTGGCGGCGTTTCAAATTTATACAGGGTGACATCTGTTCTCTGAATGACTGTAACGCAGCCTGCGCGGGTGCGGATTACGTCCTTCATCAGGCGGCCCTTGGCTCTGTACCAAGATCTATAGTGGATCCTATCACGACCAATGCAAATAATATTACCGGCTTTCTCAATATGCTGGTTGCCGCGCGTGACGCCAAGGTGAAACAGTTTGTCTATGCGGCCTCCAGCTCAACCTATGGGGACCATCCGGATTTACCGAAAAAGGAAGATGTCATTGGAAATCCGCTGTCACCCTATGCGGTCACCAAGCTTGTCAATGAGCTGTACAGTTCTGTTTTTGCCAGAACCTATAATTTTAATCCCATTGGGCTGAGATACTTTAACATCTTCGGCCAGCGACAGGACCCCGATGGGGCTTACGCCGCAGTTATCCCAAAATGGTTTGCCGCCCTGCTTAAAGATGAGACGGTATTTATCAACGGGGATGGTGAGACCAGCAGGGATTTCTGTTTTATCGAAAACTGCGTGCAGGCAAACATCATGGCGGCAACGGCTGAAAATGATGCTGCAAGAAACCAGGTGTATAATGTAGCCTATGGAGAGAGGACAAGCCTGACTGAACTTTTTGAACTGATTCAGCAGCGGGTCACCGGCCATTATCCTGAAGCCGCCAAGGCAAAGCCAACCTACCGGGATTTCCGTGCAGGAGATGTGCGCCATTCGCTTGCCGATATCGGCAAGGCCAGGGAACTGATTGGCTATAATCCCAAGTTCTCTATCGCTGAAGGCCTTGATAAGGCAGCGCAATGGTACATCAATAAATTTCTGTAAAAATGTGAAAAAAAAGGGGCACCGTTCTTACAAACGGCGCCCCTTTTTCTTTAAGACTTGACGAAACCAGTGCGGATCATCTGGTCAAGTATTTCTAAAAGAGCCGGAATCTCATGATCTACCCCGAGTTCATCGGGAAACATGATCCATTTTCGCAACAGTCCGTTGATAAAAACCATCGTTGTCAGGGTGGCGAGATGCACATCAAAGGATACAGGAAGCTGTCCTCTGGCAATGGCCTGATTGTAGACCTTAGTTATAATACATTGCCCTTCTCGAAAATGGCTCAACTGCATCTGGTAGGATTGATCATCTTCCGATTCGCTGTTATTTAGAAAAATTTTCAGCATCTGCAAACGCCTGGGATGTTGGGACAAGCCACGAAAAAGATCCAGATATGTCTTCTTTAATAAGCCCAGAGTGTCACGCTCCTCACCTTTTTCAGCTGCGCTGTTCACAGCCTCAAAAGGGGAAAAGACATCATCCCACAGAACTTCCAGCAGATCTTCCTTATTCTTGAAATGCCAATAAATCGCTCCCCTTGTCACCCCGGCTTCCTGGGCAATCTCCACAAGTGTTGTGCGGGACACCCCCCGAACCGCGAAAATCCGAACAGCCGCATCGATTATGGTCTCCCGCGTTTTCAGAGCATCTTCCTTGGTTTTTCTGGCCATCTTTATAGTTGCTCCATCATCTTGCCTTATATTTTCAATAATTTGAAAAATTCTCCACGCTCTTTACTTCTGTTTATCTCTCCAAAATGAACGTTAGCCAATCAATGCCAGCCTCCGCCGAGTACCTTGTACAGATTGACCTGATTTTCCAACTGGGCAAGCTTCATTGTGAGAAACGATTGTTTAGAACTGTACAGTGAGCGCTGGGCATCAAGAAGGGTGAGAAAACTGTCCACTCCCTCCTCGTACCGGCTTCTCGCCTGTTGAAAATAATGTTCGGTTGCCTCCAGATTTGCCTGCTGTGCCTGTAACTGGTCCCTGTAGGTATCAACAGCAACCAGGGCATCAGATACTTCACGAAAGGCGGTCTGTATTGCCCGTTCATAGCGAGCTACATAAATTTCTTTCTCTATTTTTGCCACATCGAGTTCGGCGGACAGCCGGCCAGCCGTAAAGATCGGCACGCTGATGGAGGGCGCAAACATCCAGGCACCAGAACCACTCTCAAACAGACCTGAGAGGTCATCGCTGCTCACTCCAGCGCTGGCGGTCAGGCTTACCGTTGGGAAAAATGCGGCCCTGGCCGCACCTATACTTGCATTGGCGCCTTTCAACTCATGCTCTGCTGCCATGATATCAGGCCGCTGGAGCAGAACCTCCGATGAGAGGGACTGGGGCATTGCAGCCAGGGGTTGGAATTCCCGCAACATGCCCTGCTCGGGCAGGACTTTTTCTGAAAGAGAGGTCCCAGTCAACAGATTGAGGTAGTGATAGTCCTGGGCGACTTGCCTGCGGTACATGGCAAGGTTAGCCCTGACGGCTTCGAGGCTGGAACGGGCCTGGGCCAGTTCCAGCTCTGTTGCAACCCCGCCATCGACTCGCTGTTTCACAAGGGCATAGGATTCTTGTTCTACACGTTCCGTATCCTGGGAAATATGCAACAGCTCCCGGTCAGAGAGCCAGCTGAGATAAGCCCTTGCAACCTCGGAGACCAGACTCAGTGCAGCAGTTTTGCGTGACTCTTCCATGGCCAGGTACTGCTCGAGGGCCTCATTGCTGAGACTGCGGATCCGGCCAAACAGGTCAAGCTCATAGGAGGTCACACCAACCTGCAGGGAATAGCTTTCACTTGTCACATGGGAGGAATTATAAAGAGTGCGCAGTTTGCTTCCATCCCCTTCTCCCGATACCGTCGGTAACAACTTCGACTTCTGGATCCGGTACTGGGCCTGGTATGCCTCCACATTCAAGGCAGTTTCCCGCAGATCACGGTTATTGGCCAGTGCAGTTTCAATAAGGTCCTGAAGAACGGGGTCGGTAAACACCTCTGCCCAGCCCAGCTCTGAAACATCCCGGGTCTGCCCAGAACCGGCAGCTTGTGGTAACTCACGGAGGTATCGATCACCCAGAGTTGAGGCCACGGGTAATTCCGGAGACTGATAGGCCGGAATCATGGAACAGCCACTTACAGCAAGAAGCAAGGCTCCTAAAAAACACTTTTGTATTTGTTTTTTCATCATCTTATTGCCCCTCTACCAGCGCGACTGAGGACTTTGTAATTTTTCTTGGTTTAAAGAGGCGCATAACAACCACAAAAAAGAGTGGGATAAAAAAGATAGCCAAAACGGTTGCCGATAACATCCCGCCAAAAACTCCGGTACCAATGGCATGTCTGCTGTTTGCGCCTGCGCCGGTACTGATGGCCAGGGGCAGAACACCAAGCATGAAAGCCAGAGATGTCATGAGAATCGGGCGGAGCCGCATCCGGCAGGCCTCAACAGTTGCCTCGACCAGATCGGCACCTTCATCATAGAGAGATTTCGCAAACTCCACGATCAAAATGGCATTTTTGGCCGACAGACCAATGGTGGTTAAAAGCCCCACCTGGAAATAAACATCGTTTTCCATCCCTCTAAAATAGGCTGCCATAAGGGCTCCAAGCACACCGAGAGGAACGGCCAGCATAACGGAAAAAGGTACCGTCCAGCTTTCATAAAGCGCCGCCAGACAGAGAAAGACGACCAGAAGTGAAATGGCATAGAGTCCCGGTGCCTGGGAACCAGACTGCTGTTCCTGCAGGGATGTTCCCGTCCATTCATAACCGATTCCTGCAGGCAGCTGGGCCACCAGTTGACTGATCGTTGCCATGGCGTCACCACTGGAAAGGCCGGGAGCGGCCTCACCGACTACTTCCACCGCTGGATTTCCGTTATAACGTTCAAGACGCGGCGAACCGTAACTCCAGTGACCGCTGGAAAAGGTCGAAAACGGTACCATTTTATTGACGGAGTTGCGCACATACCATTTTGAGATATCCTCAGGCTGCATCCGGTAAGGGGCATCGGACTGGAGGTAGACTTTCTTGATCCGGCCATTATGGATAAAGTCGTTTACATAGTTTGAGCCCCAGGCTGTAGAGAGAGTGGAGTTGATATCACTTACCGATATTCCAAGCGCCATTGCTTTTTCATAGTCAATATCGACATTATATTGCGGTGTATCCTCCATTCCATTTGGACGAACACGGGTGAGGCCGGGATTTTGTGCCGCCATCCCCAGAAGCATGTTTCTTGCTTCCATCAGCTTTTCATGACCGAGCCCTGCCCTGTCCTGTAAATAAAAATCAAATCCTGTTGAGGAACCAAGTCCCCTTATGGCAGGCAGGTTAAAGGCAAAGACCTGAGCCTCTTTAATGGTATAGAAATAGCCCATGGCTCTGCCTATGATCGCGTCAACAGACTGATCCTTACGCGGACGTTCGCTCCAGTCTTTTAAACCCACAAACACCAGGCCCATATTCTGGCCGGTACCTGCAAAGCTGAAACCTGCCACAGTAAAAACCTTTTCAACATTTTCTTTTTCCTGGGTCAGGTAGTGATCACGAACCTTATTGAGAACCGCCTGAGTACGCTCCTGGGTGGCTCCTGTTGGTAGCTGGACCATGGACAGGAAGACACCCTGATCTTCCGAGGGCAGGAAAGATGTTGGCAGTTTAGTGAAAAGATACCCCATACCGCACACAAGAAGGACGTAGATCAGACCAAAGCGCCCGGCACGTTTGACAATGTAGCCGACACTGCGGCCATATCTGTCCGTATTGCGGATAAACATTCGGTTGAACCAGCCGAAAAAACCGCCTTTTGCAATGTGACTACCGGCTGCCATAGGTTTTAGCATGGTGGCACAGAGTGCCGGTGTAAGGATGATTGCAACCAATACCGACAGGGCCATGGCAGAGACGATGGTCACCGAAAACTGACGGTAGATGGCACCGGTCGACCCGCCAAAAAAGGCCATGGGAATAAAAACGGCAGAGAGCACCAGAGCAATACCGACAAGAGCGCTGGTGATCTGCTTCATCGATTTTTTAGTGGCTTCCTTCGGAGAAAGGCCTTCCGTTGCCATGAGGCGTTCCACGTTCTCCACCACGACAATTGCGTCATCGACCAAAAGACCGATAGCCAGAACCAGGCCGAACATGGTCAGGGTGTTGATAGAAAAACCAAAGGCGGCCATGACTCCAAAGGTACCAAGAAGTACGACTGGCACGGCAATGGTCGGAATAAGCGTTGCGCGAAAGTTCTGGAGAAACAGCAGCATTACCAGAAAGACCAGGACAATGGCCTCAACGAGGGTATGTGCCACCTCTTCAATGGAGATTTTTACAAAGGTTGTGGTGTCATACGGATAGACCACCGTAACCCCGGCCGGGAAATAGGGCTGCAACTCGGCAAGCTTTGCGCGAACCGCTTCAGCGGTGTCAAGTGCGTTGGCACCGGTTGCCAGCATGATACCCATACCTGAAGCCGACTGACCGTTGAAGGTGGTGGTGGTCGTATAACTCTCACCGCCGATCTCTATCCGGGCCACATCACGCAAGCGTACCTGCGAACCATCGACGTTGACACGAAGCAGGATATTGCCAAACTCCTCGGGGGAGCTCATCATTGTCTGAGCCATCATACTGGCACTGACCTGCTGGCCTGCAACGGAGGGAACCCCGCCGAGGTCACCTACAGCAACCTGATTGTTCTGAGCACTGATTGCTGCACTGACGTCACCGGGTGTCATCTGGTAGCTGTTGAGTTTATGAGGGTCAAGCCAGATACGCATGGCATACTGACTGCCGAAAATCTGGATGCTGCCGACACCTTTGGTGCGGCTGAGGGGATCTCTCAGGGTTGACACCATAAAATCCGAGAGGTCGTTTTTATCCATGCTGTTATCTGTTGAAATCAGGCCGACAACCAGGAGGATCGTGGTGTTTGACTTGGCAACCTGCAATCCCTGCTGCTGCACTGCCTCTGGGATCTGACTTGTCACCTGCTGGAGTTTATTCTGCACCTGGACCTGGGCAATATCCGGGTCGGTGCCTGCCTTAAAGGTCAGGGTGATTGAGACACTCCCTGCAGAAGAACTCTGGGAATTCATATAGAGCAGGTTATCAATACCGTTCATATTCTGTTCGATAACCTGGGTCACGCTGTCTTCGACGGTTTTAGCCGACGCTCCAGGATAACTTGCAGTAATCGTTACCGCAGGAGGCGCAATCTCCGGATACTGAGAGATCGGCAGGCGAAGAATGGACAAGGCTCCGGCCAACATAATTACAATTGCAATAACCCATGCAAAGATGGGACGTTCTATAAAAAATGCTGCCATGATCTACTCCACCTTCGCAACGGCTTGCGTCTCTTCTGTTTGCCCGGTGACCATTCCAACCACGGGAGTCTCTCGTTCTATCGCATGTACCGCGACCCCCGGCTTCACCTTCTGCAATCCGGCCACAATAACCTTTTCACCGCCTTTCAGACCAGAGTTTACCATCACCTTGTCGCCAATATTCCGGCCGCTTTCAATAATGCGGACTTCCACATTTGACTCATCATTCACCACCATGACCACGGCCTGGCCCTTAACATTTCGGGACACACTCAAAGCTGGAACCAGAATGGCATCTGCTTTCATACCACTGACAATATTTGCCCGGACAAACATACCAGGCAGCAATTCCCCACGTGGATTGGCTACAATAGCCCTTAAGGTGATACCACCTGTCGTCTGGTCCACGGTAACATCAGAGAACTCCAAGGATCCTGTCTCCCCGTACTGAGAACCATCTTCCAGAATGATTGCAACCTCACGCCGCATCGCGGTATCGCCTGCAACGGCACCGCTTGACAGATCTTTTTTGAGTTTCAGCAATTCCATACTCGACTGGGTCACATCAACATAGAGTGGATCCAGCTGCTGAATTGTCGCAAGTGCTGTGCTCTGTTGGGCGGTTACCAGTGCACCTTCAGAAATCATCGTCTTACCGATACGTCCACTGATTGGTGCAGTTACCCTGGTGTAATTAAGATCGATGCGAGCACTGTTGAGCGCCGCCTCAGCTGAGGCAACATCGGCTACTGCCTGTTTCCAGGTCGCCTCGATCTCTATCTGATCAAGCTCACTCACCGCCTTGGTTTTAACCAAAACCTTGTATCGTTCTGCTTTTAATTGTGTTGAGTGTTCTACCGCCCGGGCTCTTGCAAGTGCAGCCTCTGCACTATCGACCTTAGCCTGATAGACCGCCGGATCAATCTGATAGAGGAGCTGTCCTGCGCTCACTTCACTGCCCTCAACAAACAGCCTTTGCTTTATGATCCCGTTGACCTGGGGTCGTACTTCCGCCACCCGAAAAGCCGCTGTCCGGCCAGGCAGTTCAACCGCCAGTTCTGCAACCTGTGGAGTGACAGTGACCACATCCACTTCAACGGGCCCAGGTGCTGCCATTCCCGCCTTCTTCGTCTCCTGCTGGCAGCCGCCAAGCAGCAGGCAGGTCAGCATCACCACAGGAATCAGTCTCATTTTATTCAATATCATATAGTTAACACCTTTGTTTTGTTTGGAGTTATGGTCTGTCCAGACCTGAGGTACACAGCGATTATTTACGGATCAGACTTATACATACATTCATGCATGTATGCAAGATTTTTTGTGAAGAATTATGCAAATTGTCTCTTAAAAAGAACTCCCAGGTTCATGACAGCTTCCTTGTTGTGGTGGAAGGAAGGCTGTCAGCTAATTTCCTCGGCGCTTGAGAGCAGCGACCAGAAAATGGTAGAGCTTTTTCCACCAGGGTTCACGAACACAACGTTGAACAATCACTCATGTTTTCTTAAAGGACAATTTTTTGCCAGTCTTTCTTGAATACTCATTCAACCTTAACCACTTTTTTTATGAAATACACAACAAAAATTGAAAACTTAAGAACAACATTTCCCTCTATATGATACGGCTGGTTTATCTTGCGCTTGGCAACTGCTGTCATGGTTAAAAAGTTTGAAACAATTTCTATCGAAGAGTATCTATTGTTGTATCAAATCTGAGGATTGTACATCTGCACACATCTCAACCTTCTTTTTTAAAAA
The DNA here is from genome assembly GCF_005116575.1 of Desulforhopalus sp. IMCC35007. Lineage (GTDB taxonomy): Bacteria > Desulfobacterota > Desulfobulbia > Desulfobulbales > Desulfocapsaceae > Desulforhopalus_A. The sequence goes on along the minus strand of NZ_SWCN01000025.1, from coordinate 57,445 downwards.
ATTATTTTTTCATCAGCAGATGAATCCATCTTGGCGGATCATAAATGACAGAAAAGACAAAGATATCCCACCCCGCTTCAGCGGGCGTCACCTTGACTAACTATTATTGGATCGGAATTGTTGCGGCAACCTTTGGCATAACTTTCGTGGTCTTGCTGAATATGTTCACCCCACTTCAAATTGCCGTGAATAGTATATCAGAACAGGGCCGAACAACCTCTACAACTACATTTGCAAGTATCGTTCTTCCTCGACTGTTCTTGATACTTTTTATTTCTTACACCGTCATAATCCTAGGTTTGAGACAGTTGCTCAAGCCCATAACAATTTGTCTACGAACAGATCAAAAAGGAGGAACGCCAAATAAAAAACAGTTGCAGGCGGCCAGAAAAAGACTGTTGAGACTCCATATTCTCTTTGCCCAGATGAACATATTACTCTGGTTTTTCCTACCTGCATTGGTTGCCACGGGGGCAGTCATCAACGATACGCTGGATTACAAGACAGCCATTATTTTTTCTGCCAGGGCAAGTATGATTGGTCTTATCTCCTCTTCAATTGCTACCCTGCGGATAAAAATCGCTTCTCGCAAGACACTTATTCCCCTGTTTTTCCCTGCAGGGGTGTTAGACCAGACGGAAGGAAGTACCCCGAGCTCCCTCGGGCGACGGATACTGATTGTGAGCCGTATGGCCGCCTTAATCCCTATAATTATCCTCCTTATAACCCTCCTGACGGTCCAGTGGGAACTTGAAAACGTGTCTGTTTCCGCCGAGGTTTATGGAAAAGAACTGATCATCTTCACCCTCATTCTTACGGGTTGGGTGTTTTTATTTTCAACTCTCCTCAGTCGACTGCAAACGCGCATAATTGTAGAGCCTATACATGATCTGGTCACCAGACTTAAAGGTGTTGAGCAGGGAGAGTATAACGAAAAAATTCTTGTCACCTCAAGCGACGAAATTGGTTATGCCGGAACCGTTGTGAACGCCATGACAAAGGGCTTGAAACATCGATTGGCCCTGCAACATTCTCTCAATCTTGCAGGCCAGGTTCAGCAGAATCTCTTGCCTAAAAGTAACCCTGTTGTTCCCGGACTCGATATAGCAGGACTGAGCATTTATTGTGATGAGACAGGTGGAGACTACTATGATTTCATTCATTTTGAGGAGAGAAATAGCAGCAAGATAGGTATCGTCATCGGCGATGTTTCCGGCCACGGTATTTCCTCTGCATTGTTGATGGCCACAACCCGTGGTTTTCTTCGCCAACGCACGGCTCTGCCTGGATCTATCTCGGAGATAATTTCAGACGTGAACGTTCAACTGGCAAGAGATGTGGGTGACTCAGGCAATTTTATGACCATGTTTTACCTGACAATTGATACGCTGAATCAGAGTATGGAATGGATACGTGCAGGTCATGACCCTGCCATACTCTATGATCCCAAATCCAACTCCATCTCTGAATTGAAGGGGCCTGGAATTGCACTCGGAGTTGATCCAACCCACCAATTTACAAAAAATAAGGCAGTAACTCTTGACGAAGGACAAATAATTTTACTCGGAACAGATGGCATTTGGGAAGCCAGAGATCCTCATGGCAAAATGTTTGGAAAGAGGTCCGTGAATAAAATTGTAATGGAGAACTCACACCTCAAGGCCGCAGAAATCATTGACAAGCTTACACGTGCACTCTCTACATTTCAGGGAAATCTTGCCGCTGAAGACGATTTTACCTGCGTCATCATTAAAACCTCTTCTCCAGATAAGGATTTGGTTGGAAAATCAGGAAAAATAGGACCAGAAAAAGTACATTAATTTATCGCATTGTGATTATTGTTTCTTCACCTCAGCAAACGGGACTCTTGCCATCCTGCAATCTCGCTTTTTTGAGATAATATTTATATTCGATGAAAGACAGCAGATAAAACAACCTTGAATAATCGTTCAATAACTGTATTGACAAGTGATTTTCAAGACTATACTTTGGTCGATTCATCAAGAATAAGCCGTACATTCCAAAAAGATCAAGAGAAACAGTATAATAGCTTGTCGCTGTCAAGGACCTGTACAAACTTACGGAATGTTGGCAGGTAACGCCTGGAAGAAAGATGATGACAAAAATACCGACGTACTCTTATCAATCAAAAACTCAGTTAGACAGTCATGTCGTTACAAATATTCACCGCTGGTTTTGTCGTCAGTTCTGCGTTATAAAAGCTACATCTGAAAGCTTCGAAGATGTTAGCTACGCTCCCCTGCGCATTCACCATATAAGCGGTTTAACAATACCAACTCCCCTTTAGTGACCAAGAAGAGTATCCCTATGCCATCTCACTTAGAAAGCCAGCTACAACTCCTGAAGAACCATGATACGCAGTTATTCCTCAAAGGCGTGCTCCATGGGATCGAAAAAGAAGGCCTGCGAGTTGATGGATCAGGGGCGCTTTCTCTTCTTCTGCATCCCCAGGAACTTGGGGCTCCACTGACAAACGGTTCGATTACGACTGATTTTTCCGAATCACTCCTGGAACTCATTACTCCGGTATTCTCCGATCCGGCAACGACACTCGATTATTTGCAGGCGGTCCATCAATTTACCTACTCCCACCTGGACAATGAGTTGATCTGGGCGGCAAGCATGCCTTGCCATATTGCTGATGCGTCGCTGATACCGATCGCTCAATTCGGTAAATCAAACAAAGGACAGATGAAACATCTGTACCGTGTTGGCCTTGCCCACCGTTACGGGAAAATGATGCAGAGCATTGCAGGTATTCACTATAACTTTTCTCTTCCAGACGAGTTCTGGAAGGCCTACCAAAAGCTCCAGGGTGACCGGGAAAGTCTGCAAACATTCAGGTCCTCATCCTATTTTACACTGATACGAAACTTTCGCCGTCATTCCTGGCTTCTCTTGTATCTTTTTGGTGCCTCGCCTGCGATTTCCCGCTCGTTTTTAGCGGGTAAACAGCACAACCTCGAACCATTACTGGAAGATACCCTTTTTCTTCCTTACGCGACCTCACTTCGAATGAGTGGTCTCGGCTATTCCACAACGGCACAGTCCTCGCTGAGTATCTGTTTTAATCATCTCAAAACTTATATAGAATCACTGACAAAGGCGATTCTCACCACGCATCCGCTTTACGAGAAGATAGGAGTTAAGGTTGACGGTCAGTATCGACAACTCTCCACAACTGTACTGCAGATTGAAAATGAGTATTACAGCGATGTACGACCCAAAAGAGTACCAGAACCTGGTGAAACGGCCTTACTGGCTTTGAAAAACCGCGGCGTTCAGTACATCGAAGTACGAAATACTGATATCAACCCTTTACTGCCTCTGGGCATTGACCTGCGGCAGGCGCTCTTTTTAGATATTTTCCTGATCAGCTGTCTGCTTATGGGAGATGACCTGTTAAGCCCTGAAGAATGCAAAACGGTCACTGAAAATCTACAGAGCGTGACCACGAGAGGCCGTGAGCCTGGTCTTGAACTCCTCTGTCCCGGGGGTAAAATAAAGCTCAAAGATGCGGGCATCAAACTCATGGATCAGATGGACCAGACAGCCGGGCTACTCGACTCGGTTCACAACACAGGTATATATAGCGAGGCCCTGACATTTCAACGTGCAAAACTACAGGAGTCCGCGCTCACACCATCTGCGCAGATTCTTGATCGCCTTACGTCCTCAGGCCTTGAGTACACGCAGTGGGTGGTAAATATGAGTAAGGAGCATAAACAAACCCTGCTGCAGAGCCCCAAAGATGAGGCATTACTCACAAGTCTTGCCCGCCAGGCATCAGATTCCGTTACAAAACTCAAAGAAATCGAGGACAATGACACCCTGGATTTTGATGAATTCCTGCGTCGCAACCGGACGGGCGGCATCGAGAAATACAGCTAACCTGGATTTCTTCCATGAGCATTTTGATTGCAAACACAACTTGATTGATCAGAAATTCGGGTTAAAGGCCACCTTGAAAACCGACGGTGGGGAAATTACCCCGAAAAAAGAAACTGCAACCGGCACCTCTCTTTGCCATTTACGACAAATGATCTCCCAACCAGGCCAGCTGAAGCCGGTCTGGCCAGCGATTGTAAAGATTTTCCATTCCAGACACCTTTCTTTTTGCAGAAAGAATTATACTTTATAGTACGTTGTCGTCAATACAAGCAGATTCACATGCTTAAACAGTGTTCTACTGGCCAAAAGCAAAAGGAGACACAGTATGCGTATAGGTGTTCCAAAAGAGATTCATACGGGTGAAAAACGGGTAGCAACAACCCCGGAGGTTGCTACACTATTACAAAAGCTGGGTTTCGAGGTCATTGTCGAGACCGGAGCGGGTGCTGCCGCAAAATTTACCGATGACGCCTTTCGGGCCGCCGGGGCAAAGGTGGTAAACGACAGCCAGACCCTCTACAATGAAGCGGAGATCATCCTCAAGGTTCGTCCCCCAAAAACCGACAATGATCCGGCAGCCAGGGAAGTTGATCTCCTGCGGGAAAGACAGACCCTTATCAGTTTCATCCAGCCCGGTCAAAACCAGGAGCTCTTAAAAGAGCTGGCCGATAAAAAGGTTTCTGTGCTGGCCATGGATTCAATACCCCGTATCTCACGGGCACAGAAGATGGACGCTCTCAGCTCCATGGCAAATATTGCAGGATATCGGGCCGTCGTCGAGGCCGCACAGCATTTTGGCAGGTTTTTCACAGGACAGATAACGGCCGCCGGCAAAATCCCTCCGGCAAAGGTATTGGTTATCGGAGCAGGAGTCGCCGGACTTTCGGCCATAGGTGCTGCGAGAAGTATGGGAGCCATCGTCCGGGCCTTTGATACCCGTCCTGAAGTCAAAGAGCAGGTTGAGAGCATGGATGGTGAGTTTTTGATGCTCGATTTTGCAGATGAAGACGGCTCCGGTGAGGGTGGCTATGCCAAAGTCATGAGTGAGGAATTTATCAAAGCCGAGATGGATCTCTTTGCCCGTCAGGCCAAAGAAATTGATATCATCATTACCACAGCGCTCATCCCGGGAAGACCTGCTCCTGAGCTGATCACCGAGGCTATGGTTGAGACAATGAAGGAAGGAAGCGTTATTGTCGATCTTGCAGCCGAAATGGGCGGTAACTGTAAACTCAGTGAACCGGACCAGGTGGTAGTAAAACACGGCGTCACCATCATCGGTTATACGGATCTTCCCTCTCGGCTGGCCACCCAGTCCAGCCAGCTCTACGCCACCAACCTTCGCCATCTTCTAACCGATCTGACACCAGAAAAAGATGGCAGGATCGTTCTTAATATGGACGATGAGATCATTCGTGGAGCAACCGTCACCCACGCAGGTGAAATAACCTGGCCACCACCAGCCCCCAAACTTTCAGCCGCCCCGAAAAAACAACCCACGGCTGCGCCGGTAAAACCTGTTCTTGAAAAAAAGCAAAGCCAGGTTCCTGTGATTGTCGGTCTTGTCATAGCCTGTTTTGGTTTGCTGGGGCTTGGAAGTGTCGCCCCTCCTGCCTTCATGTCCCATCTTACCGTTTTTGTGCTGGCCTGTTTTGTCGGCTATATGGTGGTCTGGAATGTCACTCCGTCGCTGCACACACCCCTGATGAGCGTTACCAATGCCATTAGCAGTATCATCGTAATAGGTGCACTGCTGCAGATTTCCTCTGATCGGTTTCTCATCGTATTTCTGGCGGGAATCGCGGTTTTGATTACCAGCATAAATATTTTTGGTGGCTTTGCCGTCACCCATCGCATGCTGAGCATGTTCAGAAAGTAAGGGGGGATCACATGTCTCAAGGTATAGTAACTGTAGCGTATATTGGTGCCACAATATTATTTATCCTGGCCCTCGGGGGTCTGAGCCGTCCGGAGACTTCAAGGCGCGGCAATTTTTACGGCATTTTCGGCATGCTGATGGCCGTCGTTGCCACAATTATCGGTATTGTCGCTGACAATTATTTTATCCTGATTGCAGCCGTCGCCATTGGCGGTACCATAGGAATTACCCTTGCCAAAAAAGTCCAGATGACCCAGATGCCCGAACTCGTTGCGATCCTGCACAGTCTGGTTGGTCTGGCCGCAGTGCTTGTAGGGTATGCCAATTTCATGGACCAGCACAATATTCTTACTGGCATTGACAAAACAATCCACGATGTAGAGACCTATCTTGGAATACTTATCGGTGCCCTCACCTTTTCCGGTTCGATCGTCGCCTTTTTAAAACTGAGCGCCAAGATCAGCGGCAAGCCTCTTTTGCTGCCAGCCCGTCACTGGCTTAACCTTGGTTTACTTGTGGCAGCAACCATACTCGGTGCTGTTTTTGTCAGCCAGTCTGCTGCGGGAAGCGGTACTTTTCCGCTCATCCTTATGACTGTTATCGCCCTTATCTTTGGCGTTCATATGGTCATGGCAATTGGCGGAGCCGATATGCCTGTGGTGGTCTCCATGCTCAACAGTTATTCCGGCTGGGCGGCTGCAGCCACCGGTTTTATGCTCAACAACGATCTGCTCATCGTGGTTGGTGCCCTGGTTGGAAGTAGCGGTGCAATTTTAAGCTACATCATGTGCCGCGCCATGAATCGGAAATTTATTGCCGTTATTGCAGGAGGTTTTGGAACCTCCGGGGGAACAACTGTTGCAGGTTCTGAAGAAGAAGCGGGTGAAATTATAGCCGTTGAAGCAGCAGAAGCGGCGGAACTGCTGCTCGACGCCAAAGAAGTTATGATTATTCCCGGCTACGGCATGGCGGTTGCCCAGGCTCAGCATACCGTACATGAAATTACCCGTAAATTACGGGAAAAAAAGATAAACGTTCGCTTTGGAATCCACCCCGTTGCCGGACGTATGCCGGGCCACATGAATGTGCTTCTTGCAGAGGCAAAGGTGCCCTATGATATCGTTTTTGAACTCGACGAGATAAATGATGATTTCCCCAAGATTGATGTCTCAATCGTCATTGGTGCCAACGACATCGTTAACCCCGCCGCCCAGGAGGTACCAGACAGCCCGATCGCCGGAATGCCTGTTCTTGAATGTTGGAAAGGCAAGACGACCATCGTGTTAAAACGGTCAATGGCAACCGGTTATGCGGGGGTTTCCAATCCGCTTTTCTATAAAGAAAACACCAGGATGCTCTTTGGTGACGCTCGAGAAAGCCTGGATGCGGTATTAAAAAGTATTGATTAACCCCGAAGTGTTGTCCATATGGTATCCTAAACTCAAACCATGCTATCAAAGAGCAAAGAACATCTCTTTGATAGCATGAATCTCTACTGCTGCCGACAATAACAATCTTGACGATCCAATGTTTTTTTATTAATTCAAAACGGAGACCTTAAAAGCGCAGCAGATTGCCATAACATGTATGTAGAAATTCAGATCTGCATATATGCATATTTCGAGTTATGTAATAGGCCAAGCCACCCAGACTCGCACTGGGATGGCTTTTTTTATTTATAACTCTGATATCAAAAATCCGGCAATGACAGCAAAACTCCTTGTTATCGACAATTACGACTCGTTCACCTACAATCTGGTGCAGATGTTCCGCCAGTATCCGCTGGAGATCCAGGTACATCGAAGCGACCAAATAGATGTCGCCGGAGTGGCACACTCTTCTCCCGACTATATCCTCATCAGTCCCGGACCTAAGGCACCAGCAGATGCAGGCATCTCACTGCCTGTGATTGCAACCTACTACAAAGATGTTCCGATATTAGGCGTCTGTCTTGGAATGCAGTGCCTCAACGAAGTGTTCGGTGGTCTCACCACCCGCGCGCCGCAACCCGTGCACGGCAAAACATCTCATATCTTCCACCAGGGTGCAGGTGTTTTCAGGGACCTGCCATCCCCCTTTCGCGCAGCCCGCTATCACTCCCTGATTGTCCAGCCGCGGCCAGATGCCCTGCTAGATCAACTGCTTGTCACAGCAGAAACCAAAGACCAGATTATTATGGGACTGTCACACCGCCACTACCCGCTCCACGGTGTACAGTTTCACCCTGAAAGCTTTCTGACCGACCACAGTTTTCAATTGATAGAAAATTTTTTACGTCTCGGATCCATGGAGAAAATATGATGAACAGTAAAATGAATGCGCTCAGTACATGGGTCGGAAAACTGTCAGGGGTACATATTGAAAACATCGAGCTGCATATTGATTTTCTGGAACTGGCGTCCCGTTTTGCCGACTTGCCAGGCACCGTAGTGCTTATGAGCGGCGGGGATCTCGACTGCGCCCGCTACCATATATTAGGCGCCCTCCCCTGGCTCACCCTCTCAGCCAATATCCGGCAGACTCAGGTTACCATAGACGATCAGGAGCTGATTATCCCAGGTAATCCCTTTGCAGTCCTTCGCCAGTTGCTGGACAGGCTTGCTCTACCCGAAGGTGAATGGCCGGAACCCCTGACAGCTGGCCTTCTGGGCTATTTTTCCTATGACTTAAAAGATTGTCTTGAACAGCTGCCGTGCACAACCGTAGACGATCTCAAACTGCCCGATATGCTGCTCTATGCCCACTCTTTACTGGTTGTCCATGATAAACAGACGAAGACCACACAACTGATGATACCAAAACGAGAGGCTGCCTCCGGATATCCGGATACAGCTGCCTGGCTGGCTGAATTTGATCGTATTGCTGCTGTAAAAAGATCCGAACGTGCCTCGTTTGCAGGTGACAGCGTTGAACTGTCATCAAACTTCAACCAAAGCTCCTATGAAGAGGCCGTGCAGCAGGTGCGCGAATACATCCGTGCAGGAGATGTTTACCAGGTCAATCTTTCCCAGCGGTTTCAGACCCCTTTTACGGGAGATAGTTACAACTTATTTTGCCATCTCTATCAACACAACCCGGCACCTTTTTTTGCCTATGTCCAGGCAGGCAACCATCAGATTGTTTCTACCTCACCGGAGCGTTTTCTGCACCGCAGGGGTTCCAAGGTGGAAGCCCGTCCCATCAAAGGCACCATGCCACGTGGCAGAGGCCCGGAGGAAGACCAGGCCATGCAAGCAGCCCTTGCCGGCAGCGACAAGGATGACGCGGAGTTATCGATGATTGTAGATCTGTTGCGCAATGACATCGGCAAGGTGTGCGCGCCTTTTTCCGTGCGGGTCGCCCGGCACAAGCGCATGGAGGCTTACGAAAACGTCTACCATCAGGTATCAATTGTCGAGGGCGTTCTTGATGCGGGTAAAACTTCTGTTGATCTGATCGAGGCCTCATTTCCAGGAGGCTCCATCACCGGTTGTCCGAAAATCCGCGCCATGGAGATCATTGATGAACTGGAAAGCCATCGCCGTCATCTTTACTGCGGCAGTATCGGTTACCTGAGTTTCCACAACACCATGGATCTTTCCATTGCCATACGTACCGCCACGATTATGGACAGCACCCTCTATTTTTCCGTGGGAGGCGGGATCGTCATCGATTCCGTACCCCAGTTTGAATATGAGGAGACCCTGCATAAAGGAAAAAATCTGATTGAGGCCTGCCAGGGAGGACGGACTCATTCACATTGGCAGCAGGGGTGAAACAGCAACATCCATTGCACAGATACTTGAGTACAAGAGCACTCAAAATCCGTTACATTTTGCAGCGCAACCGGCGAAATGCAGTGGCCTGTTGAGCGTATGCGTTCTGTCCTTACTATACTGTGACTCCTGCCCTGATGCTATCGGCATAGAGCCTGCTTTCTATGTACAGTGAAAGGGAGGCCACCGCACGGTCACAAACTGGAAAAGTCGGAATCCCTTTTCCCAGCAGTGCATCACGAAAAGGATCGTAGAGTCTTCCGCCATCAACCACCGCAATTACGGGAACCTCACTGTTACTGGCCACCTCAGAAAGCAACGATACAATCCCCTTTGCAGCATCCATGGAAAATGCCTGCCCCCGCGTTTTATCAAGGGTATGCATGGCCGGAGATAAGGGATCAAGGCCAACAACAATCGCATCGATGGCACCGTCTTCAGTCAACACCCGGACAATTTCCGCGTGGGCCTCGTCATCTGCAGACGGATTAATATCTAAGGGATTGGACACAGTGACAAGCCTGTCCAGCCCCTTCTCCGCCAGCACTTTTTTAATCTCGCCAGTCGTTGTTGCAGAATAACTCGCCAGTTGCATCTGAAAATCATCTGACTGAATGGAATCTGCCATACCAACAGCCTCAAAGCCTGCGCCACTCATCGCAGCGAGGCGGTTTCCCTTGATTTTTTTCTTGCCTATATTTTCAGCCAGAAGAAAAAGATCCTGAAATTCGGTAAAGGATCTGGCCACGATGGCTCCGGCCTGGCGGATACAGCTCTCACAAACCATATAGTCTCCCGCAAGAGAGGCGGTATGACCGCTGGTGGCTGTCTGGCCCTCCGGGGTGCGCCCAGCCTTGTAAAAAAGGACTTCTTTGCTCATCAGCACAGCTCCACGGACGGCTTTGGCAAATTCAAGACCATCAAGATCATTAAAACCTTCCGCGTAGACAGCAATAACATCAACCTCAGGGGAATCCTTAAAATATTTTGCCATGTCGCCCAGGGTAAGATCGGTCTGATTGCCCATGGAAACGAGATAAGCGGGCGCCAGTTCAGGGCACTGACTGGAGCGATGCAGCATAAATGCACCGCTCTGGCTCACCAGGGCTGCACGGTGAGGCTTGATCTTTCTATTTTTGGGCAGTTTTTCCTCAGGGATAAACCAGGTGTCATACTTACCCGGATGGGATATGACCCCCATGCAGTTTGCCCCTAAAAACACAGGGCCGCCACCTTCTGTTGCGTGGACACCATTAATCTTGGCGATGACCCGCTCGGCCCTCAAGCGACTCTCCTCGTTTTCTCCCATTCCCCCGGGGATTAGCATGACACTGTTGGCACAATCGAGATCAACAATCTCATCGACCAGAACCGGAACCTGTTCCACGCCAATTGCCACAACAAAAAGATCCAGTTTTCCAGGCAGGGATTTAAGGTCAGGCACACACACCACACCATCGATCTCATCTGTTCCCTGCTTGACAATAAAAACCTTTTCCCTGCTGTAGCCCTGCCCCAGAATATTATCGAGAATGATACGACCAAAATTTTTACGCGTGGCTGAAACCCCTATCAAACCAATAGTTTTAGGATGAAGCAAATTGTCGATCTTGGCAACGGGCCTCCTGTTGTCCACTCTTTGTGGCAGTGAAAACTTGCACATGCCATCCAGGGGCACCATCAGAAAATCTGTAAATGCGTACGGATTAATCTCCATTTCCTCAATGACATATTCTGCATCGGGATTGGTGATCGAATAGGTGCATCCCATCTCTATAAAAGAGCTGAAGCATTCAATGAGTTGTTCATCTGTTACAATGCGCCGTTGTCCCCTGGTGAGACCTGCGAGTTTTCTATAGGAAATTGTTTTACGGAAAAGTTCAAAAAAACTCTCACCGTCGGTGAGTTCGCAGGAAGCTGCTATTATAGCCTGGCCTTTACGAAATCTTTTTGCATAGAGCTCCGTATCGGTTCCACCCAGGCCTGCACTGATAATCATGCCAAATTCCCTGGTATTGCGGAGGCCTACAATCAGCTCATTGCCAAAAGCCCCGGAATCAGGCGGCATAAACTGCACCATGAGCACGCCCTGAAGATCACGACTGATTGCTGCAATCAAAGCCTCCCCGGCGAGTCCCCGGTACACGTCCGGCATGCCATCCGGGTTGGCCTGGCACCAGGCAGCATAGTTTTCCGGAACCTCATAGAGCATCCGCCGTATGGAAGACCGTATTTTATTAGGATCTTTCTCAACAACCTGAACACCTTTTACCTCTGTCTTATGAATGATTGTGGGCGAAACGATCTTCAGAACCACTTTCTCACCCGGAAGTGCAAGCAACTCTTCCTCTGAAGGCCTTGCACCCCGTGGAATAAGGATAGATTTCGGGGGTGTTTCGGCACCTGACCTGGCAAGGAGGTTATACACCTCGTACTCAAAAAGAAAGTTGCGATTCTCCTGCTGAGCTCTCTTGAAAAGCTCTGTAATTGCATGAAAATTGATCTGAGTCGTGATTTTAGGTGTCATAATGTTGTCTTGTAAATGTAGTCCACATTTCTCATGAGCATTTTGCTTAAAAACTCAACAGCATGATTTCATTAAAAAAATTTACTGTCGCAGAAAACAGTGGGTTTTTCGTTGCAAAGCAAAAGCTCACCCTTCGGGACAATAAATTTTTATACAGTTGCAGCGCTACAAGCCACTTGCAGTAATGTACTACCGGAGTCTACGCTTCCATGAGAAGGCTTTTGTCTCGACCTGCGAAAAATTGTCTTGATGAGAAATCAGGGCGCGTCCCATCGAAATGATGGAACCGAGCTGTCCCAGGCCTTGTTATGGTTGCACTCCATCTCAATTTTCACCCGGAGTTTACCCTTACAAAAAAAAAATCACCAGAACAGTATTCAATGAAAAAGCAAACAAAGAACACACATCAGTGGCTACAACTTGTATAACAATTTTATACAGCATCTTAGCTTGACATCTTTTATACTCGGTTCGATACATTAGAAAAGGAAGCCCATGCAATCAATTGCAGGATAACACCAATGAAATTTCCCGTAACACTCTTCTTGACCATCATAATGCTGCTCGTCAGCGGTTCCGTCTCTTTTGCCGGCACCAACGCCGGTCCACAGGACCATATTACCTGGTACAGGGCCGATTTCCCCCCGGTGACCATTCCCTCTGGAACCCACACCAATGAGGGTTTTTTCGACAAGGCCATGTATTTTTTAATCGAACGTCTTCCCGAATATGAACACAATTTCCAAACAGCCAATTTCAAAAGGATAGTGGTTGAACTGAAAAACAATAACAATGTCTGTTGCCCATCACTGTATAAAACAAAGGAGCGTGAGGACTTCATTGCTTTTTCACTCCCTGCAATGGTCGTTCTCCCCAACGGCATAATGACTTCCACAAAAAGCCACAACAAGTTAGTGCCCCATATTACTGCAGATGGGCGCATATCTCTTTTGTCACTTTTAAGGGATGACACTATTACGCTAGGAATATCAAGCGGCAGACTTTATTCTGGGGGAATAGACCAAATATTGGAACAATTTGACGGACAGAAAAATCTCCTGGTTCGTTCGGGAAATGATGTTTTCCGCGGTCTGTTACACATGATGAACCTCGGCAGGATAGACTGTCTCATCGGCTATCCCGTTGAAGCTGGATTTTTCGTCAGAGAAAACAACGAGATTAACGATTTTATCTACTATCCGATACAGGAAAGCAATGAACCCTTCACTGTTGGCCATATTGGCTGCCCGAATAACGATTGGGGAAGAAAGGTTATCGGCCAAATTGATGAGATTGTCAAAGAACACAGAGATAAAGAATTTATTCACTTCTATGGGGAGTGGTTAGATGATTCTACCAGAGAAGTTCACAGGAAAATGGCTCAGAAATTTTACGACTCTCTGAACGACTAAGGGCCTTTTTACAAGATATTCTCCTCCCGTCTCCGGCAAATGGTCGTTCTCTGCTTGCTCTGGTTAATGCCAGAATCTCCCCGCTCGGTAACGAGTCGTTTCTCATGCATGCAACAGGCACGACAGCTTTTAACCGGTTCATCAATTTTGTCATATTTTCATGTACAGCAGACTCTCACAAAGCCCTTTTTCCTTGTCTACGACACGCTGCTGAAGTAAGAACAGAGTCAGGTTCCGGATTGCCTCACGGACAAGACACCTGTAGAAAACAGTTTGAAATTATTTGTATTTGTTCAAGGATGATTATGAATATTTATTTTGCTGCACTGCCTTTTTTAAAAGTTTTTGCAGCGTTTGCCCTGATGCTTGCAGGAATGCGTTTCAAAATCGGTCTGGCGGTCTCTATTCTCCTGGGAGGCACATTCATGGGCCTGGCTTTTGGCATGGGCATACTCGATTTGACCACTGTGGGGGGCTTGGCGCTTATCCAGGAGAAGTTTCTCTTTCTCGCCGCCATCGTTGGTCTCATCATGATGCTTTCTGATGGTCTTGAACGTTCCGGACAATCAAAAAGGCTCATGGACTCCCTCTCCAGTTACCTGATCAATCCGAGACTGCGATTAATCTTTTTCCCTGCCTTAATTGGTCTTCTGCCCATGCCTGGAGGTGCAATTTTTTCAGCACCAATGGTTAAAACGGTAGGTGACGAGTTGCAACTCAAGAAAGAGGACCAGGCGGTAATCAACTATTGGTTCCGCCATGTCTGGGAACTGGCCTGGCCACTCTATCCGGGAATCATATTGACTGTCGCACTGGCGGAAATCCCGATCGGCGCCCTCATCAGCAGAACCTGGCCGGGGGTTGTCGCTATGTATATATTTGGCTGGTTTTTCTTTCTGCGAAGAGGAGTACTTGGTGATATCACCGTTTCCCGAGAAATCAGGTCTACGGTGAAAAAACCAAAAACCGTACTATGGGAGGGTTTACCACTGCTGTTTGCCATCTTAGGCGCACTCGGGCTTGAGACACTCATTGACAGGGTTGCCCCAGGCATTCCTTTTGAATGGGGAGTGATTGTGGCACTCGTTGTTGCAATCATCACCATAATGATGCAAAACCGGCTGGGTGCTGTTTTTTTAGGTCAGGTACTCAGTAAAAAAAGTCTCTGGGTGATGCTTGGCGTTGTCGCCGCTATTTTCATCTTCAAGGACATCATGCAAGCAGCGGGTATCGTCGAAGAAATGGCCAATGTTGCAGGCGGTCTTGTTGCTCTTTTTGCCGCTGCTGTTTTTTTGCCTTTGCTGGTGGGGCTGGTGGCCGGGATAAATGTTGCCTTTGTCGGGGCAACATTTCCCCTACTTCTTGGCCTACTGCACAACCTTGGTATGGATTCGCAAACAATCCCTTATCTCGTCATCGCAACCTTTGCCGGGTTTACAGGAGTCATGATTTCACCCATTCACATCTGCTTCGTTCTGACCTGCAATTATTTCGGGGCAAACCTGGTACAGACCTGGCGCAGACTGGTGCCACCTTGTCTCTGCTTGGCCGGTTTTGGTTGCATACTGTTCCTGATAATCAGAGACCTGTAACTTTAAAAAATGAAGCTCCGGTCACTTCGGTTCCGGTCATTTTGAATGACGGTAGCGCTCTTCTTCCTGATAGTAGAGGGGGAAGCCAACCACATCTTTGAGGTGATCAAAGTCGGTAAGTCCATCTGGTATCTCTCCCCGCTGCAATGCCGCCAGAGTTTGCTCAATGGCTGGCAGGATAGCCAATAAAAGAGTGAGAGGGTAGGCAGCGATCTTAAAGCCAATCTCCTCTAACCTGGCTGGTGGCAGTATGGGAGTTTTCCCATGTTCCAACATATTAGCCATTTTGGGGCCATCGGTACAGTTACAGAATGCATGCATCTCTTCTTCACTTTCCGGCGCTTCCATGAAGAGAATGTCTGCACCAATCGCTCGAAATGCCTTTATCCTGCGAATTGCTTCATCCAGGCCATCGGTTGCGCGTGCATCAGTGCGCGCCATGATCAGGATATCTGCACCTTCTTCTCTTGCATCAACTGCAGCCTGTAAACGTCTGCAGGCATCATCAAAGCCTACGACCTCCTTTCCACGGGTATGGCCACAACGCTTGGGCGCCACCTGATCCTCTATCATCACACAAGCAAGACCAGCACCAGCATATTCTTTTACCGTTCGCTTTACATTGAGGACATTGCCATAGCCGGTATCGCCATCCCCAATTACAGGAAAAGTGACAGCCCGGGTGATTGTTCTCGCCTGATCAAGCATTTCCCCAAAACTGATCAACCCTGTATCAGGTAAGGCCAATCTGGCGGCAGATACTGCAAAGCCGCTCATAAACGTGAGCGGAAAACCCGCCCGCTCGATCATTTTTGCTGACAGGGCATCGTAACAGCAGGGCATAGTGATAATCGATGGATCTGCAAGTAATTCGCGCAGGTGCTGTGTCGAAGATTTCATGATTTCATTATAATTTAAAAGGAATGTACAAAACGATGTCCGGAACCAGATAGATAGCGACAACACTGCCAAACATGATGAGAATAAACGGCCAGACACCTCGAACCACTTCGTTGAGTTGTACCTGGCCAACGGCCTGAATCACGAAAAGATTCATACCCACGGGAGGAGTTATCAGGGCACACTCAATCATCACCACAAAAAGAACTCCAAACCAAATGGGATCTATCATCATAGCGCTCAGGGCCGGGTACAATACCGGTACCATGATGAGAAGCATTGAGATGGACTCAAGAAAAAAACCGATAAGGAGCAACACCAGGCAAACCACCAGTATAAACATTCCGGTTTCACCAATATTGTTGGTAATGACCATGGAAATTTCCTGGGGGATCCGATAAAGAGTGATGGCCTTGCCAAAAACCTTTGCTCCGGCGATAATAAGGAAAATTGTCACAGTGGTCGTCATCGACTCCATAACCGCCGCTTTCAATTTATCCCAGGTCATGGTTCTCAGGCAGTAGACTATTATGAGGGAAACCAAAAAACCCACGGCAGCAGACTCAGTTGGCGTAAATACACCAAGATAAATACCACCAATCACAATGCCTGCGAGTAAAAAAGTTGGCAATGCCCGGATGCTCGCTTTTTTTCGTTCCTGCCAGCTTGCTTTTGGGCTCGGTCGATAGCCACCTCCAAAACGCGCATAACCGAGGCAATAAACGATGAAAAGACCCATAAGGAGCAGGCCTGGACCAACACCTGCCATAAAGAGGTCTACAATCGACTCTTCCGTGATGACTCCATAAAGAATCAGAGGAATTGAAGGCGGGATCAGGATCCCCAGCGTACCACCGGCAGCGAGAAGGCCCAGGACAAACGAACGATTATAGCCCCGTTCTGTCATTTCCGGGATAGCCACCGTTGCAATGGTAGCGGCGGTTGCAACCGATGATCCGGAGATTGCCGAAAAAATACCACAACTAAGAATAGTGGCGATACCAAGTCCCCCGGGCCAATGTCCAACCCAGCATTGTACCGCATTAAAAAGATCACGCCCGACCCCTCCTTTTAAGAGGATGTTGGACATAAGTAAAAACAGAGGAACGGCCAGGAGTATAAAACTGTCCGTTGTAGAATAGAGGGCCTGGGGAACCATCACCATGGAAATATCGGCAAGCCAGAGCATGGCCAGACCAAGAATACCAAGAGCAAACGCAACCGGCACACCAAAAAATAAAAGGATGAGAAGAACGAACAGAATCAATCCCGCTATCATTTCCTTCCCCCCTCTTCACAGGTGATATCTGGCCCGTAAAAAAGCTGTACTATTTCCGTCAGTACCTGAAAAAAAAGTAGGCTGAAACCTACAGGGATTGCAAGCTCAGTCATCCACAACGGTACACCAAGCATTGTGGAGGAAGCCCGGCCAATGCGGATCGAATCGAGAACAGTGGTACTGCCGTACCAGACAGCAACCATACTAAAAACTGCAATCAGCGTAAGAGATATGGCTTCACTTATGATACGAAAATACCTTGGCAGTCGATCACGCACAACGGTAATAGCAATCAGTTTCCTGTTTTTCAGAACATATGCAGCAGCAAGGTAGGTTGCCCAAATCTGGAGAAACCTTGACATCTCTTCAACCCAGATGGTTGGTTTAAGAAAGGCATAGCGTGCTACTATTTCGAAAATAATTATGCAGCCGATGGCAAAGTATAGCCATGCAGCAATCCTGCCGCACACGCTACTGATTTTAGAAATAAATACAGGCATCGATGTTTTTTAGCGGGCAGCAGAAAGCCACCCGCTAATCCTTTTATTGTATTACCTAGATATTGCAAGTACCTGGTGTATCATTTTGAAAATACGCTCAAATTAAAAAAATCAAAACAGCGAATAGAATTTTCAGGTACTACTTAATGGCCCTGGCCGCATCAACGACCTGCTGCCCCAGAGGACCGGCATTTTTAACGAAAGCCTCAACAACAGGGGTTGAAAGCTGCTGCCATTGAGCGAGCTGCTCGTCGGTGAGTTGCACCACGTTGATCTTATCCTTTACGAATTCAAAGGCCTCGGTTTCGAGTGTCATCATCTGCTCGCGCAGTTCTTTCTCAACTTTTCGGGCAGCTGCATCCAAGATGGCTTGTTGATCTTCGGTCAGCCCCTGCCATACTTTTTCATTAATGATTACAATAAATTCTATATCAACCATCGATTGAGTTGCTGTGAGATGGTCCATAACCTGAAAGAGTTTCCGGCTTTTTACCGCAGTAACACCGGTAAGTCCAACATCAACAGTTCCCCTTTGGTAGGCGAGAAATTGCTCGGATCCGGAAATCGACGTGGGAGCCCCCCCTGCCGCATTAATCAGTTCTCCCAGAGTTTTGGAGAAAACTCTGACTTTTTTGCCTTTAAGATCATCGGGAACAACCACAGGGGTATCTTTGCTCAAAATGACGGAACCACCGTACGCCTGCCACCACAAAACCCGGGCGCCAGTGGCCAAAATGGCATCGTCGAGTGGCTGACGGACGGGGCTGCCTTTGGCTACCGCTTTATTTAGCGCCTCTTGACTTCTGAAGAGAAACGGAACGTAAAAGAGATCGACCGCAGGGATCGTCCCGGCAAACTGACTGACGGAAGCAACGCCCATTTCTACTGCACCGGAGGCGACAGCTTGCGGAACTTCACTATCTTTATATAATTGAGCCGAAGGATAAATCTCAAGTTTGATCTCACCACCAGTTTTAGCCGCAACCTCGTCTGCAAACGCCTGAACATTTTTACCCAGATGGTGCGCGGCCGGAAGCTGTAGAGTTAAACGTAAGACCTTCTCTGCCTGGGCAGTAGAGGCAATAATGAGCAGTATCGCAGTTGCCATCAATATTTTCCGTAGCATACCAATTTCTCCTTAGTTTAGTTATTCAACCGAAGGGACAAAGTAGTCCCTCCATTACTCTCCCCTTACTACGCAACCTGTCATTGAATACATGCCGTGAACCAGCATTTTCAAGGGCGTTTTTATTACAAGTTCAACAACCTGATTTTATTAAAAAAAAGACCATCTCAAAAAAACAGTGTGTTTTTCGTTGCACATCAAAAGCTCACCCTTCGGGCCAATGGAGTTTTTCCGCAGGTGCAGCGTCACACGCCATTTGCGGTAGTTTACTACCGGAGTCTACGCTTACCTGCTTCATGGCTTGAGTCTCAACCTGCGATAAACTGTATTGATGAGAAATCCAGGTTAAAAAACATAAATTATTTGTAACGATTAGAACTTTCACAGATCGTGGTCTTTTTTACGACCCTTTAAAAGGCTGGTTATTTTTACCTTCAAGGCCACCACCTGTCAATCTAAAGTCTATTTATTTCGATAATTTGAAGATACAATTAACTGAACATACAATACGACCATCTCAATGCCTCTTACCAAAACAGACCAGCCACCCTGAGAAATAAATAACCTTATAACAATATTTTACGTACTTCATTTCACAAGAGCAACACTCCCATCCAATCTACCTGTACAACTTTCTCAACTCGACTTAAAAACAGATTCACGAGTTCTGCTACGTGATCCTGAGCCTCGCTCATTGGGCCTATACTGCTGTAATCTCATTAAATAACTGTAAGAAAAAAACAAACCATCAGAACAGAGTACGGTATAGCCATAAACTGCAACGGGGTATACACTTGGTCGGAGAATTTTATAGGGCAATGAAAGAGGTTTACAGTAGCCGCCGCAAGGCGAAATAACCCGTAAACCGCGTTTCCTAAAAGGGGAGTGATGAATCTGGAGAAATTGCTTGCTGAAGACAGTAAAGATGTGACTTGAGCCACCATCTCAGGAGACAGGATTTGGAAGAGGCACCTTTTTTGATCTCAAAACGACATTAGTTCAGCATGTCAGTAACACCTCAGCTTTTCTGAGCACACAGTAAATTCCTAAAAATACCGTCATGGTATGCTCGAGCTGATTTGCATGATCGCAACCCGTATCAGCCATTCTTTATCTCTAACAGATTGTGAATATCTGCAAGTTTTTCATGCGCACCGATATATCCCTCCTCAATGGTGTGGGCAATCTGATCAAAGTTCATCATTTTCATCTCACCCAGTCGCGGTTGGATTAGAATATCAGGCTGTTCAACGGCAAGGTTAATTCTGGTAATTCTCTCCTGCATTATGCCAACAGAGGTCATAACAGTATCAATAATATCAGGAGTGTTGGTGTCCCGGTGTAAAAATCCGCTGGTTCTCTGACGCAGGCTCTGCTCAATGTTTTCATAATAATCGGCCATCTTTTTCACAAGCTCGTTGCGATTTTGACCTTCGGATGCAGCTTTCTTTTGTACCCGTTTTCTTTCACCTGCACTTATATCTGCAACGTGAGATCTGGACCGGGAGACAATCCTGCTGTTCAAGTCAACGGCTATTACAACCTGTGCCCCCATGGCTCTTGCCAGGCCAACCGGTACCGGATCGACGATACCACCATCTACAAGCCACATGTCTCCCATCGGAACCGGCTCAAACAAGCCGGGGTAGGACATGGTTGCCCGCAGCGCTTTGAGTATACTGCCGGATTTCAGAATAACCTTTTTACCGCTGTAAAGATCCGTTGCAACCATCATCACAGGGATGTTGAGATCGGAGAAATTCTGGGCATCGGTATGCATGGAAAAGAGCTCCTGAACCCGCTTAGAACCGTTGAGTAATCCGGACTTTGGGAAAACGACGTCAAAATATGAAAAGATTTTCTTGCCGTCCATTTCCAACAGAAACGTCTCAAGACTATCAAGACTGCCACTGCCATAAATTGCGCCAACATATGCGCCAACGCTGCATCCGGCAATATAATCTATACCAATACCGGCATCTTCAAGGGCCCGAATAACGCCAATGTGTGCCCAGCCCCGGGAGGCTCCACTGCCAAGAACAAGTCCAACTGTTTTAGAAGATTTCATCTGTTATATCTTTTTGCCAAGCTGGTGAAACAATTTTTTCAATATCTACTATAACGTCCTGATTTAATATACAACATAAGCTCTAAAACGTGCATTTGTAATGTGGTGTTCAGGTGATTTTCACTACTTCAGTTTCAGGTAATTGAAACAGGCTTTCAACAAAATCATCCACAGCGGTTTTTTCGTTTTCTACCCACTGATAAAACGCCTCGACCAGCGTCTTGCCTACAATATGCGCTCCGTGCTGAGGTACAATCATCTCTACATCAAGATTTCGTACCATCGCAGCCCAGCTTCTACAGGCCACGTTGCTGGCGATATATCGGTTATGAAAACCAGACATTTTTTTCTTGTGCAGCTCAAAATCTTCTTCTGTCTCAATGACCTCTTTATGGGGAGCAACCGAGGCTCCCAGATCGCTGGTAAATAATATTTTTGCAACAGGATCGTAAAGATGAAAATTACCTGGTGAATGAAGAAAATGTGCAGCAACAGCCATGAGAGGACTACCGTTAAGTTCAAAGTTTACACCCCGATCAGGAATGGCAAAAAGACGCTCATTGGCAAGCCCCCTGACACAAAAAGCTGGTATAAACCTCTGCCATAACCCGGAGATCATGATTTTAGCCTTACAGATCGGCAGCCATAAATTGAGGCCTGAACCAATATCCGGGTCCTGATGCGATAAAAAAATATAGTCCAGGCTGCCCGCTGGCAAAAAGTAAGACATCGCACCTAAAACCTCCTTATACACCCGATAGCCTCCGCAATCGAGCAACAAACCACGTCGATTGTGGGTAATGAGAAACTGATTGGATGGTATCTCACCCTCCCCGATCAGACCATCAAACTTTACACACTTATGGCTCTCGTCTTCATATAATACTGTTGACATAAGGGCTCCCTGCGCTAAGATTATCAGATATGTAAATTAACAATCATAACAAATAGTTCACGTATGTTAACATAAGAAACCCAAACAAGTAAAGTTTGGAAAAAAATAATAATATCATAGATGTTGCCAGTGTGTTCGCCTGACAGCTCTTTACAAATAGGCGAAATATGGCTTCTTCACACGTTCGATCATCACTGCTCTGCCCAAACTGCAGGAAACTTATCTCGGGCTCCATCGACAGCTGCCCCTTCTGTGGCTTGAAAAATCCATCCTCACCCCTGAAAAACAACCCGTTTACCCGCAGCATTGGCGACTCTGACCAGTTGGTTACCATTCTCATCTCACTTAATGTGGTGATGTTTATTCTCTCCGTGGTACTTATACCGGGGAAAACCGGATTCAACTTTTCTCCTTTTAGTTTTTTGTCTCCAAGCAGCCAGAGCCTTTTTATCCTTGGATCGACAGGCTCCATACCAATATTTCAGTATGACAGGTGGTGGACACTGCTCACTGCCAATTTTCTCCACGGCGGTATCCTTCATCTTGTTTTCAATATGCTTGCCGTCCGTCAGCTTGCACCTCTGGTTATCCAGGAATTTGGCCCTTACCGGACTATTTCTCTCTATATTCTGGGTGGAATCGGCGGTTTTGCAATTTCGGCTTTTGCAGGCGTCAGACTGACAATTGGTGCTTCTGCCGCTCTCTGCAGCCTTATTGGAGCACTTCTCTATTATGGCAAGGCCAGAGGCGGGGTTTATGGTCAGAACATTTTCAGCCAGATCGGTGGCTGGGCTCTTGGGATAGCAGCCTTTGGTTTTCTGGTTCCAGGCATTAACAACTGGGGGCATGGAGGAGGTATTCTTTTTGGCGTTATACTTGCCCTGCTCCTCGGTTACAAAGAAAAACGAAGAGAGAATTTTACCCATAAGACTATAGCTATGACCTGTGTCACCCTGACTGTACTGGCCCTTTTATGGAGCTGTTTTAACGCCGTGTTATTTCTCTTTGTAGCCAGATAAACTGGCTTGAGCGGCAACCGCCGCTCAAGCGAACTCCAGACAGCAGAAGACTCTTTAATTCTTGTCTATTTTAAGGATTTTACTTCCTGGCTTCAGGGCATCCCCTTTCTTTGCAATGATGCCGGTGACTATTCCAGCCATCTCAGCTAGAATCGGTGTCTGCATTTTCATCGCTTCCATAATAGCAACCCTGTCTCCAACCATGACCTCCTGGCCTTCTTCAACTGTAATCTCAACAATATTTCCTGAAAATGGAGAACGGACGTCACCGGCCTGGGCTAAATCGAGGATTTCCTCTTTTGATAAGGTAGCATCACTGCCAGCAACCCCTTGAACCGCCTTGGCCTTAAAAGTATAGATAACCTGGTGATGATCAACCGTCTCATAAACACTGGTTTCCCCGGTGTCAGTTATGGGAGACGGTCCAATCTCAATCATATGTTCCTTACCGTGGCAGTCGCGAAAAGCGATTTTCTCTCCCGGCGCAAATCCACCCTGACGGAAAAATACGGACGGGGGCAGAACATATACCTGACCGTATTTTTCTTCAAACTTGAAATAATCAACGGCGTCGTTCGGGTGCTGCAGGTAGAGGATCAGCTGTTCATCGGTCGGCTCGGAGCCGATCGCCTCGGCAAGAGCGTACCGCTCATGACCAAGATCAATATCGGCACTTTTCTCTAGTCCCCCTTCTTCCTTGAGGACCTCTCTCCAGTTTTCACCGAGCACCTTTTCATAAATCCATTCCTCGGGTTGATAAAAAGGAAAAGGCCCGTATTTACCGAGCAGAAGATTGCGGAGATCTCCGGATGGATTGCCGTACCGTTCCCCATCGAGAACGTTTGAAACCGCCGTGGTCCAGAGAATCTGTGACCCCGGAGTGACCGACCAGTAGTTTCCCAGTTCCTTTTGTACCCGGGGCAGCTCTTTGTGGAGAATTGCGGACACCCTGTCAAGAAAGCCACCCTTTGACGCCTGTTCAAGACTCGAGCCCATGGCACCACCGGGTAATTTATGAATCTGTACCGTGGGCTGAAAGCCCTTGATCTGGGATTCAAACTGGGCATAATGCTGCCTTTCTTCCCTTATGACATCGGACGTCTCAATAACAGCATCTTCATTGAGGCAGGCCGGCTCTATGCCGAATTCACGAAGTGTCTGTACCACCGTCAGAATTGGCGGAGGCCCATAAAAACCTGTAAATGCAGCATCCGCTGCATCAACGATGGTGGCTCCATTTCGCACAGCTTCGACAATACGCCCGACATCGTTACCATCAGTATTATGACCATGGTAGTGCACAATAACATCAGGATACTTCTGTTTTAATGCATCCACGAGCTGACCGATACGGACAGGTGTGCCAAGGCCCCCATGGTTTTTGATACACAGGGTAATATCCTCACCGGTGACCGCTATTATTTCTGCAGCCTTGGCCAGGTAGAAGTCATTGGTATGCTCAGGCCCTGTTGAAAAACAGAGGCAGGGTTCGTTGAGTTTTCCCGCTCTTTCCACTTCCTCAAAAACCGCAATCATATTGGGGACATAGTTGAGAAAATCAAAGGTCCGCCAAACATCCACATACTTTGCAAATTCCCGTACGGTTGCCCGAATCACATTCTGCGGATAGGGTCGGTAGCCGAACAGGTTGATCCCACGGCAGAGAGTCTGAAACATGGTGTCTGGCATCTTTTCCCGGAGCTTCCTCAGCTTTAAAAAGGGATCCACCTGTTTGCGTAGTATGTCAACGTGGATGGATGCACCACCTGTTATCTCCAGAGAAAAATAATTCGCAGCCTCTCTGCTGGGAGCGGCAAGCAGGTCTGTGTGAAGCAGTATTCTGTTTTTAAAGTCAGATTGAGAGAGATCCCGTGCCGTATTGGTGATGTAATAACCTTTGGCTTGTCTCAGTTGACCAACTATTTCTTTTACCGGTGTGCCCTGTACAATTCTAGTCATACGTCATTCCTTCTTATCCGGATATCCTTGATATCCAATCTGCAAGATGCAATATTATAAATCAATTTCAACGATCATTTGGCGAACGGATTTTCCCTTTGATACTGGAGTTCAGCGATAAAACGGGCGAGTTTGCCGACCTCACTTGCATCCTCATCGTAGTGAAAAATATGAGGGTGGGTCTCAATATAGGAGGTATCAAAATTGCCGCTCAGAAAATCCTTTTCATTGGCGATGTTTTCATAAAAAGGAATAGTCGTCTTAGGGCCGCGGATGGCAAAGTTCTTCAGACATCTCTTCAACCGCCCCACCGTCTCCTCCCAGGTAAAACCATGAACCGTGAGTTTTACCAGCAGGGAATCATACACCTCGGGAATGATATAGCCCTGATAGACAAAGCCATCCAGGCGCACACCAAATCCGCCGGTGGAACGATAGACGGAGACCTTTTTCCCGCCTTCCGGCATAAAATCATTTTTAGGGTCTTCGGCGTTAATCCGAACCTCAATTGCGTGACCACGCACCTGCACATCTTTCTGTGAAAAAGACAATGGTTTGCAAAAGGCAATATTTATCTGATTTCTGACGATATCAATACCGGTGATCATCTCGGTCACAGTATGTTCAACCTGGACTCTGGTATTGATTTCCATGAAATAATAACTTCCGTCACGGTCTATCAAAAATTCAACCGTACCGGCATTGAGATAGTTCGCCGCCTTGGCGGCTTTGACGGCTGTTTCACATATTTCGTCCAGAAGTTTTGCGTTTTTGATCATCGAAGGTGCTATCTCAATGAGCTTTTGGTTGCGTCGCTGAATGGAACAGTCTCTTGTTCCAAGATGCAGGGTTTTGCCAAAGCTGTCAGCGAGTATCTGCACTTCGACATGCTTGGGATCGATCACGACTTTTTCCAGATAGACCGAATCATCATTGAAGGCTGCCAGGGCTTCTGCCCTTGCAACCGGGATTTGCTTCACCATCTCGGCGTCATTCTCAATGCGCCGGATTCCACGGCCCCCGCCCCCGGAAGTGGCCTTCAGCATTATGGGATAGCCGTACTTCTCACCAAATGCCAGGGCCGTATTGATTCCTTCCTGCCCCTGCTGGAGATTTTCGGTACCGGGTACCATTGGAATGCCGGCGTCTGCCATAATCTGCCTGGCGACAACCTTATTGCCGAGATTGTAGATAATCTCTGAACCTGGCCCGATAAAAATGAGACCTGCCGCCTCACAGGCCTTGGCAAAGAATGGGTTTTCAGCAAGAAAGCCATAGCCGGGATGAATGGCACACGCCCCAGACTTGATCGCTGCCCGGATAATTTTATCGATATTGAGATAATCACAGCGCGGACCATCCCCCAGCAACACTGCCTCATCGGCAATACGAATATGCCTCGACATCTCATCGGGAGTTTCATAGACGGCAATTGCTTCATAGTCGAGTTCCTGAATTGCCCGAATAAGACGGATTGCAATTTCACCCCGGTTTGCCACGAGTATTTTTTTCTTCATTGAGGTCCTTTTCTTGTTACCTAACAGTACAGCTGTTATCTTTCACGACATTACAAAGCCTTACATCACGATCCCCACAGCTCATCCAAAACAACAGGAGAGCCCAACATTACGCAGGCAACATTAATCAATCCCAAGGATCTAATCAATTAGCATGACTGAGGAAAAGTTTCTTTTTTTGTCTTTTTTGACAACAAGGCTCAAAACAAAATTTCATTTTAAAATTGGACAGTGATAAAGCCGTTTACGGTTGACGAAAATGAGATTTTAATGTTATAGTTTATGGTTTTGTCTGCATATACACGAGGGACAAAAAAATATCCCCCCTCCACTCACTCAAGATGAATCTCCAGGGTATCCCCCAGAGAATTCTCCGGAACATCTCGAATGGTCCAGAAGTGCCGGCATAGACACAAATGAAAGTATTAAAGGGTGTTGAAAAGAATCACCAAACATGATGTGAAGACAATGACTTAATGCATAAAAGCCTCTATAATGGATGGACACTCTGACCAAAGAGAATTCAACCCAAAACGGAGGCTTCTATGCACCACAAGAATATCAAGACCAGCATACGAAAACAACTGAAAAAGCAATATCCAAACTGGAGCAGGCTCCCCAAAAAGGTCAAAAAACATATTATCCAAGAGGTAATTGCAGAATATGTTTGCGATTATGATTTTAGCCGAACTGTTGCCACCCCTCTCGAAGAGCTGCTTGGCATAGAACAACAGGTTCCAATAAAAGGAATTATCAAGCTCAGTGAGATGGCTCAACTTATTGATATGGTAAACAACAACAGAATCGTAAGGTTCAGTAATTACAAGCGCTCTCCTATATATATCAAGGACGAAGAGCTTCAGTTTGTAGACAAACTGATCGATGATGGCATGATCAACCGTCTGTTGTACTATGAGGGGTATAGCCCAGCCATGCGTGGCATCTTCCCCAGTAATTTATTTCGTGCCGAGCTTCTCAAAGCGATAAAATACCCTGAGATCAGTTATCGTAAATTTTGCACAGAAGAATATCTTGGCCTTGACCGAAAGCAGAACCGAGTTTTTACCGGCCTGTCACTGAGTAAAAAGGAGATGATAGATCATACTCAGCTCTGCAAATTTCGAAGTTCACTCTCCTTTGTTCAGCAGGTGAATCTTCTGGTGTACATTCTTCATCATTTCTTCCAATCCGGGCTTCTTGGTGACAGTATTCTGCATGGAATTGATTCTACAGAACTAGCGTGTGATTGCAGAGTCCCATTGGTTAGTTTGAATATCAGAGGGAAGAAAATACGCATCTACAATGATCTTGACTGTGACTGCGGAAAACGACGTAATAAGCGCGACAAATCGGTATACGTTGTTGGTTACCGTCTTCACACCTTGACCGCCATTGATGCCAAAACAGGGCACAGCTTCCCCCTTGTTTCCCTATTGGCACCAGCTAATCATCATGATAGTCATTTCCTCCCATTTTTGGTCAATCTGGCACAGGCAATGGGTATCGAATTACAACTCATTACGGCTGATGAAGCCTACCATGATAAAAATGGTTCTTTGTTTGAAGAAACAGGGGTAATCGTGACAACGCCACCAGCATCAAAGGTGTTGTTACCGAAAAATACCGATGCCAATAGCGGCACAGTTTTTTGTAATGATGAATGTTCTACTCCTATGCTTCATGTAGGTATCGAAGATCAAAAACACGAATACAAATGCAGTGCCGTGTCAGGACAATGCCAATTCGCTGGATCCTGCTCACAATATCGTTTCATACCACTTGATGGCGGCTTGTTTCAACGCATACCTTATCATACTGAACTTATACAACAGGCTCATGATATCAGAAAAAACTGTGAAAGACCCTTTAATCTCATGAAAAATCAAACTGGTCTTGAAACTATTCGGGTACGTAGCCAGCATGCAACTATGGCTCGATGCACACTGAGCAGTATCGCAGTCTTATTGATAGAAATGGCCGGAACACGGAAAAAACAATTTGATGCCAAACCACAACAGTTACAAATGTTTGAAGAACAAAAGGCAGCTTAATAATGCAAAACACCTGACATTGTAAAAATACACACAAAACAGTTATTTGAGTACTCAGAGTTGTTATTGCTGCTGTTCATCTACCGATAAAAGATAGGGGCTGCCTGAAAGAAGGCCAAAAGCTCATCAAAAAAACATCGGTTAGTAGCGTATAGTTGGCAATGGCATTGAGGAGTAACCCAAAAATGCTAATTTAGCATTCAAGGGGATCTGGAAACAGGCCTCAACAAAATACTTTTCAACACCTTTTATTAGCCCTTCTTTTTTTCGCAAAAATGCCAATTTGACTGTCCATTGGCCCCACACATAGAGGAAAGATCACCATGAAAGCAATCATTGCCCTGGAAGACGGGACCACCTTTGAAGGCCACTCGTTCACCGGCCATGGAGAGGCTGTTGGAGAGATAGTGTTCAACACTTCTCTCAGCGGCTATCAGGAAATTTTGACCGACCCTTCTTACACGGGACAAATTGTTACCATGACCTACCCCCTCATCGGCAACTATGGAACCAACCCCGAAGATATGGAGTCCGCCGCAGCGCATCCAAAGGCCTTTCTCATTAAAGAATACAACTCCTATCCCTCCAACTACAGATCAACCAAGCCCCTTGCAGAGTTTTTACAGGAGTACGGTATTCTCGGGGTTGAAGGTTTTGACACACGGGCCCTCGTTCGCCATATCCGTACAAAGGGCGCCATGAAAGGCATTGTTTCCACCAGAGATCTCGATAAAGAAGCTCTTGTGAAAAAAGCCCAGGAGTGGAGTGGTCTCGTTGGTCAGGACATGGTCAAAAAAGTCACCTGTACAAGCCCTTATGGCTGGGGAGAGAACGAGCCTGTTGCCGGCAGTAATTTTGAAACAGCAAAAAAACCAGGCGAAAAGGCATTTAAGGTTGTCGCCTTTGATTTTGGTATTAAATACAACCAGCTGCGCCTTCTGCAGAAGAAAGGCTGTCAGGTTCAGGTGGTGCCCGCCAGAACCGATGCCAAGACTGTACTTGCCATGGAGCCTGATGGAATTTTCCTCTCCAACGGCCCCGGTGATCCAGAAGGGGTTGAAGGGGTTGTCGATACTATCCGCGAACTCCTCGGCAAAAAGCCAATTTTTGGCATCTGCCTTGGCCACCAGATGCTCGGTTTGGCGTATGGAGGTTCAGCATATAAACTCAAATTTGGTCACCGTGGCGGTAACCAGCCGGTCAAAGACCTGACCACCGGCCACGTGGAAATTACCTCCCAAAATCATGGCTTCTGTATTGATGAGTCGACCCTGCCTGCAGGCGAGGTGGAAGTCACCCATATCAACCTTAACGACAACAGCCTTGAGGGGATGCGCCATAAAAAATATCCTGCATTTTCGGTTCAGTACCATCCGGAGCATGCACCTGGACCACATGATGCTGAGTATCTGTTTGACAGGTTTATCGATATGATGCGCGCCGTGTAACCACAAGACAACTGAGAACTCATTTTATAATCCACGGGTCCCCAACAACCCAGAGCCAATACAACACATTATGCCGAAAAGAACAGATATAAAAAAAATACTCATCATCGGTTCCGGCCCTATCATTATCAGCCAGGCCTGTGAATTCGATTACTCAGGTGCACAAGCGGTCAAGGCATTAAAGGAAGAGGGCTATGAGGTTATCCTCATTAATTCCAATCCGGCCACCATCATGACCGATCCTGAGCTGGCCGATGCCACCTATATTGAGCCCATCACTCCGGAATTTGTGGCCAAGGTAATAGAAAAAGAGCGCCCGGATGCGCTGCTTCCAACCCTTGGCGGCCAGACAGCACTCAATACAGCCATCAAGGTCGCTGAACTCGGAATCCTGGAAAAATATAACGTCGAGCTCCTTGCAGCAAATATTGAGGTCATCAAAAAAGCTGAAGGCCGGGAAGAATTTCGCGATGCCATGCGAAAGATTGGCCTCAACGTCCCAACCTCTTTCATCGTCAAAACCCTTGAAAGCGCCATGGCCTGCAGTGAAGAAATTGGCTTTCCTATCATCGTACGCCCAAGTTTTACCCTTGGGGGAACAGGTGGCGGAATTGCCTATAACCGTCAGGAACTGGTAGAATTCTGTACCGCAGGTCTTGACCTGTCAATGACCACAGAGATCATGCTCGAACGAAGCCTCCTCGGCTGGAAGGAGTTCGAACTTGAGGTGATGCGCGATAAAAACGATAATGTTGTCATCATCTGTTCCATTGAAAATATTGACGCCATGGGAGTACACACCGGTGACAGTATTACGGTGGCCCCTGCCCAGACACTGACGGACCGCGAATACCAGAATATGCGCGATGCCGCCATCGCCATTATCCGTGAAATAGGGGTTGAAACCGGTGGCTCCAACGTCCAGTTTGCAGTCAACCCGGTTGATGGCGAGCTGATGGTCATCGAGATGAACCCGAGGGTTTCAAGAAGTTCCGCCCTTGCCTCAAAGGCCACAGGTTTTCCCATCGCCAAGATCGCGGCAAAACTTGCAGTGGGCTACACCCTTGATGAGCTGACGAACGACATCACCAAGGAGACCCTTGCGGCTTTTGAACCGAGTATTGACTATTGTGTGGTGAAAATCCCCCGCTGGACTTTTGAAAAGTTCCCGGAAGCGGAAGACTACCTCACCACCTCAATGAAATCGGTCGGAGAAACCATGTCCATGGGACGGACCTTCAAGGAGGCCTTCCAAAAGGCAATGCGTTCCCTTGAGACCGGCCGAGATGGTTTTGGCGGTGACGGTAAACAACTGATGACACATTTGGATCAGGAGGACCTTGAGAGCGGGCTTCGTATACCAAACTCCCAGCGTTTTGCCCAGATCTACGAGGCACTGAAAAGAGGGATGGGTATTGAGGAGCTTTATACGCTCACCCAGATTGACCCATGGTTCCTCTTCAATTTTCGTCAAATTGTTGACACTGAACTTGAAATAAGCAAAAAAGGTTTTCAGGGCCTTGATTCCGAATTTCTCCGCTATTGCAAAGAGCGTGGTTTTTCCGACAAGCAGCTTGGCTACCTTACCGGAACGACGGAAAACGATATCCGGCAACTCCGGAAAAAAGAGGCTGTCACTCCTGTCTTTAAGCTGGTTGACACCTGTGCCGCTGAATTTGAATCCTACACGCCCTATTATTACTCCACCTACGAACAGGAAAATGAGGCCTCTATAACCACTGGTAAAAAAATCATTATCCTGGGCGGTGGGCCCAACCGTATCGGCCAGGGAATTGAATTTGATTACTGCTGTGTTCATGCAGCCTTTGCGCTTCGGGAAATAGGTGTCGAATCGATTATGATCAACTCCAATCCAGAGACGGTTTCAACAGATTACGATACCTCCGACAAATTGTTTTTTGAACCACTGACCAGAGAAGATGTTCTCAGTATCATCGATCAGGAAAAACCGGATGGTATCATCGTTCAGTTCGGCGGCCAGACACCACTCAATCTAGCAGTACCGCTCGCTGAGGCTGGCGTCACGATTATCGGTACCCAGCCCGATGCCATTGATCGTGCTGAAGACAGAAAGAGATTTCAGCAGTTTTTACAAAAACTGAGCCTGCGACAGCCCGAGAATGACACGGTGAAAACCCTTGACGAAGCACTCAGTGCCGCTCAGCGGATCGGCTACCCTGTTGTGGTGCGTCCGTCATACGTTCTTGGTGGCCGTGACATGCGGATCGTTTACAACGATCAGGGCATTAAAGATTTCATGATCGCCATTGGCGGCACAACCCTTGAGCATCCTATTCTCATTGATAAATTCCTCAAAGAGGCCATAGAGGTTGATGTAGATGCAATCTGTGACGGGAAACGAACCATTATTGGAGGAATAATGGAACATGTGGAAGAAGCGGGAATCCACTCCGGAGATTCCTGCTGTGTCCTTCCACCCCATACGCTCTCCAAGGCGCTGATTGAAGAAATAAAGAGCGCTACACGGGCCATGGCCGAAGAGCTTGGTGTCATAGGGCTTATGAATGTTCAGTATGCCATCAAAGACAACGACCTCTACATCCTTGAAGTCAACCCCAGAGCGTCCAGAACAATTCCCTTTGTCAGCAAGGCGACGGGTGTGCCTCTTGCAAAAATGGCCACCAAGGTAATGATGGGTGCAACCCTGGATGAGCTTGGTCTCATGGCAGAGGTCGAAATCAGCCACTGGGCGGTCAAAGAAGCGGTCTTTCCTTTCGACAGATTTGAAAATGTTGACACCCTGCTTGGCCCAGAGATGAAGTCAACGGGTGAAGTAATGGGAATCGACGACAATCTCGGTCTTGCTATCGCTAAAGCCCAAATAGCTGCCGGTTCTCACATTCCAAAGCAGGGCAACGTCTTTGTCAGTGTCCGCGATAGCGACAAAAAGGTAATTCTGCCTGTGGCCAGGGCTCTGGTCGATCTCAAGTTCAGGATATATGCAACCAAAGGAACGGCAGATTACCTGCAAAAGGCAGGTGTGGAATGTACCCTGATAAACAAAATATCCGAGGGCCGTCCACATATTTTAGATAAGATTCAGGACAGAGACATCTCATGGATTATCAATACATCTCTTGGGAAACGCACCACAGAAGACTCCTACTTGATACGAAGGGCTGCACTGGACTATCACATCCCCTACACAACAACTGCGAGTGGAGCTGCAGCACTTGTCAGAGGTATGCAGGAGTTGGAGAAAAATGAACTGTCAGTTCAACCCGTCCAGTACTTTACATGATTAATTTGATAGGGTAAAATATTAGATGGATTCTGCTCGACAATCTCATTTTAATATTTACCTTAATTGTGCATGGGACCTGAAATCTGCTGTCCTATTGTCGTATTAACAAACAAATCAAAAGCTTAAATGACTAATATGAAGCTTTTTATTCTTTTTCTAACCAGGAACCACCGGAGGGTTCGTTGAATACTTTCTACAAAAATCTGAGCATGTGGCTGGTGATTGGGCTTACCATGATCCTCCTCTTCAACCTTTTCAATAAGCCCCAGAGCAACACGGCCTCACTGAACTACAGTGAATTCATGTCAAATATTGAAAACAAATCAGTAACCCGTGTTTCCATCAGCGGTGATGTGATTTCTGGAGTCCTGCAAAACGGCAAGGCCTTTCAGACAATCTACCCGGTGAACGACAAGGATCTTATGACAATCCTTCGTGAATCCGGTGTGGACATTACCGTAAAAGAGACCCAGAAAGATTCCTGGCTGATGACTATCTTTGTATCCTGGTTTCCAATGCTTCTTCTCATTGGTGTCTGGGTCTTCTTTATGCGGCAGATGCAGGGTGGTGGTAAAGGTGGAGCGCTCTCCTTTGGTAAAAACAGAGCCCGTCTGACTGAGCAGAGTGACAATAAAGTTACTTTTGCAGATGTGGCAGGCATCGATGAGGCCAAGGAAGAACTTGAAGAGATCGTTGATTTTTTAAAAGATCCTGGCAAGTTCACCTCTCTTGGTGGACGTATACCTACGGGTGTTCTGCTGGCCGGTGCACCGGGTACAGGTAAAACTCTGCTGGCAAAAGCCATTGCCGGTGAAGCAGACGTGCCTTTTTTCTCCATATCAGGCTCGGATTTCGTTGAGATGTTTGTGGGTGTTGGTGCTTCGCGGGTACGTGACATGTTCGCCCAGGGAAAAAAGAGTGCTCCCTGTATCATATTTATCGATGAAATTGACGCTGTTGGTCGTCATCGTGGCGCAGGACTTGGCGGCGGACATGATGAGAGAGAGCAGACACTCAACCAGCTTCTCGTCGAAATGGACGGCTTTGAGACCAATGATGGTGTAATCATCGTGGCTGCAACAAACCGCCCTGACGTTCTTGATCCTGCTCTGCTTCGTCCAGGACGTTTTGACCGTCAGGTCATCGTACCAGTTCCTGATGTTGGTGGCAGGAAAAAGATCCTTGAGATCTATGCGAAAAAGACCAAGATGGCAGCCCAGATAGACCTTGAAATCCTGGCAAGAGGAACACCGGGCTTTTCTGGCGCTGACCTTGAGAACCTTGTAAATGAAGCAGCGCTTATGGCTGCAAGAACTGGAGCCAAAGAAATCACTCTTGATCTTCTTGAAATGGCAAAGGATAAGATCATGATGGGTGCGGAACGGCGCTCCATGATCATCAACGAAAAAGAGAAGAAGGTAACTGCGTATCATGAAGCAGGCCATGCCCTGGTGGCCTGGCTCCTTCCTGACACGGACCCAATTCATAAGGTAACAATCATTCCACGTGGAAGGGCATTAGGTCTGACCATGCAGCTTCCAACGGATGATAAGTATACCCATTCCAAGAGTTATCTGGAAAACCAGCTCTGCATCCTTTATGGCGGACGCCTTGCTGAAAAACTTATCTTCAATGAAATCACCACCGGCGCCGGAAATGACATTGAACGTGCCTCTGGCCTTGCCCGCAAGATGGTTTGCGAATGGGGGATGAGTGATGAACTTGGAGCTCTTACCTATGGTAAGAAAGAAGAACAGATTTTTCTCGGTAAAGAGATCTCTCAGCACCGTGATTTCAGTGAAGACACCGCTAAACAGATTGACGTCGCTGTACGACGTATCATTGATACTGCCATGGATACTGTCACCAGGCTGTTAAATGAAAACAAAGACATTCTAGTCCGCATGTCCGAAGAGCTTCTTGAAAAAGAAACCATTGTTCTGAAAGACATGGAAAATATGATTGAAGAACTGCGTCCTGGCCAGTACACCAGTCGAATAAAGAAGAGACGAAGTGCGGCAGAACACAGAACTCAACAGACACCACCTGAACCTGCTGAACCTGCTGAACCTGCTCAGTCAGCCGTTGACGAAGAAACCCCTCAGGCCGGGGACGTCAGAAATGAAGTTCCTCCAGCCCCGCCAGCGGATGCTGAAGTTTCTCCTTCAGCCCCTGAAGAGAACAGAAAAGATCCAGAAGCATAATGAGGCAATCAGGTGTAAAGATTATGGGCGTCCTTAATGTGACGCCCGATTCTTTTTCAGATGGAGGGCTTTTCAACACCGTAGAGTCCGCTGTTGCCCAGGCCGAAAAACTCATCTCACAGGGAGTCGATATTCTTGATATAGGAGGGGAATCAACCCGTCCTTTTGCCGATAGTGTTTCTGTTGAAGATGAACTGTTAAGAGTCATTCCCGTCATTCAAGCAATTCGTGAACGTCACTCTACCCCTATCTCCATCGATACCACCAAAGCTCTGGTTGCCCAAAAAGCTCTGGAAGCCGGAGCTAATTATATCAATGATATCTCTGCTCTGCGACTTGACCCGGAGATGATCAGTGTTGTAAAAACGTCCTCGGTTCCCGTTATAATCATGCACATGCAGGGTAGCCCCGCCGACATGCAGATTAAACCGACCTACGAGAATATTCTTCAAGAAATGGTAACATTTTTTAACGAGCGCATTGCCTGGCTCGTCTCCCATGGTGTTGCCAAAAACAGAATAATCATCGACCCGGGTATCGGCTTCGGCAAAACCATCAGTCATAACCTTACTCTACTAAAAAACCTGGAAACCTTTTCACAGTTTGGTGTGCCGCTACTTCTGGCCCACAGCAGAAAGCGTTTTCTCGGTGAAATAACCGGTGTCGTTGATGAAAAAAATCGAGACCTGGCAACAGCAGTAGTTTCGGCACTCTGCGTCTCAAAAAAAATAGCTATGGTCCGAGTTCACGACGTTGCCTCCACCAGGCAGGCCCTAGAGGTTGCGGCAGCCCTTGAGCGGGGTTTCTGAGTAATAATACCCACCGCTGGCTCTTCCACGCCGGACTATGTTACTCTTTTACGGTGCATTACAGACAGGAAAAGATGCTATCCTCTCTCCCTGTCTCCTCAGAACGCTTACTCTTTCGCACCAACTTTTCTAATTTTTCTAACTTCTATCACTACCCATAACGTCCATGCCACAAGCAAACTACAGTCAGCAACTCTCGCAACAACTTCAGATTTCGACACAACAGATTGATGGTGTCCTCAGACTGCTTGAAGATGGCGGCACTGTGCCCTTTATCGCCCGGTACCGCAAAGAAATGACAGGTAGCCTTGACGAAGTGGCCATTAGTGCAATACGTGATGGTCATCAGAAAATAGTAGATCTTGAAAAAAGGCGGTCTTCAATTATTGAAGGCCTTGAAAAAAATAATCAATTGACCCCGGCCCTGGGTGAGAAGCTACAACAAGCCACCAGCCTTAGCATATTAGAAGACATCTATCTGCCTTTTCGCCCCAAACGAAAGACCCGTGGTTTACTTGCAAGGCAGAGGGGGCTCGAACCTCTGGCAAAGCATATAGAGACCAACAAATCTCGATCAATTGACCTTGCTGCATTTTTAAACGAAGAGCAGGGAGTTACAACCGACCAGGATGCCCTCAAAGGTGCTTTGGATATTATCGCAGAAGAGATAGCCGAAAATGCTGTGACACGGGGAATGCTGAGAAACGTATTTGCAAGTCAGTCAATAATTACCTCAAACCTGGTCAAAAAAAATGAGGCACAGGGAGATAAATTCAAGGATTATTTTTCCTGGCAGGAACCGGCAGCCAAATCCGCTGGACACCGCCTTCTTGCCATGTTTCGGGGAGAAAATGAGGAGGTCCTCAAACTCACGATCCGCCCCCCTCAGGATGTAGCCCTTCGTGTACTCAAAAAACAGCATCTGACTTCCGGGCCATGGCAGCAGGAGATCTTGGCTGCCATTGAGGACAGTTACACAAGGCTCCTAGCTCCATCTCTGGAGACAGAGCTCAAAAATAATCTCAAGAACCGTGCCGACGATGAGGCCATAGAGGTCTTTGGAGAAAACCTCCGCCAGCTGCTACTCTCACCACCACTTGGGGCAAAGCGGGTACTTGCCATTGACCCGGGGTACAGAACAGGATGCAAGGTAGTGTGCCTTGATGCCCAGGGAGGGTTGCTCGAATATACAACCATTTTCCCAAGCCAGAGCCAAAAACAGAAAGAGCAGGCGGCTACCATAATCGGGCAGCTTGTCAGGCAGCACCAGATTGAAGCCATAGCCATCGGTAACGGAACTGCAGGCAGAGAAACCGAAGAATTCATCCAATCCCTGCAACTTTCACCTACACCCATTATTACCCTGGTTAATGAAGATGGAGCCTCGATATATTCGGCCTCTGCGGTTGCGAGATCAGAATTCCCTGATCACGACATAACTGTGCGTGGCTCAGTCTCCATCGGCAGAAGACTTCAAGATCCCTTAGCTGAGCTGGTGAAGATTGAACCTAAATCCATAGGGGTCGGACAGTATCAACATGATGTCAACCAGGCTGAACTTAAACGCAGGCTGGATGACATCGTTTTAATCTGTGTAAACAGCGTTGGGGTAGAACTTAACAGTGCAAGCATTGAACTCCTTACACATGTGGCAGGCCTTGGCAGGACACTTGCTGAAAATATCGTCACCTACCGAAACAGCATCACAGCCTTCACCTCGAGAAAAGAACTCCTCAAGGTTCCAAGGCTTGGCCCCAAAGCATTTGAGCAATGTGCTGGCTTTCTACGAATTCACAATGGTATCAACCCTCTTGATGCCAGCGGAGTCCATCCTGAACGGTACTCTCTTGTTACCAGGATGGCAAAAGA
The DNA here is from genome assembly GCF_005116575.1 of Desulforhopalus sp. IMCC35007. GTDB lineage: Bacteria > Desulfobacterota > Desulfobulbia > Desulfobulbales > Desulfocapsaceae > Desulforhopalus_A. Next base: position 19,438 of record NZ_SWCN01000025.1, on the reverse strand, counting down.
CATCGGTGTCACAATCAAAGATCTTCTGGAAAATGAGAATGCCAGGAGCAAAATCAACCCAGACCGCTATACGGATTCGACGACAGGGCTTGAAACCATTGAAGATATCTTAACTGAACTGGCAAAACCCGGACGAGATCCCCGCAGCAGCTTTGAACATTTTTCCTTCCAGGAGGGTATCCGCAGCATGGAGGACCTTCAGGAAGGTATGCGTCTACCCGCTATTATAACCAACATCACAAAGTTTGGTGCTTTTGCCGATATCGGAATCAAACAAGACGGGCTCATCCATATCAGTCAGCTGGCGGATAAATATGTAAAAGATCCTGCAGAAGTCGTACACCTTGGTCAAAAAGTCATGGTCCGGGTGCTTGAAATCGATGATAAGCGCAAAAGGATCGCTCTGTCTTTGAAAAAATAACGTATAGCGGGTTTGTCCACAATAAGAAGAGTTTAAGAGAGATACCGATTCTCTAAAAACGAGCTTCTCATTTCTTTCTGCTGTGTGATAACACGAGGAGAAACTTCTTTTATGAAGTCAATCGCCTACCTTTTGAGGAATAAACGGTAAAGACGCTCAAGGTGAGTCGATGGCATTTCAAAAATCTTCTGCGCAAGACCGGGCGGGTGATTTTTCCCCACTCCACCCAGCTTAAAGTCCGATCGAAACTTTTTGCCACAAGTGGGACAGGCCATAACTATCCCACCAACATTATTGGGGAAACGTAACTTTTGCCCACATTCAGGGCACTGTTTTTCAGTATGGTCTGTCATAATTTTCTACAATGCTGTTGAGATTCTTTTCTTTCTGAATGCTTTTAATTCAGCAACAACTTACTGTTTTAGCTCGCATCCAGTTGCTCAATTACAAAACATAACAATAGTATTTACTTAAATAGTATACAAGTATTTCCTGACCCCTTATACCGTATTTCAACCATATAATTACATTACCAGATAACTATAACATGGCCGAAATAATACCTGAGGATGTAAAACAAGACCTGGAAAAAGCGATTTCGTTACACCAGCGCGCCACAGCAGACTATGCCCAGTGCCAGGAATTCAGCCGGCTGATGTCAAGTATCCTCTCAAGGCTGGAAGATGCAGGCTGCTACAGTGCTGCAGATAGAGTTATGGGAATCCTGCTTGAATGCAACCCCAAGTCGGGCTCAAATTGTGAAAAATCAAGTCAGGTTGCCAATCTTACCAAAAAGCTGGAGAAGTATCGTCATTAGGACCAGCCCAAACTCCACATAAGTACATTCTTAGCCCACATCCAGTGATCAGGCGGATTGTCTCCCCGGCAAAAAAAGAGGCCTTCTTCACTGGGTGAAGAAGGCCCTCTCATATTCAGAACAGATTAAAGCGAACCAATACTATTTATTATCAAAATATTTTTTGGTTTCAGAAACCACGACTGGAGTCAGCATGATCAAACCAATAAGGTTTGGTATTGCCATGAGGCCGTTGAGGGTATCTGAAATATTCCAGACCAGGCTCAGTTTCGCCACCGCACCAACACCAATAAAGATAACAAATACAACCCGGTACGGTAAAACAGATTTAACACCGAAGAGATACTCGATGGATTTCTCACCATAGTAGCACCAGCCGAGAATAGTGGAATAGGCAAATAAAATGATACCAATGGTAACGATATAAGCTCCACCTGGCATACCTGCCTGAAATGCCGTTGTCGTAAGCTCTGCACCCGTCTGGCCATTAGACCAGGTGCCGGTAAGAATCAAGACTAAGCCTGTCATGGTACAGACAACAATTGTATCAATAAAAGTCTGGGTCATGGACACCAGAGCCTGGGTGGTTGGGTGTTTGGTTTGAGCTGCGGCAGCGGCGATAGGTGCACTACCAAGACCGGACTCGTTGGAAAAAACACCACGGGCAACACCAAACCGAATAGCCATCATGATTGTCGCGCCGGCAAAACCACCCACAGCAGCAGTTGGGTTAAATGCCTGTTTAACAATGAACATTAACGCCGCCGGTACTTCTGCAATGTTTGAAAAAATAATATAACAGGCAGAAATTACATAGAAAACGATCATTACTGGTACGAGAAGACTGGTCACTTTTGCAATCGATTTAATTCCACCGAGAATCACGATGGCGGAAAGAACCATAAGAACGGCACCGGTAGCCCAGAATGGCACGTGGAAGGTTGCTTCAACCGCATCGGCCACAGAGTTGGCCTGAACCATATTACCAATACCAAAAGCTGCAACAGAGGCAAATACCGCAAAGACAGTACCGAGCCAAGGCATGTTCAGACCTTTGGAAATATAATACATCGGTCCACCGCACATCTCGCCGTTCGCATCGACTTCCCGATATTTAACGGCCAGAATGGCCTCGGCATATTTGGTTGCCATGCCAACAAGTCCTGTAATCCACATCCAGAACAGAGCGCCAGGGCCACCAATGGCAATAGCCGTTGCAACACCCGCGATGTTACCGGTACCAACCGTTGCAGCAAGCGCCGTCATCAATGCCTGAAAGTGAGTAATATCGCCAGGCTCATCCCCTTCTTCTCTGCGTTTCACCAAGGCAAGATAGAGAGCGTGTCCAAGTTTTGTAAACTGTAAACCTCGTAGATTAATAGTCAGCCAAAAACCTGTACCAACGAGCAGAATAAGCATCGGTGGTCCCCAAGCAAACGCATTTATTTTGCTCACAATTGCATCTAACGTCTCCATAAATCCTCCTGGAATATTGATTGTCGCCTATGCCCTCAATGGATTAAGGACACTCTCTTAAACTAACCTCCAGCCTGCAGTCCGGCCTAAGGGTTACATACACTCATTCTCTATTATTTCTTTACCTTTGGTAAAATATTGCTGCCAAACGGCATCCGGTACCATGCTGCCACCAGTGGCCCAGATAAGGTGGGTCACGTTCTCTTGCTTACAGCGAACCGGTAAGAGGTCAAAAATTTGTGGAATTCTGAGATAACCTGCCCCCCCAACAACCCCAGAAGGCTCAAGGCGGATATTCTCTGTTTCTGAGAGCAGGGCAAGCAGGCGGTACATCTCATCGTCTGCTACAGTGAAGGCACCGGAAAGCAGATACTGCATTGTCCTACTGACAAGCCCTGAAGGTCTGCTCACCGCCAACCCATCTGCCGCTGTTGTGTTTTCGATACCAAACTCCGTTGCGGAAACCCCATCATGCAGCCCTGTAACGAGGCCCAGCAACATAGCCGGCGCCTGCGTAGGCTCCCCGAAAAAGCAGTAAACATTGTCGCCAAAAGCAAGTTTCAAACCAAAGGCAACCCCTCCGGGTCCCCCGCCAACCCCACAGGGGAGATAAACAAAGAGAGGATGCGCTTCATCAATGATAATATGCCGGGCAACAAGTTGATTTTTCAATCTTTCACCTGCCACCGCGTAACCTAAAAAAAGGTCTCTGGACTTTTCATCATCAACAAAATGACAAAATGGCTGAGCTCCAGCTTCTTTTCTCGCCACGGAGACTGCGACACTGTAATCGGCCTTGTGCTCGACCACACATACCCCAAGAGACCTTAACATCTCTTTTTTCCACCGCCTGGCATCCGCCGACATGTGAACTGTAACATTAAAGCCGAGTTTTTTACCTATAATACCAATACTCAGACCTAAATTACCTGTGGAGCCAACTACAATTGAATATTGACTGAATACTTCTCCAAAAGCTCTGGAATGAAAGGCCTCATAGTTGCCGGTCAGCTCCAGCAAACCTTTTTCAACGGCAATATTTTCGGCAAGCTTGAGTATTTCATATATACCACCTCTTGCCTTAATTGAACCTGAAATAGGCAAATGGCTGTCAAGTTTAATAAACAGATCCCCAAATACAGTCGCCCCCCTCCCTGATACCTCATGCTGAAAGGCAGGTATGTGCCGCAGGGGAGATTCGATTTTTCCCGCTGCCGTCATGGTCTCAGGAAACGCCTGGATCAGATAGGGGCGAAAGCGCTCTAACCGCAACGCAGCATCTCGTACATCTTCAAGAGTAAACGCAAGATATTGCTCAATCGCAGTAAAGGGTTGTAGCCCTTGATTGAGCCAAAAGACAGGTCGCAGGGCAGCAACATCCTCCAGGATCGGCTGCTCTTGTACCCACTTTTTAACAGTCTTATCTTGAATACTATTCCCCATTCATCTGTCTCAGATAGTGAACGGCGCTATAAAATGTACACTAACAAGAAATAGCTTTATTCTGCCGGCAGCTTCATTTACATTTTCAGGATAGAAAACAATTTATGTATACAACGTCTATCTAGCATTGTAGAGAAACATCGGCAAACGAAAAATACAAATCGATACATTAGAAGGACTAATCTATGGACCAATTTGCTCTCCGCCAGGCGCTTCCTCTTTTGCCTATTTTTATCTGTACGGCAAAGCATCAAAGCTTTTCCAAGGCAGCAGAAGAACTCTGCATTACCCAGGGAGCCATAAGTCAAAATATTAGAAAACTCGAGAATATTCTCGGTTTTTCGCTTTTTCATCGACTCACACGACGCATTATGCTCACGGAGAAAGGCGAGCGCCTGCTTGTCACAGTTCACGGCTCTCTCACCGAAATAAATGATGAAGTTGAAAGTATAAAAAGCAAAGAACTTACAGGAAGCCTTAACATTTCATGCCCTCCAACCTTCGCGAGTAAATGGCTTGCTCCCCGGCTGAAGAGCTTTACCGAAAAAAACCCCGGAATTACGATACATTTTCGCTGTCGTAATGATCTTGTGGATTTTGAAAAAGAACACGTCGACCTTGCCATTTATTACGGAAAGGGAACCTACCCTGATTTAAATGTAACCTTTCTCATGAACGAGTATTTTTTCCCGGTCTGCTCGAGACAGTATGCCGACCAATTCTCCCTGTGGAAAAATCCGGGAGCCCTGCAGCACTGCCTGCTGTTGCACGACAGCCAGCCATGGCCTCACGCACAGTACTATTCCGAGTGGAAACTCTGGGCGGAGCAGATGAAACTCACTGATTTAGTCGTTCAAGCTGGGATCAGTTTCGATCAGAATATTGCAGCGGTTATTGCCGCAACTGAAGGAATAGGTGTTGCCCTTGGCCGAAACCGGTTGGTTCAATTGGATATCGAGGCAGGCCACCTGGTCGCCCCAATCGGCACAACATTACTTGCTGATCAGTCCTATTGTATTGTCACTATGCACGAGGATACCAATGCTCCGCGAATAGCAGCCTTTCGCCATTGGCTTCTTGGTGAGGCTGCACAATAATAGCAGGTGCAATTCCACTCCGCCTCTTTCCCGCACAAGATGATGACTTGCCCCATTCTATGGATACGGCCACATAAAATAACGTCATATTATACGGATAACATTAATTATGCGGACGAACATGCTGGTGAATTTTATTTGCATTTGCACATAATCTGCAGTAGATATTACAAATAGGTGCAGTATAAACAGGCCTTGCTGGCTCTGTATTTTCATTCTATTTTACTGGTGACCCAACAGTTCATGCACACTCACTTCGCATCACCTGAGCGCACTTCTCAACAGGAGTTGCTTGTTGAGATTGATATGGCCAGTCATAACGCTGTTATCTCAGAAATGCTCCAGTCTGTAAGTGGCCTGCTCGCTATACTCGATGAAAACCGTCAGATTATTTCACTCAACGATGCTTTTTTAAAAGTCCTCGGAATAAAAGATGCACATGAAGTGTTTGGACTACGTCCCGGTGAAGCTGTTCACTGCATTCATGCCAGCGCCGAATCAGCAGGCTGTGGAACCTCAAAATATTGTTCGAGTTGCGGGGCTGCTGTTGCAATAGTTTCAGCACTTGAACATGGCTGTTCTGAGGAACGCACCTGCTCTATTTCAACCAAACTCCACGGTCACAGTACCGATCTTTTCTTTTCGGTGAAAGCCTCCCCTCTCAGGCTCAACAACAAACTTTTCATTCTACTTTTTTTGCAGGACAAAACAGCAGACCAACAAAGAACCGCTCTAGAGAGAACATTTTTCCATGATGTGAGCAATATGCTGCAAATACTGGTCGGGGCCAGCGAGCTTTTAATTGCAACCAACACTTCACCACTTGCCAAGACCATTCACCAGGCTTCATTGATGCTACAGGATGAAATCGCAATTCAGCGATGTCTGTCTCAACACAACGCGACCCGTTATCAGCCAGTTTTAAGAAGAGTTTCCACACGCGATATCATCCGCGATATGCAGCTGTTTTTTGCAAACCACCCATTAACAAAAAGCAGGAAAATCAACTATTCCCTGTGTCCGGCAGAAAACGTTGATTTCACAACAGACTACTCCCTGCTTTGGCGTATTCTTCACAACATGCTGTTAAATGCGCTGGAGGCCACAAAAGACGGTGATGAAGTAAAGACCTGGTTTGAAAAAACAGGTGCTATTCTCACATTCAAGGTCTGGAATATGAGCGTTATAGACGAAAAAGTTACCAATAGAATTTTTGAGAGAAATTTCACCACGAAGAACAACTCAGGTCGAGGCCTTGGTACCTACTCGATGAAATATTTTGGAGAACAGATACTCGGTGGTACCGTTGCCTTCAGTTCCGTCCCTGAGCTCGGGACTACATTCTGGTTCGCAATAGACATAACCTGACTGATCTCTCCTGTCAGTTCTCGTAATCCATCTACTGCCTGTATACCTTTACAGATGATTCAAAACAGCAAGCCGCTTGAGAGCCAGTAATAGACGATATAGCCCCCTGCGACAATGAGGAAAAGGGCAGATATTTTCTGCACATAAGGTAGAAACTTCCTGAGCGCGCCAACAACAACTCCCTCTTTCACCACTGCAATGCCAAAAGTCAGAAGCTGCATGATAGCGCCCATGCCAAGGACATAGCTTACAAAGTGCAACAGGCCACCGGCAAAATCTCCGGCCGCAACTGAACTGCCGACAACCATGAGGAAAATTGGCAGAGTGCAGCTCAGCGAGGTTGCACCAAAGGCAAGGCCAAACAGGAAAAAACCAAAAACGGACATCTGGCGTGGATCACCGATTTTTCCTGCCAGATGGGCAATAGAGTGAAAGGCAACGGTATTCCCAAGAAAAATCCAGACACCAAGCAATAGCAGACCACCACCTACTATGACAGCAAGCCAGGGCATAACTCCCATAAGAAAGGAGCCCCCAGCAGAAACAACAATGCCCACAAGACCGAAAAGTAAACCAAAACCGGCGGTCACGACAAGCGCAATCCAGAACGATTTGAACAATCTATACCACAAGGATCGACTTCTGAAATTATCGTCTTCAGCACCAAGATAAAGGGTCAGATAGACCGGCAGCATGGCAAAACCGCAGGGGTTCACAGCCGACACCATACCCGCCCCAAAAGCATATCCAAACGGGAGTAACTCCGCTACCTGTGACAACAATTGACTAATCTCCGCCTGCGCTTCCATCAACACGACCTTTGTATTTAGATTATCCCAGAAAACTACCCGCTATTTTCTTTTCGCATGCAACCATAAGACACCACAACAGATATTTCTACCATTTTTGCGGTAATTTTCCTGTCTACCTCCCAGGGCTGCCGTGGCCTCAACCTTAAAACATTTTCGACCACAGTCACTTTTTTCTTGTCCACCTGTTCATTTATAATTATACATTTTGACTGCAGTCAATTTTAACGGAGATTCATCCATGTCCATACGGGAAGAGAAAAAGAAAAAAACCAAAAGAGCAATCCTTCATGCCGCGATTTCTCTTTTCAATAAAAAAGGGTACGACAACACCTCCATCGAGCAGATAGCACAAAATGCAGGCGTTGGCAAAGGGACCATATACAGCTACTTTGACAGTAAAAAATCGATCATAAAAGGATTCTGCGAATATGAGCTGGAAAAAATTCACCATCAGCTTGTTGCCCAGTCAAACGAACAATCCTCGGTTCTTGAACAGATGCTGATCATCTTTATGACCGAATTTGACCATGTGACCCAAAACCCCGAGTTCGGCAGACTCTATTTACGAGAAACCCTGTTTCCCGACAATATGGGGAGAAATAATGCCTCTGATTTTGACGAAAAATATTTTGAAATTCTTTTTCCCATCCTCGAAAAAGGGCAGCAGCGAGGGGAATTAAGAGAAGACATCGAACATCTCTATCTTTGTGCCCATTTCTACAGCCTTTATATACTCGTAATATCGGCATGGTACAGTGGAAGGATTGAGAAATCTGCTATACAAGACGCCATGAAAACCCTTTTCAAGCAGACACTCGATGGATTGCGGCCCGTGTCACAAAATCATACGACAGGTAATAACAATGACTAAACCCCTTCCCCCCAATACAAGTCGTGGCAAAATTGTCTACTTTATCTGGAATAATCTACCGCGATTTGTCCTCCTCATCATGATAGCCTTGATTTTTGTTCTGTATGACACCATAACCGAGCAGACAAAAATAATAGCCGCCAAAAAGGCTGAAGAGGTTAAACCTGAAAAGCCGCCGGTCAATACGGTGCTGTTAACCCTTGCTCCGAAAACCATTACTGATCGTATTAACTTACCCGGGGCAATAGAACCCTGGACCAGGTTGAGGCTTATGGCAAAAATCGGCGGTACTATCGACGAGGTCATGGTCACAGAAGGCAGTCATGTGAAAAAGGGCGATGTTCTGGCACGTATTGAAGATGCAGACTACCGTATCGCTCTCGATCGGGCCGATGCGGCCTATAAACTTGCCAGAAACGATTTTGAGCGTGACAAGAAAATCTATGAAAAGGGGGTTATTCCAACTGCCACGCTTGACACCAATAAAACAGCAATGCAAACCGCCAAGGCAGACTATGATAATGCAAAACTCATGCTCTCCAGGACCATCGTCACCTCGCCCATGGATGGTATCATCAGAAGACTTGACGCAAAAGTCGGCCTTCAGCTTGCCATGGGCGACCCCATTGCAGAAATCCTTGAGATCGACAGGGTTAAAGCGGTAATCGGAATCCCTGAATCCGATGTAACCGCGGTCAGAAAACTTACAACTGTCAATCTTACCGTCCAGGCCCTTGAAGATCGAAAGGTCCAGGGCAAAATCCACTTCCTCTCTCCGGCACCCGACACAACAGCACGACTCTATAACCTTGAACTGGCAATAGACAATTCACAAGGCGAGATACTCCCCGGCATGTTTGTGCGTGCGGATATTGTTAAAAACCGCCATGAAAACAGTATCGTCATTCCCTTTTATTCAGTGATTTCACGAAACGACGAGCAGTACGTCTATGTTGAGGAAAATGGGCTTTCCATCAAAAAAAATGTGTCTCTTGGAATCATGGAAAACTGGATGGTCCAGGTGATTGATGGCCTCTCTGTCGGTGAAAACCTGGTGGTGGAAGGACACAGGGACGTCGAGAACGGTCAAAAAATCAACGTCATTAAAACCCTCAACAGTATGGAGGACATGGGGCTATGATTGTTTCCGACACCGCCGTCAAAAAGAGTGTGTCGGTGGTTGTCCTCGCCTTCATGCTCATTATTTTCGGGGTCTACTGCTACAAGACCCTCCCCCGGGAAAGTGATCCTGATATTACCATTCCCAATGTTTTTATCTCAACGGAATATCGAGGGGTCTCCCCCGCCGACATAGAAACGGCAATCACCATAGAAATCGAGAAAAAAATCAAAGGTTTAGATGGGATAAAAACAATTAAGTCAGTCAGCTCTGAAGGCCTTTCATCAATCAACGTTGAGTTTGTTACCGGAACAGATATTGACAAGGCAATTCAGGACGTCAAAGACAAGGTGGATGAAGCAAAGGGACAACTTCCGAGTGACCTTGAAGAAGATCCGTCTGTCTTTGAGGTCAATTTTTCCGAAATGCCCATTGTCATTTATTCTCTTTCAGGTACCTGTGGTCTTCCCTGCCTCAAAGACATTGCAGACGACTTAAAAGACGATATCGAAGGGGTGGCCGGTGTCCTGGAGGTCGAAGTCACCGGAGGCCTGGAAAGAGAGATCAGAATCGAGGTCTTCACCGAAAAACTCGCCTACTACGGCTTGAGTATCGGCAGCCTTCAGGCGGCCGTCAAAAGTGAAAACACCAACACCTCCGGAGGTAATATCAACCTCGGAGATGGCCGGTTTCAACTCCAGGTGCCAGGTGAATTTAAAACCCCCGAAGAGATCTATGGTCTTGTTCTGACGGTCCATGACGGTGAACCGGTCTATCTCAAAGATGTTGCCCGGGTTGTGGATGGCTTTAAGGAAGAAACCAGTATTTCAAGGCTTGATGGCAGGGAGGCCGTAAATATTACGGTAAAAAAACGCTCCGGTGAAAACATCATTTCCATATCAAAGGCGGTGGATAAGATCATAGACCAGGATATGATCAGCTGGCCCGGTGGAACTGATATCACCAAGGTTCTGAACAAGGCAAAGGATATTGACATCATGGTGGCCGACCTTGAAAACAATATACTTTCAGGTCTGGTACTCGTTCTGATCGTCATCTTTTTTGCCATGGGAATACGCAATGCCATCCTGGTCAGTATGGCAATCCCCTTTTCCATGCTGCTCACCTTTATGGTTCTCTCCATCATGGGGATCACCCTGAACATGGTGGTGCTGTTCAGCCTTACTCTCGCCCTTGGCATGCTTGTGGACAATGCCATTGTAATAATTGAAAACTGCTACCGGTTCATGGAACAGGGCGCAGGCAGGACAGAAGCGGTCATGAAGGCCACCTCGGAAGTTGCCTACCCGGTAATCGGCTCAACCCTCACCACCGTAGCAGCCTTCTCCCCTATGATGTTCTGGCCTGGAATCATGGGAGAATTCATGAGCTACCTGCCGTTGACCCTGATCATTACTCTTTCCTCCAGCCTCTTTGTCGCCCTCGTCATTAACCCCGCCATAGCCTCTATGTTCATGAAGGTCAAACAAACCGGTCCGGCAAGCGAAAAGACCATGGAGGAAGTGACCCATGCCGTTGAACAGCCCGTTCAAATATCCGGGTTCTTGCTCAAAAGGTACAGCGCCCTGCTCAGGAGTGCCCTTGACAAGCCACTCACGGTAATCGTCAGTTCATTTTGTATGCTTATCCTGATGTTCCAGGGTTGGCTTCTGGTGGTCGGTCTTGAAAAGCCGGTGGAGTTTTTCCCTGAAATTGACCCGAAAGGGATGTATGTCAACGTCGATATCCCCGAAGGCGCAGATTTAAACTACATTGACAAGGTTATCAGGCGGATTGAGTTTGCCCTCGCCGGACAGAATAAAGGTGACGGGAATACGACCGCAGAAACCTCTCTTGTCCAGGCACTGGCACCAAAGACCTACCATAACCCTGACGGCAGAGAGTACACCGGGCCGAGCGACCTGCAAAACATCAGTGATATTTATATGAGAGGTGTGGTCTCTTCTGGGGGCAGTTCCGCATTTGCCGCCAATACCCCAAACCATGTGGGAGTGCGCTTTCTCGATCTTGAAGACAGAAAAAGGTCGACTCACGATACGGTTGCAGATATCAGAAAACGGGTTAAACATCTGCCCGGCGGAAAAATCACCATTGCCATGGAAGAGCAAGGTCCACCAACCGGAGCCCCGATCAATATAGAGATTGCCGGTGATAACTTTGCCGTACTTGGGACAATAGCACAGCAGATAAAAGACATCCTCAGTCAACAGCCTCACGTGGAAGACGTCCGTGATGACTTTGTCGAAGGGATTCCAACGGTAAAGGTGCTCATCGACCGTCAGAAGGCCTCGCTGTTTGGTCTTACCTCGGACATGGTCGGTTTTGCTTTAAAAAGCGCCTATAACGGCCTTGAAGTATCATCTTTCAGGGACGGCAACGACGACTATGATATTACTGTTCAGCTGGCGGAGAAAGACCGTAAAATGGTCGACATCCTCCATGAACTCATGCTGCCAACGCCCTCAGGTCAGATGGTGCCGCTTTCCACCATCGCAAAAATATCCTTTGCAGGAGGGCTGGGGGATATTAACCGGATCAATAACGAGCGGGTGGTGACCGTCAAGGCGAATGTGGATGAAACAAAAGTCCCGGGCCCTGTCGCCCGGGCAAAAGCCGAAGAGTTCCTGAAAAAAATGCATCTGCCTGCAGGATACAAAATCACTTTCACCGGCGAATTTGAATTTCAACAGGAGTCCCAGGATTTCCTCAGTAAAGCCTTCATGGTGGCTCTTCTGCTCATTTTTCTTATTCTGGTCTCAATGTTCAACTCCGTCGGTCAACCCTTTATCATTATGACCTCGGTCATTCTTTCACTGGGGGGCGCGTTTCTTGGCCTTGCCCTGTTCAAATCTCCATTTGGCATCATTATGACTGGGGTTGGTGTCATATCCCTGGCTGGCGTGGTGGTCAACAATGCAATCGTCCTTATCGATTACACCAACCGTCTGAGAACTCGGGGAATGGAACTCAGAGATGCAGTCATCGCTGCGGGTGCCACCCGCCTTCGACCGGTCCTTCTCACTGCAGTGACGACAATCCTAGGACTGATTCCGATGATCACAGGTGTCTCTTTTGATTTTCATAAGGGGGTATTTTCCTGGGTCAGCGAATCTAGCCAGTGGTGGCAGTCGATGGCTATTGTGGTGGTCTTTGGCCTTGTGGTCGCGACCTTTCTCACTCTGGTTGTCGTCCCTACTCTCTACTATCTCTTTGAGAGGGTCGGGAGTCTCTACCAGCGACTTTCAGGAAAGATATCAACTCTCTACTGGAAGCCTTTTCCACTGCTGGCAGGTATCAAGGGTAAAGAAAAAACGACTGAACAGTAATCCTGTTCCAGACCAGCATCACAGACACAAAAAAGGGGTTGAAGACAAATTCTTCAACCCCTTTTTTTACTCCAGGTACTTCACAGTACAGGTGAACCGGTCTTACTCCAAAGTACGGGTTCGTGCCAGATAGTAATAACGGTTGAGATCAAAAAGACCGGAGCCGACAGGATCTTCCTCATTAAAACGGGCCTGAAAGCGATCATAGACCTCCCAGAATCTGTCATCGGCCCGGTTGACACCAAAGGTATCCAGGATCTTCAAATACTTTTTGCTCCCATCAAAATCCTGAAGTACCTGGAAAAACTGTGGCAGATCAGCAAGGGCAACTTCGTAGAAATAATTCGGATAGGAGCCGACAAAGCCTTGAACAAAGGAGGCGCTGTCTTTTTTTGGATTGAGCCTGCTGGCCTCACCAAAAAGTGTTGTCACATCATCGTGCCATCTGTTTATGACCACAGAGATATACACATCCTCTGCGGGATCATCATTTACCATAATGCGGACGTAGGCGAGGTTGGCATTGTGATCATGAACGTGGGTAAAGAAGGAAGATCCACGCCTTGATACAGATTTAAACCCTTGAAAATAATCTGCCATGGTTTCATATTTTTCAGGTAAAGGGGGATATTCCTCTCCCTGATGGAGATAGTTCAGATCAAAGTTGATATTCTGTTCGGGCTTAAAGTGGTTTTTTACAAGATACTCTACAAATTCACGTTTTGGCTCACTGCTCGTAAAGGAAAAACCCGCAGCAAGATCAGATGGGTAGTAACTGATATCAGACCCCGAGACATCCAGACCTCCATACCATTCCTGCATTATTTTTTTACGCTTTTCCCGGGGCATGAAATCAATAAAATTGCTTTCTCCCTCCTGACGGAGTTCGTCCATATAGGTTCGAATCGTCAGCTGGTGCATGGCAGTCCCATAGACATTAAACCCTGCAACAAGAGAATAATAGATCCGCTCAAGAAGTGGATAGTCGATTACCCAGACGGTTTTTGGTAAATTGCCAAGGGGACCGGCGAGCACCGAAGCACTGTCAAAATGACGAAATACGGTGAGAAGCGGTGTGTCAGACGGGCCATTGCCAGCCCAGATCGCCTCGGCTCCAGCCTCCCGATATCGGTACTGCATTGAATAAAACCGACTGCGGTTTCTCACAAATGAGGAGGCTTTTTTCCTGTATTTCCGGGTAAAAACACTCTTGGCAAGATCCATTTCGTCCTTTTCAACCAGGGGCATCTCAAGAAGTTTATTATACATTGTCAAAAAGCCCGGATGCTGGACACTTAAATCGTAATCCGGATCAAGAAACAGGGTCCAGAAATGATCTTGTATTACGTTAAGGGCGACCTGCCCCTTGCAGACAGGACCGCGAATAAAGGTCATTAGGATATAATGATTGTTGTCGAGGAGAAACTGATACCTTGAGCGTGGTGGAATCTGCTCATACAACCTGAAGGGATTGGCACTCAGTGGTTTGTCATAGCCCATGACCCTCGGTTCAACCAGCCAGTCCGGCTTGATAAAGAGCTCATTGAATCGGGCCAGCTTGTCCTGGTTCAGGGTAAAAACCATGTGGGTTTTGTGTACAATGGTGGAGTGAATTTTCCGGATTCTATAGTAAAACGGTGCTTCACCGGGACTGTCATAAGGAAGATCGGTTGCGATAACCTTAATCGGCTCCCCCGGAGGGGTGCTGGACCGTACAAGTTCGTAGAAGGTGTTTTCTCCAGTATCAAAAGTTATATGGGCCAGGAAAAGATGTTCGTATAGATACCTGGCAGTCATCTTGTGCTTGGCATCAGCGTGATTAAAAAATGTCTCCCAGATCGCAATTTGTTTCACATCATTTTCTGGTATGGCCACAAGTTCAGCCTGTTGCTCTACGCTTGGACCATGCGCACCCTGGGCAAGCCAGCCAGCGATGGTCTCAAAATCATCCTGGGAAAGCGGAGGAAAACCAAAGGGCATACCTTTATTGGGGTGTTTATCCAGATACGCTCCCAGCTCTACTCCATTTTCAGGACATGTCAGATCTTCCGCTTCAGGAAAAAATTCATCACCGTCTTTCATCGGGTTGTCTTTTTTATGGAAGAGAAGTTGCATCATAAGGGAATCATTCTCTCCTTCCGGTGCCGTGTTTTCTGTCACACTGTGAAAACCACGCGTCCGCCACTGTGCAGTGGTTCCGGCATCCATAAACAGACGCGTTGGTTCCATGGTGGTCAGACGGCTGGAATTGTAGACCGCCTTCTTGGTCGCACCACGGTCAAGCCCCTCAAAGGAACTCAGTTTGAGCTGACAGGGGGAGTTATAACAACTGTGACAGACCACACAGCGTTTTACCAGGACCGGGCGCACCTCCGTCAGGTAATCGATGGTTCTTTCAGGAGGAACAAAGACAACGGGGGGCATTACTTTATCGGCACAGCCGCCAATAAAGAGAAGACAGAGAAGTAAAAGTGGCAAACGGTAAGTCATAAGTATCCCCAGAGCAAAAAGATTACAGTCGGTTAACTGACAAAATAACACTGGAGACAAAAACTAACGAAAAGGACAACACCATGCAATCTTTCTTTGGCATCTTTTGTATTTAATCATGCCAATGTCCGATTCTGGTGTTTATGGGTATTTTAGGTTTTACCCGTGGGCGGGAAGCAGGCTACACCTGCAAAATCCTGATATTACAATACAAAAAATTAGTACACTGGTAGAAACGACATAACAGAAGAATAGTGACCGTGAAGGTGCCTGCCTGTCAGCATCGCCTGGTGGCATCCAGCGTTTACAGGTTGAATTAATCACCGCTCTTTTGCCTTTATATCACGATACCGGCAGGAAACAGGAACATCGGCAACTTGAAACAGATAAATTGCACAAACTACAAATAATTAATCCGGACAATCTCAATACTCTTCTATCTTCCGGCCCCGCTCCACCATGGCATCGATACTTTCACTGCAGTGCTTTACACCTCGGATCATGGAAATAACTTCCTGAAATACAGGGTCATCCTCGCCAATATTTTCTTCCACCTTTGCCATCAGGGAAAGGCCCATCTCCAGATAATGCTGGATATCACCTGCGACCTCTTTTCTCTTTTCATGTTTGGCCTTTTCTCTCGAGAGCAAAGGCAGGATTCTGCCTATAGAGTGCTCAACCAGCGCGTCTCTCGGGGCACCGTACTTAAGAGAGATCCGCTCAAGGGTATCTAATGTTTTCCTTGAAATCACATAGGTTTTAGCAAGACGCCTCGATGGATTATCCAACTCTTTCGCCTGGCTTGCGATATGTCGGAGCACTTCTGTATCTTCCATGAGGTGATCAAAAAGCGATTTTTGCTTTATACCCATCTGTGTCGCCAGAAGACTCAGAGCGTTTATAGCATCCTCAGATATTTTAAAGGTTGTCCGTACAGACTGTTTGCCCCGCAGGTCAGCGGATGATGTTTCGCTGAATTCAAAGCGTATTAGGGTTCTTTTGGAATCTGCCATTTTCGCACCATTAAATTACTTTTAACATTTTTTACTTTTAGTAATATTTTTATTATTGACTTCATTTTTTAAATTATTACCATTTACAGCACAAAGCAACAATCTTTATCAATTTTGCAGCAAATAACGAATCAAACTTAAGGAGAAAAATTATGAACCTCGTACGTTACAACCCAAATCGTAGAATGGCAGTATCACAACGTCCAACAAATGATCTGTTTGATGGTTTTTTTGATGGCTTTCTCAACCCTTTCAGCTCGTTTCAGGACAATCTGACCACAGGTGGCTTCCATAACCTGAAAGTGGATATCTATGAAAAAGATGAAAAGATAATAGTAGAAGCTGAACTTGCAGGCGTAGAAAAAGAAGACATCAGCGTTGATGTAAAGGGTAAAGTTCTCACCCTCAGCGGAGTCCGCAAACACGACGAGGAGGTCGCAGAGGAAAGGAGGTACCGTAGAGAAAGAAGTTATGGAACCTTTGAAAGAAAATTCACTCTTCCTTTCGAAGTAGAAAGTGATGACATTGTCGCTCACTTTAACAATGGTCTGCTCAAGCTGACTATATCAAAACCTGAGACTCAGGTTGCAAAGAAAATCACGATTAATTAATCGGCGATTGTAAGAATCCATTCCGTTGTATTGCTCAGGGGTGGTGGCATTGTGCCACCACCCTTTTTTTGTTTTCGCTAAAAAATAAAAATCGTTGCCTGTGATGAACATATTCAGTAGGCTGGATCTTCCAAAATCAGACAGACATCCAAGACAAGCTATCTTGCGCAAAAAACACATTCAAAAAAGACATGTTTTCACAGCTGAAAGAACTCTACAAATTTGTTGATACAACCGTGGCTGATATTCAACGGCAACATCCCCAGCAAGTGCATTGCAAACCCGGTTGCGCAGATTGCTGCCATGCGGTGTTCGACGTTTCCTTTATTGAGGCAGCCTATATTGCCGATTTCTTAACACTACATCCGGCAATAAAAAAGAGCCAGCATGACCAGGCTCAAAAAGCCGCGGTGCAATTTGAGCAGATTATACAAGAGCAGGCAGAACTCAGTACCAAAAGAATCCGTTGCCCCTTTCTTGGCGAAGACAATCTCTGCCTTGGCCACGAGGTCCGGCCAGTCAACTGCAGAACCTACGGTACTCCAACCATGATAGACGGCAAAGCCCACGTCTGCGGATTGTCGGGCTTTGACAACAAAGCTCAGTATCCGACCATCAATCTGGAACCACTGCAAAACAGTTTATACCAATACTCGGTCGAACTCGTCGGAGAAGAGTTTGGCCAGCGGCGTTTTCCAATAGCCTGGGTTTTCCTGAAGACGGAATTCTTCCTTCCCCGCTCATAGCAGGATGAAAACAGAGAGCAGATCATGACGACAAAAAGCCAGGCTATCTATTTTCTTCATGGACTGGAATCAACGGGTAATGGAACCAAAGGCCGTTTTTTCGGGGAGAACTTCCCGCAGATCGTTCGACCTGACTTTACCGGCCCACTCACCGCTCGTCTGCAGTCACTCACAGAACTTTGCGGTAATGAAGACGCCCTCACCTTTATAGGCTCAAGCTATGGTGGCCTTATGGCCTGCTGTTTTGCAAAGGCAAACGCCAAGAGAGTCGAGCGACTTATCCTGCTCGCCCCTGCCCTTAATTTTGAGGGTTATACACCACCTGCAATACCAATGGAAATCCCTACCCTTCTGCTTATTGGCAGGCATGATGATGTCACTCCCCCGCATCCGGTTCTGGACCTGGCGAGAAAGTCATTTTCCAACCTGAGTGTCTGGACAAGTGATGACGACCACATGCTGCACAATACCTTTGACCGCCTGAACTGGCACGAGTTGTTAGATGGTGCCACTGATTTTTTATCCCTTACACCACCACCGGGAATTAAGACGGAAAAGAGTTGATGAAACTTTTCTTTGGATGCCTGAACATTCAGGCGTTTGGACGTTTTCTGAAACGGTACCACAAGTGTCAGCTGTCAACCGACGATATTTCAACCAGAACCAGAAGGTTTCTCTGGATCTTCAAAAGATCTTTTGGCCAAAGAAGGTCAAATCCAGATCATCTTTTCAGGTTCCGATAACGCTTAACTCAGCGGAAAACCGCAGCGCAGCGTAGGTTTTTCCGCTGCAGTTGCTTGTTAAGTTACTTTGTCATTATTAGGAGAATTTGCAATTTTTTTGAATATTTTATATTCGGACATTTCTCGAATATTCCTACTAGCAATAAATAGTGGATGTCCATCTTCAATTTCTCCAATGCCAAATCCAGAAGGCGTTTTCCGACTATCTATTTTTATATCAACAAACAACTCACCCAAATAAAACCGATAGTAATTAATGCCGTAGGTACTCATAAGGCGAATAGGCATGAGAATTGGGTATCCATTAGGCATTCCTCGGAAAGAAAAAACTTGAGCCGAGTATTTATCTTTGGACCCCGGATTATTCGCAACAATCATTTCTCTCAATCTATCTTGATGTGGACCTAGTTTCACTTTATCAAAAAAAGGTCTTTTCGATGCTCCGGCGCGCCAAACCATAGAAAGCAGAAAAAGTTTGAGCTTAGGATATTGAAAATGTGATATTTCATGTCCAATTATTTGCCCATTTTCGACAATCGAATTTGAAGCTTTGTATTCGTCAATTAATAGATTCTTTCCGTGATTATCCCAATCACCAAATATTTTTTCGCAAGACTTACACAATATTTCCGAATCATACTCTCCTATGGGCCGCTTCTTGGGGAACTCATTTTCTTTGTTGGTGGCCAGAATTAAAGTTTCATTTTTAGATCCGGCCTCTACGAAAAAAGATTCTGGAATTATATGAGATTTTCCAAGATCTTCACTAGCGCCGCAAAGTTCACATATCATTGGAATAGTAATTTAACGTTTAGCTCAGTGGTTTGCGGATTAGTAGCAACATGTTTGCAATACAACTGAAAAAATTAATAACACCATACTTCAAACTACCGCAGACCTCAGCAAATCCACTGGAGCGCCTGGTTAACATTTTATCAGCTATTCCCGTTTTAGGGCTGAATGTACAGTTTAAGAGCGGTTTTTCAACCATAGCCCCTTTGCGACGAGACATAATCTGAAGTCATACTCTCAAATTGTATTTATTTATAATTTTTTGCAAATT
>NZ_SWCN01000081.1 GCF_005116575.1 Desulforhopalus sp. IMCC35007 | reverse complement strand
AGGGTATAACACCGATTTTCTGCATCGTAGCAAGCATAGTTGCACCCTTCATTGGACCACCATTATCAGAATGTAAAACAAGTTCATGATTAATCGGTAAAGCTTCTTTAAGTCGGGTCTTTCTCAATACATCAGCTGCTTGCTCAGAAGACTCATTTTCATACACTTCCCAGCCAACAATCTTACGGCTATAAATGTCCATAAATAGGTACAAATAGAAGAACTGACCTTTTATGGTGCTGGCGAGATAAGTAATATCCCAAGACCACAATTGATTGGGGCCATTTGCTGTATAAGAAGCTGGTCGGTTTACTAAACTGGGCTTTGCTGTGCGCCCTCGATGCTGTACTTGGCTGACAGCTCGGAGGATGCGGTAAATGGTGCTTTCGGACGCGATAAATACCCTTTGTCAGCCAAGGCAGGAACAATTTGTTTGGGTGGCAAATCCATAAATTCTTTACTGTTGCATACCGAAAGAACTTCCTGCCTCTCTTGTTCACTGAGTTTGTTGGCTGGCCTCTTGTTTATCATTTGTCGCTGGTCTTCTAAACCATTAACACGCCAATACTGTAGTGTGCGCACAGTGATATTAATAATTTTGCAGGCTTGTTGTTG
>NZ_SWCN01000054.1 GCF_005116575.1 Desulforhopalus sp. IMCC35007 | reverse complement strand
TGTTATCGCTTTAACCGTAGATTTAAGTTGGCAGATATGGTTGCTTCCCTCCTCAAATACTGTTTAAAAACTCCACCGATGCCATACCGACTGTTGAAAATGGCTGAAGTTCGGTGGTAATCAGATATTGATTTCAATAATAGTAATTGGTGTAGCCGGTTTATATTTCAGCATCACGAGCGAATTAATTGTCGTTGGGGGCGAATACAGTCAGGGAATAAAATACGATACCGAATTACAAGAAAAGGTAATTTCCAAACTGCAAAAAAGGAATATTCGCTATATAATTAATAATGAAGGTTTTATTACCCACAGAAAGAAAGATAAACAGGAAATATTAGAAATTGCTGACAATATTATTTTAGAAAGTTCAAAAAGTGAAAAATATGTTCCCTCAAAACCAGGTACATATTTTTATCCTGACGGTGCCAATGAATATTTTATTGGATTACTGAAAACAAACAATATCCCATACGAAATTGAGTATAATGAAAACAATAAAATCAAAATGATTTATTGGGATACCGAAAATAATAAATCAGCTTTAGAGCAGGCTTTGAAAGTTCAGGAAAAAATTGGCCAAACAAAAACCCCTCCCAGCATTCAAATGTTGTCGCCGGAAATGAATGACCGATTTGAAAAAATACTATCTGAAAATGGTATTCCATTCACCCGTAATGGCTTAGCGACAGTATACAATTGGAAAGACTGGGTTGAAGTAGAAGTCCTTAAAAAGGAATTTTACAAAAACGAACTGCCTATACACCAAAACAAATGAAAATATAGCAAGATCACACAACCAGTCATTCCACTGGACCCGCAAACACCGCGGTCCAGTGAATTCAGGCGTTCGCAAGGAAAGTTATGACACGCAAACAATTCATCGAGTCTGTCGGGGCAAGCTGCCAGAACTGGCAGTGGAGCTGGTCCTTCGTCAATCATACGGAACGCTTCGTCGTCTTCGGCGCGTGGGACAGAAACACCGCCGGACAGAAAAGCCTTATCTTGTCCGAGACATGGGAAATCAACGCTCGTGGCCGAAGGAATCCCGGATTTCAGCAATCACGGGATCATATCCGACTCGTCGAGGAAGAGGGATACACACTCAAGACCTTCCCGATGGAGTACTCCGATGTTCGAAAGGATGAGGATGGCGTCGGTCCAGCAACCATAAAGGGGTTCACACCTGAACTGTCAGACAGAACTCTCAAGAAGATCGGAAGTGGCTGGTACGCTTCCGATGCTTCCGACGATATACAACTTGCGGATGAGATTCCAACCCCTGAAAAGTACTCAGAAGGAGCAAAGAGAACTATCTCGGTCAACGCTTTCGAGCGAAGTGCGAAGGCAAGAAGAGCTTGTATTCAGCATCACGGCTTGAACTGCGCAGCATGTGGGTTCAACTTCGAGACGGCCTACGGCCCTCTCGGAGAGGATTTCATTCATGTTCACCACATTGTGCCTATCGGCGCAATTGGTGCTGAATATTCCGTTGATCCCATCAAAGACTTGATTCCAGTCTGTCCAAATTGCCACGCCATGATTCATCGAGTGAACCCACCTCTGACGATTGAGGAAATGAAACGCATTGCGAACAAGAAAAATGCAGCGTACGGCTAAAGCCGCCGCTGATTTTCGACGTTCAGTGTACAATAACCATAAATCTGCTTTAAAAAATCAAAGGAACACAATGGGTACTGGAACGACAATTAGCATTATTATCGCTGTAGTTGCCATCATCCTAACTATATTTTTCTACATGAATGATTCTCTTGATAAAAGAGTTGAAAAAGCAATAAATCATCCTGATTTTATTAAAAAGGTCGCAGAATATTCTAAACTGCCTATGCTCATCTTCAATGAAGATGGTACTTATCAATCAGAATCGGCAGATGCAAGTTTGTTGATATCAAAAATTGAACCATTTACAGAAAAAATTGAACGAGGAAAGGAACGTTTTGCAGGGTTTATTGTTTACCCAAGTCAATTCTTAAATTCCGCACCTATTTTGCAGGCCATAAACAGTAAAGTTGTTTTTTCGAAAGCAAAAAAGATAAACACAATTGACTGGAAATATCGTATCCCTGAATGGAATGGTTCTGAATGGGGTGGTTCATATGATGAACCACCTGAAAAGCTTTACAAAATAGAAATCATCAAATAATGCACTGAACAAAACGCTCAACAAGGATTGCTGTCAGGTTACCGATTCGTTCTTAAAACCTATCATGTTGTGCAACATTGTATTCTTGTTGCGTAATTCACGGGTGTCAGCAACCTGTTAGCTCCACGTTAACATCTAGAATATGACAAAAATCCATTTTCCAGAAAATTTTCCAGTCCCAGACGAATTCTTAATTGAATTAGGTAGAGCCACAGCTCTATGGGGTACACTAGAAAAAACCGTTGACCATACAATTAACTATCTATCAGGCCTCGAACCTCATGATCATTGGCGCGTTGCTGTATTAACCGCACATTCTAATTTCAAACAAAAAGTCGATATAATTGACACTCTCTGTAGTGAGCTACAAAAGCAATATCCAAACCTATCATCCTATCGAGAAACAACTAAGTTGGTTCGCAGTTCACAAAAAAAGAGAAATCATTTCTTTCATAATGGTATTGGCTTTGATGAAGAAACTGGAAAAGTTATGACCTCTAGTTTATCTGCAAGGGGAACATTTAAAACACAAGTAAGGGATGTGAACATTTCGGAATTAAGAGAGTTCGCAGGAAAAATACACGAGTCTCTGTTGTCATTACATGGCCTTATAACTGGTAAATATTACCCCCCAGTCTGGGAGTGAAAACAATAAAATGTCAGCAATTCCCGCTCAAAAGTTATATATTTGAAATAACTTAATATATTAAAAAGCTCTTTCGTAAACTTTTGCAACTTTTATGAGGTATAAACACTGAAAAATATAGTATAAAAAACTTTCCGGCTA
>NZ_SWCN01000024.1 GCF_005116575.1 Desulforhopalus sp. IMCC35007 | reverse complement strand
ACAATCCTGTTGGCAGGTCATTGTTTTCTCCTTTCGGTTTGTTGCTGATAATTGGCCCCGAAAGGATAAGCTTGGCCTGCCTTTTGCCAAGCTTTATATGAATTTACAGAAGGAATGGTACACTAACAAAAAAAGGTAAAACAAAGATAGCATATGGCTATTATTTTCCATTAAGATATTTACTCATTCTATATTTCAGGGTACGACTTTAAACTTGACAGTGTCAGCAGAGAACCGTAAACTTTGACCTCTTTATGCATGTATGTTAGAATAAGGCAATTTCTACGATCCTAAGCATATGAATTCATGATATTTTCCATAAACCTCTTTTGCAAATATTAATATGTCGAAATTTCCCTCCAGAAACACCCCCATAAACGCTCGAACTGTAGCTGCATCCCTCCGAAAGTATTCAAAATATTCGGTTACATGCTACGCTGTCGCCATCTGCGGGACTCTTTTCACAGGCGAGGCATCCTATGCTGAGAAAGTTTCCACGGAAGAGTGGAACATCTCTGCAGACAAGGTCGTTCGCTACGAATCGCCCAACAGTATAGTCGCTACCGGCAACGTTATTTTGGAGAAAAAGGAAAAGGTTGTCCAGGAAAAGAAAGATAAAACCGGTGTTACTGCCTGGGATGAACTCCTCGGAGAAGACAGTGGTGCAAAAGAGCCCACAGCAGAAGAAATCGAAAACGCCCCGCCTCCCAAATACGAGACAACCGTCAAAATAAGCTCCGACTGGATGACTTATGATATGGATCTGGAATCGATCAAGGCGAAGGGTAACGTCAAAATTGTCACAAAAGACGATCTGCTCACCGCCAAAGAAGGGACTCTCAATCTGGTGAACGAAACCGGAAAGTTTCTTAACGCTACGGTTATTCGTGATGAAGATTCGCTCCATCTTGAGGGTGAATCCATAGAAAAAACAGGGTTGGACACCTACCGGATCGTGGACGGCTGGGCTATAACCTGTAAGCTTGATGAGGGGGAAACTCCTCCATGGAGCTTTTCCAGTGCAAAAACTGACATCCGACCTGGTGGATATGCGGTTTTAAAACACGCAATGTTCAGGATTAAAGATGTACCGGTGCTCTACACTCCTTACATGATCGTACCAGTAAAGAACACCAGACAAACCGGTTTTCTTTTTCCTGAGTTCTCGTATTCCAGCAACAGTGGCTTTGGTTCAAACATACCATTTTTTCTGAACATCTCCGACTCAATGGATGCTACTTTCTTCCCACAGTATTTTACCAACCGTGGCGTCATGCCAGGCTTAGAATTCCGTTACATGGCAAACGACGACAGTAAGGGGGTATTTACCGGTAGCTACATTGACGATCAGTTATCCGATCCTTCCGAAACTGAATACTATGAAGATACCGGTTATACCCATGATAACAGTGACCGATACTGGGTCCGTGGCAAAGCTGACTACAATTTCTCAGATTGGCAATCAAGACTTGATATTGATATTGCATCCGATGAAGACTTTCTGGATGAATTCAACACCGGCTATACAAGTTTTGACGATACCCAAGCGCGCTATGTCGATGTCTTTGGTCGTGGTTTTGACGATGATACGGAAACTGAACGTACAAACTCATTCAAAGTGTTGAAGAGTTGGAGCGGGCAGTCCTTTATCGGTCAGGTTATAGCAATCAACGAGGCAGATACTGATGCCAGTGATACAGACACCCCACTCTGGACTCTACCAAGCGCTGAGTATGCAGGAACTGTTTCTACCGGTGTTGCAGACGTAACTCTTGGCTGGGATACCGAATATGTGAACTATTGGAGAGAGGACGGTTTAGGGGGTAACAGAGTTGACCTTCACCCATCTCTTTCCACACCAATTCCACTGGGTCAGTATTTAGAATCGAGAGCTGAAGTCTCAGTGAGGGACACTTTCTATCAGGTTGAAACCTACGGTGAAGAAGAATGGGACTACGATAGCACCCAGAACCGCTTCTACGCAGATTTTGAAACTGAAGTTGCGACAACCCTGGAAAGAGACTTCAATTTTAATGGCGAGTCCGGAATGCCCCTCAGGCATCAGTTAAGGCCATACCTGAAGTACAACTACCTTCCTGATGTCGACCAGGAGGAGATTCCATACTTTGACAGCGTCGATAGCGTCGACGAAGAAAATACCATCACCTACGGTATAGATAATTTGTTTAATCATGTAAAATTCGACCAAACCGGCCTGGATACCCTTTTAGACTATGCAAGCTTTACTCTGGAACAGTCGTATAACATTAGCGGAAACGCAAACGACGATTATGACGATGATGACGACACTGAAGACACACCATTTTCAGACGTCTACGCAAAATTCAAGTGGTACCCTATTCAACTCACTGCTTTTACCTATAAAGCCTATTACGATGTGTATGACTCCGA
This sequence comes from Desulforhopalus sp. IMCC35007, assembly GCF_005116575.1. GTDB lineage: Bacteria > Desulfobacterota > Desulfobulbia > Desulfobulbales > Desulfocapsaceae > Desulforhopalus_A. The sequence continues at coordinate 71,878 of NZ_SWCN01000024.1, read as the reverse complement.
ATTCAACGCCCATACAGTAGAGGCCAGTTACGAAAATAGCAGAGGTGATTTCCTCTCCCTTGATTACTCCTTTAAAAGCTCAAGTGACATTGATCAGATTAATGGTGCTTTTGGAACGACCATATTTGACAACTGGCTGCTCAAAGGAGAGATCGAACATTCAATCGCCGATGACGAAACAAATGAAGCCAAAGGCTCAATCACCTACCAGGCACTGTGTTGGTCTGTTAAATTCCAGACAACATACAGCACAACTGATACCAGCTTTCTTGTGGTATTCAACCTGGCGAACATCGGCATTCCGCTTGGGGCTAGCTTTTAACAAAGCTGCTGAAACCGTCAGCTAAAAACTGACAAGGCAGGGAAAGACTCCATGCATTACGACATTTTCAATGGTGACGCCGATGGGATATTTGCCCTGCACCAGTATCGTCTCGCACATCCACAGGCTGATGCACAAAGGATCACTGGGGTAAAAAGAGATATTAAATTGCTGACCCAGATTAAAGACGTCGAAAACAGTGTTCTTACCGTTTTTGACGTCTCCCTTGACAGCAACCGTGCTCCTCTGGAACAACTCCTTTTGGCTGAAAATAAGATTATCTATTTTGATCACCATTTTGCAGGTGAAGTTCCAAGCTCTTTGTCTCTTACCACCAATATTAACACATCAGCTGACACCTGTACCTCACTCCTTGTGAACCAACACCTCAATAATGCTTTTCCTTTATGGGCTATTTGCGGTGCCTATGGTGACAACCTGCACAAAAGTGCGCAAAAACTGCAAAGGGAGTTAGGCCTTAACGCACAACAGGGACAGGCTCTCATGGAGGTCGGCGAACTCTTTAACTACAATGGGTATGGAACAAACCTCAGCGATCTGCATTTTCATCCGGAGGCACTCTACCTTGCAGTTCAATCCTTTGAAAATCCGTTTGACTTTATAGAGAATGGACCACAACTTATACAGCTAAGAGAAGGCCACGCGGAGGATATGGCCCTTGCCATGAAACAAAAGCCACTTCATACCACAGGGAAAAACAGGGTCTACTTTTTTCCGAACCAACCCTGGGCACGAAGAATTTCAGGGGTGTTTTCTAATCTCAAGGCTCGTGAACAGGAACATTCAGCCCACGCGATTATCACAGAAAACAACGACAAAACCCTGCGAATAAGCGTCCGTGCGCCTCTTTCGGACAAAAAAAATGCAGAAAACCTCTGTACATCTTTCCCAACTGGTGGAGGTCGGGCTGCCGCAGCAGGAATCAACGCCCTCCCACCTGAAATGCTGGACAAGTTTCTGGCTGCATTCCACTCTACCTATCCTTGATATTATGTACCTTCGTGTAATTCGTCTCATCCGTGCCAATCGGATCCTGCAACGGAAATCCTGGAATCGTGTTTGTCATCTCAGCATTATTTTCGGTCTGACGGTCACTTTCTTTTTGGCCCCCCCCCCCTGGTCCTGCGCACTTGACAATGAACCCAAGGCTGCAGACCTGGTCACAGACAAACAACCCATCGATATTCACAGCAAAAAATATCAGGAGCTCTTCTTAGATCTCACCACAGAACATCAGTTCACCGTTGAAGAGCTTGAAAACCTCTTCAAAGGCGTCAATATTGATCAAAAAGTTCTTCAACTGATGGACAAGCAGTGGGAAGGAAAACCTTACTATGAGTACAGACCGCTTTTTATCACTCCAGCTGTCATAAGTGACGGGAAGAAATACCTCAAGAGGTACCATGAACTCTTTGACCATATAGAAGGGGTGTATGGTGTCAATCGGGAAGTCATCGTGGCAATCTGGGGAATCGAGTCAAGATTTGGGTCAAACCAGGGAGGATTTAATCTCTTTCGTACTCTTAATACTCTTTTTGATGCCTACCCGAGAAGAGCCGATTTTTTCCGTAAAGAACTTATCAACTTCATTCAGCTCTGCAAAGTAAACGATATCAATCCACTTGAAGTCGACGGTTCCTATGCGGGTGCTTTCGGCCAGGCCCAGTTCATGCCTTCGAGCTACAACGCTTACGCTGTTGATTTTGACGGAGATAACAAGCGAGATCTGATACATTCTCTTCCTGATATCTTTGCCTCTATTGCCAATTACCTTAAAAGTTTCGGCTGGACACTGGATGCTCCCGTCTATGCTGAAATCGGCAGTTCCCTAAACTCCACTGAACTCATTGATGTCCATGCAAATGGCAGAAATGATCGGGTAGACTGGCGTTATGTAACCGAGACCCAAAAAGTGCAACTGCCCAGGCCTCCAGATAAGAGTCAACTTTCCATAATTGGTCTCGAACTGGCACCCGAGGAGGGTGGCGGGATGCGCTACGTAGCCGGCTATCCCAATTTTCAGGCGATCACCGAATATAATCACAGTCATAAATATGCCATGGCTGTAAGTGAAATGGCAGAATCTTTTCTGAAGTAACATATATCTCTGAAATGACAATCTACCGCCGTATTCTGGTCGTGACAGCTCTTTTGGTTTGCTGTGTACTGGTTGTTTGGTACTTGTATGAACCCTATAAACCCATACATCAGCTTGAAGATCCCATCACACTCATCGATGATCTAGACCGCGAATCTCTCCTTGCCGCTGCCCAGACCCAGCTACATTACCTCGAGGGTTTACCAGGTACGAAGATGGTAACCATTGGCCCTTATTTGATTTCGAATAGCTGGTTAAAGCGCTCTCTTGAGGAAATAGTCGATTTCCTCTACACTGATCCAAACGACAGTCAGCTCAATCAATTCCTCGGCGAAAATTATCTGTTTTTCCAGGCGGGAGGCCGAAAACATCGCTGGGGCCGAGAGATGCTTGTAACGGGATATTACGAACCACTTTTTGAAGGCAGCCTCAATAAAATATCGCCCTATCTCACTCCCCTCTACAACATTCCTCCTGACCTTACGCAAATAGTGGCGGCAGATGGCCAAAAGCAGATAGGCCGTTATGATGAACACAAAAATTTCGTTCCATACTGGACGAGACAGGAAATTGAAACCCAGGATCCTCTTGCCGGAAATGAACTTATCTATCTTAAAGACCCCTTTGATGCCTACCTTCTCCACGTGCAGGGCTCTGGTAAAATCAAATTACCCAACGGATCTATTCGGGCCATAGGCTTTGCCGGAACAAACGGACATGCATACAAAAGTATCGGCAAGCACCTTGTCGATGAAAAAATAATGAAACTGAGCGAGGTGTCTATTCCGACAATCAGAAACTATCTTGAAGAACATCCAGAAGAACTGACACCTCTACTGCAGCAGAACCCAAGATATATTTTCTTTAAGTGGAGAAACGATACAGCTCCAGTGGGAAGTATCGGTGAACCACTCACTCCAGGACGTTCCATTGCTATTGATCCCCAATCTCTTCCGACGGGAAGCATTGCCTACCTGAAATCAGAAAAACCCATTGTTGGAGAAAATCAGAAGATCATCTCATGGCAACCCTTGCAGAGACTGGTCTTTCCCCAGGATTCGGGTTCAGCTATTCAGGGAACCGGTCGTGTTGATATCTTTTGGGGTGCAGGAGATTACGCAGAGGCTGCGGCAAACAATATGAGACATCAGGGAACGCTCTATTTTCTGGTAAAAAAAGGTTTTCAGAAGATACAACAATGATTCAGTGGTCTGCACGGATTTCGTATCAGACATAAAAAAGGGTGCCGCTTAAAATAAACGAGCACCCCATTACAATATTATTTGAGACTGGAATTACACCGATCCTTTCAGGAGTGCAAAACGCTGCCAGAAATCTGGAAATGACTTGGCTACACAATTTTCCCCGGTAATTTTCACTCCGGCAACCCGCAATCCGGCAACGGCCATGCTCATAGCCATCCGGTGGTCCTCGTAGGTTTCAATCTCTGCCCCCCTGAGGCCACGTCCTCCCTCCCCGTGGATAATCATTGAGGCTTCCCTCTCCTCAACTTTTACCCCAAGTTTCGTCAGTTCAGTGACGACGGCAGACAACCGATCACACTCTTTTATTCTCAGATGTGCGATATTATTAATCACCGTTTTTCCTTCTGCAAAGGCGGCAACAACAGCCAGAGTAGGAACAACATCGGGCATATCGCCCATATCAACAGTAATACCGGTAAGTTGCCTGGGACCTTTCAGGCTTAATCCATCGCCCACCTTACTGATCTCACATCCCATACGTCCAAGAAGAGGCACCAGCATTGAGTCTCCCTGAAGAGAAGGAACAGGGACATTGCTTACCCCCACCCGTCCTCCGGTAATCGCCGCTGCTGCCCAGAAATATGAAGCATTGGAGGCATCCCCTTCAATTCGGTAGGTTCGACCCTTATAGCACCCCTGAGGGATGGAAAAAGAGCTGTAATCAGCCTCACATTCAACGACGATGCCAAAATCGGCCATAACGGAAAGAGTCATTGCCACATAGGGCTTGGAGAGTACCTCACCTTCTACAATAAGAGTGGCAGGGCTTTTGGCATATGGCGCTACCAGCAATAGTGACGAGAGGTATTGACTGCTCTTACCCTCAGGAAGAATTGTGGTTCCTCCCTGAAGACCATTGGCGTTGACACGTAAAGGGGGACAGCCAGTCCCATGAATGGAGGTAATATCCACCCCCCAGCCCTTGAGCGCACTCATCAGCGGGGCGATCGGCCTTTCATACATTCTTTTATCGCCATCGATCGTATATGAAGAATGACCAAGACCCACAACAGAGGTGAGAAAACGTGTGGCTGTCCCATTGTTACCAAGAAAAACGGGTTGTATACTTGGAGCTATCTCCCCGCCATTTCCCTTTATTTGCCAATCCTTGTCTTTTTCAATGATCACACCCATCTGCATCAGAGCACCGGAAGAATATTCGGTGTCTTCACTTTCAAGTGGTCCCATCAACTGGCTGGTTCCTTCGGCGAGGGAGGCTGCTATCAGGGCTCTTTGGGTAAGACTTTTAGAGCCTGGTACCTCGAGCGTAATATCTATATTATCAAGCGGTTGTATTTCAATCATCGGTTTTATTCTATTTCATTATATCGTTGATACTGACCATTTGAGCAGCAGGCTATGAGAGTTCAAGCTGGCCAATAATAGAGCGGATTGATGGTAATTTTTCCTTCATCAGATAGGCAGTGATGCCATCGACGACATCTTCACTTGCCCTTGGATTAATAAAGTTGGCGGTGCCAACTTGTACTGCAGTTGCCCCGGCCAGCATAAACTCCAGGGCGTCCTCGGCGGTTTCAATACCTCCGATACCAATGATCGGTATGGAGACCTTTTTGGCCACCTCATACACCATCCGAAGGGCCACTGGTTTAATTGCAGGGCCCGAAAGGCCACCTATCACATTGGCCAGGGCTGGTTTTCTTGTCTTCAGATCTATTGCCATGCCGATAAGGGTGTTTATGAGTGAAACAGAATCCGCACCACCGTCCTGAACCGCAAGAGCTACCGCCCCTATATCTGAAACATTGGGGGAGAGTTTAACCATCACAGGTACTTTTGACCGGGCCTTCACAGCCGCAGTAACACTGGCCGCCATCTTTGGATCAGTACCAAAGGCAACCCCACCTTTTTTAACATTCGGACAGGATATATTGACTTCAATCCCGGCGACACCCGGCACGCCCTGCAGTCTCACTGTTATTTCCTCATATTCTGCTATAGAATCCCCAAGGATGTTGACGATAACAGGAACATTAAGCCCGGCGAGATAATTCATTTTTTCCGCTATGAATCGATCCACTCCAACATTTTGTAAACCGATCGCATTCAGCATACCACAGGCGGTCTCAACTATTCGGGGCGGCGGGTTTCCCTGCCTTGGGTGGAGAGATATACCTTTTACGATGACAGCACCTAGTCGATGCAGGTTCATCAGGTTTTCAAACTCCCTGGCGTAGCCAAAGGTCCCTGAGGCGGTCATAACAGGATTTTCGAGTTGAAGTGACCCGATATTTACCCTCATATCCGGGCGCCCATTATCAGCCGTTTTTACATATTCCATTGTAATTTCTCCGCATCAAAAACAGGTCCATTAAGGCATACATGTGTATAAGACCCAGTGTTGTCAGGTCTTGAACAGCCAAGGCAGGCTCCCATTCCACAAGCCATAACACTTTCCACCGACACCTGACAGGCAATCTGCGCCTCAGCACAGATCCCGGCAACTCTACTCATCATGGCCTCAGGGCCGCAGGCATAAACTGTACAACCGTCCACTAGCGGTATGGATTTTAGAATTTCAGTGACATATCCATGATGCCCGAGTGAACCGTCATCGGTTGAGGTCCTTACCGTCACCCCATATTTTTTAAAATCGGTAAGCAAAGGCTCAACCTCCTCCCTGTTTCTCCCACCGAGAATGACCAGATCCTGGTCACAATTCTTTTTCAGACGGCAATTTTCTTTAAGAAGCAGGAGCAGCGGAGCAATACCCAAGCCACCACCCACGATAATTGCGGGTTTATCCTTGCTGAGTCTAAAACCTCTTCCAAGGGGGCCAAAAAGTGAGAATTTCTCGCCAACCTTAGCATGACCGAGAATACCGGTACCTCGACCAACCTCTTTGAAATAAATCTGTATCAGGCCATTATTGAGTACCTGATGTACAGAAAACGGCCGACGCAACAACGGGTCTTTTCCGATACTGGTTCGAATCATCACAAACTGTCCCGGTTTGGTCGCGGCTGCTATCATCGGCGATTCAAAAGTAAGCCGGTAGTTTTTTTCCGAAAGCTGTTCTATACGAGTAACAGTTGCATTTTCCTGGTATTGTGACATAGTTAGCTGAACACCTTAGATTTTATTTATAAACACAATTCGTTTGATATTTTACCCTAAACACACTCACCCATGATACCGCAAACCTTCCTTGCCATTATTGCTGCACTCTTTGGCGCCGTAGTTGGCAGTTTTTTAAATGTTGTCATCCTCAGACTTCCCAATGAAGATGAGTCCATAGCATTCCCGGCTTCCCATTGTCCACATTGTCAGACCCCGCTGCACTGGTATGAAAACATCCCTGTCCTCAGTTATCTTTGTCTACGGGGAAAATGTGGCCACTGCAAAAAAAGAATATCTTTGCAATATCCGCTCATCGAACTTAGCATGGCTGCTCTCTCGGCAAGCCTGATCTACACCTATGGTCTTAGCTTTGAATTTTTTGCTCTTTTTGCTTTTTGTGCAGCACTGCTCGTCATTATTGTCATTGATATTCACCATCAGATTATTCCTGATGTTATCAGCCTGCCAGGTATCATTGCGGGTCTGATCTTTTCATTCTTTTCAACAACACTCTCCTGGCAAAGTTCTCTCATTGGCATAGCCATTGGCGGTGGCGTGCTGTACGCCATTGCTCTCGGTTATTTTCTCATCAGAAAAATTGACGGAATGGGTGGAGGTGACATCAAGCTCCTCGCCATGATTGGTGCCTGGCTCGGCTGGCAATCACTACCTTTCGTGATTTTTGCAAGCTCTCTGGGCGGGACCATTGTCGGGCTTATTGCCATGTCACATCAAAAGAAAGGCGGGCGAACCAGAATTCCCTTTGGGCCGTTCCTTTCCATCGCAGCCCTGATATTTATCTTTTTTTCAAAACAGATACTCTATTTTTTCCAGCTTTATATAAACGGTGAATGGCCCTGAGCCAAGGTCCTGACGACACATCAGGGCATCAACATTCATGATGAACTACCCTTCTACCATACTCTTCCCCAGTGTCTCACCATAATGAAAAGCCTCTTCGCCCTGAGCCTTACTGTGACCGTAAAATGCGTAATGCTTACGAAACCATTTCCCACGTATGACCCTCCCCCGTAACTGTAGCAACAGACCTATAAATCTGTACGGTTCTTTGGTTGGATGCTGAAAAACAAAAGGTGCCATCGGCAAAGCTTTACACCTGCAAAGCATACGCTTTATGGTCAGATGGTGTATTCGCCAATATGAACGGCAGGAGATAAAAGGAATAACCTTTTTACCACTGAGTACAGATTCTCCATACCGGTCCATGAAATCAAGTATCGGGCCACTGGGATGGTACGACCATGTTGGACCTGCCAGTACTATATAGTCCCAATCCTGATAACATTGTTCTGATACCGGTTGAATCTCATTTCTCTTTTTAAAAAACGTTTTCAGCATTACGTTTGCAAGCCGGAGATCAGATTTAAAGGGAAACTCATAAGGTTCCACAGGTTGCAGACGTTCGTACTGAATCTCCAGGCCACTATTTTCAAGCCCGTAACAAAAGTGTTTCAGCAAAATATGGGTTTGCTGGGTAAAGGAATAATAAATAACCAGAACGCGCGTTTTCAAGGTTTCCTCGCCACCCAAAATATGTTGAAATGCATAAAACTCTGACTTACTACTTCTAACAAAAAAAAAAGCCTCCGACAAGTCGGAGGCTTTTAAAGTACAACTTTTACGGCTGACTGACTATGCTTCTACTTCATGCTCGACACCAATAGCAATTTTATAGAGAAGTGTAACAATAAGGATTCCAGTTGCCCAGATACCCAAAGTAACACCTATCTCATTTGCAGTTGGAATATACTCATTGATCTCTTCAAGGGGACTGACAACAAGTCCACCCATAACAAAACCGAGACCCTTGTCAAGCCACAGTGCAATGAATATTGCAGCACAACCGACGCCAATCAGGAGTTCATTGTACACTTTAGTGATTTTCAAATAACTAAAGATACCCAAACCGCCAAAACAGAGGAAGACTGAAGTCCACATGAATGGAACAAGATTGTTATAGACATGACCGTTGTGTTCAAGACCAAAAAACAGGTACTCAAGTGAATGCATATGTCCTGGAATATTTGAATAGTAGCCAACAAAGAACTCAAGACAGACAAAAAAAGCATTTATAATAGCTGCATACATAATAATAGTAGTGAGCTTAGTAATTGCTTCTTTGCCTGCATCAAAATGGGCAACTTTTTTCATGATAATGCATGCAATGACAATGAGTGCAGGACCTGCCGCAAACGCAGATGCAAGAAAGCGTGGTGCGGTAATGGCACTGAGCCAGAAGTGGCGGCCTGGAAGACCACAGTAGAGCATTGCAGTTACGGTATGGATTGAAACCGCAAAGGGTATTGAAATATATACGAAAATATAAATCCACTTTGGTGGCTTTACCTGTTTGCGCTCTGCGGTGAGGATAACCCAGCCACAGAGTACATTAAGAATAAGATACCCCCACAACACGACCATATCCCAAAACAGCATGGAGTTTGGTGTCGGATGCCAAACCATGTTCAGGCCACGAACCACTTGACCAATATCCGCCAAAATGAACATCAGACAGATAATCAGCGCTCCAATTGCCAGAAACTCACCTAAAATAGTGATTCTACCAAATGCTTTATAGTCATGGATGTAGTATGGGAGAACCAGCATCAGCCCTCCAGCCGCAACACCAACTAGAAAGGTGAACTGGGAGATATAGAGCCCCCAGGTCAAATCACGCCCCATCCCAGTCAGTCCCATTCCGTATATGAACTGCCTGATGTAGCAAATCGCACCTACGGCAATGAATGCACTCAGGAAAGCGAGCCACATCCAGTATTTCGAGTTACCTTTTAATACTTTTTCTATCATGACTCCCTCACACTATGTAAAAGACTGAAGGTTTAGTTCCAAGAGACGGCTTCCGCTGGATGGTATGGTTCTCGGCAAGAACCTTACGAATCTCAGATTCAGGATCATTGAGATCACCGAAAATGAGCGCGCCAACCTCTTTAGCCGCTTCAACACATGCAGGCTCAAGACCTTTAGCGAGCCGCTCACCGCAGAAGTTACATTTCTCAACAACACCACGCATTCGAGTAGGGAATTCTGCGTTATACTCTTTTATGTGTGGTCTTGGATCAAACCAGTTGAAACTCCGAGCGCCATATGGGCAGCCCATCATACAAAAACGACATCCGATACACCTGTGGTAGTCCATGGCAATAATGCCGGTTTCTTCCACTTTAAAGGTCGCTTTCGTTGGACAGACCCGAACGCATGGCGGCTCATCGCAGTGGTTACAAAGAGCGAAGTACTCGTTTTCTTTACTTAGATCAGACTCATGATAAGATGAATGTTCAGGAAAAACATTTTCAAATGGCATCTTCCATATCCATTTGACCTCATCTTTTTTATTCTCGAAATGAGGGATGTTGTGAACCTTATTGCAAGATGCAATAATTTTATCCATAAGCTCAGGTTTGCCATAGAGCTTTCGCATGTCAATGACAAGCCCTAAACGCACACCTGTTGGTGCCTCAACTTCGCCGTGTCCACCAGCTGCTGGAGCGGCATGTTCTGAGGAAGCCATGGCCTCACTTGCAGTCAATTTCACCACCGCAGGTGCTGTTATCCCTGCAAGAGCGGTAGCTCCTGCAACTTTAAGAAAGTTTCTTCTTTGCTTATCCATTAGTGTGTCTCCTTCTTCGTCGCAGCCAATTCAGGGGTCAAGTGACAATCCCAGCAATACGGCTTGACTGATGCATACTCGTGACAGGAGTCACAAAATTTTTCTTTATTTGTGTGACATTCCATACATGCCATCTGCAGACCTTTGCGGTACACCTTGCCATCTACCATAACAGTTACACGATTGCCGTCTCTTAAGACATCATCACGCCATTCATTAAGAAGCTGCATATGGTTGGCACGCATCTCAGTGGCAGAAGCGACACATTGTTTTTCTCCACCTTGCGGTAATTCAACCTTTGGTACCGTGCTTCCAGTCATGAACGCATTGAGCCAGAGCGGAGACGTCACTATCAGGACAAAAATTGCGAGTCCCGGTATTATTGTTCCTTTGTTGTACATTACTTAACTCCTATGTTCTGTTCAGGATTTATTAAAGCATGGTACGGAGACCTTCTGGCAGTTCCGGTCTATTCTCACCTTCACGAACAATTGCGTTGGCAACAAGTTCAGTGAGTCCGCAAACTTCAACAGTAGGATTCCAGTAGTTCATGAGTGACGTCAGCGTTGCCCTGTCAATTGCACACACACAGGCAAGCATGTTGACGAGGTGTTTTTCAGCCACGTATTTCACCGCGTTGGCACGAGGCAAACCTGCACGCATCCTCAGTTCCATGATTTCATCAGTATTAAGCCCTGTTCCGGAACCACAACAGAAGGTCTGCTCACGGATCGTGTTTTCTGGCATTTCAACCCAGTCAACCACATGGTCCAGAATATACCGGGGTTCATCCATAAGGCCCATAGCTCTTGCAGGATTACAGGAGTCATGCCAGGTTGCTTTTACATGACTGTTACGGCTTTTATCGAGCTTGAGCTTATTGTGTTTGATCAGATCTGCTGTAAACTCACTGATATGCACCATTTTAGTAGAAGCAGCATTCTCAAATACCGTTCCAGTCAATGGAGACACGGGTACTTCAAGGAAGTCAGCAGGACCATTCATGGTATCCATGTACTGATGGAGAACACGCCACATATGACCACACTCACCACCTAGGATATACTTCACACCAAGACGCTCTGCTTCTGCGTACATTTTGGCGTTGAGCTTTTTCATGGTCTCGTTGTTGGTAAACAGACCGAAGTTACCACCCTCAGAAGCATAGGTTGACCAGGTATAGTCAAGACCGATCGCATCAAACAGGATCATATACCCCATTGCGGTATACAGACCGGGTTCAGCAAATACGTCTGCGGAAGGTGTAATAAAGAGTATCTCTGCGCCTTTGCGGTTAAAAGTGATATTGGGGCGGATACCGGTCAGATTTTCGACATCGTCTACTAAAAATTCGACGTTGTCTTTAAAGGTGTGCGGCTGCAGACCCATATGGTTACCGGTACGATTGGAGTTAGAGACAGGCTCTAAAATCCAGTTTATTCCAATACCTACCAGATGGAGTAACTCACGAATCATCATGGTTACTTCCGCTGTATCAATACCGTATGGGCAGAAAACGGAACATCTGCGGCACTCAGTACACTGATAGGAGTACATGAACCACTCTTTAAGAACCTTAGTGGTCATCTCTCTGGCGCCGGCCATCTTACCTAAGATCTTACCCGCGAGGGTAAAATCGTTACGATAAACGGAGCGCAGCAGCTCTGCACGAAGTACAGGCATGTTTTTAGGATCACCGGTTCCGAGAAAGAAGTGGCACTTATCTGCACAGGCACCACATCGGACACAACAATCCATGAATATTTTCAGGGAACGGAATTTATCAAGTCTCTCAGCCAGACCCTTGATGATGATATCTTTCCAATCCTCAGGGAGTTTCCAGTCTTCCTCTTCCGGATTCCAGTCACGGGCATTAGGAAAGCTTAATCCTTTTTGGCTGTCGAGGTACTCGACCTTTTCCTTCTTCGCAACGTAGGCATAATTCCCAGGCTTGAATACAACCGGAATATCCATCCAATCCATGGTAGGTATTGCTCCTGTTGCCAAGGATGGTCCCTGCACTACGCTTTTCGATAATTGTTCTAATTTTGGAACTGCCATCGTTATCTTATCCTCTTAAGCTAGTTGTGGGTCAATCTTATTATTCTTCATCCTTCTTAGGAGGCAACTCCTTTTCAACAGGAATACCATTCTCCACCATATACTCACGGAACTCGTCTTCATAGCCAGCATAGGAATGTGGCAGAATACGTGGGTTCCATGGATTTACGTGACGTACTGCGCGGGTGTTATTTTTCATATTACGCGTAGGACTCATGAAAACGCCACCCATATGCATTAACTTGCTGAATGGGAAATAAGCGAGAAGCACACATACCAGGAAAACATGGATGTAAAAGATTGCACCAATCTTGGCGCCTATTACCGGAGAAAATGTTACGAGGCCAACGGTCAACTGCTTGATATTGACAATGTCGATATCTGTACGCAGGAAATAACGCATGAGGATTCCGGTGATTGCAATTGCAAAAATAAGAACCAGAGGAAAATAATCATTAACGAGGGAGATAAATCTCACGTGACGGGTAATCAGTCTTCTGCCAAAAAGCAGAGCACAACCAGCGAGCAAACCAATGTCTGTCATGTACCAGGTGGGTGCACCGATCTGAAACAGACCATCGATGAACTCAACCCAACCCACGCAGGCAGGTACAGGATCAAGAAAAAGTCTCAGATGTCTAAGCACAATTACCAGGAAGGAGTAATGGAAAATCAGGGCAAAAACCCACAACCATTTCGACGACTCATAGGTGATGTGCGGCCCATCATGAATCTCCGATTTTGTGTTTCTGAACAGTGAACGAAAACAAACAATTTCAAGAAACATTCTAGCCACAACCTCTGCTGTTGTGTTAGGCGCCTCAAGTCTGTCTTGCTTAATAAAATCCAGTGATTTTCCCTGGCCGCATGTTGTCTGAATTGAAAATGGGACCGGGGATTTCGCCCAATGTACCACTCTGTAGACAAAGCCACCAAGAAAGATCATCAGGGCCAGATACGGCAGTGCCACACCAAACAAATAGGGCATTCCCGGTATCTGCGATCCGAGCCAAGCAATCAATACCAACGCTATGACTGCCAGGAATGAGAAGGCGTACTTCATTTCTTACCTCGCTTCAGTTGAACTGTTTTGGAAACCACACAAAGGCGCAAACATCCTTGCACCGGAGCACAGCAACCAGTTAAATACCGTTTTCCTTAGTTAAATCCTGAATATCTTTTACAGCCAGCATGTTCGATGGACACTTGCTGTCTGTGAGTATATGACGGCCTGATTTTATTTCATCAATGCGAATCTTGTAGATACGTTCCCGAAACCGCATGTAGGTATCAAAGGCGGCAAGAACCAGAAGATCGACTGCAAACTCAAAATCGTAAAGCTCTGCAACCAGATGCGCCCTTTCCTTATCGGCTGCAAAAACCTCTCGGGTGATGTGCTTTACTGCATTGAGCGGAGCTACTGCCTGAGAGGGAGTGAACTCCTGAACGGAACGAATACTTATGAGTTGATCAAGATAAGCCTGGTGTTCTGTGCATTCTGCCCCTTTAGTGAGGAGCAAAAACATATTTCCTAATGCTTCCCTGACATTCCCACCCACAGGATTTGCGAATTTATCTTTTTCCTTAGTAAAGAAACCAGATGATGGATAGGTGGAGAGTGTATATTCCACCCATTTATTGACTATTTTATCTCTGTGGTTTCTAAAACCTTCGGCAAGATCCATGCAAACACAACCTTATTTATCCTAGTGATTAACGTATTTAACCCCATTCCCAAAAAAACCGCAAAATGAATGATGGTTCACAATTTGCCATTTCTAGCACCTTTTCGCCTCTTTTTCAAGTAGATTTTTCGGTGCACATTTCGCCTAACCCTCTGTAAAGTTAGGCTTTCCAGACACTTTTACAATTCAATTATATCGGCAATAATATTGGCGGCTTCTCTTATGTAGGGATCATTATTTACTTCTTCCAGCCACTTCGTTTTGGTTTCAATTTCATCTGTGGGAGGATTATCCAATTCACTTTCTTCCTCTTCAATATCCTGAAATCTTCGATAATGGGCACCTACCTTTTCTCTTATCTGCTCAACTTCCTTTCTCTTCTGCAGCATGTCATCGTACTGAACGGTAAGAATAGTATCTTTGCTTCTGGCCAGGGCTTTTTCAGCCTCTTCTTTGATGACTTGAAAACCTTCATCAGCTGCGGCACGTTTAAGACTTCGCTCTTTCAAAAGAGTGACATCAAGAGGCTTACCTTGAGCCGGGGTAAATTCGACAGGATCAATTGAATCCCATGGAAGTGAAAAATCTAGATAACGCTCTCCTGACTTAATATGTTCAGAAAGATTCGGCAGAACAACGTCCGGTTCTACCCCTTTGTATTGCGTGGAACCACCTGTCACCCTGTAGAATTTTTGAATCATTACCTTCAAGGCACCGAGATCGTCATATTTTTTTAACTGCAAAAGAGGGATGTTTTCGTTCAAATCTATAATCGTCTGTACGGTTCCTTTACCATGAGTGTGTTTGCTTCCGACAATGACAGCTCTTTTGTAGTCCTGCAGGGCCGCAGCCACAATCTCTGAGGCTGAGGCAGAAAACTGATTCACAAGTACAACCAGCGGTCCATCATACACCATGCCAGGGCTTGGATCGCTGAGAACACGAGTTTCTCCAAAGCTATTTTTCACCTGCACAACAGGGCCAGAATCGATAAAGAGCCCGGTAATGTCGACAGCATCCACCAGAGCACCACCACCATCATCACGGAGATCTAAAATAATGCCGTTTACTCCCTGCTCTTTTAAAAGTTGAATTTCCTTTCGCGTATCGTCAGTGGAGTTACGCCCGTTCCCCCCATTCCTGCTCTCCTCAAAATCACGGTAGAAACTTGGTATGAAAATATACCCAGTCTTGCTGCCATCTTTGGACTCTATGACTGTACTTTTGACAAAAGTCTCTTCTATCTGAACAACATCACGAATAATCTTGATTGTTTCCTTGGAACCGTCAGTCTTTTTCACCGTCAGTGTAACGGCCTCTCCCTTGGGTCCACGGATGAGTCGAACGGCATCCCGCAGCCGCATATCAGTTATATCAACCGGTTCCTCACCTTCCTGGGCCACCTCGTAGATAATGTCTTCGGCCTCGAGACGTCCCTGCCTTGCTGAGGCACTTCCCGGTATGATACGTACGACCTTGATAAGACCATCATCTTCTCTGAGCAGAGCACCTATTCCTTCGAGGCTTCCCCGCATGTTTATGTCAAATTGTTCTTTACTTGCAGGCGGAATATAATTTGTATGTGGGCCAAAGGCCCTGGTGATGCAGTTAAAGAAACGATCATAATGATCCTGCAGGGTCTCCTGGCGAAGACGTTGAAAAAAACTGATGTTGCGTTTACGAATTTTTATGATTGATTCCTTCCACAACGACGCGTCATCTGTGGTCAGGTTTTTAATTTTTTCCTGATCTCCTGCAGCCTTTTCGAGTGCCTTATCCTGTTCTTCTTTCAGGTCAAAATACTGAGTGATGATCTGCATTTTCAGGATTTTTCTCCAACGTTCTCGCAGACCATCTATACTTTCAACAAAATCCATCTTATCGGGATCAGTTTCATATGTGTCTTTTTCAGAAACATTAATATTTCCAACCACGGTAACCTTGCCATCGTCATCAAGAACAACCTTCTCGTCTACGAGCATTTTAGCGACAAGATCCTGGACAATATTGATCTTTTCATTGAGTATGTCATAGCCAGTATCCGGCAGGGAGATGTTACCTCCAGCAAGATTATTGTCGATGTAAGGCTCGAAGGCCTCAAGCTGTTTGACGTCTTCTTTCAGTAAAAAGCGTTTCTGATAATCCAGCTGTTTGATATAGAGATAAAATGCAGCCTTACTCAGCTCATTATCTATTTTTTTGTCACTGAAATGAAGTGCCGGAAGCTGTTTACTCAGGATATAGCCTATGAGCCTGTTTCGTTTACGATCAATTTCCTGACTTGGATTTATCGCAGAACCTGCAACTGAAACCAGCAGAGACAATGACACAAGGAGACTGAGGAGGGATACTATCTTTATCTTTTTCATAATCGTCATTAATAAGATTTACGCGGAGAAACAAAACTGTACTGCAGCTGCTAGTGATAACAGAACAGAAAAACAAATACCATTACAATCAGGTAATCATGGAAAAATTACAACAGGAAATCGAACATTTTGTAAAAATTCGAGATTGGAAGCAGTACCACACTCCCAAAAATTTAGCCATGGCCCTGAGTGTGGAAACAGCAGAATTAGTAGAAATATTCCAATGGCTGACACCCGAGGAAAGCCTTGCCCTGCCTGGGGAAAAACTGGTTCACCTCGAAGAGGAAATTGGTGATATCATGATATACCTGACCACCCTCGCTGCAGTATTTAACCTCGACCCACTTACGGCAGCACACAAAAAAATCCAAAAAAACGCAATAAAATATCCTGCACCAGTCAAACCGTAACTTGCTCAGCGACGTAACACAAAAGCCAATTCACACTGCAAGTCATCACTCTGGCTCAAGGCAGAATGGTTTCAAGGCGAAATACTTGGAGGAAAATGAAACATCAAGGGTTACAGCGAAACTCTGCAATTCCTGGAAAGAGCAGTTAATGACCGTGCATTGTCCATTCATGCAGATCCGTTCAAATTCCACCTCAAGATATGTAGCAAAGAGAACCGCACACCTGCTTTTAACTTTTTTATGGCACAACCCCTGTCTGTTGCAAAATTTAATGAATCGCTGATAATTACAGACAGAGCGAGCCACCCCGCGGTATATGGGTTTACCCACGTTTTTATGATAAAGGTCACGTAAGATAATCTCCTCGTAGCGATCAACAGCCGCCTGCCTGAGCTGGTCCAGCTGTGCAGGGAAAAGTGACATACCGGGACCATCAGATGCCCGTGTCAGGAAATATATCGCGGAATTATAGGCAATTTCTGGAGTCTCACCAGAATATCGGACAATATACCACTCATTTTCAAAAAGCTCTCCAGACTCTTCTTTACACTCTTCCACAATTTCTTCCCGAACCTCAATCTCCAAGGCCAAACAGTTCTCGGATAATCGCAACTTTTTTATCTCTGTTATCACGTCCCATACAGGAATCGGCCTTTAAATACATCAACGGATGATGCAGCACCTTGGCATTAATGGCGGATATCATTTTTTCCAGGTGCTTTTTCTCTTCCTCAGTGAGTCCTGGAAGCTTGTGCATGGTTTTTTCCAGTTCATACTGACCTATGCTGTCAATCTTCTGGCGCAGCTCAAGTATGGCAGGAGTGATGGCCAGCCCCTGGTAATAACGCTCAAACTTCAAGGCCTCTTCCTCAACTATCCTCGTGGCCTTGACTGCCTCTTTATCCCGCTCGGAGCGATTCATCTCTACGACAGTGCTGAGATCGTCAATATCATAGAGATAGACATTATCCAGTTCATTGAGTTTGGGATCGAGATCTCTAGGGACCGCAATATCAATAAAGAACAGTGGCTTATTCATCCTGGAGCGCATGATGGATTTGACATCTTCTTTATAGAGGATGATATCCTTTGCCCCCGTTGAGGATATAATTATATCAACAGTTTCCAGTTGAACAATGAGCTCATCCATAGAAACCGCTTTGCCATTAAAACGCTGGGCAAGACTTACGGCACGGGAAAGGGTTCTATTGGCAACAACCACCCCACCTACACCCTGCCCCACCAAATGCTCTGCTGCAAGTTCTGCCATTTCTCCCGCACCCACCAGAAGAACATTCTTTTCTTTGAGATTGCCAAAGATCTTTTTGGCAAGCTGTACGGCTGCAAAACTTATGGAAACAGCAGAAGAGCCGATGGCCGTCTCTGTTCGTACCCTTTTAGCGACGGAAAAAGACTTATGCAGCAGTTTATTGAGCAGTGGTCCGGTGCAGCCAAGTTGAGAGGCATGGCGATAGGCAACCTTGAGCTGACCGAGAATCTGTGCCTCGCCAACAATCATTGAATCAAGGCTTGCAGCCACCATAAACAGATGTTTAACGGCTGCCTGCCCTTCAAGGATGTAAAGATACTTGCCTACATCCTGTAAAAGAGCTCCTTCTCCAAAAAGAAAGCGAATAATCTCCTGCTCGATATTTTTATCCGGTTGAGCAACCAGCAGAAATTCAACCCGGTTGCAGGTGGACAAAAGATAATATTCTTTGAGCCCCCTGACTCTTTTCAATGCTGTCAATGGCTCGTCATACCCACTTGATAGCGCAATCTTTTCACGCACCTCCACAGGTGTGGTTTTATGATTTACTCCGAGAAGTAGTAGTCGTTCAGCCGGCATAACTATGTACTCCTCCCAGGAAATATGTCACCCCCCAGAGAGTGAACAAAACAGATAAAAATCCAACTACCGTCATTATTGCCGCCCTTTTGCCTCTCCAGCCAACGGTAAAACGCTGATGAATCTGAACAAGATATATAAACCAGGTAATGAGCGACCATGTCTCCTTGGGATCCCAATGCCAATAGGTTCCCCAGGCCTGTCGGGCCCAGAAAGAACCGGTGACGATACCAAGGGTCAAGAAGACAAAGCCTGCCGTAATACAGTGACTATTGAGCTGATCAAGAGCATCCAGTGATGGCAGTCTTGCAAAGAAATACCCGAACTTCTTTGCTTTGAGCTCTCTTTCCAAAAGCAGATACATCAAACCACCGCAAAACGCCAACGAGAGAAATCCATAGGCCACGAGCGAAACTCCTGCATGCAAAGGCAGCCAGGCACTCTGCAGGGCGGGCACGAGAACAGTTATTTCACGGGAGGAAAAATACGAGATAAACACCAGACAGAAGAGAAAAAAAGAAACAAAGGTTCCAAAATTTTTGACGGTGTAACGCCAGCGAAACGAAAGGTAGGCCCAGGTGGTCGCCCAGGCAAAAAATATCACCGTCTCATGCTGAGAAGTTATCGGGGTATGTCCGGTAAGAATATATCTCGATAAAATATACAAACTCTGCGCTACTCCAGAGGCTACAAGGATCAGCCGGGCAGCCTTTCGTACCGTCTTATTCTGACTTATAAAAAATACAAGGTAGGCTGCCATGGCTAAAGTAGTCAGCCCCAGTACTAAAAGATAGAGAAGATAATTGAGCTCTTCCATGCTTACTCCTGCAAAAATTGAGGTGTTTACTATACCGGGCAAGAAACTGTTTCACAGCTCAGCTCTGTTCATGTCTTTCAAGGAATATTCTCATCAATCCTGCGCTATCGAGTTCCTCTGGCAACTCATGCAGCAACAGCATCTGCAGATCAAACCAGTTTTCCTCAAGCACCAGGCCAACAAGATTACCCTCAAAAAGGCGACCAAAGATATCCCCACTCACCTCATGATTACCACTGTGGGCTATAACACGCTCCCTGATTAGGCCCATCAACTCAACAACCCACCGATATCCTGGCTCTATTGTCTGCTCCAGCTGCTTTCTGAGCATTTTCGCCAGGGCCGGACTTCCACCACCAGTCGAAACAGAGACGATCATTGGTCCCCGCCGAAAATGGGCAGGAACATGAAAATCACTCTCTCCCGGTGCATCGGCGCTATTGAGCAAGACATGATATTTTTTCGCTTCTGTTTCAACAAGAATCTGCACAGACCTGTCGTTTGTTGCAGCAAAAACCAGCAACACCTCTTGAAGATCTCCTTCGACGAAGGGCCGTTCAAACCATTCGACAGCACCACTTCGAGCAAGTCGAAAAAGTTCTGACACCAGCTGCGGGCTGATAACACGCACCCTGGCTCCAGCCGCCAACAGTCCAAGGGTCTTGCGCAGGGCAACCCTGCCTCCTCCGACAACCAGACAGAGACGGTTTTCAATGTTTAGATTAACAGGATAAAGAGGCATTTATCTGAACTCACATTTTTTTGAAACACAAGAGATACAACTACGGTTTCGGGGGTTGAGTCAACTATCGTTTGTGGCGAAGTCTGTTCACAATAATTGTTACTTTTTTTCCATCCCGAATAAAACTCTGCTCTTTTAGGGCAATATCGAAATCGTTCTGGGCAATTTTTAAGAATTTCCCCAAACTCTGCCGTTTTGAATCATGGGCCAAATAAATAAGACCATCGGGTTTCAGGCAACTCTTGAATACATTAAGAAGAGGTTTAAAAAATTCATCTCTAAATAATATTTCTGCGCCAGCCAACACATCAAAAGGTTCAAGCTTCGGTGGATTCAACCAGTCGAAGTGACAAAAATGAACGTTGTTCAAACCTGATGCCGCAGCACTGACCTTTTGAAAGTCCATAATGATATCTTCATAATCACTGAGTGTAACCTCGAAACCGGCAGCAGCTGCGGCAAGCCCCGGGGCACCAAGCCCTGCGCCCAGCTCCAGCAGTCTCTTGCCCTTCGTTTCTGTTTGTGCACCCAGGACATAGGAAAGAATCATCGCTGCATCCCAGAGACGAATCCAGAATGGAAATTCCGAAACATCGGCAAAAGGGTCCTTACCTTCGAGAAATTGTTCAAGATCAGCAATTTTGAGAAGCCGGATCTTGTTTTCTCCAACTTTAAGACTGTCAAAAGTAAGGGAGTACTTTTCCCGAATACGATTATAAATTTCCCTTTCATGCTCGGGAAGAGTGCGAATATCCATAGTGACAAACCGTGATTTTATATTAAGGAAATAACGATATCAGGCAGCGAAAAAGAAATGATGGGTGAGCCCACAACCTGCAAGGAGCAGACAGTAATAACCAAACCACTGCAGCCTGTTTCGGCGGATAATATCGAGGAGAAGTTTTATAGCAAGATAGCCAGCAACAGCTGACATCACCATCCCGAGAAGAAGATTGAGCGCGGTATCTGCCGCTGGCGGATTGTGGAAAAAATCACCAAGCTGAAGAACTGCAGCTCCGAGTATGGCTGGAATTGACATGATGAAAGAAAATCTGGCGATGGTCTCTCTTGGTATTCCCAATACCATTCCGGCAAATATTGTCGATCCCGACCGGGACAGGCCCGGCATAATAGCACACGCCTGAGCGCATCCCACAAGCAAACTTCGCCACCAGGTCAAAGCCTCCTTCTTCTCGGGGACAAATTGGGCGAGTATCATGATCGTACCGGTTATCACCAACATACAGTAGGCAATTAGAGTCGATCCAAAAAGAGCGTCGACATAGCTTTTAAAAAATAGCCCTACAAAAACAGCGGGAAGCGTCGCAAGGATGATATAGATGTCCCAAAGTAAAAAATGGCGGACATCTGCCTCCCTGTTGCCACCGGCAAATTGAAAAGGGGCTTTTATCATCGCCAGGATCTCAGTACGAAAAACAATAAATACCGAAACAAGCGTACCCAAGTGGAGACAGACATCAAAGGCTACACCTTGTTCCTGAAAATGTAGCAGTTCAGAACCTATCACAAGATGTCCTGAGCTTGAAACAGGCAAAAATTCTGTTAAGCCCTGAACAATGCCAAGGATAATTGCTTTTATTAATTCCAACTCTGACCCCAATCAAGTAATTTTAGTTGAGCCCCCGCACAGGAGAATTCAGGGTAAAAAAAAAGGTCGGCTGATCAGAAATCAGCCGACCCGTGACAATACTTAAAAAGTATTGTTCTGTCAATTAACAACCCTCAATAGCACCTTTCTTAGGCGTAGAAACCTTCACCTTATTACCTGGGGCTAACTTATCAGCTTTTTCGCAGGTCATGGTTACCTTGTCACCATCTACAGAATCAACAGTACAGCTTAATTTTGCAGCAAAACCGATACCAGCTGTGCTTAATGCAAAAACCATTGCCAATGCGAAACATACGATTTTTTTGTTCATGATCATTCTCCTTAAAAATCCGGTTAATTTGGGCTATGCTGACCCACGATTATTCGTTCCTACAACATGCATATTAACGAAACCATTCTATTTCAATTTAAACCGAAATGCAACATAGTTCGGTTAGTTCAGCAGGCTTCTCACATCTTTTTCCAAAATCTCATGCTGCACATATCCACTATATTTTTTCACAACATGCCCCGCTTTATTCACGAGAAATGCCACGGGAATGCCATAAATTCCTCCAAAATCAACGGTAGTTTTCGATTTGGCCATCAAGACAGGATATTTAATATCTTTCCTGGTGACAAACTTCGAGACAACGGATGCCCCCTGCTGATCCACCGACAGACCGACAACCGAAAAACCTGAGCCGGAAAGCTCTTCGTGGAGCTGGTTCAGTACAGGAACTTCCTCTGCACAAGGTGGACACCATGTGGCAAAAAAAGTAAGAAGCAACACTTTTCCGTCAAAGGCACTCGAGTCCACTGTCTTCCCGTTTCGAACATCCTCCAGCGAGAAAGATGGCATTTGGGTCGCTGCCACAGCTTCAAAAGCGGCAAAACAAAAAAACAATGTTAGTGTATAAATTACTGCTGTCAAAAAACGTGACCGCTTTTTCATAAATCAACTCCCTGGAAGATTTCAATAATGATTCTTCTATGATATACTCTTTCCTCGGTTCACCGAGAAAATACCAACACAACACCTTAAAAAGACCTAATGTATCGAAATTACAACACATTAAACTATATACATCAATGATCTTTTAGACAAGTCAAGCTCTTACATTTTCATCAGGCTACACATAACTCCACTTGCATTTTTTTGCAAAAGTTTTACATCTCACGACTAGGAACAATATGAAACCTCTTTTGTCTCAATCACCCGAAAAGTTATTTATGCGATATTTGACCGTCACCCTACTTCTTTTACTGCAAACGACTTTTGTTGCAGCAGAAATGGTCGATAAGGTTGTTGCAGTCGTCAACGACGACATTATTACGCTCAGTGAACTCGAGGCAGAAACCTCCAGCATTTACAAGGTTCTTTCCAAGAGTAACAGCGCGGAAAATCTCTCCGGTACCTTGGAGGAGGCCCGTCAACTTGCTCTGGACAAAATGATTGACAGAACCCTCATGGAGCAAAAAGCCAAGCAATACAACCTGACCGTATCTAAAGAGGAGATAGATGCAGCTTATGATCACATGCGAAGCAACATGTCTCTGAGTGATTCTGAGTTCAGACAAAAATTAGAGACTTCTGGAATGACTGCAGAGGAGTACAGGAGTAAATTACATGACAACATCCTGCAAAGTAAAATTCTCAGTGTAGATGTTCGTTCAAAAATTGTCGTCACAGACGAAATGATTTTAGAATATTATGATCAACACTATACCTCCAGAGTAAGCGAAGGTGATTATTACCTACTGCAAATCGGTTTTTCCTGGAATAATACAAATTCTGAGGACCTGGAAGCAAGTAAAAGCCGTGCCATGAAACTTGCTCAGCGCGTACATAAACTTGCTGAGGAAGGACAGGACTTTAAGGCTCTTGCCAAAAAATTCTCCGATCTTCCGTCAGCAACTGATGGAGGAGATATCGGTATATTTACCCTTGATGAAATGGCCGAAGCCATGCGTTCAGCAGTTAAAGATCTCAAACCGGGTGAGCTCAGCCCAATCGTGGAAATACAGTCTGGTTACCAGTTTTTCAAACTTCTTTCGGGGGACAGCGACGCCATTGTGGTCACCTCATCCTACGAGAAAAACAAAGAAGAAATCAGAGAGAAGCTCTACGAAACAAAAATGCAGGAAGCCTATCAAGATTGGGTGAAGAAACTAAAAGAAAGTGCCTATATTCAAAAGCTGTAATATTGCGGGAAACACAAATTGTCACAAACATGAACACGATAATTATTTCATCTGAACCGACTGAACCAACATACCAATCCTTAGGTGATCATCTACGTATCACCAGAACCTCCAAAGGACTGGATTTTGAGGCAGTTGCCGAAGAAACAAAGATTTCACTGAAAAACCTCAGGGCCATGGAGGAGAACAATTACGACTCATTACCTGCAGATGTTTTCACCAGAGGCTTTTATGCACTGTATGCCCGGCTTCTCTCACTTGATCCAAATGAGATTCTGAAAAAATACGACACTGAAAAAAACATTTCTAAGAAAAGTGAGAACAATATCCCCACCCCCAGAAGCTCATCAAAAGACCATGTGGCCCTGGCGGAACGACCAAGCAATCTGCCGTTTTCATCACTCGGCCTTCTTCTCTTGCTGCTCCTGATTTTTGGGGCATTTCTCTGCTGGTATTTTTCCTGGAACCCTGCCACATATCTCAGTCAAAAACTGAGAAACAGCGACCTCTCTGCTCAGCAGGCAGAATCCACCCTCAAAAGTCCGGAAAAAGAGTTTTTTGCCCTTCAGAGTATGCTTGATATTCCCACAATGTCCAACGCCTCTGAAGTAAAACAGCAGGTCAACTATCCTGTGCTCGCAACCGACAATTACATCATCAAAGCGCATTTTAACCAAACGACAAAAGTCACTATTGCTATCGACGACCTTCCAGTCTTTGATAATGTCTATGAAAAAGGAGAGAGTGCGGCATGGTCTGCCAACAAAAAAATCAATATCACTCTGCCTGGTAAAACCGATACTATATTGAGCCTCAATCAAACCCCTATTCACCTGCCACCAACCGATAACACAACGCTTACCATTTCCCTTCCCTACGATCTTCTTCGCTAAATGCCCAGGCCCCAGGCAAGTCAAATGGAATCCGGCGCAATCGTCCTCGACACAACAGATCACGGAGAATCCGATCTTATTGTCACCCTCTTTTGCCAGGAATCTGGGCGAGTAACAGCCATTGCGAAAGGAGCAAAGAGGAGTAAGAAGCGCTTTGTCAATAAACTGGAATTTTTCACCTATCTCCAGGTGAACTATCAGCAGAAAAATGAACAGGTTCTGGCTTTTTTAAGTGAGGCTGAAATCTATACATGTTTCCCCAGCCTTCGCCAGAACCTAAATCTTTACGGGATTGCTACCATTATTCGTGAATTTCTCCTACTTGGGGTCAAAGATGGAGAACCGGATAACAATATTTTTCGCTTAACCCTGTGGGCCTTTCATCGGCTCGACAATAAAGAAGAACCCCGCCAGGTTCTCGCTCTCTTTCTCATCCAATTTTTTGGCTACCTTGGTTACAGACCCGACTTTCATAGCTGCGGAAATTGTAACCAGACGGTGCAAACAACAAAGAGTTATCGTTTTAACAGTTCCAGCGGCCAACTCATCTGTTCAAGCTGCAACCAGAATAACAGATGTGGGCGTCCTCTCTCCCAGGGGACGATTAAAATCGTCCAGACCGCTCAGGATCAACCTCTGGATCGCTTACACCGCTTGAAAATTTCAGGCTCTATCCTTAAAGAATCACTCCAGTTACTGCATAATTTTGGTAGACATATTTTTCAAAGAGAGATAACTTCCTGGCATGTGCTGGCCGAAAACAAGAAGACTTCTTCTGAGCCTTCATATTTGAAAAATCCTGAACAGTAGACCACACAAACCTTTAGACCTTGTACCTTGAGGTTTACAATGAGAAAAGAGGAGAAAAAAATGGCCAAAACACTGCAAGTTATTTTACTTATAGGATTTATCACCATGACCACTGCGAGTGCCTGGGCAGGTGAGCACAGAATCGGTGGCGGAGCAAACTACTGGATCTCCATTGATGACATAGAAATTGACGACAAAAAGCTCGATGATGACGGCTTGGGATTTTTCGGTTCATACCAATACTGGACGGGCCTGTTTGGGGTAGAGGCGGACCTTGAATTTCTTCCTGATCGTTTCGGCGAGTCAGCCGTTTCGCCTCAAGCTTATCTTCTGATAGGAAAAGGGGTCTACGCCGGTATCGGTATTGGGGGAACGTACACCGACGGAGATTTTGTTGACGAACCTTTTTATGCACTGAAAGCGGGTATTAACCTGGAACTGCTCCCCGGTATCTTCGCAGATATTTACGGCAACTACCGATTCAACGACAAAGCTGACTTTGATAACGATGACACTGATATAGATACAGACACCGTCTTTCTCGGTATGGCTGTGCGCTTTGCACTGTAAGAGAGCTGGGCTCTGCAAACCCTACCAAAGTTTTTTGGCGTTTTATCGCTTACAACAACGTTAGTCCTTATACCATGGGGGCGGGCTTCAAGATGGTCCGCCCTCATCTTGTTTGATACCGCACTTCTCCGCTATATTCTGTCTTTTTGTATCCATCCGGCAGTTGAATAACAAGCCCGCCCGATTCATCGACCCCACAGGCATACCCTGCATACTGTGGCGCTGTCATCACATCAAAGCCATAGACGACATCCTGGCCGATGGTATCGGAAAGCTGTTTCCACCTGCTGAGAATAAAATGCTCCCCATCCTGCCCCGAATAACCATCTCCCTTGAGATGTTTTGCTTCCTCATGGTAAAGAAGGCCAAAGTTCCAGGCAAGTTTCGCCAAAAAACGCGCAGTAAAATCTGAAAGATCAATAGAGTGTCTGAGGAACTGCTTCAAGGACAGAGCAAGACCTGCAAGCTCTTTAGGAAATGAACTGTTGTTGATATTTATGCCAAAACCTACCAGGGTAAACTCTTCACTATGGATTGGCTCCGTATAGCTTTCGACCAGAAAACCGGCCAGCTTCTGCCCAGAAACCAGTACATCGTTGACCCAGCGTAAGGTAGCTGCATCTCCCACATATTGCCGAACAGTTTCACAGCAGGCAACCCCGGTTGCCATGGGAATAAAGTGTCGGGATTCCGGCAACAGATTATTGCCATGGATAAGGCATCCCCAAACTCCACCATCAGGTGCATGCCAGCTTCTGCTGAACCTCCCCTTCGACTGAGTCATGCTATCCGCCAGAATTACGGTACCAGTTGCTACGGAACGCTTATTTCTGGCAATATCATTAATGAGAGTACGGGCATGTTCCATCGCTCGGGGGAGGGTCGAATGAACCTTTATACTGGTACCTATACATGCGCCATAGCGAAAAACATCACTGGGATCAATAGGCGAGGACAGCTGTCTGAGCACGCTTTGCTGCTCAGCCCTGAGATAGTCAAGGACCATCTCAGGGCTTGGGTTGTTATCTACCATATATCATCTAGAGAAAAACTCACTCGAAAAACAGAAAAAATCCTGAAATACCTCATTATAATGCTAAGATAGACCAAAAGAACCGCTGCTTTGGTTGCCTTATTAATGATCTGTGTCCCAGTCAGCCTTAACCCTGGTGATAATTTTCTGAATTATAGATAATTTATCAGCCGCACAAATCCCGAGCAGCGGCTCACCCTGGGCCACCGATACGCCTGGTTTAAAATATATGGAATGAATAACACCCTTTTCTCCATTGTAATAGACGGGTGTATCCCTTTTCATAAGAGACATGGTCAAAACCTCATCACCGGAGGCGATTGTCACAGCGCCAGGACCTTTTTTGTCGATTCGAGACTGTATGTCCATGGCAAAAAAGTATTTTGCCGTCTCCGGCGCAACAAAAAGCGACAGAACGTCCTTGAGTATATTCTCAATTATTTCCTTTTTTTTCAGTGGATGTTTGATCGTCATCAATTTTTCACCCGCCTCGACAAACTGGCCGTCCAGTTCTCTGTTGATTTCAGCAACTGTTCCGTTTGTTTGTGCTGAAATGAATTTGGGATTTCTTTCTCTGTTAATTTCATAAAGAACGGTCCCGGGAATCTGTCGCCACTGGCCGCTTGCCGCCTCAACCTCAGCCCCTTCCATCACCTTAAATGAAACTCGCCCTGTATGTACTGCAAGGACATCCACATAGTCAAAAGGATCTGACTTATATTTACTGATCAATTCATCAAAATCTATTTCATTTGTCATGCTAACAACCTGTTTTCTAAATTCATTAGATCGAACACAACCTGTCCGAACCGGTCCCTACCCATCTCTGCTAATTTCCTACCCTGTCGAGGCTCTCGGTATATGCAACCCAAGAAAAAGATTTGATCTCTTTAAAAGAGAAAAACTAACAACGAATCAGGATAAAACAGCCATCTCAAGACAGGTACAAACTAAAATTTCACCAATTTAATATGCAACTACCGAGCAATACGTTTATACTGGCAGAAAAGGATCAAGGCAAGGTTATATTTATTTCTCACTCTGCACGGCATCCGTTAACCTCTTGCTCCCGATCATTTTCCCTTAGAAATCATGAAAAGTAACTCCCAGACCTTTACCTCCATTTTTTTAATCACCTGCCTTGTCTTTTCAACTTTTCTGCTTTTTCTCCCTTTCCTGTGCAATACCTACCTTATTCCCCGTCTCCTTACAGGACTCCCCTTTGGCCAGAAAGAGCTGAATCTTTCAAAAATTACACCATGGCAGCTACAGGGCTCCCTGCGTTTTATCCAGAACGGAGAACCTGTCATAGTTGTTCCCAATTTTGAAATACATTACAGCCTTTCCGACATTATCAACGGGAAAATAGAGAGCCTGATGCTGGACTCACCAAGCCTGCATCTCATCTATGACGGATCATCTGTCACTATTGCTGGAGCAGAGCCAATCAAAGGCCCCGAGGAGACCGGGAATCAGGGGATGCCCTCATTCACACTGCCGGCGGCCATAAAAAAGGTGATACTGAGAAACGGTCATCTTGCACTACAGACCCCGACGGGAAAACAGGACATATTTCTCGATACCAATCTCCAGTGTGGCTTTGTGCGCCACGAACAAGCAAAACATAGGTTAACAACTCTTGATGCCGACTTGAGCACATCAGGCGCCATTCATCTGGCTTCCGTGATCAAAGGTGTCTTCAGCGGTCAGGGCGTGCTTTTCTCGGCAAACGTCAGGGTCCCTGATCTTTTAGATCTCGCAAACCTTGCCTTTACCGGGAAGGCTCAACAGCTCACTGGGGAGCTCATCCTCACCGGAGAGGTAGCACTTACCCAAGAGCTAGAGCTTGCACATCTCAAGGCAGGTGCTGAAGTGCATCAATTTGAAGGATCGCTTGGCTCATTCGTTATTGCCTCACCCGCATCCGGAGAACCAGCAAATATATCGATTGAGGGTGATAAAAAGTCTCTCTCCTACCGGAGTTCCGGCCTAACCCTTATTCAACCCGAGCAACTTGATCTCAAAGCCAGTGGAACAATCAACCTTGATAACCAGGAGATTACAGGTACAGCAACCCTCGACTCCAAACGACTCGATCAACCTGTTACCGTTGAAGCAACGATCACAAGACTCCTTACAGCAATCAACAGCAAGGTTCATGTAGATAGTGGCCTTCTCACGGTTGACGATACTATTAAGCTGGGACCTTTCGATATCAATGCAGATATTTCCTACGATGAAGAAACCCTGACAGCGCGGATCAAAGGAAATCTACAGCAACTTACACTCCCAGAACAACAACTCAGCCTGAAAAATCTCAAATGGGACCTCCCCTTTCAGACAAACGTTCAAAACAATCAGGTACAAAATAGCGGCACACTCACCATTGAGACTATCAGCTACAAAGATGTTGATACCGCCCGTTTTGCCGCAAACGCAAGCCAATCCGCTGTAGGCTTTGATTTCACAAGCAGCCTTATAAGTAAAATTGCCTCCCCTGGCCAGATAGACTGCAGTGGCTCAGCTCTTTTTACAGGCAGCACATCTGTTGCCTGCACTTTAGACTCTACTATAATTGATACAGCTCAACTGCCAGAGTATATCAAGATTCCTGAAAACACCAATTTCATAGGAACAATTGCAGCAGAGGGCAATTTTACCATCAGCCCAGACGGGCAAAAAGGTTTACTTAAACTGAGTATAAAAGACGGAGACTTTACAAGCGGAGAACTTCAGGCCAAAGGAATCACAACCGATCTCGTCTTCCCCGATCTCCCTGCTGTTCGTAGTCTTCCAAGGCAGAAAGCCACGATTGCCTCTATCAGTTCAGGTCAGATCCGGTTCAGTGATGGCCGAATTAACTATCGCATCGAGGATACAGACAGTCTTTTTCTTGAAAAAGTACGCCTCAACTGGTGCGGTGGAAAACTAGAGAGCGGAAGTCTTAGCGTAACTGCAGAAACAACGGATATCGATACAACCATCTACTGCGACAGAATAGGCTTTGTTGAACTTCTTAAGCAGTTCGGTATTGAAGATGCCGAGGGCCAGGGTTCCTTAAATGGCCGCTTACCTATTGTAATCAGTAAGACAGGTATCAAATTTGATGATGGTTTTCTATTTTCCACCCCAGGCAATAGTGGTATAGTCCGCTTCAACAACACCAAACAGCTGCGACAGGGGATGCCGGATCTCGGCCAGACAGCCTCACTTGACTATTCCATCAAAGCCCTGGAAAATTTCGCCTACAATTGGACAAAATTGTCCTTTAATACAGAGGGAGAAAATCTCCTGCTGACAATGCAGCTCGATGGAAAACCAGCTGCGCCCTTGCCTTTTGGCTATAAAAATGGTCAGATCGTCGCCACTGAAAAAGGACAGGGGATCCAGCATCCGATCCAGCTCGATATGAACTTCCGGCTTCCCCTTGAGGAGATTTTTCGATACGGGACCAACCTTCAATCCTTCATGGAGAAAATGTAAATATGATATCCATTAAAAACTGCTTTTCCCTTTTGCTTGCCGGGGCAATGTTCCTTGTCGTATTCGGCTGCACACGGCACGAGGTTGACATCAAGCCCGTTGAAATCAAGCCCATTCATATTACTATAGATATTAATGTGAAAGTGGATAAGGCACTTGATGATTTTTTTGGCGATCTCGACGAGACACCTACTAATCAATAATCCCAGCCATTACATGAGGTATATTATGAGAAAAATCAATCTGTTATTTCCAACGTTGGTTGCTCTTTTTGCTGTATTACTGCTCACTCAACCGGTTTATTCCGCTTCCTTAAAAGACAGAATGGCTGAACGTATCCCACAAATTAATCAACTCAAGGCTGCTGGAGTGATAGGCGAAAATAACATGGGCTATCTTGAGTTCAGAGCTGCCAAACAAAATGAAGCTCTCATTGAAGAAGAAAACCAGGACCGACGTACTGTCTATGCCGCCATAGCCAAAAAAGAGGGGGCGCCAGCGGAGCTCGTAGGCAAACGCAGGGCCAAAATGATTGAAGACAAAGGCCCTAAGGGTCAATGGTTTCAGAGAGATAACGGTAACTGGTATAAAAAGTAGCCCATCGAGATGAGCCGTTCAGATAAAGATACAATTTTTGAGGTCGACACCGTCGAGGAAGACTTTGTTTTCAATCAGAGGGTGGTTGAAGTGTTCGACGATATGGTTGACCGCTCAATACCATTTTACCGACAAGTCATCGCCTCGACGGCAGAACTTCTCAGCCGGCTTACCAAGGAAGGCGACGTTGTCTATGATCTGGGTTGCTCTACAGGTACCAGCCTTCTCGAGTGCGCCCGCATTTTAGGGGACAGAAAGCTTCATTTTGTTGGTGTGGACAATTCCGGCCCCATGCTGGAAAAGGCCACACTAAAAGCCGAACTCCATGGAAAACAGGACCTGATCTCTTTTAAGCTTGAGGATATCACGCAGTTTTCCCATGCAGGGGCGGGAGCCATAATTCTCAACTACACCTTACAATTTATCAGACCTCTACAAAGAGAGGCCTTTATAACCAGGCTCTACGAGAATCTCCGCCCTGGCGGCATCCTCCTGGTCAGTGAAAAAATATTGAGCCATAACCGAAGACTCAACAGAGAATACATCGACATTTATCATAGTTTCAAAAAATCCAAGGGGTATTCGGAGCTTGAGATCGCAAAAAAACGAGAGGCTCTGGAAAATGTCCTGATTCCTTTTTCTATCTCTGAAAACAAAGCTATGCTGCAAAAATGTGGCTTTGAATCCGTTGAAACATATTTTCAATGGTTTAACTTTACCTCCTTCATCGCTCAGAAATCTGCGTAAATTTACTTTTCCCCAATGAATTATTTCGATTGTCTTCCGCCGACTGCAAAGATTGATACCATCGTCTCCGAACATAAGAGGCTGCAAGCGTGGGTTAACCAGAAGAAAAAAGGGTTTCTCCGTTACCGCAAACCGTATGAAGCATTATCTGAATTCCAAGCCAATTTCGTTGACTGTTCAGGTGATACCGTGCTCATCGGGGATAAAAACCAGCTGTCTACTGCAGAGCGACTACAGGTCCATGAACATCTCAAGAGCTTCATGCCCTGGCGTAAAGGTCCATTTTCGGTATTTGGCAACACCATCGACTCCGAATGGCGCAGCGAAAAGAAATGGCAACGAGTCATGCCCGTTCTCCCTGACCTAAAAGGAAAGATGATCGCCGATATCGGCTGTAATAACGGTTATTACATGTTTCGGATGGCTGCCCACGAACCCAAACTGGTCCTGGGATTTGAGCCCTCGATGCAGCATTACTATTGTTTCAAAGCGCTTAACGCCATGGCGGGCTGTAATAACCTTGAAATTGATCTACAGGGCATTGAACATCTTAACCTCTTTAAAGACTGTTTTGACCTGGTATTTCTCATGGGCATTATCTACCATCGCCCATCTCCCATCGATACCCTCCGGGACATCTTGACCGGCCTTACCCCCGGAGGCTCACTTATCCTGGAATCCCAGGGAATTCCAGGTGATGAGCCCTACGCTCTGTTTCCTGACAACACCTACGCCAAAGTACCCGGGACCTATTTTGTCCCCACCGGGAAATGTCTATACAACTGGATGAAAAAGGCAGGCTTTGTAAACATCGATTTTTTCTGCTCCCACCCTATGTCAACTGAGGAGCAGCGCAAAACCGAATGGATGACCTTTGAATCCTACAGCGATTTTATCGATCCCGATAATCCACGTTTAACAGTGGAGGGCTACCCCGCTCCTGTTCGGATTTTTCTCAAAGGTGATAAAAAAGAGTAGGTTAAGGCAGATAGAAACTATCCACTATTGCCTTTAAGAGGAACTGTGGTTACACTGCGCTAGAACTTTTTTTCTTACTTGCTGACCTAAGGAGACATTATGGATTTATCGAAATACACTTTGTACAGTAGCGGACTCAAAGGCGCAGAAGCCACATTTGGTGATGAGGCCGAAAAAGCCGGCATAAAAGAAGTCGTGTACTCTTTTGATGGCCACAAGCTCGCCAGAGACAAAAACGTCCAGATTTTAGGTAAGGACCAACTTGAGAGAGGCGACATCAGCATGGAGCTTGCGTCGCGTATGCTGAACCGTACCTATTACGAAACCGAAAAAATCCGCAAAGTCCTGCAGACTATTTTTCACATGGTTAACAGCGGTCATCAGGTTTTTGTCATTGGTTCAATACAGGAGGATGGCTCTGTTAAAGGTGGCACTGGCTGGGCTGTCGAGCTTGCAAAAATGTTTAACCGCCCTCTCCATGTATTCGATCAACCATCAAAACAATGGTTCACCTGGAAAAATAGTTGGCAGGAAGATTCTCCAAAAATTGAATATGACACTTTTGTCGGCAGCGGCACACGCTATCTCAGTGATGCTGGTCGAGAAGCAATAGAGCAATTATTCAAAAATTCTTTCGGGTTATAAAGCAATAGACCTGCCACGGCTGAGTTCTTCCCCTCCCGTGGCAGGCTTTCTTCTCCGCAGTATTCTCCTCCCTCATCGTAAAGCCCCCCAGTATTACGGGAAATTTTATTTGCGTTTTCGTACTCTAAATATTACTATTCTATTGAATAATTAAACTACAATTATTCGGTAAAGCCCCAAATACAAAGTTATAATCCAAACATTAACCTGATTACTCTATACTTTTTTCTTATTCTATCGGAGAGGGCACCTTACTTTCCATACCATGAAACGAATTCTGTTTTATAGGTTGCCTGTTGCGGTCGGTGACTTATGAAAATTGACCACGCTGCTTGTCAGTATTTCCAGTAAACAATTCTTCAACCATGAGGTGAACAATGAAAAAAGTTGTACTCAAAGCGGGTTTAAGTACTCTGCTCGCTATGAATCTTTTCTTTGCAGGTGATATTATTTTACCTGTACAGGGAATTTCTTTTGCGGCAGAGGCACAAAAAGCTCCGGCTGAAACGCAAGTTATAAAGGGAAAAATCACCAACATCTCCCAAAAAGCCAAAACCATAGCACTGGAGAATAAGGATAACAGCTTTTTCATTCTAAAATTCAGTGACGATACTATCCTTAAAGGAGCAGAATCCGCCACAGACTTTGACGTTGATGAAGCAATCTCTGTACACTACACCACTGTCAATGGAGAAAATCTCGCAATTTCACTTGAAAAAGCCATCGTAAAACTCCCCGATGGCGTAACTGAAATCAAAACAGATGAGTTAGTAAAACAGATCGAAACAAACAAAAATCTGGTCATAATAGATGCAAGGCCACCAATTGTATACGCCGAAGGCCACCTGGCTGGAGCTGTTTCCATTCCGCTTTCAAAACTTGCCAAAATGGGTGATGACGGAGCTCAGTTGCTGGATAAGTACAAAGACAAGCAACTGGTCTTCTATTGCGGAGGCCCCACCTGAACCATGAGTCCAAAATCCGCCGGTCTGGCGGTTAAATGGGGTCACAAAAACCCACGTGTATATGTTGACGGTATTCCCGCCTGGAAAAAATCAGGCCGACACGTCTTACCGAGTATTGAACACATAGAAAAAGGTAACATCGTTCTAATTGATCTTCGTGATGTAAAAAAGGTCGAATCTGGCTACATCCCAAGAGCCTACACTGTACCAATGGCAGATCTTGAGGATGCTGAAGATGCATTTCCTAAAAGCCTGGGAGCACCAATTTATCTCTACTCAGATAATGACGCTGACACCAAAGCTGCCACAGATATGATCAAAGAATGGGGATACAAAAAAGTGACCGGAGTATACGGCGCACTTGCCAGCTGGGAAGCTGCAGGTAAATCGCTGCAAAAAGGGCCAGCCCTGATTGCCACAGATGACAACCCGATCAACTGGCAGAAAAAACTCGGTCCCGGAGAGATCAGCATCGGTGATTTTACAAAATCTCTTAAATCGGATCTGATCTACGTTGTCGATGCCAGAACCCCCGGTGAATACGCCACAGGACATTTTCCTGGCTCAGTATCCATTCCTCTTGAGGAGATGAAAACTCGACTTAACGAAATTCCCAAGGATAAATTCATCGTCGTCCACTGCAAGACGGGCGGTCGTGGTGAAATTGGCTATCGCATCCTTAAAGAAGAAGGCTATGCGGTAAAATTTCTCAACGCGGAATGCGAATGTGCGCAAACTGGAGAGTATGAAATCTGGTAGACCCGTCATTTCTGATTTCTAGCTTTCTAAGGTAATACAAAAGGCCCGGATGCGAATTCGGGCCTTTCTCTTTTTCCGGTTATAAGACAGCGGCCGCCAGACCAAGGCCTCCCCTCCATAGACGCATAACCTTGCTGTTACCACATTATCTAATGTGCGGGGTAAAAGCCTCTTTAACAGCCCTGCCAATAGCCTTCATTGTATATGGCTTTTTAATGTATCCACTTGCGCCCATTTGGATGGCGGCCTTTACATCATCGCCTTCCGAAAACCCACTGACGATAATGGCTTTTTGGCCTGGATGATTTTTGATGATCTCCTCGTATGTCATCCGGCCATTGATACCCGGCGCCATCAACATATCTATGAGTACCAGATCGGCCGGAGTCTCACGCAAATGCGCGATTGCCTCTTCACCAGAGCCAACCGTGTCAACCTTATAGCCAAGAAAGTGCAGTATCTGACCTGCAATATCTCTTTGCAACGGCTCATCATCCACAACCAGAATCTTTTCATTGTTTCCCCTCAAGGTATCAACCTGGATACTTTCAGAATTGATGACGAGTTTATCTCTGGTTGCCGGAAAAAAGAGTTCTATCGCTGTACCGCTATCTCCGGAAACAACCCGGATATCCCCATGATGATCCTGTACCGTTGACCAGACGATGTAGAGTCCGAGACCAGTACCGCTTCTTCCCATTTGTTTACTGGTGTAAAATGGCTCAAAAATCAGTTTTACATCTTCCTCGGATATACCGGTGCCGGTATCTGTAACTCGTAAAACAACGTACTCGCCAGGTGACATATGCTGATTTTCGCCCATTGTGCTATCCACATAACGATTGTATGTAGATATTTCAATCAGCCCATCACCACTGAGAGATTCAAACGAATTTGTAACTAAATTCATAAGACATTTCATAATATGAACCGGTGAACAGGAAAGGTTGAGTAATTCCGGTTCAAGGTTCACCGCGAGTTTGATTCTCTGGTGTCGCTCCTTGAGAGTTTTGTATTCAGGTGATCCCAGATACTGATTAACCAAGGTGTTCAAATGAGAAATTTCTCTGGTACCGGCGACACCACGGGCAACGGTTAAAAGGTCCGCGACCACATCAGACGCACGTTTACCTGATGCCTGCATTACTTCAATTGGCTTACGCAACTCACTCTTTTCAGGAAGTTGTAAAAGCAACAGTTCAGGGTAGCTGACGATTCCTGAAAGAATGTTATTTAAATCGTGGGCAACACCGCCAGCCAATCGGCCAATTGCCTGCAGTTTGCTTGCCTGCTGGAGTTGAGTGGCCATTTTTTCTCTCTCTGTGATGTCACGGGCAATGCCCAATACTCCAATAAGCTCACCGTCATCGCTATATAGGGGAGTTTTAATCGTTTCAAGCAGCTCTTTATGACCATCATCTGCATACACCACTTCTTCTTCATTAACCGTCGGCTTGCCTGCATTCATGGCATTATTGTCTTTCTCTCGAAAAAAATCGGCCAACTCCTTCTCTACAAAGTCGTAATCTGTTTTACCCCGGATTTCAGACTCTTTTGCTCCAAAAAAACGCTCAAATTTATGATTGCAGGAGAGGTAAACACCATTTGCATCTTTTAACCAGACAAGGTCAGGTAATGTCCTGATGAGCGTTAGCAAATGTGTTTCACTTTGACGAAGCTCCTTGGTTTTATCCTGCACAGTCCTGCGGAGTTGAGCGTTCCAAATCAGGATGATACAAACCAGACCCGCCAGACCTCCCAGAATAACGACAATATGGGTGAGATATTGAGAGTACCATGGTTTCGGAAGACCATAATGCGTACCAATCCACTTGTTGCCTATTGTGGCAAAAACCCCTCGTTCATGCGCTAAAGCTATCCCTTTATTGAGGATCTCCTGCAACACTATGGCTCCATTTTTAAGCCCCATAGAGTTCTGCCCTGTGTAAAGAGGATGACCGACTGATTTTATCTGCGCAGTCAGGTTACCACTAAACAAGTGATAGAGGACAATTTGTTTATCTCCAATTACCGCATCGGCCTTACCGGACACAACCAGGTCTACGGCCTCCGCAAAAGTTGCTGCCGAGACAAGTTCATAGTCAATTCCTTTGGATTCAAGGAATTCTGCGGCATAATCACCGAGCTGCATCGCAACCTTCTTGCCTTGCAAATCCTTCACTCTTGTAATATCCGGTCGCTCACTGCGCACGAAAATCAGGGCTGGAACCTCCCATGTCATATGGGTGAAATCAAAATCCCTATCACGTTCTTCACTGTAAAATAAACTTGTCAGGACATCTACTTCCCCGGAAAGCACCGCTTTCTGAGCGTCCTTAAACGACATGTCACGAAATCTTGCCTTAATTCCAAATTCAGTTGTTATCCAGCGAATAAGTTCTAAACACATCCCGACCCGGCTATTGTCCTTATCCACAAATTCAAAAGGAGGATAAATGGTCTGACTGACAAAGACAATCTCACCCTTTTCTTTCAACCAGGCTTGTTCCGTGGCACTGAGTTGCTGAGACCAACAATGAGAAGCGCCCCCGGAGGCGAGAATGATAAAAAGTAACAAAAAGGCCAGAGGAAGAAGCCCCCATGCATTTTTCTTACAGTAGCCCATATGAATTCTCCTCCTCCAAAATAAAGCAATGTTCTACGATTAAGACGAAATCATTATGTTTCACCTCGAGCGTGGGCAATACAGGCAACCCAGAGCAGTCAACGGTATATTTTCGCACAAGAGTAGCCTTTAGAAAAGCTGCACTTGATTATTTTTCAGAAAATCTTTTCACCCCAAGAGATTCTCGTTCTCAACCTATACACTAAACATAATGACAGCAACGGAGGGAAAACATCGAGCGTAGTCGGCGCGTACTCTCGAATCAATCGAGTCATAAATTCAGTGATCGAAGTGCAGCCTATTACGGCAGAAGCTCTTTCTGCTATGCTTTATTCTCTCGACTCACACACATTTCTATTCGTTCACGTGCTTTTATGGCCAAGGCAATTCCAGTGGCAAAAGTGTCACCCTCTCTTTGGTACTGCATGCGGTTTAAATATTATACGCCCCTGGAAATTTTGGAATTCATGGAATACGAGCAAGAAACGAGATCGAATTAACCAGGTAAAAGATCAGCAAATCTCCCAAGTGAGCAATAATAAGCTATCCAAACCCTGTAAAACTTCAACAATACAACAGGGAAAAACTATGAACAAAGGCGTTCGGTAGAAAAAGTGGAAAATCAATGTGGACTGAGCAAAATTGTAAGCGATCAGGTGTTAAACAGCATCCTCAGTACAATCACAGAAGCCGTTAAGGCAGGCGACAAGGTTATCCTCATCGGTTTTGCTGCCTTTTCGATAAGCGAACGGTCAGCTCACGAAGGTCGTAATCCCCAGACGGGAGAAGCCATCCAGATTCCAGCTTAACGATTGTTAAATTCAAGGCTGGCAGCAAACTAAATGATGCGGTGAAATAAATTGTGAAAACCTGGATCCAAATCTGACAGGGTCTGTTTGCAGGTTTTAAATTTGTAGAAATCGAGTTTCGATAAGACATTTTTCATTATCAAATGGTAATCTCATCGAAAAATTCGATTGTAACTTGTCTTTGGAAAGGCTCACCTCTACAGTTGCTCCATTTTTTCGCCATTCCGGAAAAGCAGGTGGATCAAGGATTCAGTAATAATCAAAACCGAACGGGATGACAAATTGACTATGACTGCCAATAGGAACCTTCGGCTCGGTAGCAGGTCTGCCAAACTACGTTGCGGCAGACCTGATAACTATTCAAAACCGCTGTCAGTAATGACACCAGCGCCTCCCCTAGTTTTTTATACACCTCACTGAAAACATATAATTTTTTGGGTGAGTAGTACGGCGTATTCCACCCTTATGCGGATTCCACCACGAATAGGCAAGTGTTCTGTTATATGCATCTTTTGTTGTTGCATCACTACTCGTCCATAATTCGGTATACATTCCCTGTACTATATACCAGCGTTTCAACTTTACTCCAGCGGCACTGGCAAAGAATTTATATGTATTTACCTGTGATTGATCGAATTTCCTAAACAGGGTATCCGGTTGGGATTCTTTGATCGTGATGGCGATATCATTGTCGCCTCTCCATCCTTTCTTGTTTAAATCCGTTTCAGACATGCCAATTGTTTTTTCCAGCTCTTTCCAATCATCATCTGACGCTACTCTCCAGCCAACCGGACAGATGTTTCTTTCATCGGTGACATCGTGCCAGTCATAGAGTCTGCCATATTTTAAAAGATTTTTTTCGTCATCATCTGGAATAAAAGCAGTCTTTATCTTCGAACCATCTTGAAATTTTGTGCTTCGAAGATTTTCCGCAAGCCAAACTTGCTCTCCAATTTGTACTGTACGGTATGTGTTGCCTTCCACATCTTGAACAGTACCCTCTACTATGTTTATGTCACTTGCAGACAGCATGGCAGGAATAGACATAAAGACTCCTATAAATATCAGTAATGTTTTCATTACCTTTTCTTTTCTCATTTGAAATCCAACTATAGCGACCGGTTTAAATCTTTTTCATGACTGGGGCTCCCTTTCAGCCAAATTATAAGCCCCAACTGAACCCGGTTGCTTTTTCCGATACATCCCAAAGCTTTTCCGATACTGCTTTATCTACGATACTATATTCTAATTCACATTCACCAACAGGGCCGGTCCAATTACTTCGTCCTGTAGGACCATAGAACCCTTTCTGGTCCAGGTGATTTTCGGTGGAACACATGAGTTCCGGGTAGGAGCCTTTTTCAGCCGATTGAACAAAGGGAGACAAGGTCATCAAAAACCATATGGATCGCATCAATAAGCTACCGCTGGTTGTGATCAGAGACGTTCTTGAAGCACCCGGATGGCAGGCATAAACCTTTACATCCGTCTTGCCCGATTTCTTCAGTCGGTCCTGCAATTCATAGACAGACATGATCTGTGCCAATTTGGACTGGCTATAGGCATTATTAGCGGTGTAATCTTTTTCCCAGTTCATATCGTCAAACTTGATTGTTTTAAGTCCCATTTTATAGCCTTCACTACCTACAGTCACAATGCGGCCTTTGGATTCTTCAATGCGTGGGTAGAGCAACCCCTGTAGAAGGAAGTGGCCGAAGTGATTAACGCCGATCTGGCTTTCAAAGCCGTCCACGGTAAACTCTCGCTTAGGAACCTGTGCGATAGCACCGTTACATATCAGAGCATCAATGCGGGTAACTTTTTCAAGGAGTCCTTCCGCTGCTTTTCGTACAGAAGCCTGTTGTGCCAGGTCCATAAGTATGAATGACACGTCTGCATCATATCCAAGTTCTTGCTTCAGAGCCTCAATAGCGTCCGTTGATTTTTGGGGGTTACGGTTTAGCATTACCACTTTTGCACCTTTGGACAGGAGAATCTTCGATGCTTCATATCCTGTACCGCTATTAGCACCCGTGATTACAAACGTTTTGCCTTTTTGGGAACCTAGTCGCTCCGGTGTCCAGCCCGTTGGTCCAAATTGATTTTTATTACTCATTGTTCAAATTCCTTATTTTCCGTACCTAATCGTTGGTTATTTATCTGTATGAGTGTTGTTGTCATCGTTTGAAACCACTATAGCTCTCGCGTTTTGATATAGATAGGCGAGATACTCTCGAAAACATGCCTGATTGTATCACCATGTTGAATTGTGAGTTTTGAAGTGCTAGGCTGGCTGCATGAAAACAAAACAGATAAAACAGCTTATTGAGAACAAGATCAGCGAAGATGGTTTGCTGGAGACCGGAGTAAAAGGGGTTCAACTCTTCCGTATCAGCGAACCACTACGCTGTTCCCCGGCAATATATCAACCCACCGTGTTTGCTATTGTTAACGGATCCAAAGAAGCGATTTTGGATGGTGAAAGATATGTATACGACAACAGCAGGTATATGTGTTGCTCCATATCAATGCCAGTGGAGGCGGGGACACCCTTAGCTTCACCGGATAACCCTCTTTTAGGAGTATCTATTTCCCTGGACACGAGGGTGATGACTGAGCTGGCAATAGAGATGGAAAGCGCTACAGGCGCCATTAGAACACCAAAAAGTAGTGAGATTCCACAGGGGCTTGCGCTCGCTCGCTGGGATGACACATTTACAGAAGCACTTTTGCGACTCCTGCAACTGATGGATAGTCCTGAGGATACTGCAATACTTGGGGGCGGCCGACTTAGGGAGCTGTATTATGCTGTCCTGAAGGGAGAAGCCGGTGATTCCGCACGACGCGCATTTGGCGTGGGCAATGAGATTGCCAGGTCAATTGAGTATTTGTCTTCTCGTCTG
The DNA here is from genome assembly GCF_005116575.1 of Desulforhopalus sp. IMCC35007. GTDB lineage: Bacteria > Desulfobacterota > Desulfobulbia > Desulfobulbales > Desulfocapsaceae > Desulforhopalus_A. The sequence goes on along the minus strand of NZ_SWCN01000024.1, from coordinate 29,877 downwards.
AGCGAATCAGTTACCATAGAAGATATGGCCTCGCAAGTTGGGATGAGCCGAGCTGTGCTTCATCGTAAGTTCAAGCAGGCAACCAGGATGACGCCTATCCAGTTTGTTAAATCTATGCGACTAAACAGCGCTGCTATGAAGATTGCAGGTGGAATGAATGTGAACGAAGCGGCAATGGAAGTGGGTTATGTGAGTTCTTCTCAATTCAGCCGAGAGTTTAAACGCATGTACGGACAGTCCCCCAGGCATTGGTGTCAGTCCATACAACTACCTTCAGGAATGGAACAACGGACGGCTCAGTTTTTTGACCACCTTCAGTGATCACTTGGTGGAAGCATCATCTTGTTTTTTCTATAGAATAAGTTTAACGAAAGCTACGTATACACTTTGGTAGAGTGAAGTCTACAGTTGCTCCATTGCTGAGCAAATTTATCACAGTAAGTGATACTACCTTCACAGGAATAACCTAAAAGCTGAGATTTTCTTAATTTCTTAAAATTGCCAGACGCACGTCTCAATGATTAGTTTCCCTGGATGACTTGAGCTTAAGCCCTTGTCAGGACAGAACTTACCAAAAGAGCTTTCTCTTTTTACCTCCACTTGTTTCATTCTGCATGAGTCTATTTGAATTCAAACAGCAAATAATCATCAACAGGATCCTCATAAAAAATTGGATTGCTTGTTACTTCTGTCCAATAAATTAATTATTGCTATCTTTGTTCGTTTTAATTAATTAATAATTAATTTTCTAATTGCGATTCACTCCTTTTATTATAAAATTGAGATCAAAAGAAAACCGGTTTTCAACAAAACATCCACGAACAGCTTGCCCCCCTCATCCCCAGCAGGAGGTAGCGATGTCACTCCATCAACAGCAGCTCCAGGTCCTCGTCATTCTCTCGGCAAATTTGTGCAATCCCCAGCCACAGCTTGTCTCGACCGCTACTTTAGCCGGAAAAATGGACATACAATTGACAAAACTCCGTCAGGTTTTGAAAACCATGGACGGGATGGGGCTCATCCAGACCGACTCCGACCTTCAATACAGCCTGATCACCCGAAAAGGTTTACAATATCTGAGTGAGCAACAAATGGAAGTTTCCACTATTTTTTAAAAAATATGGTCACAACCAATCAACACACAGCACGACAGAGACCGCTATTTCGATTCAACTTCTTTAGCGCAAGGGTTGCATGAACACATCTCCCCAATACACCTATGATCATTATGTTAAAGCGCTGATGGACATCAGCCAGGCAATCACCTCCGATCTTTTTTTAGAAGATCTTTTTAAGCTGATCGTAATGGTAACCGCCAAGGTTACTGGAGTTGCAATATGTTCACTATGGCTTGTAGATGAAAATGAGACCCCTCCCCTCATCAAATTGAAGGCAACCCAGTCTTTTGAACCGGAATATGTGAAAGACAGGGCGTTGCGACTGCATGAAGGCGTCGTTGGATATGTGCTTTCCACCCAGCGCCCCTACGTGATTGCTGACGTGAAAAATCATGACCGATTCAAAGAAAAGGAGATGGCCAACAGGCTTGGCCTCGTCTCGATGGTGAGTGTTCCTCTGCAAGGCAAGGAAGATAAAGTTATAGGTGTACTTAATTGCTTTACCTGCCAGCCTCATGAATTTTCTGAAACAGATATCAATATGCTCACCGCAGTTGCGAGCCAGGCAGCAGTTGCGATCCACAACACCGAACTTATCATAAAAACAAGGGTAATTGAACGGGAACTCCAGACCAGAAAGCAAATCGAACGAGGAAAAGAGATTCTCATGGACCGACGAAAGATGAGCGGAGAAGAAGCATATCGCTGGATTCAGAAAAGAAGTATGGATACTCGTAAATCCATGCTAGAAATTGCAGATGCACTCATTCTATCAGAAGAACTTTAACTCTCGTATCTTGTTTTTCTTGACAAGAAAATTAAGCACAGCTACATTAATTGACTATACATTACTGAATCAACACAAAGGCGTGTAGGTTCTTCATACGATTAAGACAAAGGTGTCTGTTTCCTCTATCCGAGGACAGATGCCTTTTTTTGTGGCCGTACAAAACTTCGCAACTGGCCTCTGTTCGTGGGAAAACACTACTTTTCTACAGGAGATTGCTATGTGTTTAGAGAAAACCATTGGTGCCCTGGGCACTGCCCCTGAGCCCTTCACTATCCCCCTCTTAAGGTAAGTTAATCTTGCCTTGCACATGTTCCTGGAAAAACAGCTGAATATCATTCATGCCACTATGTTTTATCAAAAAAATCGCCCTATAGCAGATGACTGGCAAACAGAATGTTGAGCCTAATCAATATAGCTCATCCTCACGCTTAGCATTGTTATACAAGGAATGATTGGTAAGAAAAGACAATATTCAATTAACCAGAAAAGGAGACAACCAAATGATTCAATGGCCAAAAAGTAATGATGCTCTCGGTACAGTTAACAGAGGAAATCCCTGTGAATCCGGCTTATGCACTCTCTGTAGCTCTGATTGTAATGGCAGGTGTGAAACCTGGATGTCTTCATTAAGGGGCAGAAAAATGCTCTATCCCAGAAACTTCGGTAACATTACTTCTGGGTCAGGCAATGTAACCTCTCTTGGCCTTGGGTATCATGCCCTGAGAATCCAGGGATATGCTTATGGATCTAGTGGGTTAAGTGAAGGGATGACCAAAGATGCCGATGACTGTGTCTTCACCAACGTGAATACCGAAACGGTTATCGGCAATACCATCAAAGCGAAATGCCGTGTACCCATTATGACTGGCGCTTTGGGGTCAACCTTTATCGCTACTAAATATTGGAATTCATTTGCCACGGGTGCCGCTATTTCTGGATTTCCTATTGTTGTCGGTGAGAATGTTGTCGGTGTCGACAGGGATTCGAAATTTAGCGGGGGAAAAATAACATCAGCACCTGAATTGGATAGGCGTATCGATGTTTTCAAACGTTATTCGGATGGGTATGGAGCTATTTTTGTTCAACTCAATGTTGAAGACACCCGAAATGGAGTCGCCGAATATGTCATTGATAAATATGGTGATGAGGTAATTATTGAGCTCAAATGGGGACAGGGGGCCAAGGTCATCGGTGGAGAAATTCAGGTTAAATCAATTGACTATGCTATTTTTCTAAAAGAGCGTGGCTATGTTGTTGATCCTGATCCAACAAATCCTGCCGTACAGGAGGCCTTTGAGCGTCGTGCCATCACTTCTTTTGCCAGGCATAGCCGACTTGGAGCTACTGATTTGGATACCGTCGCCCAGGTTCGTGAATCCTTTATGAAATCAGTGGCATATCTGCGAAGCATCGGCTTCAAGAGAATTTCTCTAAAAACTGGCTCTTACGGAATGGAGGCCCTTGCCATGGCCATTCGATATTCTGCGGATGCCAAGCTTGATCTGCTGACCATTGACGGGTCCGGTGGCGGCACGGGTATGAGCCCATGGAATATGATGGAACACTGGGGGGTTCCATCCCTGGCCCTCCATGCCAAAGCTTATGACTACTGTAAGATTCTAGACGATAAAGGCATCAAGGTTCCTGATATTTCTTTTGCCGGCGGTTTTGCCCGTGAGGATCATATTTTTAAGGCTCTGGCTTTAGGTGCACCCTACACAAAACTTGTTTGCATGGGCCGTGCGCCGATGATTCCTGGATACCTCGGCAGCAACATTGAAGGAACTTTTTACCCTGAGAGAAGGAAGGAAATAAATGGTAACTGGGATCAACTTCCGGCTACAGTCAAAAGCTTTGGGAAGTACCCGGAAGAGATTTTCTCAGCCTGGGAAGACGTCAAGCAGAAAGTAGGTGCTAATGAAATGAAGAATATACCTTTTGGTGCAGTGGCCATAGCGGGCTATGTTGACAAGCTCTCGTGTGGGCTGCAGCAGCTGATGGCCGGCGTTCGGAAATTCAATGTATCTGAGATTACCAGGAATGAATTATTTAGCGCCAACCGTGAGACAGAAAAAGAAACCGGCATCCCGTTCCTGACGGAGGCTCAAAAAGAGTCGGCTGAGGAAATTCTCAAAGGATAACATCAGGTGAAGATGTTTTTATTTGGCACATCGAGAAACCGGCTCGATGTGCCAGTTTTTTTTGATTTATCCTCTCTACATCAAGCCTGGCTTCCCTGTGAATTTGTCAATCATAGGAGCTTTTAGCAAAGAGATGATGGTTGTTATTTTGTCAACTTCAGCCAGAGAAGTTCAGCATTTTGTTCTGATATGTTGCTCCAGCTTCCCGGAATATCTTTCTGCAGATAAATGGTGTCACCAGGGTTAACTGTGTATGTTTGATTATCAACGGTCATCGTCAATTTGCCGGAAATGAGATAGCCCAACTCACTTCCTTTATGAGCAAAAAAATGACCTGCCAGCTTTTTTCCTGGTCGAATTCGTATAATTGTTGCATCTACTGGTGGGTCAATATCAGGCGGCAGCAACAATTCTGCTTGAGCGTTGTCCTTGACAACTTTGGCCATAGATGTAGCTGATCGGCTGTTTGCAGGGTATACAAAGACGTTTGGCTGAACCCCATGCTCCTTGAAGAGCGTGGCAACCTCCACAGAAAGACTCTCCGCAATACGAAACAGAGCCGGAAGCGATGGATAGATGAGGTTTTTCTCCACCTGTGAGATTGTACTCGGGGTTACACCCGTAAGGCCTGCGAGATCCTTTTGCGAAATCCCACGCATAAGCCGGGTCGATTTTATTTTTGCTCCAAGATCAAATTTGGGTTTAAGTTGCAGCTGGCTCTCAAAAATTATATTCGATCCTTCACAGAGATATTCATGATGCTCATTGAGGAATTTAGAGCTCCTCTTTTCTGCCTTGAGGATCTTGATCGTTGGTTTTCCGCGGCGTACCGAGAGATCAATGGCAACCTGCGCTATCTTGTTGATATTTGCCTTTAACTTTTTGGAATGAGCACCTTTTTCGATTAGCCAGTAGGCAATAGTATCCAGCTCATAGAGTCGTGGGCAAGTCTTGCCATAAAAATCTATAACCTGGTCTTCGCCACCCCAGAGCGATTGCATTCCAGTGAGACTATCGAGAATAAAATGAACGTCACCTGAAAGATTACTGTGTAGACCGTACATGGCTTCGCCGACATGGTCCGGGTTCGTCGGGTCGTTCACCTTGATAACCTTGTAGGGCCATAGCGCTCCATTTTTCTCATAAAACTTATCGAAAACCTCTGAGCGATACCCCTTACCGTTAGTAAAGCAATCGAGAATCGTCAAATTTTGGCTTTGTGCTTGCGAGCCAAGAAAAGAGACCACATTTTTGGGCGAACGATCAAACGTCACATAGATTAACGGTCTCTTCTGAGTCAGTGTCTCTTTAATAAAGTTCAGACAGAATGCAGAAGAGAAGTTGTTGACGTCTTCATACCACAGAACATTATCACCGATATACAGATCTCCCAGTAACCGGTCCAACTCAGGGATACCCGATGAAACACGTTTCTTTTTAGTGCTGGATACGGACATTTATCTCAATGTATTTCTACTTTAAAGGGTGTAGAAAATTCTCTAAAACAAGAGCATTAACTCGGCGTAAAAACAAAGATTATTGCCATGATAATGCACTAAATCTAGCAAATCAATTTAAGTTAATCAATGTATTTCCCACAACTTCTGGTGTTCAGTCTCAGGAAAAATATGGATCTGATGGTAATCCGCTGATATCAAAAATTACAAAGAAAACTTCGCTGACAGATAGAATGAGGGCTGCTAAAATTAGAGGTTATCAAAATGCAGCGACGCCCCGAAATGGTGCGACTGATTTGTCGCATTGATATAACCTTTACGAATATCGTAATATTTCAACTGTCGGGATGAAGAGAACAGGACAACAACTAACTGCATCTATCTAATATTATGCAATAAAACACTGAATAGGCTCAAGAGGAACATATCCACCTCTCTTCACAAATTCAAGATGACATCCAAATCCAGGGTAAGGTTAGCACCTTCTTCGACACTTTTTCCATTGGTAAATCATTGCAACGATGTGAAGTTCGTAAATGCCACAGTTCTGGGGCTCAATTTCAAATAGAGGCGATTTTCATATTACCGTTCATCGGCATGAACCTCTACCGTGGAATAGTAATTAACGAAGAGTGTACAGTTTGAGTGTGAGGCAGCATTGAGTTCAGTTGGCACTGCAAAGAGTCAGTTGAGACTACTGAAACTTAATCCCGAAAGTTGAGTAATCAAGCAAAAGACCAGGGTCAAGATCTATAGCCTGGTTATTTTATAAGTGCAACGTCTTGGCCGTACATCCACCGTTAACCAGAATATTCTTTCCTGCCACCCGGCGCGATCTTTCTTCCACAAGCACTCCAACAATTTCAGCAAAATCAACAAAAAAGCCAATCCTATAAAGGGGCCATTTGTGTTGTTCAATCTCCAAATTTGACCCTCTTTCAGCGGTGCACATTGACCTCCGTGTATATGGAGCAAAAACGTATTTCTTCTCTTAAAACCTTTCTGGCTGGTTGAGTAGTAAAAGATTTTTACGAGAGAAGATATCTACCTTCACGGGTCACCCTTGGAAGCTGAAAAGGGGTCATTGTTGCACGCTGTTCAACAAGACGTAGCTCTCAAGATTCATGGACTCTCACTCTGGAGGCCTTTGGCTGCTGCTATTTAGCAAAATGACCAAGAGCGTCTTCCGGAGTGACTGCTGCACCTATGGAAATTCCAGTTGAGGTCGGGTACCAATCCTCTCCCCCGCCAATTCTACCCGTCAAGAGGGCCAGGGTCTGCAGCGGTGCAACCAGCTCAGGCAACACGGAATCCAGAGACTTCTTGTGCGGAGTCTGCAGATCAAAAGTCCAGGCAAATGGCCAGTCCCACTCATGATAGGTTTGACCAAAAGTTGATGGAATTTCAGTAAATCGCAGGTCAACGACCTTAACTCTATTTTCGCCATCTTCGACAGCATACCACCACCCTTGAGAAAACCACTCCACAACCGCAAAAGTCCTGGTCCCAGATATTCTTTCAATTAACTCTGGTCGTTTGGGGATATAATAAAATCTGATGGCCTTTGAAGGATTGTCAAATATTGAAAAATACGCGAGAAGAAAACCGTTGTCTGTTTCTGCAACATGTCGCCACAGAAAAGTAGTAAATGGCCCTGCCGTGGTCCTCTGTCTGACGATTTTTATATTCTCATCTGCGAGCGCTGCACGAAAGGTACGATCTGCAATAGCTTGAGCCGAAAACGACCAGAACATATAACAGACAGCGAGGGATAAGCCTGTTACATTTGCTCTTCTGCTAAGGGGCTCTTTTGAAAATGCAGCTAGAACACACCCAACGAGAAGAGGAAGTGTAAACAGCGGATCAACTATGAACAAATTACCCAGTGCAAAGCCGTTACGAGAGAGTGGCGCAAGCAATTGTGTGCCATAAACAGTGAAATAATCAATGAGGATATGCGTTGCATAAATCAGCACGGCTCCCGTGAAAGCAGCACCAAAGGACAACTCTCCCCTTTTGAAATATTTAGTGAGAAGCCACCCAGTCAGCATGGATCCGATAATAACGAACCAGATGGAATGAGACTCGCCCCGATGCCAGTAGAGCCTCTGAACATCGTCGAGCACAGGGTAGAGAATGATATCGAGATCAGGGATTGTCCCTCCCAACACCCCATGGAGCAATGCTTTATTACCTATTTTTTTATTCCAACAGAAGTGACCAACAGCTGCACCTAGTGTTGCCTGTGTAAGTGAGTCCATTGCGATATACTTAAATAGTTTTGCTCCCCTGATTGATGCACCATAAGCAATAAAATTGCCGGTGCTGTCTCCATTTTGTACTTCTCGGTTTTCTTATTCCTGTTTGTTTTTTTCTAAACGTCGGATGATCATCTTTTCCTTTTCTCAATGCTCTACAACAGAAAAATCATTCACAGCTTGTGCTTGGGTAATTTGAGCAGATAAGGAGGGCAGATGAGTATTAGAGTGATATCTGAATATTCGTTTTCAGCTATTCTATCCCAGGAGTATTTTCCCCGGTGCAGGCGAGTTTATTGAAATCGTCTCTCAGGGTGGCGGCTCTGTCCAACAAAAAATCAAGTTGCTCCTGGTCTGCCTCCTCAAGCAGGTCTGTCAACAGGTCTGTCATCGAAGCTCGGCTCTTTGCCATCATCTGCTCATACTCCGGTCCTCGCAACGCCTCATTGTTATCGATCAGATTGTCGATTGCACGGTCAAAGCTCGCTTCTTTCCTCTGCTCTAACGCCTCAAGTAGTTCCCGTTGCCAGGTCTGACGGCCTTCCAGCCAGATTTCGGTCTGACGGCCACGATCGTAGGACCACTGCTCCAAGATACGGGTCTGGGTCTCATTCAGGGTACCCAACCAACGTTCAATCCTCTCCTTTGTTCGCTCTGTCCGGGCCTGCCGGGTTTGTTCAGCCTTTTCTGCCAGAAGCTTTTCCTTCAATTCTGCTTGGTTTTCGGCCATGTTCTCCGCAAGCTCTCTAACCTGCTCGTCGGAAAGGCTCGACAGTAGACGTTTCGCCGCCGGTTTTGCCCGATCTGCCAGCGGTGGAGAAAAGGATAACAACTGTTCCAGATGATAGGAAACCCTGGCATTTTCCAGGTTGCCGGACCTAACGTCCTCCTTTAGATTTTTCAGCCATTGCGAATAGCGGGGCAACTCTGTCCTACAGTGCCAATCCCGCAGAGCGAGAATATCTCGTTTAAGCTGATTTTCCTGCTCATCTGTCATCGAGATGTAGTCATCAACCCACCAGACGATACCCCAGTCGGCGTATCGGTAAGCAAATTTTGTAGAGCTGCAACTGGCAAACGCAAGGACTATCGCAATAATTACCGCAACCTTTTTAATTTCTTTCAACCAGAAGGGTGATTGGCTTTCCATAGGTCAATTGATTTTAAAACAGTATATTACCGATTCATCATATTTCGACGAGGCATCATCACAGGGTACTCTCAAGTACATCAATACAGGTGCTCACTACAAATAATCTATACCTGTAACCTTTCTATTGCTAAACGAAAGGCTAATGTGTGTTATGAAAAAAGTTAACATGCTTCCTGAGATGGTACTACCGCCTATTCTATTAAAATTACTCAGAAATGGAGCAACTATAAAGTAGACCTTACCAAAAAATATTTCCGTAGCCGCTGTTGAAAAACAATCCACCATGTATTCATTTTAATCTCCGATAGCTGATCTGCATTGATATATCCTTGATTTATGACAGCATATGCGCTATCACAACTCCATGAAGAAAATTGTTCTCGATACAAGTGTCTTTGTTTCTGCTTTACTTGGTCCTAAAGGAGCAAGCCGTGCTGTACTACGTGGTTGCCTGGAAAAGAAATATACACCTTTAATGGGTAATGCTCTTTTTCAAGAATATGAGGACCTCGTTAAAAGGGAACAGCTTTTCCGGAATTGCCCACTTTCCCTACATGAAAGAAACACCTTGCTCGATGCTATTCTGAGTATATGTCAGTGGGTGACAATCTATTATGGGTGGAGACCAACCTTGAGGGATGAAGCCGACAACCATCTGATTGAACTTGGAATAGCAGGCGGCGCCAGTTTTCTAATAACGAAAAACATCAAAGATTTCAAGAATCCGGAGCTGCAATTCCCTCAACTGAAAGTGATTGACCCGGTAAGTTTTATTAAGGAGGTGTAACATGGCTACTCTTACTGTCCGATTACCAAATGACAAACATGAGCGTCTGAAAATATTAGCAAAAAATAAAGGGATAAGCTTGAATCGACTGATGGATGAGCTTGCAACTACCGCTATAGCTGAGAATGATGCTTATACAAGATTTCAGCTAAGAGCTGCCAGAGGTTCTGCTAAAGAAGGGTTGAAGATCATGGATAAACTGGACAATTCGGAACAATAAAATTGTCTTCTTTTACGGAAATAGCTGATCAAGAGGGTATCATAATGCTCTTCTGCTCAGAACAAAGAAGTGTGCCATCACACCGTACAATTTAAGATTTCCTCTGCCAATTCCAAAATGGTCACAAAAACTTGACAGGACTTGAATAGCTATCTCCCTCATTTTAATAGTGTGCGATTTCCATTTTCGCCATTTCATCTTCGGTCAGAAGCAGTCTCCATTGCCCCGTATCGACATTGAAAAGTTCCATTGCCTGCTTGAACAGAGCCTCTGATATCGCATACTCTTCTAGAAACTCATCAATGATAATACTATCCAGAACATATGAGTTAGTAAAATCTCTCTCTGCTTCTTTGTGACGACCCAAACTGGAGAGTCCTAGCCCTCTGGCAAGTATTGCTGCACCTCTTTTTCTGTTGCACTCCAAAGCCCGGTTGAGATCTGCCAAGGCTTGATCGAATTCACTAGCGTTGAGATATGCAATGCCCCGGAGAAAAAAGGCTCTTTCGCAATCACCACCACCATCAAGCACTTTGGACAAATCTTGAACAGCTTTATCAAACCGGCCAAGTTTCAGGTATGCGGCCCCCCTGCCAAGCAAGATTTCCGGAGATCCTGGCTCTTTTTCAAGCGCCTTGGTAAACGATTTGATGCTGGCCGGTAAATTCCCGTCGAGAAAATATTTTTTTCCTTTCATTCTATCTGATGCAGTTTTCATATTACACCTCCTATGAACATAGTGGGGAGATTACCCCCTACTTTAAAAAAGAATAAGCATCGTTATTTATGACTCAAGGATATTCCACATCTGTCTATCGAGAGTTGTACGGTTCTCGGCGTCAGCATGGTAGACAATGGCAGGTAGGATGGTCTTGCAGGTGTCAGGAAGAAGGAACCTTTCTACTCCTTAATTGACCTAGGCGTGCCAGTGGACATCTCTTTACATTTACACAGTTGCCAGGCCCGCTGTTGCAATATGCTGCTCTGGGCGCCAAGCACGAACTCCGTCGACCTTGGTGGGATCGCCAAGCACAAGTCACCTCTTCTTGTTGGCAAACTTTGCCATAGAGGCTATATTGTCCGTGCAGACACCTACCAAAGGAGGTAACACCATGGCGACCCTAAACATTTCGATGCCCGATGAAATGAGAGCTTTTATTGAAGCCCGTGTCAGCACGGGATAATCAGGATGCAGCCGACCGCGTTGATCAGACTGCTGAAAAAACTTTTGAATCCCTTCTCGCCGAACCGCGCATGGGCACCTTGTATCAAACGAAACGGGCACAACCTGAAGGTATGCGTTTCTTTCCTGTCAGCAAGTTTCAAAACTATGTCATCTATTATAGGGAACACCTCCAAGACATAGAAATCGTCCCCGTCCTACACTCCCGCATGGATAAGAAAAAACGTTTGGAGCCGGAAGAATAACCGATAAAGAACCTGACACCTAACAAGATAACCACATAGCTGCCAATGTGGCTATCTGTGGCATGCAGGGATTATTCAAGGTAGGCAATGCTGTATGTATGCTGAAATTGAAGAAAGATGAAAGGACGGAGTATCTATTTCTATAAGGTCTTTGGTAAGGTTCAGTCTGAAGTTACTCCATTTTTGAATTATTCCAGATGAATAGGCAGGTCTACTTTCACAGTAGCTGTATCAAATTAAGAGGTTGTCGAAATGTTTTGACCTTCTAAAGGGCTATCTCAACGAAAAACCACTCAACCGGTGGGCATTAATGTCGAAATTTACAGGTTCGAGGCAGAGTGCATTTTGCCCATGCTGGGTTTAGCTAGCATCGATCGACATTCGCTTATCTGCCCGCTGAACTAACAAGCTATTGCATTGTTTGTTAAAGTCAATCTAATGATTTTCGATAATGAAGTGGTGTCATATTGTAATACCTTTTAAATTGACGTCCAAAGTATGTGTTTGAGCCGAAACCTGCTAATTTGGCAATCTGTGAAATAGATAAATTTTTATCGTGTAGAAGTTCATTTGCTTTTTCCAATTTGATTTTCAGGAGATATTGAGTGAAGCTGAGCCCGGAAAACTGTTGGAATAGTGCATTTAGATAATCTTGATTCAATCCCAATTCTGCAGCGACAATTTTCCTGTTGATTCCATGCTGAAAATGTTTGATCACATAATATTTTACTTTAATGAATGTTATATGAGCCCCTTTTGACTGCGTTTGTTTTTTTATAATTTCATCGAAGTGAGCCCAAATTAACATAGCATATTGTTGTCGTAATCGATCAATATTTGAGAATTCAACGCATTGTTCAAAAAGGAGATAAAGTTCCTTTCTAACATATCGTATAGGCAACATGAATCGATGCCTGTGACGACATAGATGATCGTTCGTGAAATAATCCATTGACTGAGGTCTCAATAGAATACCGCATGTTTCGTATGGTTTATGATTGATGCTTTTTATAAAGGCCTCCGGTTTGATGATCATTGCATTCCCTTCAGATACTTCAAGTGTGAAGGGCTTTTTTTCTTTTATAATTATGAATTCAGCGCTGCCAGAAGTACAGAATACCAAGCGATAAAAAGGGTAGCTGAAGATAATCTGATCTTCACGGACAGGTGACACTTCAGACACCATTTCCACTTTCTTAGGAAAGTGATTTTTTGAAATTGTATGGGCAATACTAATTTCTGAATTTTCACGAAAAATTATTCTATCCATGATTTGTACTATATTATTAGAAGTTTGCTCTTATACAATTCACATCATACATAATCATTTATGTATGAAAATTGTGTTCCAGTCAAAATCGAAACCCTTCAGTTTTCTTTGGATATCCTATATTCAATTCTATAACAAAATTCAAACTCTTAACAATATTTACCGAGAATCTCTTCGCATCAATCTCAACGGTTGGCACTTGGCCGTGTGGTGCATAACCACAAATACGTTATTAATCGATGCTAACTCCACAATCACCTCACTCCAATAGATCTCAGTTTTTTTCTTTCCTTGTAAAGCTCTCAAGTTTCATCTTAATTCATTAATGTTAATAATATTATCAAGATGATTGACATTCTACCAAAACAAAAAAATCATTGGTCGCAATTTTTTGATTTCAATCATTCTATTTGAATTGATTCTAATAAGATTATTAAGACGGAACCTGATTAGCCGACATCGGCCAAGATTTTTAGTGGCGCCTAGGTTGTTGATTTATCGCAGCCTAGCGGTGGATTGATGTCGAGCTATCAACATAATCCTCAGTGAAAGGTAAGCGTCAATCACATAAACCTACATGATTTATATGAAAAACACTTCAGTCCACACGGTGATTCAAATTAATTAATCATCAATGATTTGTATGAAAATCATTATTCATTGAAGAATTCCATTTTTTTTCATGGTACAACTCTTATGAAGACAGGGGATTAGATACAAGTTGAATTAGATGCAAATTCAATTTTCATGTGGGTTCTTGCATTTATTTTATGAACAAACATCTGGCTGAGATGATAGCGGATGTGAACAGTCATAATCGCTAAAACCCGTTGGTGGTATTAATTAAGGCGTGTGTGTTCAATTAACGTTTAATGGAGGGTGTAATGGTTCTATCTAAAAAGAAAATTGGGCTAGCAAACAAAATTTTTATCGGCATGGTCATCGGATTGGCTATCGGGTTTATTTTTCCAGAATTTGGAATATCCCTAAATCCCATCGGTATGCTTTTCATGAAACTGTTGAAAATGGCGGTTGTTCCTTTGATTTTTGCCAATGTGGTATACGGCATCGGTCAGATGGATGATGCCCGACATTTTGGAAAAGCAGGCAGCAAGTTAATGATTTATTACATGCTGTCCACATTTATCGCAGCCATGATCGGGGCTTTTATCGGCAAGCTGTTCAAACCGGGAATCGGTATTACCCTTGATACTGCTGTTGAAGACACCACAGTGAAGACCATGTCAGGTTTCTGGGATACGCTTTCTTCCTTTGTGCCGGGAAATATTTTCAGCGCCATGTCAGATGGTGCGCTTCCCCAGGTTATCTTATTTGCAATTTTTACAGGGATTGCCATTTTATTGATCGGCGGTGAGACAAAAACACGACTGACTGGCGCATTTAAGGACATTTCCACCTTAATGCTGAAGGTAATTATGATGGTTATGGAACTGGCCCCATACGGTATTGCCGCCCTCATGGCCTGGACAGCCGGGAAATTCGGTATGGATATATTCGGACCTTTTGCCCGGTTTTTCACCAGCGTCTACATTGCGCTTATTCTTCAGGTCATCATAGTATACCTCGGAGTAATCTTTCTTTTTGTCAGGCTCAATCCCCTTACTTTCCTGAAAAAAGTCAAGCCAGTGTGGCTGACAGCATTTACCTTGTGCAGCAGTGCTGCGACCATACCAGTCTCCTTGCGTGTCACCGAAGAGGACCTTGGCCTGCCCACTAGCATAACAAGTTTTTCAATTCCTTTGGGCGCCACAATGAATATGGACGGAAATGCTATCTGGTTCGGGATTATGGGTGTTTTTGCCTCTCAAATTGTAGGACTGGACATTACATTCATTACGATTTTACAATTTTCCTTAATGGGCCTTATTTTAACACTGGGCAGCCCTGGTATTCCAGGAGGTATTTTCGTCTCCACAACCATATTTCTGGCATCATTTGGCCTGCCCATTGAAGCCGGCGCAATGATGATCGGCTTGTTCCGAATATTGGATATGGGGATTACCGCCACTAACATGGTCGGTGACATCGCCGGCTCAACGCTCGTATCAAAAATGGAAAATTTATTTGACGGGAAAACATCAAAGCACTGGCAGAAATAATTTATCTGTGTCCTGTTTGGTTTTGCAGACAGTAAAATTTACATAAGGAAAAAGTTTAATGCGCTACTCCAATTCAATGCTCGACCTTATCGGCAATACCCCCCTAGTAAAATTAAATAAATTCTCAAGTCATGCAACCCTGCTGGCCAAATGTGAATTCATGAACCCTTTCAGCTTAAAAGATCGGCCCATGCTCAACATCATCACTCAGGCGGAAAAGGCCGGTAAAATCAAACCCGGGGACACTCTGATTGAAATGACCAGCGGTAACACAGGTATGGCATTGGCATATATTTCGGCCCTCAAAGGGTATAAACTCATTCTTTGCATGTCAGCAATCCAAAGTGTTGAACGGCGCAAAGTGATGAAAGCCCTTGGCGCCAAACTTGAGTTGACCGATCCATCTCTTGGGACTAAAGGTGCTAAAATAAGAATGAATGAAATCAGAAAAGAGCACCCGGAATATTTTTATGTGGGGCAGCACATCAATATGGATAATCCAAATGCCCATTACAAAACCACGGGTCCGGAATTGTGGAAAGATACTGAAGGAACAATCGACATTCTTGTCGCAGGCTTGGGAACTGGCGGCACAATCTGCGGAACGGGCAAATACCTTAAAGAGCAGAACCCTGATATCCGCCTTGTGGCCATTGAGCCTGAAAGTGCTCCATTCATTTCCCAAGGCATTTTTACCCCCCACCGCATGATGGGTACCGCACCGGGATTTGTTCCCGAAACCTTGGATAGAGACATCATTGACGAGATTATGCTAGTCAAAGAAGAGGATGCTTTTGCCATGTGCAGGCAACTTGCTGGCGAAGAAGGCATTCTGGTAGGTATCACGTCGGGTGCTGTTGCCTGTGTCTTAAAAACAATGGGAGAACTTATTGAAAATAAAGGGAAAACTATCGTTGGAATATTTGCGGATTCCGGAGAACGTTACCTGAGTGTTGAGGATTTATTTAATTCATGAAAAGGTGGCTTTACTTGTGCACTCACATCGTAGATCAAAAACTTTTTTCAATTCGTTTGCTTGGATTCCTTCAATTATCCGGGCAAACGATTTTTCTCTGATTCGTCTTTGCCTATATGACGTTATTCTCAGAATAAGGCAATTTCCAAGGAGCAATCTGCCATGAAGACCATGAAAGCATTGGTAAAAGCTACACCAGCAAAAGGGCTAGTTCTTGAAGATGTTCCGGTGCCCGAAATTTCACACAATGAAGTACTCATCAAAATTTTAAAAACAGCGATCTGCGGCACGGATGTCCATATCTACAATTGGGACAGATGGTCACAACAGACAATTCCCATTCCCATGCATGTGGGCCATGAATTTGTGGCCACCATTGAGAAAGTTGGATCCCATGTGACGGATTTCAAACCTGGGGATCTGGTTTCCGGTGAGGGCCATTTAGTCTGCGGACACTGCCGTAACTGCCTGGCCGGACGCCGTCATCTTTGCAAAAATACCAAAGGGGTAGGCGTGAATCGTCCCGGTGCCTTTGCAGAGTACTTGGCCATTCCGGTCACCAATGTATGGTACTGCGATCCATCCATTCCATTGGATGTCCTGGCTTGTTTCGATCCTTTGGGCAACGCGACCCACACCGCCCTTTCCTTTGACGTGCTGGGAGAGGATGTGCTCATCACTGGTGCTGGTCCCATCGGCTGCATGGCAGCGGCCATTGTCCGTCATGCAGGAGCTCGTCATGTGGTGGTAACCGATGTCAACCCTTTCCGCCTTGAGCTGGCCAAAACTGCCGGGGCTACCCTTGCCCTCGATGTTTCAAGAGTAAATCTTAAAGATTCCCAGAAACAATTAGGCATGAAGGAGGGGTTTGATGTAGCCATGGAAATGTCCGGCAACCCGGCTGCTCTCAAAGACATCATGGACAATATGTGTCACGGCGGTAAAATTGCCATGTTGGGCATAATGCCCGATAAGACGGATATCGACTGGAACACAGTTGTATTCAACATGCTGACCATCAAGGGCATCTACGGTCGGGAGATGTATGAAACGTGGTACAAGATGACAACCATGATCCAATCAGGTCTTGACATCAGTCCTCTGATTACCCACCGATTTCATTACACCGAATTTGAAAAGGGCTTTGAAGTTATGGGGGCTGGTAACTCTGGAAAAGTGGTGCTTGACTGGGCTGTTCCTGAATAAAAAACAAGGAGGATCATTGTGTCTTTAGATAAACTTGATAGGGGTCTGAACCTAGAGATTGATGCACTTAAAAAAGAGGGTCGTTCGAAAAACCGAGAACGCGTCATAACCCAATATATTCCTCCTAAAGGCAGATTTGGTCCTCGGTATAAATTATCCGGTTCTGATAATGAATTCATCAGACTAAATTCAAATTCCTATCTATCCCTCTCCTTTCATCCTGAAGTGATGAAAGCGGCAGACCGAGCCACACTCGAGTTCGGCGTGGGACCGGGAGCTGTACGGTTCATAGACGGAACATTTACCCCTCATGTCCGACTGGAGGAGCGGATAGCGGCTTTTGTGGGAAAACCGGCAGCCAAAATTTTTAATTCGGCTTATACATCCAATTGCGGCCTGGCTCTGTCCATTACTAATAAAAAGACACATTGGATCGGAGATCGGCTTAACCATAATTCCATTATCCGGGCCATGCGGATAACCGATATCCCAAGTGCAAACAAAGGGATATATAATCATAATGACATGGACGATCTTCAACGCTGTCTGGAGGAAGTTTCTCCGGACATGGAACGAGTGGTGGTTGTTTTTGACGGGATTTTTTCCATGCGCGGGGATTATGCCCCAATTTCAAAGATTGTTGAGATTTGCAAGGCCTATGACCATAAATTCAAAGACGGTGTGATTACTGTGGTGGATGATTCTCATGGTATTGGGGCGTACGGAAAAACGGGCCGGGGTACTCCTGAATACGCTGGTGCCTGGCCAGATATTATAGTGGGTACCTTTGGCAAGGCGTTTGGTGTAAACGGAGGTTTCATTGCCGGCAGCACTACCCTGGTGGAAGCAGTCCGCCAGAAAGCTGATACCTATATTTACACCAATCCCCTAAGTACTGCCGACTGTGCTGCTGCCACTGCTGCCATTGACGTTTGCGACAGCCCTGAGGGTCTGGAGCGTCTTGTCCATCTGGGTGTGGTAACCCAAAGGTTCAGGCAGGGGCTTAATGATCTGGGCCTGGAGTCCATTTCCGGCCCCCACCCGGTGGTTCCGCTCATGATGCGGAATACCGCCAAAACTCACGATTTGGTCCAGTATTTGTTTGAAAAAGGAGTGCTGGTGGTCGGGCTCACGTTTCCGGTGGTGCCAAAGGGTGACGAAACCATTCGTTTCCAAATAAATGCCTGTCATACCAATGATGATATTGATTGTGTTCTTAGTTTAATTGAGAAGTTTTAATTGTACATCAAAATAGGGTTCAGCATGTTGCTGCACATACTCCGGTATTTCCGCTCATTGCTATACCGGGGTATGATTTATTATATATTTTTCTGATTACCCCCATTCTTCAGCACGTTTTAATTTATACTGAGGTGAGGTTGGGTTTTAATCGCTTGCTTAATCAAAATCTCAATCATGGAGCCCATATCAAACCTGTTATTAAATCGAAAATTGAATTCAGCTAAATATCTAGGCAAGTGTTTGGAACTTACGGAATGATATGTGCCGTGAATAGTCCTTTTGACATTGCCAATCATGGTATTGACCCAATGAAAGAACTTGTTGTCTGGATCTTCATATATCCCAGCAGTGTTGATTGAATGATGAAGATCCACAACATGGCAAATATTAGATTTTGCTTCATCCTGAAGGCCGCATTTACAGAAATTCCAAGTAGCCTTCTCAAATGGAGAGCCGATAAGCCATCTTTAGATTGAGTTATGAAGTAGATAGCCAGAAACCAAGTGGTAAGGGGAAGTTTAGACGATCCGAAGATAGTTCCACTTATGAGAGAGCTTTGATGTTTGCAAGCAGTGCATTGATATAGATTGCGTGTTGTTATGGTATAATAGTGGTTGCAACCACATTGAGGGCAGCAAAACCCAGTAGGACATTTCATGTTAAAGAGCCGATTTCTACAATCCTCTTCAGTACCATATGATTTTAGAAAGTTCTGCAAGCTCAAACCTTTTTGAAATTGTATTTTGTTTTTAGGCATGTCCCTCCTCCTGTTTTTTAGAGGTATTATGACACACCTGGTAGGACAAATAGTGTCCTACCTCAATACTCTTTTCACCTCGACTGAACTTTAGGGGTAATCAGATTGTTTTTAAAAGGGAAGGCGTAGGTGTAAAAAGAAAGGGGACACATTTCCATGTGTCCCCAACCTGGTTTTTTGTGTCCCTAAGCACAAAAGCAAAAAGCAGCATGCCTTGATTTTATTGGTGCCCCCGGCATGATTCGAACATGCGACACCAGGATTAGGAATCCTGATACTTAGACGTAATAACAATATATTATAGACCTTAGGCGTAATTTTGGGCGTAATCAGTATATTCAAATTCTAAACACATTATCTTACATGGTATATCTATTGGTCCCCACATCTCCTTGCTCCAAGGCTAGAGAGAACCGGCAAACAATCCGGCAATATTTCATCTATTGTGTTTAACAAGACATTGATATATTGTGTTTAAAATTGTTTTTTTTTCCGGCAATATCACAAAGGATCTCAAGCATATGTCAATTCCAGTAACCACCAGCTCAATGGAGCCCATGCTACCTCCGGAAGGAGAGCGAAAACTAGAGGACTTGGCAATTGACCTGGCAACAAAAGCCAGTGGATTGGCAAGCCTGTTGCCGCGGGCAGTACGTTTAGAGATTGGCGATCTTGTTCGTTCAATGAATTGTTACTACTCCAACCTAATCGAGGGACATGACACACACCCCCGTGACATAGATCGGGCGCTGATTCATGCCGACTATTCCACTGATCCTGAAAAAAGGGCTTTGCAACGTGAAGCTGTTGCCCATATTGAAGTTCAGCGTCTGATTGATCATCATGATGATTTGCAGGTTGAAACGACAAGCCTTAACTACATTATTTGGTTGCACCGTGAATTTTGTCAACGATTGCCGGATGAATTACTTTGGACACAAAATCCAGACACAGGCGAACGTTTGCATATCGTTCCTGGGGAATTACGAAAAAGTGGTGTGCAGGTTGGGAGACATATTCCACCGGAGGCCGAGTCCCTACTCAGTTTTCTAAAACGGTTCAGCGAAGTTTATGACCCTAAAAAACTATCACGTGTTCGTCAAATAATCGCTCTGGGGGCAATTCACCATCGATTGCTATGGATACATCCTTTCTATGATGGCAATGGCCGTGTCACCCGCCTTATGTCGCATGCCTCTCTTTTGCGTTGTGGAATCGGCAGTAGCCTTTGGTCAGTAGCGCGGGGATTAGCTCGCAATGTTAGGGACTACAAAGCCCTGTTGATGGCAGCTGATGCTCCTCGGCATGGTGATCTTGATGGACGTGGTGCGTTATCAACCCTGGCCTTAACAGAATTCTGTGAATTTTTCCTGACCATCTGCATTGACCAGGTTGATTACATGTCCTCTCTGCTTGAGCCAGACGACCTTCTTCGCCGGATGCGGCTTCATATAGAAGATGAAATGGGAGCCGGATCATTACCAAAGGGCTCATTCCCCTTGCTGCGTGAGGCACTACTCGCGGGTGAAGTACAACGTGGTCACGCTGCTGAGATAACCGGCTATGGTGAACGTATGGCGCGAATGGTCGTCTCTGACCTTCTAAAAAAAGGGTACCTTAAATCCAAAAGTACCCGCAGTCCACTCGTGCTCTCTTTTCCTCTTGATGCTGTTGAACGATGGTTCCCCAAATTGTATCCAGTTAGCTAAGGCAATGTCCTTTCAGTCTCAGACGGCCATCACCCTACCCCTAATCCTGAAAGATATGCCTGTGTCACACAAGAAATAACCATCGCTCAAATTCGTTTGAAAACTAGCCTTTATCGAGATACTTTTTCAGCACCTTACGATTCAAAGGGATTATCTTAACCATATCGTTTTCAAAATTTTCATAAGCCCAGTCCTCACTTTTGGTGTTCTGTTCACAGAACTCAACCTGGCAGATATATACGCCGATTTCTTTTCCGCCTGCAACGACAGTACAATTCTCTCCGTTACCGTTATCTGGCCAAAAATATTCTGATTTCTGCAACAGAGCGTTACCTATGGCATTAGTCGATCGACCGGAAAAACCGAATGCTGCCATCTCAACAGTATCCGCTTCACGAGTTATAATGACAATCCCGGCATCAGCGATCCTTCTTTGCCATTCCAGAAACTGCCAGTTAAAATTTTTATCCAGATAATAGGTGCCATGGCAATTTTCACCGGTTCCACCTGATGGATTCTTCTCGCCACCAAAACAACTCGGCACAAGTCGATCAAACTTCCTGTAGCAGAGATAAAAAGGAACATTTGGTTCATTATCCGCTGGACTAAACGGTTCACAGTTAAAAAGATCGGCCACCATATACTCAACCAGATAATTCACCCTCTGACTGCCGATCAAAATGGTGGAACGTCCAGTTCCTTTATCCTTTCGCATATTTTCAAAGATACGGCTTGCCCGATCTTTATCTCCTGCTAACCCATCCCCTCTGACATCAGAAACACCTGGGGTAAAATAAAAAGGAACATAGAGCATTTTCACCGAAGGCCTCGTGTCGCGAAGTTCGTTTTCAGTGGAGAGAAAATGAATGATCTTTGAAGAAACAATCGAATCATGACGGGAAATTGAAACAGGCGGAGAAGCCTGCGGGGTAGTAATGGTTCTTCCTTTAAGGTGGTACTCCCCCAAGAAAATTAAAATCTTCTTTGAGTGCCCCATCGCCTGCCATAACCCAGAAGGCCTAACACCGAACAAGGCACCTGGCAGTGTCTCTGCAGGCACGCCCTTTTCGATTAACCATCCACATATTTTTTCCAAAACTTCAAGCTTGGAGCTCTGAACCTGATTTCGAAGCAACTTGCCAACCGTATGCCGGTGAAACCCACAATCGTTGGCAATATGTGATTCCACGCCAAATTTATAGAGATTATTCTTTTCTAATACCTGTTTTAGCCGCCACTCAAGTTTCATAAAGCGTCCTCCATAAATATTTTCGGGAATTTTCAGAGATTACCAGGACTATGATTAAAAATAATTTCTCTTGTTAAACTTTATGCTCCATTTCAATTCAACTTGCCCCTCTGCGAATACAAGTAACGCCGGAATTGGCAGGCCCAACAACAACTTGGCATAATTTATCGACATTTACTAAAATTACGGCTGTATATTTTTACTGCCTAAAACCCGTCTAAATGTCCTTTTACTTCGACATTTAAAAAACCACTAAACAATTGTTATTGCGTTATTTATTTGACTTTAAACCTGCACTCAATTAAGCATATACCATACTGTTCCAGTTATTGTAAAGCACTATCGATGTGAAATTTAAATGGCACTTTAATGATCATATTGTTTTCAGGAACTTGAATATCAAAATTGCCCAAGATCTGACAAGGAGACTATTAGGGTTGTTCCTTCAATCAAGATTGCTAAGGAGTCAATCGACACCAAAAATGTATCCAACGACAGAACAATAAAAAAGTTAGTACAACGGTTGATGAGGCATATGAAGATGATACGAGACAATCCTATGACTATAGATGAGGCGGCGAACCTGGCGAAGTGCAGCTACCACACTATCCACCGAGCAATCAAGAAAGGTGATCTGGCCGCTTATAAACCAGGAAAGACTGTATTGATTCTGGAAAAAGACCTGACGAATTGGTTTATGAGTAAAAAGATCCATGCGGTAAGAATCGGTAAACCACGCAACCGTGTAAAAGTTCACAGTGGCCGATAAATGGCGTCGAGAGTCGCTCATGAACAAAAGAATAACTCAGCAAATACCGACAGTACGCCGTTTATGGACAAATCTTCTGATGCAAATGCTGTCGATGCTGCGGAAGAGCGCTATCTCACAAAACTATCGCCGGAACTCCAAGACGCAATCCGAAAACAAAATAAAATATTAGTCCTGCCTGATTGGCCAGCAACAACCCATGGAGTACCCAATATTTACCTCCGCTCTGCCCTCTTTAGAGTAATCAGACGTGGCCGGCGAAAAGCAGTCAAGGGAGAACCTATTACTTCTATTGCGGGGCTGAACATCCGCTACACAGGGTGGCAACTCGACCAGGGAGATTTCGATGTTCTGGCTCATGCCTTTCATTTGCAATCCAGGCAGCGGCATATGGAAAAGATTAATGAAGAATACCTGAGGTTTGAGATCAAGAGCTTCCTTCGCTCAATAGGTCGTCAACCAGGAAAGTCTGGCCGAATATGGCTCAAAGATTGTTTTCGTCGCCTAACAGCAACTGCTATAGAAATGGCCATTGAGACCCGCCACACTCCGACTCACGAGCGTTTGACGTATGCCGGATCACTCATCGATGAATTTATATGCAAAGAGAGTGAGCAAACCTACTGGATAAAATTAAATTCCAAACTCTCAGTTCTCTTCGCTGCAGGCATGACACAGATACAGTGGCATCAACGACTCTGTCTACAAACAAGCCTGGCCAAATGGTTACATGGCTTCTACGCCAGTCACAAGAAACCTTATCCCATAAAAGTCGTCACCTTGAAACATCTATGCGGTTCCGACTGCAATCGATTGACTGATTTCAGGCGAAGTCTGCGTACAGCGTTGGATGAGTTGGTCTATGTAAAGGCGATTCTAGACTGGCAAATTGATACCCATGACAAGGTGCATGTACAGAAAACAAGGGAGAACCTTCTAAAAGAATTTTCAGGGGGGGGCATAGCACTCACACCTGGGGGGCATAGCACTCACACCCGGGGGGCATAGCACTCACACCCGGGGGCATAGCACTCACACCCAGGGGGGCATAGCACTCACACGAAGGGGGCATAGCACTCACACTTTGCAAAAGTAAAATCAGCTGAAATGCTCTACAGCATTGAGTTTTAGCCGGGTGACCGAAATTACCTAATCTTTTTTAATCTTATTTTAATCTTTAAAGAGAAGACATCAGAGAGGAGGTCGACAGCAAAATGACACACTCAAAACATTACCAGCAACAACTCTTCAGCCGGGAAACATGGAATACCGCAATGCAATGGGTGAATGCCAACAAAAAGCTTGTTCGCCTGGCTGCTGCGCCATATGTCAAATTCATGGCAGGTGATAGCGAAGATCTTTATCAGGAAGCAACACTTTCCGCCTACAACGCCCTGATCTGTTGCAGGAAAAATGGCCAACGGGAGAGATTTGTACCGTTTTTCCGGGTTATTTTCAAAACCAACTGCATCAAATTAGCATCCGGTATTCAGACAGTTCACTGCTTAGAAGAATATTTTCTCCCACCTCAGGAAAAAACCGTAGAGGTCATCGAACCGGAAACAGACAGAATCGACGAGGTATTGCAAGTGGTCAGCAAGCGTCAACGGCAGATCTGTCTCTGGCTTTTAGAGCAGCCCACTCCTGTCAGTGCTCAAGATATCGCCAGGGAATTCAAGGTCAGTAAGCGTCAGGCCTACCGCCTGATAAGCAATACTCTTCAACGCATTTCGGAGGCCACGCAATGATTTCAATCACAGATTATGCAAAAGTTACCACCATTCCCAAGCGCACCCTCAGTTATTTACATCGCATGGGCATCATCGAAGATCCTCTCCGGCAGGCAGACCTGACCAATCTTCATTTTTTCGAACAGATCTGGGGAAATAAAGAGCTGCTGCGAACACAACTGAGCCGCCTTTCCATCAGGACTCGACTCAGCTTTTTGAGAACTGCCGATTTGTCATCCAAATGGGAACGGTACGCCTATAGTCGCTACTACAATCTGCAACCTGGAAAAGAACTCCCTATGCGTACTGTCATCGAAGAAATCCAAACCACCTTCCAGTTTCTCCTCAAAAAAGAGCAGATAATCCGCCTGTATCAAATAAGAAACCGGGTACAGGTTGTAAGGCATCGGGAAAAAAATGCGGCGAATAATTAAGTAAAGGACCTCTTACAAAGCACAAACAAAGAAGTAATAAACAACATTTATTGGCACTTACATTTAAGGGTTAAGGACCTCGTTCTACAAAAAGAACAATAAATGAAAAATCAAAGAGGTCACACGGCCTGAAAAAAGAAAACAGAGATGAAGAATAGAAACCAAACCATATTTTTCGCAATGACTGCCATCCTTTTACTCCCTGTAGCGCCATGGGCAATGGAGATTCGGCAGGAACTATACGAGTTTCAAATGCATATTACAAAGACAACCACATCCACTACTTTTGTGATCAAGGATTCCACAAAAGTAAACAAATCACCAGCAGAGAATGTTCATCTCGCAATGATTCCTTTCGAACTGGGCAGCGCAGTTCTTTCACCTATAGCCGCTCAAAGATTCCTTGCCGACATGCAGAATCATGGAATAACCCATCATACTCCTCTGGTCATCACCGGGTATTCCTGCGAACTTGGCTCTGAGCAATACAACTTTATGCTTTCACGCCAACGTGGCCTTGCTGTCGTCCATTTTCTTCAAAGCCAGGGTTACACCGTGACCACACTGCAAGCGAAAGGGGAAATGAATCCCATAACCACCAATCCGGAGGAATTATTTAAAAATCGTCGAGTTGAAATAACGACAAAATAGCTGATACAGACATGAGCAATATTGAATCAATTTCAAAAAGAACTTTACCTGGAGACAAACGCATGAACGACAGAATCCTGCTACAAGACAATTTAGGAAAACAGGGAAATAAACTTGCAGCCATAGTCATGATTGCGGCTCTTTGCCTGGTATCAAGCAATGCCATGGCTATGACCGTGCCAGCTGCAGGTTCCTTTGCCTATGACCTTTATGATATCGGGGTAAACCAAATCCTGCTGGGACCTATCGGTTTTGTGGCCGGTGTTGCCTGCATGGTGTTCTCTGCAATACTTGCCATTCGACAAATGATTTTACCTGCAGCAGGAGTTGTTTTAGGTGGAGCATTTCTGTTAAAGGCCGATGCAGTGGTCCAGACGATAGGTGCAATGATCGTTTAAGAAACTTTGTTTTCTTGGAGCAAAAGGTAAATGAGCGAGAATAATTTCACCCACAGGTTTCCCCAGTACCTCTCAAGACCCATCCAGGTACTCTGGTTTGAAACTGATGAATTGATCCTCTGTGTATTTACACTAACGCTCGCTCTCCTCTATGGCAAAATCATGTGGCTCGTTTTTCTGATCACACAATACTTCTACACCAGGACTAAGAGATCAAAACCCAGAGGGTTTCTTAAACACCTCCTCTACATGTTTGGTTGTATCCAGATGAATAATTATCCCGACTATTTTCAACGGGAGTTTCATGAATGAAGACAGACATCTTTCTGCAAAAAACGAGTAATCTCTTTGCCCAAAATCGGTTGCTGAAATTTGCTATCTCCGTAATGGCCATTGCCGTAATTTTCAACTCAATCATGGTGTATCGAGCGGTAAAATATCAACGGGTCGTCTTAATTCCACCTACGATGACTGGGACTGTGGAGTTTACCCACGGCAAACCAACTGATGTCTATATCAAGGATATGAGCAGAAGAATTGTAGGTCTTGCAGCCACCTACTCCCCGCCCACGGCACGGAGTCAATTTGAGGAACTTCTTGCCTTTTTTGCTCCCGAAACCTATCCACAGGCATCCACATCCTGGTATTCCCTGGCCAGCAGGGTTGAAGAATCCCAGGTCAGTTCCGTTTTCTATCTGGAGAAAATAGCGGTTAGTGAAGATTTCATAGAGGTTTTTGGCAACTTCAAACAGTATGCCGGAGATACTCTTATTGAAAACAGTAGCAAGACCTATCTGATTGACTATCGCCTGGAAGATGGCAGGTTTTACATCACATCGTTCAAGGAAAAATTAACACAAAGGCAGGAGCAGGAACGTGACTAAATTATTTCTCGCAACAGCTGTCTTGATTACAACTCTGAGCAGTAATTGCCTGGCAAGTGATGTTATCCAAGCAGAGCTCCCAACCTCCGTTGAACTCTCTAACCACGACATCAATCGGATTGTCTGCCCAGGGCCAATGAACGATTTAATATTCTCCCAGGAAAAGGCAATGACAGGGCACTTTTCTGGCAATAACGGCTTCATCAAATTCAAGATTGAGGATTTTGGGGATGAATATCTCTATGCAGATACGCAGAGCGAGCTGTTTGTGGTCTGCAACAACGCAGTCTATACCCTGCTCGTTACACCAGCGGACATCCCCTCGGTAACCCTTCGTCTTGCCTCCCCTAACGGTGATACTTTCAAGGAAAACATTGTCCACTATCAAAAGATGCCCTTGGAAAAACAGGCCCTCCTGCTCATCAAAGAAGCCTACCATGGAAATTACCCAACAAGTTACAGGATAAGCGAATCAACCAGGATGGTTCCTCTTTCAGCAGATTTAGAGGTGAAATTACTGCAGGTTGTTGATGTGGATGGCGTTGGACTGCGCCTAAAAAAGTATTTGACCAGATCCCTTTCTAAGAAAACAATAGACGTGAATGAACAATTGTTTCTTTCCTCATCCATCAGCCAATCAATCCTTGCGGTCTCTATCGAAAATCACACCTTAGAGCCGAACCAATCCACCATGGTTTTCGTCGTGGATCAGAAGGAGCGTGTTCAATGAGCCTTAAACAAAGATTCAAGGATCTTGGCCCCAAACAAAAGAAGATTGTTATCTGGTCAGGGATCGGAGTCATTTTTATAATTCTGGTTGCTACCGGATACAACTCTTCAAGTCCTGGTACCTCCAAAGGCTTCTTTGGGCAAAAGAATACTCGTGAGATACAACTGGAACCAGACCTGATTCAAAAAACCATGCTCCGGGAACAGAGACGCCAGCTTGAATCTCTCCAGGAATCGGTAGACAAATTAACTCGAGAGCAAAAGAGACAAGAACAGAGTAGCACCCCAAATACCCTCCCTGAGATCCCTACTGCCGATCAGGTGACGCAACAAGCAAAGCCTGAGGCAACACCACCTGAAGAGCAGGTATGGCCTTTGCCTCTCGGCAGCAGGTCTATACCGACAAACCTGCCGCCACAACCGCAACCTGAGCCCAGGATGATCGGTGAGATCAGTGTACTTTCCAATTCGGCCATTACTTCTAGGGATTTAGATTCTGAGAACAGTAAAAAAAAAGGACGAACAGTCTATCTCCCTCCTTCTTTTATGGAGGCCAAGCTGTTGACCGGTTTCGACGCTTCTACCTCAGGTAAAGGAACCAACAACCCTGAACCACTCCTTCTCAGAATTCAGACCCCAGCCGTTCTTCCAAATGATATCAAGGCCAATTTAGCAGGATGTTTTGTCATTGCCGAGGCCGTGGGTAGACTGGATAAAGAACGAGCCGATGTGCGTCTCGTATCACTCTCATGCCTCAGTAACGAGGGTAAAGCGATCATCGATACGCAGGTTAAAGGTTTTGTCACAGACTCCGACAGCAAAGTCGGCCTGTCCGGAAGAGTCGTCTCAAGGATGGGAGCAGCAACTGCCAGAACGATTGTGGCTGGATTCTTTGGTGGTATGGGAGATATGCTGAAATCATCGGCAACGACTCAATCAACCTCCGCTCTCGGCACGACAACCAGCATCGATTCTGGTCAAGTTGCAAAATATTCGATAGGTGGCGGTCTCTCAGAAGGGGCAGCCAGCCTGCATGATTTCTACCTGAGCCTTGCCAAACAGGCAACACCAGTCATTGAAGTAGGTGCCTCAAAGAAAATCACTGTTGTTATTTCTGAAGGCAGAGAGTTAGAAATTAGGGAAACTGCAGGAGAGACCTTATAGGGATTACGATCTCTGAAATTTAAGCAATGAACTCCAGTCGTATCTATCTGCAGCCGAAGTGCCCTGGTATAGTTTGCCCTGCACTCTCCAGTTGGCACAAGACTTTCACTGCCCCCTCATGTAAAGTGAGCCCAAACATAAATATACACAAGACAACCTTTTGATAATAATGTTTGGCATCGATTTGTGGTTTTAAAAAGATGTTCTTTGGGAAGGTAAAGTTTGCACTTGCTCCATTTCAGCGATTTAAGGCAGGGGTGGAGTGATGATCATATCAGGATAATGTAAAGTCTTGAATTTCATTCTTGCCTTATAACTGCCAATTGGAATCTCTATTTCATGGCAACAAAGCTCGGGAAAAGTAAATTTAATTTGGACTTTAATTTTCGCCCATGCTATTCTGTATTCTCGAATCTAGAATGGAGAATGGCGCATGTTGAAGTCACAGGATATTTTTATACTGCTCAAGCTCGTTGTAATGAAATCAAAAACATGGTCCTATCCTATTTTGTCTGTGGAGCTAGGAATAAGCCCATCTCAGATTCATGCAGCAGTCAAGCGGATGTTGGCTGCAAAATTAGCAATAAGACAGAATGATAAGATAGTGCCTCATTTTAGCAATCTTGAGGAATTTCTTATCCATGGACTCAAATATGTTTTTTGGGCTGAGCAGGGAGAGATGACAAGGGGGATGCCGACAGCCTATGCAGCCCCTCCACTTTCAGAATTGTTGGTCAGCTCCGCTATGGAACCTCCCCCGGTTTGGCCTGATCCAGATGGAGAGGTTCGTGGAATTGCTTTTCGACCGCTCCATAAGTCGGCACCCCAGGCAGCGCGCGCTGATAAAGAATTCTATCAGTTGCTAACCTTGGTGGACGTAATTCGCAGCGGTCGAGCTAGAGAGAGAAAGATGGCCATTCAAAAATTGAGCTTGCGATTGGGGCAATATGCATCGGATAACAAACCCAAATATTGAAATCCTTGAAATAGCAGTTGAACTCCTTGACGAATTGATCGATCAACTGGTTTTCCTGGGTGGTTGTGCCACCGGTTTGCTACTCACTGACATGGCCGCACCTCCGATTCGTGCAACGCAGGATGTGGATGTCACCCTATGTGTCAGAATAGTTTGCACTTCAAATATTTTCATATATAACCAATGGGCGAAGTGAGAGCCTCTAGTGTCAAAACGTTACTCAGATAAGTTCAAAGAATCAGCAATCAAAAAAATGATGCA